>JBGSUB010000020.1:0-173319 GCA_041753535.1 Lentimicrobiaceae bacterium
CACCCGTAATCGAGAGTAAGCCATGGGGTTTTGATGCGGAAATGAATTTCTATAACCAGGTTCTTCTTGTTGATACGGATCTTACGCCGAAACAAATTATAAAAGAAGTACTCGGAATAGAGAAAAAAATTGGCAGGATCAGGAAAGGTACATCGTACAACAGCAGGATCATTGATATTGATATACTTTTTTATGCCAATTTGTTAGTTGAGGAGGACAACCTGGTTATTCCTCATCCACGCCTGCATTTGCGTAAATTTGTGCTGCAGCCTTTGGCAGCATTGGCACCCGGGCTGGTTCATCCTTTATTGAAAAAAACAATTTCTGAGTTGCTGCGCCTTACTGAAGATAAAAGCCAGATAATGAATGTTGTCGGCCAGGATGAATTTTATAATTTGATTGAAACCATAACTCCGAATTGAAAAACTACCAATGAACCTCCCCTATAACTATATAGCAATCGAAGGAAATATCGGAGCCGGAAAAACAACCCTGGCCACCCGTTTGTCGAAGCAATTCAATACGAGGCTTATATTGGAGCAGTTTGAGGACAACTCATTCCTGCCAAAGTTTTATGAAGACCAGGCCCGGTATGCTTTTCCACTTGAACTATCATTTCTGGCCGATCGTTTTCAGCAGTTAAAAAGCCAGGTGTCAGTGCAGGATCTATTTCACCCGGTAACTGTTGCTGATTATTTTATACTGAAATCACTCATTTTTGCAAAAAAAACGCTAAACGGAGAGGAGTTTACCTTGTATTCACGTCTTTTTACCATTATCGAAAATGTTCTGCCCAAGCCCGATCTGCTGGTTTATCTTTACCTGGATATAAGCAGGCTTCAATCGAATATCCGTCAGCGAGGGCGTGCGTATGAGCAAAAAATTGAGGATGATTACCTGCAGAAAATCCAGGAAGGGTATCTTGATTATATCAGGAAGCAGCAAGGCTTGAGGGTTTTGCTTATCGACACTAACCAGCTTGATTTTGTTGCCCGTCAGGACGATTACGATAAACTTACAGCCATTATCATGCAGGAATACCCGCTTGGAATTCACCGTATTACTCCTTAGAAATAATATTCAGTATCCGGTCGCTGTTAAAACAGAAATATCTTGCAGGTTTGCTAATTATTCCGAACTTTACCCTGATAAATTAAGGTAATTCAAATGAATGGATTTGTTATAGTTATTCTGATCATTCTTGCCGTATTAAGTGTCGGGTTGCTTGTTGCCTTCTTAAACGAAAAGGTGAAATCTTTAAAACTCATGAAAACCCTTAAAAATTGCCAGGAGGAAAATGAGCAATTGGTGAATGAAATTGAACGCGTTAAAGAAGAACTCCACCTGATACGATTAAAAGCAGGCGAGTCCGACAGGCTAAAATCGGCATTCCTGTGTAATATGTCGCACGAACTGCGAACTCCTTTGCATGCAATTATGGGTTTTGCCGGACTGATTGCCAACCCATCGATGCCCGGCGACGATAAAGTGACTTATGCCAATATTATAAATCGGAATGTAGATTCTTTGCTCGAAATAATAAATGATATTTTTGATATTTCCCAGTTCGAATCGGGTGTTACAGGTGTTGATCTGGAATTGGCAAATGTAAATGATCTGCTTAATTCGCTGGTGACATGGATCAATCTGGAGAAAGCCAACGTTGGCAAAGAAGACATTGTTGTGAAAGTAAATAAAGCAAATAAAGACCTTAACTTCAGCATTATGACTGATTCATATAAGCTTAAGAGGGCTATGAGTCACCTGGTTTATAATGCATTGAAATACTCAAACGAAGGGTTTATTGAAATCGGCTATACTTTCAGCGAAAACAATTTTATTGATTTCTATGTAAAGGATGATGGGATCGGCTTTTCGCAGGATAAGCTGGAATTTATTTTTTCGCGCTTCCGGCAGGTTGATGAAACACCTACGCGTCAGTACGGCGGCCTTGGGCTTGGGTTAACTGTTGCCCAGAAGTTTGCTACTATACTGAATGGCAGGTTATGGGCTGAGAGTGAGCCCGGGAAGGGGTCAACATTTAGTGTTTCGATACCTTATGTAAAAGCAGAGGCAAATAGTTAGCAGCAGCACAAATAAAAGATTTCAACGATCATATCAATGCCGGGAAACCGGATCAGAATATAAGTTGAATGCGATGCTTTTTCCACCCAAAGTATAATTGAGTTTTCCTGTTCGGACTCTTTAGCACAAAGTAAATTTAAATCGAATTTTTGATGGCAAAGATTCCGGTATTTGCGTTAAGTAATGGAGTTGAAATCCCTTCGATAGGTTTTGGCACATGGCAGATACCAAATGGAGAAATCGCTTATAGCGCGATAACTTGTGCATTGAAAAACGGGTACAGACACATTGACACTGCCTCAAATTATGGAAATGAACCAAGCGTTGGCCGGGCTGTGAATGATTGTGGAATTAACAGGAGTGAGATTTTTGTGACATCAAAATTACCGGCTGAAATTAAAACCTATCAGGAAACATTTGAAAGTTTTGATAAAACGATTAATAACCTGGGACTCAATTATCTTGACCTTTACCTTATTCACGCGCCTTGGCCCTGGAATAGAAAAGGATATGATTACTCGAAAGGGAATATAGATGTATGGAAAGCAATGGAGGAAATCTATAATAGTGGTCGCTGTCGGGCAATCGGGGTTTCAAATTTTGAGATATCGGATTTAAATGCCATCATAAATACCTGCAATATAAAACCAATGGTGAATCAAATCAGTTATTTCATTGGTAAAACGCAAAATGAACTTACTCTGTTCTGCCGGCAAAACAACATTTTAATCGAAGGGTATTCACCACTTGCAACCGGTGCAATTATTGCAAACAAATCTATTGCCGCTATGGCCGTAAAGTATAATACCTCACTGCCGCAAATCTGTATTCGCTATTTACTACAAAAAGATATTGTTCCGCTTCCAAAATCAACAAACCCGGAGCATATTAAGCAAAATCTGGACGTCGGTTTTGATATTACAGCATCAGATATGGACTATCTTGACAGATTAACAGGAACAATAAAGGGATTGTTATTATCGAACATTAAGGGGCGCATTAAAAAACGACTTATTGCCTTAGAGAGTTCACTAAAAAAGCATGGCATTCTATCCGGAAAAAAATAATGTGCATACATGGAAATTTAAATCATATACAGTTCCTTCTTGCATTTTTACAACTTTGTTCGTGTTGATGGAAAGGAGAGGGACATTCTTATGATGCTATGGCTGTTACTACAAATAAAAAAAACGCCTGTAAATCAGTTGATTACAGACGTTTTTGTCGGAGTGGTCAGACTCGAACTGACGACCACTTGCACCCCATGCAAGTACGCTAGCCAACTGCGCCACACCCCGGGCAATGCGAGTGCAAAAGTAGTAAATTCCTTTCTGAAAAATCAAAGCTTTCAAATTTTCTTTACCGAATGACTTAAGATGTGTGTTTATTGAGATTTAAACTGCGCAGCCTTTATGGTAACAACCTGTTAATTAATATAAGTTAGGCTCAATTTCAATTAATCATTTGTCTCTATTTCTGTGTCATCCTCTTTCGGAAGGGATGTTTCTTCTTCATTAATTATTTTTTGTTGAAGCTCTCTGGCATCTTTCTGGTTGCGGATAATTAAAAAGACGATTAAAGCAAGCGCCGCAATCGCGACAGATATAATGATAATCCAATTTTCATCCATGGCTTTTGAATTAATTGATCTTCTTTGGTTTTAGCGCCTTCTGAATAGAAATATTATCTGTACAATTTCTTTGGCTTAACTGGTAATGATACAAAGTTAATGAAAGACAACGGAAACGGATGAATTAGGAAATATAAATTTCCTGAGCGTTATGGATTTATTAGTTTGCAGGATATTCGGATACAAAAATTTTTGAAGGGGTTTTATGCTTCTCAATAAGCGAAACGAGATTTTGTGTCCGCCAATCTGTCATATTCATGTCAGCTTTTTTGTTGAGATATTTGGTTAATTTGGGAGTGGTATAATTTATGTCATGATGTTATAATACATTACTTTTGCACACTTTTAAAACATATAAAACATCATGTCATCCTCTGAATTCGAAAAAGTTGAATGCCTGATTATAGGTTCCGGCCCGGCCGGTTATACTGCAGCTATTTATGCTGCTCGTGCTGATCTTAAGCCGGTTATCTACACTGGTTTGCAAATGGGAGGTCAGTTAACGACCACTACCGAAGTTGATAATTTCCCCGGTTACCCGAAAGGCGTTACCGGTCCGGTTATGATGGAAGATCTTCAGCACCAGGCTGAGCGCTTTGGTACTGATGTTCGTTTCGGAATTATTGAAAAAGTAGATTTTCAAAACCGCCCTTTCAAAGCTACAACCGACAGTGGAAAAGTAATTGAAGCAGAAACAGTTATTATTGCAACTGGTGCCACGGCTCAATGGCTTGGACTCGAATCGGAGAAAACTTATAATGGTCATGGTGTTTCGGCCTGTGCTACCTGCGATGGGTTTTTCTATCGGGGTTTGGATATTGCAGTTGTCGGAGGTGGCGATACGGCTTGTGAAGAAGCGTCGTACCTGTCAAAACTTGGTCGTAAAGTATATATGATCGTTCGCCGCGACGAACTCCGTGCTTCAAAGGCAATGCAGCACAGGGTAATGAATACGCCTAATATCGAAATAATCTGGAATCATGTTACCGAAGAAATTACCGGCGATGGCAAAGTGGTAACCGGAGCCAGACTAAAAAATGCAAAAACCGGCGAGATCAAAAATATTGAGATCCAGGGATTTTTTGTTGCCATAGGTCACACTCCAAATACCGACATTTTTAAAGGTCAGCTTGACCTGGACAATCAGGGATATATTAAAACCGTCCCCGGAAGTACCCGTACCAATATCGAAGGCGTGTTTGCAGCCGGCGATGTTCAGGATCATGTTTACCGACAGGCAGTAACTGCTGCCGGTACCGGCTGTATGGCTGCCATCGAAGCGGAACGCTGGCTGGGAGCGAAGGAATAGTAATAAACTAATCCTTCATGATACATAAATATAATTGATGTGCATGACTGAAGATGCTGGATATGGAAAAAGTCAACAGAGTTATAGCTGTTGGCTTTTTTCTTGTCGGACAGGTTAATTCATAAAATTCATATTTTATTGCCAGAAATGTGAAATACGTATTCGGAATTTTTAAATTTGTGACAGGAAAATAATTGAAATCATTTCTAATATTATAAGTCAGTCGACCATAGTACTATCAGTTCTTTAATTTCACATCAATGACACGGACTCTCAAATCCCTGGCAATTGTTGTTGCCATCCTGTTGCCTGCAATTGCTGCTACTCAGGAAATTGACATTTTTCCTCCGGATTACTACATAAAAGCAAGGTACATTGACAGTGCCGGAAGAGAAGTAGTAAAGCTGAATGTTCCGGGCAGGAAGCCTCAGCATATGCGAATGCCGGCAAAGCAAAAGTCAGCAGGAGATGTTTTACTTTCCAATGTGCCAGCGTATGACTGGTCATTTGGATGTTCGGCTACTGCTGCCGCAATGATGGCCGGTTATTATGACAACAATGGCTACCCGAACGTTTATACAGGACCAGCAAACAGTGGTATTGCTCCTATGGATAACAGCATATGGGGAACAGCCGTTATTAATGGTGAAACCCGAAGTCTCTGCCCTTTGAGTGCAACAAGGTTTAATCTCGATGGCAGAACCACCCGTGGGCACGTGGACGATTATTGGATCATGACTGATAATTCTGATCCCGATCCCTATATCACTAATGGCTGGACTCAGCATACATATGGGGATTGCACCGGTGATTTCATGAAAACAAATCAATCCGAATTCAATAATTCTGATGGATCAACCACGTTTACCTACTTTACTGATGGCGGGGCATATGGAAATCTAAATGATGGCGATGGAGGGTATGGTCTGAAACTATTTTTCGAATCAAAAGGTTGCACTGTAACCCAGTATTATAATCAATATATTTTAGGTTATAATGGTAATACTATTGGGTTTTCATTCGAGGATTACACTAATATGATCAACATGGGAATGCCGGTGCTTATACAGATTTCTGGCCATACTATGTTAGGATGCGGGTATAATCTGACCGGAGAAAAGGTGCTATTACACGATACCTGGGATTACTCACTTCATGAAATGGCTTGGGGAGGAACCTATGCCGGCATGCAGCATTACGCAGTTTCTGTGATTGCGTTTCCTTGCCAACCTTCATCAACTATAACTGAAAACTTTTCGGCATTCTCATTTCCAACTTGCTGGCAGCAATCGTATACTGGCGATATTAATTCGAACAGATGGTCAGTTGCAAACAGCATTCTTGCTGGTGGAAGTGCTAACGAAATGAGAGCAGACTGGACTGAAGCAATTGGAATTTCCAGATTAATTTCAGGTCCATTGAATACTACAGGAGCCAGCGTTGTAAATATCAGTTTTAAAACATTTTATGATGATTGGGGCGCAGGTGCTACATTAAAAATTCAAAGTAGCCAGGACCTGGTGAACTGGACAGATGAAAACTGGTCGTATTCTACCGGTTCAGGCAATATTTTAGCCGGTACGGTTATAAACACACAGGTAACTCATAACCTGGGTGCAACCACATATATAGCCTGGGTTATTGACGGAGATCATTATCAGTTTGATAACTGGTTTGTTGATGATGTTTCAATTGATGTTCCGGTTAACAAACAGCTACAGCTTAGCCTTTTACTCGAAGGCCTTTTCAACGGGATAAATATGAATAAAGCCAGTAGCAGCACAGGGTTTCAGTATGCTGGCAATATTGCCGACCAGATTACTGTTGAACTGCATCAAACTACAAGCCCTTATCCAATTTCAGGTTCACCAATAACAGCAACTGTATCCGTGGACGGGATAGCCAATGTCCCTATTCCTGCATCATTCAGCGGAAATTATTATATTGTCTTAAAACACCGGAATAGTATCGAAACCTGGTCATCAGCAGCGGTTTCATTTTCGGGGAATAATGTATCTTATAATTTTACCGATGCATCAACTAAAGCTTATGGAGGTAATCTAAAGTTTAAATCCGGTAAATATCTCATATACACGGGAGATGTGAATCAAAACGGAGCGATAAATGCTATGGATTTAAATTCTGTTAACAGTCAATCGGCTGTTTTCGGTTCCGGATACCTGCCTGAAGACCTGAATGGAGATGGTTGTATTGATGCGTCAGATTTGATTGTTTTAGACAATAATGCTGCAACCTTTATTGCTGTGGCCAGACCATAGAATATTGAATGAGACCGGAGTTATTGATTATCACCAGTCCGTTGAAATATGGTACAAGAAGTTAAAACAAAAAACGCCCCCGAAAAGAGGCGTTTTTTTTATAACTAATGAGTCTATTCTATTTTAGTTTTATGATTCACCCTTCACCTTGTCACCCTTCACCTTGTCTCTCCTCTCCTTGTCGCCTCTCTCCTTGTCTGCTCATCAGACTAAAACCTCTTCTTCTTCTTTCCCGGTTTCCCGGCTTGTTCTTTATACCATGGTTCGCCGCTTGGTGCTGGTCTGCTGCTGCCCCTGTCCGAGTCCGAACGGGTTGCTGAACGGCTCGAATCGCTTCTGCGGTCTCCGCCTCCTTTATAAGCTGGCCTGTCACTCGATCCGCCATAGCTTTTCTTGTAACCGCCGCCGCCTGAACCGCCACGATCACCACGATCACTACCACGATCACCGCCTCCGCTGCGTCCACCTCTGTAACCACCACGATCTCCGCCACGGTCACCACCACGATCTCCTCCTCTTCCGCCTCCGTACGACGAACGACCTGGTCGGGGCGACGAAGTCTGATCTTCGGCAACATCAACTTTTATAGGCCTTTCGTTCATAGTCTGGTCTTTAAAAGACGCCATAAACAATGGCAGATATTTGGTATCTACTTCAATAAAAGTAAAAGTGTCGCCCAACTCAACCCTGCCGACTTTTAAATCGCGGCTATTGGTAAATTCGTTAACCATTCCAAGAAGCTTTGGAACTGTCAATCCGTCCTTACGGCCAATGCTCATGAAAAGCCTTGTGAATGAACCGCTGTCAGAACGGTCGCCACGCTCGCGCGATTCGTCAACATTCAGATCTTTGGCATCACGGTAATATTCGAGGAAACTGTTGAACTCAATGGAAACAAAGCGTTTGATAATCTCTTCTTTGCTCATCGCATCCAGTTTCTTGTAAATGACAGGAAGGAAATCATTGATTTCGTCTTCAATTACATTTACATTTTCCATGCGGTCAATCAGGTGATAAAGTTGCTTTTCGCAAACCTGGCGTCCCAAAGGTATTTTACCCGCGCTGAAAGGTTTCCCGATCTGCCTTTCGAGCATTTTAATACGGCCTTTTTCCTTCATATTAATGATGGAAATACTTATTCCGTCTTTACCTGCACGACCTGTACGGCCTGAGCGGTGAATATAGTTATCGCTATCGTCGGGCAACTGGTAGTTGATAACGTGAGTAAGGTCGCTTACATCTATACCACGTGCAGCCACATCAGTAGCAACGAGCATGTTAAGGTGTTTTTCGCGGAATTTTTTCATAACATGATCGCGCTGCGATTGCGATAAATCACCGTGCAGTGCATCAGCATCATAACCATCACGTATCAGTGAATCAGCAATTTCCTGTGTTTCCTGGCGTGTACGGCAAAAAATAATGGCATACATGGCGGGATGAAAATCGGCAACACGTTTCAAAACCGTGTAACGGTCCCTGGCATGAGTGAGGTAATACATGTGCTTCACATTGGTAGCTCCAATGTTGCGTTGACCCATACTTAATGTTTCAGGGTTTTTCATATACCGCCGGGCAATTTTTTCAACATCCGATGGCATAGTAGCCGAGAAAAGGAATGTGTGGCGGTCTTTGGGAGTACTTTCAATAATTGATTGAACATCTTCCTCAAATCCCATATCCAGCATTTCATCAGCTTCATCGAGAACCAGGAAACGTACTTCCGACAAATCAGCGTATTTACGCATAATCATGTCGAGCATACGACCCGGGGTAGCGGCGATAATCTGTGTGCCGGCTCTCAGCTGTTTTGCTTGTGCCTCAATACTAGCACCACCATAAACGGCAGTAACTTTAATATCAGGCATATACTTTGAGTAAGAATTCAGGTCACTTGCAATCTGCATACACAATTCGCGTGTAGGGCTAAGAATCAGTGCCTGTGTTTTTTTGTTGTCAGGATCAATAAGCTGAAGCAGCGGTAATCCAAAAGCTGCGGTTTTTCCAGTTCCTGTTTGCGCCAGGGCAACAATGTCGGTGTTGTTTTCAATAATTCGCGGGATAACAGCCTCCTGCACGGGCATGGGATTTTCGAATCCCAGTTCTTTGATAGCTTTCAGTATATTTTCCTGTAAGCCTAATTCGTCAAATGTATTCATTAAATAGTTTAAGATTAAGGCGGCAAAGGTACTCTTTAATAGAGTTCAAATAACATGAAGTGGTTAATAATCAGTATAAATAGGATTTACAGCCATTTGATGTTGTGCTGTTTCCTGAGATAATTTTCAATTTCTGATTTGCAAATGCTAAATCACAACTTTAATTAATGCGCTGATGTATTAAAATATCTTTAAAACCACGGAGGCACTGAGAGCATGGAGAAGCACGGAGGTTAAACATAAAAATCGACAGACATTGAAACATAATACATTTAAGGCAAAACTACGGATGCAATTATAAGATAGAAAGAAAAACATCCTCCGTGAACCTCCGTGTCTTCCGTGCCTCTGTGGTAAAAAAACCAACATAAGCCAGAGTCTCTTTCAGATTTCCTATCTTTGCACCGTAAAACACTTTTGGCATGATCCTCTACTTTCGTAAAGAAAAAACGGTTTACACGGTACACCATCAAACAGATATAAACCCCATCGACATCCCAAAGATGGAATGGCTTTTCGGTGAAGCCCGGCAGGTTAGCGAAAGCAAAATGGCCGGGTTTTTCGTTGGCCCCCGCCGCGAAATGATCACTCCCTGGAGTACCAATGCTGTGGAAATTACCCAGAATATGGGTATTGAAGGCATTCTCCGTATTGAGGAATTTACTGAAGTTGACAGCGAAAATGCTAGCTATGATCATATGCTTCAGCGTTTGTATCATGGCCTCGATCAGGATATTTTTACTATTGTGAAACAACCTGAGCCCATTATCGAAATTGAGGATATCTCTGCGTATAATAAAAAAGAAGGACTGGCACTCAGCGACGAAGAAATTGAATACCTCGATGGCGTTAGCATGAAATTAGGTCGAAAACTTACTGATAGCGAAGTATTTGGGTTTTCGCAGGTTAACTCCGAGCATTGCAGGCATAAAATTTTCAATGGTACCTTTGTTATTGATGGCGACGAAAAGCCTGAAAGTCTTTTTCAACTTATCAAAAAAACATCGAAGGAGCATCACGGCCGTATTGTTTCTGCTTACAAAGATAATGTGGCCTTTGTGGAAGGGCCTGTAGCTGAACAATTTGCGCCGGTCACACAGGATAAACCCGATTATTTCGAAACCCGTGAAATTGAAACTGTAATTTCGCTCAAAGCCGAAACCCACAATTTCCCTACCACAGTTGAACCTTTCAATGGCGCGGCAACAGGTTCGGGCGGCGAAATCCGCGACCGTATGGCAGGAGGAAAAGGATCAATGCCTATTGCCGGAACAGCAGTTTACATGACTTCGTACCCGCGCTCAGGCGATGACCGCGAATGGGAAGCTGAAAACGAACCTCGTCCCTGGCTTTATCAAACGCCTGAAGAAATATTGATCAAAGCGTCGAATGGTGCCAGCGATTTTGGTAATAAATTTGGACAACCTTTAATTTGTGGTTCAGTTTTAACATTCGAACATACCGAAAATAACAAACGTTACGGTTACGATAAAGTGATTATGCAGGCCGGCGGTATTGGCTATGGACGAAAACCGGATAGCCTCAAAGGTCATCCTCAGCCCGGCGATAATGTAATTGTAATGGGCGGCGACAACTACCGCATCGGAATGGGCGGAGGCGCTGTTTCATCGGTTGCAACCGGCGAATACCACAGCGGTATCGAAATGAATGCCATACAACGTTCGAATCCCGAAATGCAGAAGCGCGTTTACAATGCCATCCGTGCTATGGCCGAAATGCCTGAAAATCCGATAGTTTCTGTTCACGATCACGGTGCCGGAGGGCATTTGAATTCACTTTCCGAACTGGTTGAGGAACAAGGCGGAACCATCGATATCAGCAAATTGCCTGTCGGCGATCCGACTCTTTCGTTTAAGGAAATTGTCGGTAACGAGTCGCAGGAACGTATGGGGCTTGTGATGAAAGCTACGGATGTCGAAATCCTTCAAAAAGTAGCCGAACGCGAACGGGCACCGTTTTATAACGTGGGTAGAATTACCGGCGATATGAATTTTTCGTTCGTTCATTCCACTACAGGTGAAGCTCCTATTAATATGCCCCTCGAGAATTTTTTCGGGAAACCGCCCCGCACTTTTATGCGCGACAAGGAAATCACAGCTTCGTTCAGGAAGCCGGAATATGACGAAAACAATCTTACTCATTACATCGAACAGGTTCTGCAACTCGAAGCCGTTGCTTGCAAGGACTGGCTTACCAATAAAGTTGACAGGTCGGTTACAGGTCGTATCGCGCATCAGCAAACGGCCGGACTTCTGCAACTCCCGCTCAATAACCTGGGTGTTGTAGCCCTCGATTACCATGGAGTTAAAGGCATTGGGACTTCAATTGGTCATGCCCCGGTTTCGGGATTGATTGATCCTGAAGCAGGTTCGGTTCTTTCAGTAGCCGAAGCGTTGACTAACCTGGTGTGGGCTCCGATTGAACAAGGTTTATCGGGCGTTTCGCTCAGCGCCAACTGGATGTGGCCCTGCCGCAACGAAGGCGAAGATGCCCGTTTGTACAAAGCAGTGAAAGCGATAAGTGAATTTGCTATCGGACTGGGCATCAATATCCCAACCGGAAAAGATTCTCTTTCCATGACTCAGAAATACCCCGGCGGCGTCACCGTTATGGCACCGGGAACCGTAATAATTTCTACGGTTGGCGAAGTAACTGATATACGTAAGGTGATCAGTCCTGTTTTAAAAGAAAGTTTTACATCATCGCTGATTTATATCGATTTCTCGAAATGTGATTTTAACCTGGGTGGAGGTTCGTTTGCGCAGGCATTAAATCTGCTTGGTGGCGATACTCCTGATGTAAAGGACGCGGAATATTTCTGTGTTTGTTTCGAAGCGTTGCAGGAACTCATTTCAAAGGATATGATTCTTGCCGGTCATGATGTTTCGGCTGGCGGGTTAATCACAACATTGCTCGAAATGACTTTTAGTCATAACACAATGGGAATGAACCTGAATTTCGATGATATGGCCGAAAACGATATCATCCGTTTGCTTTTCAGCGAAAAACCAGGTGTGGTGATACAGGTTAATGATCTCGATTTTGTTAGTATTTTCCTTCATGAAAAAGGAATTAATTACACTTTGATCGGGAAACCGGTTGCAGGAAAAACACTGAATATTTCGCATCAGCAAAAGGACTATGCATTTGATATCCTCACTCTCCGCGACAAATGGTTCCGTACATCCTACCTGCTCGATCGTATCCAAAGTGGTGAAGCAAAAGCCAAAGAGCGGTTTGAGAACTATGCCGTACAGGAAAGGAAATTTGTTTTCCCGGAAGGATTTTCAGGCAAATTCAGTCAGTTTGCAATCGATCCAAATCGTAAAACACGCTCAGGAATAAAAGCCGCTATCATCCGCGAAAAAGGTGTAAACGGCGATCGCGAAATGGCCTGGAGCATGCACCTCGCAGGTCTGGATGTTAAGGATGTTCATATGACCGACCTCATGAGTGGCCGCGAAACACTGGAAGATATCCGCATGATAGTTTTTGTCGGTGGTTTCTCCAATTCCGATGTATTGGGTTCGGCCAAAGGTTGGGCCGGAGCATTTAAATACAACGACAATGCACGATTAGCACTCGAAAAGTTCTATGCACGAAAAGATACGCTGAGCCTGGGTGTTTGCAACGGTTGCCAGGTGATGATCGAACTCGGGCTCGTAAATCCGGATCATCAGCAGAAAACAAAAATGCTGCACAATGCTTCAGGGAAATTCGAATCCACTTTCATTACAGTTGATATTCTTGAAAATGATTCAGTGATGCTGAAATCCCTTTCCGGCAGCAAATTAGGAATTTGGGTTGCTCATGGTGAAGGAAAGTTCAGTTTCCCGTATGAAGAGGAAAAGTATAATATAGCGGTAAAATTCTCTTACAGCGCTTATCCCGGAAATCCAAACGGATCTATGTACGATGCAGCCTGTATTTTTAGTGACGATGGCCGCCATTTGGTTATGATGCCACACCTGGAGCGCTCGCTGCTACCATGGCAATGGCCCTTGTATCCTGATGCACGGACAGCAGACGAACTTTCGCCATGGATAGAGGCGTTTGTGAATGCGAGGGAGTGGATGAAAGGTACGGTGAAATAAAAGAATTCCTGGTTCGGGAATAATTTCTGAAAACAAGCTGAATATAAAGGTAGAGTCAATGAAGTCCGGATATTTCAACTCCAGCTATCTTGTTAGCTCTTTGATCAGGACTTGTATACGTCTTTCATTTCCTACTAACCAAACTTTATCATTCTTTTCAAATACCAGGTCGGATTCGGGGTTCAGGATACGTTCCCCCTTTCTTTCAATTCCTACTACAAGCCCCTTGGACCGTTCGCGAAGTTTGGATGCACGGATAGTTTGATTGATCAGTGTTGAATTCGGGCTTATCGTAAAATGATGCAGGGAAACTTTAAGCTTTGTGTCCAATGACCGTGTTTCATTTGATGCAAGCTCAAGGTATTTCTTAAAGTTTTCGAGTTGCTCATCAGTACCAATTACCGAAAGCTGATCATAAGGATAAAGGAGTTCTGCCCGGTTAGGAACATTAATCACAAAATCGCCCCGTTCGATCACCGCGATATTTACCCCGAATTCTTCCCGTATTTTTGATTCAAATAATGTTTTTCCAATAAAAGGGGATTGTGCATTCATTTCAAATGTTGCAATGTGAGAGTCCCAAGGACTCAGCATTTCTTTTGAAGTATCCTGTATTTCTATTTCCCGCTCATTCAGATTAGATAAAAACCGTAATTCTATTTTTCCATAAAATTCCCTTATCCTTTTTCGAAATAAAGCAAGAATAACCACAGAAATCATAACTCCTACCATTGCAACCAAGGGTGAAAATAGGCGATCGAACAAAAAGCCGATATAAAAAACAGCCAATAATACTCTTGATACCAATAACATGATTAATGGTCCCCGCAATTTTGACTTTGTCCACACGTTAGCGTATGCCTGGCGTTGAGTTCTGCGAAAAGCAAGAGCCCATAAAAATGGTGATAAGAGTATGAGCGTGACAAAAACCGTAATGATCCTGTTCCATTTAAAAGTCGAAAACAGCGGCGTAATATAAAGTGTACTCAATAAAATTATAGTTATTATAACAACAGAAAATATCACCACATTAAATAAATAAAAGCGCAACACTTTGTTCCAGTCGCTTATCTCCGTAATATCTTGGGCTTGAATGCTATATGTAGCCAAAATGTTTTTCCACTTTTTAGGCAATATATTGTTAATACCCTTGTACACCGGTCCGGAAAAACGGATCATATAAGGTGTGGTGAAAGCAGTAAGCACGGAAACTGCTACCGCCACAGGATAAAGGAAATCGCTGGTTACCTTCAGGGTTAGGCCCAGGGTTGCAATAATAAACGAAAACTCACCGATCTGTGAAAGACTCATACCTGATTGTACTGCTATTTTAAGTGGTTGGCCGGCAGCCAACGCACCCAGAATTACAAAAAGTGGTTTGCCAAACAGCAAAACGAGTGTTGCAGCAATTATGGGAACTACATGTTCCATAAGCATTCGCGGGTCGATCAGCATGCCGACGGATACGAAAAAAATTGCACCGAAAAGATTCTTTACCGATTTGGTCAGGTGTTCTATTTTTTCGGCTTTCGTAGTTTCTGCCAGAATTGAACCCATTATAAAAGCGCCAAGTGCCGGTGAAAAACCTGAATAGGTTGCCAGTACTACCATCAGGAAGCATAATGCCAATGACACAACGAGTAAAGTTTCTTCGTTTATCAGCGAACGGATTCGTTTTAATAAGGTTGGCAGGAAAAATATACCGGAAACAAACCAAAGTATAAGGAAAAATGCCAGCTTTAACACTGACATGATCATCTCTTCCCCGGCAAAGGTCTGACTTATCGCCATGGTCGAAAG
The DNA here is from genome assembly GCA_041753535.1 of Lentimicrobiaceae bacterium. GTDB lineage: Bacteria > Bacteroidota > Bacteroidia > Bacteroidales > UBA4417 > UBA4417. The sequence continues at coordinate 15,378 of JBGSUB010000020.1, forward strand.
CAATACCATAAGTAATACTGCCACAATATCTTCAATGACCAGAACTCCTGTTACAATGCTGGCAAATTTTTGGTTTTTTACGCCTAATTCATCAAAAGCCCGTATAATGATGGTTGTTGAAGCAATGGCAAGAATACCGCCTAAGAAGAGGCTGTTTATGGTATTCCAGCCTAATAATTTTCCTACACCATAGCCTAACGACATGGTCAGCACTACCTCTGTCAAAGCTGTAATAACGGCTACCCCGCCTATCTTTATTAATTTTTTGAAACTGAATTCCAGCCCAAGCCCGAATAGTAAGAATATAACGCCTATATCTGCCCATATTCTGATACTTCCGATATCAGAGATTTCGGGAAAAAATTTAAAATGTGAACCTACAACAGGCCCAACGATAAACCCTGCTATAATATATCCTAATACTACCGGCTGCTTTAATTTTTTAAACAACAGTGATACAACTGCAGCCGCGACCAGTATGATTGCCAGGTCGATTATCAGTGCAGGCAGGTGTAACATAAATTTTCCTGATTAATAATGGTTCAAATAATTTGATTTCCTTCGTCAGGTTATTTCCTGAAGCCAATTTGCATCTGATTTACTCCTCTCCAATTTTAGAAAATCAAAGTGATTTTTCAGTTTATCATAAAGTCGAATGGCTTTATATTAGGATAAAATTCAGTCTGCTTTCTGAAAGTATTTGCATTTCAAAATTACTATATTTAATCCAACACTTGCATCCTGTATAAATCTTATATGGCTCAATTTAAAATTGCATTACTAATTGTCATTATCTTTGCGCCTTTATTTTTATCAGAATGAGTATTCATATCGAAGCAAAACAAGGCGAAATAGCTGATTTTGTGCTACTTCCAGGCGATCCGTTAAGAGCAAAACATATAGCTGAAACGCTACTTACCGATGCAGTGTGTTACAACAATGTACGTGGTATGTTGGGCTATACCGGATTTTATAAGGGGAAGCGTGTTTCGGTGCAGGGAACCGGCATGGGATTGCCTTCTCTGATGATTTATGCAACAGAACTGATTAACGATTATAAAGTTAAAACGCTTGTCCGTATTGGTACCTGCGGAGGTTTACTCGAAGAAGTTAAAGTCAGGGATGTAGTTCTTGCTATTAGTGCTTCGACGGATTCATTTTCCGTAGCCCGATATTTTCCCGGAATGACATTTGCCCCAACGGCAAGTTTCAGGTTGGCCCAGCTTGCAGCAACAAATGCCGCAAAAATGAATATGCCCGTAAAAGTCGGAAATATACTTTCGTCTGATCTTTTCTACCATTTTCCTGAAGAAGGAGATGCCTACGAACTTTGGCGCAATTACGGAACTCTCGCTGTTGAAATGGAGTCAGCCGGATTATATATGCTTGCGTCACGCAATTCCATTGAAGCGATTTCACTTCTTACCGTAAGCGATCATTTGCTTACCGGCGAACATGTAAGTGCCGATGAAAGGCAGACCAATTTTACTAATATGACAAAGCTGGCTCTTTCGCTGGCAGAGTAAGTTATTAAAAAAGGTACGATAGACGAATTACGATTTACGATTGGTTCATTGATGACCTATAGCTTTACAAGTATTGTAAATCGTACCCCTTGCCTCGTAAATCCTAAATTAAATCGTCCATCCTCATTCGTAAATCGAACCTCGTCAATCGTAATTTATAAATCCCAAATCCCAAACCAAATGCCCTGGTTTATCCTTTTTGTTGCCGGATTATTCGAAGTTGTGTGGGCTGTAGGTATTAAATATACCGAAGGCTGGACAAGGCTTTGGCCTGCCGTAATTACTGTGGCAGCTATGTTCGCTTCTTTTTACCTTCTCTCGCTGGCACTGAAAAATATTCCCATGGGAACCGCATATGCCGTGTGGACAGGCATTGGAACTATTGGAACGGTTGTATATGGCATTATTTATTTTAAAGAACCAACTGATATTCTGCGAATGCTTTGTATCTTGCTTATTATTTGCGGAATTGTAGGATTACGGATTCTTGCCAGGTAACGAAAGCGATTTAGTTACCGGCAAATTAATTACAGAGAAAATTATTATGCAGAAAACAATATTTATTACCGGTGCCACCAGCGGTTTCGGAAAAGCATGCGCACATTCATTTGCGCAGGAACAACATCGGTTGATTCTTACAGGCCGCAGGGCAGACAGGCTTGAAAAAATAGCCGGAGAACTCACAAAAATGTATGGCATTGAAGTACTGACTTTAAATTTTGATGTCCGAAACCGCGATGCGGTGAAACAGGCAATTATCAGTATCCCCGAAGGCTGGCGGAATATTGATATACTCGTTAATAATGCCGGGCTTGCTGCCGGAAGCGATCTTTTGCAGGATGGCAATATGGACGACTGGGACACTATGATTGATACCAATGTGAAGGGATTGCTTTATGTGACCAAAAATATTTTTCCGCTTTTACAAAAGAGCAAATGCCCTCATATCGTTAATATTGGTTCCATTGCAGGCAAGGATGTTTACGCCAAAGGCAATGTGTATTGTGCTACTAAATTTGCTGTGGATGCACTTACACGCGCAATGCGTATTGATATGCTCAGCCATGGAATAAAAGTTTCGCAGGTTGCGCCGGGTGCTGCCGAAACAGAATTCTCGCAGGTGCGTTTTAAAGGCGATATGGAAGCTGCAGCCAATGTTTACAAAGGGTTCAAGCCACTGGAAGCTGAAGATATTGCTAACGCTGTTCTATGGATTACAAGCCTTCCGGCTCATGTAAATATTAACGACCTGGTAATAATGCCCACGGCGCAGGCGAGTCCCGGGTATTTTCATAAGGTGCTCTGATAGGAATGGAAGTTCGAAATTCCGGGGGCTGACAAACGTAATCAGCTAATTTGAAGCCTTTTCTTGAATCCTTGGGATTTGAGATTTGGGAATTGAGATTTGGAATTTATCAAATCAATAGTTGCGTGGATGTATCACATATAATTTTATAATTATCTTTACAACCAATCGTAAACTCAAAGTGAACTGATGCAAGAAGTTACCCGCTTATTCGACATTTTACCCCATTACGCGAAATCATATAAACCTAAAGATGATGTACTGGCGGGAAAAGACAATGGAAATTGGGTGAAATACTCAATCAACGACTACATTTCATCAGCCGATAATATAAGTTTTGGCCTTCTGAAACTTGGGGTCAAACCGGGTGATACTGTTGCTACAATTTCGGGCGGCCGACCCGAATGGAACCTGGCAGATATGGGCATCCAACAGGTAGGGGCCATACATGTTCCCATATACCCGACAATCAGCGAAAGCGATTATAAATATATACTTTCTCACGCAGGAGTAAAGGTGATTTTTGTTTCGGGTTGGGATACCTATCGTAAAATCGAACATATTGTTGGCGAACTCGATGGCCTGCTTGGTATTTATTGCTTTAAGGAAACTGAAGGTTTAAAACAACTAGCGGAACTGATTTCTTTGGGTAGGTCAAATCCGGAACCTGCTAAAATAGAGGCTATAAAAGCGGCTATCAAAACCGATGATCTGGCCACGATCATTTATACTTCAGGTACTACCGGTCATCCGAAAGGAGTTATGCTTTCGCATTCCAATATCATTTCTAATTTCATGGCTGTGAAGGAAATCCCACCGGTAGGCGAGGAGGGTCGTGCATTGAGTTACCTGCCTTTGTGTCATATCTACGAAAGGATGCTCGTTTATTTATACCAATATCTTGGTATATCAGTTTATTATGCCGAAAGTCCTGCCACGGTGGGCGATAACCTTCGCGATATCAAGCCCCATATTCTTTCGACGGTTCCCCGTTTACTCGAAAAAGTGTTCGACCGTATCATGAATTCGGGCCGTAAGCTTACCGGGATTAAGAAAATGATTTTCTTTTGGGCAGTTAATGTTGGAAAACATTATGAAATGTATGGTGCAAAAGGTCCTTATTATTCATTGAAACTGAAAGTGGCCCGCAAACTTGTTTTCAGCAAATGGCAGGAAGCGCTTGGCGGAAATCTTAAAGTTATTGTAAGCGGAGGAGCTGCTCTGCAGCCAAGACTGGCCCATATTTTCTGGGCAGCAGGCATTCCGGTGCTGGAAGGATATGGACTTACCGAAACTTCGCCGGTAATTGCCGTGAATAATTTTAAGGAAAACGGGGTGAAATTCGGTACTGTGGGTCCGATTCTTAAAAATACCACCGTAAAGATTGCGAAGGATCACGAAATTCTCTGCAAAGGCCCCGGTTTAATGAAAGGCTATTATAAAGAACCTCAGCTAACTGCCGAAGCTATCGACAGCGAAGGTTGGTTTCATACCGGCGACCTTGGGCTTATTGAACCTGAAGGCCACCTGAAAATTACCGGCCGTAAAAAAGAAATATTTAAAACTTCGTTTGGAAAGTACGTAAGTCCCGAACTGGTTGAAAATATGCTTAAGGAATCGCCGTTTATTGATGCACTCATGGTTGTGGGCGAAAACCAGAAATATGCCGCTGCCATTATCGCTCCCGACTTTAACCATCTTCGATCATGGTGCGAGATTAAGGGCTTGCCCTACACCACAAATACCGAAATGGTCGCTCTCGAACGTATTCAAAAGCGCTTTCAAAAAGAAATACATAAATTTAACCGCCATCTCGGTGCCACCGAACAATTAAAGGCATTTGAATTGCTCGATACCGAATGGACCGTCGATTCGGGCGAACTTACCGCTACACTCAAACTTCGAAGAACATTTTTAAACAATAAATACAAAACTATTATTGAGAAACTTTTTACCAGGCAGGAAGATTAGGAGCGTATTAAAGTTTCTCCGGTCGGGTATTGAAAAGTTCCGATATGACAATCAGTCTGGTAGTTGAGAGATAGCATTGGGATCAATCGCAAATCAAAAAATATGAAATCAAGAATCTCAAGTTACCCGCTTTGTCTCAGTGTAAAATCTTAAAAACCAACTCCCTCAGCAGTTCGCCCTGGTCAGCCGAATAATTATCAATACCCAAAGCGCGTACATTGCATTCGCGCAGCCAGCCAATAATGTCCTGCACTTTTTTAGCATTATAGTTCCGGTAAGCATCAAAATAATCCTGCTTGGTAAAAGGAGAGATTTTGGCTTTGCTCAGGATGGATGCTTCCGATTTATCAGTTAACGAATGTATCAGCAGTACCTTGCTGAAAAAGGAAAACAGCATGGGTATGGTTTTAAAAATTGAATTCTCATTAGGATTCAGTGCAAAATGATGGGCTATCTTATTGGCAACCAGGGTATTTTTTCTGGCCAGGGCCTTTTGGAATTCAAAAATATTATAATCTTTACTTATTCCTATATATTGCTCAATGGCATCTTCTGTAATTACCTTTGTTTTCGAAAGATTAATATAAAGCTTGCTGAGTTCGTTATTGATCTTTTCGAGATTGTTACCAAGGAATTCAACCAGCATATTAGCGGCTTTATCCGATATTGAGTAACCACTGCTTTTAACCTGCGCGGTAATCCAAACGGGTAGCTCACTTTCGTATTTCCTCTTCGATTCAACTGCAATTGCTGAATTAGAAGCTGCAACAGCTTTAAGCAATTTAGCCGGAATGGTTTTGTACTTATGCGCAATTACCAGAATTGTAGATGGTTGTGGCTGCTTAATATAAGAAAGTAGCAGATTAAGGGTTTCTTCTTTTTTCAGGTCCATGTCCTGCGATTCCCGTAAAACTACAAGCAGTTTTTCGCCAACCATCGGGAACTGTTTACTGCTGTTAACTATCGCTGCAGCAGTCGAGTCGCGTCCGTACAACACAAATTGGTTGAACTCTTTTTCAATATCGTTCAAAACATTGTTGGTGAGATAATCAGTAAGTTCATCAATAAAATAAGGCTCTTCCCCATAAAAAAGGTAAACATTGGCGAAAGACCTTTTCTGAAAATCCTTAATTAACTGGTAATAAGTTGATGTCATCTGTTTTGAAGAAATAGTTAGGCAATCGGTACTAAAATTTCAGGTGCTTGACGGTTACACGTTTTTCGATAAGTTGTTTCAGCGATTCGATACCTATTTTAACATGGTTTTCCATGTAATTCTCAGTAACGATTCTATCGCTTTGTTCCGTTTTTACTCCGCTCGAAATCATAGGCTGATCCGAAACTAGAAGCAATGCTCCGGTCGAAATATAATTGGCAAATCCTACTATGAAAATGGTAGCCGTCTCGAGATCGATGGCCATAGCCCTGGTACTCTGAAGATAATGCTTGAAATCTTCATCATGCTCCCACACCCTGCGGTTGGTTGTATACACTGTACCGGTATAATAATCAAGACCCATTTCGCGGATGGTGGTCGAAATAGCTTTTTGCAGGTTAAATGCTGGTAGTGCCGGAATTTCGGGAGGGAAATAGTCGTCGGATGTACCTTCACCACGGATGGCAGCGATTGGCAGAATGTAGTCGCCCAATGCATTTATATGCTTCAGCCCGCCACATTTTCCAAGAAACAGGCAGGCCTTTGGATTAATAGCACTCAGTAAATCCATCACAGTGGCGGCATTCGCGCTTCCCATACCGAATTTTATCATGGTAATATTGCCGCATGTAGCACTTGGCATCGACCTGTCCCTGCCATGTATTTCAACATTGTTAAGTCGCGCAAAGGTTTCGAGATATGCGCCGAAATTTACAAGCAGAATGTATTCGCCAAAATCTTCAACCGCTGTTCCTGTGTAGCGGGGCAACCAGTTTTCAACAATCTCTTTCTTAGTTTTCATTCAGCGGATTGATATTTTTGAGTATTAATGGCAAATTTAGATTTTTTATGTCACCTTTGTGGTGGTTTCGCTCAGGTTTTTTCAGGAATGTTGATAAAATGCAGCAATTAAATTTCCCTTATTTTGATTTCAGGCTGCGGCAGGAGAATAACCGTCAGGAAATATACGATCCGGTGCGCCATAAATTTGTGTATCTTACTCCCGAAGAATGGGTGAGGCAGCACCTGATTGCATATCTTATTCAGTTTAAAGGCTATCCCATCTCAATGATAGGAGTCGAGAAAAAACTTTTGCTAAACAAACAGCCAAAACGTTTCGACCTGGTTGTGTTTTCGCGTAAAGCACAGCCATTTTTACTGGTCGAATGTAAAGCACCTGGAGTTGAAATAAAAGAAAAAACATTCGATCAGGCAGCAAGGTATAATATGCTTCTTCATGCAGAATACTTCCTGATTACCAACGGAATGGAGCATTATACATGCAGGCTCGATTACGAAAATAAACGATATATTTTTGTTGAAGATATCCCCCATTTTGATGAAAGGAATAAGCTGGACGCCTGATCAGGAAAAATAAAAAAAGCCGGGAAACCCGGCTTTAAATTTGTATGATTATTGCTTACTGGCATTTTAAAACCGTCTTCATCTGGTAGTTTGCTGATTGGGCAAAAGTACCAAAAGCTGATTTTTTGTAGTTTTCACATGCATTTTGGGTATCCTGTTTTCCTTCATACGCTTTAGCTATCTCATAATAAAAACGTGCCATTTTAGCGTTGGTTTGTTCTTCGAGTGCTAATCCGGATGTTCCTGCTGCTATAGCTTCGTCGTACTTTTTAATATTGTTGTTCGAAACGGTAAGCAGGTAGAAAAGTTCTTTATTGCTGTCGTCGTATTTCAGAGCAATATTGAGTTTTTCTATAGCATCGCCATATGCCTTTTTCTGAAAAAGTGTTTTGCCATCCTGATAATAGGTAACTCCAATTGTGCTTTTTGCAGCATTAGCGGTAACAGTATCATTATCCTTTGTGGCTGAAACTAATGCAAGTTCCATGTTTTCGAGTAGTTTTTCGGTATCGCCTTTTTTCTTGTATGCCAGTCCTTTAGCATACAATGCTTTGCTGTTTGTCGGGTCTAATTTCAACGATTTGTCGAGTACGGCAATAGCTTCATCGGTTTTATCTGCTTTCAGAAGAGTATTTCCCTGACTGGCATAGAGTTTCACCAGAATATCTTCCGATTTCTGTTTTATATTATCATCGCCATAAGTAACAGCCAGTTCCTCACTTTTCTCGAAAGCAACAGTTGCTTTATCATATTCTTTCGTTTTCAGGAAATTGTTACCAACATTGTATTGCCACGAAGGCATCACTTTTTCAGCACTCATTTTAATGGTGTCGCCTTCGGCACCAAGTGCCGTGCACATTTTAACTACTTCCTGCATTTTAACTACGGCTCCGGCCATATCAGTTTTCGAAAGTTCAAGTGCTGCGTTAAAGGCATTGCCGGCATCTACTTTAGTTTGTGCCTGTAAAAAATTGCCTGAAAAAAAGGTTATTACTATCAGGGCAATTGTCAGAATCAGAGTTTTCTTCATCGATTTGTGAGGGTTACATTAATTATTAAAACTTCTCATTTAGCTGCAAATATACATTATTATGATTTTGTAACCAAACTTCTTTCCACACCTAATTACCAATAACTGTTCCAAACCTGCTGAAACTGCAATTTTTATAGATGTTAAAAAAGTATAAAAGCTTAATCCGGTTAATAACTGCCTCGTGTATTATTATATTGTAAGTTACCGGTTTTATAACACAAAATTTTGAAATGCAAACAAGGTTGAATATAACTTTAACTTTATGTTTTAGTATTGCTGTTGCTTGAAAACACTGCCCGAAAAGTGATGTTATTTTTAAAGGCACACAAAGAATTAATTGAAAAATGTTATACATTTGCACTCCTGTGTGGGAAATCAAAATGATTTTTTTCAATTGATTGATAAACAGCTATTATTCCGATCAATATTCAAAACTGAAAATACCATGAAAAATACTGTCATTAAGGTTGTTCTTGCTGTGGTTATTATAGTGTTAGGATTTCTGATCTTCAACAGCATTAATAAACCTGTAAAATTTGAAAATTCCCTGAACACACGAGGCGAAGTTATTGTTGCTAAACTTAAAGACATCCGTACTGCCCAGAACCTTTTCCGCAACCAGAGCGGACGTTATACCGGAAGTTTCGATACTCTTATCAATTTTGTAAAAACAGGTAAAATTCCTGAAGTTAAAATGATCCCGGACCCGAATGATACCACCAATACACGCAGTATTTCCGATACCATCGGGTTTATTAGTATTTTTGATTCAATTTTCTCGAAAAAGAATTATCCCATCGAAAAATTATCAGAGATTCCTTTCTCGAAAGGAGAAACCTTTTCGTTACAGGCCGGAAAAATAAATAAAGGTGGGGTTGACGTCGCAGTTTTCGAAGCATCGGCCCGCATGGAATTATATACAAAGGATCTCGACCGGCAATTGGTTGTTAACAGGCTCAAAGAGCTTGAAGACCGCGGAAAGTTTCAGGGGCTTAAAGTAGGTTCAATGACCGAAGCTTCCACCGATGGAAACTGGGAATAATAAAACAATTATCTCTTGGAATGTATTCTGAATCAGGTTGATCCTCAGTTTGATGCTGCCCGGGGGGTGCAATACAGGCTTTCCATTCTGCTTTGCCAGGATGGATTTTCTTTTTTGGTTACTGATGCAGACTCGCAGAAAATTTTAAAACTCCTTTCTTACAAAGCAACAAACTCTGATATACAACATAGTGATTCGCACGGATGGCCTGCCACCGGAAAAGAGTATTTCGGAGAATTTAAAAACAGCGGGTTAACTGAAATTACCTGGCAGCGGGTTGATATAGCTATTGCCTCACATAAAATTACCGTTGCTCCGGGAGTGTTTTTAAAAAATGGAGAGGAACATGGTTTGATGTCGGCAGCACACTCAATGAGTGAAGATGAGGAAATACTCACTGAACCTGTTTTCGATCTTGGTCCGGTAATAGCAATTGCAGCACCACGTTACCTGGCTGAATATTGTTCAAAACTATTCCCGGCGGCATTATTGCATTGCGCACCGGCAATATTTGTTAAAGGTTTGCTGCGGGAACATTCCAAACTAATTTCGAGGCAGATTTTTATCAATGCTTATCATGGATATTTCGAAATTGCCGTTATTCAGGGATTGCGGCTGATTTACCTCAACTCATTCCGCTATTCGGCTCCTTCGGATGTGTTGTATTATGTGATTTTCGTACTTGAACAGCTTGGTTTTATTCCATCGGAAGAAAATGTAATGCTGATGGGCGAAATTTCGGAAAATGAATTAATTTACAACCAGTTGAAAATGTATTGCGGATCACTGAAAACAGCTGCATGCCCTGATATTCCTGATTATGGTGATACTTTTAATGAAATTGCCTTGCACCGGCATTATACACTACTTAACATTCCCCTATGCGAATAATCAGCGGAACTCACAGGGGCAGGGCTCTTCATCCGCCGCAAGGCCTGCCCGTTCGGCCAACAACCGATATGGCAAAAGAGAGCCTGTTCAATATATTGAATAATTATATTGATTTTGAAGCAGTAAAAGTACTCGACCTGTTTGCTGGCACCGGGAATATTTCACTGGAATTTGCATCACGCAATGCTGTTGCGGTTTTAAGTGTTGACTTAAATAGTCGTTGTATTGACTATATTTCGAAAATGGCTTCGGATCTGGACTTCCGGAATTTATCGGCAATCCGGACCAACGTTTTTACTTTCCTGGCCAGATCGGCCGGTAACTATGATGTGATTTTTGCCGATCCGCCTTATGATCTCGATGGGCGTGAAAAAATTCCCGGTTTGGTTTTTGAAAATAACTGCCTGGCCGATGAAGGCTGGTTCGTGATGGAACACGATAAAAGTATCAGTTTTAAAGATCATCCTTATTTTGCCAGCGAGCGCAGGTATGGAAAGGTTCACTTTACCTTTTTCACAAAACCCTTACCGGAATAAACCGGAAATCAGGTTCAGATTGTAATGTTTTCGGGGATAAACTGGTCGATATTACCTCCGTGCCTGTGCACTTCGCGAACAATGGAAGATGTAACCATCACATATTCAGGTAGTGTAAGCAGGAAAACGGTTTCAATATCCGGAACAAGTTTCAGGTTAACCTGTGCCACGCTGCGCTCAAATTCGAAATCCGCCGAAGTACGCAGGCCCCTGATAATATAGTCGGCATTCATTTTGCTGCAAAAATCTACCGTAAGCCCGTTGTAACTTTCAACACTTACCTGGGGCAGATCGCTGAAGGTCTGGTTCAGCCATTCAAGCCTCTTCTCGACAGGGAAATAGCCTGACTTATCAACATTTACCCCGACGGCAACAATTATCTGGTCGAACAATGGCAAAGCGCGCCGAACGATAGATTCGTGGCCACGCGTAACCGGATCGAAAGAACCCGGGAAAACTGCGATCTTCATACAATGGTTTTATGCAAAGATAAAAACATAATTAGTATTCGATACTGCAAAATAATTTTCGATAGGCGTTTGTTTATCCAGGCAGATAGTTTTCCAAAAGATGTTTTAAGGAGGAATATGTGTTTTGCAGGGGAATATGCAGATCAGCCAACCGAAACCAACGAACTTCCGTAATATCTTCCTCCGTTTGCGGAACAGGAATTTCATCGTTACTGTAAATCATTTCGAACCAATAAGTCTCTTTCAGAACTTCTCTCCCTTTCCTGTCAGTGTAAATATGAAATGTCGATGGCAGAGCTTTTGTTATCCTGAGATTTGTCAGCCCCGTTTCTTCAGTAACTTCGCGGATAGCACCCACCTCTTTTGATTCTTCTTTGTGCAATTTGCCTTTTGGTAAATCCCAAACACCCAATCTTTTTATAAAGAGATATTCGTTCCGCTGGTTTCGCACAATACCTCCCGCTGCTTCTATTCGTTTGAACATAGAATTGAATGCATCACAAGCTTCTGTAAAATTTCCGGCTGCCTTTATTTTCAGGATTAAAATACCTGGATTCCGGAAAAAGATTTTGTATGCATCTTCAAGTTGCGACTTACCGGTGAATTCAATATGAAGTTCATCCGGACTGTTAACAGGCATGTTAATATTTTCATGTATTATTACTGCCTGCTCATTCAAAAAAACTATATACCTTTGCATCATGAGAAAAAAATCAGAAGAAACAGCACTTATTTCAGCCGAATCGCTTTTGCAAATTAAAGCAATAAAGCTTGATAATACTAACCCCTTCACCTGGGCTTCCGGTATAAAATCGCCAATTTATTGCGACAACCGCCGCACTTTGTCGTATCCCAAAATACGTACGTATATCCGCCAGGAATTCGTCAAACTTATTAATGAAGAATATGGAACCGTTGATGTAATTGCAGGGGTTGCAACCGGTGCAATAGCTATCGGGGCCCTTGTAGCACAGGATCTTGGATTGCCTTTTGTGTACATCCGTTCCGAAAAGAAAGGTCACGGACTCGAAAACCAGATTGAAGGCGTTGTTGAAAGCGGACAATCGGTAGTAGTGGTCGAGGACCTGATATCGACAGGTAAAAGCAGCCTGAACGCTGTGCAGGCATTGCGCGATGCAGGTTGTAATGTAAAGGGAATGGTGGCAATTTTCACCTATGGATTGAGCGATGCCGAAGAAAGTTTTAAAGCCGCTTCCTGCACCTTGCACACCTTAACAAGTTACGATTTCCTGATTAAAAAAGCTTTGGAGCAAAATCATATAAAAGATTCGGATTTGCAGTCACTCATCCAATGGCGGGAAGATCCTAAAGGCTGGGGGCACGGAAAATGAGCAGGCGCATCGAGAGTGATAAGGTGATTATTAATTGCAAGCCTGAAAAAGTATATAACTTCATCAGCAATTTCGATAATTTTACAAAACTTCTTCCTGAACAGGTCGAGAATTGGCAATCGACCGGCGATTCCTGCTCTTTTGAAGTAAAAGGACTTGCGACAGTTGGTTTACGAATTATTGGGAAAGAGCCTTTTTCGAAAGTCAGTATGCAAGGTGAAGGGAAATTGCCTTTTAATTTTACTCTCGATGCCAATATCCTCGAAACAACACAACAACAATGTGAAGTGCAACTTGTTATTAATTCGGATATGAGCCAGTTTATTGCCCTGATGGCAGCCAAACCTCTGCAGAATTTTGTTGATCTGCTTGCCGGCAAACTGAAACTCGAAATGGAGAAGTAAATGGTTTGAAATACTGATTGTTATTAAAGATATAAAATGAAAGCAGGTTTTTTACCTGCTTTTTTTATTACTGCAAACGGGATAAATTTCCGCAAATCAAATCCTGGGGCTAAAGCCTTTTTCGTTTTTGTTATTTTTATTCCCCGAACTGAAGGTCGGGGCTTATAAAGTGCGGTAATTTATCCTGATCAAGGTATAATTGTTTCCTTTTAAACTCAGTTGCTCCGGAATTGCTTGTTATATTTCGATACGGAGCCTAAGAAGATGTTGATCACGGCTGAGGCAATCCAGACAAAATACTTTTTTAGGCTATTTGTAAAAAATTGGTTTACAATATTTTATATTCGGAATGTTGCGTTATAATGAGCAATATTTTTATTTTTCACATATTTACCTTATCTTTAGCTGATGATTCCGGAACACTAAAATGCCATTTCTACTGTGTTGAAAATGTAACCGTATTATATAAACCCTAATACAATCTCGTTATGAAAACCAGGTTTTTTGTTTTCTTGTTGTTGCCCTTTATAGGTTTACAATTGTTTCAGGCTTGTACCTCCCGTCACAAAGAGCCGGTGATAGGTCTGCTGATGGACCAGTACAATGTGGAACGTTGGGCAAAAGATACTACCTTCTTTATCGAAAATGTGAATAAACTGGGAGGCAAGGTTATCTGCCTTTCGGCAAACGGTGATCCTGAAAAGCAATTAGAACAGGCTAAAGAACTGATTGATAAGAAAATTGATGTCCTGGTAATATTACCGGTTGACCTTAAAAAAGCAGGGGAAATAGTAAGCCTGGCAAACAAAGCAAAAATAGGAGTAATTTCATACGATCGCCTGGTACAGGGAGCGAATGTAGGCTACTATGTTTCGTTCGACAATGTTAAAGTGGGTGAGCTACAGGCAGTTTATATTAAAAACAGGTTGCAGAAAGGAAATGTTGCCCTTATCGGTGGGGCATATACCGATAAAAACTCCTTTTTGCTGCAATTCGGGCAGATGGGGGTTTTGCAACCTTATATTGAGCGTGGCGATATAAAAATTGTGTACGATAAAATGGTAGATGCCTGGACTTTTGAAAACGGGTACAATGCAGCAAAGGAATGCCTGAAAAATAACAAGGTGGATGCTTTTATCTGCGGCAACGATCTCCTGGCGAGGGGAACCATTAAGCTTTTGCAGGAAAAAGGCCTGGCAGGCAAAGTGCTGGTTGCCGGGCAGGATGCTGATACCGAAGCCTGCGAAAATATTGTACAAGGCTTACAGACCATGTCGGTTTACAAATCCATCGAGGACATTGCCGCCAATGCAGCCCGCATGGCAATGGACCTGGCAAGGGGGACGCCTATTACCTATGCAACATTTACAGTAAATAACGGTGCCAAACTGGTTCCATCGCTTCTGATTGACCCGATATCGGTAAATAAAGGGAATATAGGCCTGGAAATTAATACACGGAAGAAGGTAAACTGAGCAGGATTTATTCTTCTATGCTGAAATCTGGAGATTTTCCTTCATTAAAAAAATCCAAATCTCAAAATCCAAGTCTCAAATTCCAAGCAATGTGAACGAATTTTCTTGGAATTTGGAATTTGGAATTTTGATTTTGGGTCTTTTGATATAAAACAAACTATCCCATTTAAAGAATAAAACCATATTCAGATTCTTTAAATCCCCACATTTTCAAATTTTCAAATAACGTATTATAGTATTAAGCAATGTTTTATATCCCTTCGAATTGATTTCATGTAACCTTTCTTTGCCAATGTCGTCAAACATTTTATATTTTTTAAACTACCTTAAACCCTATAATTTAATATTTAGCAATGTCACTCTGGCGTGTAATCCTCTGTATAATTTTCCCTCCACTGGCTGTAATCGATAAAGGATGCGGCTCTTTAATAATAGTATTCCTTCTCACTCTTTGTGCCTGGGTTCCAGGAGTAATTGGCGCATTGATTATTTGCAACAAAAGATAAAATACCATGGCTTTCCACAATCAAACGCCTCACGTCTTTGTGGCTGATTAACTTTCCCGATTTTCCCATTTTCATTATCCATCTCTTCACTCTCTGGAGAGGATTTGAAATTTAGTGAGCATTCTTATTCGCAGTGGGTGGATAATCCAAGACTCACCTGCAAAACAGATTTGAATTCCGGATGTATTGACAACAACCGATATAATTCAATAATCCAAAAAGTTTGCTAAATGCTCGTTAATCGACAAAACCTAAAATTCAAATTTCACCTCCTTCATATCACACACCAAAACTTCCCCATTTTCAGTTTCCAGCACCAATTGCCCGTATTCATTCGTGCCGGTGATCCTGGCTGTGATTTTATCATTTTTTACCTGGTATTTATGCCATTCCATTGCACGGAATAGCGACTTGAGATAATCGTTTTCTGTTTTGGAACTACTTTCAGGTTTAACCTGGGCATAGCGCTTAAAAACGGAATCCAACAACTTTTCGAGCAATAGTTCAAGGCTATGATCCTTCCCTGTGATCATTTTCATCGAAATCGGGTTCGGTGCATCGCTCACAAAACGAGTTTGGTTTACATTCAGCCCAATCCCGACTACCACATAATCGAAACGGTTTCCCATCACTGAGTTCTGAATAAGGATACCACAAGCCTTCTTGTCACCTATATAAATATCGTTGGGCCATTTGATGGTAACTTTTTGTTCGGGCAGTTCGGCCTGCAGAAAGTCGCAGATGCCAAGCGAAACAGCTTTATTAAATACAAACTGCCTGTCAGCCGTGAACTCAGGATACAGAATAATGCTCAACGTCAGGTTCTTTCCTTTTTCGCTTTCCCAGCTATTGGTATCCAGTCCTTTGCCCTTAGTCTGATGATCAGTAATTATCACGCTTCCTTCTGCCGGTCGCGATTGTGCAAGCAGGCGGATGGCATGGCTGTTGGTCGATTCGGTTTCGGGTAATCTAATTATTGTGGCTCTCATTATAGGTTTTCCTGCAAGTGTTAACTTATTTTATGAAACAAAGTTAAAACATTTGATACAACCGAACGTTGAAATAACCCAATCATAAAGTGACAAATTGTCGTGTTAATTGAAAAAGGATTAAAGTTTGATACTCGTTAAACACCGATAACAGAATAACATCTGTTTTAAATCCGTACCTTTGCAAATCCGGAGATTTTTTCCCGGTAAAAAACGAAAATTACAAGCCGGGTAAAAGCTTAAAAGTAAATATAATCAGATTTAAATGGCAAAAAAGAACAGGAGTGAAACCTCAGGAATGCTTGCAGATATTATTGTGAAAGGAATGCAGGAAAAACTTGGGTCAGATATAGTGAAACTTAACCTTTCAGGAATCCCCAATTCAATTACCGATTATTTTGTGATTTGCCACGGTTCATCCCGTTCGCAGGTTGATGCAATTGCCGATTCGGTGCAGTTTGAAGTTAAAAAAGCTGTGGGAGAGTTTGCTAAACACAAAGAAGGATTTGAAAATTGTGAATGGATATTGCTTGATTATTTCGACGTGGTAGTTCACATTTTCCAGGCCGAAGCCCGCGAGTTTTATCAACTCGAAAAATTATGGGCCGATGCACCACGTGAAGAAGTAAAAGCCGTTGCACCGGTTATTGCTTCAGCAGTTGTAAAACGTGCAGCTAAAACCCCGGTCAAAAAAATGGCAAAACCGGCAGCTAAAAAGCTTGCCAAACCTTCTTCAAAATAAAGAATAATTTAAGAAATTCAGACTAATGAGTGACGATAAAAATTATAACAAAGGGGATAAACCTCAGGATTCCGGAGGCCCGAAAATGCCTAAGATGCCAAAAGTTAAATTCAATATTTATTGGATTTATATCGCTTTAGGTGTTGTGCTTTTTGGCCTTTACCTTAACAACATGGGCGCATCACCAAAGGTGATCGGTTGGGGCGAACTGAAAGATATGCTCATTGCCGGAGAAGTTGAAAAACTGATAGTCGTTAACAAGGAGCAGGCCGAAATATACATTAAGAAAGATAAGCTGGGGCTTCCCAAGTTCAAGGATATGAAACCGGCCAATTCACTGGCTACTCCTGCTCCTCATTATGTTTACCAGATTGGTACACTCGAAACATTTGAGAAAGATGTGCGCGAAGTCCAGGAAACATCAGCAAGCCCTGTATATGTTAAAAACGAAACCCGTAAAAACTGGGGTGGCGATTTACTGGGTTGGATATTGCCAATAGTAGTTTTAGTCGGCTTATGGTTCCTTATCATGCGTATGATGACCAAAGGTGGCGCTGGTGGAGGCGGACAGATATTTAACATTGGGAAATCAAAAGCGCAGCTTTTTGATAAAGATACCATGGTTTCGCTCAATTTCAACGATGTTGCCGGCCTCCAGGAAGCCAAAGTGGAGGTTATGGAAATTGTTGAATTTCTGAAAAATCCAAAGAAATATACAGACCTTGGCGGGAAAATCCCTAAAGGAGCTTTGCTTGTAGGCCCTCCCGGAACCGGAAAAACATTGCTTGCCAAAGCCGTTGCCGGCGAAGCTAAAGTGCCTTTTTTCTCACTATCGGGATCCGACTTTGTTGAAATGTTTGTTGGTGTGGGTGCTTCACGTGTCCGCGACCTTTTTAAACAAGCCAAAGAAAAAGCCCCCAGCATCATTTTTATTGACGAAATTGATGCCGTAGGGCGTGCCCGTGGGCGCAGTGCCATGACAGGCGGAAATGACGAACGCGAAAATACACTCAACCAGCTGCTTACCGAAATGGATGGTTTCCAGACCAATGCCGGTGTAATTATTCTTGCTGCTACTAACCGTGCCGATATCCTCGACCGCGCTCTGATGCGTGCTGGTCGTTTCGACCGCCAGATATATATTGAGTTACCGGACCTCGAGGAACGCAAAGCCATCTTTAAAGTACATATGCGTAACCTTAAAATGGACGATTCAGCTAATGTTGAGTTCCTTGCAAAACAAACTCCCGGATTTTCGGGTGCCGATATTGCTAATGTTTGCAACGAAGCCGCACTTATTGCCGCTCGCGGCGATAAAAAACAAATTGACAAACAGGATTTTCTCGATGCCATTGATCGTATAGTCGGCGGACTTGAGAAACGCAACAAAATAATATCGCCGCATGAGAAAAAGGTGATAGCTTACCACGAATCAGGTCATGCTGCCGTAAGTTGGCTTCTCGAACATGCACATCCGCTTGTGAAAGTTACAATAGTACCCCGTGGCAAAGCTTTGGGTGCTGCCTGGTATTTGCCCGACGAAAGGCAGATTACTACTTATGAGCAGATGATTGACGAAATGATTGCAACCCTTGGCGGACGCGCTGCCGAAGAAATTGTATTTGGTAAGATATCAACAGGTGCTCTCAATGACCTTGAGAAAGTAACCAAGCAGGCTTATGCCATGGTAGCTTTTTACGGGCTTAATAAAAAAATCGGGAATATAAGCTACTACGATTCTTCAGGTCAAAGCGAGTACTCTTTTTCGAAACCTTTCAGTGAGGAAACTGCCCAGATTATCGATCAGGAAATCCATAAAATGGTTGAAGAATCATATGATAAAGCCAAGAAATTGCTCACTGAAAACCGTGAAAAATTGAATCTGCTGGCCGATATTTTGCTTAAAAAGGAAGTTATTTTCCGTGAGGATCTCGAAAAGATTTTCGGCAAACGCCCTTTCGATGATCATGATCATGTGCTTTTCAACGAAAACGGAGACACAAAAGATGTGAATACCACGGAAGCTATAGCCGAAGTACCTGTGCCTGAAGTGAATAATGAAAAACCCGCCGGCTCATCAGGAACCCCTGGCCCCACTAAGGCTCAATAAGTTTTCAACGTAAGTGTTGGATAAGGATTAATATTGCTTAAATTTACCTTGTCAGAAAAGTATTCAGGGTAATCAACTTAGCTTTACATGGAAGAAAGTACATCAAGGGAAAAGGTACTGAAGAAAGTGCGCCATGCATTAATTTATAAAACCGATAATCCCTATCCCCAGGTTGATTTTGAATCACCGGTGTATAAGCCGATGAGCGATACTCCTGATGTGAATTTTGCGCAGGAATTTACCAAAGTAGGGGGTGTTTTTATTTATTGCGAAAATGAGTCAGAAGTGATAAGTACGCTTTCTGCCTTAAGCAGCGAATGCGAATGGGAAAACATTTATTGTGCCGAACCTGAATTTCAATACATGCTGACACAGGCCGGCGTTCCTTTCGAATCGGATGAAGAAAGCCTGCAGGCAATAAAAGTGGGTATTACCGGCTGCGAATTTGTGATTGCCCGCCTGGGAAGCATCATGGTTTCCTCCAAAAACAGCAGAAGACTGAATGTGTACCCCGAAACTCATGTTGTGATAGCTTATGTCAATCAACTGGTCGATGATCTTAAAGATGCTTTCGAAGCCATACAGTCTAAATACCCGGGAA
Organism: Lentimicrobiaceae bacterium; assembly: GCA_041753535.1. Taxonomy (GTDB): domain Bacteria; phylum Bacteroidota; class Bacteroidia; order Bacteroidales; family UBA4417; genus UBA4417. The sequence goes on from JBGSUB010000020.1 coordinate 34,853, forward strand.
AACTCCCCTCCATGATTTCAGTAATAACAGGTCCAAGCCGGACTGCTGATATTGAAAAAACACTTGTCATGGGAGCACACGGCCCCAAAGAATTATTTCTCATTCTGGTGGAAACGCCTCCTTCGGACGAAGAAACTGAATAAGCAACACAATGTTAGAAAACTGGGAAATAATATATACCACCAATAAGCTTTACGAAGCCGAAATGGTACGTAATATTATGGAAGACAATGAAATTGAGTGTGTGATCATGAATAAACAGGATTCAACATATGGGTTCGGCGATATTGAAGTATGTGTACCTGTTGAAAATATTCTGGCGGCTAAACAACTAATTCTGAAATTTGAAAGTGAATAATTTAGCTACACGCTCACTCACGGCAGTTTTCTTTGTAATTGTTATGGTTGGTTCAATTCTGTTGGGCCAGAATGTGTTTTCGGTATTGCTTTTTATTATCACTATCCTGAGCCTGAATGAATTTATTACTTTAAGTACAAATGATAAGGTTCAGCCGGCATTATGGCCGACATTGATTACCGGAGGAATTACTTACCTCATTTTGGCTTCAAATGCAGTGGGTATTGCAGATGCAAAATGGCTGTTTGTTATAATCCCTTTCATCTTCCTGCTTTTTATTGTTGAGTTATGGCGGAACAGGGAATACCCGTTTACCAATATTGCAATAAGTCTCGCCGGGGTAATATATATTGCCCTTCCATTTGGACTCTTGATGTATTTTTTCGACCCTGTCACGCTCTCCGGTCCTGTGCACTATGGAATTGTACTTGGTTTCCTGCTGATACTCTGGCTTAACGATACAGGCGCGTATTTTGTTGGTTCACTGATAGGTAAACACAAGCTATTCGAGCGGATTTCGCCGGGGAAGACATGGGAAGGCAGCGCCGGAGGTGCACTATTTGCTTTGCTGACGGCCTGGGGACTTTCATTCGTATTTCATAGGCTGGATGTTGTACAATGGTTGATTCTCGCGCTTATCACTATAATAGCCGGAACTCTTGGCGATTTAGTCGAGTCGATGCTGAAGCGCAGCCTGGGAATTAAAGATTCAGGAAATATTTTGCCCGGGCATGGTGGAATGCTCGATCGTTTTGATGCCGTTCTGCTTTCGGCTCCGTTTGTATTTGTATATTTGGCACTCTTTTGCAGATAATTAATACCATACCGATCAATGAGGATACACAAAGAGGGATATAAGAGTATTGCAGCAGCTACAATGGTGTCTGCAATGGCGGTTGTAGGAATTAATTATTTTTTCCCTGTTTATACTCTTTTTCATTATCTGGCTTATGCCGGGTTACTGGTATTTTTAGTTGTTGTGGTCAGATTTTTCCGTATGCCTGAGCGGGAACTTGTGCAGGATGCCGATATTGTGCTTTGTCCCGCCGATGGTACAATCGTAGCAATCGAAAAAGTATTTGTCGATGAATTTTTCAAAGAGAAACGACTTCAGATTTCTGTTTTCATGTCGCCGAACAATGTACATGTGAACCGTTACCCCGTTTCGGGTAAAATTGTATATACCAATTACTGGCCGGGTTCCTTCCTTGTTGCATGGCACCCAAAATCGTCAACAGAAAATGAAAGAAATACCGTTGTAGTTGAGCATCAGCAATATGGCCCGATAATGGTGCGACAGATTGCAGGAGCTTTGGCCCGTCGTATTGTTTGCTATTCGAAGCCTGATGAACGTATTGAGCAGGGCCGGGAACTGGGATTTATTAAATTTGGAAGCAGGGTTGATCTTTTTCTGCCTCTTAATGCGGATGTGAAAGTTGCTATTGAGGAGAAAGTGAAAGGCGGAATTACCGTAATTGCAAGGCTAGGCAAGTGAAATCAGCAGAATTATTAACATCTTTTTAACAAAAATATTTGTTGTTTGTCTAATATTTGGTTATACTTTTGCGTTATCAAAATCTGTAACCTAAATTAATAAACTATAACTATGAAAAAAGTAGCTCTTGTAATTTCGTTGTTCACACTCATCTTTGCTTTCACTGTAACCACTGTGTCAGCACAAAAAGTAACTTCTGCTGAAAAAGCAAAAACTGAAAAAGTTAGCTCAAGCAAAGAAGCATCAGCTCCTGCAAAATCCTGCTGCTCATCATCGGCTGCAAAATCAGCTTCCTGTGCAAAAGAAGGTGAAGCCAAAGCAGGCTGTGCCAAGCCATGTTCAACTTCTTCAGCAAAAAGCTGCTGCAACAAAGGCGAAGCTAAAGCTGAAGTAACTCCGGTTCCTAAGAAGAATTAAGAATTTCTTTCTCAAAAAGATAACCCGCTTTTTCAGCGGGTTTTTTTTATGCCTTTTTTATAATATTTTCATTATTTGATCCAGTGCAAAAACCTCCAGCGTAACCGTCTCGTTATGTTTAATGTTTTCGTGATTAACAAATAACTGATCCATTCCTATCTGCCGGGCTCCTGCCATATCAATTTCAAGGTCATCGCCAATCATAAGGCTCTCACAGGCTAGTGCCCCTGTTTCTTTAAGTGCATAAATAAAAATATCAGGATCGGGTTTCTTCGAACCTGCAGCCTCGCTGGTAATAATCCTGGTAAAGTAAGCACCCAAGCCTGAATTTTTCAGCTTCCCGTATTGTACTTCCTCAAAACCATTGGTGATAATATGCAAAGGATACTTTGGGTGCAGATAGTCAAGAAGCTCGCGGGTAAAAGGGAACAGATAAGTTTTGGTTGTTATTCCTTCTATGAAAGAATCAGCCATTGTTTCTCCGAGCCTGCGATCGTCAATACCAAACAAGAATAGTGTGTCGTAAAACCTGCGAAAGTTAAGTTCTTCTTTCTCAATTATGTCCTCCCGGTACAATGCCCATAAAGCCTGATTAATTGCAATATATTTTTCCCTGAATACCTCATAGCTTTCAATTCCTCTTTCTTTTAGTTTTAATTCCCCGAACAATTCACGCTTTGTTTCCTCAGCACTGCGTTCAAAATCCCATAGGGTGTGATCGAGATCAAAAAAAATATGCTTGTATGTTTTTATCATAATTTATTTAAGAAAGGCTGCAAAAGTAGTTCTTCCGGTGAAGAAAAAAAATTTCATGCTTTTGGTCGTAAATACTTAAAAATGTTGTATTATTGCAATATCAAAATAATATTAAAATAAAATGGAAAAAGAAAAATTAAATTCAACCTCATCGGGCTATATGGGCCTGCTGGTTCTGCTGGCTTTCCTGGCCACAGGTATCTTTTTACTGGTAATGTATAACCAGCAACTGTTCGGTGTAATTCTCGGACCCTTGTTTCTGGTAGGAGCCTTTTTTATGACTGCCGGATTCCTGGTAATCAATCCGAATGAATCTTCTGTGCTGACCTTGTTCGGTGCTTACAAGGGAACGCTGAAACGTAACGGTTTCTACTGGCTTAATCCATTTTATGTCAAAAAGAAAGTATCGTTGCGTGCCCGTAACTTCAACAGCGAATTGCTGAAAGTAAATGACAAATTGGGAAACCCGATTATGATTGGTATTGTGCTGGTGTGGAAAGTAGAAGAAACGTTCAAAGCAGCTTTCCAGGTCGACGACTACTTGCGTTTTGTGGAGATCCAGAGTGAGTCGGCAGTGCGCAAACTGGCTGGACATTATGCGTATGATAATTTTGATGATGAACTTACCGAAATTACCCTTCGTGGCGGAGGTGAAGAAGTGAACCATGTACTTGAGAAAGAGCTTTCGGAGAGATTACATATTGCCGGAATACAGGTTATTGAAGCCCGAATCGCTCATCTTGCTTATTCGGCCGAGATAGCCCAGGCAATGCTCAAACGTCAGCAGGCAACGGCTGTAATTGCAGCCCGTACAAAAATTGTTGAAGGTGCTGTTAGTATGGTCGAAATGGCACTTAACAAGCTTTCGGATAGAAAAATTGTTGAACTGGACGATGAGCGCAAAGCCGTGATGGTAAGCAATCTGCTGGTAGTTTTATGCTCCGATAAAGATGCTTCTCCTGTAGTAAATGCCGGATCAATTTATTAAATCTTATAGTATGGATAGGCTTATTTTCAGGGAAGAGCAATCGTTCAGGCAATCGTTTGTTCCCTGGCTCATGTTGGCAGGTATTTTGGTGATGATGGGGAGTTTTGGTGTAGCCTTTTATCAGCAGTTTTACCTGGGGCGACCCGCAGATGATGGGGCTGGAGACCAGGAATTGATCTGGAGCAGTATTATTTCATTTGTAGTGATGTGTGCTGTCTTCCTGTTTATTCTGAGCCGCATCCTTATAACTGAGATTTGGTCGGATGGGATTCGCTACAAGTTTTCCCCTTTTGTCAGGAAAATGAAACATATTCCGCTATCCGAAATTGCATCAGCCGAAGTATCGAAATACAAGCCTCTTTTAGAATTTGGAGGTTGGGGTGTACGTAAGCGATTTTTATCACGAAAAACAGCCTATAATATCAGTGGCAGAATCGGATTGCGGATAATAAAGCAAAACGGAAGTCAGATTTTATTTGGAACACGTAAGGAGAATGAAATGAAACGCGCCATTGATAAAATGCTGCAAAACGGTAAAGAAAAATACTCAATGTAATGGCTAAGAAAAAAGTATTTGCTCTTCGGGTGGATGAGGATGTGTATGCAGCCGTTGAAAGGTGGGCTGCTGATGAATTCCGCAGTACCAACGGGCAACTGGAATGGATTATTTCGAAAGCGTTGAGAGACAGCAGGCGGTTGCCATCAGCTCCTGATGGCGATATGGATAGCAATACTGAAAAATAAAAATCGGCGGGATCAAATCCCGCCGATTTTATAATGTATAAACTGTAAAACTAAAATTATTGTTTTTTTGCAATAACAGTGCCTTTTATGATCAGCATTACCGGATTAGGATCAGCATTGGTTGTAACAGTAACACTTTTGCTGAACTGCCCCATGGCAGCGGCATTGTAAGTAGCAGCAATTATTGTTGATTTACCGGGAAGAATAGGTTCCTGCGAGTATTTCAGGTTAGTGCATCCACAACCGGCTTTTGCGTACGAAATCAATAAAGGCTCTTTCCCGCCATTGGTAAGTGTGAACACAGCTTCTTTGGGAGTACCCTGTTCAATTTCGCCGAAATCGTAAACGGTTTTGTCATATTTTGCCTTCGGGGCATTAGGGTTAACGGCTGCATTGGTTTCATTAGCAACTGCAGGGGCAGCATTTTGAGCATAAACCTGGCTGATACCAAGAGTTAAAATGAAGGTCAGGATAAAAAGGGTTTTCATGGGATGTGTGTTTTGAATTTGTTTCTGCAAAGATGAACCGAAATTTCCGGTAATATTCAAAGGAAATGTAAAACAATCCAAATGAACTGTAAAAAAATGTAAATGAAATGTAAAACGCTTATCACTTCTGTAAAATTGAGTTATTTTTATACTCTCGTTTTGTAAATTATTTATGCGTTACAAACATATCAGGTACGTCGTTCTGTTGGGTGCAATTGCTATCATAGGAATTATTGTGATCCAGATGTACTTTATGAAGCGGGAGTGGGGGAATAAGGAAAAGCAGTTTGCACAAACTGTTACCATTGCTCTCCGGAATGTAGCAACCAAAATATACTCTTTCAACCAAACCTCGCCTTCAACACCAAACCCGGTAAGGCAGTTGTCATCTAACTATTTTGTTGTGGATGTTAACAGCGAACTGGATGCCAATATTCTCGAACATTACCTTAGGGTTGAATTTGCAAAATACAATATTCAGACCGACTTTGAATATGGGATATACAATTGCGAAACGGATGTAATGGAATATGGTAACTACCTGTTCAATAACGGGAGCGTGAAGCAGGATGCCATTTCTGTTGATCTTCCCAAATACAGTGATTATAACTATTATTTCGGGGTAAATTTTCCACTGCTCGATAATACGATTGCCGGTGAAATGACAATCTGGTTTTTCCTGGTCGGGATACTGGCCATTTCTGTTATTTTCTTTGCATATTCCATATTTGTGATACTGAAACAGAAAAAATTGTCGGAATTACAGCGTGATTTTATTAATAATATGACGCATGAATTCAAAACACCGATCTCAAGTATCAATATTGCTGCCGATGTGATTTCGAACCCAGATTCCATTAACGAACCATCAAGGATATTAACTTATGGTTCAGTGATTAAACAGGAAGTTGTAAGGCTTAACGACCAGGTTGATAAAGTGTTACAGATTGCAAGGATTGAAAAAAGTGGTATCCATCTTCGCCTCGAAAAACTTGATTTGTATGCTGTTATCAAAAAAGTTGCAGAAAATTTCCTGGCGAATCACGAAACCAAAGTAAAAATCACAACAGATTTACCCAATGCAGGCGTTTATGTGGAAGCTGACCGCAACCACCTGACAAATATTTTCTATAACCTGCTTGACAATGCTGTGAAGTATTCCGGCGATTCACCAGTGATAATGATCACGAGTACTTTGAAGAAAAACAAGGTTTTTGTCCGGGTAAGTGATAATGGCCCGGGAATAGCCAGGATGCATCAGAAAAGGGTTTTTCAGAAGTTTTATCGTGTTCCGACAGCCAATGTTCACGATGTAAAAGGATTCGGGTTGGGACTTTTTTATGTAAAAAGCATCTGCGATGCCCATCACTGGAAAATAAGCCTTGACCCTTCGCCTGAAATTGGAACTACTTTTATACTTGAATTACCATTAAATCAAAGGACATGATGAGGAATGCACGGATTTTATATGTTGAAGATGATCTGACCTTGTCGTTCTTAACCCGCGACAACCTCGAAAGGGCCGGTTACACCATTGATTCATGTGATGATGGTATCGAGGCTTATGAAAAAATCATTATTGGGAATTACGATTTGTATATCCTGGATGTAATGCTTCCAAAGATTGACGGATACACGCTGGCACGGAAAATACGCGAGAAAAATGAAGCAGTCCCAATCATCTTCCTGTCGGCCAAATCAACACGCGACGATAAAATTTACGGTTTGAAATTAGGTGCCGACGATTATATTACAAAGCCTTTCAGTATTGAAGAATTGATTTTAAAGATTGAGATTTTCCTTAAACGCAGCAGTATTGATCCTTCGCGTATGCAAAAGGAATTAATTTTAAAAATCGGGAGTTTCTCATTCTCACAGGCGGAATTACAGATCAAAAGTGATACCATTTTACATTCACTTACACACAGGGAAGGTGAATTGCTTGCATTTCTATGTGCGAATCAGGGTACAATTCTAAAAAGGGATGATATTCTGAATAAGGTGTGGGGCAATGATCATTTTTTCTCAAGCCGGAGCCTCGATGTATTTATTTCGCGTTTGCGTAAACTCCTGCAATCCGATCCAAAAGTTAAAATTGAGAATATTCATAATATTGGTTACAGGTTGGTGGTGAATAGCTAATAAGGCTTTCATTGTTTCAGGTTACAGGTCAATCCTTGTAGTGAATGCATTCGAAATATAATTTCCAGATAAATTCCGAAAGATAACATATCCCTCTCAATCCCTCAAAAATCTCAAACATCAACAATTGAATGAGCATTGAATGGCAACTCAACCATCCCCAAACACCCTAATGAACTCAAATAACTCATTCCCCTTTCAACTCAATCATCTTCCCCTGCCATGTATCTCTTTTCTCCAGTTCCTTCTCTATCATAAGCTGTACTTCGTCGCTACGCAATCCACCCCAGATTGGTCCCGCCTGGAAACGTGGAGGAGCTTCGCCGGTGAAACGCTCAATAACAAATGCAGGGTTCAGCCTTTCAGTAAAACGGACAATAAAATCGATATAGCCATCAAGAGTAAATAAATTGAAAACTGACGGATTTTTCGAATATTCCCTTGCCATCTGTGTTTCTTTAATGATCTGAAGCTGATGGAATTTAATGGTATCCAGCGGAAGCTTCGAAACTATGCCTGCTTCTGCCAGCATCTCATCTTCTGTTTCACCCGGTAAACCAAAAATTATGTGGGCGCCGGTATGAATTCCATATGATGCAGTTTTTCTTATTGCTGCTTCGGATTCTTCATACGTATGTCCGCGGTTGATACCATTCAGAGTTCGGTTGTAACACGATTCAATTCCATACTCAATTATTACGTAATGTTTTTCGGCCAGTTGGGCAAAGTATTCAAGCTTCTGGTCGTCAATACAATCGGGGCGGGTTCCTATTACGAGCCCGGTTACTCCGGGGAATGCAAGTGCTTCGTTGTACAGCGATTTCAAATAATTGAGTGGTCCGTAAGTGTTGGAAAATGCCTGAAAATAAGCCAGGAAGTTTTTTGCCCGGCGGTAGCGTTTCTGATGAAATTCAATTCCTTCGGTTATCTGCTGTGTGATGCTTTTGTGCGGCTGGCAGTAGGATGGGTTAAATGCATCGTTATTGCAGTAAGTGCATCCTCCAACACCCTTTGTCCCGTCTCGGTTCGGACAGGTAAATCCTGCATCGATAGTGACTTTTTGAACACGTGTGCCGAATTCGCGTTTGAAATATTCAGAATATGAATTGTAGCGGCGATTATGTAGCCAGGGGAAAAGGATATCTGTCATCGGACAAAAATAATGAAAAAGGCTGCCTTTTGCAGGGGCAGCCTTTTTTAATGTTATTTGAAAAGGTTTATTTTGAAACCCTTTCGAGCCAGGTAACCATTGCAAACATGGCAATCATTGACAGGAGACAAACCGTAACAAATACGGTCCAGGTTACCGAAATTGAAATGCTTTCGTACATCATAGCTCCCAGGAACAAAGAGAAGTTTCCAATGGCGGTAGCTGTAAGCCATCCCCCCTGCATCAATCCCTGTAAATGAACCGGAGCCACTTTTGATACAAAAGAAAGACCCAGCGGCGAAATGAACAGTTCAGCAACTGTTAGTATAAAGTAAACACCGAAAAGAAACCATGGAGTCATTTTTGCAGCATCTGGTAAACCACCCATGGCCGTTACATCTTTTAGCATTGGTAATCCAATAGATCCTAACGCCATAACAATAAAAGCTAAGGCTGCAATACCCATTCCGATACCGATTTTCCTTGGAGTGGAAGGTTCTTTCCCTTTTTTTGCCAGGGCGCTGAATATAAAGATAATCACCGGTGTAAGGAATACAACCAGGAATGGATTAATGGATTGGAAACTCTCAACCGATGGGAAAATTCCACCCAGTAAGGTATAGTCCTTTGCAAACATTGTGAGAGTAAGCCCGTTTTGGTGGAAAGAGAACCAGAAAAAGATAACAACACCAAATACCGCCATGAGTGCGAGAATACGCTGTTTGATTTCTTTGGCATCCTGTTTGATTTCCTCTTTTGACATACCATGTCCAGTTTTAACTTTGTCCTTGGGATCAGGAAGAATTTTTTTAGAGGCAATGAAGACTACCAGCGAAATAACCATTGCTACAACAGCAGTATAAAAGGCGTAGTGAAAACCAGTATTAAAAGCATCCAGATATTTGGTAGCAAAATCACCCAGGTTTGCCGGCATGTTTCCAGAAACAGATGTTGCTAACTCGGTAAACCTCCCACTTACAACATCCTCTGACATTTTACCATCAAGATATTGATGGCAAAGGCCCGGTAATTCAGCATTATAGCCAAACCCTTGCATTTTTACGAAGGTATTTCTCACCCATGTAGCCATAAAAGGGGCAAACATCGCACCTATGTTGATGAACATGTAGAAGATCTGGAAACCGGAATCACGTTTGGCACGATATTTATCGTTGTCATACATCTGGCCAACCAGTGCCTGAAGGTTTCCTTTGAAAAGACCGTTACCGAATGCAATCACAAGCAATGCAGCCAGTGCAATATACTTGGATGTAATCAACGATGGAGTTGCCAGAAAAATATAGCCGGCAGCCATGATAATCAAACCTACGATGATAGTACCCTTGTAGTTACGTAGTTTGTCGGCAATTAAACCGCCAACCAAAGCGAGAATATAGATTGAACCATAAAAAATGGAGTAAAATTTTCCTGCTTCTGTCCCGGTAATGTTGAATTTCGACATCAGGAACAATGTCAATATAGCCATCATTGTGTAGAATCCGAAACGCTCACCCATGTTGGCCAAAGCTGCGGCGATAAGTCCTTTAGGTTGGTTTTTAAACATAACTGTTAGGTTTAGTTAGTATTAAGTTAGATATAATTTCTTTCAGGCAAAAATAAACTAATTTCTCTGTTTTCAATGGCTCATTTGAAAATTGAGAAAGATCTGATACCGGATTGAGAAAAGTACTAAAAAGAGAGTTTTAAAACCGCCTTCACATCCGTTTTCCTGTTGCCTTCTATTTCGTCCAATCCGCTGCTGATCAGATTCCTGTCCGAGTACCATGTTTGTGCGAAGCGTAGGATCAGGGAGAGATTCCTGTTCAGTTGCGAGTTAAGCAGGATATAGAAACGACTTCCCTGGCCCGAAAATGCTGGTACCGAAAAGGAATACGGCACATCATTCTCATAGGTATATAGCCGGGTATCGTACGAGTCGGTATCAAACAAGGAATACCTGAAACTTAAGGACCATTCTTTTTCAACCGGTTTTACCTGGAATCCCTGGTAGATCAGGTATCCTGATTCCTTGTTAGTTAAAGGTGCTTCGCGTTTTGTGATTTCGATGCGGCTTTGCAGTTTCAGCCAGGCTAATGCCTGGTAGTTAAATTGTATCCTGTAATAAGCCCGGTCCGACTCGCCGGTCTGGTTCATTTTAGTATCTTCGAAAGCGAAATTCATTGGGTTGATCATGCGCCTGTATCCGAAAACCATGTCGCCGCGCCGCGAAATATTGTAAATGGCCTGAGCCGAGTATTCCTGACCGTTGGATGGAGCATCAACCCTGTAATGCAGCCATTCGTACCGGAAAAGATCAGCATAACCACTCAATGTTATTTTATTAAAGGGTGTTGCCACCACTCCCATGTACAGACCTTTTTCGTTGGTATTATTGCTGCTTTCGCCAAAGGCTGCATTAAAAGTATTCAGGTAGTTTTTCTGATAATTACGATATACAAGGGCAAAAGCCAGCCGCGGATCAGGAGTGAATGAAAGTCCTTGCAGAATTGCAGCACCTGCATCTGCTTGTTTGGTTGCCTCACCGTAAAGTGTCAATGATTTGAAATTGTAGCTGTAGTCGAAACCGCCGTATGTGTTTGAATTGAGTACGGGTTGAAATTTCTTGTAAAGTTCATCATTCGATTCGAATGGAATAGCGTAATTAACGTGGAAGATCGTTATCCCTGCCCTGAGATGCTGCCCGTTCCACGCCAGGTGTCCGCCTTCGGCAATTTCGCGGTTTGCTCCTTTATCGGCAAGTTCGGCAGGCGTGCGGTGATATCCGGTTTCCTGCAATGAAGTTACATAATCCTCAGTAGAATTTATCGAATCAGAAGCAACCAGGTTAGCATCCACTTTTCTTTTGGAGTAGAATGCTGTAATGTCGAATTTGCCCAACGCTACAGTAGCGGCAGCTCCGCGCATAAAAGCATATTCATTGGATGAAGCATGAGGCCGCAAGGCAGGTGCTCTTTTTCGCATAACGACCGAGCCCGCCGCTTTTCCCATCGAAAATCCTGACCACATGGTTAATCCCTGGCCAAATTGTACATGGTAATCACCGATAGCCAACTGTTTTATTTTCCCTATATTTTTCAGGAAAAGATGAGCAGAATAAAAGTCGAAGCCTTTTTTCAGGGTATCTGATTTTGGCAACAATGTTTCACCGGCATCCTTATCACAAACAAACCCGAACTTCAGGTAATCTTTGTAGGAATACTGGGCACGAAGAAAAAGACTGTTCTGGTCACCAAGGTAATATTTATTTGGGCTAAGCTGCCTGATTGAATCCGGGACAGTCTCATATCCTGCCTGTTCCTGAAGCACCCGCTGATAGCGGAGCATAACGTCGGTTCCACCATATTTTAAAGCACGTTTCAATGAGAATTTTTCGGGGACGTAAGCAGATAAGGAAATAAACGGCAGCATCTGGCTGACAATTTTTTCGTTAAATCCTTCTATAACCTGCAGTTCGTATATCGATGCTAGTTGCCCGTACTGAGCTGTGTATTCAAGCAAATTACTGATCTGCAATTCATTAAGAAAGAACAACCGCCTGAGTTCATTTTCATCCCCCGAATTGAGGTTAACGGGCCGTTCCCGCAGTAGGTTTACTTCTTCTACCCAGTCGCTATAGTCAAACTCCACATCCGAACGTTCAGCCAGGTTTTCAATATGCTGCTCGATTCCTTCAGCGCCGGTATACTTAATAGTATCCGGTTGCTGGGCCATGGCTCTGCCGGCAAGCAAAAACAAGAAGGGAAAAATCAGACCTATAAAATGTTTTGACATTTATTTCCGGGTTAAGTCGACAGGTTAAAATGTGTATTGCAATGAAGCCTGGGGCGAATATCCGAGCTGCTGGTGAATGGACGATGAGATATCGAGTGTAAAGTTTTTCATTTCCAGCCCGAATCCAAAAGTATATCTTGCAGGGTTTGTACTCAATCCAATTCTGGCATATGCAATCCGGCTTAATTTATACTCAATACCACTCCTGAACTCCATAGGGTATTCACTGTTTTTGAATGCTTCGGCGGTTAGTAAAAGTTTGTCGGAAAAAGTATAGCTGAATCCCGCATTTAAAGTGGCAGGTATACTTTCGTTATTGTATTCCGAGAGTTCAACATGCATGGGATTAAAGGTGTGAGCCCCGAAAGTGAACTGTTCAGTAATCTTCACCATAATACCAATGTCAAAGGTAATATTGGAGTGCTTCCCGTAATCTTCTGCCAATGCAGTATTTATATAATCCAGTTGAATTCCGGCGGCAAACCGGTTTCCGAATTTCATTGCGTATGCCAGGCCGGCTTTGGTAGTATTATAATTGGCATCGCCCGAATAACCGACTGTCGCCCCAAGCATACCATAACGGGTTTTTAAAGTGAAAGCACCGCTTTGGGTTGCAAGTTCATTAATAAGGAAACGGTTTTCATAATAAATTCCGGCAGCAGTTTTACCATAAAAAGCCATGCCTGCCTGGTTGTTGTTCACACTCCAGAAATCACTGACGGCAGCCGATGAAAGCCCCATCGCAGCGGATCGGCTACCATGGGAAATCCATTCCCCGGAAGCAGTGGTGCCTTTTAAAAATACCAAAATCAGGAAAAGGGTAAAGCTTATCTTCATGCTGCTTATTTTTTCGACTAATTTACAAAAAAACTGATTCCGTCAGAGTAGACTAAAATCAGACTTTGTATGGAGCTAATTACGTAATATTAATCAGATGGAAACTGTTTTTTATCCCGATAAATACTATTTTTGTATTCATACATAAAATAAAATAAGTTCAAATGGATGCAACTCTTGTTCTGGAATTTCTGTCAGAATTAAAGCTGAATAATAACCGCGAGTGGTTTCTGGAAAACAAAAAATGGTATGAAACTGCGAAAAAGGAAGTTGAGGGTTTTGTAACAGAAATGATTGCTACAATCTCTACCGTTGATCCGTCGGTGCAAACGCCGGCCATGAAAGATTGTATGTTCCGTATTTTCAGGGATGTACGTTTTGGAGCTGATAAGCCGCCATACAAAACAAACTTCGGGGCATTTATTGCCCGTGGTGGGCGTAAGAGTTCATTTCCCGGATATTATTTCCATTTCGAGCCTGGCGAATGCATGCTGGCCGGAGGTGTTTATATGCCACCGCCTGATACACTGAAATTGTTACGAAACGAGGTTTATTACCATAGTCCTGAACTGAAAAACATTCTTGAGAAACCGTCGTTTAAAAAATATTTTGCTGTTTTAGGCGATTTCGATAAAATGAAGAAGGCGCCCAAGGATTATCCGGCAGATTTTCCTGATATTGATATGCTTAAATACCGTTCATATATCGTTTCGCAGATTATTCCCGATAAAGTAGTGAAATCTGAGGGAAGCTACCAAAAGCAAACCACCGAAATGATTAAAGAACTACAGCCTTTTATGGCATTCCTTAACAGGGCGATCAGTAACGGGTAGTTTTACTTTTCTCTTACTGTAATAGCAATAAATGTTTGTAACTTTGCACAATAGTATGATATGCCCGAAATAAGCAGATTCTTTGGTATAATTGTGTACATGTTTTTTAATGATCACAATCCACCTCACTTTAAAGTGAAATATGGTGATTTTGAAGCCAATATTCAAATAGAGAATGGCAACATGATAAATGGAGATTTTCCGGTTAGTAAATTAAAATTAGTTCAGGCTTGGGCAGAAATCCATAAGGAAGAACTATCTTCAATGTGGGAAAGCAAAGAATTTCATAAAGTTAAGCCACTTCAATAGTATGATTAAGGTTACTGAAATTGTTGAAATTGCGCCATACTATATAGTTTGTGCTATGAACAATGGTGTAAAAAAACGCCTGGAAGTATTGCCTTTGATAGAGAATCAAAAATCAGTGCGGGGAGTTGAACTGTTAAGGGAAAGGAAAATTTTTGAAAGTGCAAAAATTGGTGTTATGGGTGAAGTGTTCTGGAAAGATATCATTACGATCAAAAATGAAAACTGGAATTATGATATTTCACCAGAGTTTATTTTTTATAATGGAACAACAGTTAACGAATAAAAGATGCATGACATAAATGGTATAAAACAATGATCCGAAAATATATTGAAAGAATTATTGAAGTACTCCGAAAATATTTACAAAGAAAATCACTAACTCCAGATAATTAAAAAAGACAGGCTTTCACCTGTCTTTCCCATTTTATAAATCTTTGATATATTTACCGAACTTAAATATCAATATTCGCATATTTTGCATTCCGCTCGATAAAATCGCGACGTGGCGGTACTTCATCGCCCATTAGCATACTGAAAACACGATCGGCTTCGGATCCGTTTTCGATGGTAACCTGGCGCAGGGTACGGAACTGCGGATTCATGGTGGTTGACCAGAGTTGTTCAGCGTTCATTTCGCCCAAACCTTTATACCGCTGTATATGTATTCCTTTTTCAGAACCATCCTTTGACCATTCAGCAGTAACTCTTACACGTTCTTCTTCATCCCAGCAATATTTTTCGGTACTTCCTTTTTTTAGCAGGTATAAGGGAGGAGTAGCAATATAAATGTAGCCGTTTTCAATCAATTCTTTCATATAACGGAAGAAGAAAGTAAGGATGAGGGTAGCAATATGACTTCCGTCAACATCGGCATCGGTCATTATTATTACCTTATGATAGCGTATTTTGCTGACATTTAGTGCTTTAGAGTCTTCTTCGGTGCCTATCGAAACGCCCATGGCTGTAAACATATTACGTATTTCTTCGCTGTCGAAAATCCGGTGTTGCATTGCTTTCTCAACATTTAGAATTTTACCTCGCAAGGGTAAAATCGCCTGAAACTTCCGGTCGCGGCCCTGTTTGGCTGTTCCGCCTGCAGAATCTCCTTCGACTAAATATAGTTCGCAAAGAGCCGGATCACTTTCAGAACAATCGGATAGTTTACCCGGTAATCCGGACCCTGTAAGTATGTTTTTACGCTGAACAAGTTTACGAGCCTGGTTGGCAGCATGACGTGCCGTAGCAGCAAGAATAACTTTGCTAACAATCATTCGGGCTTCGCGGGGGTGCTCTTCGAGGAAATAATTAAGCATTTCGGCAACCAATTGATCAACAGCTCCCATAACCTCGTTGTTTCCAAGCTTGGTTTTGGTTTGCCCTTCGAACTGTGGTTCCATAACCTTACATGAAATTACGGCAGTAAGTCCCTCGCGGAAGTCATCGCCGGCAATATCAAACTTGATTTTGTCGAGCATACCCGATTTCTCGGCATAGGATTTCAGTGTGCGGGTAAGTGCACGCCTGAAACCGGCAAGGTGGGTTCCGCCTTCGTGGGTATTGATATTATTTACGTATGAATGTATGTTTTCAGTAAATGATGTATTGTACATCATGGCAAGTTCAACAGGAACTTCATTTTTTTCTCCTTCCATGTAAATGGGCTCAGGAATGAGTTTTTCGCGGGTTTCATCGAGGTATTCAATAAAATCGACCAGGCCTCTTGTCGAAAAGAACACTTCTTTCATGAAATTGCCATCGTCATCTTTCTCACGTTCATCAATAAGTGTAAGTTCAATGCCTTTGTTCAGAAAAGAAAGTTCGCGCAAACGGGCTGCCAGGATATTGATATCGTATGTTTCGGTGATGAAGATCGAATTATCAGGTTTGAAATGCACGGTTGTTCCGGTGTAATCACATTCGCCTGCAACACGCACAGCATAAAGAGGTTTACCCTGAGAATACTCCTGTTCGAATATTTTCCCATCGCGATGAACCGTAACCTTGAGCATGATCGAAAGTGCATTCACACACGATACACCCACTCCGTGAAGACCACCTGATACTTTGTATGAACCTTTATCAAATTTTCCACCGGCATGAAGCACAGTCATTACTACTTCCAATGCTGATTTTTTTTCTTTTTCGTGATAATCTGTTGGTATGCCGCGGCCGTTATCAGTTACACGTACTGAATTGTCAGGTAGGACTGTAACAATAATCTGGTTGCAATAGCCTGCCATGGCTTCATCGATGGAGTTATCAACAACTTCATAAACAAGATGGTGAAGTCCTTTTACACTTATGTCGCCAATATACATGGCAGGGCGCTTACGCACCGCTTCTAGTCCTTCGAGTACCTGGATATTGTCAGCAGTATATGTGCCATTTCCATTTCCAATACCAGTTCCACTGGCATTCATGTTATTTTCTAATTCGCTCATAATCAATTTGATGCAGTTAAAACTCTAATGCATGGCAAAGGTACGCATTTTATTCGATATAAACATGAAAACCGGCTTCCCGTTAATAAGATTTTATCAACAATTTGCGATCGAATGTAATTGGCTAAAATGCAGTAAATGAATATATTATATTTTCGATACGGTTCATTTCTCCGGTGGGTGATACCCATAATGGAATCAGATGTAATTACATAGTTTTATTGTACTAATTCATGCGTTAAAATATTATGGCATACGATATTTTTATCAGGAAATCGTTTTGTGCCGGAGCATTATGCAGTTCCTTCGTATAATCGTTGAACATAAACTGTCCTTCGGAACCATCGGTTGTTTTGCCCTGCGACCACACAAAGTAAAACGTTGAGCCCGGTTTGTATTCCCATCTGAAAACCAGATTTGAACGGTATTGAAGGAAATGAAAATTTGGATCCTCAAAGCTGAAATCAGTGCCGTTACTATCCGTGTCAACTATGTAAACTGCTGATTCACTGTCGTATTGAATTTCGTTTTCGGTATACTCATGAAACCTGTCAAAATAATCCGGGGCATCGGGATCAGTAATCGTTTTAAAGTGCGAGTAATAGCCTGAAAAGTAAAATGGTTGTCCATAATACTGAATAGACATATCGGGTGTAATTCCAATATTTATCCTGGCAGCCAGTGAGAATTGTGTGCTTTCGAGATTAGCCATAACATAGTTGTCCGGCGCATTATCCTCAATAGTGGTAACATATTGGAGATTATCCTGCGATACATAAAATTCGGGTGAAAGCGATATGGAAACAGTATTCAAAGGTTTGTAGGTAAGTGAATATTGAATAAGCGAGAGGTTCGAATTATCGTATTTACTCCAGCGATTCATCAGAAATAACTCCATTTGCAACTTTTTCCTTTCATCGCTCCCAAAACCTATCCGGTAATTTATACTTCCCGGGTTCGCAAGCATGGGGCCGCCCCGTAAGTCATATGCCGATAAGGAATTACCCTGAAAATTGGCTCCTGTAAAAATGTAATAGTTATTCTTAAACTGTAAGTTTCCATTTACTTCAAGACCTTTGTAAATGCTTTGCCCGGCAAAATTCCAGCCGGTATATATATCACCTCCGAAATTGTATGAATTGTAAAAATGATTCGGTCTCCATTCGTTATAGCCAAGCCATAAAACCTGTTGTATATTATCGGCCTGTTGCATAAAACCCAGGTCGTTGAAATCGAGCCCGGGCGATGACCAGGTTACCCATGAAAGGGCCCTGAAATGACCGCCACCAAACTTACCGAATTCAATCGTGCCGCCATGTCCGGCCAGGTTAGCTAAGGAACTGTCAACTTCAAAATGTGTAGCATCAGGCCGTTGGAAAAAGTGTGTCGAATTGGTTTGCAAATCAGTAATGGCTTCTATTGAACCGTGTATGGAACTGAAAATTCCCCTGAATGAAATAAAATAATTCCGGTTATCCCAATAACGTGTCGCGTTTATTCCACCGGTATAGGCTGAAGCTGGGAGCGTAATAAAATTTTCATCGTCAATTTTGCGGTTTGTGGCTGTAAAAATTCCGCCTGCCACCGTATTGCCCTTATCAATATCCTGTTCTACACGGGCAACGAAGTAATTAGTAAAAGGCTCAACAGGGTATTTGCTTTTTACTCCATCAATGGCAATGTCAGCTTGTTCTTTTTGTGTAAACGACTCCAGTATCCCGATAGAAGTACCTTTCCTTGTCTTGCCCGAAAGCTTGAAAGCCCCCAATATTGTTGTGTTGTCGGGCATATTCGCATATTCATTGTCATCAAGTTCAGGTTCAAAGTGTGGTGGCCTGCCGATCCGGCGCGAGTAAAACATACCGATTCTCGACCCATCTCCATCCCCTGATGTCATTTTGAAATTAAAAATATTCCTGCCCTCAATGAAAAAGGGCCGTTTTTCAGGAAAAAATGATTCAAATGCTGACAGGTTAACTTCTGAAGGATCCGCCTCTACCTGACCGAAATCAGGATTAACAGTCATATTTAATGTGAGATCATTCGTTATACTTATTTTCCCGTCAAGGCCTGCCGAAAAGGTATTTTCTTTTCCTGAAGCAAAAGGATTGCCTTCTTCTTTTTTTGAAAAAGTGGCTTTGCCAAGTGCGAAAGGGAACAATTCAATATCCTTTTTGGGAGAAATAGTATTTATTCCTTCCAGTGTTCCGAAATCGCTTACAAGTTTATTTGTGCTTTTATGCAAAGGTTTCCAGAGCGATAACTCATTTTTACGAAACACATAACGGGTAATTTCAAGGCCCCATTCGTAACTGTCTTTCTTTGTAAAACGCAGTTGTGAAAGCGGAATCCGCATTTCAGCATTCCAGCCTTCGGCATCAGTACTGGTTTTTACATACCATATCGGATCCCAGCTATTGTCCTGGTTATTGTCATTTGTGATTATCGCGTCCATTTTCGAGCCTGCCGCCGTAACACTGAAACTGAAACCGGTAAGCTTATCTTCATAACTATCAATTATAATCCCCACCCGGTCGCCATCGTCATCATCCCGCCTCGACAGACGTTTATTGATTTTATCAGGTTCAGTATCGTAAGCTTTTATGGCGACATACAGGTTGTCGTCGTCATAAAGGATTGCAAATGAGGTTTTCTGGCTTGGGAGTGTATCCTCATAAGGCTCGTACTGGGTAAAATTGCCGCCCCAGGCAATATGCATCCAGCATTCATCATCAAGTTTTCCATCTATTGCCGGAGGCTTTGGGTTTATTCGTTTAGTCTTGTAAGAATTGTTTTGCGAAAGCGTGAACAGGGGCAATAGAATAATAAGATAAATGGTGATCCTTAAAAGCATACTTTCGATTTTGAATGAGACGCTATCGTAAGCTAAAATGTTACAGTAAAATTGAGAGACTGTTTAAATTTTCTTTATAAATACAATTAGTTGAGTAAAAGTCGGAAGAATGGGGTCCCTTGCCTGCTGCAGGCAGGGAAGTATCTTGAATTGAAGTTCAAGTTTTGGTTGATATTTTGGCTATCGCCCCTCGCCGGTTCTCCCCTTCGCCCCTCTGAAAGTTTAAAACAATAATTTTAAACAAACTCTGAGATTTTAAAGGATTTTTATAAATAATTCTGCTTTACTAAATTAAAAAAATCAACTTGTTCTTATCCTTGAATCCTGATTGGATATGCTTATTTTAGCGTTTAATATCCTTTTTTACATGGGAAAAAAATCATATTCATTCCAATCATCTTGTGGTAGCTAAAAGTTTTTAGTTTTAACCTGAACTTTTAGAATTTACGTGATGTTTCGTTGATCATTTTTATAGTTTCGCTGAACTGATCCGGTATTGTACTGATTAAATTTGTTAATCAACCCCGCCAAAGCTACCTTTGTACCTGAAGCAATAATTTTGGAAATTCAGTCAATGAGAGAAAAAATACTCAATATCCGGGTCATCGAAATATTTGTTTTTGTTGTGATATGGGTGGCTGTATTCTCCATTCCTTTTTTCAATCAACGGATTGTTAATGAAATAAACTGGAGTAGAGTGTTTGGTGAATGGATTACCATGGTTTCACTTTTACTGATTTTCATAGTAAATACCTTGGTTTTTGTACCCAGATTCCTGTTTCGGAAGAAGTACCGTAGCTATATTCTACTTACCTTCTTAACCATATTGGTCGTTATCGGAGCTACCTTGGCATTAAGAACCGTTATCACTCCCCCGCCGCCCATTGGTATGCCGCCTATGGACTTGGGTCCGGGTATGCCGCCTATGGAACTAGGCCCCGGTATGCCTCCGCCAATGGGATATAATCCTGTGGAACCAATTCCGCCAAAGTCGTTGTTCATGGTTTTTATCGACAACCTTATACTGTCGATACTTGTTATTGGCGTAAGCACAGCGATTAAAATGGTGTCGCAATGGCTGAACGAGGAAAGCAAACGCAAGGACCTTGAAAAAGAACAGCTCAAAACGGAACTGGCTCTGCTCAGGCACCAGGTTAGCCCGCATTTTTTCATGAATACATTAAATAACATTCATGCGCTAATTGATATTAATCCTGAGGATGCCAAAAATACAATCATCGAATTGTCGACAATGATGCGTTACCTCTTATATGACACTGCTCACGGGCAAACCACTTTGAAGAAAGAAATAAAATTTATTGAGAGTTATATTACCTTAATGCAACTTCGGTTTCCCAAGAAAGTGGAGGTCACGCTGTCAGTTCCGGAGAATGTACAGGATATTGAAATTCCACCTATGCTTTTTATTTCATTCCTTGAGAATGCCTTTAAACATGGTATTAGTTTCCAGTCAGAATCGTATGTATTTTTTGGGATTGAACAATTTGACAACAGGCTGGAATGTGTCATCCGGAACAGTAAATTTAAAAAGCAGGAAAGTTTTGATAAGGGCTATTCGGGGATTGGGATGGCCAATATAAAAAAGAGTCTGCAACTTCTATACGGAAATGAATACACGCTCAATATCAGGGAAAGTGAAAAAGAATTTGAAGTTCAACTTAAAATTCCTGTTTTATGACACTAAAATGTATTGCCATTGACGATGAGCCTCTTGCGTTGAAGCAGATCGGGTCGTACATCGAAAAAACACCTTTTCTCGAAGCACAGGCTCTTTGCCAGAATGCTTTTGAAGCCATGGAATACTTAGCAAATAGCGAGGTTGACCTGATGTTCGTGGATATTAATATGCCTGATCTGAATGGAATGGATTTTGTGAAATCGCTTACGCAAAAACCACAGATTATTTTTACTACAGCATACAGCGAATACGCCATCGAGGGTTTTCAGGTTGATGCACTGGATTATATTTTAAAACCCATCAGTTATAACGTTTTTCTTAAATCCGCTAATAAAGCTAAAACCTGGTTTGAACTGAATCAAAAGCAAACCGAGTCCGTTCAAACCACGATGGACAGCCTTTTTGTAAAATCGGAACATAAAATGGTACGCATTTTTTTATCCGAAATTAAATATATCGAAAGCTCGAACGAATACATTCAGATTCATCTGATAAATGATCAGCCGGTTACAACACTTATAAGGCTAAAAGTTATGGAAGAGCAGCTACCCAGGGACAAATTCATGCGCGTACACCGGTCCTTTATAGTGAATCTCGACAGGGTGAAAGTGATTGAGCGCAACCGGATTGTGTTTGATGACAAAATTTACATACCGGTAGGGGAGCAGTACAGGGAAAGCTTCCAGGCGTTTTTGGATAAAACTTTTATGATTTGAAAATCAATTTAGTAATTCCATTTTTTTAATTTGTCTGCTATAAGTGTCCGGGCTTTCTCGATCATAAATGTCAATAAAACTGATACGGTAAAAATGCTTCCAAACCAATACCAAAAAGTGCTGATTTGCTGGTTCTGATAAACTGAAGTGGCAACATTCCCGATTATCAGCCATTGGATAACATAAAAAAGGGTGATGTTTTTGCCAATCCGGCAGAAAAAATCGCCTATCCAGGTTGAAGGGAAGAGTTTCAAAATAAATTGCAGAAAAATGGTCCAGAGTACTGTTAGCCCTAACGCCCACAAAACATACCCAAATGTATGGTGGTAATATTCCGGCAGGTTTATGGTTGTACTTATTCCCTTTTTGCTGAACAGGATTACCAGCACGGCAACAACAACAAGAGAAACCACCGAAGCCGTTTGATGCTCAGAGAAGAATCGTTTGATTCTCTCTTCATGTTGTGCAAAAACAAACCCGGTAAGCGGGTAAGCCAGCCATGGGAATAATGGAAAGTAGGACCACGAATAATTTCCTGCAACAAATGGGAGTATATAAAAATGGTTGGTAACCGTCAGATTTTCATTCAATAAGCCGGTCAAGCTGCAAATTGCCAGGAGTAAAATCAAAGCAGCAGCTTCCTTCCCTTTTTTCAAGGTTTTCAGAACTGCCAGCACAACTATGCTCATCCCTGCCAGGTACAAAATGTCGACACCAAAAATATATTCCAGCGGGTTATATTGCCAAGCTGAGAATTTTATTTTCAGGAGTAAATGAAAATTCAGACCGATATTCAACAGAAAGCCAAGTATAAATATTTTTATTCCCCTCGAAATATTTTGCCTGGATGAGCCTTTGTTTTTTGCAATGAAATATCCCATCACAATCATAAAAACAACGGCAGCGAATGGCCCTCCCAAAAACAAAGAGATTTTACCGAACACACTTTCCTTCCCTGCTGAATCAATAAAGAGTTCGGTAATATGGATCTGAACCATTAATAAGGCTGCGAGTCCTTTGAGTAAGTCAGGAAGTAAGAGTCGTTTCATTTTTAACCATTTTCCGAATTTTATTCAGTGCCTGCAATGTACATCGAAATTGTCAGATGCATTCAAACTTTGTAAACCTGAACGAACTGCTGTGTTAGAAATGCTAATTTCGTGATTTTAACAGAACAACTTTTCTTTTTAGGTGCTGTTTTCGTAGCTTTTTTGTTTCAACCGGAAATATCCGGAATTTTCTGATCTGCTAAATTATTACATTCCATTTTTGTTTACCTGATAAATTATCGCTTCTACTTAACCAGAAAGGGATTTTACTGAATTCCTTTTTAATGAGTAGTAACTCATATTATATTTGTTGCATATCACACCAGTGTGACATGTTGCTCTGGTCTATTACTAAAAAGATTTTTAAAAAGCGCAGAAATATGAAACTCCGTAAAAATATTGCCACTAGTGAAGAAGGATTTGTTTTTAACCCGGGCACGGGTGATTCATTTTCGACAAACCCGATTGGTACAGAAATAATTTCTATGCTGAAGGAAGATAAATCGCTGGCTTCTATAATTGAAACAATCTGCTCAAAGTATGATGTAGATAAAAACCAGTTCGAAAAGGACCTCGATGATTTTGTATCACAATTAAAAGAATCTTCCATCCTGGAATAGTTGCATTTATCATATAAAGTATAAAAATCAATAAATCCAGAATCTAAATCCATCTGAAATGAAACGAATCCCGTTTATTCTTGCCCTGTTAATGACGTTAGCAATACAATCGCAAGGCCAGATAACTCTTGAACACACCTACACCGGTGTTTCGGCGGCTTATATCAACCTGCCGGTTGCCGGGTACAAATATTATGTTATGGATGTTGCCAACAGCCAGTGCCGCTTGTATAATAACGACCATTCACTCTGGAAAACCATTACTCTCAGCATTCCTGCAAATTACTATCTATACGATATTCAATATGTTAGCGAAAATCTTTTTAATACCGATAATTCAATTGAATTGCTATATGTATCCTATAATTATAATACAACACTGGCATATTATACATACGACACACGTATTGCCAATGAATCAGGAACAGTACTCCTGAGTATGCCGGGCGGAGGTTATTCGTATATATACCCTGCACAAACGGGCTCCAAACTATTCGTTTGGGTTTACAATTATGCAGTTTCACCAGGTACGGTTAATACCTTGGTTTATTCCATTCCGGGCCAGGCAGCTTCAGCAGTAACTGATTACCCTATCGAAAACCAGGTAACGTTAAGCAAAGCATTTCCAAACCCGACAACAAATACAGTAACAATTCCTTACAACTTACCGGAAAATGTAAACAAAGCAGAATTGAAGCTTTTCGATGTTAGCGGAAAGTTGGTAAAATCATTTATTATAGATCGGACGTTTAACAATATTGTGTTGCAAACCAGTGACCTTCCGGCCGGGATGTATCTATACCGTATTGAAGCGGATGGATTTAAATCGGAAACATATAAACTATCTGTTAGTAAATAGTTTAAGATGAGCGCCTTAATGCTTTTTGAAAATCAAATTTGTAACCAATGAAAGACCAGGACAGGAAAAGTGACAAACTCAACGAAAAGCTTATCGTGATTGCGGTTACCGGTTTAAATGCCATTGACAGTCCGGGGCCGGGTGTTGCCGTGATTCGTGCTATCCGCGATTGCAGGGATTTTGAAGTCCGTATCATAGGCCTTTCTTACGAATCGCTGGAGCCGGGTTCGTATATGCACGACCTGGTTGATAAAACCTACCAGATTCCGTATCCTTCAGCCGGGACTGATGCACTCTTTGGACGACTGATGTATATTCATGAACGCGAAAAGATTGATCTGATTATCCCGAACTTCGATGCCGAACTTTTTAATTTCATTAAATTAAGAGAAAAACTGGCTCAGTCAGGAATACGTACCTTTTTACCGGATCTCGATCAGTTTGAAGCCCGTGACAAAGTAAAATTGTTTGAGTTTGGTAAAAAACACGGTTTAATGGTGCCTGAGGATAAAATTATTTACGAGGCTAAAGATCTCAAGGAAACTGCTGAGAAAATCGGCTACCCTATAGTGATAAAAGGCAAGTTTTACGATGCAATTATTGTGAATACGCTCGAACAGGCTCAAAAAGCTTTTTATAAAATTCAGGCTAAATGGGGGTTGCCGATTATCGTGCAGGAGTTCATCAACGGTACTGAAATTAATGTAGCTGCACTGGGCGATGGCGAAGGAAATGCAATCAGTGTGATACCGATGCGCAAACTTTACATTACAGATAAAGGGAAAGCCTGGTCGGGAATTACAATAGATGATTCATCCTATATTGAACTTGCCCGCAAGTTTATTGAAGTTACCAAATGGCGCGGCGGTTGCGAACTCGAAATCATGCAGTCGGATGATGGGAAACCTTACATTATGGAGGTTAATCCCCGATTCCCGGCATGGATATATTTGACCGCAGCAGCTGGACAAAACCAGCCTGCATCGCTTGTAAAAATGGCCCTGGGGCAAAAACTTGAATCATTTACTGATTATGAAGTCGGGAAAATATTTATTCGCTATGCCTGGGATCTGATCACTAATGTGAGTGAATTTCAGAAAATTTCAGGAACAGGTGAGTTGTGAGTAGGGCGAAGGGGCGAAGGGGAGAAGGGGAGAAGGGGAGAATGGGAGAGGGGGAGAAGGAGAGAAGGAGATAGATAGAAACACCTGTTAAAAAGTTAATTTTAATCCATTAATCTTCATTCTTCCGACTTCCGACTCCCGTCTTCCAATCTTAACTTAATTAAGTATAATGAAATAATTAATTCGAACAGTCTAAACAGACAGGATAATTGCCAAAATTCTCCTTTCTCCCCTCCCCATATCTCCCCCTCTCCCATTCTCCCATTCTCCCCCTCTATTTTTACCCAATGCACCCCCAAATAACAAAAACAGCCATGGAAAAACTAAGATACGAAAGGCCGATTATTAAGAAAATGAGCACAGGGCTTATGAATAAATTCGGCACCCGCACCGAAAACATCCCCGTAACTCACATTGAAAGCGTGCCTGTAAAAAGCCTGATAAATGAGTTCGGCTCCCCGCTATTCGTGATTTCGGAGAAACAAATCAGGCGTAATTACCAGAATGCAACGCGAATTTTTAAAACCCGGTATCCGAAAGTACAGTTTGCCTGGTCGTATAAAACCAATTACCTCGATGCCGTTTGCCGGATATTTCATCAGGAAGGATCCTGGGCTGAAGTAGTATCCGGCTTTGAATACGAAAAAGCTTTGGGAAATGGAGTACCGGGAAATAAAATCATATTTAACGGACCCGATAAAACGGACGAACAACTTATTACAGCCGCTCGCAACAATTCGCTTATTCATATTGATCATTTCGACGAACTTTATTCGCTGATCAAACTGAGTGAAGAGAACAACCTGAAGCCCCGCGTGGCAATACGGGTGAATATGGATACCGGTATCTATCCCAAGTGGGACAGGTTTGGATTCAATTTCGAAAACGGTCAGGCCTGGAATGCCATCACACGTATTCTTAACTCCGAAAACCTCGACCTGGTAGGCCTTCATTGCCATATCGGTACATTTATGCTTTCGCCTTCGGCATATTCGACGGCAGCCACCAAAATGTGCGAACTAACCTGGAAGGTAAAGGAAAAGTTCAACAAAGTTCTGCAATATATTGATCTTGGAGGAGGTTTTCCCTCGACTAATACGCTGAAAGGAGCATATCTGCCGGGTTCGGATACCGTTCCTTCCATCGACCAGTTTGCCGATGCCATTACAGAGGTAATTCTTGGATACGGATTCAGGCAGGAAGATTTACCCATACTGATTCTCGAATCGGGGCGGGTGCTGATTGACGATGCAGGATTTCTGTTGGGAACTGTTTTGGCTAACAAACGGCTTTCGGATGGACGCAGGGCAACAATTCTCGATTTTGGTGTCAATACCCTGTTCACGGCATTCTGGTACGATCACCAGATCAGTACTACGCAATCCTATGGCCAGCATACCGAAGAAATGGTGCTGTATGGACCGCTTTGTATGAATATTGATGTGGTTCGCGAAAGCATCACCATGCCATTGCTCGAAAAAGGAAACCATGTGGTAGTTCACAAAGTAGGCGCATACAATATGACGCAATGGATGCAATTTATTACATTGCGCCCAAATATTGTTTTAATTGATAATGAAAACAATACACACTTGATCCGTAACGCTGAAACACTTGCCTCCATGTTGTCGAACGAACAGATTCCGGAACATTTGAATTTCAATCCACTGAAGTAATTATCTTTATTTCGGATAAAAACTCCGGGCGACTTTTCACTTTTCACTTTTCATTCTGTATATGTCCATTCGTCAATATATTGAAACCTTTCGGACCACTATTCTGCCAGCAACGCTGAATAGCTATTCTGCGATTTTCTTTTTCAACAATAAGTTCCTGGCAGCCGCTATTTTGGTGGTAACATTTTTTAACTTTTTTGCCGGTCTGAGTGGTTTAATTGCGGTTTTGGTCACAGTATTTATTGCAAACTCAATGGGGCTGGATAAAATTCAGCTCAAAAACGGGATATATGGTTTCAACGCTTTGCTTACTGGCATAGGTATGGGAACATTCTTCGATCCCGGTTACGTGTTTTTTAGTTTGCTGTTATTAGCCGCATTGTTAACGCTTATCCTATCAGTTACTCTTGGCGGCTGGCTCGGTAAAAGCGGCCTGCCATTTCTCAGCATTCCCTTTGTTATATCGTTCTGGTTTATCGTTCTGCCTTCGGCGCAATTCGAAAACCTGGGATTAACACAGCGCAACATTTACTGGATGAACGAAGTGTACGCTATTGGTGGAAATTCAATGCTCACTTTCTTTCAGACCATCGATTCGATGCCGATTCATAAAATGCTCGATATCTATCTCAGGTCGATGAGTTCCATTTTTTTTCAGAATAACCTGATTGCGGGTTTGATCATAGCCATTGTAATTCTGATCAGTTCGCGGATTGCATTTTCACTTACTATACTTGGGTTCCTTTCGGCTTATCTTTTTGCACAGTTTTCAGGTTCTGAAGCTGCAAGTATCACGTATTACAATATCGGGGCCAACTATATCATGGTTGCCATAGCCATTGGCGGTTTTTTCATAATTCCTTCAAGATATTCATATTTGTGGGCGGTTTTACTGGTACCACTCACTTCACTCGTATTGTTATTTATGAGTAAATTGATGGGATTCATTCAATTACCTGTTTTTTCTCTTCCCTTCTCATTTGTAGTAATCCTTTTCGTTTATTTTCTTAGGTTAAGAGTAAGTCCATCTAAACTGAAACTCACACCTATTCAATACAATTCTCCAGAAATAAACCTGTACACATTTAATAATAATAAAGACAGGCTGTCGCATTTTCTGTATTTCCCGTTTTATCTGCCTTTCTGGGGCGAATGGACTGTAACCCAGGGACACGATGGCGAACATACGCACAAAGGTGATTGGGGAAAAGCTTTCGATTTCATGATCAGGGATGACAAATTGAAAACCTACACTTCCAATGGATTGCTGTGCGAGAATTATTACTGTTACAACAAACCTGTCCTGGCACCTGCCGATGGTATTGTTGAAGAAATAATAGATAATGTTGACGATAACGAAATCGGTAAGGTAAACACAACCAGCAATTGGGGAAATACAATTATTATCCGTCATTTGCCGGGGCTTTATACACAAATGTCGCATCTCAAAAAAGGCTCATTCAAAGTATCGAAGGGCAATTTTGTGAAGCGGGGCGATTTACTCGGGCTTTGCGGAAATTCGGGCCGTTCGCCGGAACCTCACCTGCATTTCCAGGTACAGGTAACTCCAATGATTGGCGCACGGACCATTGATTACCCTTTCGCCTATTATCAGCAGAAAGAACAATCAGAAATGAAACTGCATCAGTTTTCGAAACCCGCCGAAGGAGAATTGGTTTCAGGGATAAGCGGCAATACTTTATTGAAAGCAGCGTTTGATATTATGCCTGATTCGAGTCTTAAATATTCTTATGTAAATAAAAAGGGAGAAGAAGTGGTTGAGCAATGGATTGCCTATACCGATGCTTACAACAACAAATACCTGTATTGCAAGGAAACGGAATCGAGTGCTTATTATGTAAACGACGGCTCAATGTTTTACTTCACGGCTTTTTATGGGAATAAACAATCGCTGCTTTTTTACTTTTACCTGTCGGTTTATAAAGTATTTTTAGGCAATCCTGATTCTCTTGTTTTAATGGATGCTATGCCGCTTAATATTATCCGAAATAAAAAAACAAGCATCTGGCTACACGATTTTATTGCCCCTTTTTATAATTACATCCGGGCAGGCTATTCGATAAAAGTTGAAACAACCGATAATCCATTTGATACCGATTATCTTGTTTTGAAATCGGAAATCCAGGTTTCAGTAATGCGAAAAACCCGCAGAGAAAGCAGCAGCACAATTACCTTAAGCGGAAACATGATAAAAGAATTCAGCTTTGATTCACCGAAAATAAACATAAAAGCCGTATGCATAAATTAATAATTCTTGTATTGCTTATGGTTTCGGTAAAAGTAAACGCAATTGATACTCTCACGCTTCAATCGGTTGACAGCATAACATACCAATGCTATCTTACCGGTGATTGGGATAAATTGATTGAGACCGGGAAACAGGCTATTGCGCAAGAAATTGATTTTAAGTTTCTCCGACAACGAATGGGATATGCCTACTTTGTTAAAGCTGATTATTTCGCTTCGCAAAAACAATATGAAAAAGCCCTGGCTTTTGACGAATACGACCCCGATACCCGTGAATATCTTTACTATTGCGGACTAAATACAGGAAATATTGCCAATGCCCGTTTTCATGCCCGCAGACTTTCAGCAGAAACTAAAAAAAGACTTGGTATTCATGCTTTCAACCCGGCGGCATCTCTTGATCTGGAGTACAATTACAAATCCAATAACGGCGACGACCGCTCAAATCCGGCTTATTTCCGGGGAGGACTTTATACGCAAGCAGGATACAGGCTATCGCTATATCAGTCCGTTTCCAATTATAAACAAACAGTAAACTCCATTCTGATCAAGCAACCTGATTATTTCGCGCTTATAAACTGGAAAGTAAATTCGCACACATCACTTTCGCTGGCGTATCATTACCTTAATACGAGTCTCGACGGGTATAAATATCCGGGCAACCTTGTATATGCTTCTGTTTCAAGAAGTTTATACCGTTTTACTTATGGTTTGAACGGATCATTCTTCAGGTACGATATTGGCGACTTTACACAAATAGGCCTTCATGCCGGAGTTGTTCTGCCAGTTAAATCAAGTGTCTATTTTAATACCTACCTCAACGGATTAATTGAAAAGGAGTCGAGTAAGTTAATTTTCGCTCAGTATGCAGGTGCCCGCATTTATAAATCTTTATGGGCTGAAGTAAACGTTACTTTAGGCAATATGCAGAATTACAACGATCACAATGCCCTCTACATCTACAATTCGATCGATCCGACCTTGTTCCGGACGGGTTTATCTCTTTACTGGTACCTGAATAAAAGCATAACCTTATACGGCAATTACCTTTACGATACCAAACAGGTTGAGCAAACCACCAATCAGTACATTCAGCATTCATTTTTAGGAGGAATTATATGGAAACTTTAAAAAGAATCTCACTTACTGTAGCCGCTATCTTTCTGTTCGGCTGCCTTATGGCGCAGAATACTGCGGCTACCCAGGCTACTTTCGTAAAAAGTTATGAGTCGGAGAAATCGGGTAATTATGTGGCAGCAATCACTACCATGAAAACGATTTACAAAGCGGATAGTTACATTATAAATATCCGGCTGGGATGGCTTTGTTACCTGGCAAAGCAATATACCGAATCAATTAAATATTACGAAAAATCCATTGCACTGAAGCCTTACGCCATCGAAGCCCGCTTTGGCTGTGTGAAACCTTTAAGCGCCATCGAAAGCTGGGAAAAGGTGAAGGCTCACTATGTGGAGATTCTCAAAATTGATCCGCAGAATACAGTCGCAAATTACTGGTTAGGAGTTATTTATTACAACAGGAAAGACTATGTAAGCGCAACAAAGCTCTTCGAAAAAGTGGTCAATCTATATCCGTTAGATTACGATTCGGTGATTATGCTTGCATGGTCGAAGTTGAATACAGGAAAATCGGCTGATGCGAAAGTATTGTTTAATCATGCACTTATTCTGCGGCCAAACGACAGTTCGGCACTACGCGGATTGAAGTTGATAAAGTAATTAATTGCCGGTTGGATAAGCAAAATGATTTGGTTTTTAAAATCCGGATTTCGGATATCTTGCTTTTGCGTCGCAGCCTAAAAAACAATCAGGTAAGTAACCTTTAGCATGAAATCGTTGCGGGGATTTATTTCCCAAAGTTCGTTCACATATTGGTCGAAAGGTAAATCCCCGTTTTCTTCAAAACCGGTGCGTCCCTGCGACCAAACCAGGTATAACGAGGAACCGGTTTTGTATTCCCAGCGGAACACAATATTCGAACGGTACTGCAAGAAATGGAAATCGGGTTTGTAGAATCCGTAATCGTCTTCCTGGTCTTGATTTTCATCAACCAGGTATGCATTCCATTCCTCATTGTACGAAATATCGTTGTCAGTGAACTGTTGATATCGGTCGGTAAATTCATTTGCTCTCGGATCGGTAATTCGTTTGTACTCGCTGTATTGCCCGGCAAAAATAAAAGGCTGGGCATAATACTGTAGCGAAAGTTCAGGTGTTAGGCTCACGTTTACGCGCAGCGAAAGATCATACACCTGCCTGCCCAGGTTTGCCATTATATATCGTGGATCTCCATTGTACGATGTTTCAGTTACATATTGTATTTGGTTGATACCCGCAGTGTACTGTGGCATAAGCGAAAACAGAAGAGTTTTAACAGGCTTGTAGGTAATTTCCAGGGAATATCTATGGCTTGTATTGTAGCTATCCTGTCCAAAATATTGCGAAGTGCTTAACTTGAAAATTAGTTTCTTTCGGCTATCGGATTCGGCAAATGCGCTGAAACTTAATACAGGCGGTAGCAGCAGGGCAGGGCCTCCCCACAGTTCACCTCTCGAAAGTGTTGCACCGGCATAATTAATACCGGTTCCTGCTGTATAATAATTTTTGAACTGACCGTTAACGTTAAAATCCAGGCCTTTATTTATACTTTCGAGGCCGAAATCCCAGGTATAATACTCAGTGAAGTTTGCCGAAGCCCATCGAAAAATGCTAAAAGGCTTATACTTCCGGTAACGTAACCAGAACAGATGCTGTATCTCATCCGCCTGCCGCAGGTAACCAACATCGTTAAAATCGAGCCCGGGTGACCGCATGGTAACATAACCAAGAAACTGCCAGTTACCGGTTCCTGCTTTCCCTATTTCAATGGTTCCCCCATACCCATTCAGAACTGTACTGGAAGTATCATAAGTAACATGATCATTATCAGGGCGTTGATAATACCTTGCCGGAGAACTTTCCAGGTATTCAATTGCATCACTGCTTCCTTTTATTGAAGAAAAAACGGCACGTCCCGAAAGGTAATAGGTTTTGTCTTTCCAGAAATGAATCGCATTTAATCCGCCCGTATATGCTGCTTTCGGAAGGAAACTGAGTTGAGGCTCTTTGATGGAGCGGTTAGTTGCCGTGAAAATTCCGCCAACTACCGTGGTTCCCTTGCTGAAATCCTGCGAAACTCTTGCAATCAGATAATTACTAAGTGGTTCAATGCTTTCTTTTCGCTGTTCTCCATCAAAATCAATAGTTGCTCTTTCCTCCTGGGTAACCGACTCGATAATTCCTATCGAAAGTCCTTTTTTTGTTTTACCAGATAATTTGAAAGATCCCAGGATGGTTGTTTGCTCCGGCGCGGAAACAGACTCTCCCGAATCGGGGACAGGTGTATAATGCGGAGCCCTGCCGATTCGCCGCGAATAAAAAAGCATATTCTGGTTGTTTTCGCTGTCGGCGCCGGTAAGTTTGAAAGTGAAGATATTCTTTCCTTCAATAAAGAAAGGTCGTTTCTCAGGATAAAAAGTTTCGAAGGCAGTGAGGTTTACAACAGAAGGATCGGCTTCTACCTGACCGAAATCAGGATTAATAGTGAAATTAAGCGTAAGGTCGTTGGTAACAGCTACTTTGCCATCGAGGCCTACGGTTCCAGAGTATTTCCGGCCTGTTTTAAATGGATTTCCTTCTTCTTTTTCTTCAAAAGTAGCTTTGGCATAAGAGTAAGGAAGAAGTTCAATATCACGCTTTGGTTTAATGCCGTCGAGCCCCTGCAACCTCCCGTAAAGGCTTACAAATCCGGGAGCCATATTCGGAATGGGCTGCCAAAGTGAAAGTTCCTGCTTGCGGTATATATATCGCATAATATTAAGCCCCCAGGAGTGCTTGTCTTTTTTCGCAAACCGGAGCTGCGACAGGGGAATGCGCATTTCAGCAGTCCAGCCCAGAGCATCAGTTTTAGCAGCAGTGTAATAAACGGCTTCCCAGTTGGCATCGTTCCCGTTGTCGTTAACAAACATAAAATCGAACTGAACTCCGGCTGAAGTTACCCCAAAGTTAAAAGCCGTAAGTTTGTCATCATAACTATCAATTGATACCGCCAGCCAGTCGCCGTCATCCTGATCCCGCCGCGAAAGTCTGCGCACGATTTCGCCGGGAACCGAATCCATTGCATGAATTACTATATAGAGGTTGTTGTCGTCAAAAAGGATCTTGAACCTGGTGTTTTGCGATGGATCTGCTCCGTCATTCGGGTCGCGCTGAACAAAATCGCCAGTCCATTCTGCTGCTTCCCAGGCAACTTCATCAAATGAACCGTCTATTAGCGGTGCCTTATTAATGAGCCTATTCGTCTGATATGCCTTTGTTTGTGAAAAAACATTGGCAAACAGACATAAAGATAAAAGAAGCAAAAATCCCTTGAGTTTCATAGTACGGATTTTGCCATTACTATTGCATTGTACAAAAGTGCCGGAGAAAAAGTGGTTTGGTTACTTACTTTATCCAAAAATATTAAAAAGGTTATACCGATTCATGATTTTATTTTCCGGATTAAGAATAAACTTCCGACTAAACAGCCTAAAACTGAATATTTGTTTACACTTATATATATGCTAATAATCAATTAATGTATTGATATACAGCAAATTAGATTTTAGATATTGTTATTTGAAACTGAAATTTATTCATATTCCATCCGTATGCGGTAATGCTGAGGAACCTGCTGTCCGGGTCGCTCGGACAATACAGTCGTTGTGAGAATACGGTTCGAACCATCGTATGTGCGTTCAACCCTGCTCAGCATTATCCCATCTTCTGTTTTTTCTTCCTGCACAAGGATATTGCCATTATCATCATATCCAATAAATGTTATTTCAATTCCTGACGATGATTCTTCCATTGATTCGGAAAGGCGGCCTTCTGAGTCGTAGGTAAAGGTATTGCGTTCGGTGAGATGCTTTTCTTCATTGTAACGGCGTCGCACGGATGCAAGTCCTGATTCGTCGTAATTGAATAGGATATGATAGTTTTCCTCGGGTGTTCTGAATACTTCTTCGGTAATTTTACCGTTTTCATCATACAATATTTTACGCTGAGTAATAATTTCGCCCGCAATATCATATTCGGTTTCCGAAACAAGTAAATCGCCATCGTAAACATTAACAAGGTAATTACCTGTTTCACCCTCGCTGTCAATGCTTCTCTTGCTCAGGATACGTCCCTGCTTGTCGTATGTGTAATTCATAACATCCGCTGTACCATCGAGGTAGTGAACATATTCCTTTACGAGTTGTCCTTCCTCATTGTATTCCATACTCCTGTGTTCGGTAACTTCATCGTCGGATTCAAGTAATAGTTCATCTATCACTTTTCCTTCGCTGTTGTACTGGTATTTATACCTGTGTTCAACAGTTCCGTCCTGATTATAGGTAATCACCTCAAGCGGATGCCCGCTTTCATCGAATGTTGTATTCTGATGAATGAATTCTTTCTCGCGGATTTCAGTTTCGTCCAGATCTGAAATATTATTTGCCCTGAATGATTTTACGGATTTCATAATCAGTAGTTTGTCGATTAATTCTTTACGAAAAAATAGTATGCAAATATATGGAAAGAGCCGAAATTTTTCAAAATATTTTAGTGGCTGTAATTACATGTATTCGGTTTTTATTTACCTGAAGAAGAATTTTGTTGATAGAAATCGGTAGGAAAAAATATTGTTTTAGTAATTCAGAATAGAAATGAAGAAAATATTTCAAATCCGAGACGGATATAATTTAAAAATAGGTCTGCCGAAAATTTATCCGATCAAAAGCACCCTGAAGTTGTTTTATAGAGTAAGAACCAATATTCCGATGTAATTATGTGACTTAATTAACTTTGCATTGACATTAATTTTGCTGCTGCACAATAAATCACTACTTTCGGAATTATTTTATAAAGTAATAACATTGAAATTTACCATGGATAAAATCAGGAGTACTTTTTTGAGGAGTTTGTTAATGTTTGAATTGATACTTACTGGTTTAATTGGTTTTGGCCAGGAAGCGGAGGATAAAACTGACAGTTTGTATGCTGCGAGGCTGATGCAGGATAATCTGGAATTGTATCATCAGATTGACAGCCTGAATTTGATTATCAAGGGAAGCCGCGTCCGTACCCAGATTGAAAGCCATCAGGCTGACTCTCTTCAACAGGTGGTTGCGCAACTTCAGGGAGAGCTTAATATGTCGGGGATCAGGATCGACACATTGGAATCTCAGAGATTGCAAATCAAACAGGAATTATTAAGTGTAAAACAGCAAATGCTTGCTATCAGCACAGAACTTGAGGCTAAATTACAATTACTGCGCGATAAAGAATACCAACTTAATGACTGCCAGATAAAACTCAGGGAAGCACAGTCGGCAGCTTCGCTCAACCAGGCAAGGTTAGAAGGTCGGATTGATGTTAATACTACAAAGGTAGAAGCTAAAGACCGCGAGATTGCGTATATGCAGGAATCCTTAAAAGAGAAAGACCGGATCATCAGCGAGAAAACAAATGAACTGGCAGTTTACTACAAAGATAAAAGCAATTCGCTGCGAATCATCGATTCCCTGGCCAGGACACTTAATGCCAGAGAACTTGAATTTGTGAAAGTAAACGAACGACTGAAAATAATTGAAGGGCAATATAATGAGATGGTCGCACAGAGAACGGCTGCACAAAACAAAAAGAAAAAAGTCAGGTTTGTTCAGGGTGTGGCCTTAAAAAACTACCGAACGCCCGACTGGCAATTGGCTCCTCAAAGCTCATCTTCCACGGCAGTGTATGTAATCACAAATAAAAATGGCGGGAAAATTGAGTTTGATTATATTACCGGGGTCAGCCTCTCATTGTACGACCTTTCGAAGCCTGAAGGGAAATATACCTATGATGCAGGTTTATTTGTAGGTTTCGGAGGTACTAACCTTTTCAAGAATTTTTATGTTTCACCCAGTTTTAAAGCATTCGATTTTTTCCATTTTATGATTGGACTGAATGTGGCAGAATACCAGCAGTTACAAAGTGGGTTTAATGAAGGGGATGAACTTCCGCCTGGTATGAGTATTCCAACTGTGAAGGAATGGAAAGCGAACCTGTTTTTTGGAATGACCATTGATTTTGAGTTGCTTTCGAATATTCCCAAAAAAATGTAGTCGGAGGGTTTGGGGTTAGAGTTTGGGATTTAGGGTTTTAGGCATCGCTTTCCAGGTTACTTGCTTTAAAATTCTAGTTTTCGTTTTTTTTAACCTATTTGCTATTTTCCATTTTCCATTTTCCATTTTCCATTTTCTATTTTTCCCTCCTCCCATCAAACCAATCAAAAATGGCACTATCTTTGCATCCCTTTAGCAACAATCAGGGGCTGACCGGTTTTGACAGCAAGGACAGTGGGATTGTAAGCATGCCGGGACTTTGAGTGGATGGCCCGTTAAAACCAAATGCTCGCGCCAACTAAATGGCAACAATTACGATTACGCATTAGCCGCTTAATCACTAGTATTAACCTGCTAATTGTCCTCCGGGAAGCCTCGCCATCCGGCGTCCCGCTCAAGGGCATCGAAAAGGGAAGGATAAGGTTGCCGGAGTCCTGACGGCAACTCGAAAACCAAAGGGAATAAGGTAAGGATTGGGTGGCTTTTTGCCGGCTCTTACCCTACAATCAACTGAAAGCTAAGCATGTAGAAAGCGGTTTTGCTGCTTGTTTGGACCCGGGTTCGACTCCCGGCAGCTCCACCAGAAAGTAAGATTAATTGAGGTAAAGCATTGTATATAAATAATATACGATGCTTTATTTTTTTAATGAATATTGTTTCATACTCAAATATTTAAAGGCGGGCATTGTACCCCCGATCCCAAATGATTTCCCTGCTAAAATAATAGTAAAACCAAAACAAGTAAATGCTTTTGTTGTTATATTTGACCATTTAAAATAATTTCCTGCGACGGCAATAGGAATATGATTTCATCAATCTGCGAATCACTAAAAGCTCTCTCTGAAATTCACTATCAGACTCAATATTCAAAACTTGTACGCTATAATTGAGAATTTATAAGCATTTACCAGCGAATTAGGTGTTAATGCATGATTAATTTAAACCAGGTAAATCATCAACAAATAATTTCAATCTCTGATTATCATATCTGATTTTCTGGTGAAAACTGAAATGGAAGATTCGGGATTGCAGACTTAACCGCAATAATGTGCATGTTTTACGCTTTTAAAGGATTTAACAAACTTTGTTATGAGAAACTTACGTATAGTCCCTGTAATTCTACTCCTGGTTTTTAGTTCATGCTCACAATTTAATAAGAGCGATGAAATTAAAGAATTGTCCCTGAAAGTGGATTCCTTATCGTCGAAAGTTGATGAATTAAGTGAGCAAAACAGATCACTTGAGGAAGAATTCTCGTGGATAGAGAGTGAAATGGTAGAATTGTCGAAACTGAAACAAGAAAAAATGGCGACGCCTCTTGCCTCGCCATCTGCCAAAGCCACCGGGAATGCTAAGACTACTCAAAAAGCAAAGGCTTCTGAAAATACGATTCAGGATGGACAATGCCAGGCAATTACCAATTCGGGGAAAAGATGCAGCAGGGTAGCTCTGAAAGGGTCAAAGTATTGTTGGCAGCATAAAGAAACTTACGAACCTGAAATTCCGAAGAAATAAATTGGCTATGCTGAAGTCCTCATGGAGGTTAAACCCAGAAATAATGTTGCTAAAAGAGTTTAAAGGGAAAAATTGCTTCATTCAGGTTATGTAAAGTCATGATAAGCAATTTAGCGGAACGATTTCATCGAAGCGTTAAAATTATTTTTACAACGGCCAAACTCTAACTCAAAATGTGACATTATATTAACCCGGCATTCCCGGCAGGTATTTTGCAGCATCTGAACCATAAAACATAAAATGTACCTATGAAAACTTTAATTCTGCTTTTGCTTTTTGCGCTGATTTCTGTGCCTGGTTCCTTCAAAGCTAAGGTTATAGGTGTTAACAGTGGTGATTCGATTGTGGTATTGCTCGATGATAATACTCAACTCAGGGTTCGGCTGGAGGGCATTGATTGTCCGGAGTTGCAGCAGGAGTACGGTGATTCTGCAAAACAGGCAACCGTTGCCTTTTGCTTTAAGAAGCAGGTAAGGATAGAAAAAGTCGGGGAGGATATGTATGGACGGACACTCGCTTTTGTTTATGTTGATGATCTCTGTTTGAATAAGGAATTAATCCGCCTGGGATTAGCCTGGCATTATGCTGCTTTCAATGCCGATACTGCACTTGCACAATTAGAACTCGAAGCGCGGAAAAACAAAGTCGGCTTGTGGAAACAGTCTAAACCTATGGCCCCTTGGGATTTCAGACGTAAACAGAAATGATAGGTATACTGTTAGCATGGAAATTGCAGCATTTTTGAGGTCCTATTCGACTTGGGCAGTCCGGGTGCAAAATTCATTGAGGGATCATAGTAGAAATCTTGCCAGCCTCAAGCATGTAGAGATTTTTATTGCTCTTAAAAGAATTATCCCAATCATAGTAAAACTCCACTTAATTCGAAGCAGTGTTAGGAATTACTTCATGGTTTGACTATTTTTGTGATGACCAGAAACAGAAGAAATGAACCATAATACATCCGAAATCCAGCTCAGCATTGCTGAATCCGAATTCATCGAAATGATGCGTCATGCCGATGATTTTTTTAAAATCGAATTACTGAGACAAGCCAAAAACGGGTACTTGAAAGCCCTGAAATTAAACATTGAAACGGAAAAGGTAAAACATCAGATTGCCGAATGTGACCGTTTGCTGGCCTATGAAAATAAAGTTGTCATGATACTTGGAGCTATTGCTATAGTGCTGGCAGTAATTTCAGTATTTGTATGGTAATATTTTATTTTAAGCTTTCATGTAGTTTATTGTGAACCTTGAGTATTGCCTTTCCTTTACTTTTGGATTGATGCTTAAAAGGCTGATCAAAACCTGCTACTTTTGAAGTAATTTTTCTTTCTTAAATATTTAATTTATGCAAACAAAAATTCTTTCCTTACTGCTTGTTTCAGTTATCCTGATTTCGTGCAAATCGGTTCAAAAAACTGCCTCTACCGACTGCAGCGAAAATGATAAACTGGTGATGGCAGTTGCATGGTTTCAGCATTCAGCTGAAATGACGGCATTATATTACCAGGGTTTTAATATTGCTCAGCAAAGGCTTGATGAGGCGGTAATAAAAAATACATTGGGTAAGTCGCTGGCCGTAGTCGTCGATATTGACGAAACCATGCTTGATAACAGCCCTTTCGAAACAGCCGTTATCAACTCAGGCGATAATATGTCCGGTTGGTATAACTGGACAAAGGAAGCACGTGCAAAAGCTTTACCTGGAGCTTTGGAATTTGCAAAATATGCACAAATGAAGAATGTGGAAATTTTCTATATCACTAACCGCGATGACAATGAACGTTCGGTAACGCTCAAAAATCTTCATAATGAGGGCTTCCCGTTTGCTACTGAAGATCATCTGCTAACACGAAGTGATTTAGCATACAGCACCGGCAATACCAGCTCAAAAACCGGCAGGAGGGCAAAAGTGTCTGAAAACCACGAGATCATATTATTGATTGGCGATAATCTGAATGATTTCTCTGAAATATTCGAGGACAGGATCAGCAATAATGGGAAAGCGGCAGTTACAGATAACAGGGAACAATTCGGTCAAAAATTTATTGTTCTACCCAACCCTATGTATGGTGCCTGGGAAAAACCATTGCATAACTACCAGGATGACCTTAACGATAAAGAGAAATTGAAACTGATGAAGAGTAAGTTGGTTAAATAATGTTTAATTATCAGATACTGCGTCACACTTAATAGTGCCGAATCTGGATAAAGTTAGTTTTAAAATTCTGATAAAACGTTATGTTTTCCTGAAAGTTAAGCCTCGCCTCAATTTTCCAGTTCTAACTTCCAGTCTCCGGGTTCATAAATTTCGAATTCGAACTCAACAACGTAAAAAATGGTTTGCAGTTTGTTCGGAGAAGTATATCTTACTTTTATTGACACTGGGAAAGTGATAAAATCATATCCGATCGATTCGCCAACTTTGGTTTCGCTGCCACTGCTGGTTGACATAAGCAAATTTGTAATTCCCCTGTTCCTGATCCCATTCTGAGTAAAATCGATAAGCACCCTGCTTTTAGTTGTATTGTTTTTCCGGAAAGTATATCTATCTATGCCTGATTTGTAGCTTACATAGGGGTCTTTAGGTTTAGGCCCAATATAAACGTCATTTTGCCACAGCCCATCCTGAACGCTGTCTTTTCCATTTACTTTCATACTGTATTTACCGATTCCATTTCTCTCTCCGTTAGTCCACTCGCCGTGGTAGGTGTCGCCATTTGCCCAGGTATATGTACCCGAACCCTGGGGTTTTCCTTTAACAAATTGCCCTTCGTAACGGTCGGTTCCAGTAGCGATCCCTTTCCCATGGGCAAGCCCGTTTTTGCATTTACCTTCATAAGTGACTGATATCTCGGGCTTCAAAACCTTACAGCTTGTCTGACTATGTAGTAGTATCGAAGATAATACTAGGGAAAAAATGAGCAGGAACTCAAAAAAGGTTTTCATAGGTGTTGTATTATCATCATTTTGATATGTTGAATCCAGGGTTAAAATTACTCAATTATTCGGCGTACTGAAAATTATTTCAAATTTTGATGCCGGTCTTAGAGTCTGTTTAAAATTACTATTTATAACTTTCAGAGGGGAGAAGGGGAGAAACGGAGAGGGGCGATAACCAAAATATTAACTAAAACTTGACCTCACTTCAGGATATTTCCCTGCCTGCAAGATGCAGTCAGGCAGGCGTCTTCGGACTTCTGTCTTCTGACTTTTAGTCAACTTGTTGTACTTATTTACCAAATTTAAACATAGGGTCTTATATTTTGTGAAGAAATGCATTTTGAGAAATATAAATTTAGGCCTTATGAACCAATTCATTATTCGTTCGTTTAATAATAACTAAAAATAATTAGACACATATAATGAGCACTGTTGAAACCAAACCACTAATAAAACTCAAATCAGTTACAATCATATCGAACACTGAAATTTCGCATAATGTTTTTGTTCTTTCATTTAAACGCGATTTTGTTTTCCGTGCCGGGCAAGTTCTGGGGCTGGCTATGTCACCAAATGATGATGCCCGCCTTTACAGCATTGCAAGAGGTGAAAATGATGAAAATGTAAATATACTTTACAATATAAAACCAGGTGGAAAGCTAACTCCCAACCTGGCTATCCTGAAACCAGGAGATACACTATGGATTTCTGTTCCATTCGGTACCTATGAAGGTTCTTCTGAACCGGCTTACTGGATTGCTGCAGGTACCGGAATAGCACCGTTTATCAGTATGTACCGTTCGGGAATGGGCGGGAATAAAATTCTTTTTCATGGAGGCCGTACACTCGATTCGTTTTATTTCAGCGATGAACTGAGTAGCGATTTCGGATCACGATATGTACGCTGTTGTTCGCAGCAGGAGGGTGAAGGTATTTATCACGGACGTGTTACCCAATATCTCGAAGATGCTGAGGATTTGCCAATGGACCAAAAGTATTATCTTTGCGGAAGTGCCGAAATGGTTGTTGAATGCCGGGAAATTCTCATTAGTAAAGGAATCCCTTTCAGTAAAATTGTGGCCGAAATTTATTTCTGAAATTAAATGTCATCCATCGAAACAATTTCCGAAAAAGATCAGCTACTGGGCAAAACCCTTCCTGATTTAAAGCTGATAACTGAAAAATTCAGTTTCCCTGGTTTTGTTGCCGACCAGATTGCCTATTGGCTTTACAAAACGAATATTCAGTCGATTGAGGAAATGACGAATATTTCGAAGAAATCCAGGCTTTTACTGGCTGAACATTTTGAACTGGGAGTTACTTCACCGGGAAAAGTTCAGCAATCTGCTGATGGAACAAAAAAGTATCTTTTCACGGTAAGCAACCACAAGTTTATCGAAACGGCCTTCATTCCTGATGAACGACGCAATACGCTCTGTGTTTCGTCGCAGGTCGGCTGTAAGATGGGCTGCCTTTTCTGTGCTACCGGAAAGCAAGGTTTCCAGGCTCATCTTTCGGCAGGGCAGATCCTTAACCAACTGCGAAGTATTCCCGAGCGAGAGCATATTACAAACATTGTTTTTATGGGTATGGGCGAGCCATTCGATAATACCGAAGCCGTTATGAAAGCCCAGGAAATACTTACTTCGGAATATGGTTTTGGTTTGAGTGTACGTAAGGTAACGGTTTCGACCATTGGTATTATCCCGGCCATGGAATTGTTTCTTCGCGAGAGCAAATGTAACCTGGCTGTAAGCATGCACTCACCTTTCGATGAGGAACGCCGCCGTATGATGCCGGTTCAGCATGTTTACCCGATAAAGGATGTAATTGAAGCAATCAATAAAGCTGATCCAGGCAAATACCGCCGGATTTCAATTGAATACATTGTTTTTGGCGGATTAAACGATACTCCCAAACATGTAAAAGAACTTGCCCGCTTGTTGAATAAAACCCGTTGCAGGATAAACCTGATTCGTTTTCACCCGGTTCCCAATGCCCCTCTTCCGCCAACCGATGAGAAAAGATTGCTTGAATTTCAGCAAGCACTCATTGATAAGGGCATTGTTACAACATTGAGGGCTTCGCGCGGGCTCGACATTGATGCAGCTTGTGGGCTTTTATCGACCAAAGCACTTGTACAGCGCGAAAACTCCGATTTTTAACATCAGATGTGTTTCATAATGAAATACTTATTACATTTGTAATCTCTAACGAATATCTACTCCCGATGATCCTTAACCGGACAATAATACTTGTTGAAGACTCTGATTCTGATCGTCTTCTTTTCTCAAAATATCTGAAACAAATGGGGTATGATTGTTTGTGCATGGAAAGTGCAGATAAACTAATTTCCCAGATTGAAGGAATTGAACCAAGCATTATCCTAATGGATATTGAAATGCCCGGAACTACCGGGCTTGAAGCTGCAGGCATACTCCGAAAACGGCAGAAATTTAATGGTCAAAACCATGTTGTTATTGCCCTTACGGCGCACAACGACGATAATATAATGAGCATTGTTGCCGCTGCCGGGTTCGACGACTACATGCAGAAGCCTATTACCAAGCGTGAACTTAAAAC
The DNA here is from genome assembly GCA_041753535.1 of Lentimicrobiaceae bacterium. Taxonomy (GTDB): domain Bacteria; phylum Bacteroidota; class Bacteroidia; order Bacteroidales; family UBA4417; genus UBA4417. The sequence continues at coordinate 78,701 of JBGSUB010000020.1, forward strand.
GAGGTTATCGCGATATTTAAAAAGTGAGCCCGATTTTTGTGCTTCCGCAATGAATGATATCCCGATAAACGGACATATTCAGGATAAGTTATATTCTCTTGAAATGTTTGAGGCTGATGATCCTGAATTTGTGCTTTCAATTGTTGAAATGTTTGTTACCAATACACCCGGCTCGATATCAGCAATTAAAAGGGCTTTTGAAGAGGATGAAATGGAGACACTCAGGCAACAGGCTCATAAACTTAAACCACATTTTTCGTTTTTTGGTGCACCCGGTATTCAGCAGGCAATGCAAATGATTGAAGACATTGCCCATAGTTCCGAAAACAAGGACAAACTCCCCAAACTTATCGAGTGTGCTGAGAAATCCAGCTCCAGGATGATTGCCCAGATGAAAGCCGACCTGCTTTCCTGAAAATTATTCATTTAAACTGAAATATAAAGTCAGGGATAATTTGATAATGCCTCGTGGTTCTGAATTCTTATTCGCATAAATACCACGGTGTATATTCCTGTTTTCTGTTCATTATTATAAATGCTGACTTATGTTGCGAATGAGGGCAACAAAGTGATTTCTTTTAAGAAACTTTCTGATGAAGAACCTTACCGAAGGCAACAGCGGAAGCCTTATTTTTAAATTTGCCATTCCGATGCTTATTGGTAACGTGTTTCAGCAATTATACAATATTGTCGATAGTATTGTTGTTGGCCGCTATGTTGGTAAAGAAGCACTTGCAGCCGTCGGGGCATCGTTTCCGCTTATTTTTATGCTTATTTCTTTCGTGGTGGGTGTGGCTATGGGTACCACCATTATAATTTCACAGTATTTCGGTGCCAGGGACATGAAAATGGTAAAACGGTCAATCGATACCATGTATATTTTTCTTTTCGTAGCTTCGATTATTGTGACTGTGCTGGGGATTACACTCAGTGGCCCGATATTCCGGCTTATTAAACTTCCGGAAGATGTTATGCCGCAGGCTATAACCTATTTTAATATTTACCTTACCGGAATGATCTTCTTTTTCGGGTTTAACGGCATAAGTTCTGTTTTGCGGGGATTAGGCGATTCAAAAACGCCCTTGTATTTTCTTATCATTTCAACGGTGATGAATGTGCTGCTCGATCTGCTTTTCGTAGCTGTTTTCAAATGGGGTGTGGCCGGGGCAGCCTGGGCAACAGTAATTTCGCAGGCCGGTGCTTTCATAACAGGAATTCTATACCTGAACCGTACCCACGAAGTAGTGAAACTCAACAGCCTGAAATTAGTTTTCGACAGGGCAATTTTCAAAAAGAGCCTGCTGATAGGCTTGCCGACAGGCCTGCAGCAAACCTTTGTTTCGCTTGGAATGCTGGCAATAATGAGGATTGTAAATGATTTCGGAACCAATGTTATAGCCGCCTACAGTGCCGCCGGAAGGCTTGATTCACTGGCCGGAATGCCAGCCATGAATTTCGGGGCGGCACTTTCAACTTTTGTAGGGCAGAACCTGGGAGCCAATAAACCGGAAAGAGTAAAGCAAGGTTTGAAAGCAACATTCATGATGTCAGGAGCATTGGCACTTTTAACCAGCCTTGGTGTTATCATTTTCCGTCATCCGCTGATGGGACTTTTCACCACTGACACCGCAGTAATAGATATTGGTGCGCAATATCTGGTGATCGTGAGTTCATTCTATATCTTTTTTTCCACCATGTTCGTGATAGGAGGGGTGATGCGGGGTGCCGGCGATACTATTGTTCCTATGTTTATTACCTTGTTCGCGCTTTGGGCTATACGGATTCCGGCAGCCTGGATTATGTCGCGGTATTTTGGCGTAGCCGGAATATGGTGGTCAATTCCGGTGGCATGGTTTATCGGGATGGTGCTTTCGTACCTTTATTATTTAAAAGGAAACTGGAAAAAGAAGGTAGTGGTAAAACAAAGGGCTATGGTACCGGAAGAAATAATTGTTGATTAAGTGGTCTTGTGTTTTTTCCCGATAAGGAAAGCAGTTTGACGTTTCAGTGGATAATTCAGCCACCCTAATCCCAAACCCCTAATCCCCAAACCCTTAAAAAGAATAACTAACACCTCCAAGCAGGTTTATCCCATACGAGCGGTAATTATTCCACCTGTAATACTTGCTGTTGGTGATATTGTTAAAATTGAGCCAGAACGAAAGTGCCTTGTTGAAACGGTATTCGGCACCCAGGTTAATATCAGTCCACCCTTTGATTTCCTGCGCTTCCAGTATATATTGCGTCACACCCATCCCATCAATATTAGGATCAGGAACAGGCACCAAAGCCCACACCTTTCCATTTACAGTTGCTTTTGCAGTGATTACGATCTTGCTCTGAATGTCATACCTTCCTGAGAATCCTAATTCATAGGCCGGTTTGTACCATGCATATTCCTGGCTAACAGTTTTATAATGGTTATATGTTCCGGTTACTGCCAGGCGCAGACGCGACGATTTTATAAATTCGAGTTCTGCCTGCAGTTTAACGGCATTAATATTGTCGTAAAGCAGCGTGAACGTATTGTTGAGGTACGAAGCAGTATCGGTTACAAACAAGGGGTAATTTTCGTATGCACTGCTCGAAATGCTTCCGTTAAAATTGAAACTGCGGCTGATATTGCTCTGGAATCCGCCATAAACTTTGAATTTATCGTACACGTAATTCCATGGCATCACACTGCTGATATATAAATTCTGTTCAGTTATTCCTTGTAGCGAGGTACGCTCCATCCCCCCGTTGAAACCGGCGTAAATTTTTAGTGCGTCCGGGATCAGTTCGAGGCGGGCTTCAACAACCGGGTAAAAGTGAGCTTTTGTTACTGAATCGGAGGCAATGTTAAGCTTGAAACCGGCCATAAAACTGTACTCATTATAGTCGGCTTTAATAAACGGATTGATCAGGAAGATGCCGCTGTTGATATGCCCGAGTGAATCGTGCTGGTTAAGGAAACTGTATCCTGCCGTGAGACCCAGCACCTGGTCATCATCAAGTTTCAACAGATCGAAGCGCTGATCGAGCGTTGCCGTGAATTCAACATTGTTTTCCTTCATCTCGTTGACACCGGCCATATGGTAGTATGAAAGCCCGAATGTATGATTCAGTTCATCTGTTGATTTATAATTGCTTCCGAAGGTTGCATTTGCACCGATTGTATGGTAACGCTGTTTTACGTCATCTTTTTCGATCACGGTATCAGGGAAATCAGTAGGTTTGTACCCATAAAGGTGAAGCCCGTCGCGGTAGTAATATGCACTTCCGCTGAGGGTATGCTGATCGAAATATTTCGAAGCTTTCAGTTCAACCTCTTGCCGGCTGTTTGCAGGTGGTCCGTAATCTTCAATTGTTCCTGCTGCCGACTGATGCTTAAGGCGCAGAGAAATAAGTTGCTTTTTCGATCGCAGTGAACTCATAAATAATTCACCGTACAAGGCTGAGTAATTACCCGCACCGGCACGGATATAATTTCGGTAGAGCTTGCTTAACGGCTCAGCAATTAGTTTAACGGCTGGCAACGGATCAATAACCGGCTTCACACTGGCAATCCTGGGCATGATATTGTAGTTCATGGCAGGAACGGAGGTAGTTGTATCGTCAATCGCCGGGTTCTGACTTATTTTAAACGCGTCGGGAATAATCGGATCGAACGGTGCTACAACTGTGATTTCTTCGTTGTAGGTTTTCACCTGCGACTGAACAGTGCCCGAAAATACAACTGCCAGAAAACAAATCAGTGCAAAGCGTGTGGTTTTATATTTTGACTTTATCATATGCATTTTGAAAATGAATTTGTAAACAACATTCTGAAATCCTGCTTTCATGTAATTAATTTGTTTCGACTATTGCAGCCAGTTTTTCACGGGCAATCATAACCAGGTCCTGGCCTTCGTAATTATCAATGATACTCTGCAGGGTTTGCTTTGCCTGGAACGTGTTCCCTTTTTTAATATATACATCGCTCAGCAGCAGGAATCCTCTTGCAACCCAATAATCGTAAGAAGCAAAATTTTCGGAGAGGGAGAAAACTGATTTTTCGCATTCGTCGTATTTCCCGTTTTCGAACTCCAATTGGGCAAGCATGAATTTTGCTTCGGCGCCCATCTCGTTTTTCGAAAGCTTCAGTGTTTCTTCAAATTCCTTCCTGGCAAGTTCTTTATTGCCAAGTTCATAGCTTGAACGGGCAATAATAACATGAGCTTCGGTCTCCAGGTTTTGAGTCAGTTTGTCGAGCGTGAGCAATTTCTGAGCCGATTGGATGGCAAGTCCATAGCGTTTCAAGGCAAAGTTGCATTGTGTCTGACCGCTTACAGCATCGAGGATCATGCCGGGCTGGTCAGCTGTTTCCTCAAGACGGATATACGCTTCAAGAGCTGCTTCGAAGTTGTTGCGGGTATGATGAATATGTGCCGACCGTGATGCCGCGTTGGATGTAAACCTCGATCGTTGCTGGCTGATGATGAACTCATATCCTTTCAATGCCTGGTCGAAACGTTGCGAACGGTAATCGCATTCAGCTTTGTAAAAATTCGATTCGAGGATGAAAGAACCTTCCGGGAATTTGCTGATGTATTTTGCGAATCCTTCAACAGCTTTTTCGCAATTGCCGTTCATATATTGGTTTTCAGCAGCAATATATGTAAGCGAATCCTGCTCGGAGCGCGAGATGTCAGCCTGGGGAACCTGTTTTGTGAAATCCATATATTCATCTACCTGGTTCATCTCCACGTAAATGCTCTTGATACTGTTTAAGGCTTCTTTCGATTCGGGTGTGCCGGGATAATCCTTTGCAACTCTTTTAAGTGTGGTAAGTGCTTCCTGGTCACGGTTCTGATTAAAGAGTATTAGCCCGGTTTTCAGGAGTGATTTTTTAACATAGGTGCTGTTCGGAAATTCTTTAACAACACGCTGGAAATAGGTGAGTGCTTCACTGTCCTTGTCAATTACGTTAAAGGTTAAACCGATTTCATACAATGCATCATCGGTATATGCTGATTTGCTGTAAGTGGTGAGCATTTTGCGCAAAGTGGCAATCTTGGTTTCCATATCGCCCTGCACACCATAGCTTATACCTGTCTGGTACTGGGCATAGTCGGCATCGGTAACACGTGCTGCTACAGCCTTCTGGTAAAATTCAACAGCAGTAGCATATTCCTTTGTCATAAAATAACAATCTCCAAGGCGGAGGTTGGCATCACCAGCTAATTTTGCCTGTGTTCCTTTGGCAGACAGGTATTTACGGAAGCTGGTTGCTGCTTTGGCATATTCTTTCTTTTTAAAATAACTATAGCCGATGTTGTAATTTGCCGTGTTGAAGAAGGATTCATTCTGTGCCCCGGGTGTAACCTGGAATTTGTTGTACGATTCAATTGCTTTGTCCCAGCGGGCTGTGCGGTAATAAGCTTCACCGGCCCAATAGGACGATAAGGCTTTAATGGAATTATCCGAGGTCAGCTCACGCGCCTGGGCGAAAAGTGTGATGGCGCCATCATAATCTGCTTCATTAAACAATTCAATTCCCCGGTAATATGCGATACGCTGGTATGCTGCATCTAACCTTCCGTTTCGTTTTTTAATATGCTGAATGCTGGTAAGCGCATTCTTGTAGTTTTTAGTAAGGAGATACAAATCGGCAAGGTAACCGTACAACTCATCGCGGCGGACCGATTCGGGATATTTTGCAAGGTAGTCCTGCAATGCATTAACCGCTTCGTTATAAGGATTGTACGAAAGCTCAACAGCAAGTTTTGCGTAATTAAAAAGAGCTTCTTCGGTCAATGCCGGATCGGTCTTTAATTTAAATGCCGAGTTAAACGAATTGAAAGCAAATCGTTTCTGGTTGGTTTTTATGTAACAATCGCCGAGGTGATAATATGCATTCTGCGAAAGCGAATCCTTCGAAGTTGCTACGGACTGAAAATATTTGATTGCCTGGGTGTAATCCCCATTTTTATAATGCGAAAACGCAATTTCGTAATTATCAACCGGCGAAACGGATGCAGGTTTCGAATCGAGGTATTTGTTGAAATATTTCAAGGCATTTTTATATTCTCCTTTATGGAAATAGGCATCCCCGGTGAGACGAGCGATTTCGGCAGTCCTTTTATCGGTGGCCATTTCGAGCAAAGGCAACGAGCGGGTAATCAGTTCATCGTAGCGGCCCTGCAATGCATAGATCTGAATAATGTAGTAATTCACCACATCACGGAAAGTTTCATCCTGCTCAACGCGTTCGAAATGCTTCAGTGCATTTTCGTAGTTTTTTTCGGAATACGCTATATGGGCATAATAGTAATTGGCGGGGACGTTATATTTGTTGGGTTTGTCAATAAGCAGTGAGAAATTCTCACGTGCTTTCTTCATGTTGTCGGTCTTGAAATTGGCATAACCAATCTTGAAATAATACTCATTAAGTTGTTCAGGGGTTAACTCGTAGCGGTCAACTTTATTGAAACTTTCGAGAGCTTTACGGTAATCTTTGTTGGTCAGCTGCAATTTTCCCAATTCAAAGTGCGCATCGTTTGCCTGGGCATTTTGTGGATAGGTATCGATAAATTTCCCGAAGCGTTTTGTTGCATCCGGGTGAAAAAGTTGTGAAGCGCACAAGGCAGCGTAATATTCAGAACCGGCTTTTATGTTTGAGTTTTCGCCTGTTGCCAGTTCATCGAACATCACAAGGGCTGAGCCGTATTTAGCTTTGGTATACAGGTCAACAGCCTGATCGTAAGAAGCTTGAGGGTTGCTGTATATGCTGGTTTTTTGTGCAGTTGCCTGCAAAAATATACATGCGACCAGTACAAAAACTGATACGCTTACTTTTCGGATTATATTCATATTTAAATGCTGAAAATCAGGATTAAAGGTACTGTATTATGGCAGCAGCGTTGAGTTGGGGGAAAGTAACTTATCAACAGTGGTAATTTGAAAACTTAACGCAATGTATCAGCGGATAGTATGTTGTTATGAAGATTTGGGAATTCGCAAAATCCTGAACTATATGGTATTTGTTGAAATACAGGAATTTAATCCACAAATGAACACAAATGAAATACAAATGGACGCAAAAGAAAAACTCCTGACTTTTTCAGAATCAGGAGTAGTTTTTAAATCATAAGTATCCGGGAGAGTTAATTCAGTATTGTAATCTTCCGTGAATCAATCAGCCTGTTACCCGACGAAATCCGTATCACGTAGGTCCCGGGCGGTAGATTGTTCATGTCCAGTTTCTCTGTAGCTACCTGCATGGATCTTTTCCAATGGTTTGTTTCCATTCCGGCCATATTATACAGGCTTATATCCAGGTTTTCCGGTTTTTCAAAGTATGTTGTAAGAATCAGTTGCCTGGCAAAGGGTTCGGCATAAATATTCAGTCCTTTTGCAAAAGTAACTCCTTCAATACCAACTGTTCCGTACACGAAAGAAAGGTTATCAACCCACATTTTGGTTCCTGTGTGGTTCTGTCCATCCAGTGGATTGGAATTTACAAAAAGTATATTCATTGTATCCGGTGATTCCCATATCAGGTATTCGAGTGGAATTTCAAAATAGGTCCATGTATTAAAGGTACCCATTGTATCTATGGCCCCAAAGCCAATCGTATCCTGAACTCCGTTATTCCGCCGCGTTAAGCCCCAGCCCAGGTAGCAGGTATCGTTGCCAACCGGCTGGTATTTAAAATATCCTGTAAGCTTTTGCGGCATGCCGGTAAAAGGATAGCCTCCGGTAAGGATGGCTGTTTGTGCAACAGGGTCAATGTTCAGTGTGCCAAGCGTTAAAGCACCCTGTATTGTGTAGGTGCCAACAAAAGGGATAGTTTTTGTTACTACGGTAAGTTTGGCAGAAGCTGAGCCTTGCTGTGGATTGGTAAGGTCCTTTGTGACGGTTGTAAAATCAACCAGGCCCAGCAGATTTGTGTTCGTAGTATTCCATTGGTCAGGTTCGCCGCTGGTCCAGGTTTCGAAACTGCCATTCGGCACTTGCTGTGCAATGCTGCCTGCAGTAAGAAGTAAAAGGAAAATTACAAGTATTGATAAGTGTTTCATTGTGAGTTTTTTTTGGTTGTGTATAACAGTTTTACAAGTCATACAGTTTACCATAATTCATTGATCTATAAATTCCCAAATCCCTAACCTCCAAATCCTAACCCCAAACCCCTACAAAATATGCAACACTTAGGTGACAACCCTGTAAGCAGGATTCTGTTCCTTAGTGCCTGTTGCCGGCCTTCAGGCTTCTATCATTTATCTGGGACCGCCATCACTGACGGCCTCTAACGACCTACCCCCCGGGCATCGGGCGAGCAACCCTTTCAGCTATCGCTTGCGCGACGCTACTCCCGGTATATTTGGTCTTTCAACCCATAAGGTTTACCCTCACGTGTATCGCTACATCGTGGCGTGGGCTCTTACCCCGCGTTTTCACCCTTATCACGCCAAAGGCGTGACGGTATATTTTCTGTGGCACTTGCTGTTCCCACGGTGTTCAGCCGCAGGACCTTCCCGTTAGGAAGTATGGTGCTCTGTGTTGTCCTGACTTTCCTTACCCGCGTCCCGATAGCAATCGGGACGGGATACGATAGAACAGGTTGTCACCGGGGCAAAGGTACGGAAAAAGAGAGAGAACAGGAAAGTGTTTGTATTAAACACGTTGGTAAGATATTAAGTGACTCATTATGTACGATTGTTAAAACAAAGAAAACCACTGAGGCACTTAGGGCACTGAGAAACACTTAGAATAATCAGTGTTCTCCATTACAGCTAATTTGGAAAAGGAAAGAGTATTGTTTTTGAATTAAAGGCCAGAACCGTATAAAAAAATTATTCAGCTAATCTATGCCTGGTTTCAATTTAGCATACCTTACTTCATCCCACAACTTCCCTTGCTTGAAAACCGATTTTCTGAAAATTCCTTCCTTAATAAATCCGCACTTTTCCAATACTTTTTGTGATGCAAAATTGTATTCGAATACTCCTGTGTGTATTCTGATGATATCCAGTTGATTGAAACCGTAATCGGTAATAAGGTTAACTGCTGCAGTAATAATGCCTTTATTCCAGTACGGTTCCCCGATAAAGTAGCCGATTTCGGCTGATTTCCGGTAAATATCCTGCCCGGGAACCAAAGAGATATTCCCGACATATTCACCACCGTAATCAATACCGAAAAACGTAACAGGGTCCTGGTTCGTGAATTTCTGAAGAAAATTTTGAGCATCAGCTAATGTATAAGGATGTGGAAACCCATCGCGGAGGTTACGACTGATTTTTTCGTTATTAGCAAGTTCAGCCAGGCGAACTGCATCGCTGAGGCGTAAAGGGCGGAGCGTGATATTTCCGGATTTGAGTTCCATAATGTCCAGATATTAAGAACGATACTCTATGTGATGTAACCAGAAAATATATTTGTTCAGATTTTTAATAAATTATTCCTGAGTCCAAGTGTCAGTTCAATGCACTAACTCAATTTTAAATAGCAGTGCCATTGGTAAATATTTTTTTAATACTGCTTGTGAATTTCTTAAGTTTATAGGCCGGCGATTCACTGAATTCAGGAAGTGAGCCGTTGTAATCACTGCCCATTTTCAAATAGAATTTATAAAACATGCTGGCCGTGATACCCCATTTATTCAGGAAAACCCTGTTGCCTTTCATCACTTTCTTATTACCAAGTCGTTTGGTCGAATGTTCCAGGAAATGATATACCCGGCTTCGCGCAACGCCTTTAAAATTCCGTATACCGAGTTGCCAGAGTTTCATCGAAAAATCAGGATCGGAATAAAATCCGGGAAAAAATTCCACGCTGTATCCGCCAATGGCATTCCAGATATCGCGATGCACCACGCATGGCGGCCACGAAGCTCCGTTCCAGTCGTTCATAGGTAAGGAAGCGAATTCTTTGAGTAATTCTTTTTCGCGGAAATCAGCAGGAGATGTTCCGAAAGAGAAAGGTGCTATTGCAATCTTTTTTCCAGCATTAACAGGCTCTATGGCAGTGGCCGAAAGGAAAAAATATTTGTCCGGCATAGACTGAATTTCTTCCAAAAGGAACTTATCCCATCCCGGGCAAACGTACATATCATCGTTCAGGTAAAGGATGTATGCTGTTTTTGCAAGTCCAGCTGCGGCATTTAGTGCATAACACACTCCAATATTAACTTTGCTGCAGGTATGATCGATTTTTTGCTCCTCGGCCCATGCTATTGTACCGTCGCTCCCTTCGTTGATATGGAGGATGATCTGATGCTTAAATGTGCTGTTTTTCAGAATGCTGCTTATGCATAACTGTATCATTTCCAGGTTATTCCATGTGGGAATAACAATTGAAAAGAGCGACGTTTCTGTATTCGGATAAGTCTGGCTTGTAAATTGAATAGTACCTGATGCTTTCAAGGTTTGGCTCTTTAATGGAAACGTACAAAAATATAAATATTTGAAACGGTAAAAATCATTTTTACGGTTCAATTTCTGCAAACCCCATGAGATACCTGATTTTAGCAGCTTGTTCCTCCGATGTTAGAAGTGCCAGCAAATTGAACGCTACTTCTATGGCTGTGGAAGGATTCCACGAAGTGATTATGTTTTTATCCACCACAACCGGATTGTTAAGAACATTTACCCCGAAACTGCGCAATGTTTCGTGGCGTTGCGGATTTCGGTTATAGGTTGTGCCATTGCGATCGTTGAGCACTCCGCTTTTCCCAATTGGCAGGGCTCCTGTGCAAACGGAGGCAATAATTTTATTCCCGGAATCAAACTTGCTGATCAGTTCGAGGAATTTTTCGTTGTAAGCATCGCGGTAGAAGCCATATTCCTCAAATCCCCCGGGAATTGCCAAAGCATCAAAATCACCAGCCTCGATTTCATCAATAGTAAAATCAACAATAAACTCCTGGCCAAAAGTGCTTTTTATTTGTTTTTGTAAACCGCAGGAATACAAGCGTGTTGAGCCGTCGCCTTCCTCCAGGTTCCATCCCATAACATCGATAAATACACTTGCTTCATATATTTCGAAGCCTTCAGCCAGTAATAACAATACTTTTTTCATCAGGAACTGAATTTATAGAATTATAATCAAAAGCAAATTCATTAATGACCGATTACTGGTTCCGGTGGATTATCAGTTCTACAGCGCCATTGCCGTATTTCGAAAAAGGCGCAGTGCGGAATTCAATATCCTCATATTCCTGGAGTCGCTTTAAAATGGCCTGTTTCAGTGAGCCATTTCCGATGCCGTGAATAAATACAACCCTGGTGAATTTGAAAGCAATAGCACTTCCAAGCATCCGCTCAAAATAACCCAGTTGTATGGTGAGGATTTCGTGAGGCGAAAGGTTGGTATAATCCTGCCTGAGAGCCGAAATATGAAGATCAACCTCTGCTTCGTTGGGTGCCGTGCGGTGCTGATCAATAGCTGTTTCGGGTCTGAAACGCTCGGCTGCGGCCGGAAGTGGTTCGCGGTTCTCTTTTTCGTTAAGTATCTGTTCGTAGGTACTCGGGACCCGGTTCAGTTCGCATACAGTATAAACTATGGCGCGCTGGTTAGCCAGGAACCGTGTTTCGTGATAACTGCCTTCCTGGTAAAACAAGGAACCTTTAATCCTGAATGTAGCACTTACAGGCATCAAAACTTTTTCGTTTTCATCGGCATAAAAAATAACCTGCATCACCCCATTCGACCACATGCTGATGTCGTCGCGGACAATGCTTTCGATTACCAGCTTTGATTCGGAAGGTACTGATCCATAATCGATTCCGGAAAAATTCCCTTCCGCATTTTTTAGAAAAAAGGTATAAAGTATATCGTTAGGTGTGTTGTTTACTACAAAAACATCCATTGAGCCCATAAGCAAGCGGTTCTGATCCTGAGGTACCCAGGCCAGGTAAACACCGGTAGGCGCTGCATGTCCGTCGCCCCTCTGCACAATACGGCTGATGCGGTCATTTTGAATAATTTCAGGTTCCGGCTCAGGTTTTACTTCAGCTTTTTGTTCGGAACGACGCTCATTTTTATTCAAAAATAAGTCACCCGATGCTCCGCCTGGTTCAATGGCAACAAGTTCGCTGGTAAGGGTAGGGATTTCGAAACCATCTTCGATGGCTACCGATACCATAAATGCATTTATCTCTTTTACTACGGTTCCGCCTCCTGTTGAGTTCAGAAACCTTACTTTATCTCCTGCTTTGAATTTCATTATACGTTTTTTTATTTGTCTGCCAGACCATTGGTGCTATTGTGCGAAAAAGTACAGCTTTTATAAAACACTCAGCGGCCTGTTTTAAAGGGGTGCAAAGATAAGCACAAATCACTCATGGATTATAAACACTTTATCCTGTTCAATATCTTCCCGACAAAGATTGAAAATGAAACAGTTTCCCAAATTTTGTTCAAAGAATCCTGTTTTGGGTAATAATGGCTAATTTTGTACGTTTTACTGATGAATAAATATTTTTTAACATGAGAATTAGAAGAACCGGAGGAGCATTATTCCTCTTTGTAATAGCGGTGATAATGACTTCCTGCGGGGAAGAACGTGTAAAATCTGTTGCGCCTACATTCGTATTTGCGCATAAAGTAAATGGCTTTGATCTTTGGAAAGGGGCCATGAATTATACCAACCTGGCAGGAAATTCATACCAGGTTGATGAATTGCAATACTTTATTTCGGAAGTAAGCATTAAAACTGTTGATGGACTGGTATTCCCGATTTCCTCTGACAATGCAATCCATTATATTGATCTCGATATCCCTGAAACGCTTGAGTGGAAACCGAAGGATCGTCTTAAGGTAACAGGGTACGAGAGCATTACGTTTGTTGTTGGTATTAATGAGGTTAAAAATAAAACCGGTTTGTTTGTAAATCCTCCTGAGAGGGACATGTTCTGGCCCGATATGATGGGCGGCGGCTATCATTACATGAAAATGAATGGTCAGTGGAAAGCTTCGGGCGATACAATCAAGCCTTTCAACTTTCACCTGGGAATCGGGATGAATGAGTTTGGAACGGTTTTTTACCAGAACTATTTTACCGTAACACTGCCGCTTAACATCAGCGCCGGCACGTTGAGCAACGAGTTCACTATTACCATGAACATTGATAAATGGTTTGAAGCACCCAACCTCTGGGACTGGAACGTGATCGGCGGACAAATTATGCAGAACCAGGATGCAATGGCGAAAGCCTGCCAGAACGGGGCAAATGCGTTCCAGGTTTCGCATGTGGGGAAGGATATTGTTTATCACGACTAAAGTTCTGTGAAATAAGAAGGGCGAAGGGAGAATATGAAAATAATTGTGGTTTGTGATTTTTGATTTTTGAATTGTGATTGGAGATACCCACTGCCGACCAGATATTGCATTAACCTGCAAGCAAACACTTTTCGCAGCATATAAAGGATTACTGAGTTGAATACCCAAACAGGATTTTCAAAAAACCAAATTACCGGCAGAGCAACATTTCTTGTTGCTCTTTTGGTACTGTTATTTTTATCGGCATGTAAACCGGATGATTCTGAATACAATCCAACGCCATACGAAATTAAAGTCCCGAAGTTTTTCCCTACCCGATTGAATATTCCCGCAGATAACCCTATGACAACTGAAGGGATAGAATTGGGGAGATACTTATTTTACGATGGCCGTCTTTCGGGGCGTACTGAGTCCGACAGCCTGATGAGCTGTGGTACCTGTCACCTCCAATCAAGGTCATTCGAAGCTGGTATCGATCACCCGAAATTTACTGGTGGCAAGACTTTTGGTCTGAAAGGCGTCCCGACTCCGCACTATACACTTCCGCTTATCAATCTGGTGTGGAACGAATCGGGGTACCTTTGGTCAGGCTCAATTTCAGGAGGAAATCCGGATGCATCACGGCGGAACCTTGAGGCACTGGTGTGGATGGGTGTCACCGCACCACATGAAATGGCTGGTGATACAAACAAAACCAAGGCTTTGATACAGAGCATACCTGGCTATTCTGATCTATTTGAAAAGGCGTTTGGTTCGCGCACCGTCACCATGCAAAACATAAGTAAGGCAATTGCACAGTTTACCCGCACCCTTATTTCGTCAGATTCGAAATTCGACAGGTATATGCGCGGTGAAGAACAACTTACAATATCAGAACTGAATGGTTATGTGCTGTTTATGACAGAAGAAGGTGCCGATTGTTTCCACTGTCATGGTGGTTCGGGAAACCCGTTGTTTACGACCAACCTGTTTTACAATAACGGTAAAGATTCCTCTTTCAATGATTCGCGCGACCGGTTTTCGGTCACTGGAGATCCTTCAGATAAAGGGGCTTACAAGGCAACTACGCTCCGGAACATTGAACTTACCGGGCCATATATGCACGATGGCCGCTTTAAGACATTGGAAGAAGTGATAGATTTTTATTCTGAAGGAATTATCTGGTCGCCTAACGTACACCCGCTTATGCATCATGCATACGATGGCGGGATTCAACTTACTCCTTCAGAAAAATCGGACCTGATTGCATTTATAAAAACACTACGCGATGAGTCTTTCCTGACGAATCCGACATTTGGGGCGCCGGAGAAGTTGCCTGATGGAGGAGTGCCTGCTTATTAAGATAAGTTTCAGGAAATCAGCAAGCCTCTTTCCTGATCCTATCTCATTGAACAGATTCGGATGTAGGGATTTTCGCCTTTCACCTTGTTAATTTTCTGACTGCAATCCCGTTAATTATTGATAAGAAAACGTGATAATCACAAAAAAAAACTGCCCCGGGAAATCAGGGCAGCTTTTTCTGAAAATTAAGGGTATTATTTTTTAGTGAATTTTATATTAGATATTCCTCTATCAGTTTGGGTTTGAATAAAATAAACTCCACTTGCAAGTTTGCTGATATCGATTGAGTTTCCATTACCGGTAAGTAATAATTTCCCATTGAAACTCATTACAGAAACTTTTATGATTTTGTCATTCGAAATAATATTCAACTGGTTGTCAGCCGGGTTAGGATATACCAATACCGCAACTTTGTCCAATTCAGAAATGCCTACAGAAATTGCAAGCATACATGGAACGTCCAGTTGTTTATTTGCAGGATCGTTGGTAAGTATCCTGATAATTCCTTCGTATACCCCGGAGAGAAGTCCGGTTGCATCGAATGTAACATCCAGTATTTCGTTGCCTTCGGGTGCAATTGTCCCGCTCATCGGGCTTACACTGAGCCATTGCGGCATAACATCCCCGTTGAGGTTTGCCCTGATATTCCAGTTGTATGCTAAAGCAGGGTTATTCGAGAGATGCGACCAGCCAACACCGGTACTTATGAAATCGCCATTTGGATCACTTGGGCCACCATCAGTGCCGGGAATAAAAATATCAGCCTCTGACTGTGTAAACTGGTAGCCTACCCATAAGTCCTCACCATTAATAAGCAACGGCTCGTTTAAAATTACATGTTCCCATGATGATCCAACCGGAGTGAACGTTTGCGAGCGCAACAATACGCCTGGTTCAAAAGTTGATCCCATTCCAAAGATCTTCAATGTCATTTCGTTACTGCCTGTCGAATTTAACTGATTAATGAAAATATCAACGGATTCAATTAACATACCGGCATAGGGCAATGTCATTGCATTCGGGAACCGGGCTGCCACAGTTGGGGTAATTGGTACTGAATTCCACCCAATTGCTGATGCATTATCGCCATCATAATTTAGCACGGCTGTGGCATCGGATGCACGTGATGAACCGTTGGTAAGAACAGCTGAACACTCTGAGGCTGAAATAACAGAATGTTTCAGTGGAGCCACATTGCTAAGCGTATTTTTTTTGCCCGGAGAATCCGAGACATAGATAATGTTGATATCGTAATCCAGATCAGATGCACCGGTATTCGAAATAGTTAACGGATAAACTTGCGTTGATTCCGGTAAAAGATAAGCTGTCATAATCGTTGGATCAACTTCTATAATCGGATCACTTGGGGCTCCCAATTGAGCAAAATAGATATCATCAAGATAAAGTTTTGGTGATTCGGATGTACCTGTTTTTGCTCCTGCATAGTAGTCAACGCCACCAAGCTGTTTTGTGCCGGCTGTTGATCCTGCCTGATAGCTGAACGGCCATTCGTGTACCATTGCTCCATTTATGTACATTTGAATATTGTCGGCATCCAGATCAATCAGATGTTTTATCTCGAACCAGGTAGCTTTCGGATAGGTGAAAGGGATTGCGGTGGCACTGCCGGCAAGGAGTTCGCCTGCTCCGCTGGTGCGGAGGTATACTTCCATGGCATATTCGGTTCCCGGCGATTGAAAATGCTGAAGATTGTAATATCCGCATTTGTCAGCTTCGACATATGCCCACCATGTGAGTTCGTATTGGCCTGTAGTTTTATCACCCAGTTTGAGGATAAGATCAGTGGCACCGCCGGTTTCGTCAATCAATGCTGATTTGGTCGCACTATGGCTGAAATCCCCTTTTATTAAAGCATCTTCGCCTGTGCCGGGGGCATTACTCCAGGTAGTGAACCAAGTAGGATTTTCAACTGCAAGGTAGCTATCCAGAGCATAGTCCTCCATATCTTCTTCAAACAGCGGGGTTGGCATCACCTGGTAAGAAACATCATCGAAGAAAAACTTTGGCGATTCTCCTGAGCCGGTTTTTGCACCGGCATAAAAATCAACGCCTCCCAATTGCTTTGTTCCTGAGGTTGAGCCGGCCTGATAGCTGAATGGCCATTCATGAACCATTACACCATTCACATA
Organism: Lentimicrobiaceae bacterium; assembly: GCA_041753535.1. Lineage (GTDB taxonomy): Bacteria > Bacteroidota > Bacteroidia > Bacteroidales > UBA4417 > UBA4417. The sequence goes on from JBGSUB010000020.1 coordinate 95,437, forward strand.
GAGCTTGATATTATCTGAATCGAGATCAATGAGATGTTTGACTTCAAACCAGGTTGCCTTAGGGTATGTAAATGGAATAGCAGTTGCGCTTCCTGCAAGTAATTCACCACTACCGCTGGTGCGGAAATATATTTCCATGGCATATTCTGTTCCAGGAGACTGGAAATGCTGAAGGTTATAATAGCCACACTTATCCGATTCGACATACATCATCCACTTGAGTTCATACTTTCCGGTTGCCTTATCACCGAGTTTAAGAAGCAGGTCAGTTGCTCCTCCGGTTTCATCAACCAATACTGATTTAGAAGGGCTATTGGCGAATGCGGAACTTATCACGGCATCTTCACCTGTTCCTGGTGCATTGCTCCAGGTTGTCCACCATGTGGGATTTTGAACACCGATGTAGCCTCCAACGGTATATGATTCAAAATTATCGTTATAGGGCAAGGTTTGCGATTGAACGCCCATTGCTGATAATACGATAACTGCAAACAGAAATGTAAATTTTCTCATGACTTATAGGGTTTGGTTAAAATTAATTAAACGATGAAATTGCTTTCAAGTTTCAAAATTAGCTATAATATGGACTGAATGCCAATTAAATAATTAGAATATTATTAGAATTATTAGATAATTACAATTTTTCCCGAAAAAAATTCAATAATTAAACTAGTTTTTTTTGAAAGACTGGTTTTTTAAAAATGGTGGGGATTATGCATTCATGCATGGGTTATGAGACTTTACTCCCCTGTCTTAAATTTCCAGTAACCTGTTTTTTAATTGTACTTTTGCATGAATTACCTTTCAATATAAAAAATACAGAAGTCACCTTATGCCGTTTTCTTCTCTTGGTTTGTCAAAACCCCTTATCGAAGCTATAGCTGAACATAACTATGCAAAGCCTTATCCCATTCAGCAGGAAGCCATACCGGTTATTCTGAAAGGGAAGGATATCCTTGGCATTGCCAAAACAGGTTCAGGGAAAACTGCTGGATTTGTGCTGCCGATACTCGAAATGTTTCAGCAATACAAACCCGGGGCAAAAACACGGTATGTAAAAGTTTTGGTTCTTGTACCTTCACGCGAACTGGCAATTCAGGTGGGTGAGGTCTTTCATTCACTGGCTGCGCATCTGCCCAGAAAAGTAAAAACTTTCGCGGTTTATGGCGGCGTTTCGATAAACCCGCAAATGAAGCAATTGAATGGGACTGAAATATTAGTCGCTACACCGGGTCGTTTGCTCGAACTTATTTCATCCAATGCTGCGAAACTTTCCGAAGTCGGTACTTTAGTTCTGGATGAAGCAGATAAAATGCTGAATTTTGGTTTTAAGGATGAGATGGATAGGATATTTGCACTTTTACCTTCGCGAAGGCAAAACCTGCTTTTTTCTGCAACACTGAGCGACGATGTTATCGCCATTAAAGAACTGCTACTCCGGAATCCCGAAATTATCCGCATCGACGAGGAAAACCTGGATATAGATTTAATAAAACAGATTGCATATTTCACTGACGAAGCGCGTAAAGGACCTTTACTCCGGTACCTGATCAAACATGAAAGGATGAAACAGGTTCTGGTCTTTGTTTCGTCGGTTGCGCGGGCTGATAATGTAGTTAACAAGCTGAAATCTAATAGAATAAACGCCGCTGCTTTTCACAGTGGCCGAAGCCAGGGTGGAAGAACTGATGCATTGAGTAAATTTAAATCCGGTGAAATCAGGGTGCTTGTTGCTACCGACCTGGCTTCCCGTGGGCTGGATATTCAGTTTTTACCCTACGTTATAAATTACGAACTTCCACGATCGCCCAAAGATTATATTCACCGTATAGGCCGCACTGGTCGGGCCGAATCGCCTGGTATTGCAATTTCATTGATTACACAGGAAGAAATGCATCATTTCAAGGTTATCCAGAAAAAGATGGGAAGGCACGTGAATATTCTCGAAACGGACGAACTTGATTTGAAAGGGTTTTAGTATTTAACAACTTTAACCACTTAGGCACTCAGTTCACTAAGAAGCCCTAAGAGTCGTATGATTAATTAAGTTCTTGTATACATTTCTCAGTGTCCCTATGTGCTCTCCGTGCCTCCGTGGTTTTTTTACTACTGAGATGTACTCTAAAATTGAATTCACCTGCTCAAGAAAAATAGTATTATTTCCTCGAAGGCTGCGCATAAATCTCTACATCTTCAGCCGTTACCTGCTGGTCGCAAAGAATAACTAACCGTTCAACAACATTGCGAAGTTCGCGGATATTTCCGGTCCATTTAATCTTTTTTAATGTTTCGAGTGCTTCATCGGTAAAATGGATTGGAGGTCTGCCATTATCTTCACAGATTTGCTCAACAAAATGATTGGTCAGCATCGGTATATCATCTTCGCGTTCGTTCAGCGAGGGAACTTTAATCAGAATTACACTCAGCCGGTGATATAGATCTTCGCGGAAATTTTTATTCTCAATTTCTTCAGTCAGGTTTTTATTTGTTGCAGCCAACACTCTTACATTTACCGGGATATCTTTTTCTCCGCCTACACGCATGATTTTGTTTTCCTGTAAAGCACGTAACACTTTTGCCTGTGCCGAAAGACTCATATCACCGATCTCGTCGAGGAAAATAGTTCCGTTGGTGGCCTGCTCAAAATCACCTTTTCGCTGTTTAACAGCTGAAGTAAACGAGCCTTTTTCGTGTCCGAAAAGCACACTTTCAATCAATTCCGAAGGAATGGCGGCACAATTTACTTCTACAAAAGGACCTGATGCACGGTTGCTTTTTTCATGAAGCCAACGGGCAACAAGTTCCTTCCCGGTACCGCTTTCGCCGGTAATAAGTACGCGGGCATCCGTTGGCGCTACCCGCTCAATCATTTCTTTTATTTTGGCAATAGCAGGCGATTCGCCAATCATTTCATACTGCTTGCTCACCTTTCGTTTCAGCGCTTTGGTTTCGGTAACCAGGCGCGATTTGTCCATAGCATTGCGCAAAGTGATAAGCAAGCGGTTCAGATCAAGAGGCTTTGCTATAAAATCGTAAGCGCCTTTCCGGATGGCCTCCACGGCAGTTTCAATGGTACCGTGGCCGGAAATCATAACGACCGGGGCATCAGTGGTTTTCTGAATGTTTTCAAGTACTTCGATGCCATCCATTTGAGGCATTTTTATATCACAAAGTATCACATCGTAGCTTTCTTTACCAACCCATTCAATTCCCTTTGGACCGTCCTCAGCCTCATCTACCTGGTAATTTTCGTATTCCAGTATCTCGCGTAAAGCATTTCGGATTGCACGTTCATCGTCTATAATTAGTATTCGGGCCATTTTTGTGAGGGTTTGGGGTTTAGGGTTTGGGGATTAGGGAGATGCTGCAGTATGATAAATTAGCTTAACTTAACCTCAGCATTTAATCCCCATTCTTCATAGAATAAGGAACGTAAAGTCAGGATTAACGAAATTATTTTTCTGATTACCAGTAGGTTAAGTGATTGTTACTTTTCATGATTTGTTATTATCTCTTCGTTATTCATTATTCTTTATTCACATGTCACTTATCACTAATCACCCTTTATACCGGATCCACTTCCACAATTCTCTGTAATTCGATTTTTTACCATACATAAGAATACCGGTTCTGTATATTTTAGCGGCAAGCCAAGTGGTGCCAAGGAAACCGAGTATGAGTAAGCCTGCTGACAGGGCTATCTCCCAGGTTGGCACTCCAAAAGGTATACGCACCATCATAATAACAGGCGAAGTGAAAGGAATCATCGACATCCAGAATGCCAGCGGACTTTCAGGGTTTTGTATTACCGTTTGTGCAACTACAATTGAAAGAATCAGCGGTACCGTGATGGGCAGCATAAATTGCTGTGTATCAGTTTCATTATCAACAGCTGCTCCAATTGCGGCAAAGAGGGCTGCATACAGCAGGTATCCAAACAGGAAATAGAATATGAAAGCTGTGATCATTACCGGGAGGTTAATGGAGGAAAATGCCTCAAATATTCCATCTAATTTATCATTTCCGGTATCTGCGGAGATTGAATTGGGCGTTGCCTCCGCCGATTCGTTTGGAAGTGCATTGTTATTGCCTGCTATTTTTGCCTGTTCTGTCGGGGTTTTCTTAAATTGCTGGGGGAAAGCTGTTTGTATGGCGGTTATGATTACAAAAGTGAAAACAATCCACAGAAGGAACTGTGTAAGCCCAACCAAAGCAACCCCGATCACTTTACCCATCATTAGTTGGAAAGGTTTCACTGACGAGACAATTACTTCAACAATTCTGCTGGTTTTTTCTTCGATTACACCACGCATTACCTGCGCGCCGAACATGAAAATGAACATGTAAATCATAATACTGGCAACAAGCCCCACAACCATGGTAACCTCGGTATAACTTTTCTGTTCCGATCCGGCTTCGTCAGTTTTAAATGTAGTTATTTTTACGTCGGTACGTATATTTTTCAGAATGGTTTCACTCATCAGGTCCTGGGAAGTAGTATCATTACCAACCTGGTAGCCAGGTGTATTCCGTATAATTTCTTTTCGGATCTCGGCGGCAAGTTTGTGTTTCTCAAGTTCACGGCTCATAACCCCTGAAATATATCCTTTCAGGTTAAGAGTTGGTTGTTTATCAGAATATATGATTGCATTGTCAGGGATATTGAGTTGTGTGGCCGGGATATGCAGCAGCATATAATTGCCCACCTTCATAAGGGTTTCCTTAGTTTGCTGCAATTCGCCCTGTACCGGCACAAAAGTGTAATTGTCGTTGTTTTCAAATTTATTTACAAACAACCCGGTTTCGTCAAGTACGGTGATTAACTGCTTATCATCCTGCCGGCTGGCAAGGTATACAGGTAAAACAAACAATGAAGCCATCAGGATAGGCCCCAGAATTGTCATAACTATAAACGATTTCTTTTTGACCTTGGTAAGGTATTCACGTTGAATAATCAGAAATATCTTGTTCATGGCTTTGTTTTTCAGGATTCCAGGATATGATTTGCGTTTACAGCATTTACAGTTGAAATGAAAATGTCGTTCATCGAAGGGATCAACTCGTTGAAAGTGATCACACTCACATGGGGTAGCAGCGCGATAAGCAGGTCATTCGGGCCTTTGTCGGTCGCAAGCCTGAATGTAGCTGTGCAAATACCTTCGGCATACGTCGAATTCAGCACTTCAATACCCGGATGCTGTAATTGGTAAGGAGTGCCGTTAAAATCGCGGTACTGCACCTGGTAGCTGTTGGTGAAATAGTTGCGTTTGATTTCTTTCACCGGGCCATCGAGTATTTTTACTGATTTGTTGATCAGGGCAATGTTATCGCAGAGTTCTTCGACAGAAGCCATATTGTGTGTTGAAAAAATAATTGTTGCACCGTTTTTACGAAGTTCCAGAATCTCATCCCTCAGCAGGTTTACGTTGATTGGATCGAAACCGCTGAATGGCTCATCGAATATCAGCAATTTGGGTTCGTGAACCACGGTAACAACAAACTGAATTTTCTGCTGCATCCCTTTCGAAAGCTCTTCCACTTTTTTATCCCACCAGCCCTGGATTTCGAATTTCTCGAACCATTTCTTCAGCCTTAGTTTTGCTTCGTGATGGCTGAGTCCTTTCAGCTGGGCAAGGTAAAGGGCCTGTTCGCCCACTTTCATTTTTTTGTAAAGACCGCGCTCTTCCGGCAGGTATCCTATCATTGAGATATGATCGGGATGCAGTGGTCTGCCATCAAAAATTACCTCACCTTCATCAGGGCCGGTAATCTGGTTTATGATACGAATCAGCGTTGTTTTCCCTGCACCGTTTGGGCCAAGCAAACCGAAAATACTGTTTTCGGGAACATCGATGCTCACTTTGTTGAGTGCGGTAAAGTCGCCAAAATTTTTAGTTACTGAATTGGCTTGTAGTATCATTGTTTGCTAATAAAGTCGTAAAAATAGCTGGTTTAATTTTTAATACAGGGTAAAAATACGAATTAAGTGAATTTGTTCCCTGATTTCAATTTATTATCTTAAAAATCGGTTAAAACCCTGCAATTTATTGCAGCAACTTTAGTTTCTAAAAACTTTAAACGCAAAGGACGCGAAGGTTTTCACAAAGAACGCCAAGCCTGATTTGTTATGAAAAATCACTGCGCTCTTTGCGAAATCTCTCTGCTCTTTGCGGTAAAAACTTAAAAATTTCATTTTTTATCTGAACCTATGGATTTTTAATCCATACTGGTTTAGTTAACAAAAAAGCAACCTTTTTGATTATAGGTTGCTAAATTGTTGTCGGAATAAGTTCATAATATCAGGTAGTGGAACGCTGATTTTATAGGTTTCGGGCTATTACTGAAAATATTCACGCATCCTGTCGAAAAAGCCTTTGTCACGGGCACCGGGTTGAGGCTTGAAATTTTCAGCGCCCTGTAACTTTTCGAGTATTTCTTTTTCCTGCCGGTTGAGGCTGCGCGGAGTCCAGACATTAATTGTTACCAGCAGATCACCTTTACCATACGAATTGATAGAAGGTAATCCTTTCCCTTTTAGCCTCAGCATACGTCCGCCTTGTGTACCGGGTTCAATTTTAATACGTGCTTTCCCCTCGAGGGTTGGGATATCAACTGAACTGCCCAAAGTAGCATCAGGGAAACTGATATACAGGTCGTAAAGCAGGTTGTTGCCTTCGCGGTGAAGACTTTCGTGAGGTGCTTCTTCAATTTGTATGATCAAATCTCCGGGAACTCCGCCACGCGCTGCTGCATTTCCTTTTCCGTTTACCGAAAGCTGTATTCCATCCGAAACACCTGCAGGAATATCAATGCTGATCACATCTTCGCCTTTCACAACGCCGTTTCCGGCACAGTGAACGCATTTATGCTGAATAGTCTGACCTTCACCGCTGCAGGCGGGGCAGGTTGACGCTGTCTGCATCTGCCCCAGGAAAGTATTGGTAACTCTTGTTACCTGGCCGGTTCCTCGGCATGTAGGACAGGTTGTGTAAGCTGATCCGCCTTCGGCTCCGGAACCTTTGCAATATGTGCAGGAAATATATTTATTTACTTTTATCTTCTTCTCAACACCGGTATTGATTTCCTCAAGCGTTAAGCGGACTTTCACCCTGAGGTTAGTTCCGCGGTTAACGCGCCTGCCACCACGCTGCTGCTGACCACTGAACCCACCAAAACTACCACCGAATGCACCGCCAAAGATATCACCGAAATGACTGAAAATATCCTCCATATTCATTCCGCCACCGCTGAAACCACCGCCACCGTTGCGCAAGCCGTCATGACCAAACTGATCGTAACGTTGACGTTTTTCGGTATCGCTGAGCACTTCGTAGGCTTCGGCTGCTTCCTTGAATTTGTCCTCGGCTTCCTTGTTATTCGGATTTTTATCGGGATGAAACTTCAACGCCATCTGGCGATACGCCTTTTTGAGTTCAGCATCGCTGGCATTGCGCGAAACGCCCAGTATTTCGTAATAATCTCGTTTTGTCACAGTGTCTATTTTAGTGTATGAATGAGGCAGTCTGTTTTTTTTACAGGCGGATTGTTTGGCTTAGCTTCCGGTGACTACTTTCGAAAACCTGATTACTTTATCGTGAATCATGTATCCTTTCTGGATTTCATCCAGGACTTTGTTTTTCAGCTCTTCTGAAGGTGCCGGAATGCTGGTGACTGCTTCGTGAAAATCGGTATTGAATTCTTCGCCTATGCTTTTTATTTCCTGCAGTCCTTTCGAAGCGAATACCGCTTTCATTTTTGCATGAATCAATTGAACACCCTCTTTAACTGCCTCAATCTGATCGGTTGCCTGCATTGCAGACATTGCCCTGTCGAAATCGTCGAGCACCGGAAGCAGTTCTTTTATCACATCCTCAGAAGCGGTCCGGCTCAGGTCAATTTTTTCGCGTAAAGTGCGTTTACGGAAGTTATCAAATTCTGAGTACAGGCGCAGGTATTTGTCGTTCAATTCATTAACCTTCAGTTGATATTCTTCTTCTGTATAAACTTTAGGCACTTCAGTTACCTGCTGTTGATCTGTCGCAGACTGTTCACTTTGTTCTGCAATATTGTCAGTTGTTGATTCGCTGACTGTTTTATTCTCGGCTTTATCCGTATTCTTTTTCTGTTTCATGCGATTAAACATTTTCCAATTATCTGATAGTCAGTATTATTAAAAGAATTATGCATCCCTAACATTATCAGTGATGCGCATTAAAAATGAAAGCGTGTATGAAGTATCAAAAAATCTGCCATTCAGAAGAGTATAGCCATTTTGGCAGAGTAAGCTACCTAATGAAATATATTAAACGATAATTTCTGATATCACAAAAACATTTCACAAAAATCCGGGCACTACTGTCTTTTCCTGGTTTTCTGCCTCCTTGTCCCCCCCTCTTCGTTCCCCCTCCCCGTTTCTCCCCTTCTCCGTTTCTCCCCTTCTCTGTTTCCTTTTGCCCCCTAAACCATCCTCAAACCCTCGTAATCTTCGCTCCCAGCGCACTCAACCGCCCATCAATATCCTGGTAACCGCGATCAATCTGGTCAATATTATCAATAATAGAGGTTCCTTTAGCAGAAAGCGCGGCTATCAGCAGCGAAACTCCGGCCCTGATATCAGGCGACGACATACGGATACCACGGAGTTTATTTTGCCGGTCGAGGCCGATTACCGTTGCACGGTGGGGATCGCAAAGTATAATCTGCGCTCCCATATCTATAAGTTTATCAACAAAGAACAAACGGCTCTCGAACATTTTCTGGTGTATAAGTACACTTCCTTTGGCCTGTATTGCCGTAACCAGCACAACACTGATAAGGTCGGGAGTGAAACCGGGCCAGGGAGCATCGGCTATAGTCATAATGCCTCCGTCCATAAAGGATTCAACCTCATAATGTTCTTGTGCCGGTATATGAATATTGTCTCCCCGTTGCTCGATGATAATTCCCAGTTTCCGGAAAACTTCAGGAATAATTCCCAGTGCTGGATAATTTACATTGTAGATGGTAATATCACTCTGAGTCATTGCAGCAAGTCCTATAAAACTGCCGACTTCGATCATATCAGGCAAAAGGGTGTGTGAGGTTCCTTTCAAATTGTCAACTCCGTCGATTTTGAGTAAATTGGAACCAATACCTTCAATTTTAGCTCCCATCCGCACCAGCATTTCGCTTAGCTGAACCAGGTATGGTTCGCAAGCGGCATTAAAAATGGTAGTGCGGCCTTTTGCCATCACGGCTGCCATAAGTATATTAGCTGTACCGGTTACTGATGCTTCATCAAGCAACATATAGGCTCCGGTGAGTTTATCTGCTTTTACACGCGTAAATCCTTTTGACGAATCGAAGTCGAATTCGGCACCGAGTTTCTGAAGACCGATAAAATGAGTGTCAAGTCTTCTGCGGCCTATTTTATCACCGCCGGGTTTTGGAATACTTCCTTTGCCGAATCGGGCTAACAGCGGGCCAAGGATCATTACCGAACCACGCAGACTTGATGCCAGGTGACGGAATTCGTCAGTTTCGAGATACTCGAGGTGGACCGTTTCAGCTTTAAAGGAGTAACTTCCTGTGCCTGTTTTTACCACAGTAACACCCATTGCGCCAAGCAGGCCAATAAGTTTGTTTACATCAACTATATCGGGAATATTGTGAATTGTAACTTCTTCGGAGGTCAGTAATACCGCACAAAGTATCTGTAATGCCTCATTCTTAGCACCTTGCGGAATAATGTTGCCTTTAAGCTGATGGCCACCCTGTATTTCGAACGAACTCATAATTTCGGATTTATTAAGTGTGCCGAAATTATAAATTTTGACCGTTAGTTGGATGGATTAAGAAAAGAATTGTTTTTAAACTTGAGAGCAAGATCTATATTTACAAAACCCCTTTATAATAATTTCCCTTATGGGAATAGGAATATAGTTCCCAAACCTCAGAATCCCAATTTGGAAGTAAGAAATTTTGGAATTTGGAATTTGGATTTTGAGACTTGGGTCTTTAAAATTATGATTTCCCGAATTTCTTTCTGCGTCCGGTGTTACTGTTTTCGTTGTTTTTACCGGTAAACTTGCGGCGTTTGAAGGCCGTTGGCTTCTGTTTATCCAAAACCTGTTTATTGGCTTTCAGAATATCTGTGGTAGAATGTAGTCGGTCGTCGTCGCGGAGTTTAAGTTTTTTACCCGAAAGCAGGCTGAGATGCTCGTGTATAAGTTCATCATTCACCGAATCACGGTTCCAGTTGAGGTACATCTTTTTCAGGTTATTGGCGATGGTTTTTACGAGCTCGTCCTTTTCTTCCCCTTCCTCGTATTCAACGGCCTTTTCGATCATCCGTTGGATGTATTTGCCATAGGGCCTCAGTTTGATATTTTCCTGGGTATATGGAACCCGGGCCGGAGCCGGAGCTTCTTCAGGGCGCGGTGGTACAGGGTAAGGCGAATCGATATCGAGAGTAAAATCCGACATCAGGTGCACATGGTCGTAAAGTTTGTGCTTAATATCCACCTGGTCGCGCATATCCGGATTCATGATAGCCAGAATATTTACAAGTGTAGCAGTCATGCGGTTGCGCTGCTCGCGGTCGGCAAGCGTGGTAATATGCATGATCATGTTCTGAATGTTACGGCCATACTCTGAAATCTTCAGTGAGTCGCGGGTGGTGTTGTATTCCATACTGTGAATGCTTTTTAAATATTGATTGCAGGCCTGGTTGGGAAAATTATACTTCGAAGAAGGCTTTTGAAATCGTTGTTGTTATTGCCTGGCATTAAAACCGGCTTGCAGAAAATCTATTTTATGAATAAAAAAATCCGGAGGAGAATCTTTCTTAAAACTCTGGCAAAGGTAATACAATTTTTGATTAGATATTTCAGGATTTTTCGCAGATATTATTTTTTTAACGGAAGAAAACCAGGGAGGCGCAGAGAACATGAAGGTACAATCAGGAAAATGTTTAATACTCTTTGTGGAAATTCTAGTCGTGCCTGACCAGCAATTATTTTGTAGTAAAAGCAAGAGAATTAAGGTTCTGATTTTTTTTAAGTAACTGTATGTCAATTTAATATATAACTGAATTAAAATTATTTTACAAAAACCGAAAATATTTCAATTTTTTCGATATTTGCTGTAGGGGTAAAACGGTTTTCAAGTGTCTATATAGTGTGTTAACTTAATTCGAGAAGGTAATGAAAAGCATATATAGGTTTTTGCTATTGATAATTCTATGCATCCCTATACAAATCCAGGCTCAGGATTGGCAATGTGTGCGCGAAGGTTTAACTGCCACTTTTGTTGATACTTCAACATTGAATCAAAACACGCAGCATACAGCATGGGTGGTAAATATTGATTCGGTGCGAGTACACCAGGGCTGGAACTATCATTATGGTTTTCACCAAATCAGGAAAATCAGTGATACAAACAATTATCCAAACGGGTATGAATCGTGTTACGATGCCTATGGCCCTTCCAGGATGGGAGTTGCCATGTCGGCACTCGGAGGCGAAAATTTCTTTTTTAACTCCGCCAATCAGGGAATAAGAATAAGTACGCTACAACAGCCGGGTCAGTCCTGGATTTGCTGTGGGATTTCGGATACTTCTATACTTTTTGCAACGGTTACATCTTTAGGTTTTGAACCGGTGCTGGGAGTGGCTGATTCAGTAAAATACATATCGTTTCAGGCAAAAAGCAATTCTGGTGTTCTTTTACCTCATCCGATGAATACCCATGTTTTTAAACTGAGTAAGCATTTTGGAATGATTACGTTGTTCGATTTTTATTCTTTCCCTCAATATATTGACAACAGTCCTGTTCATTTTCTGGCAGGAATCTCCAGTTCGGGAATTACAAACGGGGATCAAAATCTGATCTATAAAGAAATATATTCCTTTTCACCCGGTGATGAATTTCATACAGATTATGTTGCAGATAAGGGGCCGCATTGGGGCGGTTCACAAACAAAAACAATTAACAAGGTATTATCGACATTCTGGAATTCAACATATGATACAGTAATTTACCAGGTTAGCCGCCTGGTTGATGATTGGAGTGGATGGTACGACCTGCCACATTATTATACACTCGACACAATTCTGCGTTCTTATTCTTTTTCTTCTAAATTTAGTTCCGGGCTGGATTATTTCCCTGAGCAGTCCGTTTTTAGCTTTGATACAACAGGACAGCTTAAAACAGTAAATTCTTTTATTCAATATAGGGGCAATGATTATAACGCCAGGAGAGTTAAACAACAAGGAGATGGTCACAGCCCGATAAGCTTTTGCTCAGATACTTTAGTAGGTTCTCATCAATCCTATTGGGGTAATACTTCCTCCGAATATAAATACATTGATGGATGTGGTGGCCCGTATTATCATTTCGGAAGCTCGGATTTTTATCACGATTATTATGAAACATTTCTCAGGTTAGTCTATTTTAAAAAAGGTTCCGAAACCTGGGGAAAACCTTGGGATACTGCCGGTTGGGTGTTACCAAATGCAACTCCTGATTTGCAGAAGTTTAAAGTTAATATTTATCCAAATCCTGCTTTCGGCCAGGTAAATATTGAAATACCTGATGCAGAAAATGCGGATTTCAGGATTGAAATTTATTCTGTAACGGGAATTAAGATCAATGAAATGAAGATTAATGAAATGAAATCAGTACTGGATATCAGTAATTACAGAAAAGGGATGTATTTTCTGAAATTGTACAAAAACAATTTACAGGTTGGGCTGGAGAAATTAATAAAAAACTAGGTCTTTCCCTACAACTCCGAGGCCTGCTTTTTTAATTTTACAATCGCTGTACGGGTAAAACGGTTTTCAAGTGTCTGAATAGTACCAATTATGTTTTAGGTTACCAATCAATCTAATTATGAAAATTCTTTACAGATTTATTTTAGTGATGATTGTTTGTTTTCCTGCGAACATTCTTGCCCAGGACTGGCAGTGCTTACATGAGGGTGTTACGGCTACATTTGTTGATACAACTCATCTCAACCAGAACTATACTGCAAATAGCATGTGGGTAGTGCATATTGATTCTGTAAGAGTATATCAAGGTTGGAACTATCATTATGGCTTTAAAAAACCTAGGTTAGTCAGTTTTGCATATAGCGGTGGAACTTATTATAGCGACTATTGCTTTGATCCCCATGGCCCATCCAGGATGGGAGTCGCCATGTCGGCACTTGGGGGTGAAAACTTCTTTTTCAATTCTGCCGGCCTGGGTATCAGGATAAGCACGCTCAGGCTGCCCGGTCAGCCCTGGATATGCTGCGGATTGTCGGATACTTCATTGCTTTATGCTACTGTAACTTCGATGGCTGTTGAAACAATATTAGGGGAACCTGATTCGGTAAAATATATTTCATTCCAGGCAAAAAGCAATGCCGGGACGCTTTTGCCACACCCTATGAATTCACAGGTTTTTTTATTGAGTAAGCATTTCGGGATGATTACTTTATTTGATTTTTATCAATTCCCAAAATACACTTCCAATAATCCGGTTCATTTGTTAACAGGAATGAAAGCTCCGGGAACTCAATCGGGTGATCAGAACCTTACTTATAAAGAAGTATATTCGTTTGCACCCGGTGATGAATTTCATACAATCGAAAGTGGAACTCATCCTAATGTTCCGGTTCCGGAAACGTTATATGTTTTTCGGATACTTGACTCAATATGGAATACGAATAAGGACACAGTTACCTACAGAATAAGCCGTAATATTCGTTATTGGTATTATCAACCTACTTATATACAAACATATACTTATAGAAAAGACACTATATTAATTTCGTATGCAATACATTCGAATAATTGTTTTGGGATTGACAATTTACCGGAGCAGACCATATTTTGCAATGATACAAACGGTATACTCAAATCCGCAAATTCTTTCGAGCAACTCAGAAGTTCAGATTATAATTCGCGATGGACTAAATTTGCAAGTTGTGGTTACAATCCTTGTCTATTCTGCGCTGATAACCTTGTTGGTACTCATTCTGCACCTTTGAGTTGTACAAATCTCTATATTTCAGGATGTGGGGGCCCATATTATTACAGGGGATACTACGATTGGTTTTCTCATAAAACGAGTTCGGCATTTTACAAACTAGAGTACTTCAAAAAAGGTTCCGAAACATGGGGTACGCCGTATAATACAACTGGTTGGGAAGACCCGAATATAATAAAAGATACTTTACAGGATACTGTACAGGTCCGATTTATTCTTTATCCGAATCCATCTAACAATTTTATAACGGTAGAAATTCCCGATTCATCATGTACCGGGTACAGACTGGAAGTATACTCTATGCTTGGAATTAAAGTAAATGAAATAATGCTTACTGACACGAAAATTACATTTGATATCAGTAATTACGGTGCAGGTATTTACTTTATGAAACTGTTTAAAAACAATTTACAGGTTGGGCAGGAGAAACTGGTAAAACAATAAACCCTGCCTAAAACCGTAATTTGGCAAACCTGAGCAGCAACTGTTTCTGCCCGACACTCTCGAACTGAACCGTTGCTTTTTTATTCGGCCCTGCGCCTTCAACGGTGAGCACTTTTCCGGTGCCGAATGTACCATGTTCAACAGTCATTCCCGGCTGAATCTTTTCATAATCATCATTGCCTCCGGCAGTTGGTGCGGGAACATCCTTCTGGTAACTTCCGACTTTCTTGAAATTTCCGCCTGGTGCAGCCGTTGGTTTTGCATCCTGTTTTGGTGCCGGCTGAACCGGTTTAGGCTGGTAAGTTTGTTTTGAAGGCTTTTGCTGAACGTCCTCGCTCAGCCGGTTCCATTTCGCACGGGCAGGGCGTTCCACATAGCGTTCGTCAATTTCGTCGATAAAACGGCTGGGTTCACTCAAAGTAAGTTGTCCCCACTTGTAACGGCTTTCAGCATACGAAATGGTTGCGCGTTTTTCTGCACGGGTAACAGCCACATAAAACAAACGGCGTTCTTCCTCCAGGTCAGCCCTTGAATTAATGGATAAAAATGATGGAAATAGATTTTCTTCCAGCCCGGCAATAAAAACATAGGGGAATTCGAGCCCTTTAGCCTGGTGAATGGTCATCAGCGAAACGCGGTCAGTGTCTTCCTTATCGCCGGTATCCTGGTCAGTTAGCAACGAAACTTCCTGCATAAAAAGGTCAAGATGACGGATTTCACCGGTTTCCTCACCGGGGCCGGGTTCGCGCTCGGTAAATTCCTGCACGGCATTCAGCAAGGCTTCAATATTTTCCATACGAGCCTGTCCTTCAATGGTTTTATCCTCATCAATTTCCTTTATCACACCCGATGCTTTGGCGATATATTCGGCAAGTTCGAAAGCTCCCCGAACCTGCAGCTGAGCGCCGAACGCAAGGATCATGGTAATAAAGTTGTTGATGGCCGAAATGGTTTTGCCACCCAGGCCTAAATTGTAAGAGGTATGGTTAACGAGAATTTCCCAGATAGGCAGATTCCCCTGGCCAGCCAGAACGGTAATTTTCTGCATGGTAGTTTCGCCAATTCCCCGGTGCGGGTAATTGATGATCCTTCGCAAAGCTTCTTCGTCCAATGGGTTTACTGCCAGGCGGAAATAAGCCAGTAAATCTTTTATTTCCTTTCGGCTATAGAATGATAATCCGCCATAAATGCGGTAAGGGATATTTAACCTTCGAAGCGCTTCTTCAATGGAACGCGACTGAGCATTGGTTCGGTAAAGCACTGCAAAAGCGTCGTTGCGAAGTTGTTCATTCATTTTAACCTCGAAAATTCCGTTCGCAATCAGCGTACCTTCTTCTGAATCACTGGTAGCTTTGATGATCTTAACAGGTTGCCCTGCTTCATTATCCGTCCATACCTCTTTCTGAATCTGGTCTTTGTTATTAGCGATTATGCTGTTTGCCGCCTGTACTATGCTGTTAGTCGAACGGTAATTTTGTTCCAGCTTAAAGAGTTTGTATTCTGGGTAGTCGTTTTTGAAATTGAGAATATTCTGAATATTGGCACCGCGGAAGGCATAAATACTTTGTGCATCATCGCCAACCACACAGATATTCAGGAAACGGGAGGCCAGTTTCTTAACAATAATGTATTGTGAGAAGTTTGTATCCTGGTACTCGTCAAACAAAATATGCCTGAATTTATCCTGGTATTTGTACAAAACATCGGCATGATCGCGAAGCAGAATATTTGTGTTGAAAAGCAGGTCATCAAAATCCATGGCACCTGATTTAAACAGCCTCGACTGATATCGGGTGTAAATCTGTCCAATCGCTGGTTTTCGTGCTTGTTTATCCTGTTCAAGGATTTCGGTGTTGTTGTTGTAATCTTCGGCTGAAATAAGGTTCGATTTAGCTGCCGAAATACGCGAAAGCACATTGTTTGCAGCGTATTCTTTTGGGTCGAGTTCAAATTCCTTAACAATATTTCGGATAAGGCTCTTGCTGTCGTCGCTGTCGTAAATGGTGAAATTGGCGGGATATCCGAGCAAATGGCCGTCAATACGCAAAATACGTGCGAATACCGAGTGAAAAGTTCCCATCCAGACGTTTCGTGCTTCACCGCCAACCAGTTTTACAATTCTGTCCTTCATCTCGCGGGCAGCCTTATTGGTAAATGTCAGGCAGAGGATATTAAAAGGATCGACGCCTTTTTCAATAAGGTGAGCCACGCGATAGGTAAGCACACGTGTTTTACCCGAACCTGCTCCGGCAATAACCATCACAGGGCCTTCAGTGCATTGCACAGCCTTACGCTGCGATTCGTTCAGTTCGTCTAAAATATTCCGGCTCAAAGTATCAGGTATCAATTAAAAGAATTGCAAATTTAAGATATATGCATTTGCCCCCTGAGGATTTTTATTAACAGTATGGATTTGAAAATTTGAAAATTTGAAAATTCGAAATACCAATTGACCAACGAATGAATACTCAAATATTCAACTTACTCAGCATAAAACTTTTGAATGACCTCAGATAGCACATTACTTCCCGCAAAACCAAACTCTCTCAAACTTCAACAACCGAATGACCACTCCCAACTTCCCAAACTCTCAACCCACTCACCCCTCCACAACCGAATGACACTCAAGAAGCTCTAATTTCCTGTCTTCTCAATCAACTTGACTCCATTTTCCCCAATCTCCACAACCCTTTCCTTATACAAACTCCCAAGCGCCATTTTAAAATTTTTCTTACTGATGCCAAATGTTTCATAAATATCATCCGCAGGGCTTTTATCGGTAAGTTTCATAAATCCTTCATTTCGTCTCAGGAATTCAACAATCAACTCGGTTGATGTTTTCGCTTTCTTATACCCGGCAGGGTAGAGGCTAAGATCAATTTTGCCATCCTCACGTACTTTATTAATATAACCTGTTATTTGCTCACCGCGGTTAAGTGGCTGAAAAACTTCGCCGGCATAGAGCATTCCCCAATGCGAATTGTTTATTATGGCATTGAAGCCCAGCGGACAAGGACCATAAATGAACAAATCGACTTCTTCTCCAGGTTTGAATGTTGCAGGCGCTTTCCCCAGGAATTTATCCACCTTGGCAGATGCGGCGATACGATTAGTTTTGTCATCAATATAAACATGAACAACATGCCAGCTCCCGGGTTCCATTTTAACTTTCTGTTCCCTGAAAGGCACTAAGAGGTCTTTTTGTAATCCCCAGTTAAGGAAAGCACCTACTACATTCACTTCAACCACTTCGAGTAAAGCAAAGTCGCCAACTTCGCAATACGATTCATCGGTTGTGGCAATTATCCGGTCTTCTGAATCAAAGTAAAGAAAGACTTCAATTTCTTCACCTTCCTTCATTCCTTTAGGCGCATATTTCCCGGGAAGCAGAACATCTCCCAGTTCTTCTCCATCCAGAAAGTATCCACTGCCTGTTTCCCTTAAAACTTTTAATTTGTTGTATTTCCCAACTGTTGCCATGAAATTGTTCAATTTTATAATGTGCAAAGGTACAGCCTTTTTGATTGTATCAGTTATTTCCCCCGGAGTCACTATTGTAACAGCCATCAACTCACTCAACTCACTCAACTCACTCAATCTTATCAATCTCATCAATCTCATCAATCCCCGATTCCCATTTCTCCATTTCTCCATTTCTCCCCTCACCCCATCGCCCACTTGTTCACCACACCCCCTGTCCAACCCTATTCCCCCACCAAAAACCGCCATTCACCGATTTCCCCTTTCACATTCTTTCTCACTCGCGTACATTTGCTTCATCAAATCTAACCTTTGTAAAATCATATCGTCATGGATTATAACTATAACAAAAAGGACAACATCGAAAGCAAGAATACCGTTGTCAAAAACGTTTCCGGAAAAGCGGCCGGACTCGGAGTACTGGTAATAGCTGCTGGTTTACTTCTTCTTGCCCGTAATACCGGCATGCATACCCCGGCAGTGAGCCGTATAATTTTTTCCTGGGAAATGCTCCTGATAGCCATAGGAGTTATTAATATTTTCTGGCGTCAGTCCTTCTGGTCGGGGGTTATTTTAATTGGGGTAGGAGGGTTTTTCCTGCTGGTTAATTTTTATCATATGCCCTTCAGCACATGGCAGATATTTTTACCGGCAATTATCATTCTTATCGGCCTGCAGATGATTTTTGGTGCATCACACTGGAAAAAACACTTGCATAATCGTCCGCTGTTTGATCAATCTGTTGGCAGTGAAGATTTTTTCGAGGACATCGCCATTTTCGGAGGTGGCGAACGTAAAGTGGTAACTCCGAATTTCAAAGGCGGGCGCATGGTTGCAGCTTTTGGTGGTTCAAAAGTTGATCTTTCACATAGCGGTATTGCTGCCGGCGAAAGACCTGTAATTGAGGTAGTTTGTATCTTCGGAGGCACAGCCTTGCTTGTACCCGCAGATTGGAATATTAAAATGGAAGTATTCAATATTTTTGGCGGTTACGTCGATAAACGGATTGCCTCAATAGTTGACCCCAACAAAACGATTACGATAAAAGGTGTTACTATCTTTGGTGGTGGCGAAGTGAAAAGCTTTTGATTTGCGATGTATGATCAAACTTTTAAAATCCGACATCCTTAATCATACATCCCCAATTCCTAAATCCTAACCCCCAACCCCCAACCCCTGACACATTGGACAGATCATTTCTTACCCGAAATCTTTCCTTATATTACATCGCTTTTTGGATGATAGTTGCTGTCATCCAATTTGCTTTGACCTATGGCCTTTATGAACAGGAATTGATAGTTGCAATTGTCGATAGCCTTCTTTCGAATGTGGTTTTTGCTCTCCTGGGAGTTGGATTGTGGTTCATGATACGCTTCTCGGGTAAGGATATTAAAGGAGTTTTTAAAAACATTGCTTATTACCTGGCAAGTTGTGCTATCACAATATTGATCTGGCAGGCAATTTCATATACGGTACTCCGGATATTGTTCGGAAACAACAACGACTATGTGAGTTATCTTTATACTTCGATGATTGTAAGGATTCTTACCGGTGTATTGATATATTTCCTGCTTATTTCAATCGATTTCCTGATCCTTAGTTTTGAAGAAATGCAGGAACGTGCCGAACACGAAGCCTCTCTCTCTGCCATGTTGCGCGATGCTGAACTTAGTATGCTTCGTTCGCAGATCAGGCCACATTTTCTTTTTAACAGCCTTAACTCAGTTAGTTCTTTAACACTTTCCAATCCCCAGGCGGCTCAGGATATGATTATCAAACTTTCGGAGTTTATGAGGCATTCCCTGAGTCTGGGAGCTGATACTATGAGTTCTCTCAACGATGAATTATATCATGCGGGATTGTATCTCGATATCGAAAAAGTCAGGTTTTCCAACAGGTTGCAGATTAATAAACAAATAAATCCTCAATGCGGCGAATTGATGCTTCCTTCGATGATACTGCAACCACTGCTCGAAAATGCCGTGAAACATGGCGTAAATACTATGCTCACTTCCTGCACTATAGCATTGAAAGCTGATTGCACTGATTCATCATTAATTATAAGCATCAGTAATAACTTCGATCCCGATGCCGTCCCGCGCAAAGGTACCGGAACAGGATTAACGAATGTTCAAAAGCGTATGGCAGCTATCTTCGGACGGAACGATTTACTTACTTTTAAAGCTGAAAACGAAGTTTTTGAAGTTACGCTCCGGGTTCCGGTTCTCAAAAATTAATATTCATAGAATCAGCTGGAAATAAATACTTTTTATCAATAAATATCGATATAATGAAAACAGTTTCAACAATAATTGTAGATGATGAATCACTCGCCCGCGATCTTGTTAAGCGCTATACCGCCGATCATCCCGAACTGAACGTGCTTGCCGAATGTGGCGATGGTTTTGAGGCACTTAGGCAGATTCAAACCCACAAACCTGATTTGCTATTTCTGGATATCCAGATGCCAAAACTGGATGGATTCGAATTACTCGAGGTTCTGGACTATAACCCGGCGATTATTTTTACCACTGCTTTCGACCAGTTTGCCATCAAAGCATTCGAAATGAATGCAGTTGATTACCTGCTCAAGCCTTTCTCAAGGGAACGGTTCGACAGCGCAGTCAAAAAAGCCATTGAACGAATCGGTGTCGAAAAATCGAAAATTGATACTTCAGTTGAAAATCTGAAGGAGAATGTCCAGGAAACAAGAGGAACCCTCGATAGGGTTGTTACTCGACTTGGTTCAAAAGTTACTGTAATCCCTGTTGATAGAATCTGGTATATTGAATCTGCCGACGATTACGTGATGATTTATTCCGAGTTAGGCAACCACCTGAAGGAAAAGACGATGAAATATTTTGAGGAGCATCTGCCTGCCAACAATTTTGTTAGGATACACCGCGGAAATATTATCAATCTTTCGCAGATTTCAGCTATTGAACCTTATACAAAGGACACGCATATAGTCACCCTAAAATGCGGAGCCAAACTTCGTGCCAGTGCCGAAGGGTACAAAAAACTGCGATCCATGTTGTAACGGTGTCTGAACACCCGCAGGGTGTCTGCACACCGTTACCCTGAAAAGCAGGTCATTTTCTGATTTTTCTTTTATTGCGCCTTTCTCCATGGCGTCTGATTCTCATCATTAATTTCCCGGATTTCTATTTCTTATCTTCAATTTCTCAATCCAACAAAGTACTTTTGCATTCAATAAAGATTTTCTCAATCCAACATCCAACATCCGACATCCAACATCCATATGCACCTCCCTTTATTCCAGCTCATTAACTTCTCTATCATTCTTATTGTACTGATTTTCCTTGTCAAGTACTTGTGGGATATGTTTTTTGGTGAAAGTTATGAGCCACCGGCCTGGGAACATGCCCGAAAACAGGGAAAACTCAGCCGCGAATTGCTTAAAGCTTCACGCAATTACCCTGACAAGGTTCGCCTGTATAACTTCTGGCTTCAGATTCAGCGGATAGAGCAAGAAAGTATTCCAGGCGATTTTGCCGAACTCGGTGTCTATAAAGGAGAAAGTGCACGGATAATACACCGGATGGCTCCGGGGAGAACGCTTCATCTTTTCGATACATTCGAAGGATTTACAGGCTCTGATCTTCAACCCGAGACCGGTGAAGCTTCAACTTACACCACTAAAAACTTTGCTGATACTTCTCTGAATAAGGTTCTAAAAAACATGGGTGGAGATCCTGAAAAAATCAAAATACATGCCGGGTATTTCCCCCAATCTACAGCTGGTTTCGAAAATTCAACCTTTGCAATGGTTAGCATGGATGCCGACCTGTACAATCCCACAAAAGCCGGACTTGAGTTCTTTTATCCGCGACTTTCACCCGGAGGTGTTATTTTCATCCACGACTATAATAATAAATGGGAAGGATTAATGAAGGCAGTTGACGAGTTCGCCTCTAATTTACCTGAAACCCTGGTTCTATCACCTGACCTGGATAGTACTGTTATGATAGTAAAAAACAAAAAGAGAATATTCATTGGTGCTGAATAAGTTAACTTTTGTAAATTCAACTATTTA
This sequence comes from Lentimicrobiaceae bacterium, assembly GCA_041753535.1. Lineage (GTDB taxonomy): Bacteria > Bacteroidota > Bacteroidia > Bacteroidales > UBA4417 > UBA4417. Next base: position 117,434 of record JBGSUB010000020.1, read on the forward strand.
TATCAAAAGGACACAAAAACAAAGTTGGATTATTTATTCAAAAGATATATTTTTCGGGTTTAAAATAAATTTAAAATCACATCATATGATTTTCTTTTCTATATTTGCCTTCATGGTTGTATAAAACTTCTTTGGTTAGCTGGTTCAGTTAAAAGTAAAATTTAAACAATTCATAACAAATACATATAGCGTTTTAATACCTGACAAGTGAGCTGAACTTACTGTTTCTACTGAGATGAAAAGATCATTACTGTTAATAATTATTCTATCAGGGCTATTTTCTTTTTCGGTCTTCTCACAGCGATTTGCCGATACAGTCATAAAATCCCAACTTAGCTTTTCGAATCCACAAGGGTTTTATGCACAAGGATTTAACCTCGTAATCAGTAATATTCCTGCCAATGCAATGGTGCGCTACACAATTAATGGAAAATTGCCTGGATTACGAAGTACTGTATATGCCGATTCTATACCGATCAGTGGTCAGCAGAATGCCCCATATAACTTTTCAGGAATTCCAACAAATCCGCTGGATACTCCGTTCCCCTGGTATATCTGGAAGGCGCCTGTTGGAAATGTAAATAAAGCCACCATACTCAGGATACGATTATTCTATAATAATCAGCCTTCCGATGAAAGCTATACACTGACTTATTTTGTTGATTCAGCCATTTTCCAACGCTACAACAACCTGCCTGTAATATCGCTTGTTACCGATTCACTTTCACTTTTCGACTATCAGACCGGCATTTATATTCCAGGATTACAATATGAACTGGATGGTAGCTGGGATTGGTGGGGTGGAGGGAATCAGAACTATACTATGAGAGGAGATTTGTGGGAAAGACCTGCCAACATGGCATTCTTTGAAGGAAACGGACAACTGGCTTTTCAGCAGGATATCGGGATCAGGATACATGGCGGAGGTACCCGTGTTTATCCGCAAAAGTCCTTGCGCATTTATGCCAGGTCCGAATACGGGAAAAGCAAAATCAATTACCGCTTTTTTCCTGAAAAGGGAATTAGTGAGTTTAAAAGGATAGTTTTGAGTAATAATGGCCAGGATTTTCTGAATGGTACCATGAATGATGTAATAGTTGCAGCACTTGTCAATCACCTTGATGTCGATATCCAGGACTACAGACCCGCCATAGTGTTAATAAACGGAGAGTATTGGGGTATCCATAATATACGTGACCGGATTGACAAATATTACTTCGAATACACACATAATGTTGATCCTGAAAATCTTGATTTAATTGAAGGCAACGGTTTTGTTGAGGAAGGAAGTTCAGCGGAATATTTTGAACTTTTGAATTTTATTGATACTCATGATCTGGCCGATGATACGAACTATAATCATGTTTCTGGCCTGATTGATATACCATCATACATTGACTATAACATTTGTAAGCAATATCTTTCTGTTCTCGACTGGCCGGGTAATAATGTTTCAACATGGCGCGCCCATACCACGGGAAGTAAATGGAGATGGATTCTTTATGATAATAACGATGCAATGTTGTTCCCCGATTTGAATTCAATTGAACTATCAATGGCAGCAGGAGGAACACAATGGCCTAATCCCGACTGGTCGACATTGATATTTCGCAATCTCATGCTTAATCAGAATTTCAGGCAGCAATACCTTGCAAGGTTTGAATATCATTTACAATCAACCTTTTCTCCCGACAGGATTATTCATTACATTGATAGCGTTAACGGATTGTATACTCCATTGATTGAAGAACATATTCAACGTTGGAATTATCCGCCAAGCACGGCATATAGGTACGGAATTATAACCCAGATGAAGAATTTTGCAATCAGCCGTCAGGCAATAGTCAGGTCTGAGTTGGATCATCTTCTGCAAACCAACGATAACATAAAGCCTGATAAATTAAAAGTTTATTATTCCGGCAATCACATTTTTATAGAAGCTCCAAAACATAAACCGGCCAGTTACAGGTTTCTCGATATTTCGGGTCGTTGCCTTGAAAGCGGAACACTTTCAGAAGGAATACCCAATGTATTTACTTCTCCGATCCGGGCCGGAGTGCTGCTTGTTCAGGTTTTTTGTGATCTAGAGATTTATTCATATAAAATACTTGTTTATTAACTGATTTCTTCTTTTTAACCTTCCGAAATACTGAATTGTGATTTCTGATTCAGCTACAAAACAGTTTAAACTAAATGAAAAGCGTGCATCTTTCCCACCGGTTACAAAGTAGTATTATACCCGTAAAGGTTTCATCTTATATCTTTTAACCATGAAGTTCATTTAGTTTCATAATTTTATTGATAAATATTTTTTACTGGGTGTTGTACTTTTAAAATAAGTTGTATCTTTGCACCCTCCTAAAACGGTAGCCCTTTGATAAGGCAAACGTTTATAAGCGAAGGACTAATGTTTTTTAATAGTCCGGGAAACCTGAAAAAGTAAGACGCTATAGGTTTCAAAACACTAAAAAGACAAAGCTTTGGTTTTGTCTGCTTTCTCGAAAGCCTCTTGTGTTACTAGTCTTATTATCAGTATTGTATCCCGTTGTAAAAGACTTACGCCCCTTGTCGGAGAAAACCGCAAAGGGCATTTTTTTTGCTCTGAGCACACAACTAAGGCTAACAAATTGCAAATATTTTGAATTAACCAATTGGTAATCAAAAATTAAATTGTACTTTTGCAGCCCTTTTGAAAAAAATAGTTGAATTAACAGAAAAATCAATAGATTCAATATGCCTACAATAGCACAATTGGTTCGTAAAGGTCGTCAGAAACTGACAGATAAAAGCAAATCGCCGGCATTGGATTCATGTCCTCAGCGCCGCGGGGTTTGTACCAGGGTTTATACAACCACACCTAAGAAACCAAACTCGGCAATGCGCAAAGTTGCAAGGGTTCGTCTCACAAACGGTAAGGAAGTAAATGCTTACATACCTGGCGAAGGTCACAACCTGCAGGAACACTCGATAGTAATGATCCGCGGTGGTCGTGTTAAAGACCTTCCTGGTGTTCGTTACCACATCATCCGTGGAGCTCTCGATACTTCAGGTGTCGATGGCCGTAACCAAAGCAGATCCAAATACGGGACCAAACGTCCGAAAAAAGGCGCTGTTGCAAAAGGTGCAGCAAAACCAGGAGGCAAGAAGAAATAATTACTGATTCGTCACAACGATAAGGACAACTCAACATGAGGAAATCATCACCCAAAAAACGGCTCATTCTACCTGACCCAAAATTTAACGAACAGGTAGTTACAAAGTTTGTAAACAATATGATGGAGCGCGGCAAGAAAAATTGCGCTTACGATATTTTTTACGACGCTATTGAAATCGTTACCGAAAAACTGAAAGAAGACGGTTTGGAAGTTTGGAAAAAAGCATTGAACAATGTTACACCAAATGTGGAGGTTCGCAGCCGCCGTATCGGTGGAGCTACGTTCCAGATTCCTTCGGAAATCCGCCCGGGCCGTAAACAATCCATCGGTATGAAAAACCTTATCCTGTTTGCACGCCGCCGCCACGAAAAATCAATGGCTTCGAAATTAGCTAGTGAAATTATGGCTGCATACAAAGAAGAAGGTTCAGCATTTAAAAAGAAAGAAGATACACACCGTATGGCCGAAGCTAATAAAGCTTTCTCCCATTTCAGGTTCTAATTTTATTAACAAGGAAGGTATAATACATGTCATCAGATAAACTGAAATATACGCGAAACATAGGCATCATGGCCCATATCGACGCCGGCAAAACGACGACGACGGAGCGTATATTGTATTACACCGGCCGTAACTACAAACTCGGAGAAGTACACGAGGGTACCGCTACAATGGACTGGATGATCCAGGAACAGGAACGCGGTATTACTATTACTTCAGCAGCCACAACTGTAAACTGGGAATTTCATGGTCAGGATTATCGCCTGAATATTATAGATACTCCGGGTCACGTTGATTTTACAGTCGAGGTTGAACGCTCACTCCGCGTACTTGATGGTGCTGTTGCAGTTTTCTGCGCAGTAGGAGGTGTAGAACCCCAAAGTGAAACAGTTTGGAAACAAGCTGATAAATACCAGGTTCCACGTATCTGTTTTATTAATAAAATGGACCGCGCAGGAGCTGATTTCTTTGCCGTTATCGAAGAACTTAAAGAAAAGCTTGGAGCAAACGCAATCCCACTTCAGATTCCTATCGGATCAGAAGATACTTTCAAAGGCATAGTTGATCTGATTACCAATAAAGCAATTGTTTGGGATGATGATTCAAAAGGAATGAATTTTTCTGAAATTCCTGTTCCTGACGATCTTTTGGAGGTTGTTGACGAATACCGTACAAGGCTTATCGAAGGATGTGCCGAGGAAGATGATACCTTGCTCGAAAAGTTCTTTGAAGACCACAATTCTATTACCGAAGCAGAAATGCGCGCAATGATCCGCCAGGCAACTCTTGCTATGAAGATTACACCGGTAATTTGCGGTACTGCATTTAAAAATAAAGGCGTTCAGCAACTGCTCGATTCAATCTGCAGTTACCTGCCTAATCCATACGATGTTCCCGCCGTTTCAGGTATTAATCCTGATACTAACGAAGAGATAATCCGCCATATAAATTCAGAAGAACCTTTTGCAGCATTGGCATTCAAAATTGCAACTGATCCTTTTGTAGGCCGTATTGCTTTCTTCAGGGTTTATTCAGGTTCACTTCAGGCCGGCAGTTACGTTCTGAATGCTACAACTGGTAAAAAAGAACGTATATCACGTATCATGCAGATGCATGCCAACAAGCAGAATCCTATTGATATGATTGAAGCAGGTGATATTGGTGCTGCAGTTGGTTTTAAGTCAATACGTACCGGTGATACTCTTTGCGACGAAAAACATCCGATCATCCTCGAATCAATGACATTCCCCGAACCGGTTATCAGCGTTGCCGTTGAACCACGTACCCAGGATGATGTTGATAAACTGGATATTGCTCTTTTAAAACTCGCCGAAGAAGATCCTACTTTCAAAATCCGTACTGATCAGGAAACCGGTCAAACTGTAATCTCAGGAATGGGAGAACTTCACCTCGACATTTTGGTTGACCGTCTACGTCGCGAATTTAAACTTGAGGTTAATCAGGGGGCTCCCCAGGTCGCATACCGCGAGGCTGTTACAGCTACTGTTCATCATCGCGAAGTATATAAGAAACAAACAGGTGGCAGGGGTAAGTTTGCCGATATCATATTTGATCTTGGTCCTGCCGACGAAGGCTTTAAAGGTCTTCAGTTTGTCAATGAAGTTAAAGGAGGAAATATTCCTAAAGAATATATCGCTCCGATCGAAAAAGGATTTACTGCAGCTATGGCTAATGGAGTTCTTGCAGGTTATGCCCTCGAAAGCCTTAAAGTTAAGGTGATAGATGGTTCATTCCACCCGGTTGACAGCGATGCGCTTGCTTTCGAAATCTGTGCAAAAATAGCTTTTAAAGAAGCAGCCCGTAAAGCTAAGAGCGTATTGCTCGAACCTATCATGAAAATTGAAGTTGTTTGCCCTGATAACTATGTTGGAGATGTTACCGGCGACCTTAACAAACGTCGTGCTGTTGTCGAAAACATTGAAGCCAAGGTTAAATACCAGATTGTTAAAGCAATGGTTCCGTTATCCGAAATGTTCGGGTATGTTACAGGTCTCCGTACCGTAACCTCAGGACGTGGAACTTCGAGCATGTTCTTCTCACATTACCAGGAAGTTCCAAGGAATATTGCTGAGGACGTGATTACAAAATTAAAAGGATATTAATTCAGTCATACTAACGTAATAAAAGATTACAACGTGAACCAGAGGATTAGAATAAAGCTGAAATCGTACGATCACAATCTTGTGGACAAGTCCGCAGAAAAGATCGTGAAGACGGTGAAATTGACCGGTGCAATTGTTAACGGGCCGATTCCTCTTCCAACCGACAAAAAGATCTATACTGTTCTGAAATCGACTTTTGTAAATAAAAAATCGCGCGAACAGTTTGAATTGAGTTCTTATAAAAGGTTATTGGATATCTACAGCTCAACAGCAAAGACCATCGATGCTCTGATGAAGCTTGAGTTACCCAGTGGGGTGGAAGTAGAGATAAAAATCTGACGCATACTCAGGTTTGTTATTGAAAGAATAGAAAAAGAAACATTAATACCTCGATATAATGTCAGGAATTATCGGAAAAAAAATAGGAATGACCAGCATGTTTGATGCCAACGGCAAAAACGTTGCTTGTACAGTTATCGAAGCTGGTCCTTGCGTTGTAACACAGGTCAGGACCCAGGAGAATGACGGTTACGAAGCCATTCAGCTCGCCTACGAGGATAAGAAGGAAAAACATTCGACCAAATCGGAAATCGGCCATTTTAAAAAAGCTGGTGTAACCCCTAAACGTGTTGTTGCTGAGTTTACCCGCTTCGAAGTGGATCATCAGAAAACATTTGGTGATATTCTGAAGGTTGATATTTTTGAAGAAGGAGAATTTATTGACGTAGTGGGCACAACCAAAGGAAAAGGTTTTCAGGGTGTGGTAAGACGTCACGGATTTGCCGGTGTTGGTGGTGCTACCCACGGACAGCACAACCGCCTCAGGGCTCCCGGATCAGTTGGTGCTTCATCATACCCGAGTAAAGTTTTCAAAGGTATGCGTATGGCAGGTCACATGGGCGTTGAGCGTGTTAAAATGATCAACCTCCAGATTCTGAAAATCGTTCCTGAAAAAAATCTGCTTGTAATAAAAGGTTCCGTTCCAGGAGCTAATGGTTCATATGTAATTGTTGAAAGATGGAGCTAGCAATATATAATATCAAAGGTGAGAAAACAGCCAACACGGTTACACTCAGCGAAAGCGTATTTGAGGTAGCCCCTAATGATCACGCCATCTATCTGGATACCAAACAGTATCTTGCCAACCAGCGTCAGGGAACCCATGCTTCACTTGAGAAATCAATGGTAAGCGGAAGTACTAAGAAACTGAAAAAGCAAAAAGGTACCGGTGGTGCCCGTGCAGGTAGCCGCAAATCTCCTTTATTCAGAGGTGGAGCCCGTGCATTCGGTCCTCAGCCGCGCGATTACAGTTTTAAACTGAACAAGAAGCTTAAGAAACTCGCACGCTTATCAGCTCTTGCGTATAAAGTAAAAGAGAACAACATCATGGTTATTGAGGATTTCAATTTCTCATCACCCAAAACCAGTTCTTATGCCTCAGTCCTTTCAGCTCTTAAACTCGACGGACGCAAAACTTTATTAGTTACGCCCGAAAATATTCAGAATATCGTGCTTTCGTCGCGCAACCTGAAAAAGGCAAAAGTTACCCGTGCATGTGACCTCAATACTTACGATATACTTAATGCTCAAAACCTGATACTCCTTGTAAGTTCAGTTAGTGAAATTGAAAAATCGTTCGAAAATTAGTAATTACCGTTAGCAATAACATTTTAAATAAAATAGCGATGGGTATCATCATCAAGCCGATCATTACTGAAAAAATGACAGGTCTCGGAGAAAAACTGGGACGCTATGGCTTTGTAGTTGACAAACGTGCCAATAAATTGCAGATTAAAAAAGCTGTCAAGGAATTGTACGGCGTGGAAGTGGAAGACGTTAATACCATGAGGTATGCCGGTAAACGGAAATCCCGCTTTACCAAAAGCGGTGTTCTCAGTGGGAAAACCAATTCATTTAAAAAGGCTATCATCACGTTAGCTAAAGGCGAATCAATAGATTTTTACAGCAATATCTAAGGAATAATGGCTCTCAAGAAATTTAAACCAACCACACCTGGTCAGCGTTTTAAGGTTATCAGCACCTTCGACGAAATCACCACATCGGTGCCCGAGAAAAGTTTGCTTGAACCTCAGCATAAGTCTGGTGGCCGTAATCACGACGGCAAAATGACTATGCGTTACATGGGTGGTGGTAATAAGCAACACTACCGTGTAATCGATTTCAAACGCGATAAAGATAATATTCCGGCCGTTGTTAAAACGATCGAATACGACCCTAACCGTACAGCACGTATAGCTCTTCTTTGGTATGCTGATGGCGAAAAAAGGTATATCATTGCCCCTCAGGGACTGAAAGTAGGCCAGGAACTTACATCTGGTTTAGGAGCAGTTCCAGAAGTAGGAAACGCACTTTTTATGAGTGAGATTCCTTTCGGTACAATGATTCATAATATTGAACTCCGTCCGGGTCAGGGTGCAAAAATGGTTCGCAGTGCCGGAGCATCAGCTCAACTGATGTCGCGTGATGGTAAATTCGCTGTTGTGAGAATGCCTTCTGGTGAAACACGTTTCATTCTGCAAACCTGTAAAGCTACCGTAGGAATGGTATCAAACGGTGACCATCAACTGGAAGTATCAGGTAAAGCTGGCCGCTCACGCTGGCTGGGCCGCAGGCCACGCACACGTCCTGTTGTTATGAACCCGGTCGATCACCCGATGGGTGGTGGCGAAGGCAGGGCTACAGGTGGACATCCACGTACCCGAAAGGGCACACCAGCCAAGGGTTTCAAAACCCGCTCGAAGACTAATGCTTCGAACAAGTACATCATCGAAAGAAGGAAGAAGTAATTTAAACCATAAAGCATCATGAGCCGTTCGCTAAAAAAAGGCCCCTTCATTGATTATAAACTGGAAAAAAAGGTTATAGACCTGATTGAAAGTAAAAAGAAAGTAGTAATCAAAACCTGGTCGAGGTCATCAACTATAACCCCCGACTTTGTTGGCCAGACTATAGCTGTTCATAACGGGAATAAATTTATTCCTGTGTATGTAACCGAAAACATGGTTGGACATAAACTTGGAGAATTCAGCCCTACCCGTATTTTCAGGGGCCATGCCGGAAATAAAGGTAAGAAGTAAAAAGAGCTAGCAACAATGGGATCAAGAAAACATAACTCAGCTGAGCAGCGTAAAGAGGCAAACAAATCATTGTATTTTGCCAAACTGAACAACTGCCCTTCCTCACCCAGAAAAATGAGGCTTGTAGCCGACCTGGTTAGTGGAAAAAATGTAGAAACTGCCATGCATATTCTGCAACATACACCTAATTACGCCGCCGAAAAACTTGGCAAGCTGTTGAAATCAGCTTTGTCGAACTGGCAGCAGAAAAATGAAGGCGTACGCATGGAAGACAGCAATCTCTATGTTAAAGAGGTTTGCGTTGACGAAGGACGTATGCTGAAAAGAGTTCAGCCTGCTCCCCAGGGTCGTGCACACCGTGTTAAAAAACGCTCGAATCACGTTACTGTTATTATAGGCAGCAAAGTGAAAAAAGAAGAAACTGAAGTAGTAACAAATAATCCAAAAGCCTAATGGGACAAAAGTGTAATCCGATCGGCAACAGGTTAGGTATCATCAAAGGTTGGGATTCTAACTGGTACGGTGGCAAAAACTTTGCAAGCAAGCTTGTTGAAGACGATCAAATTCGTAAATATCTGAATGCTCGTCTTTCAAAAGCCGGTATTTCGCACATAATTATTGAGCGTACCCTTAAGCTGGTAACTGTTACTATCAATACTGCCCGCCCGGGTATCATCATAGGCAAAGCCGGACAGGAAGTTGATAAGCTAAAGGAAGAATTGAAAAAACTTACCGGCAAAGAAGTACAGATTAACATATCAGAGATTAAACGTCCTGAATTAGATGCTGTAATCGTAGGTAATACTATTGCCCGTCAGCTCGAAGGTCGTATCTCGTACCGCAGGGCAATCAAAACTGCCATCACTTCCGCCATGCGTATCGGTGCCGAAGGTATTAAAGTGCAGATTTCTGGCCGCCTGGGAGGTGCTGAAATGGCCCGCCGCGAGCAGTTTAAAGACGGACGTATTCCATTGCATACCCTGCGTGCTGATATTGATTATGCTTTAGCTGAAGCCCAGACAACCTATGGCAAATTAGGTATCAAAACCTGGATTTGTAAAGGTGAGATCTATGGTAAAGTTGATCTTGTGCCAGGTACAGAAAATATGGTAAAAGATAAACCATCAGCACACGGATCAGGAAGGCCCGATCGTAAAGGCGGACCGCGTGGAGATCGTGACCGTGATCGCGGTGGCGACAGGGGAGGAGATCGTGGAGGAGATCGTCGTCCAAGGAATAAAAAATAAGTAAGGAATAAAGTACTCATCATCATATAGTTTTAGCGATGTTACAGCCTAAAAGAACAAAATACAGGAAGCAGCAGAAAGGTAAAATGAAAGGAAATGCCAAACGCGGATACGAATTATCATTCGGTTCATTTGGTATCAAAGCCCTCGAAGAAGTTTGGCTTACCGGTCGTCAGATAGAAGCTGCCCGTCAGGCAATCACGCGTTACATGAAACGTGAAGGCCAGTTGTGGATCAGGGTATTTCCTGACAAACCTGTTACCAAAAAACCTGCCGAAGTGCGTATGGGTAAAGGTAAAGGAGCTCCCGAATATTTCGTGGCACGTGTAACTCCCGGACGTTTGCTTTTCGAGTTGGAAGGCGTACCACAGGAAATTGCAAAAGAAGCCTGCCGCTTAGGTTCACAGAAACTGCCGATCGCCGTTAAATACGTGGTTCGTAAGGATTATGAAGAAAATTTAGCTTAACCTGGTTAACCGATAACAAAGCAGTTGTCAATCGTATAATAGAAGAAGAATGAAATAGCCGCGATTGTTTAATTACCAATCAGAATTGAGAATAAGTTAATCAAGGCGTATTACATTTGACCCATAAAAAATAGACAATACCAAATGAAACAAGAAGTAATTCGTGAACTATCAACTCCCGAGTTGATTGAAAGACTCGACGAAGAGCGCATGCAGCTCAACAAGCTGAAAATGAACCATGCTGTATCTCCGCTTGAGAATCCAAACAAAATAAAAGCATATCGCAGGACAGTTGCCCGCCTGGTAACTGAACTACACAAACGCAAAACAGAATCGGTAGTAGCTGACAAGGCTAATAAATAATAATTTTCATAGCAATGGAAGAAAGAAATCTTAGAAAAGAAAAAATCGGTCTTGTTGTAAGCAATAAAATGGAGAAATCCATAGTAGTTCAGGTTGAAAGGCGCGTAAAGCACCCTAAATACCATAAGTTTGTTAAAAAGACATCTACTTTTGCTGCACATGACGAAAAAAATGATTGTGGAATCGGTGATACCGTTCGTATTGCAGAAACCCGTCCTTTGAGCAAAACCAAATGTTGGAGATTAGTTGAAATCATCGAAAGAGCTAAATAATTATGATACAGCAGGAATCAAGACTTACGGTAGCCGATAATAGCGGTGCTAAAGAGGTACTCTGTATAAGGGTGCTTGGCGGTACCCGCAGAAAATATGCCTCCGTGGGCGATAAAATCATCGTTTCGGTGAAAAAAGCCCTTCCCTCAGGGAATATCAAGAAAGGAACTGTTGCCAAAGCCGTTGTGGTTCGTACCAGTAAGGAAATTCGTCGTGCTGATGGTTCCTATATCAGGTTCGATGACAATGCCGTGGTTCTTCTCAATACTGCCGGCGAAATGATAGGTACCCGTATTTTCGGACCCGTTTCGAGGGAACTCAGGGAAAAACAGTACATGAAAATTGTTTCACTTGCACCCGAAGTGCTTTAATTATAAGAAATCATGAGTAATAAAGTATATATCAAAAAAGGGGACAACGTGAAAATCCTTGCCGGCGATTCCAAAGGGAAAACCGGTAAAGTATTGGAAGTTGAAATGGAAAAATACAAGGCTATCGTTGAAAATGTTAACCTTGCTACCAAGCACTCTAAGCCTAACGCTAAGAACCCTAAAGGCGGAATCCTGAAACAGGAAATGCCTATTCACATCTCAAACCTGATGCTTATTGACGGTAGCGGAAAAGCTACTCGTATCAGTCGGAAAAAAGATGAAAAAACCAATAAAACTGTCAGAATTTCAAAAAAATCCGGGGAGGTAATTAAATAATGGAATACTCAGCTCGCCTAAAGGAAAAGTACCAAAAGGAAGTGATTCCCGCTCTTACGGAACAGTTCCAGTACAAAAACAATATGCAGGTTCCCAAACTGGTCAAAATCTGTTTGAACCAGGGTCTTGGTACTGCTATTGCAGATAAAAAGATTATTGACGTTGGTGTAGCCGAAATGACTGCTATTGCTGGTCAGAAAGCTGTATCAACCAAATCGAAGAAGGATATATCCAACTTCAAGTTACGTAAAAATATGCCGGTTGGCGTTCGCGTGACTCTTAGAAGTGAAAAGATGTACGAATTCCTCGACAGGCTGATCTCAATAGCCATTCCTCGAGTACGCGACTTCCGCGGAATTAACGTGAAAGGTTTTGATGGCCGCGGGAATTTTACCATGGGGATTACCGAGCAGATAATTTTCCCGGAAGTAGTAATAGATAAAGTTGCCAAGATTAACGGCCTCGACATAACTTTTGTTACCACCGCCAAAACTGACAAAGAGTGTATGGCATTGTTAAAAGAATTTGGTATTCCGTTTAAGAAATAACCTACAGAAATATGGCAAAAGAATCACATAAAGCCAGAGAAGTAAAAAGGCAGAAAATAGTAGATAAATACGCTGCCAAACGTGCTGCACTCAAGGCTGCCGGCGACTACCTCGGCTTACAGAAATTACCCCGAAATGCTAACCCTATCCGTTTGCACAACCGTTGCAAAATTACCGGCAGACCAAAAGGATATATGCGGCAATTTGGTGTTTCACGTATAAATTTCCGTTTCATGGCCCTCGATGGCCTGATTCCCGGCGTGAAAAAAGCCAGCTGGTAAAATAAACACAGAAACAATTAATTATAAGATACAAAATGATCACAGATCCGATTGCAGATTATCTTACTAGAATAAGGAATGCCGTGATGGCCAACCACAGGGTTGTAGAAATTCCTGCATCTAATCTCAAGAAGGAGATAACTAAAATCCTCTTCGACCAGGGTTATATCCTCAATTTCAAATTCGAGGAAGATACTAAACCTGGTGTTATTAAGATCGCGCTCAAATATCACCCTGTAACCAAGCAATCGGCTATTACGCAGATTGAAAGGGTCAGTAAACCGGGTTTACGCCACTATGTTGGTAAGGACAAACTTCCAAGAGTCCTCAATGGGCTCGGTATAGCCATCGTGTCCACTTCGCATGGGCTGATGACCGAAAAGGAAGCAAAAAATCAAAACGTAGGTGGCGAAGTAATTTGTTACGTTAGCTAATAATAAGGAGGAAAAAAGAATGTCGAGAATTGGAAAATTACCGATTACGGTTCCTTCCGGAGTTACGATCACAATATCAGAGAAAAACCTTATTACTGTTAAAGGTAGCAAAGGTGAACTGAAACAGCAGGTTGATCCGGATCTTATCGTTAAGGTTGAAAATAATGAACTGCTGGTTCAACGGCCAACCGACCAGCAACGTCACAGGTCGATGCACGGTCTTTACCGCTCACTGTTGTTCAATATGGTAAAAGGTGTAAGCGAAGGCTTTACTGTTAACCAGGAACTGGTTGGTGTAGGTTACAAAGCCACAGTAACAGGACAGGTACTTGAACTTGCGCTGGGTTATTCGCACAATTTTGTGTTCGAACTCCCTTCCGAAATTTCGGTAAGTGCTTTGACTGAAAGAGGAAAGAACCCCATTATTACAATGGTATCGCACGATAAACAACTTATCGGCCAGGTAGCAGCAAAAATCAGGTCGCTGCGCAAACCTGAACCTTACAAAGGAAAAGGTATCAAGTTTGTTGGCGAAGTACTGAAACGTAAAGCTGGTAAGTCAGCATCGGATAAATAATCATTGAGAACAGCATAACACTTTCAATCGATGTCATTTAAAGTAGATAAAGAATACAGGAGACTGAAAATCAAGCAACGCGTTCGTAAAACCATTACCGGTAGCGGCGAGCGCCCACGCATGACAGTATTCCGCAGCAACAAAGATATTTATGTTCAGCTGATTGATGATCAGTCAGGCAAAACATTAGTAGCTGCATCATCTCGCGCTAAAGGAGTAGCGGATCAAAAAGGTACCAAAATTGAGAAAGCCCAGCTCGTAGGAAAACTTATAGCCGAACGCGCCCTCGAAAGCGGAATTCTGGCAGTAGTTTTCGATCGTAACGGATATCTTTATCATGGTAGGGTAAAAGCACTGGCTGACGCAGCCAGAGAAGGTGGCATCAAATTTTAATTACAGCTATGGCAAACGTAAACACAAACAGAGTAAAATCGAGCGATATCGAATTAAAAGACAGGCTCGTCGCCATCCAGCGCGTTACTAAGGTTACCAAGGGCGGTCGTACTTTCACTTTCTCAGCTATTGTTGTGGTTGGAAATGAAAACGGAGTTGTTGGTCATGGCCTTGGAAAAGCTAAGGAAGTTCAGGCTGCAATTGCAAAAGGAATTGAAGATGCCAAGAAAAACCTTGTACGTGTCCCGGTTCTGAAAGGAACTATACCACACGAACAATTAGGTAAATATGGCGGAGCACTTGTTTTTATGAAACCAGCTGCTGCAGGTACCGGAGTTATTGCCGGTGGTGCTATGCGTGCAGTTCTCGAAAGCGTTGGTGTGAAAGATGTACTTGCTAAATCCAAAGGATCCTCAAATCCGCACAGTGTTGTTAAAGCTACCATTGATGGCTTATGCCAGTTAAAGGATGCTCATGCTGTAGCTCAGCTTAGGGGAATAAGTATGGATAAAGTATTTAACGGTTAACCACTAAAATCAGAGCGAAATGAAAAACGTGAGAATTACACAGATAAAAAGTGGTATTAAACAACCCGAACGTCAGAAACGTACTTTACGTGCACTGGGCATATCGAAAATGAACCGCCCGGTTGATCATGTAGCCACTCCCCAGATTGAAGGAATGATCAGAGCGATCAGCCATTTATTGAAAGTGGAAGAAATTTAATTGTAAATCCTTTATAGAACTATTATAACATGGATCTAAGTAATTTAAAGCCGGCAGAAGGCGCTACAAAATCGGATAAACGAATCGGTCGCGGACAGGGATCAGGACGTGGAGGTACTTCTACACGTGGTCACAAAGGTGCCAAATCGCGTTCCGGTTACAAACACAAACGTGGTTTTGAAGGTGGTCAGATGCCGTTGTACCGCAGGGTGCCAAAATCAGGTTTCAGAAATATTAACAGGGTTGAATATACCGGACTTAATATTGATGTACTGCAAAAACTTTCCGAATCGGCCGGTTTAACTGTTATCACTCCGGAAATCCTCAAGGAACACGGTCTGCTCGGTAAAAAGGACCTGCTCAAGATTTTAGGTCGCGGCATACTGAAAGCAAAAATTAATGTTACAGCCAATGCTTTTTCTGATAAAGCTATTCAGGCAATCGAATCAGTTGGTGGTACTGTAATTAAACTCTGAACTTAATGAGACGCTTCATTCAGACACTCAAAAACATTTACAAGATCGATGAACTTCGTAATCGGATAGGCTATACATTAGGCCTTATACTGATTTACAGGTTCGGATCGTACGTTACTATTCCCGGAGTAGACCCTCAGCAACTGATGGCATTAAAAAATCAATCGGAAACAGGACTATTAGGCTTGCTTAATATGTTCTCCGGTGGTGCTTTTAGTAATGCGTCAATTTTTGCTCTGGGTATCATGCCTTACATTTCGGCTTCAATCGTAATTCAGTTACTCGGTATGGCCATCCCATACTTCCAGAAACTTCAGAAAGAAGGCGAAAGCGGACGTAAAAAGATTAACCAGATTACAAGGTATCTTACCGTTGTTATTACTGCGCTTCAGGCTCCGGGTTATATTGCTAACCTCATTTCTCAATTACCGGCCCAGGCAATAACCCCCTTCGACCCTAATATTACTTCGCCATCCGCATTTTTCTGGGTTTCTTCAGTTGTTATTCTGGTTGCAGGCACCATGTTTGTAATGTGGCTGGGAGAGAAAATTACGGATAAAGGCCTTGGTAATGGTATCTCTCTAATCATTATGATTGGGATCATAGCCCGTTTGCCTTTTGCTCTCTTCAGCGAGTTTCTTGCCCGTATGGAGCAGAAAGGAGGAGGCCTTGTTCTGTTCATAGTCGAAATTGTGGTACTTGTATTTGTTGTTTTGCTCTGTATTCTGCTTGTGCAGGGAACACGTAAAATTCCTGTACAATATGCAAAACGTGTTGTTGGTAACAAGCAATATGGTGGCGTACGTCAGTACATTCCATTAAAAGTTAATGCTGCAGGTGTTATGCCAATCATATTTGCCCAGGCTATAATGTTCCTACCATTAACTATTGCAGGATTTGCGAGCAGCGAGAGTTTACAGGGGTTTGCAGCAACATTCACTAATATAAACGGTTTCTGGTACAACTTTACGTATGCCTTACTTATAATTGTTTTCACATACTTCTACACAGCTATTACGGTTAATCCTAACCAGATGGCTGAAGATATGAAGAAAAACAATGGATTTATACCCGGAGTTAAACCCGGAAAGAAAACGGCTGATTTTATTGACTCCGTAATGTCGAAAATTACTTTCCCCGGTTCTCTGTTCCTTGCCTTGGTGGCTATCATGCCGGCTTTGGTAAGTATGATGGGGGTTAGCTCTCAGTTCGCACAATTTTATGGTGGTACATCACTTTTAATTCTTGTAGGTGTTGTGCTTGATACGCTCCAGCAAATTGAAAGTCACTTGTTGATGCGACATTATGAAGGACTTACCAAATCAGGTCGTATAAAAGGGCGTAGTGCCGCCGGTGCATTTTAATCAGTTGTAAAACTGTAATAATGGCCTTTATAAAGACTGAAATAGAAATTGAAAAAATACGTACGAGTTCTTTACTTGTTGGAAAAACGATAGCGGAAGTTGCCAGGCATATTAAACCTGGAGTTACTACCCTTGCTCTCGATAAAATAGCTGAAGAGTTTATCCGCGACCATAAAGCAAAACCTGCTTTTAAAGGATACCACGGATTTCCTGCTTCGCTCTGTATATCGGTTAATGAGGTAGTGGTTCACGGAATACCTGGCAAGCGTGAATTGAAGGAGGGCGACCTGGTATCAATTGATTGTGGTACCATTATTGATGGGTATTTCGGTGATTCTGCGTTCTCTTTTGGGATATTGCCTGTGGCAGTGGATATTGAACTACTGATGAAACGGACGCATGATTCATTGCATAGGAGTATTGAGATAATAGCAGCGGGGAAACGGGTTGGAGATATTGGTTACGAAGTGCAGTCATATGTGGAAAGCTTTGGTTACACAGTGGTTCGCGATCTTGTTGGACATGGTTTGGGTACCAGTCTTCATGAGAAACCCGAAGTTCCAAATTATGGAAAAAGGGGAACCGGGCCAAAACTTGAAGCAGGAATGGTTATCTGTATTGAACCCATGATCAACCTTGGAACCAGGCAGGTTATGCAGGAAAACGATGGATGGACAATCCGAACAATGGATAAGAAACCCTCGGCGCATTTTGAACACGCTGTAGTAATTAGAAATAACGGGGCTGACATATTGTCAAGTTTCAGTGAAATACAACAGGTAAATAATCCTGACATAGTAATAACGAAGTAATAAATGGCAAAACAACTTGTAATCGAGCAGGACGGCGTAGTGAAAGAATCGCTTGGCAATGCTATGTTCCGGGTTGAACTTGAAAACGGGCACATGATCATTGCGCACATTTCGGGTAAAATGAGGATGCACTACATAAAAATTCTTGTAGGCGACAGGGTGAAAATTGAAATGTCACCTTACGATCTCAGCAAGGGAAGAATTAACTTCCGTTACAAATAAAGAATAATACAATTAAGAAATAACTCAAGCAATGAAAGTTAGAGCATCAGTTAAGAAAAGAACACCTGAATGCAAAATCGTGCGCAGGAAAGGGAGAATCTATGTGATAAACAAGAAGAACCCCAAGTACAAACAAAGACAAGGTTAATAATTGTGTAAATCTAAAAGCTATTAACATATATGGCACGTATTGCTGGTATTGACTTACCAAAAAACAAAAGAGGTGAAATCGGCCTGACATACATTTTCGGAATCGGCCGTAACTCAGCCCAGGCTATCCTGGACAAATGCGGAATCGACCGTAATAAAAAAGTTCAGGACTGGACTGATGATGAGCAGAATAACATTCGCTCCACCATCAACGACAGCTACAAGATAGAAGGTGCGCTCCGTTCGGAAGTACAGCTGAATATCAAACGACTGATGGATATCGGTTGTTATCGTGGAGTACGTCATCGTTTGGGCCTTCCGTTACGCGGACAGAGCACGAAGAACAATGCACGTACACGTAAGGGCAGGAAAAAGACTGTTGCTAACAAGAAGAAGGCAACCAAATAAGTAAGCATTTAAAGTAAAAATAGTTTTACTATGGCAAAGACCACCAAAGTATCGAAGAAAAGAGTTGTTAAAGTTGAGCCTGTTGGAAGAGCGTATGTATCGGCTTCTTTCAATAATATCATCATTTCGCTCACCAATAATGCCGGCCAGGTAATTTCCTGGGCTTCGGCTGGGAAAATGGGATTCAGAGGTTCGAAAAAGAACACTCCCTATGCTGCCCAGATGGCTGCTCAGGATTGCTCAAAAGTTGCTTACGACTTAGGGCTCCGCAAAGTAAAGGTTTTCGTAAAAGGTCCCGGTTCAGGCAGGGAATCAGCTATACGTACATTACATACAGCTGGTATTGAAGTGACTGAAATACAGGATATTACTCCATTGCCACACAATGGTTGCAGGCCTCCTAAGCGCAGAAGGGTTTAATGTTAACCAAGCTCTTCGATATTTACGAACAATAAGTTTAATAATACATAATCAAAAGGCTTTATGGCAAGATATATTGGTCCTAAGACAAGGATAGCCAGGAAATTTAAAGAACCTATCTACGGACCCGACAGTTCTTACGAAAAGAAGAACTATCCTCCCGGAATGCACGGACAGAATAAACGCCGCAAGAAACAATCGGAATACGGTGTTCAGCTGCAGGAAAAACAAAAAGCAAAGTATACCTATGGTATTCTTGAGAAACAATTCAGAAACATTTTCGAGAAAGCTACACGTAAAAAAGGTATTACCGGCGAAATTCTGCTGCAATTGATTGAATCACGTCTCGATAACGTAGTATATCGTATGGGCATAGCACCTACACGCGACGGCGCGCGCCAGCTCGTAGGTCACAGGCACATCACTGTTAACGGTAAAGTTCTCAATATCCCTTCTTACGAATGTAATAAAGGAGATGTGATAGCTGTACGAGAACGTTCCAAATCATTGGAAGTGATTCAGAATTCATTACAAGGACGAATAATGCGCTACTCCTGGCTCGAATGGGACGGCGCCATGATGACAGGTAAATTTGTTAATTATCCTGAACGCGAAGAAATTCCTGAAAACATAAAGGAACAACTCATCGTCGAATTGTATTCGAAGTAATTTTTTTATCTTGCATTATTTTTTAAACAAAGGACTTTTATGGCCATTTTAGCATTCCAGAAACCTGATAAGGTTATCATGATTCAGGCTGACGAGTTTGACGGAACTTTCGAATTCCGCCCTCTCGAACCTGGCTTTGGTATCACAATCGGTAATGCATTGCGCAGGATCTTACTTTCTTCGCTCGAGGGGTATGCAATTACTTCATTGCGGATTGACGGAGTTGATCACGAATTTTCATCGGTAAAAGGCGTTGTTGAGGATATCACAGATGTTATCCTGAACATGAAAAAAGTCAGATTCCGCAAACAGATTGAATCAGAAGAGAGTGAAAAGATCAACTTTACCGTAACAGGTAAAGATACTTTTACCGCTGGTGATATTGCCAAACACCTGTCAATTTTCCAGGTACTGAATCCTGAAGTGGTTATATGCCACATGGAGCCTTCAGTAAAACTCAATATCGAAATCAGTGTGAATAAAGGCAGGGGATATGTACCGGCTGAGGAAAATAAAATTCCTACAGCGCATTTGGGTACCATCTTTATGGATTCAATTCATACTCCGATTAAGAATGTAAAGTTCAGCATCGAGAACTTCCGAGTTGAACAGAAAACTGACTACGAAAAACTCATCCTTGAGATCAAAACTGACGGCTCGATTCATCCGAAAGAAGCCCTTAAGGAAGCTGCAAGGATTCTGATTCATCACTTCATGCTCTTCAGTGATGAGAAAATCACCCT
The DNA here is from genome assembly GCA_041753535.1 of Lentimicrobiaceae bacterium. Taxonomy (GTDB): domain Bacteria; phylum Bacteroidota; class Bacteroidia; order Bacteroidales; family UBA4417; genus UBA4417. Next base: position 137,590 of record JBGSUB010000020.1, read on the forward strand.
TGATATTGAAGAAAAAGCAGTTGCTGAAGAATTTGATGAAAATACACTTCATATTCGCCAGCTACTAAAAACCAAGTTGGTAGACATGGACCTTTCGGTACGTGCTCTCAACTGCCTGAAAGCTGCCGATGTTGAAACCCTCGGCGAATTAGTAGCTTTTAACAAAAACGACTTATTGAAATTCCGCAATTTCGGTAAAAAGTCGCTCACCGAACTGGAAGACCTGGTTAAAACAAAAGGTCTGGAATTCGGAATGAATGTTGCCAAGTACAAATTAGATAAGGAATAAGCGAAATGAGACATCAGAAAGCAATAAACCACCTGGGACGAACCAGTACTCATCGCAAAGCTATGCTGTCGAATATGGCAGCTTCGCTGATCAAGCACAAACGTATCAGTACCACTATTGCCAAAGCAAAGGCATTACGCGGATATGTTGAGCCATTGATCACACGCGCTAAAATAGATTCAACACACTCACGCCGCGTAGTTTTCAGCTACCTGCAGGATAAAGACGCTGTTACCGAACTGTTCCGCGAGGTTTCAGTAAAAGTGGCCGACCGTCCGGGTGGATATGTTCGCATACTCAAAACCGGCTTCCGCTTAGGCGATAATGCTGATATGTGTATTATCGAACTGGTTGATTACAACGAAAATCTGCTTACCGTAAAGGAAACAACAGCTAAGAAAGCCGTTCGTCGCCGTAAGCCGGCAGCAAAAAAAGCAACTGATACTGAGGCTGTTGTAGCTGAAAAGGCTCCTAAGGCTAAGGCTAAGGCAGCCGAAGCAATCAAAGAAGTGGAAGTTACTGAGGATGTTGCTGAAAAGCCGGTTGAGGAAGAAACTAACGAAACTGAAAAAGAGGAAAAATAACTAAAATTCAGGAAATGAAATAGCCATGATTGGTTTAAAACGCCAATCGAAAATAGAAATATAATCAATCTGGCGTATTACATGTGACCCGAAAAAAAATAAAAAATAACACATGAATTAATTTAAAGGATAAAGTGAAGGTTTCTTTGCTTTATCCTTTTCTAATTTTTTGAAGAATTGAATTTGACAATTTGACAATTCGACAATTCGACAATTCGACAATTTGGTAAAGTTACAGTGCTTTTATATGTAAAATTGGTAATTAGTAAAATCCCTAATCCCTAACCCCTAAATCCTAAAACCTAAAATTAAAATATATGAGTCAGATAGTTAACATTACAGGTCGCCAGATATTGGATTCGCGCGGCAATCCTACCGTTGAGGTAGATGTATTCACATCGAACGGCATAATAGGCCGTGCTGCAGTTCCATCAGGAGCTTCGACTGGTATTCACGAAGCTTGCGAACTTCGCGATGGCGATAAAGCTATTTACAAAGGGAAAGGTGTTCTCAAAGCCGTTCAGAATGTAAACAAAGTGCTTGCCGAAGAACTGAAAGGTTATTTCGTTACCGAACAGAACGAGATAGACCAGAAAATGATTGATCTGGATGGTACACCGAATAAATCGAACCTGGGTGCAAATGCTATCCTCGGTGTTTCTCTGGCAGTTGCCAATGCAGCTGCACAGGAATCGGGAAGTTATTTGTTCAGGTATGTTGGTGGTGTTAACGCAAACACGCTTCCGATCCCGATGATGAATATTATCAACGGCGGATCACATGCTGACAACAGTATCGATTTCCAGGAGTTTATGATCATGCCTGTTGGGGCTCCGAATTTTCGCGAAGGCTTGCGCATGGGTGCTGAAGTTTTTCACAGCCTGAGTGCAGTTTTAAAGAAAAGCGGATACTCAACCAATGTAGGTGACGAAGGCGGATTTGCTCCTAATTTGAAGTCGAATGAGGAAGCAATTACTGTAATTCTCCAGGCAATTGAAAACGCTGGTTACAAACCGGGCAAGGATGTGTTTATTGCATTGGATCCTGCTTCGAGCGAATATTTCCTCGAAGAAGAGAAAGTATATCACCTGAAAAAATCAACCGGCGAAAAACTCACTCCTTCGCAAATGGTTGACTATTGGAAAACCTGGATTGATAAATATCCTATCATTTCGATTGAGGATGGTATGGCCGAAGACGATTGGGATGGCTGGAAACTGATGACTGATGTAATGGGCAAAAAAATCCAGCTTGTTGGCGATGATTTGTTCGTTACTAACACAAAACGTCTCCAGATGGGAATTGATAAAGGTGTGGCAAATTCAATTCTGATAAAAGTAAACCAGATAGGAACGCTTACCGAAACTATTGATGCTGTTAATATGGCATACCGCAACTCATATACAGCTGTTATGAGTCATCGTTCGGGCGAAACCGAAGATACAACCATTGCTGACCTTGCAGTTGCTCTCAATACTGGGCTTATCAAAACCGGTTCAGCAAGCCGTACCGACCGTATAGCCAAATACAACCAATTGCTCCGTATCGAAGAAATTCTTGGAAGTAGTGCTCGTTACCTTGGCAAAGATTTCAAATATGCCAGGTAATATTTCCTGAGAGCCTTTTACGAAAAGCCGGTATTTTTACCGGCTTTTCTCCTTTTGGGCATTTCTTGAGATTTTTAGAAATAAGTACAATGAAAAAATAATACATGTCAGAGAAACATATATCTTTGATATGAATAAATTACCTGCAAACCCAAACAGAGTCATTCCCAGATTGTTGTTTTATTAGAAATATTGATAAAATGCCACAGGAAATTGAACGTAAGTTTCTGGTTAAAGATGATTTTAAACAAGATGTCGAATCATCAACCCGGATAATGCAAGGCTATCTTTCATCAATACCTGAGCGAATTGTGAGGGTGCGGATAAATGGCGAAAAAGGATTTATTACAATAAAAGGTGTCAGTAATGATTCAGGACTAAGCCGTTACGAGTGGGAGAAAGAAATTCCCCTTAGTGAAGCCAGGGAGTTACTGTCGATATGTGAGCCCGGTATCATCGATAAAACCCGTTTTCTTGTGAAAGTTAAAAACTTCACATTTGAAATAGACGAGTTTTATGGTGACAACCAGGGATTAATTGTAGCAGAAGTTGAACTGGTATCAGAAGAAGATATTTTTGATAAACCCGAATGGCTGGGCGTAGAAGTTACAGGTGATAAAAGGTATTATAACTCGAAGTTATCAAAGCATCCTTACTCTAAGTGGTAAAATGCCAGGTTTTAAAATCCAGGAAATCCGAGATTTCTTTGATGCTATAATTTTTCGATTATGAAATTTGTCATCCGGGTGTATAAATGATAAGTAGTGTTTCCTCCGTAAATACCATGGTTCCTGTTGGTATATAACTGCATTTCGAATTGCTTGTTAGCCTGAACAAGACTTTCCGTAAACTCAAGTGTGTTTTGCACATGAACATTGTCGTCAGCCATACCATGGCAAATCAGGAAATTTCCTTTCAGATTCTTGGCAAAATTTATAGGTGAATTCTGATCATAGCCATCGGGATTTTCCTGGGGTGTGCGCATAAAACGCTCGGTATAGATATTGTCATAATATCGCCAGTTCGAAATGGGTGCCACAGCTATTCCTGCCTTGAAAATCCCATCTCCTTTTACCATACAGGATGAAGATATATATCCGCCAAAACTCCAGCCCCAGATGCCTATTCGAGCTGCATCTACATACGGAAGTGAACCAAGGTGCCTGGCTGTTTCAATCTGATCAATTGTTTCGTATTTGCCTAACTGCAAATAAGTCATTTTACGGAATTCCTCTCCGCGGCCACCGGTACCCCGCCCGTCAACACATACAACAATGTACCCGAGTTGAGCCAGGTATTCTTCCCATCCTAAATCCCACACATCCAGCGCACTCTGTGAATTCGGGCCACTGTATTGTGTCATAAAAACCGGATATTTTTTTGCAGGGTCAAAATCTGCAGGTTTCAGCATCCAGCCATTCAGGTTCACATTTTCGGTAGTATTGAAACTGAAAAATTCCCTGTATCCGAACTTATACTCTTTAAGTTTATCCACAATGGTTTTGCTGTCGTCAAGCACACGGACTGCTTTGTCATTACTATCGTATAGAACCGTTGAAGAGGGCGTTTTAACATTTGAAGAAGTGATCGTATAATAGTTAAATCCTTCACTGAATTTTGCGCTATTAGTACCTGTAATTACTGATAGTTTCTTCTTTCCGGTGCCATCCCAGTTTATTCTGTAAACTTCACGCTGGTAAGGAGTTGGCTCAGCCGAAGTGAAATATATGATTTTGTTTTTAACATCGCAGCCATTAAGCGAAGTGACATCAAATTTGCCTTTTGTAACCTGGTTTACCAGCTTTCCCTGCATATCATACAGATAGATATGAGCAAAGCCGTCGCGTTCGCTCATCATGATAAAATGCTTTTTATCATCCAGGAATTTCAGGTCATCAAAATAATTTTCATCCAGGTAATACTTGTTGGTTTCTGTAAAGAGAATCGCTGTTTTACCTGTTGCTGGTGAAGCCAGAAGTATTTCAAACTTATTCTGAAGCCGGTTCAGCCTGATAATAGCCAGTTTTTCAGGATCCTGTGTAAACCTGATGCGAGGGATATAAATATCGGTTTCGTAACCAATATCCATGGTTTGTTTCCGCTTAGTAACAATATTAAATGTATGTACACTGACAATGGAGTTTGGATCCCCGGCTTTTGGATATTTAAAAGTAGTGACACCCGGATAGAGACTATTTTCTTCCAGTGCAGGTTCCATGCCCCGGAACATACTCATACTGAATTCCGGCACTTTGCTTTCGTCAAACCTTACCCAGGCAAGATATGTTCCGTCGGGCGACCATTCAAACGCTTTGTTATAGCTGAATTCTTCCTCATAGACCCAATCGGGAACACCGTTTATAATGTTGTTAAACTTACCATCAATGGTAACCTGGATTTCTTTGCCAGTGAGAAGATCGGTATAAAAAAGGTTGTTTTGACGGACAAATGCAACCTTGCTTCCATCGGGTGAAAACGTTGCGAGTTGCTGACTTCCATTCTCCGAAATCGGTGTAAGAGTTTGTTTTGCAAAATCATATACAAAATAACTGGCAGTAAACGACCTGCGATAAATCGCTTTTCTTTCCGAAAGAAGTAATACTTCAGTTTCATCCGCATTAAACCGGTAATCGCTGAATGACTTGATATTATCGTTATTGATTGTTGAAAGATCAAGCAGAGTTTTAACGATGCCACCGGTTTCATAGCTATGCATAACCAGTTTGGTTCCCCGGCCTTCGACAGCAACGTAGTTTTCCCCATCCTTCATTGACCTCAGATCGCGAACTCCGGGAGAATAGAATGTATAGTTTTTAAAAAAATCGTCGAATTCGAATAGTTTCTGACCATTCTGAGCTATTGCATTTGAACCCGAAAGAAGGCAAACTGCAAGAATTGTTAAAGCAAATCGTATTAATCTCATCGTATGGATAATTTGACTTCAAAAGTAGAATTTTAACGCCAAAACTACTCAATACAATTATAAAAAGAAGGTACTAAAGTTTTTAACCTCGGGAAGCACCCTTTTGGAACACAATAATTACAATCCTATCACTGGAATTTGACAGAAATTGCTACTTTTGCAGCGGAATCGCGTTGTTAGCTCAGTTGGTTCAGAGCACCGCCTTGACAGGGCGGGGGTCACTGGTTCGAGTCCAGTACAACGCACATTTTATTGCTGAGCTGACATTCTTATATTTTACGTTTTTACAAAATCCCGAAGTAATATTTCCTTTTCGGGGTACGTTACTTTGAACACTTAAATGGTTTTACGTGTTTTTTGTCTGTTAATCTGAAAGTATATCAACCTCTTATTGTTGATAAGTAAAATCAGAGTGCTCTTCAAACCGGTATAAATTAATGTAGATTTACCTTGGGATTCCTGCCACAAGACTTTTAACAAAAACAGTTAAACCAATAAAACATGAATCTTCAAATGAAAACGTTTAGGTATATAATTTTTATTCCCGTATGCCTTGCTGCCCTGGGAATGGTAAACTGGACTTTCCTGGGATTACTTAACTGGACAATTGAAAAAACCACTGCATTATACAATTCAATTTATATCTTATATTTTCTCTTACTTATCCCCCTGTTCTGGGGTACTATTTGGGGCGTTTTTAAAATATCTGCCATTGCATTAGCGGCATTGCTTATTCCTGTTTCGCCCGAAAAGAAATTTTCCTTATATTCTCTTGGATTCCTTTCGCTGATCAATGGTATTGCATTAATTGTCTATTTCTGGACCAGGGATGTTAATTTTACATGGCGTGTAATACTTATGACGCTGATTATCACGGTGTTTATCATGGATTTTTCTACTTCTATCGTATTGGTTTTCTCAAAAAAAGATGTTCACGGATTCGAGGATTAACTGTAACAAAATTCACTCTTCCCTGATGGTTTCATGCTAAATTTTAACAAAACCAGGCATTAGCAAAATGATCAAGTTATCTATAATCCAATAGCAATTACAGAAGTTGCGTGAATCTGAACGAATAATATTTGTTTAATATTATTATATTTGCATTGGTTCTTAAAATGAATTATCCAAATTCGATTCTAATTTTATAATCTATCTGAATTCATATGATCACAGATCAGAATATCGAGCTATTTCTTAACACAATGATAAGTGATAGAATATGGTCATCCAGCAAAGGAAATTTAAAATTTTTCTTGAATAACCTATTTAGAGGAATCGACTTCAATGGCAAGAGTGTCCTGGATATTGGAGGGGGATATGGCCTAATAAGCTTTTATGCTGCGTGCCAAGGAGCGAAAAATGTTGTTTGTCTCGAACCGGAAGCTGATGGTAGTTCTGCTGGAATAATCGATAAATATGAAAGGCTTATTAAATCCTTAAAATTGGAAAATGTTGCTTTAAAACAAATGACTCTTCAATCATATGATTCTGAGGGATCATTGTATGATATTATAATCTTGCATAACTCAATAAATCACCTCAATGAAACAGCATGTGTCAATTTGTTGAAAGATGATAGTGCTAAAATTACTTATAAAGACTTATTCTGGAAAATATATTCTATCGCGAACAAGGATGCAGTTGTAATTGTTTGCGATGGTTCCAGATACAACTTCTTCGCGTTACTTAAACTCAAGAATCCCTTTGCCCCCAATGCTGAATGGCAAAAACATCAAGCCCCGGAAGTGTGGTCGAAGTTAATGCGCGAAGCTGGTTTCTCAAATCCTGAGATTAGATGGTCTTCGTTTAATCGTCTACGCAATTTGGGAAGAGTTTTTTTTGGAAATAAACTCGTAGCATATTTTTTAATGAGCCATTTTTGCATAAAGATGAAGAAACTTTAAGAGTCTGTTTAAAATTATTGTTTCAAACTTTCAGAGGGGCGAAGGGGAGAACCGGCGAGGGGCGATAGCCAGAATATCAACCAAAACTTGAACTTCAATTCAGGATACTTCCTTCTTCGGACTCCAGTCTTCGGACTTTTATTCAACTAATTGTATTTATAAAGAAAATTTAAACAGTCTGATTTCTAAGCAGGAAGTTTATGCTATAGGTGTATAGAAGGCTGAATGTAGCTACACTGAAATATCCTGGTTAAACCCTTGGTCTGTCGCTCCTATGAGGGACAAACCATTTGTTAGATAAAGAATTTGAATGGGTTCTTCACCTTTTTGACTGATTTGTCGGGATAATGAACCAGGAATTCAGGGGACTTAAGCATTTCATTTATTCTATCGACTCCGGTAATACTGCCAACAAACCAGATTTTTATAAGCGGGCCATCTGCCGCAAATTCGGTCTTAATCCGTACAATACCATCGTCGTTTGATGCATGCGAAACCAGGTAAGGCATCCATTTTATCATTCCGGGATCAGCAGCCTGATCGAACGGAAGTTCATAAACAAGCATTTTATCATCCGTATAACTCTCGTATTTATTGAACTTTACATCGGTGACAGGGATAAATAAGCTCAAAAGTTCGTGGACCGCAATAGTACCGATTATTTTTCCTTCTTCCATAACTATAAATCCCGTTTCCACCGTATTCAGTTCTTCGCCCTCACCCATAACCAGGTTTTCGGAAGATACGGATTCTTTTATCCTGCTTTCATTGGTCAGGGCAGGGTTGTAATAAATGGTAGCCTGCACAGGCTCTCCGAATTGCGTGCTTAAAGCAAGAACTCCTTTATCTTTTCTCAACAATTCGCTTAAATAAAACTGGTCGTTCGGGTCAAAACAACGATCGATGCCCAGGGTCACAAAACTTACTATACCAGTTGTTTTGCCATTTATATTCAGTATTACGGAAAGCGGTGCAAAGATTGCTTCTTTAACGCCTTGTTCAGTGATAATTGCTTCGTCGTAATAAACAACCACGCGTTTGTGTTTAACATACGTTTCGACACCGATTATTCCCTTCACTTCTTTCATATGGTTGGCAAAAGAGCGGGAACTTCCGAAGCATTTAATATTCTTAAGCCCATCCATGCGTGTGGTTTTCAAGGATTTGCTGTTTATGTTGCCCCATTTTTCGCTTATGGTGGGTAATTCGAAATAAGTACCAATGGTAATAGCTGCCGTAATAAGCAATACTGTTGCTACAGAAGGCAGCCAGTTCAGATTCCTTTTATTTATGGTAAGAGCACCTTTCTCCGGGCATTTCACCACGCAATCAACGCAAAGGTGACAATCTAAATGGTCGACCCGATCGACAGTTGAAATATTTATTGCCATCGGGCATTTTTTGTCACATATCCTGCAATGTGTGCAAAGGTCATCGTTGCGCGTTATACGAAGCGAGGGGAAAACAAAAAATTTCAGAGTGGTAGCTTCCAGGATAAAACCAAGCAGGCATATTGTACCGAGCAGCCAGGGCCAGGGAATATTAATTCCTGCAACACTGGTGAGTAATACCCATAACAAAGTAACTGATGCAGCAGGTAAAGCATATACCCCAATATTCGTAACCGCCCCCAGCGGGCAAAGGTATTTGCACCAAAACTGGTTGATAAAGAAGGAGCCGATTATGGTAAGCAACAATGCCGGCAAGGCATACCAGAAAACCACATCGCCGCTGAATCCCGTGAAAGCAGCATAAAAAGGATCAAATTTCCTGCAGAATAATTCACTCGCAGTTACAGTGAAATAAAATGTAATGAACAGTAGTAGATATTTTAACAAACGAAGAATTTTATCCGTTTTGCCTTTGATTGTAATATGCAATTTAAATTTCTTTCCAAGTTTTCCCATCCATTCTGTGAAGGTTCCGATCGGACATACATAGCTGCAAAAAAGTTTGCTGAGTAAAATAACTGCCAGCAATAAAGCAATGCCAAGTGCTATCTGTATGGTGGTCATTGAGCACGCCAGGGTGTGACTTGAAAAATAGCTTGCCAGCGATTGCATTCCGCCAAACGGGCAATAGGCTTCAAAGTCGGGTGTATAATTCTTATCCAGCAATGGCCTGATGAGCATATAAAATAAAAGTGCAAAAACTCCCCACTGAAGCGTGATACGGTAATAATTAACCGGATATTTCTTTTTTCTGGCCATAAACTGATGCTTAACTGATTTACAGATTTGTTCCCTAAATGCTTTGCGAAAGTATAAAATGATGCAGCGCAATTGGGTGTGAAATGTAATTTAGAATTAATCTATTCAAAATCAGCTCGCTTGATGTAAACTGGCAGAAGTCAGGATACCTGATTAATTCTTACCTTTGAAAACTTAATGATATGGATTGGATGAAACCCACAACTGCGTATTTATTTTTCCTGGTATTAATCGTTTTTGGTGCAAATACAATGCAGGCTCAGGATTCGCGTGGTACTGCCAAGAAAAATCCTGTTTATCAACAACCAGCTGCCGAAAAAAGGGGAGAGGATGCTTTACGCGTCATGTTCTATAATGTGGAGAATTTATTTGACCCTGCCGATGACAGTGCCAAAGCGGATGAGGAATACGTACCAGGTGGTATGCGTGGATGGAACTCCAACCGTTTAAAACGTAAACTAATCAATATTTCGAAAGTTACATTGGCTGTCGGAGGATGGGATCCACCTGACATTATAGGTTTATGTGAAGTTGAAAATCGTATGGTTTTGTACTTGTTGACTACTGATACTCCATTGAAAAATTATGGGTATAAAATTATTCACCGCGAATCGCCCGACCCGCGCGGTATTGATGTGGCATTACTATACCGGCTGGAAAAGTTCAGGGTGCTTTACAGTGCCCCGATTTCAATACATTTTCCTTTCGATACAGCTTCCCGTACGCGTGATATTCTCTTTGTGAAGGGCATAGCTTGTAAGCGCGATACATTAAATATTTTCGTAAACCACTGGCCATCCAAATTTGGCGGTGCGATGGCTACAATACCCAAAAGAAATTATGTGGCTTCGGTGCTGCGCAAAAATGTTGATTCGCTTTTATCATTAAATCCAAATGCCAATATACTCATCATGGGCGACCTGAATGATTCACCAACCGATGAAAGTGTAAGTAAAGTGTTGCAAGCCAAAATGGATTCAACAAACCTTGCTCCCAATGATCTGTACAATATGAATGCCGGTGCAGGGCTTTCGTGGAAGAAAGGAACAATTAAATTCCGCGAGCAGTGGGAAACTATTGACCATATGATTATTTCAAGGCCGTTGCTGTCGTACACCACTCCGCATAGCATGCAGATATTTGATGCACCTTTCCTGCTACAGGATGATGAAGCATGGTTCGGTCAAAAACCTTTCCGGACATATTATGGTGCCAAATATATAGGCGGTTTCAGTGATCACCTTCCTGTTTATATGGATTTCATATTCCAGAAGAAATAGGTGTTTGGATATTAATAAAAAATTGAATCGGTAAACTGCATATTAAAATGAAAATTAAACCCTCGCTATATAACATTACAATCGCAGTTATTCTTTTGCTGATCATTTTAATCGGCTCAATGGTTCTGTTTGTAAACCCTGATAAGCCTGGTGTGCGTAAATCTCCCGATATGGTAATTGAACAGCCTGCCAAGCCTGCGAAACCTGCTTTTCGCAAGGATGGCGAACTGAAGTTTCTTAAAGCCGGCAGTAATACCGTCGTATCAAGTATCGAAATAGAAGTCGCCAATAATGATGCAGCCCGTGAACAAGGTCTGATGTTTCGCGATACTATGGCCGGGAATGCCGGTATGCTGTTTATGATGGGTACCGAGGAAATGCAGGCTTTCTGGATGAAAAATACTATTATTCCGCTCGATATTTTATACGTAGATTCCGAAAGGCGGATCGTTAGTATTCACAAAAACACTACTCCGTTTTCGCTCGATCAGATACCTTCGGATAAACCCGCTTTGTATGTGGTTGAGGTAAATGCAGGTTATACTGACAAGTATGGTATCGTGGTTGGCGACTTTATCTCTTTTTGACAAATGCCTGACCAATGACGGTTTCGCCGGTAATTGCTTTTCTGAAATTTAGTTGAGAGGTTATTATTTCCTGTCTTATTTGATTGCTGATAGATCCTTACAGAGTGTAGATTATAAATCAACAATAAAGGCTCCCGAATCTTTAATACTATACGCTTTTATGCCTGCCTTTTTGCACTCCGTCACCCATTTTTCGGTTTTGTAAACTGAATTTGATCCATCAAAAATAATCATACCGGGATTGTATAACGCTGTTAAATAGTCGATTCTGAATTTGGGATTTTGCCTGATGAGCAGGTAATCTACATTTAGTTTTCTGTAATTTCCTCTAGGCTCGGGAATGTGGCTAAGCATGATTAACCGCTTGTCGTGAAACAGGAAATTCCCGCCCAGGCTATAGAGTGGGTTCAGATTTTCAGGTAATCGTATAAAATCTTTGGTAACTGTATCAAGTGCAAAAGCATTAGCCATGGAAATTCCATAAAGAGTCTTAGCTCCATCAAGTTGAAATTTATTGGCTTTTTTATCCAGGATAAGTAGGGAATCGGCCACTAATGTTTGCTGTTTACCGTTAATAAATCCAACCGATGTTTGTTTGCCTGTTGAATAAAAGACAATTTTCTGCTGCCGTTGACGCTTCAGTTCAGTAAAAGTCAGGCTTATTGAAAATATCAGACCCAATCCAAGCAACGCAAACAGCAACTCTTTTTTCCGGAAGTAAACGAAAAGCATTATCAGAATAATTATCAAATAAATACTAACCGTTTGAAAAGTAAATATCGAATTGAAATGAATTACTGAATACGGCAGTTTTTCGATGAATGCAACGGCAGTATTTAATATCAGGAGCAGATAGTTTGTGATGATACCAAGAAAATTACTGATTGTAGTAATAAATGACGTCGCCAGCACTGCAACTCCTGAATAAATAGCAAGAAACGAAACAGGGATTGCTACGAGGTTAGCAGGAATAAAGTACGATGGAAACTGGTGGAAATATAGCATTGCCAGCGGAGCAGTAGCGAGCTGAGCCGCGAGTGAAACCGCAATCAGTTCCCAGATATATTCCGTTACACGATTCCGGGGTTCCCACAAATCTGCAATAGGTTTATTAATAAATACGATACCCAGTATTGCCAGGTACGAAAGCTGGAATCCAATATTACTTATCATCAGCGGATTGATGAGTAATAGGAAAATAGCCGAAACTGAGAGTGAATTAATAATATGAACATGCCGGTTGCTGGCATTACCTATTGAAATAAAAGTAAACATGGCAGCTGCCCGCATCACGGAAGGTGATAGCCCGGTTAATATGGCATAAGCCCAGATAGTTGTCAGGATAACGAATGTTTTCAGGTATAATTGTCCGCCTTTTTTCTTCATAAATCCCAGCAGAAAACTGATAATGATATAGATAACGCCTACATGCAATCCGGAAACACTAAGTATGTGCATAACGCCCGAACCGGAATAAGCCTGCATAGTTTCGTTGTCGAGCATATCCATCTGCCCGAGTATTAAGGCTGAAGCTACAGAAAATTCCCTGCCTTTGAGCCCATTTTCATTCAGAATGTGAATAAACGTATCAGAAACTTTATGGGCTATTATTAAAATACTGAAACCCTTAGGATTTTCGAGTTTCTTCCATGAATAATCATTTAGATATACCTGGTGATATACATTATTGGAAGCCATATACTTCCGGTAATTGAAGGCTCCCGGATTCTGAGGTGGTTCTATTTCCTGAATATTTGCTGATAACGTAATAAGGCTGCCTTCGGAGGGTGGTTTCTTCAGCGAGTCCTTGGCAAAATATGTCAGAATCCGGCCTTCTGCTTTCACAGATTTATTTCCGATTTTTATCGCTTCTACCTTGAGTATAGTTTTGTAGCTATGATCTTTTTCCTGCAATGGCTCTGAAACGCGGGCAATAAAGATTCCCTGGGTTTGAGTTTTTGAGAAATGGGTGGGACTCAGAATCTCTTTCCTGAATATTACAGAATTAAATCCACTTACAAACAGGAAAACGCTTACTAAAAGGCCGAATATCCACTTTTGTGATTTTTTCTTTGTGATAACAGGAATGAAGCCTGCAGCTATTGCCAGGAGTAAAAGAATGATCCATATTGCGATAGGGATGATAGTTGTTGCCGATAAAACTGTACAAAGTATGATACCAGCCATAAATGGCATTAGTATTCTTACCATCGGATACAGGTGCCGGTATTGCATATCACATTTTCTCTATTCCAAAGTTATAAAATAATTATATACACATAACTTTGTGACAGGTTACTACCGGAGCTTTTTTTTTACAAAAAAAAGGCCGGGAAATGATTTATTTCCCGGCTATTAAAAGGTGTTTGATTTTCTACTCTTTTATTTGCAATACTGGCTCAGCATTTCGACAGCTTTTTTATTTCCTAACGACTGCGCTTTTTTCCAATCCATACATGAGTTTTTATCTCCTGAATAATGGTATGCAGCCCCGCGGTTGAAATAAGCATCGGAGTTTTTCGGATCAAGAGTAATAGCAGTTGTATAATCACTGATGGCTGATTTGTAATCTTTTAACATAACATGGCAGTTTCCCCTGTTCATAAAACTCATTACCTTTTTCGGGTCGAGTTCTATGCATTTCGAAAAGGATGCAATTGCAGCAGGGTACTGCGCCAGAGAGGCTTCAGATGTACCTTTATTGTAATACGCTGTAGCAAATCCAGGATTTTCTTTAATTGCTGCATTGTAATCTTCGATTGCTTCGGCATGCTTACCTGCCATTTCTTTGGTTACTCCCCTGTAATTCAATGCATCAGCAAAATCAGGCTGCAGCGAAACTGCTTTATCAAAGTCAGCAAATGCTTCCTGAGTATTTCCCGCTTCGAAATACAGTTTTCCCCTGTAATAGAAAAACATGGCATTAACCGAATTGTTTTCGATGGCCAGGTTAAGATTGGGTAAAGCATTCTGAGGTTCATTTAATTCGATAAGTGCTTTGGCTTTATAGAAGTATGCATTATAGTTTTTGTAATTCTTGGCGATGCAGATGTCGAAATCAGCAATTGCTCCGCGCAAATCACCGTTCTTTGCCTTCTCGAGCCCATCTTTTAATTCCTGTGGCCTGTAAGGATCTGGTCGGCTTAAGGGGGCGATTTTGGGTTTGCCTATTTCATTAGTTTTCGGTTTCTTCCCACCGCTGTTAGTTGAGTCCTGCGTTGTTTGTGGATCTTCCGGAAATGCACTGGCTGCTGTTTCCCAACTGCTGTCGGCCATTGCCATACGTTTAGACGTTGAATCAGGAACCGGAATGCCGAGGGAATCCATCATCAGACTATCAGCAGTAGCAGCATTTCCTGTCGCATTCTGCTTACAGGATGTGAAACCCATAGTAGCTGCAAGAAGTGAAATTGTAAGAGTAAGAAAAAGGGTTTTAGTCATTGTATCTCTTGTTTTGCGTTAGTTTTAAGATTTTTTGCAATAACAGCCGCAGCTCTCTCCGACGCACCGGGAGGTCCGACTCGTTTCAGCAATTCTTTATAGTCGTTCAGCATCCGGCTGCGGGGCTCTCCATCGGGCAACAAGGGTGCAAGTTCGCGGCTAAGTGTGTTGGCAGTGAATTTGTATTGAATCAGTTCGGCAACTGCCTTGCGATCGAGTATAAGGTTAACCAGGGAAATATATTTTACATGAACTACAATCCAGGCAACCAAAGCCGAAATGAAACTGAAACGGTAACATACTACCTGTGGTACACCCAACATGGCAGTTTCGAGTGTTACGGTGCCTGATTTAACTGCGGCAGCTCTCGAAATCCTAAGCAGGTCATAGGTTTGGTTAAATACAACTTTTACAGGATAGTTACCGATCAGTTTGGTGTAGAATTTTTTACCTAATGTCGAGACTCCTGTAACGACAAATTGATATTCAGGAAAACGACCTGTTATTTTCAGCATAATTGGCAGAATTCTCTTCAATTCCTGGCTGCGGCTTCCGGGAATAAGCGCAATTACAGGTTTCGCCCCTAGATTATTTGTTTTGCGGAATGCTGCTTCATCAATTTTTATATCCAGGTCCATGGAGTCGGGCATAGGATGACCGGTGAATTCGGCTTTGTAGCCGTATTTGGCATGAAAATCAACTTCGAAAGGCATAACTACGAAGCACAGATCGGTATCGTGGTGAAGATTATGAACTCTATGCTTTTTCCATGCCCAAACCTGTGGCGAAATATAATAATAAACCTTGTACCCATTTGCTTTTGCGAATTTTGCCACCCGCATATTGAATCCGGGATAATCAACCAGAATTATGGCATCCGGCTGCCATTCCAATATATCTTTTTTGCAAAAACGGAAATTGTCCAGTATCGTCTTCAGGTTTAGAATTACTTCCAGAAAACCCATGAAAGCCAGGTCGCGGTAATGCTTTACAATCGTTCCACCCGCTTCCTCCATTTGTGTACCACCCCAGCAGCGGAATTCGGCATGCGGATCGTACGCTTTCAGCCCGTTCATGAGCTTAGCTGCGTGCAAATCGCCGGATGCTTCTCCTGCTATGATGTAATACTTCATGGATTATTATTAATTCAGAAAGGGAAGGCAAAATTACTATTCTTCAGGAAGATGAAAAATGCCAGAATCATAATAACTGTTAATATCATGATTCCCCTGCCGGTTTGTTCAAATTTATATTTAACAAAGTAAAACCTCATCGCAACAAGGTTCAGTGCTATGCCAAGTAGTAAAATGTCCACATCGCGAACCTTTCCGAGGTAATGCAGGTTATACTGCACCATCCTGAGTAAGACTGCAAAAAACAATGCGGCAGGAACCGGGATGATCAGCGCAATGATCAGACCAAGTGAAAATTTATCCTGTTTTAACCATTTCGTTATCGACATCTTTATCTAATTAAGCTTCTATATTCCAGTCTTTTATTGTATCAATCATATGGTGTGCCGTAAGATCAATTTGTATAGGCACCACACTTACGAAATTGTTGTTGATGGCCCAATGATCGTTATCTTCATCTTGTTCGAGGTTTACGAATTCGCCTCTCAGCCAGTAATAATCCCGCTTGTGCGGATCCTTCCGCTCATCGAAATTTTCGTCCCAGAATGCTTTGGCCTGCTTTGTTACTTTTATTCCCTTGAAAGGAGCGCCGTTTATTGCAGGGAAATTTACATTTAAACATACTCCGTCGGGAAGTCCGTTTTTCAATACTTTGGAAGCGATAGAAGTTATAAGTGTACCGCAATGGCTGAAATCGGCTGCATGCGAATAATCGTTCAGCGAAAAACCAATGGAAGGAACATTTTCCATGGCACCTTCGATAACGGCAGCCATTGTTCCTGAGTACAAAACGTTGATTGAAGCATTGCTGCCGTGATTTATGCCCGATACGATCAGATCGGGTTTACCCCGGATAATCACTTTTTCTCCCAATTTTACACAATCGGCAGGTGTGCCGTTACAACTGAATTCGCGGTAACCGTTTTCTTCTGCAAGCTGATGAAGCCGTAGTGGTATCTGAATGGTAACTGCATGTCCCATTGCCGATTGCGGTTTGTCGGGCGCAACTACAAGCACATCTCCGAGCGGACGAATGGTGTCAATCAGGAATCGTAGCCCGGGAGCATGGATTCCATCGTCGTTGGTAACTAATATAAGCGGTTTTTTCATAGTCAAATTGGGTAAAAGCATTAAAGCGTACTTGCCTGTTCGTCGTGAAGTTCACTGGTTTTTTTAGGTCCCGGAACAGTTGTAACACCTGCCGTTACTATAAATTTCATGAGTTCAGCTGAATTTGCGTTCAGTGGTTTTACGTTTACCGCAGGAACAATAAACAGGTTGCCCGAAAAATTATAGGAATGAGGCAGGTAAACGGCAACTTTACCGGCTTCGATGCCAAGCATAGTGAGGTCATGTTGTGTAATGAAACCCAGTTTTTCGAGATCGGAGTCTTTGTTTACTTTCACCAGCACGGGTTCAGTGAATTTTTTATCTTTCCCGACGAATGCCGACATAAAATCTTTAATCGAGGTATAAATGATTTTAACTAACGGCGCCTGGCTGATAAGTCTATCCAGGGAGTTAAGAATAGGTTTTACCAGAATTGAACTTCCCAGCACGCCAATAAGCGTGATAAAAGATACAATGATAACGAATCCCAGGCCGGGAATCTTAAAGCCAATGATCCGCGTGAGATGCTGAATTAACAATCCATCAATAAACTCAAGCGAAACAACAATGGCATATATAGTTATGGCCAGTGGCGAAATAAGCAACAGGCCCTGGAAAAAGTACCGTATAAGTTTGTTCATAATGCTGAATTGAAGTGCAAAAATAGGCAATAAATCGCTGTGAAAGGCAATCCGGGGCATGGCACTTTAACAGTAAGCCCGTGAAATGGGTTTATTTGCCTTTCATAAGGTAGCGTGAATATTAGACTGAGTTAAAAAGTTCAAATTAATTGTCAGGGTTGGTAGGATGGTATATAAAATGGGATAAATTTGATTGTATTTATCAGTTGTGGCTAATTGTTGAAAAACAGATTAATTCAAAAAATTCTTTGAAAAATGTATCTAATTAGATACCTTTGTAGAAAAATTGCAGATGCCAACAATTGACTTCTTCAACGGGATTAAAATCTGTGTATATAACGGTGATCATAGACCACCACATATTCACGCACAATACAACGAATTCGAGGTATTAGTTCAGATTGAAGATGGAGCGATTTATGCAGGTGATTTACCGAACAAACAATTAAAGTCTGTTTTCGATTGGTTATCAGGCAATTCAGATTGGGCATTGGAAGTGTTTTATGAACTTAATCCGCAACTAAAATGAGACAGAATATCAAAATACCTAGGATTTTAAAAATTAATTGGATTAAAGACTTATCCATTTCAGTGGTTTTTAACAATGGAGAATCCAGAATAATCGATTTTAGAAAACTTCTCGGTGATATTGGAATCGACAAGAATTCTCCAGCATTTATTCTCTACAATCAGACTGAATTTGAAAAGGTTGAACTCGTTGGAAACACCTTATCTTGGTCAAATGTGGAGCAATCCATTACCATGAGAAATTTGGAAAAGCAAAATGTTCCATTTGAAATTGGTGCTGATATATTGTTAAAATACAGTCGTCCAGAAAAAATGGATTTGATGATTAAAATTGGGAGGTTGGTTCGTGAAGCTAGAAAAAAAGCAGGAATGACTCAACAAGAATTGGCACTGATAAGTGGTACGTCTAGAACATACATATCAAGAATTGAGAACGACCGTTCGGATATTGAACTTGCAACTTTGAGTAAAATAATTGAGACAGGCTTGGGTAGAAGATTGGAAATTACTGTCAAGTAAAAACAACTAGCCACAACAAACCCTATAGCAAATACGGGTTTGCGTGTTCGTTGATACATTTGAAATCTTTACATACATTTCCCGGAAAATCAGGACAGGTAATGCTGGTTGACAGTTGAGCAACAATTTAATCCCGCATTTGCCAATTCGTCAGCCGTTAGGTGGCATTTTAAACCGCACAGTTGAAGTTTAATTACTTATTGCAACTCTTGATATTCACTAACTAAAAATCCCGCCACCTCTCAGCAGCAAGGATTTTTAGTTATTCGAAATTCGTTATTCTTTATTCCCTATTCGTTATTCACTCTTCTTCACATACTTCTCCAGCCACTGATCCGTTTCCCACAGCATATGCAGAATGTTCTCTTTTGAAGTATAGCCATGGCTTTCGAAAGGAAGCGAAACATAACGCACCGTTCCGCCCAGCCCTTTTATAGCACTGAAAAGGCGCTCGCTTTGTATAGGGAAAGTTCCGGTATTGTTATCCGAATCACCATGTATAAGTAGGAGTGGAGTTTTAATTTTATCGGCATGGCTGAAAGGACTCATATTGTTATAAACCTCGGGAGCTTCCCAATAAGTGCGTTCTTCACCCTGGAAACCAAAAGGCGTTAAGGTACGGTTATATGCTCCGCTGCGGGCAATCCCGGCTTTGAACAAATTGGTGTGAGCCAGCAGGTTAGCTGTCATAAATGCGCCATAGCTGTGCCCGCCGACTGCTACTCGTGTGCTGTCGCCAACACCCATATCAGCAAGCGTTTTTATTGCGGCATGTGCATTCAGGTAAAGCTGCGGGATGAAGTTGTCGTTAGGTTCATTCCCGTTTTCACCAACAATTGGCATCTCCGCATTATCAAGCACCGCGTATCCGCGTGTTACCCAAAGCACCGGCGACCCATACGACGGGCGGGTAAACGTATTTTTCGATCCCCGCACCTGCGATGCGTCTGATGCTGATTTATATTCGATAGGATAAGCCCAGATTAAAACCGGCAAAGCCCCGTCGCGCATAGCATCATAGCCTTTCGGAAGGTAAAGATTTCCGGAAAGGTTGATGCCGTCTTCTCTTTTATAGCTGATTTTCTGCCTGCTAACCCCTTCGAGTTGTGTGTAAGGATTTGTAAATGAGGTTAATGCTTTTTCGGTAGATTTCTTCTTTACGCTTGAGTGAAGATAATAGTTGGTGATCTCTTCCTGGCTTTCGCGGGCTGTGACAAAGGTCAGTTTCACCGGATCAATCATTTTTACAAGGTATTCGAAATACGGAGCTTTGCATTTCCATAGAAGTTTTTTGCTTCCGTTGTTGATATTAAAAGTCTGAATAAAAGGCATATCGCCCTCATCAGAGGCCCCGTCAGCACTCAGAATCAGTTCTTTCTCATTTAAAAGTATCAGAGCCTGACGGCCAAAATCATTTTTCTTCGTGAGTGGTTCACCAATATCTGAATAGGAGTCATCCGAACTACGGGCGAAAAGTGAATCAACCTTTCCCGTCGAAGGATTATAACGGTTCATCTGCCATTTCCGGTCTGCATAGGATTCTTCGTAAAAAACTGCCACAGTAGTATTCCCCCATGTAACTCCCTGAAAACGCATTTTTGTCCTGAACAATTCTGCTGCAGCTAATACGTCAGTTGCAGATATTTTCTTCGCCATAACAGCATCACGCCAATCTGATTTTGACTTACCAATTCCTCCATCCAGTGCTTTTACATAGGTTACAGTGGCAGGTTCATCATTTCGCCATGCGAATGAACGTGGGTAGTCGGGCACATCATCAAACCCTATAGGCACGCCTTCCGACGATGGATTATCTGCGATATTCCTGATTAATTTCCCGTTCAGATCGGTTACCAGGACTTTATGTGGAAAACCATAAGCCGGAACCATATACGAATACGGTTTTTGAACGATTTGCAGCAACAGGTAATTTTTATCCGGCGAAATGCTGAAGCTCCTGTATAATTGGGGTTCACCGGTTTTAATTTCATCACTCAAATTGGAAATTACCAGTTGCGATCGGGAATAATATTCGAATAATGCTTCATCATATGCTGATTTAATCAGGTCAGGGTATGTGCGCGAAGCCGCTTTCTTCCCGAAGCTTTCCTGGATCACAGGTCCTTTTGGAGCATGTGGTTTTTCCGGTTTATTTGAGCCGGGAATAATGGTTTTATAAATCACACTGTTATCATCAATCCAAGCAAAACTTCCTCCAAGTACAATATTAAGAGGTGTTTTGTTTATTTTTTCTGCTGATCCTGTCAGAATGTCAATGATATAAAGATCCGCGCTTTCGTTTGTCAGATTTACAAAGCCAATTTTTGTCTGCGACGGATTCCATTGAATGGATGTTGCACTCATGTTTTCCGGCAATCCTTGAACAGCATACTCTTGCAGCGAGTTCAGGTCCTTCAATCGCATACCTGCGATGGTAGTCATGCGGCTTTGCGCAAAATTGTCCGGATTAATCCTCAGTCCGGCGATGCGTAACTCAGGTTCAGCAAGTTCAGCTACCGAAGGAAACGTATTTCGTTCGAGCAGGAGCATCCACTTCCCTGCATCGACAATGCTGGCTGATGGTACAGGCTTTGCCATAACCAGGTCATAGATTTCGCGTGGCGGTTCTTTGTATGTGTTCTCTACCTGGGCTCTCAAATGCATAGTTGGGAATAATAGGATGAATAGTAATGTTGATTTCATTTCCGTAAGGTTTGTAAATAGTTTAGGAAAAATAGTTTCTGCCGGTGTTTAAAGGGTCAGAAAGCTCCGGCAGAAAAAGGAACTTTCATAAAAGTATTTCTGAAATGGTTAAATGAAACAGCTTGCTACAGATGGTTGTTCACATCGGCTTTCATGCTTTCGGAAATAAATTTCGTCAGCTCTTCATAAAACATCTGGATGGGGAACCCCATTACATTATAATAGCAGCCTTCGATTCCGGTAATTCCTATATAACCGATCCAGTCCTGAATACCATACGATCCGGCTTTGTCATAAGGTTTGTGATGCGCAATATAGTATTCGATCTCATCCATTTTAAGTTCCCTGAAATTCACAAGCGTATGTGCATGAAAGACAGCTTTTCGCGTTTTCGATTTCAGGCAAATTCCCGTATAAACCGAATGTTGTTTTCCCGAAAGTTGTTTCAGCATTTCGGTAGCTTCGGCTTTGTCAGCTGGTTTCCCAATGTACTTCCCGTCGAGCCACACTATGGTATCGGCAGTTACAAGTATCGATTCTTGTTCGAGAAGGTTAGTATCATAGGCATCTGCTTTCAGTTCGCATAGGTACCGGGCTATATCGGCACCCTGTAAATGCGGCGGAAATGTTTCATCCACATCAAATACGACCAGGCTATAGTGAAGGCCCAAGGCCTTTAAAAGTTCCTGCCTTCGGGGCGATTTTGAAGCTAAAATTAAATTATAGTGCCTCAGTATTTCCTGTTTCATCAGTGTGTTTGGTTAATCCTGTTACAATCCTGTTAAATGCTTTCACGATTGAGCCCTGAAACTGAAAAATTGCGGTTTCAGAAATTGTTTAAAACTGCCCGGCAACTATGGATGCTATTCCCCCCACCATAATCCATTTCAACATGCTGCTCAAGGCGTGAAAATCAGCTTTTGACTCTGCTTTATTAAGTTTAAGTGTAAAGAAACCAAACGGGATTTCAACTGCAAGAAGCAACCAGAGCAAAGCAATTATTTTGGTGGATTGAAACAGGTAAATCTGTGCGATGATCAGCAAGGCAAATGTTATAGCCGCAAGAATAAATAGTACATTTTTTGTAAATGGTATGCCTTTTACTATCGGAAGCGAATGACATCGGATAAATTTATCTCCCTCCAAATCTTCCATATCCTTAACAATTTCGCGTAACAGGCTGAGCATAAAAGCAAATACGCTGATCGCTACTATAATGCCGGAAATTCTTTCGGAAACCGCTTCAGGAAGCACCGAACATTGCTTTTCGATTAACCATGCCATAGCAATAGTACCTGCCGACATACACGATACCGCTATGTTTCCCCACATGAAGCTCTTTTTTAAAATTATAGCATACCACCATGCTACTATCAGGGCAATCAGTAAAATAATTATAGGAAGCCAGCTTTGCAGCGCAGTGGTGAGCCAAATCGCAAGGATCAGGGCTATTGAACTCATCATAATAGCAGTTGCCAGGGCCGTGCCTGGTTTAATCTGTTTCCCGATATACAGTTTTTGAGGCTTATTAATGCTGTCGGTCATCACATCAAAATAATCGTTTATTGTGTAGCCTGCGGAGGCAATAAGCATTGTAGCAATTATAAGCAGCACATAGTTTGCATTACCCATTCCTGGTAAAAGCGAATACTCGGCATATACCGGAATAAAAACAAGGTATCGTAAAAGGAGAAAAGTCAGAGCAATGATAAGCAGGTTCGGTACCCTAAGCATAGCGAAAATTGAGTGCATCAACCTGAATTTGAGATTATTGATATACTTATGGTGTATGTTTCTTTAAATTATTGGATGATCATTCAGCCGTTTTTCAAAAGCATAATTCTTTCAGCTATCTTTCAATTACCAATGGTAGGCATCCTCATTCATCCACTTTCCCTGTACTTTCAGAACCTGTTCGATAATATCGCGCACACAACCTCGTCCTCCAGGCTGGTGCGAGATGTAGGTCGCTGCTTTCTTTATTTCTTCCGAAGCATCCGAAGGACAGGTAGGGACGCCGGCTTTAAGCATAATTTCATAGTCAGGAATATCATCACCCATAAACAATACATTCTCTGGTTTAAGGTCATGGGTTTCGAGGTATTGGTTGTAAACATCAATTTTTTTATCTACTCCAAGGAACACATCCTCTATTTTAAGGCTTTCGAACCGACGCTTCATCGATTCAGAGTATCCTCCCGAAATAATTGCGATCCGGTAATTTTTCTTGACAGCCAGCTGCATCGCATAACCATCCTTTACATTAGCAGTTCGCAATGCATCGCCCGAACTCGTTAAAACTACAGTTCCATCGGTCAGCACACCGTCATAATCAAAAATAAATGTATTTACCTTTAATAGTTTTTCCTTGTAATTCGACATATGCTTTGTGTTTTCTATTGATACTTTTTAATAATCATCTCAGCCAGCAGGCGGTAAAGTTCAGCATATTGCGGTTGATCTGCAAGGCATGAAATATGTTTTTCGATGGTAATTGTATCACCGCGACGGGCTGGCCCCGTCTGCATTTTTAGCGGATCACCGCTTGTCGCTTTTCTTGCTGTTTCCAGGATCAGTGCATTGAGAACATCCGCTGGCAGACCTGAATGCTTAATTACCTCATTCCCTAAAATATACATAAGGTTTGAGTAGTTTCCTGCAAACACGGCAGCCGTATGAAGTAATAAACGTGTATTGCTGTCGGCATCATAAACCTTGCCGGATAGTTTCGATGCTATTTCATAAATTTCCTGCCGGTCTCCAACTGTTGATGCTTCAATAAAAAAAGGTGCTTCCGCCAGGTTAAGCCCGGTTACTTTCGAAAAAGTTTGTAAAGGGTAAAGAATTCCGCTATGCTGAAAGGAATTTTTTAAAACATCAATTGAAACGGAACCTGCAGTATGCGCGACAATTCCGTCATATTTTCCGATCATCCGGACAACATCTTCAATTGCTTTATCCGGGACTACGATAAGGATAAGGTCAGCATCCTCACATAATCCTGAAATATCTACAAATGCCACTGAATCAACAGTATCTGCCAGTATTTCGGCATTAGAAAGTTCACGGCTCCAGATGCCGGTAATTCTGAACCCTTTTTGCCATAATCCTTTCGCAAGGTGAAATGCAACATTCCCTGCTCCTGCAAAAGCTATGTTCCTGATACGGTTGTTCATTTTAAAACCGTGTTAGTCTATTTCAATAGTACTATGCTATTTCTTTACCGGCTCACTAGTTTTACGTATGGTGCGGCGCATAATGGCATAGGTTAACCCGCTGAACATTAGTGTTATTCCAAACCATAACACCCCGATAAACGGGAATATGATTGCTTTCATAACAATATAATCCTGTTGTTTTTCGTAAATGCCCACATTTATAGCCTGCGAATCGGTGGCAACGCCTTCAAAGCGTAGTTTCAAATTCAGGGGATCAATCATGCCGTCAGTCTGCTTAAGTTCGCCGTTAACAATTTCATATTTGATTTCTGTTTCAAGTTCACCGGCTTTCATACTGAGTAATCTGAAACGTGCAACTATACTGGCGTTGTTAACATCATCGTTAATCATAGTCGATTTTATGTCATCCAGTATCAGGAAACTTCTTTCGATAACCAAAGTGTCATTCAGGTTCATCGGATGTTCTCCCGATTTACTGAACCCTTCAGCATCAGCGGCACCGTTGCTTTGTTGGGCAAAACTCAGGAATGTATAAATATCTTTATCGATAAAATGCTTTGTATCTGGATTATATACATTTCCCATGCGAGTATTCCTGTTTAGCGAGGGATGCAAGGAGAAATCGATCTTCCCTGTACCAGCATCTTTCATTTTTACAAAATCGACCTTGTAAAATGTTTCACGTCCTTTGGTGGTCGCATCAGTATATGTGACCATGTATCGGCCCATCGGCTGCCCGATTCCTTTCACCAACACCAGGTTTTCCTGGTTCGCTTCCTGGTCTCCCAGGTCGAAACCGGAAGTGTTTTTCGAAATTACCTGCGAATTGCTGAAGGCAAGAACTACCCCAAGCAAAAAGAGCGTGAAACCGGTATGGGTTAGTGCCGATCCTATATTCGAGGTCTTGCCGATGTACCGGATAATAAAATCAACAGATACTACTGAGGCAAGCAATATACTGAAGAGAAGTACGATCAGGCCTACTCCTGTTACTTTGTCGCCGATCGCGATAAGTACTGTTAATACAGCAGCAATGGCAGATGCGATTGCAATCTTTCGGAGGAAAGGTTTTATTTCATTTTTTCCATAACCAAGGTACTGGCTTATGGCAATCCCGATTGCAATAACAACGGCAAAGGGAAGCTGCCATGTATTGTAAAAATTGATATTGTCGATAGGCGGAGCGATTTCACTTCCGAAGATTTTATTAAATACTGGAATAGAAGTGGTTGCTATAACCTGGAAAGCAGAAAGAAGCACTATAATAGCGCCAATCAACATCCAGAACTCGCGGGTCATTATTTCATCACTGTCCTTTTTAGGGAATCCTTTTTTCCTGATTATCAGTAAAATAAGTGGGAATATGAGGAAAAGTGCGTTAAAAAACAGCATTTGAGCAGCCAGGGCATTTACCCCAAACGAATGTACCGATGTTTCACCAAGTACTCCGCTCCGCGTAAGGTATGTTGCGTAAAGTACGAAGAACCACGATAGTATAGTGAAAAAGTATGTGGTTGCGTAAGTGTTAAATCTTTTACGGGCAATAATCATACTGTGAAGCGAGGCCACAAGTAGAAGCCAGGGTACAAGTGAAGCATTTTCAACAGGGTCCCAGGCCCAGAAACCACCAAAAGTAAGTGACTCATAAGCCCAACGCCCGCCCAGGATTATCCCGATTCCTAAAGTAAGGATTGCTGCAAGCGTCCATGGAATGGCCGGCTTAAGCCAGGTATGGTATTCTTTCCTCCAGAGCGAAGCAATGGCATAGCTTACCGGAACAAGAGTAACCGCATAACCGAGGAAAAGTGACGGGGGATGAATAACCATCCATACGTTCTCAAGTAAGGGGTTCAACCCGTTTCCATCAACCAGGAAAGCAAGATAATTTGCTTCCTTAAAAAGTTCTTCTCCTGCATTCTGAGGCATGTTTCTCAACAGCTCAAAAGGACTTCCGCCAATGCTGAAGATCCCGAGATCAAGACCTAAAACCATTGAGACAAGGAAAAACTGCCCTGTTGCAAAAACCGGCATTACCCAGGCTTTCCATTCCCTGGCTGAGTATAGCACAAATAAACCTATTATGCCCTGGAAAAAAGCCCACACCAGGTATGATCCTTCCTGCCCGGCCCAGAAGCAGGAAACCAAAAATTTAGTTGCCATATCCGTTGACGAATACTGCCATACATAGGAATATTCGAAACAATGATTACCGATCAGGTAGTAAAGGCTGGCAATAACTCCCAGTAATGCCACAAAATGCAGCCAGTAGAAATTTCCGGCAAGTTTAACGTACAGGTTTTTTTTATCAGCTTTCTTTAAAGAAAGTATGAATAAAACGGCTGATGTAACAAGAGATAAAATGCTGATCCAGACAAATATGCGGCCAATATTTCCGGCCATTATGTGTTCTCCGATGTATTGTATGTTCATGTAGGTATCGATATATGTTTATGCTACAAAAGTATACTTAATAACCAAAACAGAGAAGGCTTGTTTTAATTTGGAATGTAAAAATGTTTTAAATGTCACGCAGATAATGAGTTGGAGTTTTTTTTATATACTTATTACACATTAGAATTCATCCAAAGCAGGTATTTTGATAATTATTAATTAATATTGCGTTCGATAAAAGGACATATTCCTGCTGAAATGGATATAAAAATTGTTGAAGTAACCTCCCGAAAGCTACTCCGTATTTTCATTCATCTGCCCGCTGAGCTGCATAAGGATGAACCAAACTGGATGCCTACTATTTATTCTGACGACTGGAATTTTTTCAACCCGAAAAAGAACCATCAGTTCGACTCCTGCGATACGATTATGGCTATTGCTATGCTTAACGACAAACCTGTCGGGCGCATAATGGGCATCATTCATAATAAATACAATACGTTGCGTAATGAAAATTCTGCCAGGTTCGGGTATTTTGATTCTATTGACAGCAAGGAAGTGTCGCATGCACTATTTTTGTTTATACAGGATTGGGCCAGGCAGAAAGGGAAAAACCTGCTTGTAGGACCGTATGGTTTCTCCGATAAAGATGTGCAGGGATTACTTATTGAAGGATTCGACAATCTTCCGCTTCTTGACTCAGCCTGTAATCCTAAGTATATTGTAAAGCTGGTCGAAGACGAAGGATTTACCAAGGAAATTGATTGCATGATTTATAAATTTCCTGTAAACCTGGCTTTGCCCGAATTGTATTACCGCATACAGCAGCGATCCAACAACAACGGCAAGACGAAACTGGTTGAATTTACTTCGCGTCGTCAGCTTAAACCCTATATTGTACCGGTACTTGAACTGGTTAACCGCACCTATGACCATTTATACGGATTTGTTCCCATGTCGGAAACCGAAATCCACGAATTAGCCTCACGTTATCTTCCTATTATTAATCCCCGCTTTGTAAAGATTATTGAAAAAGACGGAGAAGTAATTTCATTTATCATCGGAATTCCTAATCTTACAATTGGAATCCAGAAATCCAGGGGATACCTTTTCCCGATAGGTATTTTCCAGATATTGCTTGCTTCACGGAGAACACGGCAGCTGGATATTATGCTTGGAGCCGTGCACCGCGATTACCGCGGAACCGGTATCGAAATTGTGATGGCATTAAGCCTTCTCGAATCCGCCCGTAAAGCCGAGTTTAAGGATATATCAACCCATCTTATACTGGAAGATAACCTTCGTATGCGTGCCGAATTTGAGCGGCTTAATATACCGGTTCAGAATAGGTTCAGGGTGTACAGGAAGGAGTTGTAAATTGAAGGTGCAATAATCTATCTTGCCACCATAATTTTCCCTTTTGCCCACACTTTGCCTTTGCAAACCAGCCTTGCCATGTACATGCCTGGTGCCCATCCGCTTACATCAATAGTAAGACTTTCCTGCCCGTCAGGTAATTCGTAAACCGCTGTTTTTTGCCCCTGCAGGTTAAAAATCTCTATTGTTTTAGCGCCGTTCAGTTGGTACCAGGTAGTGGTGGTTTTAATATGGTTGCGTTCTTCTTCTATTGTATAATATCCCGGCAAGGCTATGGTTACCTGTGTGGTAGCTGGCAAGGGGTACACTTTTAGCTGGCTGTTCTCAGGCTTTTTTATAGGTTCCTCCGTATGCACAATAATGCAATCTAAGTTTATGGTTTCCTCAGGCGCTACCGCATGAGGGCAAAGGCTGTCGTATACGCGGGGAACAGTGTAAATACTGTCGTATTCTAAGTTCTGGTTAAACTTAAACAGGCAGGTTTCCCAGTGATTAAGGCTTTCATTATAACGCTCCCCCAAGGCTACTACCTTATTATCAGGGGTTAATGCTGAATAGGCTACGGGGAAACCGTACAAAGGCACTTCTTTTGTTTTAATCATATTTCCGGCAGTATCCAATTTTATTACCATTGAATATCCGTTATTGCCGATGGCGTAGGCCCCACCGGCGAAAAGAGTTGAATCCTGAAAAAAAGTCAGAGCTTTGGTAAGCGAGCCGTCATGAAGAGGGTACACATGCATTAATTTTTCAGGAACACCGGTTGGCGAAAACTTATACACACAAGCTTTCATATCCACTTCCTGAAATCCATCACTCCCCCCACTGTAATAATTACCTTTTGAGTCCTGAATAGTACGCCCGAAATCGCCATGAATAAACCCATTCCCATACCAGGTAAGTTCCCACAACTGGTTACCCTCCAGGTCGAACTTTACCCAAAGTGGCGAGAACCAGCCTAAGCCTGAGCCCGGTTCGCGAATAAAAAAGTTAAACCCTGTTACCAGCACACAACTATCATTGGTAAGCAGCAGGTTATACCCCGTTTCGTCAAAGTAATTGGTATCGGGCTCTATGCATTTTTGCCAGAACAGGTTACCGGCAGAATCAAGACGGTAAAGCCAAATGCGATCGTAGTTAAATTGGTTGTGGTTCGAATGGATAATATAACCATTATCAGCTAATACAAGGTTATTCATTGAAATATTTTGGCTGGGTTTCTGGAAAATTTTACACCAAATTTTTACACCACAAGCATTTAACTTTATTGCATAACCATCCATTTGACTATTAACCGAACCTGTCACCAAAATCTCGCCGTAATCATTTATTGAAACACCGAGTACATTTGCACCCATATTGTTAGTTTGTTTGAAATATCGTTTCCAGATTTCAGTACCATTAATATCAGTTTTTCTTAAATAGCCTACAAAGTCAGCATTTGCAGCCAATCTTTCGGCTCCACCTATAAGGATTCCCCCATCATTTGTTATAGAAATTACTCTTCCTGTTGCATCATATGTGTCATGGCCGTATAATTTTGGCCATTGCGCTACAGAAAACAAAGGGATTATTAAAATAAGTACTATTATAAAGTTTTTCATTGATGTAATATTAAGAAGGGGGTACTTATTGAAAAGTACCCCCTTTAAAATTGATTAGTTAAGTATTAAAGTGCAGGATGAAACACAACGATTTGATTCCATCAATTGAACGATTAATGTTCCTCGTGGCAAGTTGGTTAAGGGGACAATTAATGAATTGTGATTATCATTCAGTTTTGCTTCATAAAGTTTTACCCCTGTCATTGAAATAATTACAATTGAGCCACCTACAGCATTTTCAGCCAAATTATAGGTTGCAATACAATAATCTTTTGCAGGGTTAGGATTAATAACGAGGTTGGAAATGCTGTATGGCTTGGTAGTGCCTGGTTTAATATTAACTTCATTTTGGTATCTGGCTGATTTAGTCGAAATATTCAGATTGATAGGTTCATCATAATTCAGATACCCTGCTGCATGAAGAATATTGCGTACAAATGATCCAGGCAAGAAGTTATCATTAGTGACCAAAGGTAACATTTCTGTTAGTGAAGAGCTGTCAGCCAAAAGTAAGTTTGGATCTGATAGCATAATCGTGCTAAGGTGGCTGATTAGGGCTGCATAGTCGGAATGAATTGCCATTTCCTCATTTGTAAGGCTAAATGAGGCTGGAATTGTAGACAGGGTTTGTTGAGCAAGTTGAGTATTACCACGAGATATTTCGAGCAGTGCACTATTATATTTTGCTTCCCTGGTGTTAGCGGAGGAGTATAACAATGCAAGACTATCAGTAGCTTGGGTACTTATTATATCATTACTGAATATATGCGCAAGATTAGTATGAGAACTACTCCTGCGATCAGACCAATTGGCAAGGTTACCGAGCATATTGTCATATGAAGCAAATACATTTATACCTTCCTGTACTTCTTCTTTCATTTCGTCGGGCAAAGGAACAGAGCGTTCATCAAGAGCCCGCATTACATCGCCCGATTTGGCGCTTTGTGGATTGGCTACCAGCACATCACGCAGCATAACATCGGGCAGGGCAGCGATATTAGTTATACCCGATTTCATTACCGTATCGCTCAGGTAGGGCGAGGTAGCCATCAATTCCACATACAAAGGGTAAGATGTTGAAGATTGTGCGGTTTGCACTTCGTTGTTCAATTCATTGGTATTTCCTCCATCGGTAAATGCTTCTAACTGGGTTTCAGCAATTTGAATACCTGCCTCAGCCTCGGCTATTTGCTCCCGAAGTATTTCTTTATCATCACCCTGTAATTTGGGAGGACAACTTGAGGATTTGGTGTAAGTTGTGTTGTTATTTTGGTGTAAAGCTACAGTATTCACAGTGCGGGGGACAGGGATTATCTTTGCTGTAGATGGGGTTTTGAATTCATGATGAACGTAAACGATGGGGTTTAGGTAATTTGCATAATTTAAAGTTCCGTTTGATGAAAAAGTATTACCTGCTGCATCGGTATTTAAACTTCCCGGTGTACCCTGGTAAGGTCGGATACCGCTGTAATTCACATTTACCAAAGGAGGATCAGGCAAGGGCACCAATATATCATTGGTACAAGTAATAAAATCGTTGCATTTAAAACACAAGCCGGTTTGAGCGGGCGTATAACGGTTATACCCATCGGCAACAGCCGCATATTTCAGGTTCTGGAAGGTATTGCTGTATACTTCGTTGTTTTGCGGGCCTGAGTTTCTTATATATAAACCGATATCTTCGTGGAGATGATAAGGGTCCCCGGCAAAGGTATTGGCTTCAATACTATATTGGTCGCAATTATTCAGGTATAAGCAATACGACAAATCAGGATTGTCATAAGCTATGAAAGCATTATTTTCGAATTCAGGAAGGATAAGGGCACTGCCATACATCCCGTATTTGTTCATCTCGAAACTGCTGTAATAAATGTTCACAAATTTATTGGTTCCTACATTCTCGGCATAAATACCATATCTGAAACGTTGAAAAGTATTTTTTAACCTGAATTCTTCCTCGCACTCCTCGGAATTATCCTGGTTCATGCAATAATAATCGGTAGTGAATTTACTATTGAATGAGTAAATCCCATAACCGGTGTACCATAAGGAATAATTATAATTCAGAAACTCTACACCTTTTATTGTCAGACCATTTAGTCCATTCAATAGCATACCGGCATAAAATGGGATATCATCGGGTAAAGCAGTCATTTTTATGGTAGAAAGATCCAGTGAGCTTATATTATCATATGGGTAGGGTGCAAAACTGATACCTGTAATACAACTGACTATTTGTGCACCTACGGCAAGCAATATACCGCCTCCACCTTCATTGGCCCAGCCGGTCGGATTGTCAGAAGGAAGTGGGATACAGAGCCTGATGCCTGTTGTAGCCTTCTCGATTGTCCCCCCACCTATCTCAAATTTTCCCTGATTGGATGAGGGATATTGAGGTAACGCCGGATTACCATGAACAATTACACCATCCCAAAGTTCATTGCAAAGACTGGTTAATTTACCCGTGCCGGTTAATACCAACCTGCCACCTTTTTCAACAACCAGGGCAGCATTTTTGGCAAATTTAACAGTTGAATTTATAGTGAGCGTTGCATTGTTTTTCACAACAACATTGCTGCTGAAATATTTCGGAGTATCATAGGTTTTATCCTGGGTTACTATTTCTCCCGGCTGTACCAGGTTTGCAGCAAGTTGCAAAGCGGTATAAGCATTCACTCTGCCATAACCAAGTTCTTTTGAATGGCCAGGATTATTCGGATCCCAATAATAATTATATCCTCCAACTTTTTCACAACTTTGTATCAGTATGGTTCGGACCTCGTCAGGTGTCAAACATGGATTGACTGAAAGTATCAATCCTGCTATAGCCGAAGCCATTGCACTTGCACCCGAAGTTTTAGTGTCTCCATATTCAACTGTATTAGCTATCCATTTATAGTAAACTCCAAGTTCACTGGCTATTGATGAACGGCCTGCGATTGTAGAAATTTCGGTTTCAGGGCCAAAACAGGATCCTTGTTGTGCTAAATGCCACCTCTGATCAAGATCATTAACGCCACCAACAGCAATTACATTATCATCAGTAGCTGGCCAGGCTACATTATTATTGCTGTTCCCAACAGATGCAAACATAACTACCCCTTCTTCATAGGCAAAATCAATAGCAGCCTTAACAGATGAGTTATACCATCCTATTCCGCCCCAGCTCATATTTATGACCCGCGCCCCATTTGTAACAGCTTTATAAATCGCATCATCAATAGCCCATTCTTGAAAACTCTGACCTATTGATACCATAAAAGTATTACATCCGCCTGCACCACTCCATCCTCCGGCAATGCCAAACATATCAAGGCTATTGTTTGTTTTGGATGCAATGATTGATGACATTGATGTACCATGGCTTTGTCCTACCGGAGTTACATTGTTAGTTAAGGTCACTGCATTCCAGTTTAGGCTTTGATCATTAATAATATCAAGGTCGTTAGTATAAAACCCATCGTCAATCAAAGCAATTTTAACCGAAGGATCGCCGGTTGATATTTCCCATGCATCAAGTAAACTTAACAAATAAAGATACCATGCATGATCTTCTGACATAGGCGCACTAATGCTACCGGGATCATTAGGTAAAGGTTTTGTATGTGGCATCAAAAAGTGGTTTATAGCGAAATTGTCAATATAATCTTCCTTCTCTATATCTGTAATCAAATCAATATAATCAGCATTTAACGGCAGAACAAAGTCAATAAAATCTTTTTCAGTACTACCAATTACCGGGACTGAATATGCTGTTTGCAGGTTGCTGATTCCGGTAGTTTTCTGATCCGTTTTGAATTTAATTGTAACATGCCTCGTATCAACCTCCATCGAATCGGGGGTAGTAACGTCAATGTATTTACCATTATTCAGCATAAGCGTTCTCCCATTAACATCGTAAAAGGTTTGAGCATTGAGGTTAATTGAAAAACAGAAAGCAAATGCAGCAAATAGTATTGCTATTTGCAAGGGGGGGGGTACTCTTTTAGTTTTCATGGGATTGATTTTAAGATAAATTATAAATTGATATAGTTATGTAAACGATTACAATACGCAAAAACAGATGTATTTATCGTGTTATTATGATACTTTTGCTTTTTACTTGATCCGGAAAAATAAACTATTGAAAAACGAGTTGGTGTTTAATGAAGCAAAGATAGTGTGACTTGCCTTTAAAAGCAAGAGTGAAACGCAGTTTATATAGTTTATAAATAAGGTAATTATGAAGATTGCTAAATAAAATATTTCAATTTGTCTGATTGATATTTAAAAACATTTCCTACCTTTGCACCCCTTAAAATTCATTTAAATAATCACTTAACCGAAAGGAAGTTTATCCATTATGATCATTGTTCCTGTAAAAGAAGGCGAAAGCATTGACCGCTCGCTGAAGAAACTGAAACGTAAATTCGAAAAAACCGGTGTTGTTAAAGAACTGCGTAACCGTCAGAAATTTACAAAACCGTCAATCGTGCGCCGCGAAGAAATCCGCCACGCCATTTACATCCAACAGCTTCAGCAGCAGCAGGAATTGTAATCAACCGGGAATTTTTTCCGGAAGGCAGGAAGTAATACTTGCATTTCTCATACTATTGTTGTACTTTTAACGTTAGTTAATTACAACAATGAGAGGGCAAAGGTTACTTCCTGTTTTAGTTTGACGGATGCTGAAGGAAAAATACATAGACTACCTGCAATTCGAAAAGCGTTACTCAGCGCATACTATTCTGGCATATCATACCGACCTGGATGATTTTTCGGATTTCCTTTTAATGCAATACAGTATTTCTGATCTTACCAAAGCCGATCATACTCTGATCCGGTCATGGCTCATTTCCCTTATCGAGCGTAAAATATCAACACGTTCCGTTAACCGCAAAATTTCCACCCTTAAATCTTTTTACCGATTTTGTCTCAGGCAGGGACTTCTCCAAACCAATCCCTTGCTTAAAGTTGTTGCTCCACGTTCTTCGAAGCAACTGCCTGTTTTTCTTACACAGGATAATCTCGATAATTTACTTCATAAAGTCGAATTTGAAGATTCTTATGAAGGAAGCCGCGATAAAATGATCATTACCCTGTTTTATGCGACCGGGATCCGTCGGGACGAACTTATTCAGCTGAAGATTCCGGACATGGATTTGGAAAAGGGAACAATTAAAGTAATGGGTAAAAGAAGCAAGGAAAGGATTGTACCCCTTGGTAAAAATGTTATTGACAGTTTGAATGACTACCTTATTCAAAGGTCTAAGTTCTTTTCAGAAATAAAATCAGTTTCCACAAACAATAGTCAATCCCTTTTTGTTACTTCAAAGGGATTGTCGGTGTATCCGAAGCTGATCTATACCATCGTTCATAAATACCTTTCTCTGGTTGCATCCAACAGCAAACTCAGTCCCCATGTGCTCAGGCATAGTTTTGCCACACATATGCTTGATGACGGAGCTGATCTGAATGCAATTAAGGAAATTCTCGGACATTCGAGCCTGGCAGCTACCCAGGTTTATACTCATAATACTATCGAAAAACTTAAAACAATCTACAAACAAGCCCACCCAAGGGCATAAACAAAAGGAGGACTCATGAAAGTTAACATTAATTCAGTGCATTTTAAAACCGATAAAAAGCTTGATACGTTCATTATCGAGAAGGTAGAGAAGCTGTCGGACATGTATGACGGTATAATCGGAAGCGAAGTAACGCTTAGGGTTAACAAC
>JBGSUB010000021.1:0-46377 GCA_041753535.1 Lentimicrobiaceae bacterium
TTTGAAGTGATAAATTGAATGAAAAACATTAAACACAAAACACAAAATTTTAAAGTATCTCAAACCTCCGTACTTTTTCATTCTTAATTTAATGTTATGTGTTTCTCATTACTTTTTTGGTTCTGGCTTGTCCAGGTTAGGGGTTAGGGATTAGGGGCGGGAATATCTGTGTCAGAGGTAAAAAATTACGATAATTCGAGGATTTAACTTTTAACTTTTGACTTTTGACTTTCAACCTCACAAAATGCCAAAGCCCCGCCGAAGCAGGGCTTTGAAAAGTATTCAACAAGAACAGAACCTACTTTTAGTACATTCCGCCCATTCCGCCCATACCAGGATTTGGCATAGCTGGTTCTTTGTCTTCTTTTATTTCGGAAATAACGCATTCAGTTGTGAGTAACATTCCTGCAATGGAAGCTGCATTTTCGAGAGCTACGCGGGCAACCTTTGTAGGATCAATTACACCGCTTTTGTAGAGATGTTCGTAAACCTCGGTACGTGCATTGAAACCGAAATCATCCTTACCGTCTTTTACTTTCTGAACGATAATAGAACCTTCGAGTCCTGCGTTGGCCACAATCTGGCGAAGTGGTTCTTCGAGAGCGCGCTTTACAATCCTGATACCCAATTCTTCGTCTTCGTTATCAGTTTTTACATTTTCCAAGGCAGTAATAGCACGAATGTAAGCAACACCACCACCAGGAATAGTTCCTTCTTCAATAGCGGCACGGGTTGCATGAAGTGCATCGTCGAAACGGTCTTTCTTTTCCTTCATTTCCATCTCGCTGGCGGCTCCAACATAAATAACAGCTACACCTCCACTGAGTTTAGCAAGGCGCTCCTGAAGTTTTTCGCGATCGTAATCCGAAGTAGAAGTTTCGATCTGTGCTTTGATCTGGCTTACACGGGCAACAATTCCCTCTTTTGCGCCTTTTCCGCTAACAATGGTAGTGTTGTCTTTATCTATATTAATTTTTTCGGCTTGTCCGAGGTAACTCAGGTCGGCATCTTCGAGTCGGTATCCTTGCTCTTCCGAGATAACAGTTCCACCGGTAAGAATGGCGATATCCTGGAGCATTTCCTTGCGACGATCACCAAAACCAGGAGCTTTTACAGCCACAATTTTGAGTGAGCCACGGATTTTATTTACCACTAACGTTGCAAGTGCTTCCCCATCAACATCTTCAGCAATAATAAGCAGAGGGCGTCCGGTTTGAACCACTTTTTCGAGAACAGGAAGGAAATCCTTCATGCTGCTGATTTTCTTGTCGTGGATAAGGATGTACGGGTTTTCGAAAACCACTTCCATTTTTTCTGCATCCGTAACAAAATACGGTGAGATATAACCACGGTCGAACTGCATACCTTCAACAACTTTTACTGTTGTTTCGATACCTTTTGCTTCTTCGATTGTGATAACACCTTCTTTTGATACTTTTTCCATGGCTTCAGCTAACAGTTTGCCAATGGTTTGGTCGTTATTAGCCGACACCGTTGCCACCTGCTGTATCTTTTCGATGCTGTTACCAACTTCTTTCGATTGTTTTTTCAAATCAGCAACTACTATTGCAACTGCTTTTTCAATACCACGTTTCAAATCCATCGGGTTTGCACCGGCGGTAACATTTTTTAAACCTGTGGCAATAATTGACTGTGCAAGTACGGTCGCAGTAGTGGTTCCATCTCCGGCTACATCAGCAGTTTTTGAAGCTACTTCTTTCACCATCTGGGCGCCCATATTTTCGACGGCGTCTTTCATTTCTATCTCTTTAGCAACAGTAACGCCGTCCTTAGTGATCTGAGGAGCACCATAGGTTTTTTCGAGAATCACATTGCGTCCTTTTGGGCCGAGAGTTACTTTTACAGCATTCGCCAAAGCATCAACGCCTTTTTTCATGCGATCGCGGGCTTCGCTTTCGAAAATTATTTCTTTACCTTTCATATCTTAAGTTTTTTGAGTTAATAATTATATCACAGCCAGGATATCGCTTTCGCGCATGATAAGATAATCCTTGCCTTCGATGTTGATTTCGGTTCCGGAATATTTTCCGTACAAAACCTGATCGCCGACTTTTACTGTGAGGGGTTCATCTTTTTTGCCATTTCCAATGGCTACAACCACGCCTTTTTGCGGTTTTTCTTTTGCGGTGTCGGGGATTATGATTCCACCCGCTGTTTTTTGTTCGGCTGCTGCCGGCTCAACCAATACTCGGTCGGCCAACGGTTTTACATTTACCTGTGCCATGTTTTTAAATTAATTTTATGTTTAATGATTAGATAATTTTATCTTGAATGATAAAGGAGTACTCATAATTCGTGCCAAAGAGGGAAATGACATGGAGAGCAGACATTTCTGCAGAAGACCTATTATGCTGAATATTAACATTATAACACTTAAATTTAAACTCTATCCTCTACTTAAAAGAAAATATGTAACCGGACAAAAAAAAAGAATGTCAGAAGGCACGTGACATTCTGACATTCTAGGTCGTAAAGTTTTGAAATGCTATTTTTTCTCTTCTGCAGGGGGAGCCTGGAAATCCTGAATCGGCTGTGCATTTTCATCAATATTCTGACGAAGTTCTGTATCGGAAGTCCCCTGATTGCTGACGCCTCTTGGGATAACAGCAATTGATAACAGGCTGAGTACGAGTAAGGATATAGCTAATCCCCAGGTAAATTTCTCAAGAAAATCGGCAGTTTTGCGAACGCCCATATACTGATTGGATGAAGAAAAATTGGATGCAAGTCCACCACCTTTTGAGTTCTGAACCAATACAACAAGTATCATGAGCACACAAGCGATCAGGATCAGGACAGAAACAAAAATAAAAGCATTCATACTCTATTGTTTTTATGTATTTATAAATGTGTTACTTACGTTTAGTATTAATTTCTTTAATTTGGCCTGCAAAGTAACTACTTTTTTCGGGAATAAGCAACATGAGTTTTTCATAAATTTTTATTGCCAGGATATAGAAACCTTGTTGCTCATAAATCCGGGCCAGTGTTTCACTTACAAGGTCATCGGGTAGGCTTGCGCTTTGCCTTGCATTATCTTCGGCATTAAAGAATTCGCGTTTTGGCGAACCGATCCGAGGCTCATCACGTATAAATTTATCAACCAGCTCATTGCGGGGAACTAAAATCTCCTGGTTAGCAGCCGGGTCTTCAGGATTGCCTGCATCATTTTTTTTTGTGGTACTTGAGTCTTCTATGATCTTTGCCTCGCTTAATCTTGCGAATATATTGTCTATAAGAGGATCAGATATACTTTCGGCATATCCTGCCTTCTGCCGATGAATAACACTTTTATGCATTCCCGTATCTTCCTGAGCAGGATAATTTTCGGTTTTTATATATTCCGGTTCACTTTCCTGCTTTCTCCCGGTTAAGAGTATCTCATTTGAATCGGAAAATGAAGCTCCGGCATTTTCTATACCTGATTCCATTAAACTATCTGTACTTAATTCGGCTTGATTCTCAAAAGCTGCTACCCGGATATCATCTGGTTGAACAGAGTTATTATCATCTGTGACATCGAATTCCTGCGCAATACTCATTGAGGAAGGCACTTCAGTTTTCGTTTTTTCTTTAACTACGACCGGGATTCCTCCTTCAATTAAAGTCTTGAGTTTACTTCGGTCACCTGCATAAGCGGCTGCCAGCCGAAGCGAAAGAGGATATGCCTCGTGCCCGGTATTGTAAAGGTTCCTGGCCAACAGCATACGGGCAACCTGAAAATAAGGATATTCCTTTACCAATAACCACAGTTCATCCACTGAATGGCTATCAAGCAGCGAAGGATCTTTCAGATAGCGGTTAAATGTTTCAGGCTTCATTTTTAAGGTCAGTAAATTTAAGTTCGAACTGGTTCCCTGTTTTTGAAAAAAATTGAGTTAAGACAAAAACTGAGGGCTAAAAAACTTATTCTCCCATCAATCTTTTGGGTAGTATCCCACTTTTTTTCTTTTCTGTAACTTAGGTTAAGGTAAAGGTTAAGGTTAAGGTTAAGGTTAAGGTTAAGATTAAGATTAAGATTAAGATTAAGATTAAGATTAAGGTTTATGTTAAGGTTAAGGATTTTTTCGCTTATCCTTTACCTCTGCCTTAACCTTTTACAATCCCAATTAAATTAAGCTTTTGAGGCTATATCATTCATAATGAAGATATGTTGCCAATTTCGTTTTCAATTACCAGTTTGCAAGTGCTTTGTTAAAAATATCCTGCGCCAGTTCGTCATTAATAAGGTCAATTAATTCATCCTCAACCTCCGAAAGTCGTCGTTTGGCATCATATTGCTGGAACCGGGAAAAAGATGTTTCAAAGTCCTGTTTAGGATCCTGTTTATTAGTATAACGGATATTAACCGTAATTTTAAGTTGCTGCATGGCACTTTGCTGGTCAGCAGTAATAGCAATAGGTTCAGTTGCATATCCGGTTATTTCTCCTTCAATATTTAGGTCTCCGTTTGAACTTACCAGCGATAAACCCGACTGGCTCGTAAATTTATCCCTGATGGCTTCTGTCAGTTTCCGGCTGAGCGTAGGCTGAACAAGCGAAGCATTGTTTGGCAGATAACTTACCGAGAGCGTTTTAACACTGGGTGAAATACTGGCTCCTGTAAACGAATAACTACAGCCTTGAACCATCAGGAATGTGAACAGTGCCATAAAAAGTGAAAGTGACACAATCAAACGTAATGGCGAAAGTTTTGGCCTACGGCAACCTTTATCCCTTAATTCCATATTCTCTAATCTTACGGTACAATGTTCGTTCCGAAATCCCAAGTTCCCTGGCGGCGTTGCGGCGACGGCCTTCGTGTTTATCGAGTGCGCGACGTATCAGTTCGAGTTCGCGGTCCTGAAGCGAAAGTGATTCTTCCATGACTTCCCCATGCACAAACGGTTCATCATCCACCGGCTGAGCCCTGTCGTGAACTACTACCCTGCTTACATCCGTCCGCTGAGGATCCTTTGTAAAATGCTCCGGGATATGGGTAGCTGAATTCGTAAAATGGTTGTCAACTTCATCGTGACCAATAATTTCACCGACCAGTTTTTTGAGATCAGTGATATCGCGACGCATATCAAACAGAACTTTATAAAGTAATTCCCTTTCCGACATTTCATTGCCTTTGTGGGCGTCCTTAAAAAGAACCGGTAAATCACGCCGGGTTGTTTCGGGCAAATAGCGTTGAAGGATAGCCGCAGTGATATTCCTGTTACGTTCGATAATTGAAATCTGTTCAGTAAAGTTTTTAAGCTGCCTGATATTAC
This sequence comes from Lentimicrobiaceae bacterium, assembly GCA_041753535.1. Taxonomy (GTDB): domain Bacteria; phylum Bacteroidota; class Bacteroidia; order Bacteroidales; family UBA4417; genus UBA4417. The sequence continues at coordinate 5,280 of JBGSUB010000021.1, forward strand.
CGGTCCAACGGTAATTCATCATTATCTGTTTTGATTCCTCATCGAGTTCGAGGGGAGGCATGCGGTATTTTTCGGCAAAATCGGTAGCAAACTTACGGAACAACAATACAATGTCATCCTTCCGCTCACGCAAAGCAGGCACCGCAATAGGCACCGAATTCAGCCGGTAGAACAAATCCTGCCTGAACTTATCATGATCAATTGCCAGTTGTACATCAACATTAGTTGCTGCTACAACGCGCACATCCGTTTTCTGGCTTTTTGACGAGCCTACTTTAAAAAATTCTCCCGATTCGAGTACCCGCAGCAATCTCACTTGAGTTGATAAGGGAAGTTCCGCCACTTCATCCAAAAAAATGGTACCACCGTTTGCTACTTCAAAATACCCTTTCCGGGCTTCGTGAGCACCTGTAAAAGAGCCTTTTTCGTGACCGAACAATTCCGAGTCAATTGTACCTTCGGGAATTGCTCCGCAGTTTACAGCAATATATGGCCCATGTTTGCGGGCACTAAGGTGATGAATGATCTGCGGGAAGATTTCTTTCCCAACCCCGCTTTCACCGGTAATCAGAACACTAAGGTCAGTTGGGGCAACCTGCCTGGCAATATCTATGGCTCTCTCGAGTAAGGCCGAATTGCCAATAATACCAAAACGCTGTTTTATTGAAATTATATCCATTGTATTTCTTCGCCTTAAAGGCTATTACTCCGCAAAGTTAACGCTATTCCCTGAAAATATTTTATTCGTTTAACTATTTTTGGCAGTATTGCTGACAAAATGGCAAAAATCGAGAATATGGAAATATGGATTCATATTATATCACACTTTGACAAGAAAAAGCCGGAACTGAGCCCGGCTTTCATTTAGAAACAAATTGGATTGAAACTATTTCCTGATCACCGCGCCCAGTTCCTTTTCGAAAATGTCACTCAGCCGTTTCATTAGTTTCTCTATATCATTATCGGTCAGCGTTTTCTGATCGTCCTGCATGGTAAAGCTTACGGCATACGATTTTTTTCCTGCTTCAATCTTCTCACCTTCATACACATCAAACAGGTTTACTGCGCGTAGAATCCCTTTCCCGTTTTTGTAAGCAAGTGTTTCAATATCAACGAATTTAACATCTCTGTTGAGCAGAAGCGCGAGGTCGCGGCGAACTTCGGGGAAACGGCTTATCTCGCTGAACATTACATTATCTGGCTTCACTTCCCGAAGTAAGGTCGTCCAATTAATTTCGGCATAAAAAACATCCTGCTTTATATCGAACTGTTTCAGTATTGCAGAGTTTAATCGTCCTATGCTTACAAGGGATTTGGTATTTATACTGAAAGCCTCACCTTCGGCAAATAATTGTTGGTTAACGTCAGTTGAACTTAGTTTGTGCAGTGCAATTCCGGTTTTGCGAAGTGTAGCAAAAATAAGCGATTTCAGAAAATGATAATCCGTTTTCCGGGATGGCATATACCAGCTTTCGCTAAGCTGGTTGCCGGTGACATAAACCGACAATTTTTTACGTTCGGAATATTTGCGGGTAACGTCCTTACTTTCAGCCTGAGCCAGATTATATTGGTAAACATTCCCGAATTCGTAGAATTTGAGGTCAGCCATGCGGCGATTGAGATTGTGAGAAATACTTTCGAGCCCGCTGAAAAGCAGAGTCTGACGCATAACACCCAATTCGCTGCTGAGTGGATTCAGTATTTTCACACACTGATCGAAACTGAAAAGTTCCGATTTCTCGTAATACGCTGAACTGGTAAGTGAATTGGTAAGTATTTCGTTGAAACCGTTATTACTCAGGAAGTCAGCCAATTTTTGCTGCAGTTTCTCAGGATCAGGTTTTCGGCTGTATGAAAGTGATGATTTTAACGAATCGCTGAAATCGATGTTATTGTATCCGTAAATACGCAGTATTTCTTCAACCACATCAGCCTCACGGGTAACATCAACTTTAAAAGGAGGAACAGAAAGCAGCAGAATATCTTCTGTTTCTGACAAAATACCAATTTCAAGCGAAGTAAGAATGTTTTTAACTGTCTCCTTGTCAATCTGTTTACCAATCAGAGTATTAATCCTTTTGTACGAAACTTCGATTTCAATATTTTTAATCACCGTAGGATAAACATCCACAATTTCGGACGAGATAATTCCACCTGCGATTTCCTTCATCAGCATAGCGGCACGTTTAAGCGCATAAACGGTCATATTGGGATCGGCTCCCCGTTCGAAACGGAATGAAGCATCCGTTTTCAGTCCATGCAGTTTAGAAGTCTTACGTACATGAGTCCCATCGAAATATGCACTTTCGAGAAATATGGAGGTAGTTTTTTCGGTAACACCCGATTTTGCTCCGCCAAATACTCCTGCAATACACATGGGTTCACTCTCATTGCAAATCATCAGGTCGTTGGCGCCAAGACTACGTTCCACACCATCCAGCGTAATGAACTTCGTACCGGCAGGCATTTTCTTTACTATAACCTGGTTTCCGGTAACATATTCGGCATCAAATGCATGCAAAGGCTGGCCGGTTTCCATCAGCACAAAATTGGTAATATCAACGATGTTATTGATCGGACGCAACCCGACTGTTTTCAATCTATCCTGCAGCCAGGCCGGGGAGGCCTTAACCTGTATCCCGCTTATTGTGACTCCGGTATATCTCCGGCACGCATCGGGACTTTCTATACTTACCGTTATCGGCAAAGAATTAGTATCTATTTTAAACTCATCAACTGACGGATGAGAAAGAAAAACCCTGTCATGCTGCTTTTCGCGGTTATTAATGGCCGAAACCAGGTCGCGGGCCACACCGATATGTGAGGTAGCATCAGCACGGTTTGGCGTAATTGCGACTTCCAGAATTGTATCAGAATCTACTCCGAAATATTCAGCAGCAGCGGAGCCGACAACAGCATTCTCATTCAGCACCATAATACCTGCATGTGAATCACCCAGGCCAAGCTCGTCTTCGGCACAAATCATCCCGTCGCTGGGCTCGCCGCGCAGTTTGCCGGCTTTAATGGTAAAAGATTCATCTCCCTTGAAGAGTACCGTTCCGATTGTTGCAACCGGTACACGCTGACCTGCAGCTACATTAGGAGCACCACAAACAATATCCAGCACTTTGCCTCCACCAACATCAACCTTACAACAGGTAAGTTTATCGGCATTCGGATGGCGTTGCGTTGAAAGCACATGACCTATTACAATTCCTTTCAGGCCGCCTTTTACAGATTCATATTCTTCAATAGCTTCAACTTCTAATCCACAATCAGTCAATATTCTTGCTACTTCAACCGGCGGAAGACTGACATTGGCGTATTCTTTCAGCCATTTGTACGAAATTTTCATAGTAGATTCTTTACGAAGGCGCAAAATTAAGGAATAATTGGCTTTCTATGTGTGGAAAATTGCGGATGTTGGATGGGTAATGCAGGATGTGGTAATAATCATATAAAAAAAAATAAAAATGACATCTTAAAGTTTGGGTTGAGGCAGCGCAGAGAGATTTCAACCGCTTAAGGTACCTGAAAACATGTACTTCTGCTTTCTGGAGTGAAAGTGAACAGTGAAGGTATCCGAAAACATGAAAACATGAAAGCTAATAAACCAGAAGGGATACTTTAAGCCAATTTGATTCAGTTTCATTGACTTAACCAATAAATGTGTAATTTTACCTTTTTCTAATATCCTGTAAAACCTCTCAAATTGAAAAAATCATTCTTGTCAACAATCCTGCTCCTCTCATTATCATTTATCCTGATAAGTTGGGGAGGTACGGGGCATAGTAAAATAAGTGAGTCTTCATCACTATCGTACAATCAGCAAATGCAGGATTTCCATGCCTGGGTAGCTTTTCTGACTGATCATGCATCAGATGCCGATTACCGTAAATCAACTGATCCGACGGAAGGCCCCAAACATTATATTGATATTGATAATTATAGTCTCTTTGTTTCCACCGGGCGAATTCCGCAGACCTACGATTCAGTAATTGCGCTGTATGGGAATACTTTTGTAATTGACAACGGTATTTTGCCCTGGGCTACTGAGCGTACTTTTGATTCGCTTCGCAACTGTATGCAAAGGCTTGATTTTGCTAAAGCCAAGATTTTTGCTGCCGACCTGGGACATTATGTTGCTGACGGACATATGCCTTTGCATATCACCAGGAACTACAACGGGCAATACACAGGGAACTCAGGAATACATTCCCGTTATGAGTCAACCATGATAAATGCACATATCTCGGAAATTGTTTATACCGGGACTGATGCAGTGGAAATAAGTAATGTTAACCAGTATATATTTGACTATCTATACACAAATTTTACTTTTTGCGATTCCATTCTGATGGCTGATGATTATGCTAAAACTTTTTCGACTAACACGTCATCAACAGCTTACAAGAATGCGCTTTGGGAAAAGAGCAAGAGTTTTACAACACCGCTTTTCGAACAAGCATCACATGCTATGGCTGATCTGATCTTTACCGCTTGGGTGCAGGCCGGGAGCCCCTCTTTACTTTCTGCTGCCGCCATCAACGATCCCATTGCTATAAGTAATGCTGTTCTCGAACAAAATACGCCAAATCCGTTTGTTACATCAACGCGTATAAGTTATACACTCAAAGAAAACACAAAAGTCCTCCTTCAGGTGCGCGACATAAGCGGGATGCCTGTCACTACCTTGATTGATGATACCCTGAATTCAGGAAGCCACACATGCGAGTGGGAACCCGCCGATGTGCCTGCAGGTGTTTATTACCTGGTACTTAATACCGGAAAATACATTCAGATCAGAAAAGTTGTTTACACCGGAGGGTTATAGATCGTTGCTCTGACCCGATATTGGAAGGATAAATCTTTGCATTTTCAAAATCATATCTTATTGCAAAGGCAGAAGATTTTATGTATACTTTATAAGTCAGAGACGCAATGTTTGTGTCTCTAACTTATTTGTGCCCATTCCGATTTTTTGCTGTTCAGATAATTCAGATATCGAACTATTCTCTGGTTTTCACTATTTATAAGGTGAGGGTCCTCATCAAGAAGTTTTTGAGCGATATTCCGTGATGCCCTGAGTAATTGCTCATCGCGGACAATATCCGCCAGTTTGAGGTCGAGAATTCCACTTTGACGTGTTCCTTCGAGGTCGCCGGGACCGCGAAGTTTCAGGTCAACATCCGAGATTTCGAATCCATCTGTCGTCCTCACCATGGTATCAATGCGTATCCGTCCATCAGCGGAAAGAATAAAACCGGTCATCAGAATGCAATGCGACTGATCAGCTCCACGCCCTACCCTGCCACGCAGTTGGTGAAGCTGCGAAAGTCCGAACCTTTCGGCATTCTCAATCACCATCACCGAAGCATTGGGAACATCCACCCCAACTTCAATAACAGTGGTAGCAACCAGAATCTGAGTTTCACCATTCTTAAAACGCATCATTTCAGCATCCTTTTCGTCCGCTTTCATTCGGCCGTGAACCATGCTCAAGCTATACTGAGGTGAGCGGAACACTTGTTTAAGATGCTCGAATCCATCCTGAAGATTTTTCAGATCAAGCATTTCCGATTCTTCAATAAGCGGGTACACAACATAAATCTGTCTTCCTGATGCAATCTGCTGACGCATGAAATTATACACTTTTTCATGGCCCGATTCATAGAAATGATAAGTTTTAATGGCTTTGCGGCCCGGAGGCAACTCATCTATTACTGAAAGATCGAGATCACCGTAAACAGTCATAGCCAGGGTGCGTGGAATCGGCGTAGCAGTCATAACCAACACATGAGGCGGGACTTCGCTCTTACTCCACATTTTTGCGCGCTGTGCAACACCGAAACGATGTTGTTCGTCAACCACAACCAGTCCAAGGTTACTAAACTTAACGGTATCCTCAATTAAAGCATGTGTACCTATAATTATGTGTAATTCACCCGATTGAAGCATGGGATGGATTTCTTTACGGCGGGCTTTTTTGGTGCTTCCTGTCAGTAAGTCGACTTTAACATCCATTCCCGAAAGGAACTTCGTAATTGTAGTATAATGTTGATTTGCAAGTATTTCGGTAGGAGCCATAAGGCAGGCCTGGAAACCATTATCAAGGGCAATCAGCATACACATCAGTGCCACCAGTGTTTTGCCACTGCCAACATCTCCCTGCAACAACCGGTTCATTTGCTTACCGGAACCCATATCGGCGCGTATTTCGCGTATGACTTTTTTCTGCGCATTGGTAAGTTCAAAAGGAAGGTGTTCCTTGTAAAATCCATTAAACAAATCACCAATCTGACCGAAAACATTTCCCCGGATTTTCTCTGCACGGTTAATTTTGTAACGCAGGAGGCGCAGTTGAATAAAAAACAGTTCATCGAATTTTAGACGGGCACGAGCTTTCTCCAATATTTCGCCATCCGTTGGAAAATGAATATTTACCAAGGCCGTCTCACGATCCATAAGTTTCAGTTCATTGAGAATAGTGTTACTCAGAGTTTCGGGAATTACACCTTTTAATTGGCTGACCAGGGTTCGCGTAATTTTCGAAATTGCTCGGGTACTCAGCCCATTGAGTTTCATTTTCTCCGAGGAAGTGTAAATAGGGTGCAGCGGATCAGCCGGCTGGGCAATAAATTCAGCTATTGATTCCGCTTCGGGGTGCGAAATGTTATATCGGCCATTGAAAAGTGAAGGCTTGCCGAATACAACCCATTCACTTCCAATACTAAATTTATCTTTAACCCAGTTTATCCCCTGAAACCAAACCAAATCAATGGATCCGGTAGTATCGCGTAATGTAACAACCAGTCGTGATGCCCTGGCCTGACCAACCAATTGAACATCAGCAACTTTGCCTCTAATCTGCAGGTAAATATTTTCAGAATTTATTTCTCCAATCGGCGAAAACCTGCTACGATCCACATGCCTGAAGGGATAGTATGTCAACATATCGTAATAGGTGCTTACACCGGCATCCTTACGAAGCAGTTCGCCACGCTTTGGGCCGACTCCCTTGAGATATTCAACAGGTGTTTGAAGCAGATCGGTTGACATGATTGAATTTTAAACGGGAGAGATATTCTCCGACCCTGAATAAAGAGAAATACAAAAGTATAAAAACAAAAGCAACTCTCCATGGGTGAAGAGTTGCCTGTAAATTTATTGTGAATCTGAAAATAAACCCTTTTTAGTATTCCCAGAGTTGTTGTTCAAAGTTAAAAAGATCTTCTTTTATACGTTCCGATTCCAATATGGCATCAATACCGGTTGCGTATTCAGCGATTTTTCTATCATACTGATTATCTACTTTATAAATATAGCTGCTGAACATTCTCTTCCAGAAAAAATCGTCGTAAGTAAGCTTGGCAGCACCGTTAAACCTGTTGAAGACTTCCGATTTAGCCATAATAGGCCTGGCCTCAGGAAAATAAATCCAGAATAGAGGCTTCATACCACGATAGGTGCCATCATCATTGAAAACATCAATTACAGGGCAAATGCCGATGATGCGTACTTCGAGCATCGAACGCTGTTTGTCAAAAAACCAATCCTCTTTAATCCTGATTTTCTTGATATCGGTAGTATTAAGTTTTTTTACAATAACGGTATCGTAAAAATCGTAAGGGGGATACGAACGCTGCAACTGCATTGAATCAGCTTTTTCCACATTTGCCATCAGTTCTTTGAACGACATAGGGGAAATAAATTCATCAGTAGGTGAATTGGCATCATAAGCTGTAAGGCTACCCTCTTTAATAGCATCCATCATGATAGTCATAAAGCTGCGCCAGTTATTATGCGGAGTTTCAGGATAATACATGGGCTGGTTCATTTTCTCACGCATGTCGATAACCCGCCACAGGCGTTTTTCCCATACATAATCAGCATTCCTGATCCAGGGATAAGCAATTGGCTTTTTCTCTATCCTTTCGCTTTTATCAACCACACCATCGCGCGGAGGCGTATTTAATATCTGTTGTGCATTACTGCTTGCAGCAATGAAAAGCAACAGGATCGCAATGATCAGAATATTCTTTTTCATATCAGCTTAAAATCGTTAGATTTATTGAAGCGTAAGTACAATCGAATTCAATTTACGGGTTTTACCATCAGGACCTTTAGCCATGATATCTTCCAGAATGACTTTATCGCCACGCCTGGCCTGACGGATAAAATCCTTCATTTGACTTGTCAGACTATTTCCATTTCCAGAGTAATCAACAAGATCACCTTTTCTGTTACCTGAAAACTTGAATGACGTAACCAAAAAATTCAGGTCAAACTCGAAATCTGACGGCATTCGGGGAATTATTGCACCTGAAGCAAGTACCAGATCTCTGCTCACAGCACCACCATCAGTATTTGCGATAAAAGCAGTCGGAGAAGGAACATTCTTTACGCGGTAATCAACACTCCCCATACTTTTCATGCGATCGCCAAGTTTTGCATTCACAGTTACGGAAGCTTTGCCCGGAGATCCAGGACGTACAACCCACATTGCACCACTACGTGTAATTGAACCATTAGTGATACTTGCATTTATCTGATCCGGTGAAACTCCACCTGCGGATATTGAGACCGGATTATCGACACCAACATAGAAGACATTCATTTTGGTAGCGGATACCGATAAAGAAGGAGGTGCTACTATGTATTCGAATTTTACTTCATAAGGCTTAACTTCGCCTGTAGGAGATTTATACATCACCTGCCCGGTAACAACTTTTGGTCCCGGCGAAGTTGCAGGAAGAGTAACTTTAATTACACCATTCTCGCTGGTTCTCATCCCACCAATATTGGCAGTAAATTCCTGTTTGGTATCCATGGCGGTTACAAAAACTTCAGCCTCGTAATTTTCGCCCATGAAAACATACTGACTTTTAGGAACAACGGTTGCGCCAACCTGGTCAATTTTAAAATCGGCAGCACCAACCTTACTTTTGAGGTGAGTAATCACGTCGAGTTCAGCATTTTGTACTTCCGCAACAAGTTTGTTCAGGATGGTAACATCAGCTGCCAGAATGGTATGGTAAAAATTGTGCATGGCCCAGTTCTGCTCCTTGTGATCGGCATCATAGAAAGGACCATCAAGGTCCAGACCTATTTTAATACTGGCACGTTCATCGGCTTCAACAAGGTTGAGCAAGTCCTGTTTGAATTTCGCTATTTTAATTTTCATTTCACCGGCTTTGCCTTTTGACCCATCAACTGAATTCCCTATAAAGTAAACGGTTGTTTCGTCGTATTTATCTTTTGTGCCGATGGTGTAGAGAGGGCGAACCTTTGCCGAATCGATAGGAATTTTTTCGGATATAGATATTGCCTCGTACTTTACATTGTTCAGATAGGTCTTCAATTCGTCAGAAAGTTTGCGAACCTGCTGAGCTTTTTCCCAATAAGGTCCAACTTTACCGGGATCGTTTTTATAAGCATCTTCGAATCGGGCATAATATTCAGAAGTTTTGCTGCTGAAAGTTCTGTTCGTAGTCTCCATACTTTCGTTAACGATCAGGAAGGCATTCAGAATTTCAACAGACACATTGAGTGCCAGTAAGGCAGTTAATACCAGGTACATCATCCCGATCATTTTTTGCCTCGGCGTCTCTTTATATCCAGCCATAATTAAGCGTTTTCAGTGTTGTAAAATATTTATAAAGTTGTTGATTGCAGATTATTTGTTCATGTTTACGTTCATAGCAGTAAGCATATTACCATAAACCTGGTTGAGTGCACTGACCCGCTTTGTAAGCTGGTCAATTTCCTGCTGGTATTTGGTCATATTGGATGAGGACTCATTCATGCTACTGAGGAACGATCCAACTGTTGACCTGAGCTGGTTTGTAGTTTCAATCTGCTCATTGGATGATTTCAACTGAACTTCATAAATAGTATTGAGAGCAGCCAGATTAGTTGAAATTTTCTGCAACTGATCATTATAGGCTTTGCTGTCGAGAGCACTGAAGTTAAGCATTTCGGCTGATTTGCTAAGGATATCGGCTGAAACGTTGTATTTTTCTGCCAAGCGGTTAGCTGAATCTGTAGCTGTTGACAGACTATTGGCAAAAGTTTCGGTAGCCGACATTTCCTTTTTGATGGCGGAAGAAACATCATTATAAACGGTAGCAAGTGTCCCTGCTGATGCCGCAGCGGATTTTACGCTCGACGAAAACTCACCAACCGTTGAAGCATCCTGTTGCAGCACATCGCTAACCCTTTTATAGGATGATGAAAGCTCGCCTGCAGATTTGCCGGCCTCATTTACATTTTTCACAAAATTATCAGTTGCAACGGCGGTACTGGTAACATCCGACATTTTGCTGACGTTTTCGCTCATTTTACGCATTCCGTCGCCAAGGCTTTCTATAAGTTCAGGACCTATCTTTGCTTTCGATAGCATTTCGTCAAGTTCCTGCGTAACCGTTTTACCGCCGGGAGTTCTTTTTACTGATCCCGGTGATCCCGGTCCTTCGTGATACATTCCTGCAAGTTCGGGATATACCAGGCTCCAGTCAGGCTCCACATGAGGTGGTTCAAATGCTGAAAAAAGGAAAATAATTGCTTCAGTGATCAAACCGACAAAAAGCATTTCATTAGCGCCCTGAATATGTACGATTTTAAACAGAGCTCCTACAATTACGATGGAAGCACCTATACCATACAACTTCGACATAAAGTTTTTGTAACCTTTACTACTGACAAAACTTGCAAATCCCATGATGTGAATTAATTTTATTATTGATTAATGATTTAGATTTAATAGTTAATTAACTTTTTTTAAAAAAGTAACTGCATTTTTTTCAATTCAGATTAGTTATAAATTCTTGAAGCCCGCGCAGGGTTATCATCCTTCTGACGTCCCATAAAATCCTGAACACAACGGAACCCTATATAACATTTTGATGAGTCCTGGTATTCATAGGCACGTGTTGAAACCTGAAGATAATAGGCAATATCTTTCCACGATCCGCCGCGGACAAGTTTACGCTTCAGCAATGGCGAATCATCTTCCTTGGCATTATATAAGTAGGTGGGGTTCATGTCCCAGGTGAACTGGTTTGCTGATTCATCGTAAGCATCGGCACACCATTCGGAAACGTTACCCGACATGTCATACAGTCCGAAATCGTTGGCAGGATAATGTGCTACAATAACTGTACGGGCACCTCCATCATCGATATAATTACCACGTAAGGGTTTGAAGTTAGCCAGGAAACATCCTTTATCATTGCGGGTATAAGGTCCACCCCAGGGGTAAGGGCTTAAAGAATTTCCGCCACGGGCTGCCCATTCCCATTCCGCTTCGGTAGGAAGCCTGAATTCGTTGGGAACAGCTGTTTTTTTACGCATCAGGAATGATTCGAGAAAACGGGTACGCCATACACAGAAAGCGGTAGCCTGTTTCCAGTTAACACCAATTACCGGATAGTTATCGTAAGCAGGGTGCCAGAAATATCTCTGTGCAACGGGGTCATTGTAGCTGTACGCGTAATCGTGAAGCCATGCAAGTGTATCGGGGTAAACATTTATCACTTCTTTGCGAACATATACTGAACGATCTTTCATCCCCTGAGGGCGGTTTGCAAAGTTTGCATTCTTCGAATCACCAGGCTGTGAATAATCCTTCTTTGAAGCTGCAAGCAGGTCGATGAAGTAGTATTCGTAAAATAATTTACGGGTATCAATTTCCTTCTTCCGGTAGTATCGTTCATTTTCCGGCAGGAACATGGGCTCCAGCGCATCACGGTTCTCTTCGGTATCCCATTTTATTTCGGCATCCCAGTTCAGATAAGGAGGATCGTATACTTCACCGGTTTTCTTATTTTCCGAAATAAGGAACTGCTCAGCATTGATTTCGCCAAGCATACGGCGGGCGATCGAATCTTTAACCCAATAAACGAACTGTCGGTACTCGTTATTGGTGATTTCGGTTTCGTCCATATAGAATGCAGTAACAGTAATAGTCCTGGGATTGTTAAGATGCGCGTAAGGCACATCCTGGTCCCCGGAACCCATTGTATAGCTTCCCATAGGTACGTATGCCATCCCGAAAGGATCGGGCTGATAGAACTTCTCTCTGTTTTGAACCCCTATCAGTTCTCCATTGCCGCTATTGCGGCAACTGGCAAAAAGTATTGCAATCAGAGAAATGCAAAGCAGTTTTTTCATTGCTGTGTTGTTTGGTGTGAGTCAATTTTAGCCTGTTGAAATGTTAAATCCGGCATTCCTTTAGAATATTGTCGGTTATAGGTTAAAAAATCAAACACTATAATTAACAAGCCTTCCGGCACTTGTTGACCTCATTTCAGTATGCAATTAACGACAAGTTATGTTCTTTATTATCCAAGTTAGTAAATATTTTCACTAAGAGCCTGGATTTCTTAAGCTTATTTATCAGAGATAGCGAGTATTACGATATCCTGTCCGTGTTTTGTCCCTTTCCAGTTTAAACCTGTAGCGGGCCATAATCTCGTGGCTTCCTGTTGCTGCTATCTGGCTTGTAGGGATGTCATATGAATAGCCTATTTCCAGATCTTTGTATGCCATACCGATCATAAGTGAAACTGCATCGTTGATACGGTATGATAACCCTCCCCAAATCTTATTATTGTACCGGGCCATTACATTAATATCAGCCTGGATGGTATTCATATCTGATTTCAGAAAGACTGAAGGAGTAAAAACATATCCCTGGAATGCCGGAAGTGTTACATCATGCCCCCCGGTAACATAATAATGACGTCTGTTCTGGTAAAAGCCCACGCCTTCACCTGACGACTTGGTAGTTTCAAGTATCTGGGTTGAGGAAAACGCCAGGTAGTAACGTGGTTTTTGTAAAAAGACACCTACCGACATATCAGTTATCATCACTCCATCAGCCGAAAGTCCGGCAATTACTGGATCGCTTTCATCGATGGGGTTAAGTTTTTCCTTATTGATTGATTTATTATTAAAATTTGCGTTAATACCAATACCAAGCTTTGCATTGCCCAGATTTAAGTGATAGGCATAACCCAATTTTACCAGCATATTTTTTATTTGTGCCTCTTTATCCTGCGCAATTCCCAACCCCACACCGCCATGAAGAAACTTCAGAGGTGAATCAGCGGTTACCAATAGAGTTTCCGGGGCAACCTTTTCGTTGTTATAGTCCTTAAAACCAAGCCATTGCTCGCGGAATATGCCGGTAACGGTAATACCATCGCTTAACCCGTATGAACCCGGATTTACAAACGCATGGTTAAACATATTATGCGTAAACTGTGGATCCTGCTGCGCCCTGAGCCCCATAGAAATGGCCGAACATATAAAAACCAACAGGATTGCGCGCATAAATACCAAATACATAAGTGTGCTAAAAAACGTGCTAAAGTAATAAAAAATGGGTTTAGGCAACTACTCTCAGATAAAATGATTCAAATAGTTTTGATAAGTTTTGAACCAAAACATGTTGACTACATGATCACAAAGACTATAACGTTGCCATTCTCAATTTATTGCAGAAATATCCGGGTAACCGGGTAGGATTTTAATAACAGACTTGCGTTAGTAAAAACAATCCTGTCAAAATAATTCGGGATGAAAAGTATCCTGCTTTATATGCTATAAACCAGTATTTTTTATAAGTGCCTGGCTTAGCTGATGCCTGAATCCCTTGCGAACTATGCTCTTTCCGCATACACTGTAGCTTTCAGATGAGAAAACGAACAATTTGCATGGCATATAAATCGCAGTCAGAAAATAATCCTCATAAATTAATCAGGTAATATAGTGGTATCTCAAAATATCTCCCGAAATTCGCACCCTCCAAAAAAAAACTTAGAAATATTGTTATAATACTGATTTTATGGACTTTCGACAGGAAAAAATCTTTTCAAAAAAATGGTTTATAAGCTACAGCCTTATTGTAATCGGGTCAATAATACTCGCGGCAGGTTTTGTGTTTTTTATTTCCCCGTATAAAATAGTGCCGGGAGGAGTCTATGGAATAGCCATTGTGATACATTACCTTACTGAAGGAGTATTTAAATGGGCACCAAGCGGGCTCCCGATCGGACTGATGGGATTGATAATGAATATCCCGCTTACTATAATAGGTATTAGAATACTTGGTCCCCGGTTTGGCGTTAAAACTGTTGTGGGTTTTGTGTTGACTTCGGTATTTATGGATGCGATTACCTATTTGTTTGGAGAAGCCCCGCTTGTAGAAGGGGATGCGCTACTCTCATCTGTATTCGGCGGTGTGCTGGTGGGGCTCGGACTTGGTTTAATATTTAAATCAAAAGCTACCTCAGGCGGATCGGATATTGTGGCCATGATTATTGCAAAATACACAAAAATGCCACTCGGACAGTTAATGATTTATGTTGACTCGGCGATTGTACTGATCGGATTACTTGTGTTTGCAGACTGGAAGATTCCTCTATATTCGTGGATCGTAATATATATCACTGGAAAAACAATTGATATTGTGCTGCAAGGCATGAGTGTTGACAAAACTCTGTTTATAATATCCGACAAATTTGAGCAGATACGCGACCGTATTATTAACGACCTGAACCGTGGCGGCACTTACATCCCGGGCAAAGGCATGTATAACGGATCCGACAAAACCATTATCTTTACCGTTGTTAACCGGAGGGAAATGGCTCTTTTAGAAGAGTATATCCACGAAATTGACCCTACGGCCTTCTTAACCGTTCTCGAAGCCAATGAGATACTTGGAGAGGGATTTAAGTCGCTGAGAGAAAAACTTACGGAATAGTGGGTTGAATAGTCTCAGAGTTATCTTCGCACGAATGAAATAGCAATAATGGTGCAACGATCGATTTTTCAAAAGGAAAAGCTGTTTTCGGCCAGGTGGTTCAAATCCTATGCGCTGATTGCTTTTGGCACTTTCCTGGTTGCCGTTGGATATGTGTTGTTTATCAGTCCTGATAAAATTGTACCCGGAGGCATTTACGGCATCTCCATTATGCTGCATCACCTGTTGGGGACCCCTATCGGATTGACGGCCCTCGCATTTAATATTCCTCTTACAATAATCGGAACCCGTATTCTGGGCCCCCGCTTCGGGGTTAAAACGGTTGTTGCATTTGTACTTACATCGGTGTATGTCGATACCTTATCGTACTTCTATGGTTCTTTGCCGCTGGTGCCGGGTGAGCCGCTGGTTTCATGCATTTTTGGTGGACTACTTATTGGTGTTGGCGTTGCATTTACTTTTAAAGCTAAAGCTACAAGCGGAGGTTCGGATGTAATAGCAATGATACTGCAAAAATATACGCGCATGCCGTTGGGGCAACTGATGATGATGGTTGATTCCGCTATTGTTGTGCTTAGTTATGTGGCTTTCGGTGACTGGCGCATCCCGCTTTTCAGCTGGATTACCATTTTTGTGATTGGCCGCGTGATTGATACTGCCATGCATGGCTTTTCGTACGACAAAACGCTTTTTATTATCTCGGATAAACACGATGACATCCGCGATACCATTTTAAGTGACCTGAAAAGAGGTGGCACTTTCCTGCATGGCGAAGGCATGTATAACCATAAAAGCAAGCAGATTATTTTCACCGTTGTAAGCCCTCGCGAATTGTATATGCTTGAAGAATATGTGCACCGGATCGACCCGGAGGCTTTTATAGCCGTGCTTGATGCTTATGAAATATTAGGTAAAGGGTTTAAATCGTTGAGTGAAAAAGTAGATGACAAATAAAAGAGGGTATATTGGATCGAATTTTCAAATATTAGTGCAATTATTCTCGTTAAACTGCGATTTACAAAACACATTTCAATCAACTTATCCGGAATTAAAGGCAACGCGATACATTTCTAAGTTAGTTTATCTATTTTTGCTATATTAATTTGAGGGTTTTCTGCAACTGAAGTATAGATTGGAAATCTTTGTTTGTCTCCTTTTAATAAAGTTAAACGAATTTATGAACTTCAGAATTCAAAAATGATTAGGTTGTGAGCCGATTTAAAACCATAAGATTTATTTCCGGGACAACTGGTTGCATAAATTGTTTGCAATGGGTTGCGGTTTTTTTATTGGGAATAATTCCTTTTTTTCAGACAGTTTCGGCACAAGATGCGGTTGTAAGCAGCTATTTTAATGCAGCTGATCCGCGTGATGAATGGACAGAAATTCTTGTTATACAAGATAACCTGGATATGCGAAACTGGAAATTTCGTGACAACAGTTCGGACCAGGACAATTGGTCTACTGAAATCTCCTTTAATAATATCACATTCTGGAGTCACATGCGTGCCGGCACAATCATAATCATATGGCACAGGCAGTATCCTTCGAACAGCACAACAGTGAAACATACACTTGATATCAATCCTGCCGATGGTTACCTGGAGTTGCATGCAAATGACCCGGCTTATTTTTCGGGAGGGAATTTTGGCCCATCTCCAAACTTTAACGGAGCTACTTTAAACATTGCTGGAAATGGAGATATTTTACAATTAAGAAATTCTGCTTCAACTTCAAACCATGTACATGCGCTAGCCCATAAGACGACTGTTGGAATAGACTTTACAAATTTGCCACCGCCTAAACTTGATCATACACAAAGTCTAGCTTCAAATGAAGCGGTTTTTGTTTGCCCTGGTAATACTATCCTGGAATATGGCACGCCTCCACAAATAGGGACAACATATACCGCGAAAGCACTTGATCCGGCAACTACCTTCGGGCTTCCGAATACCTGTGCAACTGGAATATTAACTAATTCAGATTTCTGGCGCACTACCAGGCAACCAGGCTGGACAACTCCAACTCTAACAGCCACGCCTAACGGAACCTATTCACAAGTTGATTTAAGCTGGAACTTGAGTAATAGCCCTAACATAGATGGCACAGAGGGATATATCATTCTTCGAAATACAACGAACATATATACAGCACCTTCGGATGGAACCTCTTACGCTGCCTTCAGTACTATAGGTTCAGCAACCGTTGTTGCCAACATTCCATCCTCAACAACTGTATATTCGGATATTTACCCGCTTTCGTGCGGCGAAAACGTCTTTTATCGTATTTACGCATACAGGTATAATGATGACAATTTAAAAGGTAACAATTATGATTTAGCCCGGGGGCGTGCATACAATGAAATTAACCATGCATCAGCTACTGCAACCGGTCCGGCGGCTCCTGCTCCACCGACTTCAGCATCCGTAAATCCTGTAACTTTATGCGAAAATGATCCGGGGAATATAACTTTGACTGCTGCCGGAGGTAGCGGATCAACACTTGAATGGCTTACTGGCAGTTGCACAGGCCTCACTATTGGTGTAGGCAATGGTTTAAGCATCCCCTCTCCCACAGTGACTACAACTTATTATGTTCGCTGGACAAGTCCGGGATGTACGCCAAGTAGTTGTGTGGATGTAACTTTGAATGTTACTCCAGCTCCAACCACTGCCGATGCCGGTCCCGATCAATCGAAATGCGGGGTATTAACAACGAACCTCGCTGCAATTGATCCTTCAACAGGTACCGGAACATGGAGTTTCGTTTCAGGACCCCCTGGATCTTCATTTGGTAATCAATCACTTTATAATACTTCATTTACGGCTATTGTCACAGGGACGTATATATTACGATGGACAACATCCAACGGAGCTATCTGTTCTGAGAGTAGTGATGAAGTTTCAATAGAATTCAGCAACAACGTTACAGTAATAGCAGGAAGCAACTCGCCCGTATGCACAGGAGATACACTATTTCTTACCTCAAGTATTGAAGGTGCTACGTATTCCTGGTCGCATCCAAGTAATGGCTTCACCTCGACTCTGCAAAATCCGAAAATACCAAATTCGACTGCTTTAAATAGTGGAACATATACTGTTGTTGTAACCAACGTCCCGAATGGTTGTCCTGGTTCGACAAATAGTACAACAATAATTGTGAACAACAGGCCTAATACGCCCCAGATCAATAATATTGCCACCGGGGTTCAGGATGTTTGCATCGGATCCATATACCCCTATACCATTGATCCTCCCTCTGCCGGTTCGGTGTATGCCTGGTCGCTTACAGGCGGAGGATTTATTACGAATACAGCCAACTCGAATCTGATTAATGTAACCTGGACCACCCCCGGAAATTATGTTCTTTCTGTAACAGAAACTTCATCCAACTCTTGTACGGGCAATCAGGTAATTTTAAACATTACAGTCAACTCCGTTTCAGTTGCCGGTGTTTCCATTTCAGCCAGCAGCAACCCGGTTTGTACCGGCACTCTGGTTACAATAGAGGCAATTCCGCAAAATCCGGGCACTTCGCCGGATTACATATGGTATAAAAACAGTATCCAGGCCGGAGCGCCAAATCTGCCAACGTATTCGTTCATCCCTGATGATGGTGATCAGGTTTATGTTGAATTAATCTCAAGTTCTCCTTGTGCTTTGCCCAATCCTGCCCCATCACAGGTTATAACAATGTCAGTTAATACTTCACTTATTCCCTCAATTACAATTTCTGCAAGCATTAATCCGGCATGTTCAGGAAGTATGGTTGATTTTACTTCAACTATCAGCGATGGTGGTTCCAATCCGGCATATGAATGGAAGAAAAACGGGTCGCCCGTTGGCACAAACAGCCCCACTTATTCCGATAACACGCTGGTTACAAACGACTTGATAACCTGCACTTTAACCCCGATCGAATCCTGCGCCAGTCCTCCGCAAGACACTTCCAACGAAATAAAGATGACTGTTAATCCGATTGCAAATCCTACCATTTCGGTTTCAGCTAATATTGACCCTTCGTGCGCCGGTAACTTGGTAACCATTACTGCCACAAGCAGGAATGGCGGCAATATGCCGCTTTACCAATGGGTAAAAAATGGGATAGCCGTTGGAGGAAACAGTCCGGTATATTCGGATAACTCATTCGCAAACAATGATATAGTCAACTGTACACTTACATCAAATGCTTCATGCATAAGTACTGCTACTGTTCAAAGTAGCCCGGTTACACTAACTGTTAACCCTGTACCTTCGGTAACGGATACGTCTTCTTCAAATCCTTCAGTATGCGGAGGAATTGATGGCTCCATTTCAATCGGTAGTCTTATGGCATCGACAATGTACCAGATTGATTATTATTTTAACGGATCGCTGGTTAGCATTTCGAAATTATCCGATCCGGCAGGAGTTCTGATTATTGACGGGCTTTCAGCAGGCAATTTCAGTAATGTAACAATTACGCTTAACGGATGCCCGTCGGTTCCTTTTAATGTAAATCTGAGTGATCCGGGAGCAGCAATAGCACCAAATATCCTTTCGGATACTTATCTGATATGCTCGGGCGAGTCAGTCACATTATCAGCCACAGGGTGCTCAGGGGAAATAACCTGGAAAAATGGTGAAACAGGTACTGTTTTAGTGGTTTCCCCTACGGTTACAACTACTTATTATGCTACGTGCAAGTTTAATGGATGTATATCGCTCCCGAGCATTCCGGTTGAAATAAAAGTAAAATCTCCGCCACAGATAACCAATACTATTGCAACCCAACCATCGTCGTGGTGCATAGATGATGGAATTATTACCCTATATGGCCTGATTCCCGACAGTGTGTACACACTTTATTATACACTCAATGGAATGGCTTTTGCCGGAAGTCAACTCAGTACATCGGGCATGCTTGAAATTACGGGCTGTGAACCTGCTACTTATTTCCATATTGTAGCCGAGCTTAGTGGTTGCAGATCCGATTCTATCGACGTTATTGTCGGCAATCCAACATCGCCCCAGGCACCTATGGTTACCGCTTCCGACGATACAATTTGTTCGGGGCAAATAGTAGTACTTACAGCCAACGGATGCAACGGCGAAGTAACCTGGAACGATGGTTCAAAAGGGAATACCCGATCCTTGAGTTTGCTTTCAAATTCGGATTTTTACGCTACCTGCACCGAAAGTTCATGCACATCTGCTCCCGGAAATACGGTTACCATTGTTATAGTGCCGGCTGATTTTACGGGAATAAGCGGAAAGCAAAATGTGTGTACTAATGGTCAGATTTCTCTTAATGCAACCGGAAATGCCAATTTGTATGAATGGACAACGCCAAAAGGCGTAAAAACAGTAAACCAGAGTTTTTCAATGACAGGTGTTGCCATTTCGGACAGTGGCTACTACCAATTGGTTTCGACGAATATAGTGGGTTGTACAGATTCTGACAGCGTTAGAGTAACAGTTAATGATCCACCTGAAATAAAGATAACTTCCGACAAAGACTTTTGTGCCGGAACTCAGCAAAATCTTCAGGCTGGTGAAGGGTTCAGCAATTACCTGTGGAACGACGGAAGCATACTTTCCATTTTGCCGGTCAGGGACGAAGCCCGGTACTGGGTTATGGTTACTGACACCAATGGGTGTGTTGTAAGCGATACCAGTGCTATTAATAGTTGTATTGAAGAAATTATAATTCCAAACGCATTCTCGCCGAACCAGGATGGTTATAATGATTTTTTCAGGCCCGTAACAGGGAGCAATGTTTTACTCGATTATTCTATTATAATTTACAACCGTTGGGGACAAATGGTATATAAATCGAACGATTACCTGAGTGGCTGGGATGGCACCGAGAAAGGAAAATATGTTTTATCCGGATTATACACCTATGTGATCAGTTATAAATTAGTAGATCAATCGAAACCGGATGGCTTCAGTAAGTCTTTACTGCGGGGGACGGTGATGATGGTGAGGTAGTTGGGGTGAATGGGAGAAGGGGAGAAAGGAGAAGGGGGACAAGGGGACAAGGGGAAATGGGGAAATGGAGACAAAAGGAATGAGTGAATTTGATACTCCGGCAACATAGTAGAGTAGGTGCTTTATGTACAAAAATCCCGGACTGCTGAAATGCATTCCGGGATTTTTGTTGGTTAAAAATGTTTGATCGCAGTTACCTGAATAATTTCACAATATCGTTTCCGTTGGCGAATATAAGTAGTGCGAAAAGCAATATCATACCTGTAATTTGCGCATATTCCATAAACTTATCACTGGGCTTGCGTCCGGTTATAATCTCGTAAAGAAGAAACATAACATGTCCACCATCGAGTGCCGGAATAGGCAGAATATTCAAAACAGCAAGCATCAGCGAAAGGAAAGCTGTAAGGCCCCAGAATGATTCCCAATCCCATTCAGCAGGGAAAATACTTCCGATAGTTATAAAACCACCCACTGATTCGTAAGCTTTTACTTCAGGTTTGAAAAGCAGTTTCAATGATTTCAGGTAATCAGCTGTCTTACTGTAAGCCATCGAAATTCCAGCCGGAACAGCCTGTATGATATTATAATGATGTTCCTTGAAATTAAAATATTTATTGGGTGCTTTGGGTGCCACACCTATCAGGCCCCTGTCAGAAACCTTTATCGACATAGCGACAGTATCAATTCCACGCAAAACCTTAACATCAACACTTTTTCCTTTATGCTGTTGCACTTCAGTTTTAAATTCATCAAAATACAGTGTTGTATGCCCGTTTATTCCAATAATTTTATCTCCTACCTGCATGCCGGCACTCTTAGCACCGGATCCGGGAGCAAAATCAGCCACTTCGAAAGGAATACGAACACTGATAAATTCAGGTGACTTATGATTGATAATCTGCGAAATCATCCCTGCGGGAATTGTAATTTCCGAGGGCTGTCCATCCCTTTCAATCTGAATAGTCTTCGCATTCTCAAGGATTATTGTAGCCGGTATCCTGAAGAAATCATCAACCGGTTTATGATCAATGGTAAGAATTTTATCGCCATTGTGCAGGCCCATCTTCTGACCAAGTGTATCAACCGTGATCCCGTATTTTACTTCGGAATTAGGTAAATATTCTGCCCCCCACCACGCAAGCATAACCACATAAATACCAACGGCTAGCAGTAGATTAACTGTTACACCGCCCAACATAACAATAAGTCGCTGCCACGACGGCTTCGACCTGAATTCATAAGGCTGAGGCGGCAGTTTCATGGCTTCCTTGTCCATGGATTCGTCAATCATGCCCGAAATTTTCACATATCCACCCAAGGGTAACCAGCCTACGCCATATTCGGTATCCCCTTTTTTGAATTTGAAAAGCGAGAACCAGGGATCGAAGAAAAGATAGAATTTCTCAACCCTGATTTTAAAAACACGTGCGGCAATATAATGCCCGAATTCGTGAAAGATCACGAGAATTGATAAACTTAGAAGTAATTGAGCTACTTTTATTAAAATGACCATTAGGGGTGTTACGGATTATATGAATACTATATTCCCGAATTAAACGGGGGTGCAAATTTAGTGCTTTTTTGTATCGGATTTAAGAGAGATTAAATTAGCCTGCTTAAAAGCTTAACTGTTGGCGTAACGCCTGAAGCTGGTAATAAGTTCAGTTGCAGCTTTTCGTGCATCAACATCAGTTTCTTCATAATCACTGAGAGATGGGGCTTTTATAAAGCTGATTTTCGACATACATTGCTCAATCAACTCAGGTATCTGAAGAAATGATATTTCCTCCCGCAGGAATGCATGTACCGCCACTTCGTCGGCAGCATTCATGATGCAGGGCATATTCCCTCCAAGCCGCATGGCTTCATAGGCAAGGTTCAGGCAGCGGAAGTTTTCCTTGTCAGGCTTCTCGAAAGTAAATTGCAGGCACTCTTCAAAGCTGAATTTTGGAAATTTCGAAGATAAACGCCGGGGATAAGTAAGAGCATACTGAATCGGAAGCCGCATATCGGGCATACCCATCTGGGCTTTGATGGAACCATCAGCAAACTGAACCATGGAGTGAATAATACTCTGCGGATGAACCACAACTTCAATCCGTTCGACTGGCAGGTTAAACAACCATTTGGCTTCGATCACTTCGAGGCCTTTATTCATCAGGGTGGCTGAGTCGATAGTGACTTTACAGCCCATATTCCAGTTGGGGTGTTTTAAAGCCTGATCTTTTGTTACCAGCAATAATTCATCCCGTTTCATTCCCCGGAAAGGGCCTCCGGAAGCAGTCAGAATTATTTTTTCGACAGGATTATGGAATTCACCTGCAAGGCATTGAAAAATAGCCGAATGTTCCGAATCGACGGGATAAATATTTACACCCTTTTCACGTGCAAGTTTGGTCACAAGCTCACCGGCAACTACAAGCGTTTCCTTATTGGCAAGGGCAATCTGTTTACCTGCTTCGATGGCTCGCAGCGTAGGCTTGAGTCCGCTCCATCCTACCAGGGCAACCAATACCATATCAATGGTATCCATCTCAACGATTTGTTCGATGGAAGCTGTGCCACGGTAAACTTTAATATCATATGGATCAAGAGCTTCAAAAACGCGTTCGTACATGCTTTCTTTGGCAATTACCACCGAATTAGGCATAAACTCCAATGCCTGCCTGATAAGCAAAGACGAATTTGAATGAGCGGTAAGCACCTCAACGTCAAGCTTATCGGGATGTTGCTTTACAACTTCGAGTGCCTGTGTTCCTATTGAGCCGGTCGATCCAAGTATGGCTATGCGCTTTTTCAAATGCCGTATATTAATTGATTTTGATCATAAAAAGGGCAGAACATTTAAACGAAGGAATTTTAGCAAAAAGTACTTCAGCTAAAAAACTATGTAATCCTTTGGATTAACCGGCATCCCGTTTATCCATAACTCGAGATGAAGGTGCGGACCTGTTGAAAGTTCGCCTGACTCACCGATAATGGCTACTGATTCGCCTGCATGAACAATATTACCTTCCTTTTTCAGTAATACTGAATTGTGTTTGTAAATCGATATTATATTACCGGGATGTTGAATGGCAATCACATAGCCGGTTTCGACTGTCCAACCCGAAAAAATAACCGTACCATCCTGAACAGCTTTAATAACTTCGTCGCGTGTGGCCACAATATCAATTCCAAAATGCTTACGCAAAGGTTCAAATTCACTTGTTACAATACCTTTCACGGGTGAAAAGAAAGTAAGGTTACGCATGGATGAGCCTTTCCCTGCCGATTTATCCGATCGGAAAAGGTTGTATTTACTGGCGTTGTCGTATTCAGACCTGAGCGTGGAATCCTCTGGCGAACGTTTGTCTTTTATATTCCGGTATTTATAAGCCTGGGCAGTATCAACCGGCACCATTTGCCTTTCATTTGGCAGATTGCCTCCAAGTACTATTTTAAGGTTTTCCAGGTATTTCTCCTGGGCACGCATAGCAAACGCCACCGAATCGGAACGCAGTTGCAATTCATAAATGCGCCTCTGCAGGGTTACGTCAGTATAGCCGGGTATGTATTCCTTCAAAGGGGTAAAAGCAATGATATATGTTGTGATAAAAACCAGGATAATCGACATCAAACCGACTGCAACAAACACATTGAGCCGCGACAGTTTGAACGAGATCCGCTCTTCGAGGGTTTCTTCATTCAAAAGCACAAGCCTGTACTGATCGCGAATACGCCTGACCAGCAACTTCCAGATTTTTGTTCTTTCGGATTTAATGTCCATAGGAATTTTACAGAAAAACTGCAATATTTTGCAAACCTACCGAAAATAAGAAAATTCAGCACCAAACCACTGAAATATAATTTCATAAAAGTACTTAAAATGGATAATTGTAAGCTGAATATCTGTGCATTATGTATAAATCGAAAAGAAGCATCACAACCTGACATATTAAGTCAATACAAGTATAGAAACGCAATGCTTCATCACAGCATATTCAGTGTAAGAATGCTGATGACAACTGAAAACCAGTATTTGTTAAAAACAGCAGCTTCCAATTGCATGAAATGCTATTATTACAAGTCTTTTAGCGGTTAATTGGAAAAAATGAAATATTTTTGCACTATTTGAGTTAATATACTATTGTTGAAATCGCGATCCGGTAACCAAACACAACTCTCCCCGTTGAAATTGAAAGTACTTTTCAAATTTATACTTATACCTGTGCTTATTGCGGGTATCGCTTTGGTGTATTCATGTTCTACTAAAAAGAATACTTTTACCCGCAGGGCTTATCATGGACTAACCACACATTATAATATTTATTGGAACGGCAACGAAAGTTTTAAGACCGGCAAGGCCTCATTGAAGGAAAATGCTGCCGACAATTACAACACTATTCTCACTGTATATAATTTTGGCACTGCCGACGAAGCCCGTAAAATTTATTCCAGCATGGACAGGGCAATCGAAAAAGCAGGAATAGCCATACCACGACATTCGCTGTTTTTCGATAACAAAGAGTACAATAAGTGGATTGATGATTGTTATATGCTTATAGGTAAAGCCCAGTTTTATAAGCAGGACTATGCCAATTCGCGCCGCACCATGGAGTACCTGATGAAGCAATATGCAGGCACAACCACTGAACTCGAAGCTTCTTTATGGTACATGCGCAGTTTCATACAACAAAAAAGATATGAAGATGCCGCTTTACAGATAGAGCAATTCGAAGCACGGTTTCTTAAGCAAAAGCCTCCCTACAAAATCCAGCGCGAAATCCCGCTTCTATACGCTGATTACTATATACTTACCGGTAACCTTGAATCTGCAAAGACCAACCTGAAACAAGGTCTTTCGCTTGCATCAGATCCAAAACTAAAAGCAAGAATAAATTTTATTCTCGGCCAGATTGCACAAAAAGAAAAGAATTTTACCCAGGCTACCGAATATTATACCCAGGTAATTAAAAGCTCAGCTCCTTTCGAAATGATTTTTAATGCCAGGATCAACCTGGCCAAGTCGTTCGATATTTATACAGGCGATAAGGCAGAGCTCGAAAAGCAGCTTAATAAAATGCTGAAGGACACAAAAAACAAAGAGTATTTCGACCAGATATACTATGCCCTTGCCGAACTTGCCATACTCGACAAAAACGATACCCTTGTTATGCATTACCTGGCGCTTTCGGTTGCTACCAGTGTAAAGAATGACTATCAGAAATCAACATCCTCACTGCAACTGGCCGATATGGCATTTAAAAAGCAGGATTACGAAATGGCTGCTGAGTACTATGATACCACCATGCAAACTCTTCCTCTTGAGCATCCTGATTATGTGGCTATCAGTTCTAAAACCCTGACACTGACCGACCTGGTAAATAACCTTCGTGTGCTACAATACGAAGATAGTCTTCAGAAACTGGCTCAGATGCCCGAAGCAGAGCTGGCAGCCATCATAAAGAAAATCATCGATGAAGTGATCAAAGAAGAAGAAGCACAGAAAGAACTTGAAGAACAACAACGCAACGAAACTGCAATGATCAGCAGCATACCGAATATGCGTAACGAAAATATTGCAGGTGTCGGTGGCGGAGGATGGTATTTCTACAATCCTTCGGCTATCAGTTTCGGATTTTCGGAGTTTATGCGCAAATGGGGACGGCGAAAACTGGAAGATAACTGGAGGCTAAGCAACAAGCGTATGGTAGTGGAACTGGATGAAATACCTCTCGATCCTTCTCTGCCTGCTGATTCGCTTAATCAAACTTCTGCCACCGGTGGAAAAAAGGCTTCGACCGATCCTAAAAGTCCCGAAACATATATATCGCAGATACCTAAAACCACCGAAGCTATTGCTGCTTCCAACAAGCTTATTGCCAATGCACTGGTGAATCTTGGCTATATCTACAAAGACGGGCTGAATGATTTTCCCCATTCTGTTGAATCTTTCGAGGAACTAACAAAGCGTTTTCCCGACAATAAAGAGATTATCCGTATTTATTACCAATTGTATCTGATAGGCAGGGAAATTCCCGACGAGGCACTCGCTGAAAAATACAGCGAAATTATTCTTGGTCAATACACTGATTCCGAGTATGCACAAATGATCAGTGACCCTGAATATAATAAAGAGGTACTTGCACGAAAAAACCGTGCGTTAACACTTTATGAAGAAACTTATACGGCCTTTAAAAGAGGACAGTACCGCATGGTGCTGCTTTACAGCGACCAGGCCATCAGCGAATACAAGGACAAGGACCTCATACCCCGCTTCGAATACCTCCGGGCACTGTCACTCGGTAAAACGGTGAGCACAGATACTATGGTTGTAGCTCTCAACAAACTTGTACTTAAGAGTCCGAACCACCCTATTACGCCCCTGGCAAAAGAGTTACTGCAGAAATACGATAAAAATGCGCCTCCTCCTCCTGCACAGGCAAATGTCAACACAAATGCTCCGAGTACCAAACCAGCTGCTCCTGCACAATCTTCAATACCCGATCCGTTCATACAGTCGTCAGACACAGTTGTTCCCGACATCTACAAACTTAACCTCACTCAAACTCATTTCTATATACTTATGGTTGATGGCAACAATGTAAATGTGAATGCAACCAAGATCAGGGTTTCCGATTTTATTTCAAAGGATTTCAACAACGCCAATCTTTCGGTAAATGCAATTGTACTCGACGGTGGATGGCAGATGATATCAATCAGCAGTTTCCGTAATAGTGTGGCTGCCATGGACTTTTATTATGCCATCAGCAAAAGCGAATATGTTACAGCACCAATAAGTAAAAGCGACTTTAAGCAAATGGTAATTTCGATAGATAATTACCCGGTTTTTTACCGCGAGAAAAAATATAACGGATACCTGAATTTTTTCAGGAAGAATTACCTTAATTAGTTGTTCCCATAACGGGAAAGTTTTTTGATGTTTGCAAAATTTACTTTTTAATTAACAAATAGTGCATAATTCAATTAATGCACTATTTTTGTTTTTGGTAAAAACAACTTATATGATTATGTCGAAAAATGCACCCACCGAAACCCCTTCAGTAAATATTATTGGAAACGGAACCGATATAAAAGGCAATATCAAATCGAACGGCGACCTGCGGATTGATGGCTTCATCAAAGGAACCATCCAGGCATCAGGCAAAGTCGTGGTCGGCTCTACGGGAAGAGTTGAAGGTGAAATCAATTGCCAGAATGCTGATATTTCGGGCGAAGTAAAAGCACACATAAAAGTTACAGAATTGCTTAGCCTGAAGGCAAATGCAGTGGTGAGCGGCGATATACTTACCAATAAACTGGCTATTGAGCCAGGTGCCGTTTTTACAGGTGCCTGCAAAATGGGAAACCAGGAAAACTTCGATGGAAAATCAGAAGAACCAGTCGAAACCGAAGCCTGACAGAGAAAAGCGGCCACCTCTCGAAAGCTATGCCCGTTATTCGGGCCTGGCATTTCAGATGTTTGCCATTATAGGACTGGGGATATTCGGTGGAGTGAAACTCGACCAATGGCTTGATACAGGGTTTCCAGTTTTCACCGTATTACTCTCCGTTATTTCGGTTGCTGCGGCCATTTACACGGCGGTGAAGGATCTTATCGGAAAGAAATAATTATTCAAAAATCAGAACATCCCTTTTTACATGAAGGAATTACTTAACCGGTTTATCCGCAGTCTCACGATATTTACAGCCATAATGGCTGCAACCGGGTTT
The DNA here is from genome assembly GCA_041753535.1 of Lentimicrobiaceae bacterium. Taxonomy (GTDB): domain Bacteria; phylum Bacteroidota; class Bacteroidia; order Bacteroidales; family UBA4417; genus UBA4417. The sequence goes on from JBGSUB010000021.1 coordinate 33,738, forward strand.
GCAGTATCCTATTTTGCCGCAGGCTTTATAACAAAATACTGGCCTTTGGTTTTATTGCTGGTTGCAGGCATTACTCTTATTATCGTAGCATTGCTATTCAGCGCGAGTGAGAAAAAATTCAGCCGGTTTTCGAACACATTTATGATAGCCAGTATGCTCAAGATCCTCCTCCTATTGATTGTAATTACTGCCTATTCCGTTACAAACCCGGCTGATGCCATTCGTTTCTCGGTTACTATACTCTTTTATTATATGCTCTACCTTGGATTGGAGATTTACTGGCTCCTAAAGCTTCAACGGTCATAAGGAAAATAAATATTGCAATATTGGTTTAGCTTTGTTATTTTTCAACCAATCAGGTAAAAATAAAATGAATCTTCGCGTAAAAATCTGTTGCATCAGCAGTCTTGATGAAGCACGTACTGCGATCAACGCAGGTGCATCTGCTCTCGGGCTGGTAGGACATATGCCAAGCGGACCCGGTGTGATAAAGGATGACTTGATTTTAGAAATTGCAAGGGCAACCCCACCACCAATCGGGACATTCCTGCTGACAAGTGAAACTTCAGTTGATAAAATTACTGAACATCACTATCGAACGCAAACCAATACCATTCAACTGGTTGATAAACTTACAAAAGGAACTTACGAAGAACTTCGCTCAATTTTACCGGGAATAAAACTGGTACAGGTAATTCATGTCCTTGATGAAAAGTCGGTTGACGAAGCAATTGAGATTTCCCTGCAGGTTGATGCCATACTTCTCGACAGTGGAAATCCAAACCTGGAGGTAAAGGAACTTGGCGGTACCGGACGAATACATAACTGGAAACTGAGCCGCAGCATTTGCGAAAGCATTAAAATTCCGGTATTCCTGGCTGGCGGACTCAATAGCGAAAATATAAAACAGGCGATTGATGAAGTTCAACCTTTTGGCATAGATTTATGCAACGGAGTTCGATCGTACGGAAAACTTGACACGATTAAGCTTAGCCATTTCTTTGAAGCTATAATGAAATAAGCCGGATACTTTTCCGGTAGAATGATCAAAAATCAATCGGTTTGTTTAATTTATTTTTAATTTCATTAAACACTTTTAGCTTTCAAGTGTTTTTAATCACATAAGTTCAATTATTGTACTTTTACAGTCTAAATCCGAATTAAGATGATATATATTACTCGTCGCGAACGCTTTAATGCAGCACACCGGCTTTTTCGGCCGGAATACAGCGATGAACAGAATCTGCAGGTTTTTGGAAAATGTTCGAATCCGAACTGGCACGGGCACAATTACACGCTTTTTGTCACTGTCAAAGGTGAAGTAAATCCGGATACCGGTTTCCTGGTGAACCTGAAAGACCTGAGTGCACTTATTGAACGGTACATTATTGAGAAACTTGACCATAAAAATATTAACCTTGAAGTTGATTTTATGGCGGGGAAACTTGCATCAACCGAAAATCTTGCCATCGGAATCTGGAATGAACTTCGTAAACCTATTTCAGATTTGGGTGCCGCATTACACAGCATTAAGGTTTATGAAACCGAAAATAATTTTGTTGAATATTCAGGCAAATAATACAAATGAAATGAAATCAACCATTTTAACCTGATATTCAGATTCTTTAACAGATTTAATTAAATCGCCATATGAGCAGCCAGATAGTAAAACCAATGTTGATCGAAAACAACATGGACGATTATGAAATAAAGGACGGATACGAAAAGCGCGACATTTACAATATGTCAACTATTAAAGATCTGGCTTTTCATTATCACGAAATCCTAAAACTTATCGGAGAAAATCCTTCCCGCGAAGGTCTCGAAAAAACTCCCGAACGAGTTGCAAAAGCCATGCAATTCCTTACCCACGGCTACGACCTCGACCCGGAGGAAATACTCCGCTCGGCAATGTTCAGCGAAGATTACAAGCAGATGGTGATAGTTAAAGACATTGAATTATACTCGATGTGCGAACATCATATGATCCCGTTTTTCGGCAAGGCCCACGTAGCCTATATCCCGAACGGGCATATTGTCGGGCTGAGTAAAATACCAAGAGTTGTTGATGCTTTCGCTCGACGTCTCCAGGTACAGGAACGACTGACTACACAGATTAAAGATGCAATCAACAACACCCTGAAACCTTTAGGCGTGGCCGTTGTAATAGAAGCGCAGCATATGTGCATGAGCATGCGGGGTATTCAGAAACAGAATTCAGTTACCACGACTTCGGACTTTACAGGTGCCTTCCTGATGGATAAAACAAGGGCGGAATTCATACATTTGATAGGTAGCCGTCTGCATTAATGTCAGCCTGCTGCGTATTTCCCTAAAAATCAGGACTCTCAGTAATCCGTCCAAAACAGCTCAGTAATAACTTTTTATCTGAAGGCACGGCTCTTTTGACTACCTTTGCCATAACATTAACGAAAAAAAGCATGAAAGCATATGTATTTCCCGGTCAGGGAGCGCAATTTGTAGGGATGGGCAAAGATTTGTATGAAAGCAACGCCCTGGCAAAAGAGATGTTCGAAAAAGCAAATGATATATTAGGTTTCCGTATTACTGACCTGATGTTTTCAGGTACTGATGAAGACCTGAGACAAACGCGTGTTACCCAACCCGCTATTTTTCTGCATTCAGTTATTACTGCAGCAACACTGCCTGATTTTAAACCTGATATGGTTGCAGGTCATTCACTTGGTGAATTTTCGGCCCTCGTTGCCAGCAAAGCTCTGACGTTCGGGGACGGTTTGCGCCTTGTATATGCCCGTGCCATGGCCATGCAAAAAGCCTGCGAAGCAGAACCTTCAACAATGGCAGCTATTCTTGGACTTGATGATGCTAAGGTTGAAGAAATATTAAAGGATATTGACGACGTTGTTGTTCCCGCAAACTATAATAGCCCGGGTCAACTGGTAATTTCCGGATCATTCCGTGGAATAGAACTTGCCTGCGAAGCCCTTAAAGCTGCCGGTGCAAAACGTGCTCTCCCGCTTAAAGTCGGCGGTGCTTTCCACTCACCACTTATGGAACCTGCGCGCATCGAATTGGCTGCTGCCATCGAAGCAACAACCATCAATAAGCCAGTTTGCCCGATCTACCAGAACGTGGATGCCAAACCTTATTCCAATCCTTCGGAAATAAAAGCTAACCTCGTAGCGCAGCTTACTTCACCGGTGCGCTGGACTCAGATTATACAACATATGGTTGCCGACGGTGCAACAACCATAACCGAACTGGGACCAGGCATGGTATTGCAGGGACTGGTGCGGAAAATTGCTCCGGGAGTTGAAGCTATGGGATACTAATTTAATCTTAATCATACTGATACCCTGTTCCAAATTCGGATCAGGGTATTTTTTTGAACTAAAGTTTCACAGTTACGTTATATTTTCTAATCTATACATTCTTACAATGACTCTGGATGAAATTATGCAGCAATTGCAAAAGTTTGGTAATGAAAGTACAAAAAAAGTTCTGATCAGACATGGTGCCCGCGAACCATTTTTCGGTGTTAAAATTGAAGACCTGAAAAAGATTCAGAAGAAAATAAAATCGGATTACCAACTTTCGCTTGAACTGTACAATACAGGTAATTCCGATGCTATGTACCTGGCAGGGCTGATTGCCGATCCGAAAAAAATGACCCGGGCTGACCTAAACGACTGGGTTGAAAAAGCATACTGGTATATGATCAGCGAGTTCACTGTGCCTTGGGTTGCTTCTGAAAGCTTTATTGGAACTGAGATCGCTCTCGAATGGATTGAATCGGATAAAGAGAATATTGCTTCTTCCGGCTGGTCAACACTGGCAAGCATAGCAGCAATAAAAACGAATGATGAGCTTGACATTGTCCTCTATAAAGGCTTACTCGAAAGAGTAACTAAGACTATTCATTCAGAGAGAAACCGGGTTCGTTATACAATGAATAATTTTGTGATTGCCGCGGGTGGTTATTGTACCAAATTATCGGAGGATGCCATTCACACAGCTTCAAAAATAGGAGTAGTAAAGGTTGATATGGGCGGAACTGCCTGCAAAGTTCCCTTAGCGACAGAGTATATCAAAAAAATGCACGATCGCGGATGGTTAGGCAAAAAACGTAAAACAGCCTTTTGCTGAAATTCTTTTTACTTCTTATCTATGGTGCTTATATTAATCATTGTTTCCCCACGAAAATTAAACAGGTGATAAGGTAACCGAAGGCCGCCACGGTTTCTTCGGGCGGTGTTGGCAGAATAGTTATTATCAGAAGCAGTTGAATTCTTAGACTGAGCTTTATGGTTTAAATCTGAATGCAAAAAGTAATGTGTAATTACCTGCCGGCATACATATTCTGGTAATATTTAAGATAGTTCCCTGAAGTAACTTCGTCGAGCCACTGCTGATTTTCGAGATACCAGGCAACCGTATTTTCGAAACCCTCGTTGAACTGTACTTCCGGCTTCCAACCTAAGGAATCGTGCAATTTGGAGGCATCAATGGCATAGCGCAGGTCATGTCCTGCACGGTCTTTAACATAAGTTATCAACTTTTCACTCTCGCCTTCGGCACGATCCAGCATTCGGTCCATTATCAGGCAAAGCGTTTTTACAATATCAATATTCTGCCGTTCGTTGTTTCCACCGATGTTATAGGTTTCGCCATTTATTCCTTTTTCATAAATCAGGTCAATGGCTTTGGCATGATCTTCAACATACAGCCAGTCGCGCACATTAGTCCCCTGGCCGTAAACAGGCAATGGCCTGTTATGACGTATGTTGTTAATAATAAGCGGTATAAGTTTCTCTGGGAATTGATTTGGCCCATAATTATTCGAGCAGTTCGAAATTACAACCGGTAAACCATACGTATGATTGTATGCCCTCACCAGGTGATCGCTGCTGGCTTTGGATGCCGAATACGGACTCCGGGGATCGTAAGGTGTTGTTTCCAGGAATTTTCCTTTCTCACCCAAAGAACCATATACTTCATCGGTAGAAACATGATAAAAACGCTTACCGTCGAAATTGTCCTTCCAGTAAAACTTTGCAGCATTCAGGAGATTCACAGTTCCGACGATATTGGTCATAATAAACTCCTTTGGATTTGTAATTGAACGATCAACATGCGACTCGGCAGCCAGATGAATTACCCCATCGAAGCGGTACGCATCGAAAGTAGCCATGATAAAATCCTCATCTACTATATCGCCTTTAACAAACTCGTAATTCGGCATTTTATCAATATCTGTAAGATTTGCCAGGTTGCCGGCATAAGTGAGTTTATCAAGGTTTACGATAAGTGTACCCGGATATTTATTCACAAATAACCGCACCAGGTGTGAACCAATAAACCCGGCGCCTCCGGTAATAAGTATTTTTTTCATACTTTTCTAATTATGTCAGTTGATTTAGAAAGCTAAAAATTAGTCAATTTCGCATTGAAGAGCCGGGTAAATTACAAAAAAATCCTACTGCTTATTTAATGCTTTTTCCCATTCCCAGGCTGTCAGCATCATTTCATCAATACCTTTTTCGGCTTTCCACCCAAGTTCATCATTCGCAAAACGGGTATCGGCCCACACTTTTTCAATATCGCCTGCACGACGTGGAACTATTTTATAATTCAATTTTACTCCGCTTACCTTTTCGAAAGCATGAATCACTTCGAGGACGGTAAAACCGTTACCGGTTCCCAGGTTAAATATTTCAAGATCCGATTTCCCTTTATTACTGATCATGCGTTCAACAGCAATCACGTGAGCTTTGGCAAGATCAACCACATGAATGTAGTCGCGCACAGCAGTACCATCCGGTGTATCATAATCATCACCATAAACACTGAGGCAATCACGTTTCCCAATAGCAGTCTGGGTAATAAACGGTACCAGGTTATTGGGTACACCTAAAGGCAACTCGCCGATCAGGGCAGTATGGTGTGCGCCAATCGGGTTGAAATATCGCAAGGCAATAGTCCTCAGTCCATGAGCCGGAGCAGTGAAGCGTAGAATATCCTCACAAATCTGCTTGGTATTTCCATAAGCTGACCATGCAGGTTTTATAGGAGCAAACTCAGTGACAGGCAATTGGTCGGGCTGACCGTAAACCGTACATGATGATGAAAATACAATATTGGCAATCCTGTGAATTTTCATACCTTCGAGCAGGTTAATAAGCGAAAGCAGGTTATTCCGGTAATAATCAAGCGGTTTCGTCATTGATTCACCAACAGCTTTATAAGCTGCAAAGTGGATAATCCCGTCAATATCACTATGTCTGCTAAAAAAAGCTGCTGTCAACTTTGGATCGGCAAGATTAAATTGTTCAAATTCGGGCTTAATTCCAGTTATTGCCGCTATACTATCCAGAACTTCAATTTTTGAGTTTGACAGGTCGTCAACAATTATGACATTATATCCATTTTGCTGAAGCTCAACCACCGTATGCGAACCAATAAATCCCGTTCCGCCGGTTACCAATATTTTTTTCATAGAATAATCTTTTATAATTTAGGTTGAGGTTGAGGTTGAGGTTGAGGTTGAGGTTAAGGTTAAGGTGTCCTCAACTCAACCTCAATCTTTAACCTTGATACACAATAGCGAGGCCTCGTTTTATGCAATAGAGGCTCGGTTGTTAGCTGCCATTAAACGCCGAAAAACATATCTAATTAAAATATGCCTGCCTTTAAAATTAGAAAAGCATTTCCAGGAAGTTATTCTGCTTTTCTGACAACGCCATTCCGGAGTTCGTAAACCACATTGCTTTCAGGGCAAACAGCATTTCCATCCTTATCGAATTTCAACTTATGCCCGTACTCGCTCATCCAACCGCTTTGCCTGGCGGGATTACCAACAACCAGGGCGTAGGCAGGAACAGGTTTTGTTACAACTGCCCCGGCACCAATAAATGAGAATTCGCCAATTTCGTAACCACAGACAATGGTTGCATTAGCTCCAATAGTAGCACCCTTACGGACAAAAGTACGGGCATATTCGTTTTTTCTGTTCACGGCACTGCGGGGATTAATCACATTAGTGAAAACCATGGATGGCCCCAGAAAAACATCATCTTCACAAACAACACCGGTGTAAATTGAGACATTGTTTTGAATTTTAACATTTTTCCCGAGAACCACATCCGGCGACACAACAACATTCTGTCCGATGTTGCATCCATCGCCAATGATACATCCCGGCATGATGTGCGAAAAATGCCAGATGCGTGTTCCGTTTCCAATGCTGCATCCTTCGTCGATAACGGCGGTTGGATGTGCAAAATATCCTTTATCAGTCATTTTAATTTGTTTAAAACAGAATCTCCGGCAAAATATGTTGCCGGAATCCGGATTGTGAATTAATTGTTTTTTGTTTCCAGAAATTCGATTACGGAGGAAGTAATATGATTCAATTGCTCCTCATCCATTTCTGTATGCATTGGCAAGGATATTACTGTTTTACTAAGTTGCTCGGTAACCGGAAAATCGCCTGGTTTATACCGGGGATCCAGGTAGGCCTTCTGCAAATGAATTGGAACCGGATAATATATCATAGCCGGTATGTCCTTTGATGAAAGAAATTCCTGCAGTTTGCCGCGATCAACCCCCTGAACCTGCAGCGTGTATTGGTGATAAACATGCGTTGAATGTGAGAAGCAGGCAGGTACTTTGAGTTCGGGCCGGGCTTCGAAAGCCTTATTATAGGCGGCGGCCACCTGCTGACGGGCATAGGCGTATTTATCGAGATACTGTAATTTTACTTTCAATACAGCTGCCTGAATGCTGTCGAGGCGACTGTTTACACCTATATCATCATGATAATAACGCACGGTCATACCGTGATTTACGATGGAACGGAGTTTTACAGCAAGTAAATCGTCGTTGGTAAATATTGCACCGCCGTCGCCATAACATCCAAGATTTTTTGAAGGGAAAAACGATGTACACCCCACATGTCCTATGGTTCCTGACTTTTTCTTCTCCCCTGCAGCATTCGAATAATCCGATCCTATCGACTGGCAGGCATCTTCAATCACAAAAAGATTATGCTCCCCGGCTATTTTCATGATGGCATCCATATCGGCAGTCTGTCCAAAAAGATGCACAGGAACAATTGCCTTCGTGCGCGGGGTTATTGCTTTTAAAATTGCCTCCGGGCTGATATTGAAGGTATCCGGATCAACATCTACCAATACAGGTGTGAGGCCCAGTAGCGCAATAACTTCGGCTGTAGCAATAAATGTAAAATCAGGAGCGATTACCTCATCTCCCGGTTTCAAACCGAGAGCCATCATACAGATTTGCAAAGCATCGGTCCCGTTTCCACAAGGGATAACATGTTTAACATCAAGGTATTTTTCGAGTGCAACCTGGAATTCTTTTACTGCCGGGCCATTAATAAACGCGGTTGAGTTAATTACTTCACTGATAGCTTTATCGATCTCAGGCTTAATGGTATCATACTGTGCCTTCAGGTCGACCATTGAAATTTTCCGCATATTCTGAGATAGGTTTATGATAAATTTTCAACTGCAAATATACTTATTGTAATTTTGTAAATAAGGAAGACAAGCGTTAAAAGTAGATTTAAAGCCTTAAGAATTCTTAAAAAAGATAAATAAATCCGAAAGCAACCCTCCGCTTAATACGATTTGTATCTTTGCACGATAATTTATGAATTGTAAAATGAAGTTGCGCGACATTTTTCTCTTGATATTTTTGGCTTTTTTACTAATGCCGGGTTTCACAAGGGCACAGGTTAATGTAAAGGATTCAGCCTTACAGGTTAGTATTATCTATCCGACTTATGCTTTCAGTATGCCTGGTGGTGATATGGCCGACAGATTCGGGTTTTCGCACCAGATAGGTGCTGGGTATATGTTTAAAGGTAAAAACGGATGGAGTATTGCTTTTGAAGGTAATTTTATTTTCCGCGACGGAATTAAAAATCCGGGCAGCATTTTGTCCGGAATAATGACATCGGATGGATTTATTATCGATGAAGGCGGTGTTTTTGCCAATGTAATGCTTCTGGAAAGGGGCTTTTCGCTTTGGGCTAAAGTGGGGAAATTATTCCCGGTTACCGGGCCAAATCCCAATTCAGGAATACTGGTGCAACTGGGAGGCGGTATGTTACAGCATAAAATCCGCATTGAAGTCCCCAGTAATTCAGCACCTCAACTCAAGGGAGATTACAAGAAAGGATATGACCACCTTTGCAACGGACCTGCTGTTTCGCAATTTATCGGATACCAGTACCTGGGGAATACCCGTAAAGTAAATTTCTTTGCCGGGCTTGAATTCACAGAAGCTTACACTCAATCACGCCGTTCATATTATTTCAACGATATGATGCGCCCCGACGAAAAACGATTCGACTTGCTCGGCAGCATTAAAGTAGGCTGGTTCCTGCCTCTTTATAAAAAGACGAGCCAGAAATTCTATTACTATTAGAAGGACGATACTGAAACCAAAACGATGCAACAATTATATACATTCCTTATTGTATTTTACGGTCTTTCGATCAGGGTTGTTGCTGTTTTTGATAAGAAGGCAGCTCTTTGGATTAAAGGCCGCAAACGATACTGGATCACCCTCGGAAAAATCTTCGGAACATTACCTTTCAATCAGCCTGGCAGGAAACTGGCATGGTTTCACTGCGCTTCGTTAGGCGAATTCGAACAAGGCCGCCCGATTATCGAAGCATTTAAAAAGCAACATCCTGAATATCTTATCCTGCTTACTTTTTATAGTCCTTCGGGGTATGAAGTCCGGAAAGCCTATACAGGAGCCGATCTCACGCTATACCTCCCGCTCGACACACCTTCGAATGTGCGCAGATTCGTTGATACAGTGAAACCTGATATCGTTTTCTATGTAAAGTATGAATTCTGGTTCAATTTCCTGAGCTACCTGCAGTCGAAAAAAATTCCTACGGTTATAGTTTCAGCCGTATTTCGTCCTGAACAGCATTTTTTTAAAGGATATGGCGAATGGCCAAGGAAGATATTAAAAGGCTTTACGAAGATTTTTGTTCAGGATGAAGATTCGAAAGAACTTCTTCAGTTTATTGGGATTGAGAATGTGGAAGTGAGCGGGGACACCCGTTTCGACAGGGTGGCGGCAGTGGCCGCTGAACCAAAAGCTATTGAGATAGCAAGGGCTTTTTCGATGAATCACAAGGTGATGGTAGCAGGAAGCACCTGGCCAGTTGATGAAGATCTTATTTTTAAACTTATTTATCAGAATAAGAATAAACTTCGGTTTATTATTGCACCACACGAAATCAGTGCCGATCATATAGACTCACTAATGCAAAGAGCAGGAAAAACTGCCGTAAGATTTTCGAAAACCAATTCCGAAGAAGCCAGAAATGCTGAAATTCTGATTATTGACACCATTGGTATGCTCTCGCAGTTGTATCAATACGGAACATTTGCATTTATCGGCGGTGGTTTTGGAACCGGAATTCACAATATACTTGAAGCTGCTGCTTTCGGTCTACCGGTTTTTTTCGGTCCCAATTTCAAAAAATTCAATGAAGCAAAAGAATTGATCAATCTTGGAGGCGCATTTGAAATTAATAAGCCCGATGAACTGATAAAAAAAGTGAATTTGCTGATTTCGGATAAAGTAAAAATTTCAAAAACTTCTGCCATCAGCAAGAATTATGTTTTAAACGGATGCGGTGCAACCGAAATTATATTGAAACGAGTGAATAAAATGGTATAATCAGGGGAATAATAAGGGCTGAAACTGCTGATTACGTAATTGTGGTTCAAAACCGGCTTCCCTTATGGCGCGCTGAATCCCTTCTTCATCGAATTTATAATTTGCCCCCGCAACACTTACCACGTTTTCTTCTATCATTATTGAGCCAAAATCGTTGGCACCAGAGTGAAGACAAAGCTGTGCGGTATCTTTACCTACTGTAAGCCACGATGCCTGTATATTCGGCACATTGGGCAACATAAGCCTGCTTATAGCAATAGTGCGAACATATTCTTCGGGTGTGGCCGAATTTGTAATACCATACTTCTTTTGAAGCGAAGTTCCTTCGTCCTGGAACGGCCAGGGAATAAATGAAATAAATCCTGTGGCTCCGGCAGGTTTTTCGTCCTGAACTTCACGGATAAAAATCATATGCTGAATACGTTCTTCCATGGTTTCGATATGGCCGAACATCATGGTCGCCGAAGTTGTGAGACCGAGTTTATGTGCTTCGCGCATAACATCGAGCCACTCCCCTACCGTACATTTATTCCGCGAAATAGTGCCACGTACACGGTCGGAAAGAATTTCGGCACCGGCTCCGGGCAGGCTGTCAAGTCCGGCTTCAACTAGCTTTTCAAGTGTTTCGCGGTAAGATATTCTTTCGAGTCCCGATATATGAACAACTTCAGGTGGCCCTAACGCATGAAGTTTCAACCTCGGATACAATTCTTTCAACTGCCTGAAAAGGCTTGTATAAAAGTCAAGTCCCAGTTTCGGATGCATGCCTCCTTGAAAAAGCAATTGTTCGCCACCTCGTGCAAAAAGTTCATCAATTTTTTCCCTGTACTGATCAATGGTTGTTATATAGGCTTCTTTATGATTGGCACCCCGGTAAAAGTTACAGAACTGGCAGCCCGACACACACACATTGGTGTAGTTTACATTCCGGTCGATTAGCCAGGTAACTTTTTTATCCGGGTGAAGCCGGTTTCGCACCTGGTTGGCAGCGAACATCAGTTCGGAAGTAGAAGCGTTTGTATATAATATAAGCCCCTCAACAAGAGAAAGATGTGAGCCTTGTATTGCTTTTCGAAGAATTTGAAGATGCGCCATATCCGTTGATTGGTGCAAAAGTAGGTATTTTAGGTTCTCACACCACAACGAGGAAATGGAAGAAGAACCAATGAAGAAATCAGATCAAAAAACGATATCAAGTGGATATTAATTCTCCAAGCGCTTCTCTGGTCAAAAAAAATCTATTGCTTCAGAGCCCCCCCTGACTCTTTATAAATATCGAAATCCAGCACTTTGAGTTTCCATTGATTTTCCATTTTAAAAGAACGGTAACGCAATAAATAAGATGTTGTTCCCAAAACTATCAAAGAGCCGCTTACCCAGGGAATTGTGTTATCAAAAACAGGTTGCTCACCGTTAATTGCATGATTAATCATACTCCCACCTGCATAGAGCAGCGAGGCAAAGTAAAACTTTTTCCAGCTGAATAAAAACCATGACCGCGGCCTGGTTACTTTAGTTACTTTATCAATCGGAAATGTATAATTTTTATTTACAGTACAAAGCGAATCATCGATATACGTTATTTCACCTGACACTGTAAATTCAGGTTCCCCGACACGTACCGAAATTTTGTCGCCGGTTTCATAAAAAAACCGTTTGGTTTTGCCAGGTTTCTGCAGCAACATGACCTTCTGGGCTTCGACAAGCTGAATAGTCAATAAAAAGGAAATTGCATATATGAAAAGTAACTTTAGTCTCATGAGTTCAGGTATTAAAGAGGTATAAAATTACACTAGTGTCCACTTTAAACTAACTGAATAACAGTTGATTATAATCCAGTCCATTGACATCTTTGTAATCTATCTTTGTAAACAACTCATTCACAGGGGTTTTGTCAAGTAGAGATATACCCAAGACCTGTAATATT
>JBGSUB010000022.1:0-156783 GCA_041753535.1 Lentimicrobiaceae bacterium
ATTTGTGCTGGCTGACAGTTGAGCAACAATTTATTCCCGCACTTGCCATAGCGTCAGCCGTTGCCAGCAATGTTAAAAGACCACCTGACAGACTGAAATTTAGGACTTTACATGAATAAATATTGACTCGAAAATGTGGGAAACTATACAATTTATTTTATTAATAGGTGCTTACATTTTAGTCAGCTACTTTGCAATAAAACTGATCGACAAATGGACACTCAAACTGAATATTTACTTTAGACTGCTAATACTTTCTTTTTGCTATTCATTGTTTTGGGGAATAGGAATCTTTTTTACAGGTGGTGATCCTGGATTTGCTTTCCCTGCACCAAACATAATTACAATTGGACTAATGGGTTACAATGGTTTTTATCGCGGCATTTTGACAGGACTTGGTGTATTAGGTATTTGGTGGACAATATTTTTTGTCTTTATGTTTGTCAAAAATTGGAAAGACAGGGAAAAACAAGTTCTAAAGAATTGACATATGATAAATGAGACAGTCATAAACTTAAACCAAGACAGAATAAAACACTGCTGGCAACAAACGCTATAGCAAATGCGGGGTTTGCGTGTTCGTTGAACATTTGAAATCTTTATATACATTTCCCGATAAATCGGGACAAGTAGTGCTGGCAGACAGTTGAGCAGCAATTTAATCCCGCAATTGCCATAGCGTCATCCGTTGGGCGTAATGCTGGAAAACTGCTACTAACTGGATAGATTTGGTTGTAATAATTGATAATTTGCTATGTAATATGGTTATGGAAAATAAAGAAAAAGAACGGAGTAATTGAGAATGTCGTGTAAATGTCGTGTTTTTGTAGTTGGAAAGTTACCTTAATCATACTGACCTTTGGACTCAAAAATGAAAAATGGAAACAGGAAAATTAATAAAAGAGTTAAGAATTAAAAAGGGCATGACTCAGGAAGAGTTGGCTGATAAAACCGAAGTTAGTGCAAGAACAATTCAACGAATTGAAAACGGAGAAGTAGACCCACGAGCATATACTCTTCAAATGATTGCTAAAGCACTAGATGTTGATTTTAGTTTGTTTGCAGAAAATGAATTAAAGGAAAAACAGGAACCCCAAAAGATAGACAGCAACAATTGGTTAGCACTTATTCATTTAAGTGGAATAATACCCTTAATCTTTCCGACGTTAGTATTATGGAATATTAAAAAAGACAAAACCAAAGATATGATAAACCATTTTCGTGCTGCTATTTCTATGCAGTTATGCATTTGGGTAATCAGTCTTTTTGGTCTGTGGATTTATTGGAGAGTTAATCAACCGACACCTATTATAGGAGGATTATTGGTTGGTGGTTTAATATCTATAATGAATGCAATTTTTGTTATGAATGGGAAGCCTTACATAAATCCATTTATAAAAAGTGAAGAAACAAATAGAAAATGAAGCACATACGCCCAACAAACGCTATAGCAAATGCGGGTATGCGTGTTCGTTGAAACATTTGAAATCTTTATATACATTTCCCGATAAATCGGGACAAGTAGTGCTGGCAGACAGTTGAGTAACAATTTATTCCCGCACTTGCCATAGCCTCATCCGTTACCGCCAAGCATAAAAAAAACGACAGTGCGGAGATTAATAGCTGTATTCTAAGCATATTTTGCGGAGAAAGTTTCAATTGCGGAGAATAAGAAGTATATTTGTCGCATAATATGCGGAGAATGAAAATCTATATACACGAAAAAGAAAACTGGACTGACTTCACTTGGGACAATAAGAAAGTGATGGTAAAACTTGGTGAAGCAAGAAATCAGCAAGGAAGACTTTTGGGTAAAATGGAATCGCTTGGTTTTGATTTACAAAATGAAGCAGTATTGAACACTCTTACTTTAGACGTTATTAAGTCATCAGAAATCGAAGGCGAGTTTTTGGATATTGAACAAGTGCGTTCCTCAATTGCACGTCGACTAGGAATTGACATTGCAGGAGCAGTAGAATCTGAACGCCACGTTGACGGAATAGTAGAAATGATGCTTGACGCTACTCAAAAATATTATTTGCCGTTAACTAAAAGCAGACTGTTTGGCTGGCATGCAGCACTGTTCCCATCAGGTTGGAGTAATCTTTATAAAATCACTGTTGCAGACTGGAGAAAAGATACGACTGGGCCTATGCAAGTTGTGTCAGGACCTTTGGGAAAAGAAAAGATTCACTATCAAGCTCCAAGTTCTGACAGGATAGAGTCAGAAATGATAAAATTCTTAGACTGGTTTGAAAACGAGCATGAAATAGATTTGGTTCTTAAAGCAGCTATTGCTCATTTGTGGTTCGTGACAATTCATCCATTCGACGATGGAAACGGACGAATTACTAGAGCAATTACAGATATGACATTGGCACGTTCTGACAAAAGTATCAGGCGATTCTATAGTATGTCTGCACAAATTAGAGTTGAAAGAAGACAGTATTATGAAAAGCTTGAAAAAACACAGAAAGGAAATTCAGATATAACAGAATGGATTTTGTGGTTTTTGCAATGTTTAGTTAATGCTATTAACTCCACAGAAGAGACTTTATCGAAAATACTCCATAAAGCAGAATATTGGAAATTACATTCCACTACAATTCTAAATGATAGGCAGCAAAAAATTATAAATAGACTGCTTGATGGATTTGACGGAAAGTTGACAACCTCGAAATGGGCGAAAATCAACAAATGTTCACAAGACACAGCTCTTCGAGATATTCAAGATTTAATTAAGAAGAATATTTTACGAAAAGAAACTAGCGGAGGACGAAGCACAAATTATGAAATGAAATAAATGCCAGGCGGTAACAAACGCTATAGCAAATGCGGGTTTGCGTGTTCATTGAAACATTTGAAATCTTTATATACATTTCCCGATAAATCAGGACAAGTAGTGCTGGCAGACAGTTGAGCAGCAATTTAATCCCGCACTTGCCATAGCGTCATCCGTTGGCAGCAATTTTAAAAATTTGCAATTGATTCAAATTTGGTGTATTTTTGCATCATAAATACAAAAAACAAAGCCATGCCAAGACAAAGTATATCTTTCTCGAAACCCAATGATGAATGGTTAAAAGCTCAAATAGATAACGAGGAATATTCCAGTAAAAGTGAACTTGTTAACGATTTGATTAGACAGGCGCGAAAACAGCATGCTCATATTGACTGGATTAGGGAAAAACTAGAAAAATCTGAAAGAAGTGGATTTACTAATGATACCAAAGAGCAAATTTTAAAACAGTCAAAGACTTTGCTTAATGGCTGAATATAGATTAAGTAATTTAGCAAAAGAGGACTTGATTCGCATTCATCAATTTGGAGTCAAAAAGTTTGGAATAACTCAAGCAGACAAATACTTTTATTCTTTTTTTGATTATTTTGAAATAATTGCACAAAGGCCATTTTCATTCGAATCAGTGGATTATATAAAAGAAGGCTATAGAAGATGCCCATGTGGTTCTGACACGATATATTACAGAATTAATGATTCTATGGTTGAGATTATGGCTATTATTGGAATGCAAGATTTGAAAAATATACTTTGATTTTTATAGATTAAAAA
Source organism: Lentimicrobiaceae bacterium (assembly GCA_041753535.1). Lineage (GTDB taxonomy): Bacteria > Bacteroidota > Bacteroidia > Bacteroidales > UBA4417 > UBA4417. The sequence goes on from JBGSUB010000022.1 coordinate 3,572, forward strand.
GTACTGTTGGCAACAAACGCTATTGCAAATGCGGGTTTTTGAGCTGCGCTCAAGAGACCGCTGCGCTAAGTTGCGTGTTCGTTGAAACATTTGAAATCTTTATATACATTTCCTGATAAATCGGGACAAGTAGTGCTGGCAGACAGTTGAGTAACAATTTATTCCCGCACTTACCACAGCATCAACCGTTATAAATTTGATATTCCTTAGATTATAAGCACCATATATCTAACTTTAAAATCTCGCCTGATTGATGTTTTTTTCTTACCTGATACTACTGATATTGTGTATTAATGTACATTTGATCGATAATTGATTGTTGTTTCACCATGAACATACCTGTTTTGACTTATAATTTTAATTTTTATTCTTAAATATTAGTTTATGTTACTGTTATTCAATTGAGTAAATCCAATATAGCAACGACTGTTGTTCCAATTGTCAAACTAAAAAACCATATGGACTCAAAAAACTTGTATTTCGAATCTGCAACCCATTCAACTAAGAAAACGAATTCTCTTTGGTTCAAAGCAGCCATCTTTTTCTTTTCTGCCTTTTTCAGCATTCAAAGCAATGTATTAGCCCAAAACCCGGATTTGCTTTATGGGGTTACGGCTTCGGGCGGGAATGATGATGCTGGTGTAATTTTTCATATCGACCGTACTACATCAGTGCAAATAGTAGATTACGCAAATACAGTTTTAATACCTGGCTCAACACCGTATGGCGAATTAGCCGATGGTGGTAATGGGAAATTTTATGGTATGACATCAGGAGGTGGTGCAAATAACATGGGTGAAATATTCGAATGGGACACAGTGTCAAACATTTTTACAAAAAAGATTGATTTCAACGGAAATAATTACGGAGCCAGTCCACATGGATCCTTATCATTTGCTAATGGGAAGTTCTATGGTATGACATCACAAGGCGGAACATTTGGTTTCGGTATAATTTTTGAATGGGATCCCGTCAGCAATTTTATTACGAAGAAAATCGATTTTGATGGAAGTAGCAAAGGGAAAGGACCATTGAGTTCACTTACCTTAAAAGATGGAAAGTTTTATGGTGTAACCTTCAACGGGGGAATTAATGATAATGGAGTAATATTTGAATGGGATCCTCTTACAAATATTTATTTAAAGAAATTTGATTTCGAGAGCGCCACTAGTGGGAAATTACCTCAAGGGTCCATGACAGTTTATAATGGGAAATTTTACGGAATGACCTCTAAAGGCGGAAGTAGTGATGCAGGAGTAATTTACGAATGGGATCCGTTGACCAATATTTTTATAAAAAAATTTGATTTTAACATGGTTAATACGGGTGATTCTCCAGTCGGATCTTTAACCAGTTATAACAATAAACTATATGGAATGACACTTCATGGGGGGGCAACACCAAATGGTTATGGCGCTATCTTTGAATGGGACCCGATAAGTAATGATTTCATGAAAATGTACAATCTCGGCTATGATGGAGAATGCCCACATGGATCACTATCCCTGCTAAATGGGCAGTTTTATGGAACAACCAGTCAAGGAGGTCTACATAATTGTGGGAACATTTTCAAATGGGACCCAATAAACAATATTTATACAAATATGATCAATTTAGACTCCGTTCCCAATGGCATTCCATATGGAAGTTTTACTCTATCAAATGGAAAGTTCTTTGGTATGTGTTACAGCGGAGGTGCTAACAATAAGGGTACAATCTTTAAATGGGATCCAACTACTAACATATTTCTGAAAGCAATTGATTTTTATTATGCTCCTTCGGGTAGTAAATCATACGGGTCATTATTATTAAGTGGTGGAAAATTTTACGGACTTACGCATACTGGAGGCTTATATGGCAATGGTGCAATCTTTGCTTGGGACCCATTATCAAATACATACACAAAAAAAATAGACTTCAATGGCTTAGCGACAGGGAGTCATCCTTCTGGCACACTTGTAAGTTTCAACGGAAAGTTTTATGGATTAACAACTTTTGGGGGAATAAATGATGAGGGCATAATATTTGAATGGGATCCTGTTACAAATCTTTTTTTCAAGAAAGTAGATTTTGATCTATGGACTAAAGGTGCTTTGCCGAAAGGATCTATGACTCTTTTTAATGAGAAGTTTTATGGTATGACATGGGTTGGTGGCTCCCTTGATAATGGTGTAATCTTTGAATGGGACCCAATTACAAATATTTATTCTAAGAAAATTGAGTTTGATGGCATAAATGGGCATTATCCATCAGGCGATTTAACACTATTTGGTGGGAAATTTTATGGAATGACTGAATGGGGCGGCACAAATGAAAGCGGGGTACTTTTCGAATGGGATCCTGTTACCAATATTCTGATAAAAAAACTTGACTTTATTGGAGTGGAAAATGGTGCAGATCCCTTTGGGTCATTGACCTTTCGTAGGGGGAAATTCTATGGTATGACCTATTTAGGTGGTGTGAACAACAAGGGAATAATTTTCGAATATGATCCTGCCACAAACCTTTTATTAAAGAAAATAGATTTCGAAAGTAATTCTAACGGGCGTAATCCATATAACGATTTAACTCTTTGCAGTGAAAAGTTTTATGGATTAACATATAAGGGAGGGGTAAATAATTTTGGAGTGATGTTTGAGTGGAATCCTGACGATAATAGTTTTAGTAAACTATTGGATTTTAATTCATTCAATGGACGTTATCCGATGTATACACATCTAGTAGTTTTCCGTGATTCAACCACCGCCGCCCAGGCGACCAATATCTATTTTACCGGGATACAAAATACTCAAATGAATATTAACTGGGTAGATGGAACCGGTGAGAAACGAGCTGTTTTTATTAAACAAGGCTCTGATGGAACTGCATCGCCCCTGAACAATTTTACTTATGTTGCTGACACAGTTTTTGGTTCAGGCACGCAGATAGGGACAACAGGCTGGTATTGTATATTTAACGGCACTGCTCATAATACAGGAGTTATAGTTTCCAACCTTATTTCCAACACACCTTACCGGGTTATGGTATGTGAATATACAGGAGCTCCTGGTTTTGAGCATTATAACGATTCTACAGCCGAGGGAAATCCGGCTAATCAAACCATCGGTACTTATTTTACAGTAGGAACAACTTCCAATCCGACGGCTGGCGGAACCACCACCGGTAGCGGTTCCTATATTTCAGGATCACAGGCAACCGTAACAGCAACTCCCAACACCGGTTACAGTTTTATTAACTGGACCGAAAACAGTAATGTGGTTTCAACAAGTGTGGGCTATACATTCGTAGTTACTGCTAACAGTAACGTTGTCGCCAACTTTACACCGCAACAATATATAATATCAATATCATCAGCTCCGGTTGCAGGAGGTACAACAAGCGGTGGGGGCTCATACAACTTTGGTTCCACAACTACAGTAACAGCCACTGCCAACAGTACCTGGACTTTCCTCAACTGGACAGAAAACGTGAACGTTGTTTCAACAACATCCGCATATTCTTTTACAGTAACCGCAAATCGTGCGCTGGTTGCCAATTTTACACAGGATCCTACTTTTCTGGTAACCACTGCTTCTGAGCCTGTTTCAGGCGGTACAACTTCAGGAGGAGGGAACTATTACTCCGGTCAGCCTGCAACCGTAACAGCAACAGCAAATACAGGGTATAATTTTACTACCTGGACTGAAAACGGAACCGTTGTTTCAGTCGCAGCCAATTATACATTTACCATATCCGGTGCACGGAACCTGGTGGCTAATTTCACAATGCAACAGTTCAATATTACTACCAGTTCAAACCCACCAACCGCCGGAACAACAAGCGGAGACGGAACTTTCAACTATGGTACGCAAACAATGGTGACTGCGATCCCAAACAGCAACTGGAATTTCTTAAGTTGGACAGAAGACGGGGTTATTGTTTCAATTTCTCCTGCATATACCTTTTATGTATATTCAGATCGTGCATTAGTTGCCAATTTTGCTTCAGCACCCAGCTACCAGATAACGACAGTTTCTTCGCCTGTCGCCGGGGGTGAAACAAGCGGAGGAGGGAGTTTTTACATTGGACAACTGGCAACAGTAACGGCTACAGCCAACATCGGTTATGACTTCTCAAACTGGACCGAAAATGGTACTATCGTCTCAACAGAGGCCAATTATTCATTTACGGTGGCAGGTGCAAGATATTTGGTAGCCAATTTTACTGCTCAGCAATTCGATGTTACAACAGCAGCAAATCCTGCGGCGGGAGGTATTGCGAGCGGTGGCGGAACTTACGCTTTTGGTGATCAGGTTACAATAGTTGCAACGGCAAACAGTAACTGGACATTCCTGAACTGGACGGAAAACGGAACAATTGTATCAACATCAGCGGAATACACTTTTATAGTTGCAGGGGATCAGGATTTCACTGCTAATTTCACACAATTGCCAGCATACCAGGTAACTACTTCATCATCTCCTGCCGATGGAGGAATCACTTCAGGTGGTGGTAACTATATTGCGGGGCAGATGGCTACCGTTACGGCAATTTCCAATACCGGCTATAGTTTTACTGACTGGACTGAAAACGGTAATGTGGTTTCGACTGACTCGGTTTACTCTTTTGCAGTCACTGCAAATACTACCCTGGTTGCAAATTTCGATCCGGCAGATTTCATGGTTTCTGCCACCGCCATTCCGGCCGGGAGCGGATCCATCAGCGGGGGAGGGATTTATTCATACGGATCAACAGCCACGTTAACAGCTTCTTCTGGCAAAAGTTGGGAATTTTACGAATGGACCGAAAACTGCAACCCGGTTTCGGCCAATGCGATTTATTCATTTGTTGTGACTTCAGCAAGGGATCTCGCGGCTGTTTTCTACCAGCCCGGAATACAGTTTGTTACAAGCACGATCCCTCAACCAATCGAAGGTGGTTATGTTACCGGTTGCGGAACGTATTATATTGATTCAGTAGCAACTGTGCATGCTGTACCCTATTCCGGGTGGGAATTTGTAAGCTGGACAGAATCAGGTATTCCGGTTTCTGCTAATCCGACTTTTGCTTACACAGTAAGTGATCATCGCAGTTTAACAGCGGATTTCAGGTTATATACTGGGATTGCAGCACCTGAGACGAACTTAATCCGTGTTTTCCCAAATCCCACGAAGGATAAATTGTACGTTGAATGGGATATAGCTAAAAAGCCACAATTTGATGAGGTTTATTTGTATAACACTTTATCTCAACTTGTTTACCGGCAAAATACGGAAGGAATTACCGGCAGGCTGATGATTGATGTTAAAGGATTTACACCAGGTATTTATTACCTGGTAGTAAGTATGAAAAGCGTTAAAGTGGATGATTATAAGGTGGTTGTGAAGCCTTAAGTATAGTTTTTCAGATACAAAAGGAAAACCATTCATTTCAAACTGTTAATAGTTATTCGAAAATACGAAGTGTCAGGAAGTTTTGGAAAGTTCATGTTCTTATTTCTGTTGAATATTCCGTTTCTTTATTTCGTAAAGGTCCAGTCGCCGGTCTTTCAGGTTTTTTACTGTACCGAAGTTGTGAAGTTCCCGCAGCAGATCTATATCTACATCAGATATCAGTATCATCTCGGTATTAGGAGTTGCTTCGGATTTGATACCCGTAGTGGGGAATGCAAAATCACAAGGCGTAAAAACCATGGATTGTGCATACTGAATATCCATATTATGAACTTTAGGTAAATTACCAACCGTACCTGCAATTGCTACATAGCACTCGTTTTCGATGGCTCTGGCCTGTGCACAATAACGAACCCGTGAATAGCCGTTTTGCGTATCGGTTAGATAAGGGACAAACAAAATATCCATTCCTTCATCAGCCAGTAAGCGGCTTAACTCCGGGAATTCAACATCATAACAAATCAGAATTCCTATTTTACCGCAGTCGGTATCGTAGGTCTGTAATTTAGTGCCGCCTTTCATTCCCCACATTTTTTGCTCATCAGGTGTAATGTGAAGTTTTTCATAGTTATCCACTGACCCGTTGCGCCTGCATAAATATCCCATATTCTGAAGTGCATCTCCTACTAATACCGGCATGCTGCCAGTGATAATATTGATGTTGTAGGAAATGGATAATTTCGAAAATTCCTGAATAATAGGACCTGTGTATTCCGATAATTTCCTGATTGCTTCTGCCTCGCTTAAATGGTTGTATTCGGCCATCAGCGGTGCATTGAAGAATTCAGGGAAAAGGGCAAAATCGCTGTTATAGGCACTCAATGTGTCAACAAAATACTCGGCCTGCTGCATCAGTTCGTTAATGTTCTTGTATGGGCGCATCTGCCACTGCACCAGGCCAAGGCGGACTATTTTTTTAATGTCTTTCGTACTCTTCGAAGGCTTTTCGTAATAGATGTTCTCCCATCGCATCAAAACAGCATAATCATTCGAAACCTTATCGCCTTCCAGGTACCCTTTGAGTATCCTTATCGGGTAGAAATCATTCGATAATTGAAAGTTTAGAACCGGATCGTGAATTTCTCTGGATTTTACTTTTTCAATGTACTGTTTGGGGCTCAGTTCTGCTTCATACTTATGATAATTCGGGATGCGGCCACCAAACACTATGCTTTTGAGGTTAAGCTTTTCGCAAAGTTCTTTCCTGTATTCGTACAAACGCCTGCCAAGCCTGAGCCCTCTGAATTCAGGTTTAATAAACACATCTATGCCGTACAGAGTGTCACCGTTCGGTGTATGTGTACTGAAACTGTAATTCCCGGTAATTTTTTTATAGGTGTGTCGTTCTTCGAACTGTTCATGATCAATAATGATGGATAAGGCGCAACCGGCAATAAACCCATTTACTTTTATCACTATTTGTCCTTCTGGGAATTTGCCCAGCAAGGTCTGTATTTCTATTTCTTCCCAGTACGAATCGGGCATGCTTTGGTATGCAATTATCATTGCCTGCTTTAATTCCTGGTAATCATCAACGGTAAGGAAGGCGAGTTCAATATTCTGTATTTTCTGTTTCATAGTTGATTGGAAACTGACTTTATACTTATAACAATTTTAAGCAGCTTATTCCACTATCTGCGATAATAAAACAAGGATTCCACATTAGACTATTAATTACACAGATTGAAATATTATCTTGCGGGATAACTTTATGCATATAAATTAAAGAACAGCAATGGGTGATATTCCAAAACTCTAACCTTGTTGGAGCATCTGCTTCAATCTTACCAATGCTTGTAGGTAATAATTTCATAATTAGAGAAACAGGCTGGTAAATAATTACAGAAACCGTGAAAAAATAAATTGCACAGCGCCTATTATCACTGCTGCTTATTTAAAACCGGCACTTCCAATATTCGCTTATCTTTGTATACCATGAGACCGCGCCATTCTACTATCCCTGTTTTTATCCCCGAAGAAGCCTGTCCGAACCAATGTGTTTTCTGCAACCAGCACCGCATTGCGGGAGCCGATTGTGCGCCATCAGTGGAGGAAGTGATAAGGAAAGTGAATGCTCATCTGCTTACCATTCCGGCTGGTGGTGAAGTGGAGATAGGGTTTTTTGGCGGTAATTTTACCGGTATTCCGATTAAAGAGCAACAGGTATACCTCGAATGTACCCAACCTTTTATTGAATCGGGCAAGGTGCATGGAATAAGGCTTTCGACCCGTCCTGACTATATAAATCAGGAAATATTAGATTCCCTCAAACTGTATAAAGTTACTTCCATTGAGCTTGGTGCACAGTCGCTCGACGATGAAGTATTGAAACTTGCCGGACGCGGACACACGGCTGCACAGGTAGCGGAAGCAGCAAAAATGATAAAGGAAAACGGCTTTAAGCTCGGACTGCAGATGATGGTTGGTTTGCCGGGTGATACGGCTGAAAAATCACTTTTCACGGCCAATGAAATTATCAGGCTGGGTGCTGATTGTACCCGCATTTACCCAACGCTAGTCATCAAAAACACCGAACTGGAACAACTGTATTTTGAGGGGAAATACCAGCCACTCTCGCTTGACGAAGCCATAAGCAGAGTAGCCGATCTGGTTCCATTGTTTATTGATGCAGAAGTAAAAATTCTTCGTATCGGTCTTCATCCTTCCGAAGGGCTTCTGGACCGAACAAGCCTGGTTGCAGGACCTTTCGAGGTTGCTTTTGGCGAAATGGTTTTCTCCGAAATATGGAAAAGGATTTTCAGTACACTGGTTTTCCCAAACGGGAAACGTAACCTTCTAACGTTCACGGTTGCCAATGGTATGCGAAATCCGGCTATCGGATATAAGGCTTTAAATAAAACCATGCTGCTCGAAAGTTTCAGAAAAGTCATATTCACAGAAAATGATGAATTAAAAGGATTTCAATACCATGCTGATACTGTGTGACAGCAAAATGCCCGAAGAGGCCAAAGCAAAACTATCGGTTTATGGCGAAATAGTGAAATTTGCAACCGAAGGCATCACTTACAATGCTATTTCGGGGCATCCGGATATTTTTTTCTGCAAAACTCCTGGCGGACTCATTGTTGCGCCAAACCTTCCGGAAAAGTATTTTAAACTTCTTACCGAAAATTCAATCCCTTATGTAAAAGGAATATCACCTGTTGGAAATGCATATCCTGAATCGGCACGTTACAATTCACTGGTCAAGGGGAGGTATATTTTTCAGAATCCGGAAACCTCTGATACATCCATTGCAAAACTGAATCCCGGCCACGAAATAATTCCCGTAAAACAAGGCTATGTGCAATGCAACCTGATCGCTTTACCAAATGGTTCGTTTATTACTTCCGACCGGGGAATTGAGAAATCGCTTATTCAGCGTGGCCTTGTAGTGCTTTTTGTAAATCCTTCATGCATAAAACTCGATAGTTTTGAGCATGGCTTTATCGGTGGAACCTGCGGATTGCTGGAGAATATTCTATTTGTTTGCGGAAGTTTGAAAAACTTTAAGGAACAAGCATGTATTGAATCGTTTACAGAGCGGGCCGGCGTGTCAATTATCGAGTTGTACGATGGGCAGCCGGCAGATGTGGGGACAATAATGTTTTTGTCCACACGTAATTAATAAATCGTAACCTCTAAAATAAGATTTTGAAGTAATGAAATCCAACCTAATCCTGCTCTTTCTCTTTTTCACCATAAGCCTGTTTGCCCAGCAGAAAATGGTTGCTATAACTATCGACGATTTACCTTTCGTTCGGATGGGATCAATGAACAGCGGCCTGTTGGGAATGCGAACCGACAACCTGCTTAACGCCATGGTAAAATATAATGCCCCGGCTACCGGATTTGTTAATATGAACAAAGTTTATGTGGATGGAAACCTGGATTCAGTTCGATATTATTTACTCAAAATCTGGCTGTTAAAAGGATTCGACCTTGGAAATCACACCTTTTCGCATCTTGATTACAATCATGTTTCGTATTCTGAATTTGTAAAAGATATCGGGAAAAATGAGCCTTTATTGAATCAAATGCTGAAGGAAAACAATAAATCAATGGTTTACTTCAGGCATCCTTACCTCCACCGGGGAAACAGCAAAGCCAAAGCCGATTCGCTGTCAACATACCTGGCTAATCACAATTACATCGAAGCACCCGTTACCATTGATAATGCCGAATGGATTTTTGCAGCTGCCTACGACAGCGTTATCAAAACAAATATTGATGAACAGCGAATTGCGGTTGGCAAAGAATATATCAGCTACATGGAATCGAAACTCAGGTATTACGAAGGACAATCAAAAAAATTATTTGGCCGGAACATCCGCCAGGTATTGCTTATCCACGCCAATTCGCTCAACAGCGATTATATGGGAGATTTGTTGCAAATGTTTGTGAAAAACGGATATTCATTTATAGATCTTGAAACCGCTCTCGAAGACGAATTGTACCAGACAAAAGATCACTATTACAAAAACGGTGGAATTTCGTGGCTCGACCGCTGGGCAATAACTCAAGGAAAAAATAAGGATTTCTTTGCCGGAGAACCAGTCTGCCCAGCAAACATTTTGAAGCTGGCAAGAGTTGACTCGGAATAAATTTTACATCATTTTGCAGCACATCATGCATTGTAGAGATACTGATTTTCGCTATCGCGAAAGCGAATAACTCCTGTATAATCCGTAACTTCCTCCGGATCCACCGTAGACAGCTTCGCGGCGCCAGCCGGAAAATTTGACTTTTTTATCCTCCCTTATATTCAGATCGAGATACATATCGAATGCACCTACAACCTTATCCTTTCCTGGTTCTGATATAAAAATTGTAATCACTCCCTCCTGCCCTACTGAACTGAAATTATACGGCACCCAAGCCAGTGTATCAATATGATTAACACTGTTCTTCACATACCGGTGAATCATATAACCCGCTCCATAACCGGGATTCATTGCAGCTTCAGGATCCTGAAATTCGATGGTTCCGTAATTCAGATAAGTAGTATCGCTGGTTATTGTACTGTTACCTCCGCTAAACAAATCGGTTTTTACATTCAGGGTATCAACATTCCAGTTTCCGCCTTTAGTTAAGATTCTGACGTTCTTTTCCGAATCCGATTCAGGGTTCAGTTGTTCAGCGAGTTCGCAGGATGAAATTGTGAAAACCACGCATAGCATGGCTACATGAAAAAAATTTAAGTGATTCCTTCTCATATTCAATTGTTCTATAATTTTTAAAAACCTGAAATTAAACGAAATTTTAAAATATTTGTTTAGAACACATTCAAATTCATTAATAAATGACAATTCAGAATTCCTTCTTCACAATATTCTGATTTCTTCTTCCACTCCCTTTTTTTTCGTTATTTTGCATAACCCAAAATCATTCCCTCAACCTTGATCCCTCACGATACCATATCGCAGATATTTGATGCCGCCCGCGTGGAGGAGGTTGTTGGCGATTTCGTAGCATTGAAACGGCGTGGAAGCAATTTTACCGGTCTATGTCCTTTTCATAATGAGCGTACTCCTTCCTTTCATGTGTCACCAACCAAGGGGATTTACAAATGTTTTGGATGTGGGAAGGCCGGCAATTCGGTAAATTTCGTGATGGAACACGAAAAATTTACCTATCCTGAAGCCTTGCGTTACCTGGCAAAAAAATACCATATCGATATCCAGGAAGAGGCTGAAACTGCGGAGCAGATAGCTGATAAATCAGCACGCGAAGGATTATTGGCAATTACCGATTTTGCTGCCAGATTTTTTGCTGATCAGCTCTTTAATACCGATGAAGGGCTCTCGGTTGGTTTATCGTATTTCCATGGCAGGAGTTTCAGCGACGATACCATCCGTGAATTCCAGCTTGGATACAGTCCCGAAGAGTGGGATGCCTTTACCAAACATGCACAGAAGAACGGCTTCAGCAACGATATGCTCGAAAAATCAGGTCTTAGCATTAATAAGGATGGCCGGCTTTATGATCGTTTCCGCGGAAGGGTGATGTTCCCGATACACAGTCAGGCAGGACGTGTGATTGGCTTTGGTGGGCGCATAATGACTTCGGACAAAACACGCCCGAAATACGTGAATTCGCCCGAAAGTGAGATTTATAATAAAAGCAAAGTCCTTTACGGGATATCTTTCGCCAAACACTCTATTGCAGCCAATGATATGTGTTTCCTTGTAGAAGGATACACTGATGTGATTTCGATGTACCGTGCCGGGGTTCAGAATGTGGTCTCATCATCAGGAACCTCGCTTACTGTTGACCAGATAAGGCTGATAAAACGTTATACACCAAATATCACCATTCTTTACGATGGCGATCCTGCCGGCATCAAAGCTTCATTCCGTGGCATCGATATGATACTGGAGCAGGGAATGAACGTGAAAGTGGTTCTGTTTCCTGATGGTGAAGACCCGGATTCATACGCCCGAACACGACGTGGAGCCGAAGTGCAGGAGTTTATCCAGCAGAATGCCAAAGATTTTATCCATTTCAAAATTGATCTTTTACTTAGCGAAACCGGCCGCGATCCGCTGAAAAGGGTTGCCGTTTTGAAAGAATTTATCGAAAGCATTTCACTTATACCCGATCAATTAACACGACTGGCTTACGTTAAAGAAAGTGCCGACCGCATGCAGATGGACGAAAAAGCCATCCTGAATGAGCTCAATAAACTGCTGCGGAAAAAATTCACACAAAAATCGGGCTCCACTCCTACCGAAGCTGAAGAAATTGACAATTTGTTTGTCCCCGAGCCTGCCGAACAGCAGCAGGAATCGTTTGACGAACTCAGCACGGATGAAATTGAGAGGGAAATAATAAGGCAGTTACTCCTTTACGGAGATGATGAAATTGAAACCAATTACCCCGATCCTGTGAATGGCGAACCGGTAAAAAACAAGGTGAAAGCTGCCAGTTTCATTATAAACGATATTATGGCAGATGAGCTGGATTTCAGCAATGCCCAGTACCAGCAGATTTTCAATACCTGCGTTAGCGAATTGAAAAATAACCCTGATATTGATTACCGCAAACTAACCAATCACCCCGATAATGCTGTTTCCGGCCCGGTTATCGACCTGATAGCAACAAAATATACTTTCAGCCCCAACTGGGAAAAACGTAAAATACGACTGCTCCAGGAACACGAGGTTCTTGATTTTCTTATTCCCAATTCCATTCTATCATTTAAATCGAAACGTGTAAGGCAGATTTTAAAAGAACTGCTCGAAAAAATCAAAAACGCTGAATCAGATGATATTTCCGTTGATCTTCAAAAGCAATTTATGAATGCAAAACGGATTGCCAACCTTATTGATGGGGGGCAGTTGGGGAGGACGGTGGTGTAGTTGACTGTTATTCAAAAAAAATATTCAAACCCGGTTTTAGCCTATTCAACTGATAATTCTCCGGCGAAGTTATAAAAAACGCCCCGCCCTGCCTTTCAGCAGCAGCGGGACATAACTTCAATTAAACTCTAATTTACAGGAAAGTAACTCTTAGTTTTTTACAACTTTTGTTTGCGATACTACCTTGCCATCAGTAATATAAAGTAAAGTGTAAAATCCGCTTTTCAGGTTACTGATATCAATGGCTTCGACAAGTTTTACACCAGTATTTAAAGTAAAACCTGCAACTATGCGGCCTGTAGCATCAATAAACCTAATCTGGCTATTACTCCCTGCCATTACATTCAGCTTTACTGTAATATGGCTTCGAGTTGGATTTGGATAAATTAAGAGAGGTTCATCTGTAGAATTTTCAACTATTCCCTGCGATTCCGGATTCCGAAATGTTGCCGAAAATTGATATGTTTCATAGAGTCCGCCCGTTACATCTTCACCCTGACATTGTACAAATAGTGATGATGTGTTGTTTGGCATCCATATTCCATTTACCAGCTTTTCATTTATCCCTTTAATGGAGTTCCTGTTTTCAATCTCATAGTGTATTCTGAATATACCAGGATTTGGCCTGATGTTTTCAAAAACAGACTCCAGCAAATCTCCGTTTTCATCGTAGGTCTTTGTGAGTATGTTTGCCGGGGATAAAGTATCGGCCACTATTGTGAGGTTAGTTTTCACAAAAACATTCTCCTCGGGATAAGCATATCGAATTTGTGAAGAAACAGCTAATTCACCGGTGATATAGTTATAATATTTTGTTGTATTTGTGAACAATTTGCCATTGGCATATATCAATGAATCGGATCTTCTGACATGCATATTTGAATCGGATCCGCTGGAATACAGAATTGAAGTTAATTGCCATTCGGTATCATATATAAAATCCTTTGTTTCAAATGATGATGTAACTGAATCATGTCTATACTTAATCCATTCCTGTATTTTTATAAGCCCCGATGGATCGTAGGTATTACTTAAACTATCAGACCTGACAAATAACCCATCTTCAACGGTAATAGAACTTTCCGTGAGTAAATTACCAGCTTCATTATATGTTAAATCAATTGTCCGGCATAATGCCAACTCATGGGTTACCAAGCTTCGGTAATAATACTTCTGCCCGGTCATCAGGTTTCTGTTATTATAAAATAATTGAACAGTAATCGTTTGCTTCCAGGCTGAATCCTGCCAAAAGTAAGTATCCATGTATATTGTTTTACCATTGTCAAAATAACTATATATTGTCTTTTCCTTATGGTAATTACTCTGACCGGAGATATGGTATTCTCTTTCCTTTAGACTTCCATCTAAATAATATTTATAATAAGTATGTGAATTCTTAATAATACTGCTCCCGTTAAACCGCTCCGCGGTTTGATCAGTAAGCAAAGCTGAATCATTATATAAACGTATCAGCCTCGCATTCAGATTGTTCAAAGTATCGAAACACAAAATAGTATCATAAGTCAACCCATATGGATTGGGATACGAAAGTGCTCTAGCAAATCCATCTGTTTCAAAGTTGGGCTGGATGATTTGTGAACCAGGAACATTAAAACCTACATAAAAATTAGCCGGCAACTTTGATTTTTTATTTCCTGGCTGACCTGCTGCTGATTGGATCGAAAAAAATGCTACGAACAAAAAGATAAAAATGTGATAGTTTTTCATGGTTGTTGATATTTGAATTAATACGAATTGATTATCAGATTTATAAGATAAGGCATACTTTCAGTTTTGCATATTGAGTTATAAAATGCTTTGAATTCCTCTAACTAAAACTGTGTTCAATTTCGATGATAAATAAAATTTAGAGTACAAACATAATAATTTCTTTTACACATATATATAGTTACAGAAATTGCTTGAATAATATTTTTAATTCGATGATTATCTGCAATTTAACGAATGAATAATTAATTTTTATTGATTATTGGCACTCCAACACAAAATAGAATCCGTTTACCTATAAAAAAAACGCCCCGCCCTGCCTTTCAGCAGCAACGGGACGTAACTTCAATTAAACACTAATTAAACAATAATTGGTTTTAGTTTTTTATAACCTTAGTTTGCGATACTACCTTGCCATCAGTAATATAAAGCAAAGTATAAAATCCGCTTTTCAGGTTACTGATATCAATGGCTTCGACAAGTTTTACACCATTATTTATAGTAAAACCTGCAACTATGCGGCCTGTAGCATCAATAAACCTAAGCAGGCTATTTGTTCCAGCCTTTTCGTTCAGCTTTATGTTAATTTGGCTTTGAGCAGGATTCGGATATACTGCGAGAAGTTCATTTGCAGGATATTCATCCAACCCAACGCATGGATCAACGGCAACATTGAAAACAGTTGATTCACCCGAACAATTCTGAGCTGTAATTTCTTCAACCTGCAATGTACCTGTTCCCGAAATATTCCAGTTTACTTTCACCGAAGGTGTTCCTACTCCTGATACAATAATTCCGCCGCTGACAGTCCAAACATAGGAACTTCCTGCATTAGTTGCAGTTTCATAATCAGCATCCCAATTCTGGCAAACGGTTGCCGGTCCGCTCACTGAAGGTTCAGGGGAACTATTAACTGCAATTGATAATGGTAGCGACGATTGGCTGGTGCCGCAGTCGTTGGCAGCAGTTACGGTTAAATCAGCAGTTCCGGTATAAGAGGAAGACCATGTGATGCTCACCTGCAAACCGTTAGGAGTCAGAGTTCCTGCATCCGAAGGTGTTAAAAACCATGCATATGAATTAGCTAAGGGAACATTAGGAGTACTGTATATTTCTGTGGATGTGTTACATACATTGGTATTTCCAACCGGCATATCAGGCTGAACCGGAAACGTTATCATCGAAATATAAATCTGCCCTGCCATCTGCTGAGTACATGCTGTTGTGGCGGCAACAACAGTATAAAATCCTTCGGAAGTCAGATCATTCCATACAATAGCCGAACCGGTTCCCGGAACGACTGCTCCTGCCGGTTGGTTGTCGACATTTAACTGGTAATTGATTCCCGTTTCTGATCCGCTTAACGTAATTGATGCTCCGCTTGTACCCTGGCAGTAATATCCATCTCCCTGAATCATGAATATATTTGGAGAATGGTACACTTCGCAGCTTAACTCAGCCGACCACGCGCTGGTTCCGCAAACACCGGTTGCATTTACTTTTACGGTATAAATACCGGTATAAGCTGTTGAAGCTAAAAATGTTGCTGTAATTCCATTGCCGGTCAGTATACCGGCAGTGGCAGGAGTTACTGCCCAGGTGTAGGTATTGGCATTCGGTACAGCCGAGGTTGTATACTGTTGAGTTTGTCCGCCACAAACGGATATTGGTCCCGATGGAGTTACCGGTGAAGCAGGAATGGCAATTACTTCAATAAAATCTGACTTCAGGATCGAATCATTTACGGTACCGTTTGAAGCGACAAGTTTCACATCAAAAAAACCAGTGCTGGTGTATGTTACCGTTGGATTCTGCAGAGTGGATGTTGCGGGTGTTCCACCTTCGAAAGTCCAGAGGAATGTGAGGTTATTCCCTGTTGAAATGTTTGTAAACTGAACCTGCTGTCCGGCGCATACCAGCGAAGACGATACGTTGAAAGCCGCCGATACTTCTTTGGCTTTTATGCGAACAACTGAATATTTTTGGTTTCCGAATTCGGAAATCTGTGTATTTCCCGAAAGCAGAATTTTACCATCCGGTTGCAAAGCAAGTCCATAACCAAAGTCTTCCTTAGCCTGCCCCGAAACATCTATAGTAAAAATACCGTTTACATTAAATGTTTGATCCAGCGTTCCATCAGGATTGACTATGAGAACAGCAAAATCATCGTTTCCGTTCATTTTTGCACTGCCGTTTACCAGGTATTTGCCATCGGGTTGTACAATAGCATTTCGCATTATTGTTGATTCGGTAGAAACAGGAAATGTAGCAATACCATCGCCACTGAACGTGATATCAGGAGCGCCGTCGGCTGTTAATCTTACAATTGCGGCAACAAACGCGCTGGTAAGCTGATCATAAGCATCACCGACCATCAGAATTTTACCCTCAGGTGTTATTGTCATTCCCCAGCATTCGTCAGCGACATTATTACCTGTAATATCAACCGTAGTTTTTCCGGCCGTACCAAAAGCCGGGTCGTAGCTGCCATCAGGCAACAACCTTACAGCAAAGAAATTAGCAGGAATTCCGCTATACCCGGTAACAATTATTTTTCCATCGGCCCTTACAGCAATACCATAACCGAAATCCCATGATCCGCTTAAATCAAGCAAAAGTTTACCATCACCCGAAAAGGAAGGATCAAAAGTGCCGGAGGGAGTAAGTTTAATAATGGCAACATCATTTGTTGAAGCGAACTGCCCTGTGCGCGTTGAACCGCATGCATAAATGTTCCCGGCCGCATCAATTGTAATGGCATATGCAACATCTGGCTGGCCCGCACCCGAGAGGTTGGTATAAACTTTTCCTCCCGCTCCGAATGAAGGATCGATGTTTCCATTAGCTAAAAGCCTGCAAACCAACATATCATCGTCGCCTGCATTCCATCCAAACCCGCAAACAACTATTTTGCCATCGGGCTGCAGTGCAATTTCAGGTTCAAAACCGCCCTGGTATGTAATACCTCCCAGATCAACAAGCGAAACGCCTGCGGTTCCGAACGTATTGTCGAAACTTCCATCCGGATTTAACCGGGCCACTCCAAGGCTAACGGTGCCGCCCAGGTTCATGCTTGCACCTGTCATTATGATTTTTCCATCAGGTTGAAGTGCAATATTGTCGCCAAAATCGAGCGTTCCGCCTACTGAAAAGATGTTGCGACCTGTGCCGTTAAACGTGCTGTCGGGCATTACAAATGCCTGTCCGGCAACAAAAAGTGAGGTAAATAATAACGAAAAGAGTAAAGTAATTCTCATGTGTGTTGTATTTAGGATTAGTATAATTTTAATGAAAACATTTTATGCGTAAGGATTATGCTAAAGCGTCTGATTAAAAAACCGAAATATCCTGCCTTTTAAACTTCCGGATGTTGTTTATCAACCGGTTTCGATTTTAAATGCTCACGTTCTTCCAACTTTTTAATCAGTTTATTCAGGGCATGATTTTCGTCACGTAAGTGTTGCAGGAACTGAATGTGTTCTTCCAGTAACTCATGTTCACTCTTCTTCTTGCTTTGCTTCATAAACGCAGAAAAATGTTTCAGCACCAAAAGTAATTACGAACAACCACTTACCATAAAAAAGAGGGGTTACAAAAGGTGGACAATGAAAACAAAATTTAAAATCTGAATATAAACCTGAGCTTATACGCCTGTTAATCATTCATATAAATTATATAGCATTTAGCTTGATTAACATATCCAAACCAAGTCAGATACTTTCGAGAAATGCAATAATATTGGCTTCCTGCGGTAATCCAAGTTTCTTCCGCAGCCGCGACCGGGCAGTTTTTATGCTGTCGGGTAACTGAAACGTAATGGCAGAAATATCTTTCGTGGTCATATTGAGGCGCAGGAAGGCTGCAAGCTTTTTTTCGTTGGGCGTAAGATCGGGAAATCGGGCATTGAGGCGCGAATAAAAATCCTGGTGTACTTCCTGGAAACGCTTTTCGAATTCCTTCCAAATCCTGTCATCATTATTGCTCTGCAAATCATGAATCAACTTGTCAATACTATTCCCTTTGTCATCAGGAAAATCCTTTTTTATCGTAATTACCCGTTCGGTAATATCAGTAATGTACTCGTTTTTTTGCAGCAGGTACATCACATTAGTGGTGAGTTCCTTGTTTTTTAATTCCAGTTCCTGTTTAAGAGCAGACTTTTCGAGTTCTAAGTTTTTAGAAGCCAGGTTCATGTTGTCTTTTTCGAGGCGAAGTCTTTTCAGGCGGTTTTGGGAAAGGAGGAATAACAGGCTCAGAATTGCTAGCGATAGAACCAAGCTGATGCCAATCATCAGGTACTGGAATTCCTTCCTCTTTGTTTCTAACTCCCGCAGTTTTTCTTTTTCGTTAAACTGCAATGTTAATTCAATCCGTGTTAATTCTCTCTGGGTTTCTTCATTGTTCATTTTATCATCGAGTTCCCGGAGTAGAATCTGGTATTTAAGTGCCGAGTCGGCCCTGCCGGCTTTGTTATATTCCTCAAATAACCTGTTTACCAGGAACGACTGCAGCGAAATATTACCGACCTCCTGAGCCAGATTGAATCCCAGGTACAGGAATTCCATCGCTTTTATTTTGTTGCCTTTTCCCAGGTAATATAACGCAAGGGAGCGGTACGATTGAGCCTGCCCGTTTTTATCTGAGATCAGAAGTCGTATTTTAAGTGCCTCATCTGCAACCAGATATGCTTCTTCCAGCTTCTCCTGGTCAAGATAAAGGCTGCCCAGGTTATTTAACAGGTTTGCCAGCAATGTTGAATTTCCCAATTCCTTCCGCGCCAGGTCTATTCCCTTGAGGTAGTACCCGGCCGATTCTTTATGCTCTTTTAAATTCTGACAGGCTATTCCCAGGTTATTGTAGCAGGTAATGATCTCAGCCTTATATTTTGTTTGATCCGATTTCTGCCTGAGTTCTTTAAATATCTTTAATGCTTCCTTAAAGTTGCCAAGCGCTTTCTTAAAATCATTCATATTCAGGCTGATGGCTCCCATATTTATAAGGGCAGTAGCGATTCCCTTTTTGTTATCTTCCTGTTTCTGGATTTCGAGGTACCGGTAATACTGCTTCAATGCCAGTTCGAAAAAGCCCTGGGTGAAAAATACATTACCTAAATTAAGCAAGGCATCAGAAACCATCCTGGCATTCTCCGATTTTTCGGCCAGATCAACTGCTTTTTCAGCATAGCCGAGGGCTTTGGTTAAATCAGCGGTAGCAAAGAGTTTGGATATGGAAACATTGAGATAAACCCTGGCTGAATCACTGCCGGCGGTTTTCAGTTCACTTGTGAGCGAATCGAGTTTTGTCCTGTCCTGACCATACGAATCAGGATTCTGCAATAAAATGATTGCAGTCAAAATTATCAAAGCTTGCAGATGCAGGATGAATGATTTTAACACCTTTCGAGTATATCAAAACAAATTTACAAATATTATGGAGAAAACTCATATAAGAAAATGCCGCCGGAAGAACCAGCTGCATTCAGTAAATTATCGGGAATCGGGCATGTTATGATTGAAGCCGGAAATATTTAATTCCCTTTCTTAAACACTACCTCCCTGTATTTCTTACTGTTCCAGCTGGTGATCAGCATTTTAAAAGTTTCATACTTCTCAACCGGCACATAAGTATTTAAAACATTGAGCTTCCGCACAATATGAAGCTGGTTTCCAGCCACCGAAACGGAACAATCCATACTGCCGAATTCATTATTCATTTTCAAATCGGCGGTAGGAGAAGCAAGCGCCATTCCTTCCGGAATAGCAATAAAAATATCGTACGATTCATTAATAGTGAAAGGGATTTCGAGCGGCTCGGCGCGATTACTAATGAGTTCGGTCATATGCCAGCTATCAGAGCCAGAAGGAACAGAAGGAAATTTTAAAAACACATGACCGGCTTTTTCACTGGCAAAAGAACCTGAAGATGCTGCAAAACCAAATGAAGAAAGGTCAATATCCGTTTTGCCTTTTACAATATCACTGATTTTCCCGTTTCCAAAAGAAGTCGAAAGCATTGATGCTGCGTAAGCTGTGTCCTTCTGTAGTTTAAGCCAGGGATTCAATCGTCCCCCAAGTTCGAGGTTCAGCTTTCCTTTCAGGCTCAGATCATCGTTTAAATCAAGATTTCCTGATAACGCTATCAGATTTTTAGCATCAGTTATAACTTCTGAAGGCTGGGTTTTACCCGGAACAAGTGAAATTAAGCGTTTTCCTGCAAGCATAAACCTGAAATCCTGCTGTTCCGGCTGGGTGGGAGAAAGGAAAATCGGCTCCAATCCCTGAAGGCTCACTTTCACGAGGAATCGTTCAATCATAGCAGCACTGGCTACTTTCTTAGTGTAAAAACGATCAGCAACAACCGCTACAGGTTCAGCCTGTATTCCCTGCGAACGAATCAGCCCGGTCAGAAGTATCGCTTTTTCAGCGTCCGTGCCGCCATTGCTTTGCCAGATTTCAGGAATAGTTCTCAATTTATAGCCGGTATATTGCAAAGGAACCTGCCAGGTATTCAGTTCATTGGCAACCATTTCCTGCAGCTTTAATGTTTTGAGCAAAGGATTGGAAATTTCAGAAACCACACTGACTGCTTTCTCCTTTAAATCATCCGGCAGTGTAGATTTGAATGCTTCCTGTGAAGCAAATCCTGCAAGTAAATCCGCCGGTTTATTGCTTGCTGCAAATACTATCCTTGGCCTGTTTTGCAGTTCTTTTGGCCGGAAATCCTCGCGCAGAGCGGCCGGAACATCTGTAAGTGTCCATGTATAGGAAGTTTTCCCTCCCGATTTTGTTACAACAGGTTTCCCCGTAATGTTAAACTGTTCAAAGTTAACCGATGCTCCCGCAGGAACATTCAGAATAAACGTAAGCTTTTTAACCGGCGAACTCATCAGCAACTGTTCATTGCCCACCACAGCTGGGGTATATCCTTTTACCGATGTAATTGTATAATCAAAATCAATGTTGGCACCCCGTTCCAGTGCTGTATGTGTAACCACCATTTCCCGAAGACGGTTCCAGTATGGAATATTGGCGGCAAAACCCGGGAGCACCTCATTATAAGCATTCGCGGGAGAAGCCACTTTTTTCCCGTCAGCCATAGTAGTGATGGAGCGGTTTACTTTTAGCTGCTGAAAAGCCGGGTCGTAAACTATAAAATCCTCACCATACAGGTTGTGAAAGGCAAAATAAGTGTTTATCAGCAGCTTATGGCTGTAATGATACGTCCAGCTGCCACCCTTGTTAAGCGTATATTCTTTGGTTTGCTCCTGGTAAACGGCATCTGATTTTTCGTCCTGGGCCATTGACGCAAGACTTATAAAAATAACTGATGTGAGGAATAATATCTTGTTGATCATGGTTTGAATTTTGCTTGTTTTAGTTCATTTGTTTATTTACGATTTACGAGGTACGATGTACGATTGCCCAAAATATCCGACACTTCATACAGCTTTTATTGAATTCCCAAATTGTAAATCGTCATTCGTTAATCGTCATTCGTTAATCGTAAATCGTTTATCGTAAATCGTAAATCGTAAATCGTAAATCGTAAATCATCATTCATAAATCGTAAATCGTAAATCATCATTTGTACCTTCCTATCTCACTTTAACAATCACCGGTTCCGTCGAAAAAGCTTCCTGGCCTTCAACTGCTTTCCTGTACGATTCCCAGTCTTCGGGCTGGTAGATACGTTTCGGGTACGTTGCATTAAATGCAAATTTAAGGGCATCATTCTCCCTTTTTACGATTCCGTAATACTGAGCACCGCTTCCATCGCCTGAAGAAGGAGCTGGTGAATAAACGAGTTCTTTAAAACCGGGAAGGGTAATTTTTTCAGTAATCTCAACTGTGTGCGAGGTGCGGTCGCGGAAAGGATATTTGCGGCTTTTCAAACCGGTATCAAAACCAGTATGTGGCATGGCCCGTTTCATAAAGCCTGTTGCCAGGAATGGTTTAAAAATCAGTTCATCGCCGGCAACAGTAGCATATTCAGGAATACGTATACGGAAATGTATTTGAATAGGTCCTTTAAGATAATCATACGGATAATCGTAGCTGACTTTTACCAGCTGAGCCTGGGGAGCAACACGCAGCACTTCTTTTTCGACATTGGCAGCCCAATCAGCAACATAAGCCCGTGTAAACATTCCGCGAATGGCTGCGTCAGTCTGCCCCTCGGCCATCACATTGTATTCTCCTTCAAGAGTACCGTCAGCTGAGATATTGGTCATACCGGTCATACGAAGGAAATGATTTGAAGGGTTCGAAACGGGTGTTTCGGCCAGGTCAGCACCTTCGGGAACTCCCATAAGGTAGTTTTGCTGTTGCTCGGCACTCGACCAGAGTTCTCGTACAAACGGTACCCAGGTAGGATCGAGCAAATGATACTTGCCATCTGCCTTACTTTTCACAACCGTAACACAATGGTTAAACTGATCGGCCGGAATATAATCAATCCGTGAACCGGCCATGGTCATAGCCGGGTACGATTCGAAACCGGCAGCCCGGAGCATAGTAATAAGCATCCCTGCTTTATCCTTGCATACTCCGCAGCGATCCGTAAAATTCATTTCGCCGCTATGCAGTGTGAATCCTTCTCCAGCACCCATGCTGATCCCGGAATAACGTATTTCATCACCGGCCCAGTGGGTAAGTATCGTTATTGAATCCAGTTCGGTACGGGCATTGCGGAGCAACTCATTAACTTTCGCACGAATGGCATCATTGGCTTCAAAACTCTTATAATCTTCGTTTACACCGTAAAACCAGGTGCTTTTCGATTGCCAATCAGGACTGGTACTCATCAACAGCTTTGGTGCAATATCCGATGCATCAACCGATCGAGGTTCAGCCTTGAATGGCATCATGTCTTTTTTGGCAAAAGTATAAATCAGCCGGTCGCCCTTACGCCACATCTTTGCCGAAACTTCACCGTTATACACTTCGAACTGCAGCATTTTTGTATCCGGCACACTGATCTGGTAAACTTTTACCAGAACCGGGTCACTGCTATAAAAAGGAACTATATCATAAAAATGTCCTTTCATGGGCGGTATATAGCGGTCATCATCGCCTTCACCGGTAAGCAGGGCATATGTAAATCCTTTGCGGTACAGGTGAACCTCTACGGCATCGCCAGGCTCCAGCCTGCCAATTTCAATCATTTTTTCACGGGCACCCCAGTATATGGCACGTGCCGGCTGCGGGTAATCGAGCACCTTTGCAGTGTCAATTTCTGTCTGCGACCCATCAGCATGATAAATGGTTGCACCCCGTATTTCCGACCAGGCCGACAGCGGATCGTAATCGAATTTAATTACCGATAAGGTCTTTGCTCCATCGGGTGTAAGCACTTTGTAAAGCCTGTGAATATAATTATGGCTCAGCCCCGTTTCCATCATTTCCACGCGGGTGCTGTCGAAAATCACCAGCACATTCGAGCCGGGAAACGATTTTTTATCGCCTGCTTTTTTGATCAGATCGTCATAGGGGCCTGCTGCAGCAGCAAAAACGGACAAACAAACAAGCAGGAACAGTAAGGATATTTGTTTCATAAACAAAGGATTTAAACATTGGGATAGAGGGGATAAAGGTATAAATAAGTCAGTTAATTCCTAACTGACAAATTGTTGGAATTTGATTAAATACATATGACTGGGAATATAGGCCCCGAGTTAATAAACTAATTGAAATTTCAGGAATTGAATTCCCTGGTATAATTGAAAACCGAACGGTGTATACAGAAGAAACGGGCGATCCGTCCGTCTCTTTTTGTATTATGCCATCTTTAAATCTTTAAAACGTATTAATTTTCCCGCTTTTGCATCCCACAATTTCAGGTTTACATATTTAAACCCCTGCAGGAATTCTATTGGTTTAATTGTACTGAAAATTTCGTTTTCGTTATGGCATTTCTCCAACCTGTAATTTGGTATTTTCGAACTCAGGTGATGTACATGGTGAAACCCTATATTACCCGAAAACCACTGTAGTATTTTTGGCAATTTATAATAGGAACTTCCCTGGAGGGCAACGGTTTTAAAATCCCAGTCTTCTTCGGTGTACCAATGTGTGCCGTCGAACTGATGCTGAAGATAAAAAAGGTATACTCCACCAATAGCTGCTACATACATCACGGGTAGCTGTATCAGCAAGTAAGCTTTCCAGCCAATTGTAAGGCCAAGTGTTGTAGCAAGCACTGCAATTCCCAGGTTGGTGGCATATACGCTCATTTTCTCTTTTCTGGAAAATGATTTTCGGGTAAACCGGTTCCCTACCAGGAACAATAATCCTGCACCAAGCCCGAACATGATGAACGAATTACGGAATATCCGGTACGCAAGCTGTTTACGTTTAGGGAGAGCGAGGTATTCGTCAACTGTAAGAGTCCATACATCACCGATTCCGCGTTTATCCAGATTTCCAACCGTGCGGTGATGCACCAGGTGCGAATGATGCCAACGGTGGTAAGGCGTAAAAGCGAGTACACCGAAAATATATCCGACAATTTCGCTCAATCGTCGCGAGTTGAAGAATGAACCATGACCGCAATCGTGAAAAATAATAAACAACCTCACCAGAAAACCTGCCGAAAGCAGAATTAAAGGAAAGGTAATCCAGTAACTGTAATTTAAACTTATTACCATAAGTACCCATAATGCTAAGTAAGGCACAAATGTATTTATGATTTGCCACCAGCTATGCAGGTTATCACCGTTCCTGTAAGGTGCAATGATTTTTACCCATCGTTCCTCTGAGTTATCCTTGGTTTTATTAAGTACAGTCATTCTGTTTCTGCTATCTTTTGATTTTACAATTCTTTAATTACTATAATAAGAACAACTTCGTTCGAAGATTTGTTTTGATTTTAACTTTTATTCTGTTTTCTGTTTTAACAAATCCTTTCGGCTAAAAAAGTAGTTTTCATTTTAATCTATGAGTCTCCTCCGAAAAGTCGTACACCCAATAAAACACCAGTTAAAAACATGTTAAACCGCAAAGAACGCAAAGAAACCGCAAAGAGACGCAGAGTTAATGTGCTGATAAATATATCTTTGCGTATCTCTGCGAAAAAACTCTGCGATCCTCTGCGGTAAAATTATTTGTTAATAGACTTATCGGAGTGGACTCATCTATAGATACTATTCATTTTTGAAACAGAAATCTCAGCTCATTCCAATACATTTAATACTTTTATTGTGTTAAATACAAGCAACCCATCCTATGAAAAATCTGATCCTACTGTTTTTGCTGATTGCTTCGAATCTGCAGGCTTCCACGTCATTCGACGAGTGGTTTATAAACAAAACCCTTCGTATTGATTACTACCATACAGGCAATTCAGAAAAAGAACTGTATTCCTTGGACCAAGTGAAATCGGAACCTTACTGGGGAGGATCGCATGTAACCCTTATAGATACATTGAATTACGGCGAGTATTATTTCAAGGCTTTTGATGCTCAATCCAGTAAACTGATATACAGCCACGGCTATTGCACCCTGTTCGGTGAATGGCAGTTTACCGAAGAAGCCAAACAGCTTACCCGTACATTTACCGAAACGGTGGTAATGCCTTTTCCTAAAAAAGATGTGCGCATTGAATTTTTCAGCCGGAACCGGAAAGGAACCTATGATAAGGTGTTTGAATATACAGTTGATATTAAAAACTACTTTATCACTACGGAGCGGCAAATGGTTTTTCCGGTGTATGATGCACTTTTATCCGGCGATCCGGCAACAAAAATTGATGTGGTTATTTTACCCGAGGGTTATACCACAGCCGAAATGGACCGCTTTAAAGCCGACTGTGATAAATTTGCCGCCGAACTTTTTAAATTCGAACCCTACACCCAAAACCGCGACAAATTCAATATCCGGGCTGTACTGGCACCATCGGCCGAAAGCGGTACCGATATCCCAGGCGAAAACACCTGGAAAAACACCATTATGAACAGTTCCTTTTATACATTCGACAGCGAACGATACCTCATGACCACCGATAACCGGAGTGTACGCAACCTTGCCGCCAACGCGCCTTACGACCAGATTTATATTCTCGCTAATTCCACAAAATATGGCGGAGGCGCAATCTATAATCATTACAGTACTTCTGTAAACAGCAATAAATCCTCTGCTAAAATATTCGTACATGAATTCGGGCATGGTTTTGCCGCCCTGGCTGATGAATACGACGACGGTTCAACTTCCTTTAACGACTTATATCCACTCGCAACCGAACCCTGGGAACCTAATATTACAACCCTTGTTAAATTCGAAAACAAGTGGCAGGGGATGCTTCCTGCCAATACCGCAGTACCAACGCCACTTGCAGGCAACACACCTCCACTGCAATTAGGCGTGTATGAAGGGGCTGGCTATGTTGCAAAAGGACTTTACAGGCCAACTCCCGACTGCCTGATGCGTTCGTTTAAAGGCGAAAAATTCTGCCCGGTATGCACAGCCGCTATTCAGAGAATGATTGATTATTATACAAAGTAAAGATTCTGATTGTTAATTTCCAGTGGGTTGGGCAGACGAAAGGTTAACATCATAAAATGATTATTTTCAAGGTTTTATATACTTTCCCGTTCACTTTAAGGCATGCAATGCAAGTACCATATTTGCGGTTTTGTGTGTTCCATGTAACAAAATGCAACCCTGCATTTTGCATTTGGTTGGTTAAAATGGAAATCAACTGTCCGTTCAGTGAGTAAACAACCAGCTCAACCCTGGCAGGTTTATCGGTATAGTATTGGAAAGTAGTATAGTCGTTAAAAGGATTAGGAAAGGATTGCAGCACTTCCTTGCTTTCAGGCATTTGTACAAGTCCAACAAATGGATCGGGGTCAAAATTGCCGTATCCGTCGTTAAAAAGTAGTAAAAGGTTTTGCATAGGCAGCCCGTGTACTCTTATAATGGCAAAATCTCCGTAACCATTCCCATCCAGATCGGCACTTGTAAACTTTCGTTGGGTTTCGCCAATATTGGCAATTTTTAAAAAATATGGGCCGGAAGTATTAAAGTTACCCTCATTATATAAAATATGAATACCACTTAAAGTATCTCCAATATATGAAGTCAGCAATGCCAGATCGGGTAACGTATCGTTGTTTAAATCGGCTACCAGCATATCTGAATAGTAGGCGGGAAAGATTATCGGAGGCAATTCTATTAACGCAGTGTCTCCACTGTTTTCATAAATTACTACACGGGTGGCCATTCCTGAGGTAATAAGATCGTTGTCACCATCAAGATCGAAATCTTTGATCTCTATACCCTCTTTAAACCCTGCTTGAGTTAAAACCTCCTTCTGAAATCCGGTTGAAGTTGAATAATAGACTTCAATAAACTGTCCACAAATAGCGATATCATCTTTTCCATCACCATTTAAATCGCCGCAGGCAATTCCAAGAGGTGGGTAATCCGGGATAGAATAAAACGGAGAGAAAGTGAAATTTTTATATCCATGATTATAGATAACACCCCAGTACCGCCCGTGGTTGGAGCAGAAAACCAGGTCGTTCAGGCCGTTGCCATCTACATCCCCTATATCCATCCAATTTATAGGGTTTATTGAATTTACAGGAATAAAAAAAGTATCCGCAAGGTTATTATTATACAAAACACCAATTAATTGTTGAGTTATCCATTCACGAAAAATAATTTCAGGGTTTTCCACCTCATCAAGCTGACCGCACATAAGGGTAGTCTGTCCTCCAAAAAAGAACAATGAGTCTGTCAGGTTGAATTGACCATTGGAGATATTTTGAAGAATAGCGATTCCACTCCAATGTGATTGCCAATTATATATATGACCGGAAACCAAATCAATTTCACCATCCAGG
Source organism: Lentimicrobiaceae bacterium (assembly GCA_041753535.1). Classification (GTDB taxonomy): domain Bacteria; phylum Bacteroidota; class Bacteroidia; order Bacteroidales; family UBA4417; genus UBA4417. The sequence goes on from JBGSUB010000022.1 coordinate 31,936, forward strand.
TCAAGGTCGGTGGAGGTTATGGTGTATGCAGATAGTGGAATAACATATTGGCTTCTCGAAGCATCGCCATTAAAAGCTACTGAACAAAAAACAAAAAATAGCCAAAGCGGGAAGTGAATAGTATAGAAATTGATCTTCTTCATAGAAATGTGTATTTTGTCAGGATAATAAGAGCAAAAATGAAGAATTTTAAAATGATGTTAAAGATAAGCCGGTAAGAGGCGAAATCCAAATCAAAGCTGAATAAGTTTAATTGATTTCTGCATTACACGATTTACTTTTAAACATGCAACTAAAACATTGGTATTGTGATGAGCATTATCACGGGAAAAACCGCTCCAGGATATTGAATAGTGACCGGCATTCAGTTTCCCGTTGATTAAAGATTGCATACATCGTCCCTGAAAATCATAAACACATAGCTCAACGCGAGATGTTGTTTTTATCTCAAACTCAAAAGTAGTTTGTTCGTGAAACGGATTGGGATAACACCCAAAATAGACTGCAGGCACAGGCACTTCATCAATGCCAACAAATGGAGTTGATACAAAATTCCCGTTACCATCATTAAACAACAATACAAGGTTTGAGAAGTATATACCTTTTCCCCTTGTAATAGCAAAATCGTTAAATCCGTTATTATCAAAATCGGCACAATTAAAATGACGTGTGTCCTCACCATAATTATCAATCTTAACAAGTTGTGGTTCGGAGAGTTGAAAATCACCGAGATTATATGCTATTTTTATTCCTCCTGCAGTATCGGTAATGCCTGTGCCGGTAGTATCGGGGAATTGAATCAGGTAGGCAATATCGGGTAAATTATCGTTATTAAAGTCAGTAACCGAAAACTCTGTTGCTCTGGGCGGAAAGAAATAGTTGCTTAATTTCACAAAGTTTCCACTACCGGTATTTTGATAGATGTTAGTCCATACATTATTTACAACAGCGCCATTATCAGCTACAATATCCTTTAATCCATCCAGATCAAAATCACTAATCGCTACTTTGTCCTTGAAGGCAGCAGAATCAATGATTTGTTTTTGAAAACCGGAAACGGTTGAGTAATAAATTTCAAGAAACTGACCGCAAACTACTACATCGTCCCAGCCATCGTTGTTTAGATCGTCACATGCAATTCCAAGAGGAGGATATTCAGGAATGCTATAATAGGTTGCTGAAGTAAGACCGCCATTCCCATTGTTCAACAATACCCCATAAAATCTATTATCATTTGATAGCACAAGTATATCATTCAAATCATCTCCATTCACATCACCATATGTAATACCTGAAAAAGTAGCTGAGCTGTTCAGACTAAAATCAAGATAATTGTGAAAATTGCCATTCTCGTTATACCAAACACGTATGTATCGCTTAGCAGTCCCTGAAGAGAAGTCAGAGTAAAAAGTAACTAAATCAGGATATTCGTCATTATCAATTTTGCATGCAAAAATATTTACCTGATATCCACAATAACTTTTTAATGTGTCAGAAATATTGAAATAGCCCGCATTTATATTTGCTAATACCGAAATTGTTTTATTGGTTTTTTGCCAGGCTGTGTTATGTCCGATAGTAATATCTATATCCCCATCCAAATCTAAGTCAGCCGAAGAAACCGACCTGGCTGCAATTGGAATGGTATATTGGCTCATGGGAGCATCACCGGTAAAAGCTAAAGTGCAACAGGCAAGTGCCAGCCAGAGCAGAAAACGAAAAGCAAAAGGGTTGGGTTTCATTGAAACGGGAATTTAACAAGTAGATATGTACTGAAAAGAGTATTGTAAAAAGAACTGATAAAGATAAGCCTGGAAGAGTCGAAATCCAAATCAAAGTTGAATGAGTTTAATTGATTTTTGTATTTCACCATTTACTTTTAAACATGCGACTAAAACATGGGTATTGTGTTGAGCATTATCCCGGGAAAAACCACTCCAGGATATTGAATAGTGACCTCCTTTCTGTTTTTGATTGATTACTTGTTTTATTAATTTCCCTTGTAAGTCAAATATAACCAGCTCTACAAAGGCTGTTTTATCAATTTCATAATCGAAAATGATATGTTCGCAAAACGGGTTAGGGTAACAAGTTAATTGCTGTTTTATTTTTGGGTCTTCAGCTAAACCAACAAAAGGCTCAGATGAAAAATTCCCCTCGCCGTCATTAAAAAGCAGCTCAAGGTTTTTCATAGGAATTCCCATTCCACGTACAACTGCAAAATCATTATACCCGTTCCCATCCAGATCAGCACTATGAAAATTTCGCTGGGCTTCACCCAGATTTTCAATGTTAATATACTGAGGATCTGAAATCTGAAAATTCCCTTCGTTGTAAACTATATGTATTCCGCTGTTTGTATCGCCGATTGATTTATTGTTAAGGTAGGCAATATCTGGAAGTGAATCATTATTAAAATCATTAATCAGAAAAGCGGAAGCTCCGGGCAGAAAAAAATGATCTTCAAGCTTTGTAAAATTGCCATTTCCTGTATTTTGATATATATTGGTCCAAACACTATTTACTACCGAACCATTATCGGCTATAATATCTTTCCACCCATCTAAATCAAAATCACATATTGCTACTTTGTCTTTAAAGGCCTGTAAATCAACATATGTTTTTTGAAATCCGGTGGTTGTCGAAATATACACTTCAAGGTATTGCCCGCAGATTACCACATCATCGTAGCCATCGTTATTTAAATCTCCGCAACTGATACCAAGAGGTGAATATCCTGAAATCAAATTATACTGAGGTGTTGAAAATTGCCCGTTGCCTGTGTTTGTTAATACTCCGAAGCGTTTTCCTGAGTTGGATAACACCAGAATGTCAAATAAGTAATCTCCAGTAACATCTCCATGCACGATATCTGAAAAAATATCGGAAGAATTTAAGGTAAAATCTGCATAGGAATCAAATATTCCTGTTTGATTATACCAGATTCTAATATAACGTTTCATTATGCCACTTGAATAATCTGAATAAAAAGTAACTAAATCCGGATATTCATCGTTATCCATCGGGAATGCGAAAATATTTTCCTGATAACCGCAGTAATTTTTAGAGGTGTCGGAAATAATAAAAATACCTTGGTTGCTGTTTTCCAGTATTGAAATCGATTTATTGAGTTGCTGCCAAGCTGTAAGATGCCCTACTATAATATCTTGATCCCCATCTAAATCAATATCGGACGAACTAACTGATTGTGCTTTAATTGGTAAACTATACTGACTTCTTCCCGCATCACTCCTAAAAGCGACCGTACAAAAAACAAGCCCAGTCAGTATTAGAAATCGGGATGCAAAAGACTTTGTTTTCATAGAAGAAGAGAATTAATAAGTTGAAATGGCCTAAAAATGTGTATTTAAAAAATGATGTTAAAGATAAGCCGTAATAGTCGAAATCCAAATCAAAGCTGAATAAGTTTAATTGATTTTTGCATTTCACCATTTACTTTTAAACAAGCAACTAAAACATTGGTATTGTGTTGAGCATTATCCTGAAGAGAACCGCTCCAGGATATTGAATAGTGACCTCCTTTCTGTTTCTGATTGATTACTTGTTTTATTAATTTCCCTTGTAAGTCAAATAAAACCAGCTCTACCATGGCTGTTTTTTGAATATCGTAACTGAAAGTAATATGTTCCTGAAAAGGATTAGGATAACAGAGTAATTGTTGTTGATTGACAGTAATTGAGGCAATCCCAACCCAGGGATCAGGCCCGAAATTACCGTATCCATCGTTAAAAAGAATTTCCAGATTATTTGGTAAAGGCACAAATAAAGTCCTCACTATAGCAAAATCATTAAACCCGCTCCCATCAAAATCGGCTGAGTGAAAATGTCGCCAACCCTCAAAAAAAAATTCCAGTAAAATATGTTTCGGTTCAGATAATTGAAAATCACCTAGATTATAAACTATTTTTATCCCTCCCACTGTATCCGGGTCGGCAAAAGGATAGTTTAGCAAATATGCAATATCCGGTAATCCATCATTGTTGAAATCAGTGACAGTAAAATCAGAAGCCCCAGGTGTAAAAAAATGATCTTCAAGCTTTGTAAAATTCCCATTCCCTGTATTTTGATATATATTGGTCCAAACACTGTTCACCACTGACCCGTTATCGGCAATAATATCTTTCCACCCATCTAAGTCAAAATCACATATTGCTACTTTGTCTTTAAAAGCTTGATTGTCGAGTACCTGATTCTGAAATCCACTTGTTGATGAAAAATAAACTTCTACATATTGACCACATATCACAACATCATCGCGTCCATCGTTGTTTAAATCGCCACATGCAATACCTAATGGAGAAAAGTCAGAGATAGAATAATGCTGAGATGAAGTAAAATTCTGATATCCCAAATTATAAAATACCCCCCAAAATCGTCCTGCATTTGAACAAAAAATGATATCCACCCTATCATCATTATTGATATCTCCTAAAATAATCTCACTAAGTGAATTATTAGAATTCACGTTAATGAAAAAAGTATCAGACATAATATTATTATATATAATGCCGATTTGTTGATTTGTTTGCCATTTGCGAAAAACTATTTCTGGATTTGGTAAACTATCAAGTTGACCTGTTAATATTGTCTGTCCCCCATAGAAAAAAAGCGAGTCTTTAAAAATGAAATTACCGTTTCCAGAATTATCTGTTATTGAAATACCGCTCCAATGTGTCAGGCTTGCATAGTTATGTCCGGTAATTATATCCATATCCCCATCTAAATCCAGGTCAGCCGCAGAAACTGACCAGGCCGCTATTGGTATGGTATATTGGCTCATGGGAGCATCACTTGTAAATGCGACAGTACAAACAACAAGCCCTGCAAACATTAGAAATCGAAATACATAAGGCTTAATTTTCATAGAAAAAGAGATGGCTAAATTATATTTTGATGTGCTGGATCAAAAATTTTGATGTATGATATTTCAAAGTAAATTGATCGCCTTTTTAACATCAGATTGGATCGTTTTCTTTCTCTTACTTTTTACTTGAATAAAAAGTAACAAAAATTCAAGGCTTTCGAAAAATAAGTTGCAGTTCTAATCAGGAGGTATCTTCTCGCAATACAAGGCATAAAAGATTTGAACAAAGCATGGCATCTGTCGTTGCGGTGTATTGCTGCACACATGCCATCTGCACATACCTCCCTCAAGAACCGCTAACTTATTTTTCTGAGGCCGGTCCCTTCTAAGAAAATTTTCCCATATGGCAACATTAAGGGGCAACGGGTTGGCTCATAGCCAGCCCCGCTTAACGGGGAGCACAATTTTCAGAGTGTAGGGACCGGCCTATTATAAATTTCACAACAGCTGTTGCTTCACTAGAAAGGCGCATGAGAATGAACAAAGGAATAAGCGTAACGCAAAACACCAGCTTCAACCATGTCAGGCAACCTGACAAATCTAACAAGCCTTGTTTTGCGAGCCTTTCGGTGATGCATACAGATGTGTGAAATTAATAATAAGCCTTGACCTTTTGGTTCTTTTATGTCAAGATAAAAGAACAAAATCAAAATCCATTTAGAAATCATACTTCATTTGGTAAAATACACCAGCACATCAAAATAACATCTTGCCAAAGAGAATTAACAAGTTGATATGGACAAAACTGAGTATTTTAAAAATGATGTTAAAGATACGCCGGGAAGAGGCTAAATAAAAATTAATTTTTGAAAATTTTCAGCCAATCAGTAATTTCTCCATCCACTTTCTGGCAATGCAAATCCTGCTTGTTTGCGCTTGCGTGTTCAATGAAATTTAATGTTTCCTACGTCCTGTTTTTGACTGAATAACACCACAAAAGTATGTTTACTAAAATTCATTCCAGGATAAAGATACTCCTTACTTATATGTATTCTAAATAGCAATAAAACTACAAGTTATCTATCGGAAGTGACTGGAAAATAACTAATTTTGCAGCCCTAAAAAATTGGAATTTTTATTCTTTTACGTGTTATCACATTAACAGTACATAATCTCAGGAGGGCATATGGCCATTACAAAATTAGAACAAATGTTCGGTTTGCTGAAAAGCAAACCCAAAAGACGTCTTTCAGTTGCTTTTGCAAATGATCCGCACACCATCGAAGCTGTTTACTCGGCAGTCGAAAAAGGAATTGTTGATGCTACGCTTACCGGCGATGAAGCATTTATTAAACAAATCTGTGCAGAGCATCACATGGACGCCGGCAAGTTTGAAATACTCAACGAACCCAACGAAGCCAAAGCCGCAACCCTGGCCGTTCAGCTTATTAACGAAGGTAAAGCCAACCTGCTTATGAAAGGATCGCTCAGTACTGATAAGTACATGAGGGCTATTTTAAACAAAACCACCGGTATCACCAACGAAGGAGCCGTTCTTTCACATGTTTCGGTAATGGAGTTTCCTTCGTATCCCAAACTGCTCACCATTGCCGATGTAGCGATTATCCCACAGCCAGACCTGAAACAGAAGATCAAGATGATTGATTACCTGGTGAAAGTTTCGAAAGCAACCGGTGTAGAAAAACCAAAAGTAGCCGTTATTGCCGCTACCGAGCAAATGCTTGCCGGGATGCCTGCCTGTGTGGATGGCGCTATTCTTGCAAAAATGAGCGACCGCGGACAGATTGCAGGTTGTGTTGTCGATGGACCTCTTTCACTCGACGCAGCCATTGATATGGAATCGGTTCAGATTAAAAAAATTACAGGCCCTGTTGCCGGCGATGCCGATTGCCTCCTTTTCCCGAATATCGAATCAGGCAATGTATTTTTCAAAGGCGGCACCAAATTAGCCGGAGCCGAACTGGCAGCTTACGTTGCAGGTGCGCGTGTGCCTTGTGTGCTTACTTCACGTGGCGACAGTGCCCTTACAAAAACCTATTCAATTGCTCTTGCAGCATTGATGGCGTAAGTTTCGCTGGTTTTACTGCAAATTGATTATTTATACAGTGAAAAAGTTAATAGAAAATAGTTAATAGAAAATGGTGATGACCAAAGTTTAAATAACGCTGCTCATAGCCACTATTGACCATTTTCCATTTTCTATTAACCCTGTCTACCGCCAGGCTGGCATTAACTACTTCAAATATGGAAGACTTTCGCATACTGGCAATCAATCCGGGTTCAACTTCAACAAAAATTGCGGTTTATCAGAATATGAACCCGATTTTCGTTAAGAATATTACGCATCCCAGCGAAGAGATTGCGCAATTTGAACATATTGCCGACCAGTTCCATTTCCGTAAGGAAATTATTTATAAGGAATTGGAAGAGGCTGAAATACAGCTTGATAAAATCCAGGCTGTTGTTGGCCGTGGAGGTATGCTGAAACCTATTTCCTCCGGTGTTTACCTGGTCAACGAAGCCATGAAGCTGGATCTGCATGAACATCCCATAAAGGAACATGCCAGTAACCTTGGCGGCCTTATCGCCGATGAAATTGCGAATTCTCTTCCCAATGCAAAAGCTTATATTGCTGATCCCGTTGTTGTGGATGAACTTGACGATATTGCACGTGTTTCGGGACATCCGCTTTTTAAAAGAATTTCCATTTTTCATGCGCTGAACCAGAAAGCTATAGCACGCCAGCATGCAAAAAGTATCATGAAACGATACGAAGATCTTAACCTGATCGTGGTGCATATGGGCGGTGGGATAACTGCCGGGGCACATTATAAAGGACGGGTAATTGATGTAAACCAGGGCCTCGACGGGGAAGGCCCATTCTCCCCTGAACGCAGCGGGACCTTACCTACCGGCGACCTGGTGCGTTTCTGCTTCAGCGGGGAATATACCGAAAAGGAAATTGCAAAAATGGTAGTAGGAAGTGGCGGTATTGTTGCTCACCTTGGCACCAACAGCGCATATGAAGCGGAACAGGCTGCCCAAAACGGCGACCAGAAAGCAAAATTTATCCTCGAAGCCATGGCTTACCAGGTTGCCAAAAGCATTGGCTCTATGGTGCCGGTACTGAAAGGAGAAGTAGATGCAATTTTACTCACCGGCGGAGTGGCCCACAGCAAATGGATCACCAATATGATTATCGAAAGAGTTTATAAATTTGCGCCTGTGTATATTTATCCGGGTGAAGACGAAATGCGGGCTCTTGCCTTTAACGGGCTGATGGTGTTGAAGGGCGAAGTGGAAGTGAAAGAGTATATTTGAAAATAGTTAATGGAAAATGGGTAATGGAAAATGGGTTAGCGAACTATTTTCTATTTTCGATTAACTATTAACTCTCCTTGCAACTAACTCCGAAATAACAGAGGGGAAATGCTCATATTCCAGTTCGTGTATTTTCGCTGCGAGCATTTCGGGCGTATCTTCCTTTCCGATTGGGCATTTTGCCTGAAAAACAATATCCCCTTCATCGTATTTTTCGTTCACATAATGAATGGTAATGCCGCTTTGTATATCTCCAGCCGCAATCACTGCTTCATGAACTTTCATGCCATACATACCTTTTCCGCCATACGAAGGCAATAAAGCAGGATGTATATTAATGATCCTTTGCGGAAATGATTTTAAAATATAGCCGGGAATCAACCATAGAAATCCAGCCAGTACGATCCAGTCAATTTGCCTCGATCTCAGGTCATCAAGTACTGAAGTACTATTATAAAATGTATCCCTGTTAAACAATACAGCCGGAATACCAAGTAGTCTTGCACGTTCAAGAACGTATGCATCAGGGTTATTGCAATAAATTACAGAGACTTCCGCCACGCCGGACCCTGAAAAATATTCGGCTATTCGCTGTGCATTGCTGCCGCTGCCCGAAGCAAAAACCGCGATCCTGGGTGATGTTTTCATAGCCTGCCTGCAATTAAAAGAGGAATTCATGGTTCAAAGGGAATTTTCCAGCATTAATTCAAGTCTGGTTTATTCACATCAAAATAACAAAATCCGGCTGACATAATCCGGATTTAACCGGATAATGTGTTTAAAAAAGTTGAATTCCGAAACTACCTTATGAATGAAAATAAATTCCGGAAATACCTATGTAATTCATTTTAAATTAATTAAATACATTAACCTTAAAATAATAACGGTAATTATTGTTTTATCGGCTAAATTGTTATTTCTTTGCAGCCTAAAACCAATTAAAGCGTAACAACAATGTCCGACATTGCAACAAGAGTAAAAGCTATCATCGTTGATAAGCTGGGAGTAGATGAAAAAGAAGTAAACCCTGCAGCAAGTTTCACCAACGACCTGGGTGCCGATTCATTGGACACCGTTGAACTGATCATGGAATTCGAAAAGGAATTCAACATTGCTATTCCTGACGATCAGGCTGAGAAAATCAGTACAGTAGGTGATGCTATCACTTACCTCGAAAGTAACGCGAAATAAGTAAAACTCATTCGATGAAGTTAAGGCGAGTAGTAGTTACCGGCCTTGGCGCACTGACTCCGTTAGGCAATACAGCTCCGGAATACTGGAGTGGTTTGGTTAATGGAGTTAGTGGTGCTGGCCCTATCACACATTTTGACTCCAGCAAATTCAAAACGCAGTTTGCCTGTGAAGTCAAGAATTTTGATGCGTTAAATTTCTTCGACCGGAAAGAAGTCAGGAAATTTGATCCTTTTACGCTTTATGGTATGATTTGTGCTGACGAAGCTGTCAAAGACGCAGGCCTCAACAGTGACAAACTGGATCCGGATCGTATTGGCGTAATCTGGGCTTCCGGAATCGGAGGTATGACCACTATTTTCGATGAAATTTCAGGTTTTGCCGCAGGCGACGGAACACCACGTTTCAGCCCGCTTATGATCCCTAAAATGATAGCCGATATTGCTGCCGGTCAGATTTCGATCCGCTATGGGTTCAGAGGGCCAAATTTTGCAACGGTTTCGGCTTGCGCATCTTCGGCCAACGCTTTAATAGATGCTTTCAACTATATCCGGCTCGGAATGGCTGACGCATTTGTTACAGGTGGTTCAGAAGCAGCTATCAATGTAGCCGGCGTTGGAGGTTTTAATGCAATGCATGCAATCTCAACACGTAACGATGACCCTAAAACAGCCTCCCGCCCTTTCGATAAGGACCGTGATGGATTTGTAATCGGTGAAGGCGGTGGTGCGCTTATATTCGAAGATATGGAACACGCCCTCGCCCGCGGAGCTAAAATATACGCCGAAGTTGCAGGGGCAGGCCTTAGTGCCGACGCATACCACATAACCGCTCCACACCCTGAAGGTTTGGGCGCGATGAATGCCATGCGTTCAGCTCTTCGTGATGCCGGTATGACATCAGACGATATTGATCACGTAAATACCCACGGAACATCAACTCCTCTCGGAGATATTGCTGAAACCACTGCTTTAGCCAGGTTGTTTGGCGAACATTCATCAAAAGTGTATGTTAACTCAACCAAATCAATGACCGGTCACCTTCTGGGTGCAGCCGGTGCTGTTGAAGCTATGGCGTCAATTTTTGCAGTTCAGCATGATATCATTCCTCCTACAATCAATCATTTTACTGATGATCCGGAAGTTGATCAATCACTCACCTATGTATTTAATACAGCAATACACACAACTGTTAACACTGCTTTAAGCAATACTTTCGGTTTCGGTGGGCATAACGCTACGCTTATTTTTAAGAAATTCGTGAAATAGCTTTGACTTTCGACGTCATAAAACCAATCAGGGTATTTCTCTCTGACGACAAACAACTTTTCGTAGCATTAAAAAATATTTTCGGGTATTATCCCGGAAATATTTTTTTGTATAAGCTGGCATTCCGTCATAAATCTCAGGCCATTGAATTAAACAACGGAAACCGGATCAGTAACGAAAGACTCGAATACCTGGGGGATGCAATTCTGAGCGCGATAGTTGCCGATCATCTTTTCAAAATGTTTCCTTATAAAGATGAAGGTTTCCTTACGGAAATGCGATCGCGTATCGTAAGCAGGGCACAGTTAAATAAACTCTCACAGAAACTTGGTATCGATACACTGATAACAGTAAACACCGATAATAACAATGTTTACCGGTCGATGAAAGGCGATGCTTTCGAGGCTCTGATAGGCGCAATATACTTAGACAAAGGCTATAATTTTACCCGGCAGATCATCATCGAAAAAATTATCAGGCAACATTTCGACCTGCAGGAACTTGAGGACAATGATACCAACTACAAGAGCCGGATCATAGAATGGTCGCAGCGCGAAAAACGGGTTGTGGAATTCGTGATCCTCAATGAAGTCGGTCATGGTTACAATAAGCAATATGTTGTGGATGTTCTCGTTGACAAGATTTCCTTAGGTAAAGGACGCGATTATTCCATTAAGGGAGCCGAGCAGGATGCGGCAATGAAGGCTTTGTTGCAGCTTGAAAGCGAGAGGTCTTAGATGGATAAGATCTTCTTTTCATCCCTATTTTAAACCGTTTACTACAAATGGTTTATTTTTGTATAAATTAATTCCGGTTTCCCCCTCCAGGTATTTCAGCATATTTTCTAAATGAGCAGTCACAGTTCGAACAAAGCTATAATTTTTGCATTGGCAGGCAACCTGCTGATCGCTATCATAAAATATATAGTAGCCTTTATCACCGGCAGTGCTGCCATGCTTGCCGAGTCGATACATTCCACCGCCGACAGTTTTAACCAGGTTTTACTGCTTGTAGGCCACAAGAGGGCTAAAAAATCGGCAAACGAAATGCACAGTTTCGGGTATTCAAACGAAGTTTTTTTCTGGTCGCTGATGGTGGCAGTGCTGCTCTTTTTTGTCGGAGCCATGTTTTCCATTTACGAAGGAGTGCATAAGGTAATGCATCCCGAAAAACTTAGCAGCGTTTACTGGATTTATGCCGTGCTTATCAGTTCAATTGTAATTGAAGCCAAATCCTTCCAGGTGGCGTTCTCGGAATTCCGCAAAACCACCAAGCTTCCCTTTTTTGCCGCTGTTCGGGCTTCAACACATGTAAGCCTGGTTGTAGTTGTGCTTGAGGATTCCGCCGCAATGGCCGGACTGATTATTGTTCTTATTTCCACTACTTTAGCCTGGCTGGTTCACCCGGTTTTTGATGCCATTGGAAGTATAACGGTTGGTATTCTGCTTCTTGCGGTTTCAATTTTGCTGATAGCAGAAGTCAAAAACCTGATAGTGGGCGAAAGTATGCCACGTGAGAGCAGGCAGGCTATGAGGAATATTATTCATAAATTCAGGCAGGTAAGTCATATAAACCGCCTTCAGACGATGGTTATGGGTGATAGTCAGTACCTGGTTTTGTTATCCGTTGATATAAACAATGAGATGAAGGGCTCCGATGCAGAAGATATGATTGAACAGCTAAAACTAAACCTTAAAAAAGAAATTCCTGAAATAGGTACTATTTACATTGAAATTCAGGATTCAACCAGAAACAATAAAATCTGATCCGGACGTTCAATACTCCGGTAGGTTTTTCAACGCAATGACGCAAAGATTTAAAACACAGATTATCAGCATATCAGGGCACAAAGGGCGGATTTATATATTGCTGAAAATGTGATTGTTAAAAATTATTAATGAACTTTTGTACTTATGAAAACAAAAATTGTTGCTACTGTTGGACCGGCTTGTTCGAGCCGTGAAATGTTACAGAAACTTATTAAAGCCGGTGTGGATGTTTTCCGGCTGAATTTTTCGCATGGTAATTACACGGATCACCTGGCAGTAATTGAGCATGTAAATTCGCTGAATGAAGAACTCGGAACACATATTGCCCTGCTTGGCGATTTGCAAGGCCCAAAAATACGTATCGGTGCTTTCGAGAACAAGGAAGCAATGATGCCCGACGGACACGAACTTGTGTTTACAACCCACGAATGCGCTTGTACTGCCGACAGATTATACATCACCTATCCTGAATTCGCACGCGATGTAAAAGCCGGTGAGGATTTGCTGCTCGACGACGGCAAGCTGCTTTTCAGAGTTATTTCGACTAATGGAATTGATGAAGTAAAAGCAAAAGTGATTCATGGCGGAATCCTCTCCGGGAAAAAAGGCGTAAACCTGCCAAATACGAATGTCTCATTGCCCTCATTAACCGAAAAAGATAAGCGCGATCTGGCATTTATCCTTGAGCATAAGCTTAATTGGATCGCTTTGTCTTTCGTGCGTAAAGCAGATGATATCAGGCACCTCCGGTCGACAATAACTGAATTGGGAATTAACGAAAATATTCCCGGTATCATTGCAAAAATAGAAAAACCTGATGCCGTGAAAAATATGGATGAGATCATTGCCGAAGCGGATGGCTTAATGGTTGCCCGCGGTGACCTTGGTGTTGAACTTCCGCTACAGGAAGTGCCTTTGGTGCAGAAAAAACTGATTCGCAAATGCAACCAGGTTTCGAAACCGATAATTGTAGCAACCCAAATGATGGAAGGTATGATCAGCAACATCAGGCCTACCCGTGCCGAAGTAAATGATGTAGCCAACTCGGTACTTGATGGTGCCGATGCTGTGATGCTGAGCGGTGAAACTTCTGTCGGCCTTTACCCCGAAGCGGTTGTTGAAACCATGCAGAAAATTATCTGGGAAGTGGAGCAAACTGAAGAGATTTACAATAAACCTCATTTTGCAAATTGTGCCGATAAGGAAAGAGTTATTTCTGATTCTGTTCTTTCAGCCGCATGTAATCTTGCGATCGAATCGAATGCGCATGCGATTATTTCCATGACCATAACCGGCTATTCGGCACAGCGAATCAGCAGCCAGCGGCCGAAACAGGATATTTTCATCTTCACCGGGAACCATTTTTTACTCTGCAAGCTCAACCTGGTATGGGGTATCAAAGGATTTTACTTCGATAAAATTGTGTCGTCAACCAGCAAAACATTTAAAGCCATTACTGAACAACTGATAGCCGAGGGCCGCATAAGAAAAGGCGACTTGCTGATAAAAGTTGCGAGTACTCCGATATACGTAGCGGGGCAGACGAACACATTGAAACTGGAATATGCTTAATATACAGTAAATCCTGATTCTGACTGTGCTTTCCCGAAACCTGAACCCAAAACCCTAATCCCCGAAAAAATGCCCCGTAAATCACGTCTCGAACCCGCGTTTCAACAGGCAGATGCTTTTATTGGTATTGCGACCAACTTAACTATAATACAGCTGGTTCATTTTATAAACCGTGAAACATTATTGAACCTGGTGCGTGAAGAGGATTTGCCGGTTTATAATGAAAAAACGGAGAGCTTGAATTCTTTTAAATTTTTCCATTACGACGACGACGATTACCGGAGCGATTTCTGCCTTGTAAACAACAGCAATGAAGGGATATATCTTTTGCCCGCACATAAAGAGTTTGTCTATTTCCTTGTAATACATGGAGCCATTCCGGATGAAAAAGTGAAACAGCTTGTTTCTAAAATAAAATCTATTGGCGGCGTTCAACTGGCCGCAGTAATCGGACAGGAACCGATTAAAACACTCGGCTCAATACTACAGGACCTTGAATTACACCTTACCGATCTAAAAAGGGAGAAAGCCGAAAGGATCAAACGAATTATGCCTTCAGCCGAAAACCAATGAAAGGGAAAATACTTGTAACCATACAGTTTACTTGCATCATTCTGCTTGCAATATTCACCAACTGGCTGTCTCTCCCCTTGTGGGCCATATTATTGCTGGCAATTTCAGGTTTCCTTGCCTTTTGGGCCATGGCTGTAATGAGGCTTGGAAATTTTAACGTGGTTCCGACTCCTGTGGAAAAAGGTCTTTTGGTTACACGAGGCCCTTATAAAGTGATCCGGCACCCGATGTATACGTCAATTTTTATATTTGCTCTGGTTTTGCTGGCAAGTCAGTTTGATTATAAAAAACTAATCATAAGCCTTGTGTTGATTGCCGGATTGATAGTAAAAATGAAATATGAAGAAGGTTTGCTATGCATGCATTTTCCTGAATACCAATCCTATATGCAGAAGACAAAAAGAGTTATGCCGTTTTTGTGGTGAAGAATAGACAATAAAGTATAAGAAGGCGAAAAAACCGACAACCACGTTCCAACATTCTCAATTTTTCTCCTTGTCTCCCCATCTCCCCTTCACCCCTACTCAATCCTACCCTGCTGACTCAAACTGCTTTAAAAACCTCAAATCGTTTTCGCTAAACATGCGTAAATCTTTCACCTGGAATTTGAGGTTAGTGATACGCTCAATACCCATTCCGAAGGCATAACCGGAATATTCTTTGCTGTCGATGCCGCAGTTTTCGAGAACTGCCGGGTCAACCATACCACAACCCAATATTTCGACCCATCCGGTATATTTACAGAAACCGCAGCCTTTACCTCCGCATAAGTTGCACGAAATATCCATTTCGGCCGAGGGTTCGGTGAACGGGAAATAAGATGGCCGCAACCTGATTTGTGTGTCGGGGGCGAACATTTCGCGGGAGAAATATAACAAGGTCTGTTTCAAATCAGCGAAGGAAACATTGCGGTCGATATACAAACCTTCAACCTGGTGGAAGAAGCAATGCGCACGTGCCGAAATAGCTTCGTTGCGGAAAACGCGACCGGGGAAAATAGCGCGGATAGGCGGTTTCGTATTTTCCATTACCCGAATCTGAACGCTTGAAGTATGCGTACGAAGCGCTATATCCGGATCTTTCTCAATGAAAAAAGTATCCTGCATATCGCGGGCCGGGTGTTCGGGCGGGAAATTAAGCGCCGAGAAATTGTGCCAGTCATCTTCAATTTCGGGGCCTTCGTTTACTGTGAAACCGAGGCGGGTAAATATGCTGATCATTTCGTTGCGCACGATGGAAAGCGGATGGCGGGTTCCGGGTTCGCGGAAACCAGCGGGTTTGGTGAGATCATTATCAGTATCCCGTGATGAAGTACCGCTTTCAAAAGCCTCTTTGAATTGTTCAACTTTATCCTGAGCTGCATTTTTCAGTACATTCAGCAGTTGGCCCACATCACGTTTCTGATCACCCGGAAGTTCCTTAAAGGCATCGAACAAATCCTGCAAAAGTCCTTTACGGCCCAGAAAACGGATACGGAACTGCTCCAACTGGTCAGCACTCTGAGCTTCGAATTGCTTTACTTCTTCGAGTAACTGGTTGATTTTCTCTTTCATACGCTATAAAATAAAAATACAGCACTTAAAGTACCGAAGTGCAAAGGTCGGGAAAAAGTTTAGTTTTTTCTATATTATGACACTCATATAACCGGAAACAAAAGAAATCCAGATCCGGAGAATAAAAAAGGACCTGGATAATATCTCCAGATCCTTTTTCAATTACTTGACAATTGCGCCTTACAGCACTTTCATCGTCATTTTAATTTCCTTTACCGGTTTATCGCCGGGAGCAGTCTGAACGGCTGCAATTTTATCAATTACATCAAGGCCTTCAACAACTTCACCAAACACAGTGTAATCACCATCAAGGAAAGGTGTTCCGCCAATTGTAGTATAAATCGTACGTTGTTCGGCAGTGTATTTTACTTTGCGTTTGCCATCGAACTGATTCAACTGTTCGGCAGATACTTTTGTACCCTGAACCAGGTAAAATTGCGAGCCTGAAGATTCTTTTTTAGGATTTACCTGGTCGCCCATGCGGGCAGCTGCCAGAGCTCCTTTTTTATGAATGTGAGCAGGAACAAATTCAGCCGGAACGCGGTTACTTACTTCTGTTTTTCCTGCAGGAGCGCCACCGCCCTGAACCATAAAATCCTTTATTACGCGATGAAAAGGTGATCCGTTATAAAAACCTTCTTTAACAAGTTTTATAAAATTGTCGCGGTGCAACGGGGTATCGTTATAAAGCGCAACTTTAATATCGCCCATATCGGTATGAATGAGCACTTTGGTTTGCTTCTGGGCGTCGAGTTCCATCATAAAAAGGAAAGTAAGTGTTAATGTTAAAAGGATTGAACGTTTCATGTTTTTTTAGATTGATTTGTGTGTAAACGATTTTATTATGTATTTATTTTGTTTTGCGGAGCGTAAAGAAATGTCGGATGTCGGATATGTGTATGTTAGTGTCCAGACCTTGGAATTTGGTCCCGCCTCCGGCGGGAGGGATATTGGATCTTATTTAATAATTTTAATCGTCATCGGTATATCTTTTAGAGGTCTGTCATTGGTGTCAGTTTGTACGGCTGCAATTTGATCTACAATTTCCATGCCACTCACAACTTCGCCAAAAACGGTGTAAGCTCCATCGAGGTGAGGCGTGCCCCCGATGGTTGTATATATTTCCCGTTGTGCATCAGTAATTTTCCATGGTTTTGTACACAGGTATTGGGCTTCAACAGCATTGCGGTATTTCCCGATTGTTACACGGATATTGGCTGTATCGCGCTGATCCACCATTTGGCGGAAAGCTTTCAGTTCGGCTTCCTTGCCTTCCCTTTTCAGCAGGTCCATCATAATGTATTGCTTGGTGCGGCGTTCCACTTTTAGTTCAACCGCATCGAGTTCATCGTTGGTAAACACTTTGCCCTGCACAATATAAAATTGTGATGCCGACGAAGCTTTCAGGGGATTTTCGTCGTCGTTTTCGCGGGCAGCAGCAAAAGCCCCCCGTTTATGAAGGTAGGAAGGAACATATTCGAAAGGAATTGTATAGGTTGTATCCCCATCGCCCAATAACGCGCCTGGTTTTGCATCCCGTGAAGTCGGATCGCCGCCTTGTATCATAAATTTTTGAATCACGCGGTGAAATAATGTTCCATTAAAATACCCGGCATCTGCAAGTTTTATGAAATTTTCCTTATGCTTTGCAGTACTGTCGTACAATTTCACAACAATATCGCCGTCAGGAGTGGTAATGCTAAACAGTGTTTCTTTGGGTCTGGAAGTGCACGCTGCCAGCAGAATAGCCAGGCTTGCAACAAGTATAATATGCTTCATTGTAAAAGATATTGATGATAAACAGGTAAACGATTTTAAAAGAGCGGGAAAATACTATTCGCCGTATTTCAATAAAAATTCAGGATTTATAGCTTTGAAACTTACCCTGCCGTTATTAAAATTTTCGTTCGACAAAAGTAGTTCAATCTTTTCGTTTAAAGGCCGAATTACTATACCTTCTGCCCATACATCAGGGCAAATACTACTTTTAATTGTTGCCATTTTTATTATTTCGTCAATTTCATTTTCAAGTTCATAGTCTGTTGAAAGTACAGGAACTATGGGCAGTTGTAGTTTTTCGAACAGTGAAATGAATTTTTCAAAGGGCAGGTATTCAAACCTGTCAATATCAAATGCATTAAAAAACAGCACTTTCTGACCTCTTAATTTCAGCTTATTGTCCTGAATACCTTCGCCTATTAACTCGCCTTGTATAGCATAATTGCCGTTAAGCGACAGGAGTTTGTTTTCGATGTCCAACTGCCTGGCAACTTTCCAGAAACTGTTTTCAGCATCTTCCAACAGTTCCAGGTTACGCGAGCAAACGCCAAATTCGCCATTGTTAACGTAAAAAGTCCCGGAACTGCCATCTACTTTTTCGGTTATGTAACATTTTTCACCTTTGTATTTGTCTAATAGTTTCTGCAGGACCTGTACGCGTGTTTCGTCAGTTTTGGGGATAAACGAAGGGAATTTACCCTTTGCAATACCGCTTAAGCAGGCTGGCATAGGGGGTTCATATTTTCGAATCCCTAATATTTCTGTACAATCAGCATCTTCAGCCACAACAAAATCAGCCGGTAGTATTGACAAAGGAAAACATATTCCCTGTGATACCTGTCCGCGAAGCCTGATAGTGCGAACCCGCATTCCGCGTGGTTTTAAAAATTCAAATTCAGGCTTATCAGGCATCAGGCTGTCAATTTCGCAATAAACGACAAATTCGCCCACGGTGAATTCGTGTTTTTTTACAACTAACTGCCAGCCCAATATGGTTGCTTTTTCAATTGAATCAGCTCCTTCGATGGGTTCAATAGCAATAATTTTCTGGATACTTGCTAGTTTTCTCATTAAAGAATGTCAGTGAATTTTAAAGGGTCGGTAGAAGGAAATCGGATGTCGTATGTCGGAACAGGCAAGCCGAAATGAGGGGGATTACTTTTGGTTTTCGGACACAATGCCTTTACAGAATTCTGTTTCACTACCCTCTCTGTCGTCTCCTCAATCCTCTCAATCCCTTCAATCACCTCAATCCCTCTCAAACCTTAAACCCTGTTTTAATATCCGTATAACATTTGCGACAGAGTGGTTCATAACTCTCTTTTTCTCCCAATAAAACTAATTTCTCACTTAGTCCTGTACGGTGCGAATAGTGCGCCAAATCCCCGCATTTCATACAAATTGCATGTACCTTGGTGACATATTCGGCTGTAGCCATCAATGCGGGCACAGGGCCAAAGGGTTTACCCTGGAAATCCATATCCAAACCGGCAACAACCACCCTTATGCCCTGGTTAGCGATGTAATTGCATACTGCCGGCAGGTCATCATCCAGAAATTGCGCTTCGTCAATGCCTACAACATCCATCCCGTCAATATATAGCAATATCTGCGACGCATTCTGTACAGGAATGGAACGAATGCTATTCTCGTTGTGTGAAACAACATTTGTGTCATCGTAACGTTTATCTATTTCCGGCTTGAAAATCTCCACTCTCTGCCTGGCAATCCGGGCACGGGTAAGCCTGCGGATCAATTCCTCAGTTTTCCCCGAGAACATCGAACCTACGATGACTTCGATCCAGCCTCGGCCTAGTGATGGATTGTTAGTGGATTTTTCAAGAAACATAAGCAGCGTAGATTTTTCTTTGCTAATTTTAGCGCCTGTTTGAAATGGCAAACTTAACGAAATAATTGTTGTGTTGCCGGTGCTGTAATACCTGTATAACTAAAATCTTTCAACAAAAAGCTAACAAATTTTAATACACGATATTTATCATGGATTTAAACCGACTAACACGCGATGCTGATGATCTGATCAGGAAAGTAGTATCGAGGTACAATCAATTATATATTCCGGCCGGCAGTATTTCGCAGGTGGAACTCGACCTGATGCTCGACGATCTGCGGAAGCTTTATGATACTTTTAAAACCATTGGGCAGGTTAATCTTTCCCTTCAACGTGACCAGCAGAAACCGGAAGTAACCGTTCAAACTCAGGCTCCGGATCGGATACAGAACAAAGATTCCTCTCCCGGATCCCGAAGTTTCAGTCCAACGGAAACCCAAAATGAAATGCTGGCAGAGCCACGACATGAGCCCGAGACTAAAGCGGTTGAAGCATCTCAGCCGACAGCAATGACCAGGAATGAAATAGAATCAGAACCACAGCCACATCAGGCTGAACCCGAAAAAAACCCTGACCAGGACAAGCCGTTGGAAGAAAGAATAGAACAGAATACGAATAACCTCCGGGAATCCGATTTAACATCTTCTTTCGATGGTGAGCAGACAGTTGAAGCGGATATAACAGAAACTCAAACAACCGTTGAGACTGTTGCTCAGAATCCGGTAACAGAGATAAATCCTGAAAATGAGCCTTCAATGCTTGCCGATAAGTTCAATTCATTGAATAAATCATTAAGTGATTCTATTGCTTCAACTCCTGCAAAAGATGTGGTAGGAGGACGCATACTTTATCAACCTATTCCTGACCTAAATACCGGTATCGGGCTTAATGACAAGTTCAACTTTATAAGCGAATTGTTCGGGAACAACCAGGTTCATTACGACGAAGCCATTAGCCGCATAAATAAAGCAGTGAACATGGACGAAGCCAATTGGATATTACAGAAATATCATACACCTGAATGGGAGCATAAACATGAAGCAATAAAAAGGATGAAGGATTTTATAAGGAGGAGGTTTATTTGAAGAGTTTGGAGGGTTTGAAGAGTTTGAAGGGTTTCAGTGATTCAATAACCTGAAACGCGAAACCCGAAACCAGATGAGCTTCCCGATTAAATACAAATAAAAACCGCACGTGAAACTTAATTTCATCCCAGCTATACTTATTCTGCTTTCGCAGATTTCCTTCGCCCAGGATATAAAATATGCCCGCTCATTGATTGATACATTGGCATCGCCTGGAATGCATGGCAGAGGGTATGTAGCTGATGGAGACAAGATTGCAGCAAAGTTCCTTGCCGGAGAATTTGAGAAAATGGGGTTACTGTCATTTGTTCCGGGTTACAGGCAAACCTATTCTTTCCCGATGAATACGCTGCCCGGGAAACTGGAAGCTTTAGCCAATCAAAAGCAACTTAAGGCTGGTTCCGATTTCCAGGTTTGGGCTGCTACCCCTTCTATCAAAGGCACGTATAAAGTTGTGTCCTTTCCTTCTGAAATACTTCTGAATACAAAAAAACTGAAAAAGTTTAGTTCGAAAGATTACCGGCAGAAATTTATACTTCTTGACAAAAAAGGGATCACGGATAAAAAGGCTCTTGCTGTTCTCGATTCGCTGAAATTTTATAATTTCCTGAAAGCGCCATGTCTTATTTATGTGAGCGACACTAAGCTGACAGGAAGTGTAATGATTGGTTTCAAACAGAGGAATTATGCGGTTATTGACCTCAGGCGGGAAGCACTACCAAAAAAGCTGAAAACATTCTCGCTGGAAGTTGAATCAGAATTTATTTCTTCCCACAAAGCGGCAAATGTGATCGGATGGATAAAAGGGCAGGCTCAACCTGATACATTACTGGTTTTTACCGCTCATTACGATCACCTTGGCAGGATGGGAAAAGACGTTTTTTATCCCGGGGCCAACGACAATGCCAGCGGAACAGCTATGGTTACCGACCTGGCCAGGCATTACTCGCAACCCGGGAATCAGCCATATTATTCAATGGCATTTATACTTCTGAGCGGTGAGGAAGCCGGTTTGCTCGGAGCAAAATACTGTGCTTCGCATCCCCCTTTCGACCTGAAAAAGATCAAATTTCTGGTCAACCTCGATATGGTCGGCACAGGAAGTGAAGGCATTACAATGGTTAATGCAACAAAGTTCAAAGACGCTTATGACCGGATGGTAAAAATAAATGCCGATAACGAATATATCCTGACTGTGAAAGAAAGAGGCGAATCTTGCAACAGCGATCACTGCCCGTTTTACGAAAAAGGCGTTCCTGCTGTTTTTATTTATTCCCTGGGAAAAGAGTTTACCGAATACCACAACCCTGATGATCAGAGCAGTACACTTCCTCTTTCGGAATACAACGATATTTTCAGGTTGATGAGGGACTTTATGGATGGGTTCAGGCGTTAAGTCCCAAATCCCAAATCCCAAGATCCAGAACCCAAGCACTAAACCCTTCAAACCCTTCTAACCCCAACTCCTAAACCCCAACTCCTAATCCCCAACTCCTAATCCCTGAACAATGAAACTTTACCTCATCCCCACCCCTATCGGCAACCTCGAGGATATTACTCTCAGGGCATTACGGATATTGAAGGAAGTGGATATTATTCTGGCTGAGGATACCCGGACTTCTTCAAAGCTTTTGCGGCATTATGAAATTGATAAAAAAGTACTTGCCCATCATCAGTTCAACGAGCATAAAACAACCGAAAACCTTGTGAGGCAGATTAAAGAAGGAACTCCGATGGCACTGATTTCCGATGCCGGCACACCCGGGATTTCCGATCCGGGATTTTTATTAACACGAGCATGCATACAAGCCGGGATTGATGTTGAATGCCTGCCCGGTCCCACCGCATTTGTTCCGGCATTGGTTAATTCGGGTTTGCCAAGCGATCGATTCCTGTTCGAAGGATTTCTGCCACATAAAAAAGGCAGGCAAACCCGTTTGAAAGAACTTGCCCGGCAACCTTATACTTTTATTTTGTACGAATCGCCATTCAGGTTAGTTAAAAGTCTTGAGCAACTTGCCGAATACCTCGGTGCTGAAAGACAGGCCTGTGTTTCGCGGGAGCTAACCAAGATTTACGAAGAAAACCGCCGCGGGACATTAGCCGAACTGGCAGAGTGGTACAAATCGCATCCGCCGAAAGGGGAAATTGTATTGGTGGTTGCAGGAGCATCCAGGATTGATACAGGAAATACAAATACTGAAGAGGATACAGAATAGTGGTTTGTAGTGTATCGAATAAACCATGGAGGCACTAAGTCCACAGAGAGACACGGAGATGAAGATTGAGAATTTTAAGATGCCATTTTCCTGAAAGAATAATTTCTTATTGAAACTTAGTGCCCTCAGTGCCATAGTGGTTTAAAGAGCTCTGATCGAAAATTTCTCCGTGAAATCTCTGTGTTCTCCATGCCTCTGTGGTTAAAAAGAAAGCTCAATGCAAGCACACACAACCTAAAATATTTTTATCAGATGAACTATTGTTACGAATATCCACGTCCGGCGGTAACTGCTGACATTGTTGTTATAAAGACTATTGATAATCAACCGGAAGTATTGTTAATTGAGCGCAAACATCCGCCCTTTGAGGGAATGTGGGCATTGCCAGGAGGATTTTTAAATATGGACGAAACGCTTGAAGAAGCCGCCTTACGCGAACTGCAGGAAGAAACAGGAATTGCCAGCATTAAACTTGAGCAGTTTCATACTTACAGCAAAGTAGACCGTGATCCGCGTCACCGAACTATAACAACCGTTTTTATTGGCTATGCTACTGGAAATACTGCTGAACCCGAAGCGGGAGATGATGCAGCAAATGTTCAATGGTTTCAATTAAACCAATTACCTTCGCTGGCTTTTGATCATGCGGAAGTGATGGAGATGGTAAAAATAAAACTTTAAATTGATCACATCTCTTTCAACATCGCTTTTACAATATTATCGGCTCCTTCGGCTATCTGTAAAATATTGGCATCGAGCATATAGCATGGTGTTGTGAACACTTTGTGCTTGCTGTCGGTAATGACCTGCCCGTGATATGTGTTTTTATGCTTTGCTCCCATTTGTTCAACAGCAGCAGCAGTACCTGTGTCGCTGCCAATAGTAATTTCGACCTCACCTAATACTTTGGCGAGAATAACCGGTGAAATACAAAGCGCTCCGATTGATTTGCGCAGGCTTACTGCTTCGCGCACCACTTTACTCACCTGGGGATTAACTTCACAATCGGCACCTTTAAATGCAAATGAGCAAAGATTCTTAGCCACACCGAACCCTCCTGGAAATAGAAGAGCATCAAAATCGCGCATATCCAGTTCTGTTAGCGGTTTGATTTTACCACGGGCAATCCGCGCACTTTCTACCAGCACATTGCGGGTTTCGGGCATTTCGGCTCCGGTAAGATGGTTTACAACATGATGCTGGGGAATATCCGGCGCAAAAAGCTGGTATTCAGCGCCATTTTTCATCACGGCATACATGCTCATTACTGCTTCGTGTATTTCGGCACCGTCGTAAACGCCACAGCCGGCGAGGATTATTGCGAATTTTTTCATAAGTATTTATTTTAATGGCATAAAATTACGAAATGTCAGCATAAAATTTGAAAGATAGTTTTCTATAGTGCCTGGTAGAAATTTGAACTTTTAGTTTATTTTTACATCTGGATTGAAGGCTTGCCTGCTGCAAGCAGGGATTGAAAAGATTGATTTGATTGATGTGGAGTTAAACTCACAATCCCCTTTTTTGAAATCTCAAATCATAATTTCCCCTTGTCCCCCTTTTCTCCCCTCCTTTTGTCTCCCTTCTCCTTGTCTCCCTAAGCCCGAAACCCTAATCCCAAAAACCTAACCCCCAAACTTTCCCAAATGTGTGGCCGTTTCTCCCTTACAGCAAATGAAGCAGAACTGAACCTCCGGTTTGAACTCGCAGGTGGTGAAGCACCTTATGTTCCACGTTATAACGGTGCTCCAACCCAAATGCTGGCAGTAATCACAGGCGAAAATCCGCATCAGTTGAGCTATCATCGCTGGGGATTGATTCCGCCCTGGGCAAAAGATATTTCGATCGGCAATAAAATGATAAATGCCAGGGCTGAAACCATTACCGAAAAAGCTTCGTTCCGGGCACCGTTGTTTAGCAGGCGCTGCCTGGTGCCGGCTGATGGATTTTACGAATGGCAGCAGGATGCGGCCAAGCAACCATACAGGATTTTTATAAAGACTAATCCTATTTTCAGCATGGCCGGTTTGTGGGAACGCTGGAAATCACCCGAAGGAAACGTAATTGAATCGTTCAACATCATAACTATCGAAGCAAATAGTTTTATGAAACCGATTCATAACCGAATGCCTGTGATTCTGAAACCTGAGGATGAAAAAACCTGGCTTTCAAGTAAGGATTCAGTTGAAATTCTTTCGCTATTGAAACCTTATGCACCGGAGGAACTGGATGCATACCCGGTGTCGAAACTGGTGAATTCGCCAAGAAATGAAACGCCTGAAATAATATTGGAAACGGGCACGGATCCTTCTATTATTTTAAAATAGGGAATTCACTTTTTCAAGGTGCCAGCAAACTGCATCCCCTGATATCGCTGTTATCGAACCTTCCCAGTACTTCAAAACTTCCATCTTCAAAAACCCTTCCAAGGTCCTGGGTGGCAATAAAGGGACAGGAATGAAAATTTGCCAGGTCAATAATGTTTATACCTCCGGTTCGCCCGGGTTCGAGGTAACTCAGCGGATCGTTGGTATCGGCTATCATCACTTTCATCCAGGGCGGACAGCAAAAAATACCATCGCCCGACGACCAGGCCTGCGATAGTAACTCAGTCATTCCATATTCCGAATGGATTTTTTTTACTCCAAAAGCCTTACAAAGATGTGAATGAAGTTCCATGCGCGTGAGTTCATCCCGTCTTCCTTTCATGCCACCGGTTTCAATAATAATGGCATCGGGAATAATTACCGGAAATTTTTCAGCCATATCGAGCAAAGCAAATGTTACTCCAAACAACATAATCTTCAGTCCTTTACTCTGCGCTTCCTGAAGTTTCTGCTGCAATTCACCCAGTTCGTTCAGGTAAAAGCCACCCATTTGCCGGTTCGATTGCAGCAGAATTTTTTCGACCATATATACCAGAGAGGAATTTTTTTGTTCAAGATACGAAGGCAGCAGAGCAAAAACCACATATTGCGATAAGTCGCCATAGGCAATCTGCAATCCGCGCATAAAGCTCTCCTGGTAGCAGGATGCATCCACCACGTAATGTTTGCTGGTTTCCATACCGGAAGTGCCGCTGCTTTCGAAAATTAGCTCTTCAGCATAATTGCCTGCAACTAATTTGTGCGTTTTAAAAAAACTTACCGGTAAAAAAGGAACCTGCTCCGGATGATAAACCTGGCTTTCGCTTATCCCCAATGCATCTGTAAAACGCTTATAAATTTCGTTTTTCCTATATTGATACCGAAATAAACTGATAGCAATTTCGTTAAATTCATAAGGGCTTTGCAGATTAAAAATACTATGTTTAAATGCAGTGAAATCCATGAATAGAAATTTTGTAATTTTATGCCTTGTTAACTAAGCGAATGAAAATATACACAAAGATAAGCTTATTACTGCTGATTCCGATACTTACCGGGCTCACAGCTTGTATAAAGGAAGAGCAATACCCGGTTGAACCTAAAATTGAATTCGAAAGTTTCGCTACAGCCAGAGATATCTCAGGCAAAGATTCCTTAGGTGCCATTACTATTTCATATACCGATGGGGATGGTAATATCGGGCTATTCGCGTGGGATACGGTGGAACCCCGCAAATATAATTTCTATTTAAAATTCATGGAATTAGTTAACAACCAACTGGTAGAAGTGAAACCTGTTGACAGCTCGTTGACGTTCAATGCCCGCATTCCGTTGCTTACGCCTGCAGGGCGAAATAAAAATATTAAAGGAGACATCACTATGTATCTCGAACTGTATTTTGCCAGGCAGATACTGAAAAGTGATACTATAGCATTCGAAATCTACATCAAGGATCGCGATCTGAACAAGAGCAATGTGGTTGAAACACCGCTTTTTATTATTATGAAGTAGCAGGGGAAAAGGATTGAGGGGATTGATGAGTTCTGCTTTACGAGAATTAATTTTCAGTTTTTTTTACAAGGTAATAAGGGGGTAACCCTGGCTTACGAATCACAGTTCAGGAAATGAAAAAGAAAGGCAGAAGGATTCCGCGAATTCTGAAAATACTGCTGATTGCAAGCGGCTGCCTGTTTTTTATTATTTGCATCCTTGCTTTTACCACACTTCCTTTCTGGGCTTTGTATTCGCTGGGTACCAGCAACAGCAAAATTACCCGGGAACCCGAAACTATCGTGATGCTGGGAGGAGCCGGTATCCCCAGCGGCGACGGGCTTTTACGTACGTTTTACACTTCAAAGTTATCTGTTGCCCATCCTATGGCAAATGTAATTATTGCAATGCCGGGCGAAATTGCCGACAGCACCTCAGCACCAAAACTTGTATACAAAGAGCTAACACTGAGAGGTGTAAATCCACAATCCATCTCGTACGAAAGCACAGGACGGAATACACGTGAACAGGCGCAAAAACTGGCTGCCGGCAAATCTGCTGCGCAATTAAACAAATCGATTATTTTAATCACTTCACCCGAGCATATGAAACGGGCTGTGCTTGCTTTCCGCAAATGTGGTTATACTAATGTCAGCGGTCTGCCCACTTTTGAGTATTCACTCGATACCGATCTTACTTTCCGTGACAGCGATCTTAAAGGAAACAAAATAGCACCACCAATCGGGAATAACCTGCAGGTCCGTTACCAGTTCTGGAACCACCTGAAATATGAAATACTCGTTATCCGGGAGTATTTCGGATTGGGATATTATAAGTTGCGAGGATGGATATAATTAGAGTTGGGGACAAGGAGAGGGGAGACAAGGAGAAAAGGCTAACGGGCGGGAGGCGACAGGAAAAAACAACGGAGGCACTGAGGACACAGAGTTTCACGGAGTTATTATTAACCATGGAGACACTGAGGACACAAATTTTCACGGAGTTATGTTTTCTTTGAGGTATTTTTTTTTACCGCAAGCATAGGCAGTTTTGGTAAAAACCCCAAAAAACGGGCCCATACAATTCTTCTCCGTGTTCCTTCGTGCTCTCCGTGCCTCCGTGGTTTTTTTTAAACAATCTTCATTTCTGAAATAATCAAAGAAAAGCCTGATACTCATTGATTCGGACCAGCAAAAAAAAACCCGGTTTCATGAAGCTATAAAGTTTGTCGAATCATAAATTAACAGCTAATATTTGTGCAAAGTCATATCTTCAATTGTTTTATATTTGCCTCCCGTATCTGCAATTCTACCACCAAATAATAACTTAACCAAATCAAACTCAATAACCTTGTTAATTAACAAATCATGATTTTACGAACATTTTTACTTGCTGCAATTTTAAGTGTAATTGCATTGCCCTTGCTGGCACAAACCAGTGAGCCGGTTCACCCGAGTTTTCTCGGAAAAGGCAATCTGGTAGGCATATCACAGCCTTTAAAAGACATTCCTCCGCTCACGGAAACCGAAATCCTGGCTTTACAGGAAAAAGCCGCTACAAAAGTTTTAAATAAAAAATTAAGGAACAGGGAATATCCTTTTGCAGAAACCGCATTGCCCAAAGGCCCAGATGACGCATGGCAGAAAACTATGGGTACGACAGGTTCGCCAAAAGAACCACTCGTTAATTTCGAAGGACAAGGCTCTCCATATTATCCACCTGACTGTAACGGAACTGCAGGTCCGAACCATTATATGCAGACGGTGAATACAACGTATGCTATTTACAGTAAAACTGGTACATTACTTGCCGGCCCAACCAATATGAACCTGCTTTTCGGAAGTGTAACCGGGGCAAACTGCAACGATGGTGACCCGCTTATCCTTTACGATGAGCAGGCAAGCCGCTGGCTGGCAGTGGAATTTTCGTTGTGCGGTTCAACCGACCGTATGCTGATAGCCGTTTCGACCACCAACGACCCTACAGGAACATGGTACCAGTACTCATTTGACGTGGCTGATATGCCGGATTACGAAAAATTTGGGATATGGCCTGACGGCTATTATATGGCAACCAACAACGGGGGAAGTAATGATACGTATGTATTCGAACGTGCCCAAATGCTTGTTGGCGGCACAACGCCTAAAATGGTTGGCTTTTCGAATGCCTGGCTGCCTACTTCTATTGATGGATTTATGTGTGTGCCACCCGTTGATAACGATGGTACGGCAGCACCAGCCGGTTCGCCGGGATTATTTATCGCCCTCAACGATGATGCTATCGGCGGTGGCAGCGACCAGTTATGGATTTATGAACTGGCCGTAAACTGGTCAAATACTGCTGCTTCAACATTTAACCGTACCCAGCAGATTAACGTTACTGCTTTCGACAGCAACTTCGGGAGCACCTGGAGCAATATTCCACAGCAAGGCACAACTCAGAAGGTGGATGCCATTCCGATGGTTATAATGAATGTACCGCAATACCGCAACTTCGGTTCCTATCAAACCATTGTTTGCTGCCATACTGTGGATGTGGATGCAACAAATCATGCAGGGATCAGGTGGTACGAACTACGGAAAACTACCGGATACTGGACAGTGCGCCAGACCGGAACTTATGCACCTGATACACATTCGCGCTGGATGGGGAGTATTATGCTTAACGCGAACAATAAAATAGGGCTTGGTTATTCAATCTCAAGCTCTACTATGTTTCCCGGCATACGCTATACAGGTCAAACTGCAGGTGCTTATGCAACCGGTGCCGGAGTGCTTGATATGCCAGAAGAAATAATTCAAACCGGGGCAAATTCGCAAACAGGTGTAAACCGATGGGGTGATTATTCACTGATGTGCGTTGATCCGGTTGATAACGATGCATTTTGGTTTACTACCCAATATATTGGCAGCGGTGGCAGCCGGAAAACAAAGATAGCTTCATTTAAGATCGGGAATTCTCCTGTGGCCATTACGCTTCCTGCTACAGCAGTTACCGGTACTTCAGCAACAATTAACGGAACAATAAATCCAAATTCACTTGCCACCAACTACTATTTCGAATGGGGCACAACCACTGCTTACGGCAATGTTACCACAACAACCGCAGCTGGTTCAGGAACTGTTAACATTGCAGTTAATGCAAATTTACCGGGACTTATAAGCGGCACACCATACCATTTCAGAGTTGTGGCCACCAATGCCGACGGAACTACGAATGGTACCGATCTCACCTTTACGCCAGGAGCAGCAATGGTTAATACCACTCCCGTAACAGGCATTACCCTTACAGGAGCTGCTTCAGGAGGGAATGTAACTACCGATGGAGGCTCGGCTGTTACCGCCCGTGGCGTTTGCTGGGCTACCACCGCCAACCCGGTTGCAACCGGAAACCACACAACCGATGGTTCAGGAACCGGAGTTTTTACAAGTACAATTAGCGGCTTATCTTCCAATACTGTTTACCACGTTAGGGCATATGCAACCAACTCAAGCGGAACCTATTACGGAGAAGATATTACTTTTACCACTTTATGCGGCATTTATACACTGCCTTTCAACGAAACATTTTCGGGTACAACCATACCAAATTGCTGGTCGCAGGTTGATAACCAGGGCAACGGACAGGTATGGCAGTTCGGTACAATAACCAGTCAATCACCAAACCCGGCACTTACCGGAAATTATGCTTTCCTCGATAGTGATGAATATGGAAGCGGGAACTCGCAGAATGCTGATCTCATTACCCCAACCATTGATATGAGCTCATATTCGGCTGTTAACCTTCAATTCTCACATTACTTTAAAAGCTATTCAGGCTCGTCAGGAACAGTTTCATACAGCATCAACAATGGTACAAGCTGGACTGTAATCCAGTCGTTTACAGCCACATCCGCAACCAACCCCGCAGCATTTAACCAGGCAATTGCGGCAGTTGCCGGACAAGCAGCAGTGAAATTCAAATGGAACTATACCGGAACATGGGGTTATTCCTGGGCAATTGATGATGTGCAGATTACCGGAACAGGAGTAGCTGCTCTGACGGTTACACCACCAAACCAAAATGTAACTTCCGCTGCCGGAACCACTCCTTTTGCAGTTACAACAACTGTAGCATGGACAGCCTTAAGCGATGCTGCATGGTGCACCGTTACACCTTCGGGAAACGGAAACGGAACAATTACAGCCACTTATATTGCAAATACCGGTGCTGCTTCACGGGTTGCTAGTGTAACGGTTTCAGGAGTCGGTGCACTTCCTGTAACTGTAACTGTTACCCAGGGAGGAACTGCTCCGACTTTAAGCGTAACTCCCCTGAATCAGAATGTTACTGCTCCGGCAGGAAATACAAGTTTTACCGTAACATCAAACTCAGTATGGAACGTAAGCAGTGATGCAGGCTGGTGTACTATTACCCCTTCAGGAAACGGGAACGGAACAATTACTGCAACCTACGAGCAAAATACTTTGCTTGTAGGACGCACCGCTAATATTACAGTTACTGTAATTGGACTAACTCCTGTTGTAGTAACGGTTACACAAGCTGCAGGATCACCAACATTAGCAGTAACACCCCCAAATCAAAATGTAAGCGCTACAGCCGGGAATACAAATTTCACAGTTACTTCAAATGTGAACTGGCAAACCAGCTGCGATGTAACATGGTGTACCACCACACTGGCAGGCTCTGGCAATGGTGCCATTACAGCAACCTACACGGCAAATGCATCAACTAATTCGAGGGTAGCAACAATCACTGTTTCCGGAACCGGGGCAACTCCGGTAATAGTTACGGTAACACAATCGGGTACTACGCCAACCTTATCAGTAACTCCTCCAAATCAAAATGTTACAGTTCTTGCGGGAAATACAAGTTTCACGGTAACTTCAAATTCTGCATGGACAGTTACCAGCAATGCAAGTTGGTGCACCGTACCTCCTTCAGGAACAGGCAATGGCACCATTGCAGCTACATACCTGGAAAATACTTCCCTTTCGGAAAGGGTTGCTGATATTACAGTTACAGTTGCCGGACTCCCGTCAGTTATAGTTACGGTAACACAAGCTGCTGCAACTCCCACCTTATCAGTGACACCTCAGAATATAAATGTTTCTTCTGCAGCCGGTGTTGTAAATTACACGGTTACAACTAATTCGACCTGGACTGCAACCAACAACACGTTCTGGTGCTCCATAACGCCTGCCGGAAGCGGTAACGGAACTTTAGTCGCAACCTACCAGGAAAACACCTCACTGGATCAACGTATCGACTACTTCGCAGTATCAGTCCCGGGAGCTCCCAATGCCAATGTTACACTTACACAGGCTGGTGCTTCGCCATTCCTTTCAGTTGATCCGCATAACCAGGTTGTTGGCTACCAGTCGGGCAATGTTATTTTCGTAGTAAGCTCAAATATGCCATGGACAGCCGCGAGCGCTTCAAACTGGTGCACGGTCACAACTTCAGGAAACGGGAATGGGTCAATTGTAGCTTCTTTCGATGAAAATACGTTTGCTGCTAACCGCACTGCAAGTATTACGGTAAGTGCATCAGGAATTCCACCTGTCACTATTACAGTTGAACAGCAGGCACCGGCTGCCACTCTGAATGTTACACCGTCAACACGCACAGTTACCGATCCGGCCGGAAGCACTACATTTAATGTTTCGTCGAACACTGATTGGACCACCAACTGTGATGCCAACTGGTGCCAGGTTACTCCTTCAGGCACAGGAATTGGTCCAATTACAGCCAGCTATCAGCAAAATCTAACTCCTGTAATCCGAACAGCCAATATCCAGGTAAGCGGGACAGGTGTTGCCGGCCCTATAACCGTTCAGGTATTGCAACTGCCTTCTTTTGTTTCGGTAGAAGAAAACCCTGTAAATGCAATCCAGGTTTATCCCAATCCGACAACAGGTATTTTTGTGATCAGCAGTCCTTCACCGGAGATGATGGAAATGAGGGCCAGTATAATCAATGCAAAAGGGAAAACCATTCTTACAAGACAATGCAAAGGGGCCAACAGCTATACCTTCGATCTTTCGCAGGCTGCTGCCGGAAATTATTTTGTAAAAGTTGAAACAGGGGAGAAAACATATGTGATGAAGATTGTGGTTCAGTAAGAGGCTGTCTAAGATTGATGTTTTTAACTTTCAAAGGGGCGAAGGGGAGAAACGGCGAGGAGCGAGAGCCAAAATATCAACTAAAAATTGAACCTCAATTCAGGATACTTCCGTCATCGGACTCCTGTCTTCTTACTTTCACTCAACTAATTGTATTTATATAGCAAATTTAAACTGTTTATAAGTGTTGGAGTATAAAACTCTGCATTAGTAGTTTGTGAAAAAGCGCTTGCCATTGGGTAGGCGTTTTTTTTATAAAGGCATTCTTTAAAGAATATTTTAAAAATAATTAAGTAAAACCATTAATTTTAATCGCATTTTATAGTTCTTTAATTAACAAAAAATGAAACTCAAACTCTTAGCATTTTTAACATTTTTGCTTTGCGCAGCCAAAATAGCTGTTGCCCAGGATTACTGGCAAAAGATAAATACTCCCGACAGCCTTTCATTAACCGATGTTATGGTTGATAACGAGGGAAGTATTTTCTTAAGCAGTTGGAATAATTTTAATAAAGGGGGAGTTTATCGATCTGATGATGATGGGTATTCATGGGAAAGAAAGAATAATGGGTTATTTGTACCAAACCAAAGTATACTCCAATTAGAGATAAACTCTTATGGTACTTTTTTTGCAGGGGCTCAAGGCCAGATTTTTAAATCTTTAGACAGAGGTGAAACCTGGACACTTGTTTATGATACACCCTTGTATGGGGCAAATATGCATACTGTAAAATGTGGTTATGACAGTATAATTTTGGTGGGGGGCGAAAATCAGGATGCGATTATACGCTCAGGTGATTATGGCATGACCTGGCAAAAAGTACTCGATATTTCACATCCCTATTGGTTCGAATCTATTACAGATATTCATTTTGGGCCAAATGGAGTAATATATGCCTGCTCACGCATAATATTATCCAACGACCCGGGTATGGTTTATGCGAGTTACGACCAGGGGCGCACATGGCAGGTGTTTTGCGAAGCCGGTTATCCGATATCTTTAGGATTCGATAATCAAGGGCGGTTATTAAGGGGTGAATTTGGGCTTGGGCTTTTTCGATATGATTTCACAACATCACTTTGGGAGAATACTACATACAATGGGTCTTCTCCGCGCTCAATTCTAACTGTACCTGATGGTAAAATTTTTCTGGCCTGTGGTTATTATCCAAGCTATTTAGGTGGAGTAATGCTATCACTAGATGATGGGAATTCATATCAATTTAATAATTCGGGTTTATTGGGTTTTGAAAAAGATTCTGATAATCTAATAAAAGATAATATTGGAAGGGTTTTATTATTGAGTCTGGGCCTCTACCGCAGTTTTGACACAATTTTTACTAGTGTGAAGGATATAAATACAGAAGCAAATCAACTTTTGGCATATCCGAATCCGTTTCATGATAATGTCACCATAACATTTCCTTGTACTAAAGGTAACGATCCTGAGGCTAAGGTATTGATATTCAATTCTACAGGGCAATTAATTCATCAATCAAGCGGAAGCAACCGGCAGGAGTATATTTGGGATGGATCTAATTTTCCTAGCGGGATTTACAGTGTTCAATTTTATAATAGGAAATCAACAAGCACTATTAAAGTACTTCATTATTAATCATATACGCAAATTTTATAAAACAATCAACAAAGCCATCTTTCTGATTTTGTCTTTATTCCTTTTCAATTATCTAAATTCAACTTTAATAACCGACTTCCAAAATCAGGTTTTTCCTCATAATTAAAGAATCAACCTTCAAAATAAAATATCTAATTATATATATTGGAGTTATAGGAATGTTTCTATATTTGTGAAACCCAATTTTTAACTATTTAAACCAAAAAACTATACACCCAATGGACTTTAATTTCACCGAAGAGCAGCTGATGATCCGTGATGCTGCGCGCGATTTTGCACAACGTGAATTGATTACCGATGTTATTGAACGCGATGCCGGCGCAATTTACCCGACAAAGCATGTACAACGCATGGCTGAACTGGGTTTCCTGGGCATGCTGGTTGACCCGAAATACGATGGCGGCGGCATGGATACGGTTTCGTACGTGCTGGCGATGGAAGAAATATCGAAAGTAGATTCTTCAGCAAGTGTGATTATGAGCGTAAACAACTCACTGGTTTGCTATGGATTACAGGAATTTGCCTCCGAAGAACAAAAAGAAAAATACCTGAAACCCCTTGCCCGTGGCGAAAAGATCGGCGCTTTCCTGCTTTCGGAACCCGATGCTGGCTCCGATGCTACTTCGCAGCGTACCACTGCCGTGGATATGGGTGACTACTACCTGGTTAACGGCACTAAAAACTGGATTACAAATGGTGATACTGCTGGCACCTACCTGCTTATTGCTCAAACCGATCCTGAAAAAAAGCACAAAGGCATCAACTGCCTGATTGTGGACCGGAATTCACCCGGCATAAGCGTTGGACCACACGAAGATAAAATGGGGATGCGCAGCAGCGATACCCATTCGGTGATGTTCAACGACGTGAAAGTTCCCAAGGAAAACCGCATTGGCGCCGATGGTTTCGGATTTACATTTGCAATGAAAACCCTCGAAGGCGGACGTATCGGCATTGCATCTCAGGCACTCGGTATTGCCAGCGGTGCTTTCGAACGTGCTGTGCAGTATGCCAAGGAACGCAAGGCATTCGGTACTTTTATTGCCAACCACCAGGCTATTGCTTTTAAATTAGCCGATATGGCTGTTAAAATCGAAAATGCACGCAACCTCTGCCTGAAAGCCGCCTGGCTCAAGGATCAGAAGCAGCCCTATGGGTTTGCCAGCGCTATGGCCAAATACTATTCAGCAGAGATAGCTATGGAAGTTACCACTCAGGCCGTTCAGATACACGGCGGGTATGGATATGTGAAAGAATACCATGTGGAACGCCTGATGCGTGAAGCCAAGCTGACGCAGATTTACGAAGGCACGAGCGAGATACAGCAGATTATTATTTCGAGGGAAATCCTGAAATAATTGATCATCGTTTGCATGGGTAGAGACGCAGTATACCGCGTCTGTACTACCCATGATACGTTTTTTTGTGGATTGAATATCCGAAAATTCAGAATCGGTAATTCAAACCCCACATCCAAAATTCTTCATTCTTCAATTATGTCTGACGAAGAAAGAATTCTCACTCTCCATCCGGAGGGTAAAAAAGGTGTAAATATCCTGAAAGGCAAATACGAAATAACACGGGAATGCCTCCTGGGTATTTTCGCGGAATTTCCGGAGATCAGTCACAAAGACCTGACCCGTTTATCAAAAGAAAGATTAAGCGGCAAACTGGAAGGGAATGCCGGATGGTATATGGAAGCTGTGTTGTTGGATATGATTGCTCGGGGAATCATTAAAAGGATAGCCGATAAACCAGTGAAGCTGGGATTGGTAAGCAAATAAACAAGAGTCGAAAGTCAGATGTCGGAAGCCAGATGTCGGAGGCCCCAAATTGCCGAATTGTCACATTGTCAAATTGTCGAATTGTCGAATTGCCGAATTGCCGAATTATCAAACCACAACATTCACAATTTTCCTTGGTACAATAATCACTTTTTTAGGAGGCTGTCCGCCTAACCATTTCTGTGCTTCAGGAGCCGCTAATACGGCTTTTTCCACTTCCGCAACAGGCATATCTACCGGCAATTCAAGCGTAAAACGTGTTTTTCCATTAAAAGAAACCGGGTAGGCAAATGTATTGTCGATGGTGTAGGCGGCGTTGAATTCAGGGAACGTTGCATTGCACACATATCCCTCATTACCTAACAGTTGCCATAATTCTTCGGCTATATGCGGTGCATAAGGCGAAATCAGAACTACCAGTTCATTCAGAATTGCGCGCTTGTTGCATTTCAGTTCAGTCAGTTCGTTTACACAAATCATAAAACTGCTTACTGCAGTATTGAACGAAATCCGTTCGGTATCATCCTGAATCTTTTTAATGGTTTTATGCAGAACTTTTAATTCAGCGGCATTGGG
Organism: Lentimicrobiaceae bacterium; assembly: GCA_041753535.1. Lineage (GTDB taxonomy): Bacteria > Bacteroidota > Bacteroidia > Bacteroidales > UBA4417 > UBA4417. The sequence continues at coordinate 68,939 of JBGSUB010000022.1, forward strand.
GGCATCGTCAGTTACACTGAAATTTATATCGTGGTCGTGAAACAGGCGCCAGAACTTGCGTATAAACCTGAAAACGCCTTCGATGCCGCTTGTATCCCAGGGTTTAGCTTGCTCGAGCGGACCAAGAAACATTTCGTACAAGCGCAGTGTATCGGCTCCGTAGCGTTCGATAAGATCGTCAGGATTTACAACGTTGTATTTTGATTTCGACATTTTCTCCACTTCGCTTCCGCAGATGTATTTACCATCCTCGAGGATGAAATGGGAATTTATCAGGTGGGGTTGCCAGTTTTTAAATGCCTCGATATCAAGAATATCATTATGAACCAGGCTTACATCTACATGCAATGCATCCGAATAGTTCTCTCGGCCCGGATAGTTTTTCGAAATAAAGATGGAGGTAGCCTCCAGTTGTTCTTTTTCCACGAACGAAGGAACATCTTCTCCCCTGATTGCAGCGTTTATCCGTGAAAGAACGGTTTCAATTCCGTCGAGGAAATCCCTCATCGGGATAAGTAAAAGTTTATAGCCTCTTTCGGCGGCATAAGCGGCATAAGGATGTGCCAGCTTTTCGAGTGATTTCTGCCGCTTTACTTCGATGATCAGTTTCGCTTCGGGGCTGAAATAGTCAAATTTCCTTGTTCCGTCGCGAAAGTCACGCTCAAATCTTACGCCCAGCTTATTATCCTTAATCTGTTCCCAAAGGACGTATTCCATCATTTTTTCAGGATTTACCCTGTACACAAAACTTGAGCGGCCCTGTATCATCCCCTGGTTTATCAGTCTTTTAAAAGGTTCTTCAACCACGGAATAGCCAAGGTCGAATAGGAATTTATTCCAGAAACGGGCATACAGCAAATGACCTGTTGCATGTTCGGCGCCGCCAATATACAAATCTACATTCTGCCAGTAACTGGCAGACTCCTTCGAAAAATATTCCTTATCATTGCGCGGGTCCATATAGCGCAGGTAATACCCGCTCGATCCGGCAAAACCAGGCATGGTATTGGTTTCCAGAGCATAACCTTCAGAAGTTACCCAGTTTTTGGCACGGGCCAAAGGAGGTTCGCCATTTTCGGTTGGCAGATATGCATCCACTTCCGGCAATTGAAGCGGCAACTGATCTTCGGGCAAGGTATAAGGCATTCCATCTTTGTAATACACCGGAAAGGGTTCGCCCCAGTATCGTTGCCGGCTGAAAATAGCATCGCGCAGGCGGAAATTGATTTTTCCTGTCCCAATTCCACGTTTTTCAGATTCACGGATCACACTGCTGATAGCTTCTTTTACCTGTAAACCGTTAATAAATCCTGAATTTATGAGGATGCCTTCCTTCGAATCGTACGATTCGTCCCAGGTTGCTGGATCTGTAGCTTCGTGTCCGGGTTTGTTTACCACCTGAACCACTGGCAGATTGAAATGGTGGGCAAAAGCAAAGTCGCGGCTATCGTGAGCCGGAACAGCCATTATAGCTCCGGTTCCATAGCCCATAAGCACATAATCAGCAATCCACACGGGTATTAGTTCGCGGGTAAAAGGGTTTACGGCATAAGCGCCGGTAAATTCGCCGCTAACTTTTTTTACTTCCGTCATGCGTTCGCGCTCGGAGCGGTTTTTAGCCCAGGTAACATAGGCATCTACTTTTTCGCGGTATTCGGAAGTGGTGATATGCGAAACCATTTCGTGTTCGGGAGCCAGAACCATAAATGTAGCCCCGAAAATGGTATCAGGTCTCGTAGTAAAAACTTCAATCTGCTCTAAATCCTTATGGTTTTTAATCACAAAACGCATGCTTCCGCCTTCGGAACGGCCAATCCAGTTGCGCTGAATTTCCTTGATGGATTCCGTCCAGTCGATAGTATTAAGCCCTCCGAGCAAACGATCTGCATATGCGGTAATTCGTAACAACCACTGCTTCATCATTTTACGCTCAACCGGGTGGCCGCCACGTACACTGTACCCTTCGCTCACCTCGTCGTTGGCCAGAACGGTTCCCAGTGCCGGGCACCAGTTTACAGTTGTTTCGGCCAGGTATGCCAGGCGGTAATTCATCAGGATTTCCTGCTGCTGTTTTTCGCTCATCTGTTTCCAAACGTCGGCAGTAAAAGCAGGTGTTTCGTTGCAGGCGGCATTTATACCGGTATTTCCAGCGATTGCAAACTGAGCAGTTAATTCATCTATCGCTTCCGCTTTATTGGTTTTTTTATTGAACCACGAATTAAAAAGCTGAATGAAAGTCCACTGTGTCCATTTGTAATATGCTGGATCGCAGGTACGTACTTCGCGGTCCCAGTCGTAGGAAAAACCAATTTTATCAAGCTGCTCGCGGTAGCGGGCCAGGTTTATTTCGGTGGTAACAGCAGGATGTGTACCGGTTTGAATGGCGTATTGCTCAGCAGGCAGACCATATGCATCGTAACCCATGGGGTGAAGCACGTTAAAGCCTTTCAGCTTTTTGTAGCGCGAAAAAATATCGGAAGCAATGTAACCAAGCGGATGACCAACATGCAATCCGGCTCCGGAAGGATATGGAAACATATCGAGCACATAATATTTAGATTTCCCGGCAATTATATCAGTTTTATAAACTTTATCCGCGGCCCATTTTTGCTGCCATTTTTTCTCTACTTCACCAAAATTATATTCCATTGTAAGAGGTAAGTTGTTTCGTGTTAAATAATTAGCACCATCCACCGGATGGCTTACAAGGGGGCAAAGGTAGTATTTTTGGGGAATTTTGGAAGGGGAGCAGGAAAGGGGGCAAGATTATATTTTGATGTGCGGAACTGTAAAGCCATAGCACAATGTATTAGTTGTAATGCTATACTTGATAACTTTTTGCATTTTTCAATATTCGTGTCGCATTATTCGACTCTTCCAAAACGGAAAATTCCGAAAACCATTTCGCAATAATAGCTTCTAATGTTTCCGGATAAAGGGGATAGGAATTATTTCGTTAACACTTTTTCGATAAATTTCGTACAGTTCTCCATATTCGCGTTCCAGAACTTTGTTCTCCCCATGTATGGATATTTTAAAGTTCAGATAAAGCACAATAGCTATCGAAAGGATCATTCCTGATTGAAAAATCAAAGCCAAACCGGGAATAAAAAACACAATAAACGAGGCATAAATCGGGTTGCGGCACAAGCTAAAAGTGCCACGCGTAACCAGCAAACCTTTTTTGAAGTCTGTAAGAAAAACATTTATTGTTGCTACATAAAACAGAAATCCTATACCAATCCATATGTAACCGGCAAACGGCATCCATCCGGAATCAGCGAAATTAAGTTTTAAAAATTGCGGGTCACTTTGTATAACAATAATTGCCAATAAAATATATGGCAAGCTTATTAACGCCAGTTTTGGCCCTATACCGCCGAAAGTCATTTTAGTGTTCATGTCGCTTTTGTTTAATCACAATTTTTCAATCAGCAAAAACCATAGCAGGCTTTTCTAAGGTTACTTTGGGTTTCTGAACAATCTTTTTTAATTGACTAACATTCAACGAAGTAGAAATACCATCCTTATCCCAATGTTTTTTGCAGCCGCAATAATCGAGGAAAACACATTGAGAAGAAATATTCAACCTCTTCATTTCGTAGCCGCCTGTAATCAGGTTCAGCACACAGGCCACTCCAATCAGGCTGGTATCGGGGCAATCCTTCCATTTCACCAGGAATTTTGAAAACTCTGAAGAATGAGGAATCAGGTAGGAAGTTATGCCTTGTTTCTTCATTTCCGACGAAACCTTTCCGATATTACATTCAGCGGAACAAGCTGCACAAACTAATTCTTTGCCGTCGGATTTAGCTTTGCATCCTGTTGCCGGTTCATTGCGCATGCAGGTCGGAAGCAGGAGCACTTTTTTCTTAGTTACCGCAAAACCTTTCTTCAATCCACGGTTCAAAACATCGGCAGCAAACATGTTCAGGTAATATTCATTTTCGCGACGGCCGGCAAAGAAATAGTCTTCGCGGTATTTATAACCTGGCAAAGAATTGTGATGAAAATCGCTAAGGTTCTGCATATATTTACCTAGTATTTTACTTCCTTTTTCAGAAAACCGTTCAGCAAAAAGCACCGACGTTTCCATAAGTTTTGCTATATAACTTTCATCTTTTGATTTGTAAAATGCATTCCAATTCCGGAGCCGGAGTATTTCTTCATTAAATTCACCGGTGGCGCTCATCCAGTTCAGCAGGCTGATAAATCCACTAAGGTTGAATGTTACTGAACGCGTGTTCCTGTGTTTTTCGAGAAATATATATGCCAGGTAGCCTCTTACTTTATCAATTTCAGTCTTATATTCCGGGAATCTTTTACGTTGTTTGTACAAAGTATTCAGTAGCCTTTTTGACAAATTACCGGTTTTTAAAGCATTACCAGAATAGGTATTCCAATATACTCCAATCATCAGAAATTCAACCACATATTCATTCCTTGAGCGCAAAGGTTCAATTTTTTCTTCGTCTAAAAAACTGCAAAAATCCTTTACAAAGCCTTCCGTTTCAGGATCCAAATCATCGAGTACTGAATCAGTAAATATTGCTAAATCAATATAAAAACTGCCTGAATCTTTCTGGTAGTTCACCAATGAATATGTAACCCTCTTTGTCATGTCGATTTTTTTTTTGGCAAAACTATCTAAGCGGAATCAGATAAGCGAAAGGAATCCTGTGAATGCAGGAAAACTATCCGTGAGTCCCGAATTTTGGGCTGTAAACAATTGAGAAAAGTCTAATCTTGAAGTTATTTTATGTAGGTTGTGTTCATATTGAATATTTAATCAAGAGTCCACTCCGAAAAGTATTATCAACCCTAAATTTCTTAAAAATTAATTTACTAAAATGCTGATTTTTAACACTTCCCTCTTTTGCAAGATATTATGCTTTTAGTGCAAGCTTTATTTTTTCTTGTCTCATCTTTTTCTCAAATGAAAATCAGTTTTTCGATTTCAAACTTTTTCATCTGCATAAAGGCATTGATAACCCTTTCCGATTTTGATGGATCACTCATGAGTGATGCCAGGATAGATGGAACGATTTGCCAGGAAACGCCGAATTTGTCTTTCAGCCAGCCACATTGGCTTTCTTCACCGCCGAGAGTAAGTTTGTCCCAATAATAATCAATTTCTTCCTGTGTTTGGCAGCTCACAACAAATGAAACGGCTTCATTAAAAACATAATCGTGATCACCCGGACCATCCATTGCAATAATACTATAGTGGTTTAAATTAATTTCCGAATACATTACTTTTCCGCTGTCATGATCACCTTCCGGATACTTAACCATCCTTTCTGTTGAGGAATGATCAAACACAGAGCTATAAAATCCGATAGCTTCTTCGGCTCTGCCAAACTGATTGCCGGTAAACAGCATGGAAGGCGTTATTTTAAGTTTGGCGTTTTCATTTTCAGCAACGGAAATCTGCCAGGTAAATCCAAATTTATCCTGAAGCCAACCATATCTTTCACTCCACGGATATCTGTCGATAGGCATCATTTCTGTTCCGCCTTCAATCAGTTTAGCCCATACTGCGTTGGTTTCATCAAGCGATTCACAATAGACAAACAATGAAATGGATGGATTGAACTTAAACATCGGGCCGCCGTTTAATCCCATTATCCGGGTTCCGTTCAGTTTAAAATTAACCACCAATGGTGTGTCATCAACTATTTTAGAATTTCGAAAAACGGTACAGTAAAATTCTGCTGCTTCCTTGGCTTTTTCATTAAACCAAAGGCAGGGATATATAGTGTTATTCATGGTTTATGATATTACGAAATTCTAAATTGAATTAATAACTTTAAACACAGAACAAAAAATTTAAAAGTAGTTGTGGCTCCTCACATTTTCTTTCTTCATTTTATGCCATGTGTTATTCATTATTTCTTCTCAGCGCAGTTAAACATCCATTGCACGCCAAATTTGTCTTTGCAACTTCCGTAATAATCGCCCCAAAACATATCCTGCAATTCCTGTTCAACTATTCCACCAGTTGAAAGGGCTTTGAAAAGACGTTCGGTTTCAGCTCTGGTATCAATCCCCAGGTTGAGGTAAACATTATTTCCGAAAACTACTTTAAACCCCATAGACTCCGGGGCATCGGTTCCCATCAGTACGTGCCCGCCTGTGATTGGCAAGGCGATGTGCATTACCAGGTTTCTTTCCGCTTCCGATAAGGGAGGCATTTCGCCCGAAGGAGGAATATCGCTGAAACGCATTATGCCCCCGGTAAATTCGCCGCCGAAAACCGATTTGTAAAAATTAAATGCCTCTTCAGTTTTATCCGGGAAATTGAGATATGTGCTTACGTTAGCCATGTTGCTCTTTTTAATGGTTTTTAAATGCCTTTGATAATTCCTAATTGGGTTGTTGTTGCTCAAGAATCCGCTTGATATTTTGCAGGTTTTTTGTCTGTGCTTCCTTCATCATTTTACGGCCAAAGATATACGAAGGCAGGTTCATTGGATAGGGATCGTTGCTGTAAAATTCACTGGTCAGCATAGTCTGGTTTTCAGTTATGGATTTGAACAGGTTAGCAGCTTTTGCCTTTGCTTTGAAAGGGCGTTTAAAACGCAGATCAATATCCATTCTGTCGGGTGTCAGTGCAGTTATCTCCTGCTCGCCTTCGCCTACATCATCCACAGTGCTGTTCCATTTTTGAATAGCTCCCACCGAGCCATCTATCCCGGTTATTTCAGGTTTCAGATCAGGATCTGCCATTACCCATATGCTGTAATCTTTCTGGTTTTCAAGGATGCGAACATAATCGAAAACCACCTGCCGGGGTTGGTTAATTGTTTCGGAAACACTTACAGTATATGATTTCGGAATGAACAGTGCTATTATGAAGGGCAACGCAATCAGTATCAATACTGCTATCCCAATTCTTTTCAGGATTTTCATTTTATCGGTTTTTGAATGTTAATATCGTTCGCAGATTTCTTTCAGTTTATCCAGAGCCTTGGGCCATGTATCGGTAAAGTACTCCATGAATGCCTGGTTAGCATCCAGGTTAACTGCAAGCAAAGTTCTGCCGTTGTTTTCAGAAAAAGTATAATTTTCCATAGCACCTGCCCAGCCTTCCACTTCGGGGCCGGAAGTTATTTCTTTATCTCCCTGGACTATGCCGAGGTGCTCGATGCTAACAAATTTGTTGGGTATGTTTTCTTTTATTCTGCTTACCATACCACCCACATTACCATCGCTGTCAGTTCCAAGGAAAAGGATTTTTGATCCCTTATCCCATCTACCTTTGTAGGTTGATGTTGGGTTAAAAAGGGCTGTCCATTCGTTCCAGTTTTTTGCGTCGAGCATGTTGGTATAAACTTTTTCGGCTTTTGCATTTATTGTGATTTCGAAATGGAGAGTTTCCATTTTTCCGGGTGCTTCGGTATATTTCTTAAAGTTGTTCAGTATTGCTTGCCAGCCCGATTGCTGCATTTCGACAGTATTCTCCTGTTCGGCTTCAAACACTTCGGTAATTGTTGTGTTGTTTCCGTCCGAATCAAATGATATTTTTACATTTCTTCCATCACCGAGTTCGTATTCAATAAATCTATGCGGCTTTATATCAAGATATTCCCCGATAAAATCGAAACCCACACTGCCATCCCTGGCTTCCATCCGCGAAAGGAATTTTCCGCCAACGCGTAAATCGTTCTCGGCCCTGGGCGTATGCCAATCGTCGGATGCATTATTCCAGTGGATAATATGTTTTGGGCTGGTCCAACAGTCCCAGACTTTCTGAATCGGAGCATTTATATCAGCCTGAACTGTGATTACTTCGCTTTCTGTTTTCATTGTCATGGCTTTCTATTATTTTCAGACATAAAATCTTAGAATTAAATGCAATAACAAATTATTTCCTTTGATTGTTCAGCAATACGGTATATAGAAAATTTGTTTTAATCAAGTCCAAAAACAGCATTGAATGGTCTTGTTACTTTCACACGTTTTGTGTGTGAATAATGTAACATATAACTTAAATTGTGTAATGCAATGCTGAATGAGTAAAAGTAATTTTGCTTCAGATAAATGATTACCATACCTAAAACTTAATCAAAATGAAAAAACTGATTTTTCTGATCGCAATTACCGGAATGCTGATCAATTCCTATGCACAGGTAATAATGTCGAATGAAGTTCCTGCCGCTGTTACCAAGGTTTTTACTATAGCGAATCCAAAAGTAAGCACAGTTGAATGGGTTAAAGTAGAGAATAATTTTAAAGCTAACTACATGGTTGACGAAAAGGATAAGTCAGCTACCTATACGGCTAAGGGAAAAATAATTGAAACGGAAATGCAGATAACAGTTGCATCGCTGCCTACAGAAGCATTGAAATACGTAAATGAAAATTATAAGGACAACCATGTAAAAACGGCTTCTAAAATCATTTCCCAGGGTAAAACCACATATAGTGCTAAATTAAATGGCTTATCGCTGACTTTTGCTTCTAACGGCAAATTTGTAAAGTCGGTAACTGAATAAGTCTGACTTAGAGGAAAATTTCTTTCCTTCTTTTTCATCTGATTCCCTGTTTTATCAATGATGAAGCAGGGAATTTTAATTTTTCTGAAAACAATTACATGTGTTTTCGAAAAGAAGGCAAGGGTTTATTTGGTGTTTTTTCATCTTCTGTGGCACAAAAACAAAAAGAGGTGTATTCGGCTCATCCATAATGAAGCAATAACATTGACAAATGAGTTGGCACAATTTGAGTCTATACGATTCCGATTATTTTTAAAGCAGACTAATAATGGTTTTAATTAGTTCGTCGGTACTTTTATAGTCGTTTCTGCGAAAATACTGGATATCCCTGAGATAGGGCGGAAGTGAAATTTTATCATCAAATAGTTTTATCGGGAATAGTTTTAAATTTCCTGAATCAAAATTTGCAACCATTTCCCTTGCTTCATGCTGGCAGTTTCCGCTGTTTAAATATCCTTCCGATAAAAGATTTATTCCGATAGCACTTGCTGAAAGCTGGTTAAAAATCTCAGTAAGCCATGGTTGGCCTGGTCGGATAGATTCCCCGTCCCTGTAATCGAATACTTTTTGAAAATGCCTTTTCAGTGAGTTGGAAATAGCAACGGCAGTATCAATATCCAGTCCGGAATAACTTAAAAACACTGTTTCTTTTCTTAGTGCCGCACTCATGAAATATTTCTGAGCATCATCAAACGTATTCACCCTGGTTACCCCCGAATTGATAATACCCAGTTTCTGCTCCAATTCCCTGGCCAATACTTCTGCATCATTCCATACGATTGTGTCTTTGCTGTAACCAACTTCAACTCCCTGGTATAAAAATTTCATTAAATCCGAATCTTCCGGAGTATCACTAAATTTTAAGCGGATCATTGGGATGAATTTACCATGCAGGTAAGCAGGAATCCCGCTCGAAGCCACCTGCCCGCTTAATTCAACAATGGCAAAATCAAGCTTGTCGAGCAACCTGAATAATTTGCTGTCCAGAGAAAAAGGCCAGCTGATTATTTCGATGTCAGAATAATTATTGCCCGACAGAACATTCTTAATCTGGTCAAGGCTTTCCCTGCTGAGGTTCTTTTCGTTTTCCGGAATAATCAGACCAACAGTTGATTTTTCGTTTATTAATTGTATATCGTTATAGTTTTTTGAACTTTCTACCACTTCACAAAATTCCGTAAAAAGCTTTTTGTGCTTATTGTAGCTCGGAAATCCTCCGGTGCCGGTTATTTCCCTGTAATCGTAGGAATAAAAAAACACTCCTGCCGGAGGTTTTAACAAGTCTCCATACCTGCGGTCGTAGAAGAATATACATGGTTTTTGCGAGCGGATTGCAATATCAACTTCAAGCCTGAAATACCTCGATTGTTTTTGCAATTCTTCAGGATTGCGGGCTTCATCATCCGTTCCCGGAAACGGATAAATACCGATAAAAGCATCCGAATCCCGCACCATACGTTCGAGCCGCGTAACATTGGTACTGAAAGTGCCCTGATCAACTTCGAACTGCACTTCGGCTACTTCGTTGAATAATTTGAAGAAATAGAGGTTAATTTCAGGTGATTTGTACCTGTGGCTCAGAAATGCTTTAAAGGTTTCCCTGTTTTCCATCGAAAAAATCTACATAGATAAATTAGTTGTGTTGCTTGGTGGACTATTTCAGTCCCTTCATATTTTCGGCAGAATTCATTGCGCTGAGAATAGAATAACGGGCATGGGCCCTGACCACGATCTTCGATTTCTCTTTCGAATCGTTAAGCCAGTTGGCCAATTGACTTAACCTGGTTTTTATTACTTGCGGGTTAATACATCTGGTGATAAAAAACATCTGAATATGAGCGTTTTTCTCCCAGAGGTAATACCCGAACGAGTCCTTAATTACAGTTAAATCGGGGTATCCAACCAGGTTTTTAACCTGTATTTCGGTAGCAGTGCCGTACACAGCCACGAAATGGATTACACCACTTTTCTCCTTTTTCCTTTTAATTAATTCATGCTCTTCAATAAACGGCCTGCCGATCAGATTTCGGGCATCGGCCACCGACATATTATCCGGAATGCAGTGAAATGCTTTCAATACATCCTGAAATGCAGGTATTGATTTGAAGGTTTCCTCAAAATGTACTTTCATCTCGTTCTGCCTTTCGCTATACGTGCGTTTTGACCAATCGAGGGTATCGCCAAAAACATTGGATCCAAGAACTTCTTCTTTTCGCGTTTTAAATGATTTATCAACTGAATCCAGAAGGTATCCTTTGATTTGAGTTAAAACAGTTTTCTTCAGTGCTTCGATGGTTGATGGAGCCGATATTTTCTCCATATGCCTGTAAGTGCGTTTAACATCGTTACTAAAAGCATCATTTTTCCCCTTAGCGGATTTATCAACAGGTAAAGTAAAGTATTTACTAAGATCCAACGCCCAGGTCATTCCTGAGAAATTTTCGATGGCAACCAGGAGTTCTTCATGGCAAATGCCGTTCGCCTGAATATCTTCAGGTGCCCAACCTGCTTCCCCGTTGTATAAGATAAGTATTACGTTGCACGAACGCATGGTTATAAGACAACCCTCGAATGCGTTTTTTGTAAAATCGCCGTTGAAACTGGTTTCGTTGGTAACCACATCCAGGATTTTTTCGCCAAGAAATGTCTCCTGTTCAAGACTTTCGCGGATGTACTGACGGAGTTCCGTTAAGGTAAACGGTTGATCTAAGCCTTCGAACGAAGAGTGGACCCGGCTGGATAAAAATACTCTTATTTTGTTCATATTAACAGAGGTATGAAACCATAAAATATTCGGTGAAACCGATGAATTAATCTTTTCTTTGAGGCTTGCCTATCCTGTCAAAGCGGTTTGCTTTTAAAACATCATTCAATGTCCATTCGGCATAATCCAAAACGCGCATATCGGCACCTACCTGTATCACCTTCGCTTTTTGATCGGGTAACTGAAACAACCTGATTGCCTTTATTTTTATTCCGGCTCTCATCAGGTAAAGAGCGATTAATTTTACATTTTCAATTTTTACATTTCCCTGTGTTCCCAGCCATATGGAATTGGTGGCAGTGTTGGCCATATTTACTTTCGGCTCCAGAATTACCAGTTTATATCCAAGTTCTTTCAGGCTTGTGAGTGCCCTGTCCTGGTCCGACAATTTCGGAAAATACATTATAGTAAAGGAAGTATCTATTTTACCTGTGAGATTATCAATCTGAGTATTCAGTTCCTGTAACCTTTTAAAGTCATTCTTTGTAAACGTTTGTGCACGCTGCTTCGAAATGCCGAAGCGTTCGATGGAATCGGTCAGAATAACCTGGGAGTTAACTTTTGTTATTGAATCTATCAAAGAATCATTTTTTATTTCCAGGTGCGCTCTTTCCTTAAGAACCTCATTTATACTTGATTTCAGTGTTGCTCCTATGGCAGCAAGAATAATAACTACCAGCGCGCTTATTAATAACCGCAGCGTTCTTTTCCTGGATTTTTCTTTATTTAAAAGTCTATTCCTTTCATTTTCACTATCGCTCAGATATTTTATGCTTTCATCAAACCCGTCTTTGTACCTGTTGGCCCAGGCCGGAATGGGCTTATATGTCTTATACCAATCGCTTGCTATCTGCAATTCGCTGCCAGATAAAAAATCTTTTTCCTTTTGCTTGTATAAGCGAGTTGATTCAGCTAATCGCCTATAGATGGCTACCGATTCAGCTTCCTTGTCAACCCACTGGCATAACGTATTCCATTGTCTTATAAGGCTCTCATGCGATATATCTATTATTTTATCGCCGGTATCTGCATTCCTGGTAACAACCAGGAATGATCTTTTATCTTTGATGAAAAGGGTAATAATAGCGAGCAACTGTTCTTCACCAGCCCCTGTCAATTCTTTTAACTGACTGAGTAAAACGGGGCGCCTGATTTTCCGGCCATTTTCATCTATAGCAGTCAGTGATTGAAATATCTTTTTTGTAAGCAGCAAATCCTCTTCACTCATTCCGGCGAGGGCTTCATCCGCATGGTTCGACAGTGCTTTTTCTATTCCGCCTATGCTTTCGTAGTCAAGAAAATCGATCTCCCCGCTCTGATTCACATTCATTTCAAAATCCCACATGCGCATCAATGCATGTTGCAACAAAGGCAACTCATCCTTAACCTTGCCCAACTCGTTGAGCAACAAGGATGTGATTGAAGGATTAAGTTTTCCACCATATAATCTGGCAGGGCTTTCAATTACTGATTTTAATTGTACCCTGTTGAGCCTCGGAACGAGATACTGACTTTGGTTCATAGCCTCCGGCAAGCCGTAAAAACGGGCACAGTCGCCGATAAAATCGGAGCGCATGGTGATGACCACGTAAAAAGGAATGAGCTTTTGCTGCGAAAGTTCCAGTATAATGCTTACAAAATCAATGGCTTCATCTTTTCTGCCGGCATCATTTTGCTCCATTGCAAAACGGAACAACTCTTCGAACTGATCAACTAACAAAAAGAAGTTTAAAGATTTTTCTTTCTTCTCCGGAATTATCTTTCGAAGCAGGGCATCTGCACCTTCTTCTATTATTTCCTGCTCCAGTTTCGAAATAGCTGCCTGATCGGTGTCAGGATTTAACTGGAGCAACATGGATTCTGCAAGGTTATACAACGGGCTTTGCCCGGGTTTCATGATGGCTATGGCCCAAAGATCGCTGTCGTTAACGAGGTAACCGGCTTTTAATGCCGGAATAAGTCCCGCGCGCAAAAGGGACGATTTGCCGCATCCCGAACTACCCACCACAGCCACAAAATGATGCTGATGCAGTCGCTGCAACAGTTCCATCGTTTGGTCATTGCGGCCAAAAAACAGAAGGCTTTCGTCGGTATCATAAGGCCGAAGCCCAACATACGGATTAGTACTATCTGTTCTCATACGGCATTGGTTTTTAAATCGTGTAAAAACCGGGTGAGCATCGCCTGGTTTAAGACAGGGTTATTGCTGCTGTCGATAACATTTACTTTCAGGAATTTTTGCCGTATAGCGATATCGTTTGCCTCCTTGTGCGGAGGAGCCATGTAAATAAAAAAATCCTGAATGGGATAATTCTTAGTGATGATAAGCTGTAGAGCCGCACTCATACGCTCAAGCACCCATTCCTTTGATACATTTCCGTATAAAAAAATCAATTTGGTAACCTGGCTGATTCTTTCGCTGAGGACATTGATATTAGTCCGGGGATCATCTTCCTGCGGATTGATAAATGGTTGTATATGATTTTCGATCAATACTTTACTGAGGTCGAGAGCATATATCTGGTCGTTATAATGTGTGTCAAGCAATACCGAAGTTTTACCCTTTTCCGCCTGCTTTGGAAGTTGTTGTAGCTTGAGTTGTTCGGCGAAGTCAATTATTAGCTGTGGAAGCTCACTTTTTGACCCTTTTATATATTCATATTCTTTGTTCGACGCCTTACCCGATTCGAGGGATTGCATAAAGTTCTTATACCCTTCTTCTTCGACTGAAACGATATCGGTTTCGGAGGGCACCCATATCATTTTTGATTTTGCAAACTCCAATGCAAGCTCGGTCTGCTTTTGAGGGTACCAGATTTCAGGTGTATCCAGCACTTCCTTACCGGGATATTGATCGAGCAAATGAATGGAGAGATGCGCTTTTTCGAGTTCTTTTTTAACTTTTTGTTCGTGAGCAGCCGCTTCGTCAGGTGGGGGAATACCTGTTACAACATTGAAACCTTTTTTCTCCAGTTCGGTGATGGTTCTTTTACGAACAGTGCGTAATGAGTCGGACACTTCGCCCATAAAAATGGTAAAATGATCTTCGTCTTCTTCTTTTTGTTCCTCCGGATTCAGTGATGCACCGCTCAATTCATCATGAAAATCAGTCAGCAGTTTGTAAATTGCATCTCTTAAATTTTGCAAATTAGTCCTGAAGTCTGTTGTTCCGGTATCGAGCGGGTCGCCATAATCATCATCTTCTTTTGCATCATGAAAAGGGAAACCGGTGGTGCCGCTCAATTCGGAAGGCCATTCGCTGAAAGGAATATTATTGAGTAACACATTTACAATTCGCGACCGCGCGGCTATACTCAGCCCGGTTTTATCCGATTGTACTTTTTTATAAAACAGGTTTAGTTCCTGTTTGCAATAGTCGGAAACCGCATAACCTGGCGAGTTGAGGCAAACAAGGATAGCTGATTTCCTGATTCCTTCTTTAATGGATTCATCAAAAAGTACGCTGCCATCAAGCTTTTTGTTGTCCCACCATATCTTTACCGTATCCATCCTGCCAAACCTCTTGGCAAGCATCAGGTTCAGATTTTTGTAGAATTGCTCAATCCATCCTTCGGCCTGGCCGGGGAAAGCTGCATTATCAACATGAGCGTAGCTAATAAAAATATCGTATTCATAACCCGGTATAAATGCCATAGCTGGAAATTATTGAAAATTAATTTTCAAAGGGTCAACTGCAAAAATATTGATCTATAAACAGATAGAAACAATCTTTGTTCAAAGATATGTTCTGATTTTACATGTTTGAGATTATGGATGCAGCAATGAAATTATTTTTTCAATAGGTCGTACTTCTTCATTTCTCCCTTTTCTGAAGTTGATAATCAGATTCAGATTTCCTTTTGTAGTGTCGAACATCCAGCTTTCCGAAGCCAATGGTTTTGCTTCGTAAAGAAACTCTTCCGCTTCATTATAGCGGTTTTCAATCACTGCCAGTTCCAATAAAGTTGCGAAATCCCAGTAATCAGGGTCTTTTCGTTTCATTTTAGCTTTTACAGCATATTCCACGGCAGGCACCAGCCGAAGGGCTTTTTGCTTTTCGCCCAGCAATTCGAGGCTGGTAACAAAATTTACTCCTGGATAAGCATCGCGGGGATCGGATTCGAACCCTTTTTCGTAATATTTCAGGGCATTTCTCAGGTTTACTTTCGCTTCTCCGGCGGAACCACTTTTGTATGCCCTGTCAAATTTATCTTTGTAAATTCTTCCCCAGATTCCATACGATTCACTGCTAGCCCTGCCTTCGGTTTCCAGTTTTTGCAGTACTTCTATGGCTTCACTTATCATCACTTCATCTATTGGTTTTGCCTTCCCACCATTGCGGTTAAGAATAAATGCATACTGTTCCTGCACCATCAGGGTTTCGAAAACATAACGCGGCAATTGCTTTATAAATTCCAGCATTTCCTTGAAGGCTTCGATATTGCGGTACGAAATCATGATATCGATCAGCACTGCCGTTTCTATATTTTCGAGTGGTTTGTATTTATCCACAATTGCATTTATTGCATCTGTTTTTTTTGTTTTGATTTTATCAGGATCGGTATCAGTAACGCTGCGGGCATATGCCAATTCATTTTTAATAAATTTATCATACTGAACTTTATCCCTGAAAACATCAGTTTTTTCATGCGCCACTGAATTTTGAAATGAAATGCCGTTGATCATATCGTACAATGGGCTGTCGGTTGACCGTTTCTGCTTGGCTGTTGTAAGTATTTCGGCCAGTTTATTAATATCATTTTCTCTATCCGAGAGGTTAAAATCTTTGTCAACCTGGTATGCAAACGTACGGTTCATGCCTACATCGAAGGGCAAGGGGAAATGTGACGAAGCGATTATAGGAATGGTTGAATAAGGCTTTACCGCATAGCGCATGCCTAATTCGTAATAGGCGTTAGGGTTGGCATTGGTTAAGTCGGCAACACAAAATTCGCATAGTACAATTTTTTCGTACATGGTTTTATGAATGGAGCCAGAGTTGGTCTCTTCCCTTTCTATCAAAGGCTCCATCCCGGCTTTAATAATAGCCGGTTTTACGAGGTCTTCGTAAATTTTATCGAAATCAATTTGCTGCACACTATCCGTTTTACCGGCGGCAAAGTTTGCTTTGAGGCTATTCAGGTTTTCTTTTTTGCCAAAAGATGTGATAACAAAACAAAAAGGGTTCATAATAAATAGTTTTTATATTGTTAAGATAATAAAGTTAACACTTTAGTTAAAAACTTGTTCAGGGACAAATTAATTAACTTACTTCTTCCTGAATTGAAATAATTTGTTAATAGAATTAATTCAAAAAAGCCAACCCTTTCGGGTCAGCTTTTCTCCAATTTAATTGGAAGTATATAAAAGAATTGAGGTTTAGAGTGGGAGAAAAAATGTTCCCGATTGGTTGTTTTTTTGCCAGTCGACACGGTAGCGGGTCGGACATTCATCACCAACAATCGGCTCATTATTATCGTTGTACCCGAAAGTGATAGTTGCGCTTTTGCTGTCGGATGGAATCTGGTGGATTTTAATTCCCGAAACCGGGTTCCACTCGCAAGCCTGCCTGTGAACCACTGATTGGGTTATTTGTGTATAGAATACTTCACCTTGTCTGTTGGTGCCCCAAACAACCAGGTTCTGGTATTCGCCTTCTGCTCCGAATCCATCAACCGTGAGTATCATTTGTCCGGGTGTACCGGTATAGGTGAGCTGGCGGGCTACATTCCAGGTGCGGCTTGTGCCGTTGTTGAAACTGGCCTGCATAGTTCCGCTTACCCTCTCAACATAGGAATCGAGAGTTGTACCAACCTGCCAGCGGTGTCCGCCGTTTACATTTACAAAGGTTTTTGTGCCGTTGAGTGTTACTGAATTTCCTGTTGCAACGCGCGTTACCGTAAAATTTATATATTTATAAATGATTGTTGCACCGGGAAGTTCCCAATGTGTACCCAGTTTCTTTTTAATCTCAATTTTGCCCGTACGCAGGCGGGTTTCGTTGCAGTTGAGGCCGTTATAGGTTATATAAAGTGTTACGGTATCGTTTAAAACTGCCACTGAATCAACGGTTGCATTGCAGGGTAACCATGCGGTTGATTTCAAGTTGCCGCCGTTGTTCGACATTACAGAACTAATGTCGCTGATAGCATCGTTCATTATGCTTTCAACTTCATTTTCATCTGCTGAGAGTTGCTTGAGGGATTCCGGGTTTTCATTGGCTGAGCTGAGATCTTCCTTTGCGCATGATGCGAAGGTTAGTGCAATAGCCGAAATAAGAATGATTGCCAGGTGGAAGAGATTTTTCGTTTTCATAGTGATACTGTTTTTGTTATTTTAATTGAGTGATTAACTGTTTTCAATAATAATACACCTGAGTTTGATTTTACCCTGATGCGGTTCTTTAATTTTTTTGTTAGCGGGGATTGAAAAGATTGAAAAGATTGATAGGTTTGAAGGGTTTGAAGGGTTTAAAGAGTTAGAGTGATTGACCCGAAACACTTCCAACCCGAAACATTTCAAAACCCAAAACACTTCAAACCCGAAACACTTCAAACCCGAAACACTTCAAACCCGAAACACTTCCATCCCGAAACACTTCTAACCCGAAACATTTCAAAACCCGAAACACTTCAAACCCGAAACACTTCCTTCCCGAAACACTTCCAACCCGAAACATTTCAGAACCCGAAACATTTCAAAA
The DNA here is from genome assembly GCA_041753535.1 of Lentimicrobiaceae bacterium. Classification (GTDB taxonomy): domain Bacteria; phylum Bacteroidota; class Bacteroidia; order Bacteroidales; family UBA4417; genus UBA4417. Next base: position 86,904 of record JBGSUB010000022.1, read on the forward strand.
CCCGAAACATTTCCAACCCGAAACACTTCCAACCCGAAACATTTCTAACCCATTATTTCCGGAATTCTCGTGGTAAATTATTCCACCACTTCCACTTTCTCCATCACCCCGCAGGCCCCGAAAAAACCAACGGCTCCTGCGCTCATATTTGTTGGTATATTTGCGGGTGCGGTATTAAAGTAACCACCTGTCCAGGTAGATTCGAGCAATAATGCGCGCATAAAAGCGGCATGCTCGCTGGTTAATGAATATCTTCTTTGGGTAAGAATAGTTCCGGCCGGGAAAGTCACATCTTCAAGCTCAGGGGCAAATACTTCGCTTACATCTATAGTAGGCAAGGTAAAATAATAGAGTCTTGCCAGGCAGGAATCGGCGTTAGCATGCTCATATCCCGGTGCCGAGGACCAGTCGAGCAGTATCTCGTACATGGCGTAGCTAAGCGGATTGTAGTTTGTTGGAATGTTAGTGATCCGGTAAAAGTTGTCGTCAGTATTTTTCTCATACGTTAAGGGAACAAATTCTGTTTGCAAAACCGGGGGCTCAAGCACAGCTTTTGCTGAATAAACCTTATTGCCCGATGTTATTAGTAATGTATACGTCCTGTTGCGAATCCCTGTAAAAAGCGTATCCGAGATATAAGTACCTGATTTTTCTGAATCTTCGTGAAAACTTAATAACTGCTGTTCGGATGATACCAGGATTGTCGCTCCGCTTACCGGTTGAGGCTTTTCATTGAGTTGTGTCACTGGTTTCGAAAGTGTAATGCTTTGATATTTAACCTCATTGGTTATTATCCCGTCAACCACAATAAAGTCGTTATCAGCAGTCTGCAATTCCCAATCCGATTGTTCCTCGCAGGAAGCAAGCATCAGGCTTAGGAAAAGGTATAATAACAATTTTTTCATCAGAAACGGAATGTATAGTTCAGCGAAGGAATAGCACCGGCAACAGAAATGGATGTTGGTATCCGTTCCACTTCTCCTTCGAGATTGGCCGGGACAACAAAATTGCCGTTATCATCCATAATTTTATTGAAGTTCTGCGTAAAGGGATTATGCCTTCCATATGCATTATAAACAGTCAGCATAAGATTGTGCTGATACCTTTTTCCCGGCTTGCTCAGGGCAAAGGTTACTGATACATCCAGCCGGTGGTAATCGGGGTACCGGTCGTTATGTTTCTTGTCGTACACCGGAACCGATGCGCCATTTACATAATAGAAACCGGTTGGTGATGTAAAAGGGGAACCGGTCAGGTACATCCAGTGCGATGAAAAATTCCATCGTTTACCGGGGGCATAGCAAAGCGTGATGCCCGTATTATGCGGCCTGTCGTAAGCAGCCGGGAAAGCTTCACCATTATTAATTCCGACAATCTGTTTCATCGACCGCGAGTAGGTATAGCTGATCCATCCTGTGAGTTTCCCTTTGCTTTTTCGTAGCATAGTCTCTAATCCATACGACCAGCCATCACCAAACCTCAGTTCCCCTTCAATAAGCTGGTTGATAAGCAGATTGGCATGATCTTTATACTCAATCTGGTTGTAAAGCCTTTTGTAGTAAGCTTCCACTGAAACATCAAATTGCTTTTGAAATATTTTGCTGAAAAATCCAAGCGAGAACTGATCGGCTTGCTGAGGTTTTATATTTGGACCGCTAGGAACCCAAACTTCGAGCGAGGTAAACGGGCTAGTCGAATTGCTCAACATCTGCAGATGCTGCACATTATGATTGTAATTGGCATTAATTGACGCGTTTTCACCAATTTTGTATTTCAGGCTAATCCGCGGTTCGAAGTTCAGGAAACTTTCATAAATAGTATTTTCAGCCACCTGAACAGTATCAATAACATTGTAATTGACATCAAAAAAGTAAACTGAAGTCGGGCCAAGATCGTTCCATTGAGTAAGTCTTATCCCATATCGTACCAGAAACTTCTGCCCGATCTGTTGTTCATTACCCGCGTAAATGCCGATCTCATTCGATTTGTATGCCGCAGGACTTGCAGGTATTTCTGCATCAGAATAATACATTTTCCCTGGGTTGCTTTCGTGCCTATTAAACTCAAATCCGGTTTTTATGGTATTTTTTGGATTCAGAAACCATGAGAAATCGGTTTTAAGAGTTGCATTTGTGATGGAAGAAGTCCAGTAATTGCGCAGTTCTTTGGAAATATCAAGGAAATAATTATAACGGCTGAAATAGGCGGTTGTGTTGGAAAACAGTTTGCTGTTAAATATATGATTCCACCGTAAGGTTCCGGCTGCATTCTTCCAGCTGATGCCAAATGTGTTTGATTTTGCACTGTTATATCGTTCGAAAACATCATTGCCTGTGAATGTTGTGAGATAAATCCTGTTCTTCTTGTTCAGTTTGACATTGAGTTTAATATTGAAATCATAAAAGTCGAATGTATAATCGCGATGGTCATCAATGGAACGCTGCAACCAGTTGAGGTTCGATTTACGGCCTGAAACGATAAAAGAGCTTTTTTCTTTAATTATTGGACCTTCGAGCGTTAAATCGGATGTATAAATGCCGATATTCCCACTGAAACCGACCTGGTTCAGGTTTCCTTCTCTTGCGCGCACATCCACAACCGATGATAATCTCCCGCCATAATTGGCCGGGAAATCGCCCTTAAAAACAGTCACATCCTTTATGGCATCGGGAGCAAGTGCCGAAAAAAAACCAAAAAGATGCGAAGGGTTGTAAATAGGGGTTTCATCAATCAGTAGCAGGTTTTGATCGCTGTTGCCTCCCCGCACGTAATAAAAAGAGGATCCATCGCCGAATGTAAGGATTCCGGGAACGGTTTGCAGCGATTTGAGCACATCCAGATTTCCGGCAAAACCAGGGATCTGTTTCAGCACAGCCGGCGAAAGTTTCATTCCCCCGCTTTGATTTATCTGCAAAGCATCACTTTCGGGGCTCGCAGTTATCACTACCGCACTCATCTCGACGGATGAGAGTTCAAGATCGAGAGTGGATTCTATGTTTTTAGTCAGATCGATAAGCTGAACAACCGGCGTATAACCTATCATCGAATGGCTGATCCGGTATTGGCCCTGTGGCATTGATAAGGAATAAAACCCGTAGGCATTGGTAGTAGTCCCCTGTAATGAGGTGAGGTCGTAAACATTGGCACCGATTATGGCTTCGCCGGTGGCTTTATCACGTATATAGCCGCTGATAGTAAATTTGTTAAGTTGTTTTGGCCGGGAATCGGTTTTTACGGGAATTTCTTTCCCACTTTGCTTTAAAATAACCTGTTTTTCACTCAAGGTGTATTCAATTCCGTTTGCAGTAAAAACCTGTTCGAAAATTTTTAATAACGAAGTATTCCGGGCAACTAAAGTGATTTTTTTATCAATTGGAATAGTCTGCGGATTGAATGAAAAAAGGATATTGCCTTTCTCGCTGATTAGTTTAATTACTTCGCCGAGTGGCTGATTATATACTTCGAGAGTGATTTTTTTGTTGAGATTTTGGGCAAAGGAAGCAGAGGCTGCCAGCAGTAGAAAGCAGAAAAACAGGATGGAATATGTTTGTTTGTTAAAAACCAATTAGATACTCAGATTTATAAATTTCGCATGATTCTCTGTGGAATCTTCACGCCTACGAGCCAAAGTTAATGGAAATAATCTCAAAAGAGGGCCCCTGTTTCCGATCATGATATCAATGCCGGTATTTGGATGACAGAAACCAGATTGAAAATAGCATTCTCAGTTCAGGTTAGCTTATGTTTTGGGGACTCACTGATTTTTTCTTTCAACTCCAACAAAATATAAATCAAATCCACCCTTACCCCCGGTTCGGTTTGAAGAAAATACCATCATATTTTTGTAATTATCTACTTCCTCTTCGAAAAGGATAGGCCTGTATTCGTCAAATTCAGTGTTGATTTGTGAACCAAAATTTACCGGACTGCTCCATTTGCCATTTTCAAATATTGAGAAGTATAAGTCAAAACCACCAAACCCTCCGGGCCTGTTGGAAGTAAAAACTAACATGTTGCCAAAAATATAAGGGCATTTATCATCGTAATCACTAGATAAAACAGAATCATTTATTACTTCCTTGTAATTTGTGTCGGATAATACCTGATTCATTTCTTTAGAAGTGGTGTCAATATTTACGTAGTATATGTCATAATTCCCGTTTTCTCTGTCGGAACAAAAATAAATTTCCGAGAAATCCTGACTAACCGAAGGATATAAATCATTGTATTCAGAATTCAGAAATTTGACCGGAATGCTATCCGAAAAGGCCGATTTGTCTTTGTTGAAAACATAATTTATATCAAAGTTTCCGCTCAGGTCAGTTGCATACAACAATAGAAAATCATAATAACCAGAATTATAATTCAGAATACTCATCAAATAGGGCCCGAATTCATTTCCTGTGGTATTGATTTTATTCAATCCGTTTTGAATAATTCCATATTCAGATGCAAATATCCCCCAGTTCTCATATTTATTTATTACTTTCAGAACACCGGATGTTTTATCGAAATTGATATTCATAGGCTGGTATATTACATCAAAGTTTCCGCCCTGGCTGTTCCTGTTGGTTGAAAAACAGAATGGTATTAACCGCCCGAGCGAAGGCGCAGTGGAATTGTAGTCGTCATATTCACTGTTGAAAAGTTCGAGGTTTATGGGGCTGTCAGGTAAACTCCCCTGTTCATATTTGTATCCGCCATGCCCAATGTATTCGCAGGATAGTAGCGATAATAATACTGCGACTGCTATAATTTTTTTCATCCCTCTGTTTGATTATAAAAGAACCCGGAGTTGCTGAAGTCCTGTAATTTATTCAATTCAATTCACCCGTTTTTCAAAAACCCATTCCGATTCGTATAGGAATCAATGATGATTGTTGTGTAAAAAGTATTCCTGATTTCAGGTAGATATTTAGTTTTTCAGTAAGCTTATAGTTAACCCCTGCAGTAAATTCAGCCATTGCTGTCCCTATGCCTCCTTCATATTGGTTCCAGATATGGTCGTACCCGATTTTCAGACTCAGCAGCGGGGTAAGTTTTGATTTCAGGGGTAGGTAATCGATATCCCCAAATACAGTAATTCCATTTATCCCTTCAAAATTCTTATAGCCTATCCCTACACCTGTAAAGAATCGCTTTTCAAAAAGAGAAATTCCGTTTATCAGGTTGATATCAATTCCATCTTGCTCATCATCAAGATAATACCCTTTCCAGTCTGATCCGGGATCTAAGTCATACTGTACCAGTTGATACCGGTATTTCAGAAAACCGGTTTCAACTTTCCCGCTGTATTTAACCTGGCAATACGAAGTAAAGGAAACAAAAGTCAGGAACAGAAATAATGGAAAACTGATTAGCTGTAATTTTCTAATTGCAGCCATTTCCAGAAATATTGATGTTTTTCCCGTCTATTTTTACCTGGAGGTCAAGTGTTTTTTTCAATACTTCCAGAACCGACTCCAGCGACTGTTCGTTAAACGAAGCCGTTACCCGGCAATTGGATAACTTCTGATCGGAGAGCATAACCGGCGTTTGGTAAACGTTTTGAAGCGTTTTTATAACCTGGCCCAGGGTTTCATTATCAAAAACCAGTACCCGGGTTTTCCACGCCATATAATTGGGATCGGAATTTTCGGTTTTGCGAATAAATCGTTGATCAGCAATAAGTTCAGCTTTTTCGCCCGGCGAAAGCAACACATTATCTTTAGGCTTTTCCCTATAATAAATGGAAATTTTTCCGCTTGTAAGAACCACTTCCATATTTCCGGCAGGTGATTTTGTATTTACATTGAATTCCGTTCCCAATACTTCGACACGGGCATCGCCCGAAGCCACGATAAAAGGCCTTGTTTTATCATGCGAAACTTTAAAATAGGCCTCTCCTTTCAATTCCACATTTCGTGAATTGGCCGTGAATTTCTCAGGATAAGTGATCTGTGATCCGGCATGCAGCGAAACCACCGAACCATCGGGAAGCACCTGCTCGATGTTTCCCGCGTTGGCTGTGACAACAATTTCGGAAGGTTTTGAAAAGTAGCTATATAACAGGAATGAAGAAACCATAAGCACAACAACTGCTGCCGCCGCTTTCCAGCCGATTAGGAATTTTGACGGCCGGTTTTTATTGTCAGAATTCAGTTGTATTACTTTCGGAGTTTCTTTTCCGGTGGTATTTGCATTCATTTTCGATTGCATCTTTACCCATTCCTGTTCAGGATCAATCGCTGAATGAACCTTCTGCTTTTCAACCAACAGCCAGGTTTTATGGAATTGCCTGAAAAATTCTTTATTTTCCGGGTCGGCCTTCAGCCAGCCGGATAATATGCTCAATTCATCTTCCGTGATTTCGCCGGAGAAGTACCTCGTGAAAAGGCCGGTATAATATGTTGTGTTTTCGTTCATGTAACTTTCCTTTTAATAATACACTTCAGATTGGTTTTACCCTGACGGGAAGTTATTTTTTGTCGGAAGACCGGAGTCCGAAGTCGGAAGTCCGAAGTCTTTCAAAAATTACTATTCTCCTTGTCCCCCTCTCTCCTGGTCTCCCATTTCCCCGTGTCTCCCCATCTCCGTGTCTCCATCTCTCCGTGTCACCATCTCTCCGTGTCTCCTTGTCCCCCCATCTCCACTTCGCCCCTTCACCGTTTCGCCCCATCTTCTCAATAGAAGAGTTCATTTATCTAAAAATCCAAAAATCACCGCAATGAAAACTGTCACATACTCAGCCAGCCTCACCCGCATATGCTGCAATGCTTTCGACATCTGGGTTTCGACGGTTTTCACCGAAATCTGCAATTGGTCGGCAATTTCCTTGTACTTTAGGTTATCGTACCGATTCATTACGAATACCTCCCTGCATTTATCGGGAAGCTCTGCAATGGCTGAATCAATTATATCCTTAAGTTCGTCGTGTACCATGCTGTCAGCGTCATCATATTCAGGCACATCGAGCAGGTTTTCGATATTCAGTATATTTTGATCGAACTTACGGTTGTCTCTTAGGTAGTTGGTGCATTTGTTATGGATTACCATGGTGAGGTACGATTTTACCGGGCGGTCCATATCAATGGTTTCCCGCTTCTCCCAAAGGCTCAGAAAAGCTTCCTGCACAATTTCCCTGGCAGCTTCGAAATCCTTAACATACTTCTGAGCAAAAAAACACATGCCCGAAAAATGACCCCTGAAGAGCATTTCGAAACTGGCTTTATCCAGCGACTTAATGGTATATGTTTCTATATTTTCCAGTTTGCTTATTTTTTTATGCTAATTAGTAATCTCATTCATTATCAATGATTTTAAGCTCTCCAAATCAAAAAACATCCCACATCCGACATCCCTTCGACCCTTTTCATGCTCCCAGGTTTAATCCAGCCTAACCGAAAGTTTTCCTTTTATACCTACAGGCGCAATAATTCCTGCCGGAGCCAGCACGGGTTGTTGCACTTCGATGCCACTGAGTGTACCGGTAAGATAGAAACCTTCACCCAAATCGTACTTTTTCAGGCTTTCGACCATCATATCAAAGGTTTCGCGAACATCGGGACCGATCGGGTAAAATAAGTTTTTACCTATCATTTTTTCAATTCCGCTGTTGGCGAGCCACGATGCCGATTTCACCAGCACATTCTTGGTTTGTACCGAGAAATGCAGGTCTTTCAGGATTATGCTCGAGTCGGCAGCGCGGTATACCGGCAGGCCCGCAAAATAAAGCTTTCCGATAATACTTCCGGTTACATCGGTTGCAATAATCATTTTTGATTCGTTTCCGTAAACCGATACGCCGGTAACTGTAATCTTTTTTTTGCCAAAATCGTAGGACGTATTTACAAGCATAAGCCGCGTAATTGAATCGATATATTCGTACCGGATATACGAAACCACGTTTGCCAGGAAATCATCACTCAGCTTTGTAACAGGAATAAGGTCGGGAAGCACTGGATTGCTCCGGACGGGTGGTTTTTTGCCGGTAAAACATTCGGTTACTGCCTTTATGGAAGTAGTATGTTTTATGATGCCTTTGCTGCCTGAAAAAGGTACGGCCGAAACTGATTTCGGGCTAACCCGTAACCACAGCCCGTATTCTTCGGAGAGTAACATAGGTTTTTGCAATTCATTCCAGGCTTCTTTAGCCGTGGTTTTCAGGTCGAGACTTTGTTTTAGCCCATCGTCAATCGCCGAATTGATGGTTTCCATATTGTATTTGATGATCATATCGGCAATAAAAGTAATAGGAAGGTCAACCGGGCCGATTTTAAGCGTGGGTTTGGTAAGCCATTCGTAGCCGTCGGAAGTGGTAGTCGTTTTAATGGTCCAGTCTTTATTTACTGTTACTGCCGTTTGAAACTTCAGGGCGATCTCTGCATTCATTTCGCGGTAATCGGATAAGGAAATGCCGAATTGCTCAATCTTCCAGCCGGCTTTGATCCATAATTTTAACGGTACACGGTAAATGAATTTCCCGTTTTCGAAGTTAATCTTTATGTTATCTTTTTTCCAGGCTTTCACCATTAAATTATCACCTCCATTATCGGTAAGGCTGTTATCTTCATAAATAAGACCTTCCAATTGCCGGTTAAGCAGGGCTTCGAGCGCCGGAACTTTCATTTCTACAGGCAGGCTGATTGTAGAAGGTACCGGTTCGTAATTGAAAGTATTGTATTTTTCGGCAGGTTTTTCAATCTGTAGCGTAGAACCGCACGATTGTGAAACCAGAACGGCCGAAATCAACAGGAAAAAATTAATGAGGAAACGCATGACGTGTTTTTTGCAAAGGTAGGATTGGGCATTCAAAAAAAATACTGCATTAGGCATAATTATTCGGAAAGATGTTTTGTTCGTTCAGACTTACATTGAATTGCTTTTGCAGGAAAATCCGCTTTTTTCTTTATATTCATTTTGTTGCTTGTCTCACTTATGCAATCTCTCCATCTCATCGCCAAAACGCATAAGCGTTTATAATTATTGCTTTGGCGGATATATCAGGAGATTCATCGATTGTGTTTTACTATTAAGGTTTTTCATGGTTATTTTTGCTTGGGACAATTTCACCAGCTAAATATATTCTAACACCAATGATCAAATCCTGTACAATCTCAGTTTTCTGTTTGCCAGCCCGGTGGTTGTTGTTTCTAATTTTAGTCACTTCAGTTATTTCAGAAGTAAAAGCACAAAGTAGTTTTCAACGGCTTGATTCAACGGCACTTTCGATCAAATCAATACAGGCAGTCCGGATTACCACCCCGCCCAAAATAGACGCGGTAATGAATGAACCATTATGGGAGGATATTCCGGTTGCCGGCGATTTTGTGGAATATACCCCGCGCAATGGCTCCCGGCCACCATTCGCTACCGAAATCCGCTTTGCATACGATGATGTTGCGCTATACATTTTCGCTACTATGTACGATCCTTATCCCGACAGTATTTGCCGGGAAATGGGCCGACGCGACCAGATTGAAGAATTATATACCGATTATATTTCTTTCGATATTCTGCCTTACAACGACGGGCTGAACATGTACGAATTTAAAGTGAGCCCTGCCGGCCTGCAGAATGATTGCAAATACTCGGCTGTAGGACAGGATGTTACCTGGGATGCGGTTTGGGAAAGCGCCGCTTCCGTTAACAACGACAGTTGGACAACCGAACTTAAAATTCCCTGGTCGGCATTGCGGTTCTCTAAAACCGACAAGCAGGTATGGGGAATAAATATGTGGCGCAACCTGAAACGAATCCAGGAATGGTCAACCTGGTCGTATGTTGATAATACTAACCAGGATATATTTAAATATTACGGAACGTTAACCGGAATTGAGAATGTGAACCCGCCGCTCAGGCTTTCCTTTTCACCCTATGTGGCCGGGTATACCGAAAAAAAGCCGAACAGTGAAAAGTGGCAGTACTCGCTTCGCGGAGGCATGGACCTGAGGTTCGGCATTAACGAAGCCTATACGCTCGACATGATGCTGGTTCCCGATTTCGGGCAGGTGCAATCGGATGACGTGGTGCTGAATCTCACACCTTTCGAAGTGCGTTACAACGAAAAACGGCAATTCTTCACAGAAGCAACCGAGTTGTTCGAAAAATGTGAAATTTTCTACTCACGAAGGGTAGGAGGCATGCCTCAGAATTATTTTGCGCCTTATGATAGTGCCGGGGCATCGGAGACTGTGATATCAAATCCCGATATGACGCGAATCATAAACGGCACAAAAATATCGGGGCGCAATGCTAAAGGCCTGGGTGTAGGATTTTTCAATGCCATGACTACCAATACCTATGGCGTTCTTGAAAATTCAGAAGATCAGTCAACACGTGAAATCCTGACGCAGCCATTTACCAATTACAATGTTTCGGTAATTGATAAAAACCTGAAGAATAATTCTTACTTTACATTTATAAACACTAACTACTGGCAACCATCTACCCGATACGCGGCTAATGTAAGTGGCGTGGAGTCGAAGCTTCAGAATAAGAAAAGCACCATCAGCTTCATGGGACGATTTAATGTAAGCCAGAAATACTACTCAGGCGATTCATCCGGTTTCGGACACCAGTACCTGGCTGTAATTTCGAAACCCAGCGGGAAATTCCAGTACCAGTTGCTGCGCCAGGAAACCGGGCCAACTTACGATCCGAATGAAATGGGATTTCTGCTTAACAACAACGAGGCAATAAACCGGCTGCGCTTATCCTATTTTATTTCAGAACCTGTATGGAAGATCCGAAGCTCTCAGACCCAGTTTTTTGTGCAATATTCTACTTTGGTTAAGCCGAACAGTTTTACTGACCTGGTATTCGACATCAGTAATTTTATTGCTTTCCAAAAATTCTGGAATAACTATGTGGAAGTGGCTGTGAGGCCACTCGGGGCCGACGACTACTACGAAAGCCGAACATGGGGTCTTGTTTACAAACGCCCGTATAATTATGAAGTTACCTGGAATATGGTAAGCGACAGCCGTAAAAAATTAGTTTATCAGAATACGCTTGGTTTTGTAAATTCGCCTGAGAATGATAATTTCATGTGGTTCGTCGAAGCCAATCCGCGTATGCGTTTCACTGATAAGTTTATGGTATCTTTTATATTGCATTACGATAAAAACTTCAGCGATTACGGCTGGGTTGATACCGAATATGATGTGGAAGGAAATACAATAACATGGTTCGGAAAACGGGATGTTACCACCGTAAGCAACATCCTGAATGTGCGTTATATTTTCAACACGAAACTTTCGCTGACGATGAGGGCGCGTCATTACTGGTCGATGGCTGATTACACTGAATATTATAATTTACAGCCTGATGGTTCCCTTTTACCGGCAGAATACGATAAGAATCCGGATATTAATTTTAATGCCCTCACTGTTGATCTGAATTTTGGCTGGTATTTTGCGCCGGGCAGCGAACTTAATGTGATGTGGAAAAACTCAATTTATAGTGTGGACGACGAATTGGTTAAAAACTATTTCCACGATTTAGGCAACACCATTAGTTCACCTCAGACCAATGGATTCTCTATCCGTTTTTTGTATTATATTGACTACCTTTATGTGAAAAAATGGGTTTCCGGAAAGAAAGCCTGATAGTTAATGTTCATTAGCTTCTGCTTTTAAAATTGATAGCTTATGAAAAAGCTACTATTCTATTTATTTGGTTAGCCGGATGCACTCTCATGCAGGTATTTGGTTTTCATAAAATAGTAAGACTGTTGGCGGCGAACTCCATATTTTCAATTATCATTTTCATCAGGAAAAACAATCCATTCAATCCGATGTTTATTCAATTGAAGTTCGAAATCTGGCAGCAGGAGCATTTGTATTAGTTTACTGTTGCAAAAATGTAAATAGATACATCAAAAATTTTCCAATGAAAAAATGGTATAGCCAGAAAATCTGAATTAATTCAATAATACATTATGAAAAAACAATCAACACTGATTATTTGGCTGAAACAAAGCAGGGCGAATTTTTTATTCCTGGCAGTATTCCTCAATGCCATTGGTATTGCATTAGCATATAAATACGTACCAACAGGTGCTGACATACATATAATTGATATTGTATTTCTTATTTTGGGTACCATGTCAGCCCATGCATCAGTAAACCTCTTTAACGAATATTCCGATTATCGAACTGGTATCGATTACAATACGAAACGTACCCCGTTTAACGGTGGCAGCGGAATGCTGGTTCAAGGCCTCACCCGACCGAAAGCTGTCCTGGCTGCTGCTATTGGCACTCTGCTTTTTTCTTTGGCAACAGGAGTTTATTACTCATTTACCAGTCATTGGTCCCTGTTCCTGATTATTGGAATAGGAGCTGTTTCGATTGTTGCCTATACTGATATTCTGGCGAAATATGTGCTCGGAGAATTATTTGCAGGTATATCACTCGGCAGCCTGGTAGTAATAGGGACCTATATAGCATTAACCGGTTCGTATTCAGTTTCAATCGGGCAATTAGTGCCAACCGAAGTGTGGCTTATATCCATTCCACCCGGAATTTTAACGGCGCTGCTGCTTTTACTGAATGAATTTCCAGACATGGAAGCTGATAAGCAAGGCGGAAGAAATCACCTCCTGATAAGATTCGGCAGGAATACCGGAGCTTACATTTATGCTGGCGGAGCTATATTTACTTACCTGGTAATTGTGTTGCTGCCCATATTGGGAATTTCATCCTGGTGGATTTACATTGCCCTTATCCCGCTTCCCCTTGTATTTAATAATATCCGTACCACCTTGAAATACAGCAATAATATGGCTAAACTTATTCCTGCCCTTGGAGGAAATGTAATAGCTATACTTACTACCGACCTTCTGCTTGCAGGATCGCTGGTGCTTGCCATTTTGTTGGTTTAACTATCGTTGATGGTTCAATCATCGAATCCCGGCCTCTTAAAATCCATTGCTTCCGGGAAAGCCTTTTTCAGCAGTTTCTGAATACGCGACAAATCGGCCAGGAACCGCAGTACTTCATCTTCAAGGTCCTGCAGGTGGTTGTATAAAAAGGCAAAAGCCTCGATGGATCGGTGTATGGCAATCATTGCAATTTTTGCCGAGCCGTTTTTATCATACCTGTCGGTTTCAATATCGTCAAAATCATTAGGTTCAAGGGTAGCCCTGTGGATTTTAACTGATATAAATAAGCTGTACCAATATATTACGTCAATGGCATCCTTAAAAGTAACCAATTGCCGGTCGTTCGTCATTTTTAAAACCTCTTCTTTTTGGGAAAAAAGTGATTCATTTTTCTCAAGCCATTTAAGCAAACTCAGTCCGTAATTTTTTGCAATTTTCTCAGCATTGCTCTCATGATGAACCGGAATACTATATTCTGTCTTAACTTCGTTCAGATCAATACCCATTTCTAAGGCACTTTCCATAATCATTTCATGGGTAGCCTCGAAAACCATAGAAAGATGTTCCCAAAATTCCTTATTCCGCAAATCGCGATCAGGGCCATCCATCTCAAATTCAGCTATACCTACCGAACATCGGGAAACAAACGAACAACGCTCGCACCAACGGTCGCAGTAATTGTGAATACCGGGGATAATTTCAGCCCTACCGGTTATTTCTTTCATTTTTCGTTTGTAATTTTCCAGTTCTTCTCTTTTCGACATCTCCTTTGATGTTTATTGAATTTCCCCTTAAAATTTATCTGCTTTGCAGGGAACGATCTATTTATGCGTTTGTTCTTACATATGCTTTTATTGTCGCACATTCCTTACCTTCCGATTCACCGTAAGGCCTGATGGTATATTCCCCGATTGCTGCCGGTACAATAAATGTTTCGGCATAATGAACTACAAATGGGTCAAATGATCCTTGCGGGCTTTCGACGATAATTTCACGTCCTTCGACCAATGCCAGTACATTTACGCCTTCATGGGTATGATGATGAACTTTTTTAGTGAACCAGTGCCGCCGGGTTTCAATAAATTCACGCTTATGCAAACCGGTACGTTCTTCGCGCCAACCATCGCCTTTACCAACCTCTTCAATTTTATTCACCAGATTTTGCTGCACCCACGGTTTTGTCCTGTGCCATTGTATATTTGAGATGCCACGTTCAATATTTATCGGTCTGGGTTCCCCATCCATTCCCAGCCGGCCCCAATCCCAGAGTTTAAAAGTAAAAATATAAGGCGTTGCGCTGATTTCCAACACCATGCAATCGTTACCGGAGCAGTGAATGGTTCCCCCGGGAATTAAAAAATGATCATGTTTTGCAGCAGGCCATTTCTGAATATAATCTTTATCGTTAAAGTCAGAACCGTTTGCCTGGGAAGCTCTTAAATCGCCAATCATCCCTGAGGGTTCAATCCCATCCTGCAGCCCAAGGTAAACTGAGGCATCTTTACCGGCATCAAGAATGTAGTAGCTTTCATCCTGGGTATAGTTCAGCCCAAAATTTTCCTGAATATATTCGGTAAGCGGATGAACCTGCAGGCTTAAGTTTCCGCCTTTCATGGTGTCGAGGAAATCGAAGCGGATGGGAAACTCAGTGCCAAACCGGGCATGAACAGGATCGCCAAGCAATTCAACAGGCTTGAAAAAAACCAGGTTTATTGCCGGTGTTTCGAACCGGGTATTCCCGATAGCCAGGAATATACTGTTTTCTTCGGGCACACAATTAAAACACCAGGCAAAATTCTCGAAGCTCTTATCGAGATCAAATACTTCTTTCATCCATTGCCCGCCCCATGGACCGGCATCGAAGTAGGGAACCACGCTGAATGGCTGACTTGCGGCCTGTTTCATGCCTTCCAGAAAAGTTTCAGCCGAAATCATCTTTGGATTATTTACCTGATTTGTATCAAGAACATAATCCCATTTGCTCACAGTTTCTTTCTTCAGCCTGTCGCAAACACGCCAGTCGACAAAATATCCTCGTTTATACTGGCTTTCAAAATTTTCTTCCAGATTCCTGATTCCCAGGTTACTTACTTCGTGCCGGCGCATTCTGAGTTGTATTTCCCACCTTGCCATATCGGCATATACAAGCAGATCAGCATCAGGATACACATAAGAAGCCCCGGAGCCATATACCAGGATTGTGCCTTTTTCGACTGCCGAAATTCTAGCTCTCAAATGTTCAACCATCAGTGGATCAAAGAAATCCTGCATTTTAAGACGGGTCATATAGCCGAATATCCTGTCGTTGGTTACATCCGGAAATGTTATTTCCCTGATTTTTTCTTCCGGAAACATGAATCCTGATACATCCAAAACCATATCGGGCGATAAACCTTTTACAATTCCTTTTAATACTTCAGTATGATTGACGCCCTGGTAACATTCAACTACAATGACTTTTTTGCTTTTTTGTATTGCTGATAGCGCAATAGTTAGCTGTATGTCAATATCACTCCAACCGGAATAACACCCGGTACACTTTCCCTTAACCCGTATTTCAGGAAACCTGTTGAAATTTGAAATCAAAATGGCCCGTTTTAAACCGTGTAAAAATATAGTTTATTGTTGAGTTCAATATTTTCGGCCTTCAATTTTTTCAGATTCTGACGAAAAATTTTCGAAATCTGATCCATTCGTGCCATGTAATTGTTATAATAGGGTAAACTGTATGTCCTAAACATTCTCCCGGGTCTTAAAGTCGTATATTCGTTGTTCACTGAATATTACAGAACTGAGGTAAACAGTGAAATTTTTCGTTTGAATGTTTAATAACTTAATTCACCAATACCATGACCAGTAAATTAGCTATTGTACTATTGATTTTATTAGTCTTTTCGGCTTGCAAACCCGGTCAACAGGAAAGCATCATAAAAAGCGCTGAGCAAAACGCACACAAGGATTCTGTAAGGCGCAATGCGGAGAAAAAAGTTGAACTTGAAATAAAACAAGCCATTGCAGATTCGGTAAACAGAATTGAAAAGGATATTACGGATGTTAAGCGGGCTATCGGGCAGGCTAAGGCCGAGTACCAGGTTCAAACGGATAAATTGGGCAAAATCAAGAAATTTAAACTCCTCCGAAATAAAGAAGAAAGGGAAATGCAGATCCGCGCTCAATCAGATGTTTTGTACAGACTCGAAAGCCGTATAAGTGAACTGGAATATCAGCTTGTAAATCTACAGGTACGACTTGATTATTTTAATTCCCAAATCCGGAATGACACGTATAATTAATCAGAAACTTTTTTTTTATGAGTAGAATTTCATGCAGAAATCCCAATTTCAACAGTACTTTCGAAATTATAAAGTATGGGTAGTTTGTATGAGCCAGTTTATAGCCGAACTTAATCATCCGGCAATTGTTGGTTAACTGCGACATGTCAGATTTCTCTTTCAGTCCAGACTTTTCAATTATCTTTCGCTTCTTTAACTCAAACCTATGATCTGGCAAAAACGATGGTTCCAGTTTACCATTTTAATGATATTGGCCTTTATCTGGGGCAGTTCGTTTATACTGATGAAAATCGGGCTGGAAAGTTTCAGCAGCTACCAGGCAGCAGCTTTGCGGATACTAATGGCCTCGATGGTATTGTTGCCAATCGCGATCCGCCAGATCAGAAAACTGAAGCTTAAAGATTTGAAAAGCTTGCTTATAGCTGGTTTTATCGGCAGCTTTTTCCCGGCATTCATGTTTATGGAAGCTGAAACCCGGATCGACAGCTCCGTGGCTGGAATACTCAACTCTCTTACGCCGGTTTTTACGCTTATTATCGGACTGCTTTTTCACCGCATGGTGTTCAGGTGGTTGCAGGTAGCAGGTCTTTCATTGGGCCTTGCAGGTGCTACGGGCTTGATCCTGGCGGGGGATGGATTTCAGTTGGGTACTGTTAACAGTTATGCCTTGTTAATTGTGCTGGCAACGTGCTTTTATGCCATCAGCATCAACCAGATTAAATCAAATTTACCACATCTCACAGGACTTCAGGTTACATCTTTTTCATTTCTGTTTATTGGTCCCGTAGCTTTAATTTACCTATTAACAGTTGATTTTTCACCCACATTGGCGAATCCCGGATGGCCCGTACATCTGCTTGCACTTGCAGCTCTGGGTATCGTAGGCTCGGCACTTGCCATGATGCTGATGAACAGCCTTATCCGTTATTCAACCCCGGTTGCCGCATCATCAGTAACATATATCATCCCCATCTTTGCCATTATGTGGGGTTTGCTTTATGGCGAAAAATTGACCTTACTTCATTTTGGATGCATGGGCTTGATCCTTGCCGGAGTTTACCTGATCAATTGGAAAGGGAAAAGAGTACAAAAAGTCTGAAAAAGAAAAAGTCCGGAAATAAATCCGGTTGTTTTGTCCCTTTGGGTGATGTCAGTGAAAAATGATGAAGAAAAAACAGCATGTTTGAAGGTGCTGCAAACTGGTAAAATTATTTGAGTTAATTGAATGAAAATTCGATTTATACTCTGAGCAAAATGTTTTGTAAGCGATAAATTTCAGGACGCTAAAACGCTGTATATTTTAAGCTTACCATGTCTTATTTTTTTGATGCAACTGTCTTCAAGTAAATCGCAAGGTCATAAATTTTTAGTGCAGATAGGTACGGCATTTGCAATATTGCTCCGGGAAGTATTTCAGGCAGTGTTAAATGCCCTCACTTTGTAATAATATTCCCTGCCTTTGGTAAATATTGTATTGGTAATCAGTCCTTGATAGATTCATAATTGAAATTCCAGCAGCGGTCGCAATGAGATTGGTTAGTGCATAAGGCGGACAGGGAAAGATTATGGTATTTTGCACTATTACTCAGGGCCGAACCTCCAACTGAATTGACAGACTGAACTTTATAGCTTTATTCAGACTGCTTGTGATACCTCATTCCGTCGTTTTATAATCCCACTCATCATTCAATAAATCCCGTTCATCATCCTTTATTTTAATCGGCCTTTTGTATGAATCTATCTTTACATCATCAAAAGAATAACCGAAACAAATATTCCTAACCAAATATATCTCCGGCCATGAAAAACACACCCTGTATTACATTGTTAATTGTGGTTACAATCTCAGTATCCTGTCAAAAAGAAACTCAACACATTTCGGATTCACCTGAAGATCTGGTTAAACAGAATGCTGTTGTAGCTGCCGGTACATGGAAAGTCTCCTACTTTAGTGAATCTGGGAAAGATCTGACTTCAGATTTCAGCACATACCTGTTCAAATTCGAAAGTGACGGATCGGCTGCAGTGCACAGTACCGGAATAGGTGTACTATATTTTGGTATGTGGAACCTTCTGAAAGTAATAAATAACCATGAATTTACATCCGACAAGCATACAGTTGAATCGGTTAATAATATGATGCTTATTACATTACCGGGAAATTTCCATATGGATGAAATGAGCGGCAATTGGGGAATTACCCGGCTCACTGATTCAGAATTGTGGCTGACAGCTGAAAGCCAGAATTTTACTAAAGAAATTCACTTTACAATTAACCTCTAAACCTCAACAAAAATTCATTATAATTAATCACGTTAAACAAGCATCAATGAGAAAACTAATTATTATCATCATCGTTATTACAGTAACTGGAATTACATTTTCCTGTTCAAAGAGCGAAGACTCTAATCCAAATCCGACCGGAAGTACACCTGGCCCAAAGTTTTTAGCTGTGAAATCAGTAGTAACAGGTAGCTGTGCATTGTCAGGCTGCCATGCAGCACCTTCAAACAGCGGTGGAATTAACTTTGAATCCGATGCCAATATAGTTTCAAATGGCTCAAGGATAAAATCCCTGGCAGTTGATCAGGGTACCATGCCGCCATCAGGGCCTTTATCAGCTTCAGACAAAGCAAAAATCACTGATTGGATTAGTGCAGGTGGGAAATTGACGGATTAGGAGTGATGAGAGTCATTCAACGCAATTATACTCAAAATAACGGATTAAATTCTTTAAATTAAACAAAATTTAACAATACAAAATATGAAAAAAATATATTACAACAATAGATTCAACTGCCGGGGTTTCCAGGCCGTGAATATTATGAAGCGAATTCTCGCCATTCTTATAGTTCTTCTATCAACAAGTGCAAACGCACAAATGAACACGCAAAGTCCCGTTCCGATTCATCCTGACGTAAGAGGTGTCGGTTCACCTGCAACTGAAAGGGTATACTTTGCTGCTAATGGTGATTCCTGGTTTCCTAATGCAAGCGGAACAAGTGAATTATTGAATGATGTAGACTATTTTTCGAATGGAGATCTGATTGCAGTTGGCAATAATGGAACTGTCCTGACAAATTCGGGCGGGACTTCGATCTGGATAAATCAACCTGCAATATCACTGTATAACATTAAAGCTGTGCAGATAATTAACCCAACTGAAGTAGTAATATTAGATGAAATTGGTCAGGTTTATGTGAGCACTGATGCAGGAATGAGCTGGACAGCAACCAACTCAATGCCTCTTGGTCTCTCTCCTGCTGAAGATATTCACTTTAATACACTCCAGGATGGTTGGGTAATAGGGCAAGGCGGCTCAAGTCTTTATCATACAAGCGATGGTGGAAATATCTGGACTGCGGTTTCTGACTTCGGAGGAGGGTATGTTACTGTCGACATGGAAGGATCTAATATTTGGGCAAACAATATTACCGGTATATTTTACAGAAGCACTGATAATGGCTTTTCGTGGACACAGGGTGATCTTCCTGGCTTTCCGCATCAGATCATGGATATGGACTTCTTTGATGAGAATATTGGATATGCAGTTGGCTGGTATGGAGAAGCTTTTCGTAGTAACGATGGTGGTGCTACCTGGCAGATTTTACCGACTCCAAATACATCTGATCAGCTGACTGATATTTATTTAGTGGGTCCGGATGAGTTATGGGTAAGCACAAACTCAAACGCTGCTTACTATTCAGCTAATGGGGGACAAGGGTGGGCTGTGCTTGACATCGGTTCATCCGGATCTGGCTTATTTAACGCCATAGCGGCCAGCCCGGTTGGTGATGCATGGACCGTTGGAAATGATGGTATAATTGAACACTTTTCCGGACCGCCACCGCCACCCCAGAACCAGCCACCTTCTGCATCCTTTGTATATTCAGCCACAGGGCTCTCTCTAGAGTTCACGGATACCAGCTCTGATCTCGACGGGATGGTTGTATTCTGGTTATGGAATTTTGCTGACGGAACTACTTCTGCTGAACAAAACCCTTCACACACGTATTTAACGCCTGACACCTATTGGGTAGAACTATCGGTAACTGACGATGACGGTGATATTGGCAGCACATTGCAGGTTATCACGGTTCAGCCACTTCCGGGTGGCACTTTCGGCGACTTCACAGAAGTAACTCCAATAGATTCAATTTTTGTTACACCACAAGATGAAGATTTCTGGGTTATCACTACAGCTCCGGCTGACTATGATAGTGATGGCGATCTGGATATAGCGGTATTGGGTTATTATGTTGTTTATAACCAGGGCGTTGAAGAACGTTTAGTCTTAATTGAGAACAATGGAGCAATTGATTCAACAACATGGAATTTCAGTTATACAAATGTGCCGCTTGGTGCATTGACAACCGGTGCATCGGATTTAGCATGGGGTGATCTGGATGGAGACGGCGATCAGGATCTTGCTCTGGGAACTGACGATCAGACAGTAATTTACCGCAACGATGCCGGAACACTTAACCTGATCCAAACAAGCTTACCAGGCTACTGGGAAGAAAATAGTCAGGCGGAATTCGATCTGCGTTCAATTACCTGGGCCGACTTTGATAACGACGGAGATTTGGATTTGCTTATCCCTTCAGTTTTCAACAATACCTCATTTACCTATGAAACTGCATTGATGCGAAATGATGGTCCCAACGTTACAGATGGTTGGAGTTTTACATCACTCAATACTGTTTTCGCATCAACTCAACATGCTCAAAGTTCATGGGCAGACTATGACGGAGACCAGGACCTTGATCTGCTGCTTGTAAACATTTCACCTTTTTTTGATGATGGGTTTATTCGCCGTTATCGTAATGACGGGAATGGCAACTTTACAAGTGAGGATATCCTGGGAACACTTTCTGTTGAACGAGGTGAAGCTCAATGGGGCGATTACGATGGAGACGGCGATCTGGATATTCTGGTTGCAGGCAATGTAAAAGAATTAAACGGAACGTATACCCCTTTGACGCTTCGAATATATCGCAATGACAATGATAATTATTTTCCCGTGGAGGTTATTGCTGATCCTTACAGTGAAGGCTGGTTCGATTTTACGGCAGCTACCTGGGCAGATTATGATTCCGACGGTGACATGGACATCCTTCTTGCCGGTAATTATAATTCAGGGTCAAATATTGAAGGAAGGGCCAGAATCTACACGAATACCAACGGTGTATTCACTGATTCGGGGAATGAGCTTCCTTCACCTCGTGCAGCTGGTGACCGTGGCGGTACTTTTTCATGGCTCGACATCGACAACGATGGTGATCTTGACTATTTCATTGCAGGCCAATATTTCGTTCCTGGCGGGAATGGTCTTGTTGAAGCACAAATGCATGTCTATCGGAATGATGTAGCAGGGCAAAACGATGCTCCTTCATCACCAATTGGTTTGGATATTTCTTTACTGGGAGAAAACACCGTCAGACTATCGTGGATACCAGCCAATGACGATCACACTCCGGTTGATGCACTTACTTATGACCTCGATCTCTATCATGACAATGTTCCGGTTACCATTCCCGGTCGTCTTCCTGAGCCTGGAAATGTGAGTGCAGTAACAGAGTGGTTATTAACAGGGTTACAAGACGGTGAGTATAACTGGACAATTCGTGCAGTTGACGCAGCCTACCTGGGAAGTCCCATTACCACAGGTTTGTTCACAATAGGTACACAAACTGCATTTAAAGAAGTGGATAATTTGCCTCACAGTTTTTCTGTAGATCAGAATTATCCTAATCCGTTTTCTTCAACAACAATCATTAAATTTAATTTATCAGAGCAGCAAAATGTTGTAATTAAAATATATAACGTCCTTGGGGATGAGATTAAAACGATCGTTAATAAGGAATTTGCACAAGGACAACATGAAGTAGGGTTTAATGCAGCAGGATTATCATCAGGTGCATACTTCTACAGAATAACTGCAGGCAATAATACTGCAATTAGAAAGATGCAGGTTCTATAATTATCAGTATAAATTTTCAAAATAAGTAGTTGAGCAAGGATTCATTAAAACCGTGTATAGATTCCTTCCCGGATGGCTACGTTTGAAGGTTACTGTTTCTTTTAACCGGACCATTATATGGTTTTGAAGAATAGCGGTTTGCTCTGATGAATTCAGATGTGTTAATATAAAAGGAAGAATTTTTCTGGTGCATTCCATTACCATCTTTACATAAAAATCTGTTACGGTTTATAACGAAAAGAGCAATATCCTGAATAAGAATATTGCTCTTTTTTATCATCAGAATTCTGCTGAAAGTATCTATTTTGCGGAATAATAGCAGACCTTAGGCGAAATAATCCGATCTTCCTTTTTCAACGCCTGTATTGCTTTATCAACTGCTGCCTTTTCAATACCGGCCAGGGCTGCAATTTCGGCAGATTTCATTGGTTTTGCTGCTTCTTTAAGTGTATTAAACACTAGACCCTTTGTTTCCGGGTTAGATTATATTTATTCCTGTTTATGACTATTCTTCTGCAATGGTGCCATTTTGTGGCCTATGAATCCTAATATTAACCAGGGAACAATGGCATCGGCGAAATGGGCAAATATATCCGGTGCTTTGAACCAGATGAAGTTGGTATAGGGAACGAAGAAAAACCCAATTATTCCAACCGCCAGCGAAAGAAGCAGCCTGTTCGTCAGGGTAGGGTCCTTCTGTTGCAGGAAGACCCAGAATAAAAGAAAGGAAATCACGAAACAAACCAGAAATCCTCTAGCCATATTCATTCCCATGCTCATGGTATTTGATTCGTGAAAATTGATTATTGCCCAGGGCTTGCCTTCCATTTTCTCCATCCAGGACTGCTGTTGATCCGGACTCAGCGATGGATCCGGCTGCCCAAGAAAGTACATGCCCTCTTTAAGCCCCTGTTCTTCTAACATCTTTAAAATACTGTCCTGGACCGGAGAATAAGCCGCTGCTGATTTATGAAAATTAGGCATCGCATAGGACAGGAACTGCCAGGCGAAAATTACAATTGCGCCGATTAATGAAAAGAGTAGTTTAGGTTTCATGTTTTTTTGGATTTGTTTGATTCAAAGATAATCGAATTTGTTCTGAAGTGAAAATATTATTCCATGGACACAAGGTAGAAATTAGTTCCGGGAATCGATAAATACTTTTAAATTCATAGGAAGGGGATCAATAGATGGACCCATGATAGACACACAAATGGAATGAAATTTGGTAAATAAAATGAGTTAAGGTGGATTCCTGTGGTTGTATTAAATCATCCTTTCATCCAAAATATCTTTCCACTTAACAAAGCCTTTCTTTTCGTCAGTATAATCATATATCAGCATCCTGGAAAGTGTTTTAAACTGATCCGTCTTTGAATTGAATATCATACACACACAGTATTCTGAATAATAACTTTAGCCTGATGAGCATAACTCATCTTCTGATGTTTTTTCTCTGAAATAATTCCATCTAAATGGTTGATAATCAGTTTGCCATCTGTATACTTATGGAAAAGGATAATAAACAGCCTAAAACCCAAGCCTGGAAAAGCGGTCCCGAATAATATTTTTGTAAGCGAATTTAAAGTCAGTGTTTAAAAAACTGATATCTATAAACTCCATCCATTTGTCTTTGGCTTTCTCCATTTTCTTAAAGATATTTTCCTGTTGCTTGCCATCTAGGTTCAAGGAAGTGAAAGCAATGCTGAAATCCTTACGACTTAATTTTTTCTTTTTGCCATTTAATGTCAGTGCCATATCTTCATCATCGGCTGGATTTACAAGTGCTGTGGCTACCATGTCAAAAGCCGGGGATAGTATATTGCCGATTCCCGGCTGACGGATCAGGGAGAAATTTTTCAGATGCATATCAGCATTGCCGGTAAGAAAAGAAAATAATACCTGTTCAAAGAAATTAATTACATCCAATCCGGGATTGGCTGAGTGCTCCAATATAGCCTTTGCAACCTGTTCGTATGAGCCATGGTACTTATCTTCAGTTAATCGTTCTGTTACCTGGCACATATCTTCCATGTGCAGTTTATTCTTTTTGTCACGGTCAATCCTTTTTGTCAGATACGCTAAGTTACCTGATTGAAGGCGGATCAAAGTATGTGGCACCACCCTTATTTTTGCAATACCAGCCAAGTGCATAGTGACATCTTCAACTTCAGGCAATTGTTTATATTGTTGTGTTGGTGGTTTTAGAATGTAACTGCCCCACAGGCCTACAATTGTAAATCGTTTTGGATCTTTCTTTCCCACACCTGGTGACAAACCCAGTGATATTTTGGGTTGTACACCAGTGACTGCCATCTGGCTGCGAACAACCTGTAGAGCCAACTCTTCCATTTGGGATTCAAGATAATTGATCACTGGCGGAGTTACCTGGCCAAATATCTTTTTACTGCAGGCTGAATGGAAATCTGCTTCGTTATTTTCTAACAATCCGTAGCAATATAAACATCTCTTCATAAACTGTCCTCCCCAATTACACTATGAACACTTACGGCCCCGATGCAATCTTTACAACATACCAATAACAATCCCATACGATCGCGCGGGTTTAATTTCCAGTTTTTTTCGGCAATATCAAGTAGCCATCCTTCAGGGATCAAACCATCGAAGAATGGAAACAACACCTTACTGTCAAAAGGCTTTTCCTGTAGTGGCATAGTAACGCTGACCGGCTCGGCAACAGAGGATTCCAGGAAAACCCTATCGTATTGAAAATGATACCCGTTTTCGTCCTGAGTGAGCCAGCCTGCAGTCTTATCGTTTACTTTTATTTCAGCTTTTCTCATCCTACGGAGTATTTCGGGTTAATGGCAAAGCGCCCACTTCATAGCCAAAGAGTTGCAGTACCTGATTGACCTTATCCAAACGCAAAGTTTCTTTACCCTGTTCGAGTTCGCGGACAAAGCGCAGACCAACGCCAGCTTTTTCTGACAATTCAGGCTGAGTAAGGTTGGCTAGTCGCCTTTTTTCTTTTACAAATTCACTTAAAGTCATAATATATACCCTTTCGGGTACAAATATAATGCATTTATATAAAAATGAACCCTTACGGGTATAAATTATTTGAATGAACATGATAATACACCCTAACGGGTATAAATATTTCCAAATAGCAACCTTATACACCCTTACGGGTGTGACAGATTGAAGCTGCATGGTTATAGAATGCAAGCCGGATTCAGCATTTGAATAGACAAACAACAATATCTTTATTATTAAGTTCGATATTGGGAATCGGGAAAGATTTACTGACAAAATGAATGCCCATAAGCCCTAATAATTGAATCCTAGATAGCGAGCCATCCACCACACAGTGCGTGCGAAGGTTGTCAATATATTAATCTATGACTAAATTGAGAATATCCTATTCTTTATATGCTCAATTAATAGATCTGTATTCTTCCCTCTTTTTAAGATAGAATTTATAGAGGATTTGCCAGCTGATTCATATGTTGAGATTCTAAAAACTGATTTATCCTGCAAAAAACTGTATACATCTTTGAGAAAATCGTAAAAGGCACGTTGTTTCCAGCGTGCAGGACCATTACCAGAAAAATCATTTACTACTGTTGATTTGCCAAATTGAGTTTCGCAACTAGGAGATGACCAGAAATTGCCGGTTCTCCCACCTTTGTGTTCAAAATCAACGCAATAGAGCTTGTATAACTCCGCAGGAACATATTTGTTATTCTGATATATAGGAGCTTCCAGCGTAATTCTTCTATAACGGTTGAAGTGGTTTTCTTCATCTAATTCAATATCGCAATTGTCTAAAATTATATCAAAACTACCAAAGTTTGTAGGATATTCATGCAAAACACCACCCAATGACTTGTACACATCGCTAATAACATTATGATAAGAACTGGAGTAAAAAACGCTCTTATTTAAAAACACAGGATAGTGAATCACAAATTTACTTTCAGCAAGAATACGTGCTAATTCTTTTTGTCGAGAGATCATAATCAGTTAAAAGTTAAATTTCTTTGATGTTTGATTTTCTTACATAATTTGGAGAAGATTAAGCCAGTCTTTCTTCCAAAATATCTTTCCATTTTATAAACCCTTTCTTTTCGTCAGTATAATCATGTAAAATCCTGCTGAAATATTCGGGAGCTGAATCCAGAAAAACTTGTCTTCCGTTGTTACGAATGATTGCTAAATGGTTATATATTTCTTTTAATATCATTGGCAGAGAGTTAATCGCTTTATCAAAATGCCATAGGTAGGTTGCTTCTTCGGTATCGAGTGTTTCCATGATGATATGAAACTGTTCATCGCCTACTAGAAGGAAAACAAATGAAAAAGGATTGAGAACAAAACGGATTTTGAGCAGCTTAGCTGCATGACGATCTGCCAAATACCGCAAATATTTGGAATGTCTGTATTGATTCCTGTTCAGGAGATCATTCAATAATTCTTCACCGGAATTATAAAGCTGATCGCCTGATTGTAATTGTTTTACATCCAATATATTTTCTTTAAGCCCTTTATTAACCGATCCGCCCAAAAAGGATTTTGAAAAATAGCGGAATCTTACCCCTTCAATGATTTCTCTGTTTATTTTTTCAGTGTCTGCAGAAGCTGCTAATTGTGAAATAATTGCGTTATTTTCAAATTCAGCATGTATAGTAACTGAAACATTTTTCGATTGCAGTATTTTTGAGAAATATGGTTTTAATACTTCAAATTCAGGGCGTATGGCTTCGTTCTCAATCTCAAATTCCAAATACGCTTTTAGCCCGGGTGCTTCATATTTAAATGCAATTCCACCATATCTGAAATCTAAGCTTTCAATAGGTACAACAATGTTTTTATCGATGAGAAAGGTTTCTTTGCTAACCGGAATTATTTCTTCTTCCGGATCATCAAACAATGTGGCTTGTTTTTCTATTTTCCGATACCAGGTGTTTCGTTTCAGAAAAAGCTTGTTCAAGTAGTCTATTTTAAAATCCCGATAGTCGTATATGGTTGGGGTAACTTCTGAACGTTGAACCCTGCCGATGTATTGAATCAGCTTTCCCTGGAATGAAAAAGGATAAAC
Source organism: Lentimicrobiaceae bacterium (assembly GCA_041753535.1). Taxonomy (GTDB): domain Bacteria; phylum Bacteroidota; class Bacteroidia; order Bacteroidales; family UBA4417; genus UBA4417. The sequence goes on from JBGSUB010000022.1 coordinate 114,107, forward strand.
AAGAAACAGACAATTCGCATTCTGTAAATCTGTTCCCTCTCCAAAGAATTGACCTGTAGTTATCAGTACCTGGTAATTCCCGGACTGGAGTGTTTTCCATTTTTGTGCCCGACTATTCTCTGAATCATCTCCGCTTAATGGAATTACCTCAAAAGATTGTTTCAGGAACTGGTAAAGTGAATCAATATGTTCTTTCCTTTCTGTGATAATTATAACTCTCTTACCTGATTTCAATTCAGTGGTTACATCCTTCAATATCAATTTATTGCGCGTTGAATCATGAACCAATATCCTGGAAAGTGTTTCGAACTGATCTGTTTTTGAATTGAATGGGATATCCAAATCAGTGTCTCTAATAATAACTTTAGCCTGACGAGCAAAACTGATGTCCTGATGTTTAACCTCTGAAATAATTTCACCTAAATGAATGAAAATCAGTTTGCCATCATTGTACTTCCGGAAAGGGGTTGCTGTGAGTCCATACAAATAATAGCTATTCAATTTAGAAATTGCCTTTCTGTAAGTCTCAGCAGGGATATGGTGACATTCATCAACAATTATGGTTCCAAAAGCGTCCAATAATGTTGTGTTTTCAGGTTTTTCCAATTCTTTTGATAAGCTTTGAATAGTGGCTATGGTTATACTTTTGCCAATTTTCAATTTCCCTTGCCCAATTTTTCCAATCTCATGTATTGGAATACCCAGAAAAGCCTCTATCCTTTCTGCCCATTGATCCATCAGTGTTTTCCGGTGAACAATGATAAGGGAACGCTGCTGTTTATCTGCAATAATTTTAAGCCCAATTATAGTTTTACCTGTACCTGGTGGGGCAACAATTACACCTATATCTTTTTTGGTAGTAGCCTCAACTGCAGATACCTGATGTTCCCTCAGAACCGCATTAAATAGGCAAGAAACAGCAGTTTGTTTCTTACGTAAATCCTCAAAAACAAATTCGATTTTATTTTCTTTGCAAAAACGCAGGAACCTGCCTGTAAAACCCCTGGGAATGATTACTGAAGTACTTGTTTCTTCTATAAATTTAAAATGCTGCTCAATTCCGTGTGTATTCTTTCCAACTTTCTTTTTAATGATGTATTCTGAATTGATGAAATTCAATTCTTCTTTAATGAAATTACTCAAAAGCACGGGAATTGCTCCGCGATTTATATGAAGAGCATTGTTGAGTTTAATGGAAAGAGTTGATGATGAATGGTTTTCGGAAGGTATTTCAATTCTGCTTTCAATCAACTTATTGTATAGCTCATCCAAACTTTTTATTGATATTCTTTGGATATCAGCAAGATACTGCCATTGGTCATTAAAAGGAGTAAGTGTTTCCGTATCAATGAAGCAACTATTTCCGTGTTCAAATGTGGGCTTATAAAGAGGTAAAGCAATCAAATTCCCCAAACCTTTACCTGAGAGAAAATCCTGATTTGGGAATAAGCGATCGAAACTGGAATTTTTATCAAACTGTGAAATGATGCCAGATTTTGTTAACAATGAAAGGATTACTTTCCTAATCCTTAAGGCCGGATATAGTTGGTTAAAAAATATCCAGATATGGCCACCTTTTCCCGAGCGCGACCTTTCCAGAAATGCCGGAATATCATATTGTCGGCAAGTATTTATAAATGTGCGGCATTCTTCAATCCAATTTTCTTTATCGAAATCTGCAACAATAAACCAGCATCTATTATCTGGTAGTAACGGATAAATACCCGCCTGATGATCTCCATTTAAATGTTTCTCAATTTGTTCATCATCGAATGGCAAGTAAGATTTATCCTGGAAATCATTAAAATTACCTCCTTTAATTTTATGTGACCGATAGAAATAGGAGTCAAATTGATAAGCAGGCATATAGCCACTTTTAGTCCCTTTTTCCCACCTGATAGCAAACACATCTTCTCTCCCCCTGAACAGGGATTTGAAAATTTTTAGTTTATCGGATATAGTATGGTCGTTTACCATTGTCAGATAAATATTGAAACCTAAATCTTTTCAAATCTGCGTATTTACATTTCAGATTTTTAACAGATGGGTTGATCCAATTGCTTGAATCTGAGATCCGGCAATTCCTGAATTGGATGCATATTCATTCCAGTTGCTAATTACATCTTTGACATTTTCGATGATCTCATTTGCTTTTTTTACATTCATTTGGGTAGCAAGTGAGACTAAATCATTTCGGGTAATATCGCGGCGTTTGTTGTTGATTGACAGTTGATGCTGTGACAGCCATAGATTTGAAGGGTTATAGGCAAATGTCACATCATACGCCGGTGACAGACTCCACTGACCAGTTTCGTTCATGAGGAAAGAAATATTCTTTGTGTGATCATCATTGTTAGAGCCAATTACATTAAATACCATTCGGCGGAACAGTTGCTCGGCTGCTGAATACGGCAAACGAAGATTTCGCATTGTCTGGAAGGCATGTTCGTATGAATACGCATTGGGATTGTTATAATCGAAATGGCACAGGCCACACAATGTCTGCATGTGCAGCTTATTATTTTGCTCAAGCCTGTCGAAGCGGCGGGTCATGAAGTGTGCCCTTCCATTTTCTTCAAGCAGGCGGCTTTCACTCATTATTATTCCACTATCCAATGCCATTTTGTAATAAGCAAATTCAATTCGCCCGAATCCTTTAGGTTCGCCAAGTTGTTCATCTGAAACTCCATCCAATTTTATAAGCCAATGTGAATATCCTTCAGGAACATCCAACTGACCTGACCTGACAGTGTTGTGTTTATTGATAGCAATAACTGCTTTTGCCCTGGCACCGCCAGCAGAAGTACCTACACGAATAATATCAAGTAATGTATGTGCTTCATCGTTGGATAGATTAGATTTTAAGTGTGATTTTCGAGTGACTGCTGACTGTGCCAGATTAACAAGTTCTGAAACTTCGAGAATATTGGAATCTCCTTTTTCAATGCGTGTTGCAGGGCGGAATTCGAGAGCCCCCATTCCTCGTTTGCCCATATAACAGAGTCTTTCAACCGGATTCATGCTTCCAGGTTCCCTGCCTTGTGTAGCAAGCCACAAGTCGATCAATTGATTACCGAATCTATCCGGCAGTGAGTCAGCCAATAATCCGGGAAGGCCATAATAGGTTTTCTCCGGCAGTTCTGGAAAGCGAAATATTTTTCCATTACTTGCTTCGGATATTGGCATTGTGAGGGGTGAGATATCCCAATTATTGCGAAGGAAGGTCGGATCGTATTCAAAACTGGCAATTCCGGATTGTTGGTCCCATAAAACAGCACCAACAAATTTGCCCCAAATATCTACATTAGCAACTACCATTCGCTATCCTCCTTCTTTGTTGTTGTTCCTGATGCACGCAAACGCTCCTTTCCGCTTAATTTGGCCATCTGTAAAGGGCTTACCTGGCTGGTGACCTGCCAATTGTCAAGCAGTTGCAATTGCTGTAAAGCCCTTAATATCTGTACAGTTGTCAGCATTGAGGCGACGGTCCTCCCATTTTCTATGTCGCTGATTGCAGAGCGGGAAAGTCCGGCTTTTTCGGCTACCTGTTCCTGGGTAAGATTTTGATTCAGCCGAATCTGCCGGAGAAAAATCCCGAGTTGGCAGACAATTGCCTGATCGCTCATGCTGTACCAATTTGTTTTTGCTGGAGTTACCATTACTGGAATATTTTATTAAGAAAACTGAAAGAAATAATATGCTGTATTTGAGAATAAAGACCCCTCTAAATCTCTCCGTTGGGGAGACTTATTATCCAAGTTATTCAAGATCGTAAGTCATTAATGCTTAGTTCTTATTTATTGTAATCTAGAAGCTGCATAGACGTATTATATGTTTAATTATGTAGCTTATGTACTGCAAAGATAAGACAAAATATTATTTTATCCCTATGTTGCTTAGAATTATGTTTATTCAATATCTTCAGTTTACTTATGTTCAGATTTGAATGATAAGCAATTGCCAATTATTATCGCCATACTATTTAAGTTTGCTGATAATAAACGTCATTATAAATTGTAAACACATAATTCAAATTTGCGGCAGCAAACAGGCTTTGCTGCCGTATTATAGTTTTTTATAAGCACTCTTGTCTTCATTATCGGCAAGATTTATGAGAGTTGTGGCCACCCTATCATATAGATGCAAAATGCTTATTTTTATTACTCGAAAAGGCAGCTGATTAATTGAAAATTTAATTATGCATGAAAATTTCTTTAAATATCATGCAAATTGAATTTTTTATTGTAGCTTTGTACTCATTATGAAAACCATATTACAATCTTTGAAACAGCACATCCAGCCTGGTGAAGTATACAGACGCTCAGATATTGAAAACTGGACAACGGCTGTAGACAGACATTTGCACATGCTGACTGAGGATGGAACTCTTCAGAAGCTAAGCCAGGGAATCTACTATGCACCTAAGAAATCAAAATTCGGTGTCAGCCCTCCTACCGATCATAGTTTGGTCGAGCGATTTTTGAAGGATGATACTTTCTTGCTTTTTTCACCAAATGTATTTAATTCTTTAGGATTGGGATTAACTCAGCTATACAATATCACCTGGGTATATAATCACAAGCGCAGAGGAGTATTCACTCTGAACAGCAGAAACTTTCTTTTTAAGTTAAAGTCAACATTTCCTGCAACACTTAGCCGCGAATACCTGGTTGTTGACCTACTGAATAACCTAAGCGAACTAGCTGAGGATTCAGAAAAGGTTTTAGGTATTTTTCAAAGAAATGTCAATCTGTTCGATGCTGAAGAATTAAAGAAAATGGCAAGTAAATATGGTACCGGAAGTGTAAGAAAGTTGATTTTTGCAACACTCAGAAAAATACAAGTATATGCCTGATTTCATACACAACGATCCGGAATTTAAAGAATTATTAGCGATAGTATCGGGAAAAGAGGTTATTGAACCAGCCCTGGTTGAGAAGGATTACTGGATCATGCATATACTGTATGGATTGAACCAACAAGGCATTGAGTTTGAATTAAAAGGCGGGACATCACTTTCGAAGGGATTCGGATTGATTCATCGGTTTTCGGAGGATATAGATATTCATATCAAAACCAACTTTGGCTTACCTATAGAAGGCAAAGATGATAAATCTGAGGTCAGAGAAGGAAGGAAGGCTTTTTATGACTTGTTCTCAAAGAAAATTGAGATAGATGGTATAATTACAGTTGAGCGCGATACGTCTTTTGATGATACCGATAAATACCGCAGCGGAGGAATTCGTTTATATTACAACTCTTACACTGAAGCGATAAATGGGTTGAAAGACGGAATATTGTTAGAAGCCGGATTTGATACTGTTGCACCCAACCGGCCCGTTACTATTTCATCCTGGGTAATGGATTATGTCAAATCTTTGAATGAGCATTTTGAATATATCGACAATACTGCTTTGAATATATTCTGCTATCTGCCGGGATATACATTGGTAGAAAAAATTCAGACTATCGTAAACAAATACCGGAAGGAAACACAAGGCGGGCAGCCAGTGAATTTCATGCGACAATATTACGATGTATATTGCCTACTGAAAAACCCGGAGGTACAGAATTTTATTGGCACCCCTGAATATCTTGCTCACAAGACAGCCCGGTTTCGTGGAGCGGATAAAGAAATACCATTGCCTGAGCATCCTGCATTGTTACTGAACGATCAATATATCAGGAAAAGATTTGAAGAACGCTACCGAGCTTCAGCTACGCTTTACTACAGGGAGCAACTAAGCTTTGATGAAATAATTGGCTATATCCGAGAATATATTCCAAAACTTTGACTTGATCTGTTTGATATAGAAAGTAAGCTCAACAAGGTTTGCATTAAAGATCTCACAGTATATGTTCATTAAAATGCACTGTTCATTTAAAATGAACACATATTTTCGGTGAACAAATTTTATTCTACAACATTAAGTTTTAGGTGTTTGCCTACTCTAATTTTATCTTAAATCTTCAGGCTGTATATTTCGGATTGAGGGTACCACACCAACTTCATAACCAAATAATTTCAAAACCTGATTGACCTTATCTAAACGCAGCGTCTTTTTACCCTGTTCGAGTTCGCGGACAAATCTCAAGCCAACACCTGCCTTTTCAGCCAATTCGGGCTGGGTTAAGAGAACAAGTCTTCTTCTTTCTTTTATAAATTCATGTAATGTCATATTTTATACCCTTTCGGGTACAAAATTAATACAATTACAGAATAATATACCCTAACGGGTATAATTATTCATAATTAGCATCATTCTTCACTCATACGGGTGTTATTGTTTGAAGCAGATGATCCTAATGAATTCATATTTGCCCGTAAATCTTTTACAATTCCCGGTATCGAACTTAATATTCCTGATATTGTTGATTATCTATTCATATTGCTGAGTCCGGTTTGCATTGCATACAGCTTAATTATTGCATCAAGAAAGCTTATCTAAACCAAATGCTTATGACACAGATGAAAACACCCGGTGTATATATTGTTGAGCAAAATGCATTTCCAAATTCGGTAGTAGAAGTTGCTACCGCAGTTCCAGCGTTTATCGGGTACACCGAAAAGGCAGTGAACGGAACACAATCCTTACTCAACAAACCTTTCAGGATAACTTCATTTGCTGACTATATGCGGTATTTTGGAGGAGCTCCCGAAAGATTGTTTGAATTAACTGAATTGCCTGATAAATCAACTGCTTCAGAACGCCTGATATTAAACAAGACACATTACCTTCTTGAAAGATTCGGAGTTACATACAGATTGTACGACGCAATGCGCTTTTTTTATGGAAATGGCGGAGGTGCCTGCTATATTGTTTCAGTAGGTGACTATAAAAATGGTATAACTGCCGGCTTGCTTGACGGAACTGATCTAAATAACCCCGGTGGTGGCCTCATGACTCTTGAAAAAGAGCAGGAACCGACTATGGTTTTGGTGCCTGATGCATTGTCACTTGATTCTGCCGGTTGTTACACTGTATATCAAAATTTCATTGCCCATTGCCGGAAGATGATGAGCAGGATTGCTATTCTTGACGTTTACGATGGCTACCAAGACCGTAAAGATCCGGAAGGTGATGTGATTAATACTTTCAGGGGAAATATCGGTAATAATGGCCTTAGCTATGCAGCAGCCTATTATCCGTGGCTGGAAACAACTTTTGTGAATGCACCGGATATTTCATTTGAAAGCCTGACTGAAGACAGCCTGCCAGTTCTTCAACAAGTGTTGCTTGAAGAGCAAGGCCTTTCAGCAACCTCTCCACCGGATGAGGGTACAAAACAAAGGCAAATATTTGATCTTATTACCGGACTGACAACCTATAAGGAAACTGGTCTGTCAGCAGAAGAGTTAAATAAGTCACTTGTTTCTTTGAGCCTCGCATATAAAAGCCTGGTAGAAGAGATTCGTAACAGGCTGAATGTATTGCCACCCGCCTCCGCAATGGCTGGAATTTATACAATGGTTGACAATACAAGAGGCGTTTGGAAAGCTCCTGCTAATGTTTCATTAAATGGCGTTGTCCGCCCTTTGGTAAACATCACTCATGAAGACCAGGCAGACTTAAACGCGCCCTTAGATGGAAAATCAATTAATGCCATCAGGTCATTTGTCGGACAAGGTGTTGTGGTATGGGGAGCCCGAACTTTGGATGGAAACAGCCTGGATTATAGATATATCAATGTCAGAAGAACGATGATGATGCTGGAACAATCAGTGAAATTGGCATCAAAAGCATATGTGTTTGAACCTAATAACTCAATAACTTGGGTAACTGTAAAAAGTATGATTGAGAATTTTCTTTTTTCACAATGGAAAAGAGGTGCTCTGGTCGGAAGTAAGCCAGATCAGGGGTATTCAGTCCATGTATGATTGGGCGACACTATGACCGCTAATGATATTCTGGATGGAATAATGAGGATAACTATTCTGGTCGCTATCATAAGGCCAGCAGAGTTCATCGAAATCACCTTCCAACAGCAAATGCAGAAATCGTAATTAGCAAATAGTAATAACAGTGTTAATCGGAAAAATTTATAATTATGGCAGATGATGGATCAGCTCAATCAACGAGCGCCTGGCCAATGGCTAAATTTTATTTCAAAGTGATGTGGGACTCAACTGAGATTGCATTTCAGGAAGTTTCCGGACTTGACTCAGAAACCCAGATAATTGAATACAGGCATGGAAACAGTCCTGTTTTCTCAACCGTTAAAATGCCTGGTATAGCAAAGAACGGCCATATCACTTTGAAAAAAGGTGTTTTTAAGTCGGATAACAAATATTGGGATTGGTATAACCAGATTAAGCTAAACACAATTAAGCGGGTACCTATTACTATCAGTTTGCTCGACGAAGCCGGTGCTCCGACCATGACTTGGACAGTATTGAATGCATGGCCGACCAAAATAACAGCAACCGATATGAAATCGGATGGCAACGAACCGGCTGTTGAAACTATCGAAATAGCACACGAAGGCATATCTATCGAAAACAAATAATAGTAATCGTATATTATCCAATTGTTGGATTTTGTTTGAGTTTGTGATTATTAAACAACAACTCCTGTAATACGCAACAGGATTTCTCCAATATAAGCCGAATAAGGGCATACACAATGCGTATTACAGGAGTTGGTCAGCACTCTATTTGCCTATCACATCTCGTCCATCAGCCTCGTTAGATTGAGCAGGGAGTTGTCACTTACTTTCGCATAAATTTGGGTAGTTGACAATTTCTTATGCCCTAACATTCTACTGACTGCTGCAATATCCGCACTTAGATCACAGAAAACCCAATTTTCGCTAAATATTCAAAAGTTGAATCATAAAACTTTGGTGGCCTTGTATGGTCCTCAGCATCACCTGATGGGACTACAATTACCATTCCTTGGCGAGCACGAGTTAAAAGCACACGATAAGCATTCTTAAGATATAACTTACGTTCAGATTTACTAATATGATTCCAGCGGCTTCCGACAAATGACCAACTGTCCCAACCGGTTTCAGTGTATCTGAAATCAGCATCCCATGTTACGCATACCCAATCTAGTTCTAATCCCTGCACGTGAAATTCAGTGGCAACATCTTCCAGATAATATGATGATCGGACATCATCCTTTCCATCAAGAAACCAATGAATCGGATCCATCGTAGATTTAACGAAAATGGCATGAGGTTTCAATCGTTCAGCTTGTGAAGAAACTACAATCCCATAACGCTCAGTTCCACGTGCCTGCTGTTTAAGCCATTGTTTTGCTTTTGATAGATCGCGAGTAATAACAATTGGATAATTTTCTCTCACTTTTTTGAAGGTATGAATTGCTTCCTCAATGTTAAGGTCAAGTATTTGCTTAACAAGTAGTGAAACATCTTCAGCGCGGAATGATCTCATTGATACAGCCAGATGCAAAGATTTATTATAGACTACATTTGGTCTGGATTCTAATTTTTTCAAAACTTCTCCTGCATTATACTCACTGTCTGCAAGCCTATCGGAAATATAAATGTCCCATCCCGTAAATGATCGTTCTAATGATTGAATCCATTCTGTGATTCCGGCCTCACCGGTATTTATTTCCTGCCCTCCTCCAACTAAACAAACAACAACAGCCCAATCTTCATGCCTATCAAGGCACGATATCAAAAACTCTGGTTCAGACAGGTTAAAGTTATGACGATTCTTTTTTCGACTCATAAAATTTGAGGTCTGTTCTAAATTCCAGGCACGTTGAGCTTCATCGAAAAGAGCAACATGCTCAATAGGGGCTGAAGAAATATCTATAAGGCATTCATCCCGAAAATTGTGGACATTCTGGATAAACATCTTAACATCACTCAGCGCCTTTCCTTTCTTTACTTTTGTGCCTTTCTCCTTTTCTCTTTTAACTTTATCTCTGGCAAGTGCTTCTCGAAGAATAGCTACAAGAGGACCATTCCCGGAAAGGAATACGCTATATAGATCATTAGTTTTGTCAATGTGTGTTGTTGCAATATGAAGACCGACCAAGGTTTTACCCGCACCAGGAACACCTGTAACAAAGCAAATGGATTTGCGGGAATTATCTTTAGAGGAACGAATTATTTTAGATACGGCATCTGACGTTTGACTCAAGTTTATAGCGCTAGCATCACTGCGGGAAATATCCTCAACAGAATGGTTATTGTATAAAGCCATCGCAGCTTCAATAATAGTTGGAGTCGGGCAATACCGGCCTTGTTCCCAATTATTTTGATCAATATCCTTCCCTTCACTGAATATTAGGACATCTTCGATTACCTTATTGAGCAATAAAACATTACTTTTAATCGGAAGTAAAAGCTTATCGTTCTGAGGGGTAGTAGCAATAATTGAAAAGATATTTTTCGCTTTCGTGGCTATTAGAATAGGTGCAATATATTGTTCGTGGCTTGATTCATGGAAGTTTTTTAAATCTAAAGCATAATCCATTACCTGGTCAATAGCATTGGAACTATATTCTTTTTCACCTATTTTAAATTCAAGAATAAAGATTACTGCACTTATTAGAATAACAACGTCAATACGCTGACCCATACGAGGTATAGTGTATTCAAAATAGATTGATCCTGTATAAGGTGGTAAAACTTCTTTTAATATGATGATTTGTGCAAACCATGCTTCCTTTTGAGTTTGCTCTAAAGAAAATTCATTTTTCAAAGCAATTTTTCCTATTATTTCTTCTGGAGATGAAATAAGAAAATTTGTGATTGAGTCACTATAATAAGCACGATTCATACAATAATTTTAGGTAATAATTTAGTTCATCATTTGGGACTATTAATACTAAGAATTAAGCTAACAGCATTTGATCAGATCTTTTATAAATGGTGGTTCCGTATTAAAGATTCAAACTTAGTGAATAATGAACCATGATGTGCAATATATTGAACATTATTATTTGTAATTATTCAGTTAATAGAAGCATAACGATCTTTTATGTTTGGATTCTGATGAGATAGAATAAGGAATTATAATGATGATATGATTATCATCTGACACTTATGAATGATAAGGTAGGGTACAATCGGTTCTCCCCGTCCAGACTACAATAATTCAAATAAGTCTCTGATTTCCATTGACTTTAAATTTTTACATAAGTCATTATTTTATCTTAGCTCCAAAACTTTTGAACCTGATACCTTTTGAGCTTGATCCCATTCCGGCTGCATTTAAAATTGTTAACCCCGGAAAACAAAAAAGGACCGGAAGTAAATCCAGTCCTTAAGTCCCTTCGGGTGGTGTCGACTGGAATTGAACCAGTGACACACGGATTTTCAGTCCGTTGCTCTACCAACTGAGCTACGACACCGTACTTGGTAGGGACTGCAAAAGTAGTATTATTTTTTAAAATCCTACAGTTTTGAGAAAGAAATTTTTTGGAAAGGAGAAAAAACAAGATTTTTATAAAAAACTATGTAAAAAAACTATGCTTTCGCTTGGGAGTTAAAAAAACTCCCTATATTTGCACCCCATTAAGAAATTTATAATCAATTCATTAAAACATTTTGTAAAATGACTAAAGCAGAAATCGTTGCTGAAATAGCCAGTAAAACCAACATCGAAAAAGTAGCTGTACAGCAAACCGTAGAAGCATTCATGGATGCTATTAAAAAAGCAATGGCTGATGGCGAAAATGTTTATCTCAGAGGTTTTGGTAGTTTCGTTGTGAAACAAAGAGCTGAGAAAACCGGCCGTAATATTTCAAAAAATACAACCATTATCATCCCGGCTCACAATATTCCTTCATTTAAACCTGCTAAGGTTTTCGTTGGTGAAGTGAAGAATAAAGTTAAGTAATTCAGAATCCCTATTGTTAATAAGTAAGCTATGCCAAGCGGAAAAAAAAGAAAAAGACATAAAATGTCGACGCATAAACGCAAAAAACGTTTACGCAAGAACCGTCATAAGAAGAAATAACCACAATTTGAATCTATGATTTCATCACATGAAATTTGTGTTATTTCATGTGATGAAATTTTTTTTACTTACTTTTACTCTCACATCCTTTTGCGTATTGTGTAGTATACCTATATGTAAAGGTGTAATTATCTGAAAGCTATCCCGGTTGTGGTAAATAAAGAATTAATAATAAATGCCGAATCATCGGAAGTGAATATCGCGCTTCTGGAAGATAAGGTGTTGGTAGAACTGAATAAGGAAAAAACCAACAATAGTTATGCTGTTGGCGATGTGTATCTGGGTCGGATAAAGAAAATTATGCCCGGCCTCAATGCTGCTTTTGTTGATGTAGGATACGAGAAAGACGCTTTTTTGCATTACCTCGATCTGGGACCACAAATCAATTCGTTTCAGAAATATACCCGTAATGCACTGGCTGGTAAAGAAGCCCAGATCCAGATGTCTGATTTTGAAGTGGAAGCGGATATTGAAAAAACCGGCAAAATTTCCCAGGTACTTACTCCCAACCAGCAAATACTGGTTCAGATCGCAAAGGAACCAATTTCAACCAAAGGTCCCCGCATTTCATCCGAAATTTCATTTGCAGGTCGCTACTTAGTACTGGTGCCTTTCAGTAACCGGCTTTCTATTTCCCAGAAAATCAAGAGTGCCGAAGAACGGAACCGTCTGAAAAGACTTATTTCGAGCATCAGGCCCAAGAACTACGGTGTAATTATACGTACTGTTGCCGAAGGAAAGCGTGTTGCCGACCTGGATGCCGACCTTTATTCGCTTGTGCAGAAATGGGAATCGGTTGCGCAGAAAATGTACGGGGCCAAAGCTCCGCAAAAAATTATCAGCGAACTCGACCGTACTTCAGCTATCCTTCGCGATATGCTTAACGAATCGTTCAACAATATTCATGTTGACGATCCTGCAGTAGCCGAAGAGGTGAAGAATTATATACGCACAATATCACCTGATAAGGTTGATATAGTAAAAGTGTATAAAGGGAAAATACCCATTTTCGATAATTTTGGTATCGACAAACAGATTAAAAACTCCTTTGGTAAAATTGTTACCAGTAAAAGCGGCGTTTACCTGATTATCGAACATACCGAAGCACTGCATGTAATTGATGTAAACAGCGGTCATAAGGTAAACAGCGACAGCAGCCAGGAGGAAAATGCCCTTTCGGTGAACCTGGAAGCTGCTACCGAGATTGCCCGGCAATTGCGGCTTCGCGATATGGGCGGAATTATTGTAGTCGATTTCATCGATTTGCACGAAGGCTCGAATCGCCGGAAGTTATATCAGCGGATGAAGGACGAGATGGCGAAGGACAATGCCAAACACACTATTCTGCCTCCAGGCAAATTTGGACTGGTACAGATTACACGCCAGCGTGTGCGTCCTGAAACTAATTTGTCAATACTCGAAAAATGTCCTTCCTGCGGTGGAACAGGTGAAATAAAACCAAGTATCCTGTTAACCGACGAAATCGAAAATAATTTACAGTATCTCCTTCAGGACCAGAATGAACCGTATCTGATGATTAATCTTCATCCGTTTGTATATGCATTTTTAAGACAGGGCGGACTGTTCCGTTCTATTCAATGGAAATGGTACTTTAAATATAAGAAATGGATTAACCTTACCCCGGTAAATTCCTACCAACTAACTGATTACAGGTTTTTAAACAAAAACCAGGACGAAATTAAAATGTAAAAAACGGCTCTTTCGGGAGCTGTTTTTTTTATTGTTGTTGCGAAGTGAAAAGTTCCTAAGACCAGGCTCCAAATCCCAAACAGTTAATATTCACTTAATATTTTCAAATTGGACTAAAGTTTTCATTAATTTTGTTGTAAGGCGAACTAAACAGAGAATAATGATATTTTAATCAATCTCCATAGCTTTCACTATATGCGGAGTATTCAGTCTGAACTCAGCTGAGTGCGTGCTGGAGTGCATACTCATAAAATATACTATAGATCAGTAATCTGGCGAAGCGGTTTCAGTGTAAAAAAAATAAACAAATGGATACAATAGAAATTAAGAAAAAATTTCACAGTCTCATTGACAGCATTGAAAATGTGGATCTTCTGGCTAGTTTCTATGATCTTGTTAAAAAAAGATCTTTGACTAAAGAAGGTCAGCTATGGAATAGGTTGACAATTATGGAACAAGAGGAACTAATTTCAGCACTTGGAGAAAGTGAACATCCGGAATATCTCATTAGCAACGATGAAATGAAAATGAAACATAAGAAATGGCTCTAGAAATATACTGGACCAGGCAAGCAGATCGTAAATTTGATATTATTATCGAATATCTGCTGAAAGAATGGAATCAGAGAGTTACAGAGGCATTTGTTAGAAAAGTTTACGATACGCTTGACACACTTGCCGAATTCCCTGACATAGGCACTATTGAAAATAAAGAAAAAGGAATCAGGGGATTTCCCGTAGTGAAACAGATCAATATCTTCTACCGGGTCAGCGATACTAAATTAATTATCCTTAATTTTTTCGATAACCGCCAATCTCCGCGAAAGAGGAGAAGTTAGTCAATTCTGCAAAATAAAATAGTATAGTTGCTATACACATAATTATTCACTACCCATTATTTCAGGCACTGGCAATTCTATACTCTTCCGGTCGAAGGCTACCACCATACTTTGGCCTGCTACCCGTTTCAATTCAACTTTCCTTTCCCTAAAGTTCTTCATTACTCGTTATTCACTCTTCACTATTTCCACCCCATACTCCATCGTAATCAATATATCAGCTTTTGGCCGCAGCGCCATAACCATCTGGTGTTCCTGTTCCAAAACCGCCATACGATATTCATTCTGAGGTTCTTTGCCCCTGACAACCTGTGCTTTTTTGGTTTCGTGATAGGTTAACTCAATAAAAATACTGAGATCAATTCCTTCGGTTTTAATAGCGTACAAGCCATCAACCACCAGCATATCCACGGTTGAATAATCGGTAGTAAGCTGGTCAACCTGCTCGGTAACAAGGTCAACGCACGGACCGGTTGATACCTGCCCGGCTTTAAACTCGGCAATATTACGGTTAATGGTATCCCAGTCGTATTCGCCATAGCCTACCACATTTTGGATTCCATTTTCCTTACGCCATTCGGTGCGGAGCAACGGAAGAATGCGATAGTAATTATCGATATGAAGCGGTTTGGCAAAAATTCCATGCTTGCGCAAGCCTTTGGCAATAACATGAGCCAGCTCCGATTTCCCTGAACCGGATTCACCGGATATGCCGATCATCATTTTTGGTTTCCGGTTGGCGAGAATCTGTTCAATAATTTTTTCGCCTGCATTCTGGTGTTTTTCGGTAATTAATAATACGTCGCCTAACATTGTATTTTAATTTTTAACGTTAATATCTTTTTAACAAATGGCAATTAGTCAGTGTATTCTATTTCAACAGAAAAGTCATTTAAAGAATTTTCCTTTTTTACGCATCTCTTTGAACTACTTTGCTTTAACTTAGAATAGCTGTAACACAAAGTGCCACAAAGAAGGCACTAAGTATCACGAAGATATGCACTTCATTTTTACTTATTCTTCACACTTATTCTTCACAACAAATTAAATACCAATTCTTTACCTGCCGATACTTTCAATTTTGAATTATTGATAAGTACTTCAGCATCTTTATCAGCATTGATCCGGATGTGTGAAACAGTTATTCTAACATTGAATCGTGTACTTTTAAAAGTCAGACCGAAACTCATTGATTCCCAAGCTTCTGGTAACTGAGGCTGTAGGGATAAATAATTGTTATCGAACGAAATACCTGCAAATGTTGACAACGCGATCAACACCGTACCTGCCATTACGCCTGCATGAATGCCTTCAGCAGTAGTACCTCCCTGAATATCAACAAAATCGCTGGCAAGTGCTTCGGAATATAGTTTCCAGCTCATTTCCCTGTTGCCGGCAATGGAAGCCAGGCGTGCATGTACAATGCGGCTCAGGGTAGAACCATGTGATGTGCGTCCAAAATAATACTCAAGGTTTTTCTGCAAGTAATCATCTGGTAACGAATATCCTAAACCGGTAAGTAAGCTATCGACTTCCGGTTTTTCGAGGTTGTAAAAGGTCATCAGCAAATCAGCCTGTTTAGCCACCTTAAATTCATCGGGAGAAAGACCTTCGGCTTTCAGGATGCGGTCCATGCGGTAAATATTACCGTATTCCTTTTTGTAAAACTCCCAGTCGAGTTCTTTCAGATCAAAATATCCTTCGTATTGAGCAATTATTCCTTCTTTATTGATATCAAGGAACAACTTTTCAGAAATATCTTTCCACTTTTTCAATTCAGTTTCTCCGAATCCGAGTTTGCCGAATTCCGCCATCCCTTTTTCACCATAGGATTCAAGAATCAGTTCAGCTTTCCTGAAAGCCCATGCCACCATAAGATTGGTGTAAGCGTTGTTATTCAAACCTCCTTCGCTCGCATCAGGATATTGCTCATGAAATTCATCAGGACCCATCACTTTGGTGAGGTCGTAGCGTTTACGGTTTTCGTTCCAGTGGCATTTGCTTGCCCAGAACCGGCAGATTTCAAGGAACATTTCTGTCCCGTAAGCTTTCATAAAATCATGATCGTCAGTAACCTGGAAATACTGCCATATATCGAAAGCCACCGCAAGCGAAACATGGCGCTGCAAGGAACTGTGGTCGGCATCCCATTGTCCGTTCAGTGGATTGAGGTGTATAACCTGTGTTTCTTCCCGTCCGTCGGAACCACTCTGCCAGGGGAACATGGCTCCTGCAAACCCATATTCTTTTGCATATTCTTTTGCTTTAGCTAGCCGTTGATAACGGTACATCAGCATTGCTTTGGCAACTTCCGGGAGATTGATATCGTACAAAGGCATGATAAAAAGTTCGTCCCAGAAAATATGACCACGGTACGCTTCGCCATGAAGCCCGCGGGCCGTGATACTGGCATCAATTGTACTGTTATTCGGCGACATGGAAACCATCAGGTGGTATAAATGGAGACGCAACAGTTTTTGGGAGAAACGGTCCCCTTCAATCAGCATATCAATTTTATCCCAGATCAATTTCAAGGAGAATGTACTGGCTTCAAAAAGTTTTTCAAAACTTAGGGTGGAATTATCCAGTGCGGAAAACGCAGAAGCGAGCGGATCTTTAACATCATCGGGTTTCGATGTATAAACAGACACTTTTTTGACGACCGAAATAGCTTCTTCTTTCTTAACCTCGAAGGATGCAATTCCATAAACAGCCGATGGGTAAACATCGCCGGCGAGTTTCACTGCCGACTTTTTACCATACTGATAGAAGATATGGTCTGCAGCTTCGGCAATCTGAATCCCGGATTGGGTGGTTGATACCAAAACAAAATGCCGGTTGCCATCTGCTCCCTGGTCTACTGTTTTGAGGTGTTGCTGGTTGAGCGATTTATACCGTTCGACGCCATCATTGATAATCGCCCCGTTTATCCCGGTTTTAATCGTGATTTTTCCGCTGTAATTCAGTGGTTTAACTGAATATTGCAACAATGATAAGTGAGCATCAGCCATAGAAGTAAAACGACTCGACTCGATTAGTGTTTCATTCCCTTTTTCATCCCGTACTTTCAGCAGACGGGTTAGCAGGCCGGTTTTAAGGTCAAGGTTTCGTTCGATGGAGAGTATTTCTGTCGCGTTGATATCGAACCATTTGCCATCGTTAATGCAGAAAGTAACCGGTAGCCAGTTGGGTGCATTTACAAAATCTTCGTTCCAGATATCCCTCCCGGCTATTGGAGTACTCAACCTGTTATAAAGTCCGGCAATATAGGTTCCCGGGTAGTTTATTTCATTGGCATCTGTTTCTTCCATGGCTCCACGCGTACCCATATATCCGTTCCCTATGCTGAGCAATGCCTCGCGGGTGCGTTCCTTACCTGGTTCGTAGGTGTGGTAGGTTATATTCCAGCCGTCATCCTCAATTCCCTTTTTGAACCAGTTATTGATTGCTTCCAGTGAAGTTTCCGAAATATCGTTCACCACAATATCGGCTCCATTGATAAGCAATTCGTGGTTATTTTCTTCACGGGCGATTCCCAGCACCAATCCGAAATTTCCGGCACGGCCGGCAGCAACACCTGAAGTTGCATCTTCAACTACAATAGCTTTATTCGGTTTTACACCCAGGTTGGCGGCAGCGGTTGTAAAAATATCAGGTTCAGGTTTACCTTTTAGTCCCATTCCGGCCGAAACAACCCCATCCACCCGGGTTTCGATCAGGGAAATAAGCCCGGCGGCTTCGAGTACGGCTTCGCAGTTTTTACTCGAGGAGGCAACACCAACTTTTATTCCCGCTTTCTTCAGATCATGGATCAGCTGAACGGTTGATTCATAAACGCTTACGCCATCACGCTTCAATACTTCGTTAAACGTGATATTTTTCCGGTTTCCGAGGCCGCAAACGGTTTCCATTTCAACGCTATCTGACGGATCGCCGAAAGGAATGCTGATACCACGCGATTCGAGAAATGATTTTACACCTTCGTACCTTGGTTTTCCATCTACGTAGGGAAGGTAATCATCCTTCTGGGTAAACTCTTTGAATGGCTCTCCATGCTTTTCATCACGATATCGGAGGTAATCGTCGAACATTTTTTTCCAGGCATGGCTGTGTACGAGGGCAGTACGTGTTATTACACCATCGAGATCGAAAATTACAGCTTCGAAGAGATATTTTTGGGACATAGTGAGGACGTTTTAAAGATATGGTAGTTTGTAAAAGTCATTCAATTGCATTCGTTGTGATTCAATTGTTGATGATTGAGAATCAGAGTTTTTGAGAGAAATTAGTATTCATTTAAGGGTCGTTTGTTTGTTGTTGTATCTATTATTGAATGTCGTTTAGCTATGATTTGGATTTATCAAATGGTATCCCACTCTTATCCCCCTTTTGCAAAGGGGGACGATAGATCATACTTCTATTTTAATGCTTTCGGTTTTGAGATGGCCTGATTAGTACGTTCTCCCCCTGATTCAGGGGGAGTCAGAGGGGGTACATTTGGTATTAGACAAAATCCCATTGCGTTTCGACTTTTACATTTTTACCTTTATAAGATGGCCGATAAAAATCAAATAGAAAGTTACAATGATAACCCGTTTTAATATCTTAACAGATCTTTACCCACATAAAGCCATAAGCTTCAAGATGGGAAGGCACAGTATTATCAAGTACATTCACACATGTTTTCGCAATATCAGGAAGTGTGATGTTTATTTTTTTGTCGGTCATATTATGGATAATAAGCCATTTCTCAGTCCCGAAAGTCCGGTAGAAGGATAGTGTTTTTCCATTTTCTGAACCTGGGAGTGTAATGAATTCTATACTCCCCCTACCAAATGTTTTATGCTGATTGCGTATTTTCAGCATCAGTTTCAGTTTGTTGTAAATTTGGCTGCTTAAGCTTTCAGGATTCAGAAGGTTCTGTTCCAGTTTGGTCCAGTCAATTTTTCCTCTTGCCAGGAAACGGGTATCGTCTTTCCCTGTAAGGGCTATCATTTCGTTGTAATACTCCTCATCATTCAGCTTTCCAAATTCATCGCCATAATAAATTACCGGAGTTCCCGGAAGAGTGAGAATGATTGAAAAAGCGAGCAGGATGCGTTTTTCGTCGCGCTGCATCAGTTCCGAAAGTCGGGCGGAGATACCTTCGCCCTGGCGGAAATCCCATTCGGGTTTCAGGCAGTATTGCTGGTGAATATATTTGCGTTCTTCTTCGGTAACATATACCAGTTCGAGACTAAGTTCGTCGTGGCAACGCAGGAAAGTAAACCATTGCCCGTTTTTGGGCAGTTCGGGAGTAAATGCTTTCGAAAGAGTTTCTTCGATAGGTTTGCCACTTTGCATGGCAATGGATTTAAAAATCCTGGGCATCAGCGGGAAATGATATGCTGCCTGGCACTCGTCGCCATTGCCCATATATTCAACAACTTTGGCAGGTTGCTGGCAGGCTTCGGCCAGTAGTAAAGATCCTGGTTTCACATAATCGAGTATGGCTCTGAAAAACTTAACAACCAGGTGAGTTTCGGGAAGGTTTTCACATTCGGTCCCGTCGACTTTCCAGATGTAGGGCGTAGCATCGGCCCTGAAACCATCAACTCCTGCATTTTGCCAGAACAGGAGAACCTTGCATATTTCGATCAATACATTTGGATTCCGGTAATTCAGGTCAGGTTGAAAATTAAAAAAGCGATGAAAATAATACTGATCTCCTTTTTTCTCCCAGTTTGATGCTTCAATACCTTTAAAAATGATCCGGGCATCCTGGTATAAACTGTTGTCATCGGACCATATGTAATAATCACGGAAAGGATTGTTCTTTGATTTAGCTGCTTCGATGAACCAGGGATGCTCATCGGAAGTGTGATTCATTGATATATCAAAAATAACTTTAATCCCTCTTTTATGTGCTTCTGAGAGAAATTGTATGAAAATGTGTTGATCTTCAGTTTTTCCTGCTTTATCCAATAATTCGGACCTGATTCTTGTATAATCGCTGATATCGAATCCGGCATCGCGCATGGGCGAATCGAGAACAGGCAACAACCACAGGCAGTTAATTCCCAAATCGTGGAGGTAATCAAGTTTTTGGGTTAATCCGGCAAAATCGTTGTTAAAAAGATCCACATACAAAGAGTAAACTACAGCATCTTTGTACCAGTCAACTTCACCTGTAGCGGATGATAACATGGAACGGTCAGCATCAATACTCAAAAGAAAATTCTCCAGAATCCGGTTTGACACAGCCGGGTAGAGTTTCTCCCAAATCTCAAATAAGCGGTCGCGTGATTGCATAATTGAAAGGAAATCGGGATAATACTGATTTGTAGTTTGGTTTAATTGTTTCTGATAGTTACTTTAAAGGGAAGCTATCTAAATGATTTAACGAGTATGGGGGTTTTTCGCAAGATTGCCCCTGGAATAAATTTAATCAACTGGCATACAAATTACATTCCGGCCATTTGCAGAAAAAGATAAACGAAAGGAAAAAGCAGTTTTGAAAAGAACCCGGAAGCGTGAGCTAAGAAAATATCAGACAGGATTATGCCCCCGGTTTAATAATGAGAATAAAAAGAGGCTACCTTTTCAGATAGCCTCTTTTCAGAGTTCTGTTGATGTATTACTACTTTTTAGCAGCAATAGTGTAAGTCAGATTGATAATATCAGCGGTAACAGTGTACTTGCCTGCAGCAGCAGGAGTAGGAATGTTAGAAGGATCAGGATCTCCTTCGGTAGCACGGAAAACTAATGCACCTCCGGTGTTTGTACCCGAAGCATTTGTTCCGTACATCGGAGCCCATGCGCCCAAAGTTGTGATAAACTTAATAGAGAGTGCAGCACCCAGATCAGTGGTCAGGAAATAAACTCCGTTACCACCACCTGCCATCGAAATAGCAGCATTGTTGTCCCAACCTGCAGCACAACCGTCACCAAGCATATAAAGTGCCGGAGCAATTGTGTATGTCATGGTGTTAGTGTTCATTGTAACAATATATTTTCCTTCGGTAGCAGGTGTTGGGATATTACTAGGATCAGGATCGCTTTCGGTAGCGCGGTAAACCAGATTCCCGCCTGTGCTTGTTCCGGCAGCATCAGTCCCGTACATTGGAGCCCATTGACCGGGAGTTGTAATAAACTTAACGGATAAAGCAGCACCCAGAGTAGTTGAAATATAATACACACCATCACTTGCTTTCATCATTGGAAGAGCTTTTGTATTATCCCAGCCTGCTGAACAACCGTCACCTAACATAAACATTTCGGGAGCGGCACCTGCTGGGTTAACTGTGAAAGTGTATTTTTCAGTTACGGCATCAATTTTCAAAACCATGTCATATGTGCCATCTTCGGTTGGAACGAAGTTTCCATCGCCATTGGTTGTGAATTTATCAGCAGCAAGCCCGGCCATAGTTACATCATTGTATCCTATGCTCTTCTTTGTCCAATCCTGCCCTTCCCTGATTTTGAATGAACCCAGGGTAGTAACTGCAACCTGGTTGTATGTCCAGGTATAGGTCGTTACGTTTTCAACAACAGGCTTGCTTACCATAACAGTAACGTCCCAGTTGTGCTGTGCGCCATTTACCATCAAACCGTCACCAACAAGTCCAAGTTCAGTATCGGTATAGTTAATTAAATTGAGATCACCGGTTTTGGTTGCAGTTGCAACATATCCACTTCCAAGGGTCCATACCATTTTCATAGTATATTTACCAGGAGTAGCGTTGGTAATGTTAGCTCCACCAGGAACAAGTGCATCAATAGTACCGCCGAAATTGGTATTGGCTTTAATTCCAATAACACCGCCGCCTAAATCATATTCTGCATCAAGGATAACTTTCCATCCATCGGAATAGCGGAATTTCCAGTCAGCTTTGGTAAGAACCATGTCATTGATTTCGAAAGTCATGGTATTCAGATCGAATCCTTTAGCTGGCATAGGTGTACTTCCGCCCCATCCACCTGGTGTGGCAGCGCCGATAACTCCCCAGGTAACAGGCAGAATAGCGATTTTCTTGAGTTGTTTGTCTAAAACAACATGGTATAATCCATCTGCTGGAACCGTGAAAGCTGTTTCGCTTTCGGTATAGGAACCGCGCCAGAAGTCAACCTTAGGCTCGTCAACGTTGCGATCTGCTTCAGGAACAACTGCGAAATCTGCACCTGGTCCATAAGAAGTTTTTACATCGCCAGCAACATTTACAATGTTAAAACCGGGAGCACCTGCTTTAACTGCGATGTAAATTTCCATCAGTTCAGCACGGTCAGTCTGGTTCACTTCATTTTTGGTTGATTTAAGCATACCTTTGGCATCAAAATCAGCCAAAGCAGTGGCACCGCCCTTAACATACAATCCATCAAGGACAATAACTGGGGGATCAACAGGATCTTCGTCGTCTTTACACGAGGTTGCAATAAAAGTCAGACTGAGTAATAATGCCCAGGTCAGCTTCATTAGTGTACTAAAATTTACTTTTTTCATGATTTGAGTTTTTAATTGGTGTTGATTATTGATTGATTATTGATTGATTTGTGGTGTTTAAAGTTAGCAAATTATAACCCAAGGTTTGGATTGGCATCTATAGCCCATTTTGGGATTGGGAATGTTTTTCGTGAAGCATCGCTTGCAGGTTTTTCCCACCAGCTGTTACCCCATTTCCCATAACGGATCTGATCCTGGCGGCGATGTCCTTCGAGCCATAGTTCCCTTCCCCGTTCAGCTAATAACTGATCCAGCGTGGCATTTGTCCAGGTGCTTACTCCCGCACGTTCACGTATTGGATTTATCCACTCATCGCCGTTACGGCCCTGACGAATTTCAGTTTCAGCCTTCATCAGGTAAAAGTCAGTAATACGGAATAACGGAAAATCGTTGCTTAAATTTTCTTTGGCACCTACTTTTATTTCATATTTTACTGCACGGGCTCCGGTTGTTCTGATTTGTTTTGGAGTAAATGCACCTTCTTCCATCTTTAATGCAGGAAGGTATGGATCAATATCGAGAGGTTCACCGGTTATACTTTCAATAATTTCTGCTCCTGCAATAGTCAGCTGAGGGCCGTATAAAAAGTATGAATTTTTCCTGATGTCGTCGTTTTCATAAGTGTCGAAGAAGGTAGGAACAACTGCAAAACCGTTCCATGGACCTGCAACCATATCAAAAGTAAGATTGCTTTGGTAGTGTAACGAACGCATATGAATCCTGAACCCTGTGAAATTATCTTCATCGTAAGGAATCGAGAAAATTATTTCAGGTGATTTTTCGTTGGCGGTCTTAAAAGGAGCCAGCACATTGGTTTCAAGTTTATAATTCCCTGAAATTACACTATCGCAGTATTGACCTGCTTTTGCCCATTGTGCGGTACCTGTATACACCTCCGCATTGAGATACAGTTTAGCAAGCATTGCGAATCCCATATAGCGTGTTGCAAGGTACTTATTGTCAATAAGTTTAAGGTACTTCAGGTTCGATTCAACAGTATTCACAATACTGTCGTACATGGCAACTCTTGAAATTTTACTTGGCAGAAAATCATCAGGCTGAATAGCAGTAGTAAGGTAAGGAGCGTCACCATAATTATCCATAAGCAGGTAGTAATAGAATGACCGCATTACCTCAACTTCAGCAATTTTGGCTTTGATACTTTCATTTTGCTCCAAACCTTTGAGCATATCAATAATTTGGTTGCAAGAAGTAATGCCTTCCCAAAACGTTGACCACATGCGGTTTACCCCTTCGTTCTCATTAGTCCATGAATGAGTATGCATATCGAGCCATTTACCGCCGTCGAACCAGTCGGAACCACGGGTAGGTGCGGCAAGTTCATCAGAGCTTAACTCTTGAGCCAGGAACCACCAGCCATTGTCGTCGCAAAGGTTTTGCATCCTTTTATAGGCATCAACGCTGAGGTTGGCAACCTGGGCTTCATTTTCGGGATACAGATCTCCCGGAATTTTATCATACATCACTTCATCGAGTTTGGTACATCCCAAAGTGAAGATGAAAAGTATAACTGTGCTTAGAAATAGTATTTTTTTCATGACTTTTTGACGTTTAGAAGCTTGCGTTAATACCAAAAGTGAATGTACGTGTTTTAGGATACACATTGTACTGATCGATACCGTACGAAAGACCGTTCATAGAAGTTTCCGGGTCGATACCTGAATAACCGGTTATAGTAAGCAGGTTATTAGCAACAACATAGAATTTAAGATTACTGATCCATTCGAGGCTGGTAGTGTTCACGGTGTAGCCTAACGAAATATAATCCAATCTCAGGAATGAAGCATCTTCCATATAGAAATCGGCGATGGTGGCACCTGTTTTCGAACGTCCCTGTTCGTACCAGTCGATAGCTTCGGGTAAACCGTTGAGTGAAGGCATATTGCCTGGGAAATCGAAAAACATTTTAGTTGCGTTATATACTTTATTGCCAATCATGGAGCGGAAGGCTAAATCGGCAGACCAGTTTTTGAAGAGTGTAAAGTTATTAGTCCAGCCAAGTTCAACTTTTGCGTTGGCTGAACCGACCCACTCGCGTTTAGCTTCACCAAGATTTGCTGTATAACCTCCTGATTTGGATTCATAAATAAACTCCCCGTCAAGCATGGAAACATATACAGGCAGGTAGAATGCACCGACCTCATGGCCAACAGCCACACCGGTTACCCAGTATTCTTCCCCTACCATACCGCGTCCGGATATATAACCTTCGTGGCGGATACCGTTTTCATCAGTAGCAAATTGTCCAAGGTCAGTAAATTCTGATTTATTGTGGGATGCCGTAAGGCTTGTTTTGTATGAAAAATTAGATTTGTCAACTAAGAAGGCCTGGAAGAAAAGCTCAATACCTTTATTTTCGATTGAACCAGAATTAGCGAAGGTTGTCCTGGCAAGGTTTGGCGGAACAGGAACCTGGTAAGCTCCCAGAAGGTCAGAAGTGTTTTTCTGATACACCTCCAAACTTCCACTGAAACGATTGTTCAGGAAGGCAAAATCCACACCGATGTTAACTTCTGCTGTTCTTTCCCATTTCAGATCAGGATTGGCATTCCATGCAGGCTGGAAGGATACTACCTGCTGACCGGTTTCCGGGTTTGTTGCAAGTCCGCCGGGCTGCCATGCAACCTGGCTGCGGTATTCACCAATATTCTGGTTACCTGAAACCCCATAGCTGGCACGTAGTTTCAACTGGTCTATCCAACTGACACCCGAAAGGAAATCTTCGTTTTGCATATTCCAGCCTATTGCAGCCGTAGGGAACCATCCCCATTTGTTGTTTTCACCAAATTTGGTGGACCCATCCCGACGGATTGATCCTGATGCATAATACTTCGAGTTGAAGTTGTACTGCACACGTCCAAACATCCCGATCAGGCGCGACATTCCTTTATAGGAAGAAATATCTCCGTATTTAACGTCAACCAGAGTTTGCAGGTTATTGGGTCCCGAGTAAGGTGATTGTGCATTGGTAGCCTGTGCCGAAAATCCATCGAAACCTGATTCCTGCCATGAATAACCTAGTATAGCATCAAAATTATGATTCTCAATTTTCTTAACATAATTTAATGTAGCATCCAGAAGTTTCTGGAAGTTGTTGCTGTAAGCCCTACGTGCGTATCCATTATCTGCTGAAGCAAAAAGACCGGATGGCCTGAAGTAGTTGGATTCGTTATCATTACGAAAGTAGCCTCCATTAACGCTGGCAGTTAGCCCGTTAATAATTTCCCAATCCGCTTTAATGTTACCGGTAAAGCTCTTGGCATCGCGCATATTTGTTACTTCATTAATAGTAGCTAAAGGGTTCTCGTAATTAAACTCACGCTGGGTTTTGTTATAACTACCGTCAGCATTGTACACAGGGTCAGTGGGATTGTGAGAAATTGCCTGGTAGATAATATCATCTTTATCCCATCCATCATAATTTTCGTAATCGTTGTTTTCGAAGGAAGCAGATAAATTTCCGGACAGCGTAAGTTTATTGTTAAATGCCTTATGTGAGAGATTAAGCTTGGCGCTGGTTCTTTCCTTTTCGGTACCTTTCATAACACCCTGCCAGTTAGCATGAGTGATGGACGCATAATACGTGCTTGTTTCGCTGCCTCCGCTGAAGCTGAGGTTATTGTCGGTAGTTATACCCAAACGGTATATTTCATTCTGCCAATCGGTATTGCTGCCGCCATCTTTGAAAATACTGTCTACTGTCCAGTTAGGATGTTCAGGTAAAGCAGCCTGAAGCTTTGTATCAGCGAATCCGCGGAGTTCATCAGCTGTAAGAACGTTCAGTGTGTTGGCAACTTTATCGAACGAAGTTTTACTGTTGATGGTAATGACTGATCCTCCGTTTTTGCCTTTGGAACTGCCTTTTTTGGTAGTGATAATAATAACACCGTTAGCACCTTGTGATCCGTAAATAGCTGTTGAAGCAGCATCTTTAAGGATATTGTAGCTTTCGATATCTTCGGGTGCTATAGCAGTAGGATCAGCATTCGGAATACCATCAATTACAAAGAGAGGCTGGGTATTCGAATCGAAACCGGCTGATCCGCGTATCCTTACAGCGAAGCCAGAGTTTGGGTCACCTCCTTTTTTTGTAATAACAACTCCTGAAGCTTTCCCCTGCAAACCCTGTATAGGATCGGTCATGGATCCCTGGTTTAACTCGGCTGCTGTAACATGCGCAATTGC
Source organism: Lentimicrobiaceae bacterium (assembly GCA_041753535.1). GTDB lineage: Bacteria > Bacteroidota > Bacteroidia > Bacteroidales > UBA4417 > UBA4417. Next base: position 141,284 of record JBGSUB010000022.1, read on the forward strand.
ACCCGTACGGTCACTCTTCTTTTGTGTACCATAACCGATAACAAGCACCTCATCAAGCGTTGTTGCTTCTGCAACAAGTTTGATATCAAGATTTTTTTGAGTCGAAATAACAACTTCCTGTGCCAGATAGCCAATAAAGGAAAATACCAGAGTTGACCCCGGTTTTACTTTTATTGCGAAATTACCATCCAGATCGGTCAGTGTACCGGTGGTAGTGCCTTTCACCAATACAGTGGCTCCGGGTAACGTGCTCCCATCTTTGGCATCAGTAATTTTTCCTGTTAACTGTAAGTCCTGAGCATTTACCTGTAAGGCAAATAACCAGGCCACAAACAGCAAAAGGATCCTGAAAGAGATTAAATTTTTCTTCATAGATCTGTCTTTCATTGGGTTGAATGATTGGTTTATTGTTGGTTGATTTTATTTTTTTCTTAAATAAATAACGGCTAATACCTTAATATGAATCGCCTGTATAAAAGTAATGTAAACAGTATCAATATTTTTTAAAGTTTGTTGAAAAAATGATTTGGTGAGATGAAGCATTCCTTTTTTTGCTAAACTTATTAAACATACGTTCGGAACAACAGCGCAAAGCTAAAAAAAGAATAATACAATTCTGCACTTATTATCCTCTTTTTTAGGCTTTTCTATAAATATTTTTCTGAAAACGTTTCCGCAAACGTTTGCATAAACTTAATTATTTGATAATTTCTTCTTAATAATAATTACTAAGTGTCATTTTGGGTAAAATGCTGATAATCAATTAGTATTATTGTAAATATGACACTAAGTAAAAATCGGGATGTTCAGATGACTTTGGATGCGGCTTATGGCTTTTTGAAAAGTGGAAATAGCTGTTTCAAATCTGAGCCATTGATTCTGCCTTACGAAACGGTGATATATATGACTTACTGCATTTAATGGTTATAATAGATGTAAATTTGTCTTTTCCTTCACTAAATACATGGCATAGTGCTAATTTTAGCGGAAATAATAGGAATCGATTCAACGATATAACGGATGAATCAAAATGAGTAAAAACAATCTGGAGATATGGATTTCAATAAACTGAGTTATCTGCTCCAGTCTTGACAATAGTCCGGGTCATCCATAAACATTCCCTTAAGGAAAGTACCATCGAAATGAATAATTTAAAATCAGACTATATGCTTAAGAGTAAACAACTACATTTCAGGGAGATAGCCATAATTCTCTTAATCCCTGCATATTTTCTGTTTAAACCTGAATGGGCTTATGCTCAGTTTGTAAAAGGTGCCGATATCGGTTGGCTGTCGCAAATGGAAGCTACAGGTTATAAATTCTACGATTCTACAGGTGCACAGAAAGAGTGCCTTCAAATACTTAAAGAGGCTGGTATTAATACAGTACGTTTGAGGGTTTGGGTTAATCCTTCGAATCATAAAATAAACGGACACTGTAGTAAAAAGGAAGTTGCTGCCATGGCTCTGCGGGCTAAAAATATGGGAATGCAAATCATGATCAATTTCCATTACAGCGATTCCTGGGCCGATCCGGGAAATCAGACCAAACCCGCAGCATGGGCAAGTCATAGCTTCAGCGGACTGTTGGACGACGTTTACAATCACACTTTTGAGGTGCTGGATACTTTGAAATCTATTGGTGCAAAACCCGACTGGGCGCAGATTGGAAATGAAATTGCCGGCGGAATGTTGTGGCCCGATGGAAGCACATCGAACTGGGGACAACTGGCCCAGTTGCTTAACAAAGGTTATGATGCCACCAAGGCAGTTGATAGCTCAATAAAGGTTGTGATCCATATCGACCAGGGAAACAACAACAGCAGGTTCCGATATTTTTTTGATAAAGCGACAAGTTTTGATGTGCAGTACGATATTATCGGCGCATCCTATTATCCTTACTGGCTGGGAAGTGACTATTTAGCCACTATTAACGATTTAGGTAACAACCTGAATGACATGGTTACCCGTTACGGGAAAGAAGTTATGGTGGTAGAGGTAGGCGGTGATTATACGCTGGTACAGAATACGTTTGATATGCTGGTTGCTGTTATAAAAAAAGTTAATGCTGTTCCGGATAAAATGGGCCTGGGGGTTATTTACTGGGAACCGGAGGGCGCAAAATCCTGGAGCGGGTACCAGTTAAGTTGCTGGGGTTCTGATGCGAAACCTACCAGGGCATTATATGCTTTCTTATTTGATCCTACATTAAGTATAAATACCATAAATAGTGATACCCGCGTAAAGATTTTCCCCAATCCTAATTTCAACGGACTTCTGAATGTGGAATTACCGGGATTTTCAGGGAGGACTACACTTCAGATTTGGGATGTAAACGGGAAAATGCTCAGGGAGCAGATCTTGGAAAATCAGCCAAAAGCATCGTTGGATGTAAGACTTTTGCATGGAATGTATTTAATTACTATTCATAACCACGAGCATAATTTTAGTCAGAAAATAATAATTAACTGAGAGCTTGCACTTAAATGATGAATGTTTTGAACTGAAAACAAAGATTTGCAGTTTATTATGCAGATAAAAGCACTGAATCCGGATAAACTGCCTGAAGAAAAAAATACAGACAAAGCGGATTAATCATCTCCATAAAAATATGTCTATCTTTAGCTGATAATTTTACTGTAAATTGCTGCCATTATGAAATCATCACAGCTAACCATAAAAGACATTGCCCGAAGCCTGAACGTAAGTATATCAACAGTTTCGCGTGCGCTGAAGGACCATCCTGATATCAGCCAGGAAACTAAAGACCTGGTGCGCAACTATGCCGAAAAGTTCAATTACAGGCCTAACGTACTGGCGCTTAGTTTGCGCAGGCAAAGGAGTTATTCTATCGGTTTGATTATTCCGGCAATTGTACACCATTTTTTCTCCTCTGTTATCAGTGGCATCGAAGAGTTAGCACACAAGGAAGGATATAACCTTATTATTTGCCAGTCGAACGAAAACCAATACCGCGAAATGATCAACCTGCAAACGTTGATTGACCACAGGGTTGATGGCATACTGGTTTCACTCAGTAAAACCACACAATCGTATGAGCATTTCAACGAAGCATTGGCAAGCGGAATGCCCATTGTTTTTTTCGACCGGGTTTGCGAACAGCTGGAAGCAGATAAAGTAATAACAGATGATTTCGAGGGCGGCTTAATTGCAACGGAATACCTCATTAATAAAGGCTGCAAAAATATAATTCACTTGGCTGCTCCGCAAAACCTGCTTATTGGCCGCGACCGACGCAACGGGTATTGCGAGGCTTTACGAAAAGCCGGAATTGAAGTGCGGGAGGACAGAATTTTAAAATGCGATACCAGGGAAGAAGTTCAGACTTTGCGTCAGCATATACTTAACCTTGCACCTGAACTGGATGGAATTTTTGCGGTAAACGACAGTACGGCAATTGCAGTAATACAGGTATTACAACACAATGGTTTCAGGATTCCTGAGGATATATCTGTTATTGGATTTGGTGATGGCCCCAATGCTTCCATCATAAATCCCGAACTTACCACCGTTGTGCAGAAGGGCTACGAAATGGGGCGCGAAAGTGTTAAACTGCTTTTGCAGCGCTTAAATAATCCGGCAGCGGATATCAATTATCAAACGAAAGTTTTTAAACCAACATTAAAAATCAGGCAGTCGGCGTAAAAATACTCCACTTTAATTCGGTAATTCCAATTCTTTTTCATTGTTGATATACGAGTGTAATACAGATTTGGTGAAATGCAAAAAGTTCAAAGTGAATATTTCAATTTGACTGTAATCCCAGGTGCAGAGCACCGAACTATTTTTAGAAATTAATTCATGGATTAACCTAAGGTGCAGCGCACCGAAATAGAATAAAAATGGCGAATACATACACTCAATGTTATTTTCACCTTGTTTTTGCTGTCAGGAATCGTCAGGCACTAATTATGAAAACTTGGAAAGACGAATTGGAAAAGTATATAACTGGTATAATACAAAATAGCAAGCATAAGTTATTGGCAATAGGATCAATGCCTGACCATATTCACATTTTTATCGGGTATAACGTATCAACTCATCCCTGACCTGGTGGAAGATATTAAAACATCAAGCAATGAATGGATAAAACAAAAGAGATTTTCGAAATTCAAATTTGAGTGGCAAAAGGGTTATGGTGCATTTACTTATTCCCGATCACAGATTAGCCAGGTGGTGAAGTATATTGAGAACCAGCAATGGCATCATCAAAAGAAAACATTCAAAGAGGAATATTTAGAAATACTTGTTAAAAATGGAATTGAATTCAAAAATGAATACGTATTCGATTTTTTTGAAAGCTCTGTTTCGTGGGAATGAAAATTATATTCCGGTGCGCTGCACCTGATGGCTGATCCGGAATTATATTTCTTCAGCTATTCCGGTGCGCTGCACCTGATGTTTAATCCGGTAATCTATTTATTCATAGCAGGCGCGACTGCCGAAACGGGTATTGCGAAGCTTTGCGAAAAGCCGGAATTGAAGTGCGGGAGGACCGGATAATAAAATGAGATACACTTGTGTCTAATCCTGCAATGCCCTCATACTTCTGCAACATTTAAATAATCTTGTAGCGGACATCAATTATCAAACGAAAGTTTTTAAACCAACATTAAAAATCAGGCAGTCGGCGTAAAAGAAAAAAATGTGTCATGTCTTCCTTAATTGGCTGCCTCATTGAATCCTAATTACTACTTTACAATTATTTTCTTCACGGTAAGTTCATTTCCAGTATATACTTTTAATAAGTAGATTCCAGGTGTTGACGGCCTCCAATTAAGAGTAAGCTTACTGTTAATCTCTCCATTATAAATTGTTGTAACATACTTCCCTTCAATAGTGATGATCTCGGCATTACAAACGCTTTTTTCAGGATAAGTAATTTCAATGTTACACAGATATGTCACAGGATTAGGTTTTACCGAAACTGTGGAAAGCTTTGCCTGGGTATTATCAACATCATAAGGGAATTGCAGCCTGCTATTGGTATAAATCCGGTATTCACCGGCTTTCAGAGGGATGCTCATATCGGTGCTTGTAACTTCAAGTGAATCTCCGGTGAAAAACTCGTACCATTTACCGGTGTTATAGAAGTTTGCTGAAATTGATCCATCCTTTACATCGAAATTCCCCAACACAACCAATGATGTATTTTCATCACGCAGCCGTATCTTCTTCATGGCACCCTGCAGGTTCAGGTCGAAATCGTTTGTTTCGAAAACCGGATTCTCAGTATGAAGTTTTATCAGTGAGGCAACCAGGTCGTAGAGATACACCCTGCTAAAATTTTTCATGTAATCCCAGCGCGGAGGTTTTTGGGCCAGGCGGCTTTCGTTGGTATTCGTTGGGTAATTTATAGAATAATCGTACCCTCTTTCACCAAACTGCCAGAGCATTTTAGGCCCCGGAATAGTATAAAAGAAAGTTGCAGTCAATGCGGCCCTTTTGAGAGCTGTTGCTGAGTCCTTGATTGTGTAGGACCCGCTTGCAGCTCCGAAATTCAGGCATTTATACATCTGGCGTTCCTCATCGTGGCTTTCCATATAAGTAACGAGGTTGGGCTGGCTCCATCCGCGCGATGTGTAAGCTCCCCAAGTCAGATCACTGTTGGCATAATATCCCATTGCGGCTTCGCTGTAGTTATAGTTCATGTTTCCCCACAGCATCATGCCTTTTTCGGCAAGCACTTTTTCCTCACTGTTTTCGGCAAGGTGTTCAAGTATCAGATAGGCACTGGGATTGGCACTCTTAATTGTGTCGTAATAGGCCGAAAGGATATCAACGCGGCTTTGGTCATAAATTCCCCAGGCAGTTGTATTCCCTAAGGTATTTTTCTGGGTGAATCCTTTCGAAAGATCGAAACGGTACCCATCGAACCTGAATTCTTCGATCCAATACCTAAGAATCCTTCCAACATAGGTTTTTGTTGATCCCGATTCGTGATTCATATCGTAGCCCACGTTAAAATCGTGCTTTGCAACCGGGTTGTAAAAAGGACTTGACGAAAGCGGCTGATTGTTAGCTTTATCCCAGTATAACATTACATAGGGTGAAGTACCGAAAGCATGGTTCAGAACCATATCGCTTATAACGGCAATGCCTAACTGGTGGCAGGTATCAATAAGCTGTTTCAGTTTGTTGGCGGGACCGTAAAATTTATCTACGGCAAAATAATAATTCGGGTTATATCCCCAGCTCAGGTTACCTTCGAATTCGCTAACCGGCATAAGTTCAATGGCATTAACCCCTAGTTTCCATAAATAGCCGATAGTATCCATTACCGACTGGAACGTTTGGGGATCGGCAAAATCGCGTACGAGCAATTCATATATGACCAGGTCAGTTTTTTTAGGTGGGATAAAATTTCCCGATTTCCATATATAAGGAACCTGTGCTGTTTGAAAAACAGTGGCAATTCCCTGGGTTTTCCCGGAAGGGTATGGCAATATTCCAGGGTAGGTAGCTGAAGAAATGTAGGAATCGTTCCAGGGATCGCTTACTTTTTCGGCATACGGATCGCCGATACGGATGTTATCATCAACAAGGTACTGGTAAATGTATTCTTTGCCGGGAACCAGCCCGTCGATCTGGATCCAGTAGCGTTTCGAATCCGGGGTGCGGTTCATATATGTTTGTTCATCAGGGAGCCAGTTATTGAAATCGCCGATCACGAAAGCAAACTGTTTGAGCGGGGCATATAACGAAAGCAAAACAGAGGTTTCACTCAGGTAGTTAATGCCATCTTTCATCCCGGCAGGAATTTCGGCTACCGTTGCTGCAGGACGAACGTAATAGTAAAATGAATCGGCAACCATAGCGGTGGCAGTTTTAGCAACAGCTTTAACAAGGTATCGTCCGTAACCGGATGCCGTTATGGTATGATTGAGAAGGCTAGCGGTGGTTGCAGCAACCTGCAGTCCGTCAACATATAAAATAGTGGAATCAGCCAGGAGTGAGGAAGCTTCTACCTGTAGTGTTTCGTTGAGAGACAGAAACATGAAATCTTCGCTTGGATTTGTGATTTTAACACTTAAAGTGGAAGGGAAAACATCGTAAAAGATATCTCCGTTTTCGGCAGTTTTCCCTTCGAGCCAGCTGCCGTTTACCTGCACACCGCTGCGAAACACGAAAGCAAGTTTCTGAATTTCTTCCGAAGCAGGCACATTGTAATAGGAACGTATGGAAGGACCAATCACCAGTTTCCAAAGGTTATTACCCAGCGAAGTTAGTTTGCATGCAGGAATATTCACGCCCCAGTCGGATTTTACATGTTTCCAGTCGGAAGTGCCGGTACTCAGATTGGTAATTAGGCCGGTATGCGCATACACTTCGCCGGAGTAGCCTGCCAGTCCGCCACTTCCCTGGGAGGCATCGAAGGTTACTTCAATGCTGCTTTGATCGTTGGGCAGGGGAGGTGTAACTGTAATAACCTGGCTGAATGTAGTAGAAACCAGTAAGGATAAAACCGCTGTTATTAAAAATAATTTAGTCATGCTTCGTGATATTAAGTTGTGGCAAAATTAATACAATTATATACTACTATCTTTATTTCTTTGTAATAAGCTGTTTGCCAGTAGTTTGTAATAAATATTCAGATTACTGCTTATTCAGAATACCTGATTTTTGTCAGCACGCCATAATGATCTGATACCGTTCCGACAATTTCGTTGGTAAAGATGATCTGCGAATCAATAGCTTTAAAATGAGGATTGTTCTTCATAAAGATATAATCAATTCTTCCGGGGAAATCGCCGCCAATAGTATTATAAATGCTTTGTGCAAGTTTATTGTTCGCTTCGGGATATACATGAAGGAAAGTATCGGTATACTCATCGTTTTGCATCATTGTAAAGTATCCCTCACTCCATGGATAATCACTGGTTGGGTTGCCATTAAAATCGCCGCAGATAAAAGCAAGTGAATCGGTTGTTAACGCCCACTTCTCAACTGCCATTGACTTAATTTTCCGTATCTGTTTGTTTTGTTCCTCATCTGTTTCTGAAAGCCGCCAGTGGGTATGAGCTGAAAATATATTGAAAACTCCGTTTGCAGTCTGGTATGACCCGTAGATTACTTTTCGTGAGGTAATATCAGATGTACCTGTATAGGTCGAAATATACCTGTCTTCACTATTTATCGGATGATACCGGGATAGAATTGCTACGCCTTCTTCCCAGACTGTCCAGCCGTAATGCGCCCAGTTCCAGACAAAATTATATTCAGCATTGTATTTTGTTTTTAACCTTTGCGAAACAACCATGGCCATATTATCTTCACGGATGATTCCCGATGTGATTTCTGCAGACTTGTTTTGAGCACATTCCTGAAAAGCAACAAAATCAACATTCATCTTCCCGATGACATCTGTTATCAGGTTGAATTTTTCATTCTGCCGTGTTTCCTGATAGGTGTGCATATTTAACGTCAGAATGAGGTATTCATTTTCTGAAACCTTAAACATACTTTCTTTTATACCGGCGAGGCTGGTCTCTTTGAAATTGACATTCACCGAAAATGACTCAACAGTGCTGTCGTTTTCATTATCAAATGCAACAACTTTTATGGAATATGTCGCCGGATCCGGATAAATGTGGCTAACCTCAAGAGCAGCAAAGTCGGAATACATCACATATTCGCTCTTGTTGTCACCCCAGTGGATTACAACATTGCTTATACTTCCATCTGTATCTGTTATCGCACCTTTAAGTGTAATTTGCAAACCTTCGTTAACAGGATTGATGGCAATCTGTGGTTTTTGGTTGCCTGAAGCCTGATCTTTATCACAGCCTGAAAAACTCAACAGGAAGACAAGAATGCATAAGAATTGAACACCAACTGTTATAGAATCTTTTTGCTTCATTCTGTTTTTTTTTGAACTATTCAATCCTGGACAAATGATACTATTTCTCATTTCTGAATTTTGCATGAACAGTTTTTTGGCAAAACAGAGAAGGGAAGGCTGTCATTTCAGCAAAAGTAAATAAAAATAGCTGTTTATTCCGGGATTTATCTGTATCAGGCAAACGATATATGCCTTCGGATCACGAAAACATTTCAGTGAATAGCAATTTCAGCAAGAAAAATATTTTAACTGTAAAGTGTCGGGAAATTAAGAATCAGATAAAGTTGAAGGGATTGAATAAAGTGAAATATAATGAAGTCTGAATAATATTTATTTGTTTTTGGATGGAAAATCCAAATGAAATAATATTTTTGTGCTATCACAAATACATAAATTTGGTATTATGGGCAAGCGACCACGCTTATCATTCTGGCAGATCTGGAACATGAGTTTCGGATTTATGGGCATTCAATTTGGTTTTGCGTTGCAAAACGGGAATGCTTCACGAATACTAATGACCTTTGGAGCTGATGTTCACCACCTGAGCTGGTTCTGGTTGGTAGCTCCCATTACAGGGATGATTGTTCAGCCGATTATCGGTTATATGAGCGATAAAACCTGGAACAGGCTTGGAAGGCGCAGGCCATATTTTCTAGTAGGGGCTATTCTCACAAGCATTGCTTTAATACTGATGCCAAATGCACCTCACCTGGCTACATTTATTGCCCCGATGTTTATTGGCGGTGGATTGCTGATGATCATGGATGCTTCAATCAATATATCGATGGAGCCTTTCAGGGCGCTTGTTGCGGATAAACTACCCGAGGAGCAGCATACACTCGGATTCTCAATGCAGACTCTGCTTATTGGAATCGGGGCTGTTGTAGGCTCATGGCTTCCCTATATGCTGGGAAACTGGTTTGGTGTTTCCAAAAAAGCGGACACTGCTGGATTGATAGCCGATAATGTAACTTATTCTTTTTATTTTGGTGCCTTTGTCCTGATTTCCACCATATTATGGACCATTTTTACTACTTCCGAATATCCGCCCGATGAATTGGTGAAAACTGCTGAGGTAGAAGAAAAACCCAAAAAGTTTTTTATTCCGCCGATAATGATCAAATTGCTGCTTGTACAGTTTTTCTCGTGGTTTGCATTGTTTTCGATGTGGGTCTACACCACCCCCGCCGTAGCTTTGAAGTTTTACGGAACAACGGATCCAAATTCATTGGCATTTAATGAAGCCGGCGATTGGGTTGGCATTCTGTTTGGTATCTATAACGGAATTTCGGCTGTTATTGCCTTATCGCTCCCACTGATAGCAAAGCGTTTTTCGAAGAAAGTTACCCATGCAATGGCTTTAAGTATTGGTGGAATTTCTCTGTTGTCTTTCCTTTTGTTTACCGACCCTGTTTTTCTCATTATCCCGATGATCGGTATTGGTATTGCCTGGGGAAGTATTCTTGCTATGCCTTATGCCATGCTGGCAAGTTCTATTCCGCCCAAACGAATGGGAATTTACATGGGACTATTTAATATGTCTATAACCATACCCCAGATTGTCAGCGGCGTTTTCAGTGGACTGATACTGAAATATTTCTTTGCTGATAATCCGATTCTTTGCCTGGTAATGGCAGGTACCAGTATGTTCCTGGGTGCGATTGCCGCACTGTTTATTAAGGAGAAACAGGTATAAGCTAATAACGATATTTATTAAAAAATGCTGTCAGCTACTTGTCTGACGGAATATTTTATATTTCAGTCTGAAACTGGGATCGTAATATAGTTTTCAGATCTTCTACTTCAAATGCATTTTCGAGCGTATGAGGCCCGACACGGGTGCGGCATAATGCGCTGAGGTATGCGCCGCTGTTGAGTGCCAGCCCGAAATCGCGTGCCAGCGAACGGATATACGTTCCTTTGGAACAGACAATCCGGAAATCAACTTCAGGCATTTCGATACGGGTAATTTCGAATTCAGGAACACAAACCGGCCTTGCTGCGAGTCCCAAATCTTTATCCTTACGTGCCGATTCATAGGCCCGTTTACCATCCACTTTTATGGCCGAAAACATGGGTGGTATCTGCATAATTTCTCCGCTTAGACTTTTAGCAGCTTCGTGAATCATTGCCGTTGTAATATGATCAGTTTGGAAAGTCTCGCTCACCTCTTTTTCCATATCGTATGAAGGAGTTGTCGCACCAAGTATAAAAGTGCCGGTATATTCCTTATCGAAATCCTTGAATTCCTCAATGCGTTTGGTTGCCTTTCCGGTGCATACAATCAGCAGCCCGGTTGCAAGCGGATCGAGGGTTCCGGCATGGCCGATTTTTATTTTTTTACCAATAAGATGTTTTATCAATCCACGCAGCGAGCCGATTACATCGAAAGAAGTCCAGCGGTAGGGTTTGTTTACAAGAAGTATTTCTCCTTCGGTGATGTTGAGCATTGGGATTTGTTAATTAAAAAAAGTTAAACCACGGAGGCACTGAGGGCACTGAGGTTCACTGAGTTTCGATTTAAAATTATTTTCTGGTATTATAAATTACTATCTGTGAGTAGGAAAGGAATACTTTCTTTGATAAACCACTGTGCAAGAAGAGAACTGATATACCTTCGTGTTTCTCTGTGTTCTCCGTGCCTCCGTGGTAAATAAAACTCAAATCACCTGCAAATCAACCCCCAAAGCCAGTAATATCAGCAAAACTGCTCCAACAACAATCCGGTAGTAGCCGAAAACCTTAAACCCATGTTTTTGAAGATATGTTATAAAAAATTTAATCGCCAGCAAGGCGACTATAAATGCTACCACATTTCCAACCAGGAGTACACCGATATTATCAGCATTAAAGTGCTTGTAGTCTTTCAGTAATTTATAGGCCGAGGCTGCCGCCATGGTTGGAACTGCCAGGAAAAAAGAAAATTCGGCTGCTTGTGTCCGGTTAAGTTTTTGCTGCATGCCGCCTATAATGGTTGCTGCTGAGCGCGAAACGCCCGGAATCATGGCAATACACTGAAAAAGGCCGATTATAAATGCGTTTTTAAACGTGGGTTCCTTGTCTTCGGCAGTGGGATTGAAAAGCTTATCAACAAACAGGAAGAATACCCCGCCAATAAGCAGCATCAGGGCAACCACGAAAACGCTTTCGAGCATGGCATCAATCTGGTCGCTGAAAAGGAAACCCAGTATTGCAGCAGGGATAAATGCAACAAATAGTTTATAATAGAAATTGAATGATTGCAGAAAACGCTTCCAGTACAAAACAATTACCGAAAGAATTGCCCCGAATTGTATATTAACCGTAAAAGCCTTGGTAAACTCATTCATTTCGGTGCCGAGCAATCGTTCGGCAATGATCATATGCCCGGTTGACGAGATTGGCAGAAATTCGGTAATTCCCTCAACAATCGCGATTATAATGGCGTGAAGGTAGCTCATTCTAATCTTTCGGTCTTTTCATAATGGCTACAATTTCGAGCCCAAACCCAATCAGTATCAGGATAGGAGAAAGCGTAAGCCTCCTGAAATCGAACATATCTTCGTTGAATACATTGGGATCCTTCGAACCTCCGCCGGTCATAAGTATAAATCCGACGATTATCAGTACCACTCCGGCCATCATCAGGATGTAGTTTTCTTTGCCGAAAGCAAATAAGGGGCGGCTGTTATCTTCAGCTTTTTTAGCTGCTTCAGAAGCCATTGTTTTTACAGTTTTTGCCATTTTTCAGGAATTATAATAAAATGTTTTAATGCAATTAATGTTTCCAGGTTGCTGAGCAAGAATCGTTTTTTGTAAAACACTCAGGTATATTTTCTAATGCCGAAATTAATTCGAATAGAGGTTGTCAATCTTCATCCGCAGGAACTTATTAACAGCAAACCAGGTTGAGAAAGCCGATAATAGTATGCCAAGCACCAAAATCCCTGCAAAGAACAAGGAGAATTGTTTTACATCCTGCAGGGCTGCAATTTCGGGCATGCGCTGCCTGGCAAGATAAAGTGTACCGATTAAAAGCATTATTGCAATTACTGAGGCTATTATCCCATGGACAATACTTTTTTTGATAAACGGAAGCCGGATAAATGTTTCGGTAGCGCCTACAAGCTGCATGCTCCGGATCAGGAAACGACGGGCATAAATGGAAAGTTTTATGGTATTGTTGATCAGTATGACCGAAATCATTAGCAAGATCAGGCTGAAACTGAGTATCACGAGTGTGATCTTCCGGATATTGGAATTCACCTGGTCAATAAGGGATTTCTGGTAAACAACTTCTTTCACCAGGTTGCTGCGGAGAAGCTGTTTCTCAATCCGTGCAATGCTGTCGGTATTGGCATATCCTGACCGGAGTTGCAGATCGATGGATGCCGGCAATGGATTATACCCGAGGAATTGCACGAAATCCTCGCCCAACTCGTTCGAAAGTTCTTTGGCTGCCTGCTCGCGGCTGATAAATTCGGCTTTTTTTACATAGCTGGTTCTTTCGAGGCGTTGCATGTAACTGATTACCATATCGTCAGCTGCATTTTCCTTCAGCATTACCGAAATACTGATATTTTCGCGCACATATTCCGAAAGCTTTTTACCGTGAAGAATGATCAACCCAAGCAATCCCAGCATAAACAACACCAGCATAATGCTTATTATGCTTGTAATGTATGAAGCCCTGAGTCTGCCGGTCCCGGCTTTATTCTCCGTCATGAAATTTTTTCGATAAGCGGAAGCGAAATTACATAAAAAATCATTGCTGTTTTATTCCTTCATCCTGCTTAGGATAAATTAACAGTCGCAATGACTGCTTTCACATCAAAAGTGATGATATTCAAAATTATATATACGCTTGAATCAGCCATTCGTACTGATGCGTTTTTTATGTTTCTGCTGGTAATTAAACCCCTATTTCTTTTCAAATAACATCCTGTAAGCCTTGTATTCAGGATAATTCCACGAAAGAATTCCTTTTGCTTCCCATTCGGCTTTAAATTTTTCTTTACGAAATTCTACCTGGGAATGATAACTGATAGGATTCATGTACCTGCCTGCTTCATTCGGGTATTTAATATTCTGGATTGAATCAATTTTTTGAAGCTCATCAAGCGGTTTATCAATGTATGGCAATGTTTTGTCCGACAACCCGGCAACAAAATCGAAATGAAGGTACGAGCGTCCGGCCTGGCTGAAATTATAGCGGGCAATTAAAGTATCCCAGTTTATAACTGAATTGGCAATCAATACTATAAAAATTGCATACGCATTTGTTCTGAATAGATAAAAGGATGTTCGCCTGCTGCGCACTTTAATTAAAACCGAGTACAATCCATACAAAGTAAGCATCAGGAAAATTATTACGCCGATACGCTTGTAGGCCAGGGAATAATAATAAATATACCAGAAATTCCTTACTCCGACTGAAATTGCCAGGATAGCATTCTGGGCAAGCCAGGCGTAGCTCAGGTACTTCAGTACAGGATTTTTCGAATAAAAATTAATGTTTTGCCTGAAGAAATACAGCACTATTGCAATTGAAATAAGGATCGAAAATATCAGCATGTAAGTACCCTCGTGTACAAACTGCTTCAGGTATTGTCCGTTCCATTCAAAATTAAACCATACCCAATAGACATCAATAACATTAACGATAAGAATGATAAGGTTTAGCACCAAGAGCAGAAAGATGCCGGCTTTATATTCGTTTTTCAGCCCAAGCGTATTTGTACTTCGTGATTTTCCTGATTTATTCCGGCTGAGTTCGTTGGTGGCCGCGGCATCCTTATTAATTATCAGCCTGTTCCCTGTGCGAAGGATCAGGAAGTTGCTGAAAAACAATCCAAAAATGAATGTACCCACGATCCGGAAATTGATATTTTGGAAAATGTAATCCAGTGCATCGGCAACAGGATCAACAATATTGCCAATGAGTTTATCAAAAACAGGATTTGAACTCCGGTACAACGCAATGAAAATCAGTATTATAATTATGGGTATAATGAAAATAAGCGAATGTTGAAGCTTCCTGCCTGTTTGCTTTACGTTGCTCCCGGAAGCAGAGAACTCTGAGATAAACCGTAGCTGTGAACTGAAAAGATTTGACAACGAAAGAGTACATGCATTTATGAATGATTTCGCCTGCGGATAAATCAGCATTCCTACCAGGATTATTAAAGCCATGTAATTCATAATATAAATGAAAACTGAATATGTGATTACTGTAAAAATGGCTGTTACCAGGAAACCGGCCGCTGCTGTGATCATGTTCCTGGTCCGGTAACTGATTTGCCTTGCCGCAATCAGCCAAATAAAATAGAGTAACTCGAAGATCAGTAAATTAAGCCCCTGGGTCTGCTTATAAAATAATATGGTGAATAGTGCAGCGCTGAGAATAACGGTAATAATACCTGCCCTGGATTTCATGCGAAACAGTTTTGAGAGTTAACGTGATTATATAATGGATATTTCTTTTAGTAAAATTTAAAAACGGATTTTAGGTTTAATTAACAAGTTTGCTGCTGACAGGTAATGATCGAATTTTTTAATAGCTAGTTTCCGACCCGGGAATTACTTGTATTGACCGTGATTCAACAACAATATTTGTGAAAATCTGTGCTTCCTTTATGTACTAAAGCGGGGAAGTTCAG
>JBGSUB010000023.1:0-106839 GCA_041753535.1 Lentimicrobiaceae bacterium
TTTGAAGTGATAAATTGAATGAAAAACATTAAACACAAAACACAAAATTTTAAAGTATCTCAAACCTCCGTACTTTTTCATTCTTAATTTAATGTTATGTGTTTCTCATTACTTTTTTGGTTCTGGCTTGTCCAGGTTAGGAGTTAGGGGTTGGGTTTTGGGAGAGACAAGGGGACAAGGAGATGGGGTGATGGGGTGATGGGGTGATGGGGTGATGGGGTGATGGAAGATTGGAAGATTGGAGTTTGGAGATGGGGAAAAGGGCGAAAGGGTGAAAATAAAAAGAGTAAAAAGCATGAAATCTGATACTTAAACAAATTTTCTTGAACGCGAAGCATTTGAACCCTCGAACCCTTGAACCTTGAACCCTTGAACCCTTGAACCCTTCAAACCCTTCAAACCCTTCAAACTACAGATGAAATATCTCCCCTGCAGTATCGAAATCTATATAGAAATCGGCAAGCGGTTTTAGCGACTGAACTGCTTTATGCTCGTGTTTCAATACTTCGCGCCTGAAGTCATCAAGAACTTCCTTATGCGTTAATTCCTGTTCATCCCAGGTATCTTCGTAGGTAAGCTCAATAAAAACGCGCAGATCGCTTTGGTTAATCCTTATAGAATATAAACCTTCGATAATCAGTATATCAATTCCTTTAAAATCGGTATGAAGCTGATCTACTTTTTGTGTAAACAAATCAACAACCGGCACAACCGATGTTTTATCCATACGGAAATCATCAATATTCGAGTTCACATAATTCCAGTCGTACTCATCGTAGCCAATTTTGTCAAAGCCATTTTTTATTCTCCATTCGTGACGCTCACGTGGAGGAATATGATAATAATTGTCCATATGCAGAAGCTTTACGCTCATTCCTTCTTCGATGAGTTTGCGGCCCAGTTCATGTGCAATTTCACACTTTCCGGTACCCACTTCTCCCGAAATGGTTACAATAAACTTCGGTTTGCGGTCGCGGATTACCCGGTCGAACAAGGTTGAGGCCGCATTGGTATGTTTTTTTTCGATAGTTACTACGTCGTTGAGCATATTTGTGTTAGTTGATAAAACAATTTGCTGTTCTTTTTCGTTCAACCTCCAGGAAGAGTAAATTTGCAAAAAAAACAGTCGTACAAATTTACATTGAAATTCCGAATTGAATACACGAAGTTTCTGCCGCTGATTTATTTCGGATTCGGAAATTTATTTCTAATCATGCTGGATTATATTCCAGTAAATCCGGTTTGATATACTCCTGATGAAATTATCCAAAGACTTTAAACTACTTTTCCGGCTGGTAATAATTCCGGCAAGCCTGTTACTGGTCACTTTTCTGATAATTAAGGCTCCATCCTACTTTAAAGAAATATTGCCCGCGAAGCAAAAAACTGCCCCACCTGTAAAATCATATGGTATAATTATGCCTGTAGGCTATACAGTGCATGGGATTGATGTTTCGAAACACCAGGGAAACATCGACTGGAAAAGGGTGAGCAGCATGAAAATCAATGGAATTCAGGTCTCTTTTGTATTTATCAAAGCTACTGAAGGTATAACACGCCAGGACAATAAATTTGAAACAAACTGGAAACAGTCGGCTAAAAATGGGCTGCTCCGTGGTGCATATCACTTTTATTATCCTTCACGCGATGCTGATAAACAAGCTGACAATTTTATAAAGATGGTGAAGCTGAAAAAAGGAGATTTGCCACCGGTTATTGACATTGAATTAAGCAATGGCAGATCCTCCGATAAAATCCGTGAAGGATTAAAAGTGTTTATTGACCGGATTGAGAAACAATACAAGATAAAACCTATCATTTATACAAATATCAATTTCTACAATGCGCATTTAAAAGGTTATTTTAAAGATTATCCGCTCTGGATAGCCGGATACTTCGACCACGACCGGTTTTACAATGAATTTATCACTCCCTGGATTTTCTGGCAACACAGCGAGCGCGGTAAAGTGGATGGCATCAGGGGAAATGTTGATTTTAATGTTTATAACGGGAGCATTGAGAAATTGAAGAGGATGTGTATAAAATAGATTACTCAGATATAGGAGGAAAGATGCGATGTGAGGCGCTATGTGAGGCGCTTTGTTTGAAATAAATGGGGATTGGTGGCAAAATAAAAACAATAAAAAAAGGAGCCGAAGCTCCTTTTACTTTAAATGTTCAGGCTGAACTATTTGCGGGGATCAATTACAATATCCTTTACTTCTTCAGCAGTAACAAAGCCACCGTTGTTTCCGAAGTTGACGAGTACATAATTGATTACAGCAACTGCACTATCTAAAGAGCCAACCTGCTGTGGCATAGGTGCAGGATATTTAACTGCTTTATTCCCGACTTTTTCGGAACCATTCAGCACCTGGGTAACGGCAAGGACTTTTTGGTTGAGCAGAAATTCAGATCCTACCAGATTCGGGAAAACATTTGCAATACCCTGGCCATTAGCCTGATGACAGGTAATACATTTACCCTGGGTTTCATAAATGCTTTTGCCCAATGCCAATTGCTCAGCAGTAGGAGCACCTGCTGGTTGCTCGGTAACAGTGGTGCTGTCGGTTGTTGACTGGTCGCCGGTCTTTCCGCCGCCACATGAAGTAATCGTAGCAAGTCCGAAGAAGCCTGCCATCGCAATTGCAATAAAGTTTCTGGTTTTCATAGTGTTGTTGTTAATTTGGGTGCAAAATTATATATTAATGTGCAAAATTATTCTCTTAACCAAAGTTTTTTATTTATCAGGATGACAGCATTTGTGCGCCTTTTCAACCACAGGTGTAAGTGCTTCTGCCTTAGGGCTTATATATGGAATACCAAGCGATAATCCACGCAAAATAAAAAGTACACCAAGTAAAACTATTACATATGGCGATAACTTGTTGACAAAAATCCTGAGATTAAGGCTTATCATAGTACCGGCCAGTGAAACGGCAAGCATAACAGGGATGGTTCCGGCTCCGAATAAAGCCATATAAATCATTGCGGATACAACATCACCTGTATTTATAGCACCTGCTACTGCAACGTAAACCAGGCCACAAGGCAGAATGCCATTCAACAAGCCTATTCCAAATAGAGATTTTGTATCTCCTTTACGAAACATATTTCTGAATCCGGATAGGAGCCGGGCCGAATATCCTTCGAATACATTATTGAGAGATGGAAGCTTCTTGAAAATCAGGGGAACTACTACCATCACAATCATTAATATTCCGATGACGATAGAAGCCCATAACTGAAAGCCTGCCATATGAAGTCCTTTTCCCAGCATTCCAAAAATAGCACCGAGCAACATATAAGTTATAATACGGCCTGCATTGTAAACCAGTCCGCCGCCTACACGCGTAAACCAGTTTTCGCTCTTCAGAGGAAGAGCCAAAGCAATAGGCCCACACATTCCGGCGCAATGTGCACTTCCAACTAAGCCTACGATAAATGCTGTCCAGAGAAACATATTTTTGAGGGTTTGGGGGTTAGGGAATCAAAAAATTAATGCGTTTGCAGAGTTTGAATAGTTTCAGGGCTATGAGTGGTGGTTGCTGCGGGAAGCGGTGCATTCTAAAGGCGAGTAAGGGTTGGTTGCTGAAGGCGGATGAGCGGAGCCGAACCCCCGAAGCAAGCCTGGTGTTGGTTTCTGGATTCAGGGAGAATTATAATTCATACTGGTTTCTCTATACCGATAAAACAATGAGGAAAGAATTCTTTTCAAGGGTCAAATTTAATATTAATTTCTAAATGAGAACGTTGCAATTCATCAAATTCAAAACTTCGGTATTGAAATACATGAACTGATTAACCAGCAATATCTTTTATAGGCTGTTTCAGTGTATTTTATAAGATTAATGATGCGAAAATGAGTAATAAAAAAAGATGATTTAGCTCTGCGTTTAACTACGGGACTGTCTAAATTTGCTAAATAATTACAAAAGGTTGAGTATAAGTCAGAAGACAGAAGACGCCTGCCTGACTGCATCACGCAGGCAGGGAAGTATCCGGAACTGAAGTTCAGGTTTTAGTAGATATTTTGGTTATCTCTCCTCTCCGTTTCTCCCCATCACCCCTCTGAAAGTTGAAAATAATAATTTTAAACAGACTTTAAATTTCACCTGCAGACTATGAGCTTTCCGGTCAATATTTGGTTTCGAACAAAGACACTGATCAGATAAACTCCATTCTGTAAGTCAGAAACATCCATTCTCAATGGGAACTGAGGTTTTATATAATTTCTTATGAACCTGCCATCAACGCTATAAACCGACAAATATTCAGCAGTACCGCCCGAAATGCCTGCTGAAACTAAAACTGTTGAACATGCAGGATTCGGGACCATCGCCAGCAAAATATTATTTTCACCCATCGGATTATTGATTCCGAATATTTTATCAGGCTTACCCAAAAACAACCCCAGTCCTCCCGAGTAATTCCCGACCAGCATATCGGTAAGTGAATCGCTATTCCAATTTCCTATAGCCACTCCTGTCCGCCAGCCCTCGCTGATACCGGGAATTGTGCCAAGCAAACGGAAATTTCCGCCCAGGTTGTTATCAATCTGGTCATAAACAAATATTTCGCCAAATTCAGAAGCTGTGAACAGAATAGTCTCAGCATTTTTATCTTGGTAAAAACAGGGTACACTGAAACCAAAATTTGAAAGTTGCGTATTTGTAATATCAACGCCACCAAGCATTTCGCTTTCCAGTACAAACTGGGATTCGGTTTTAGTCCCGGTATTTTTATAAAAACTCAGGGTTCCGTTTCGTTTGCCACAGATAAGATCATTCAGTCCATCCTTATCAATATCAAAAAGTTGTGGTGCCGAAAAATCACCCACATCAATTCCATGCCATGCCGGGTCAACTAACTTAAAATCTGCGGTTTGACCAGCTAAAGCCATATTCTCGCAATAAACAAATTTCCCTTTCGAATTACCGCAAACCAGGTCGGTATCTCCATCTCCATCCATATCAGCCAATGCTGGAATTAATGATTGCATCTGAAGTTCATCCAACTGAGCAATATTGCGATCCACTAATTTAAAAGCAGGTTTCTCAGCAGTACCAATATTCAGCAATAAAGCCACTTGTGCAGTAAAAGTGCACTGCAGACCAGCTACAACTGTATAAATACAGGTATCATAATATCCATAATTCCCGACTAATACATCCATTAACCCATCCTTGTTGAAATCGAAAAACACCGGGTAAGCACCCGAACCGAGATCGAGCATCTGATCCTGGATAAAGCTCTCGGATGCGAGGCTGTAATCGGGTTGCGTATTTGTTCCATTATTAATATAAAGACTTACACTCTGCTGATTTTCGCTTTTTACCAGAGAAGGATCAAAGGGGGAAACAAGCAAATCATCTTTCCCGTCGAAGTTTACATCAGCAAGCATAGCACCTGGAAATGAATTCATATTTACCGGTTCCGACGAATTTGGAAAATTATTAGTCTGCGATATCATTTTTGCTTCGGCCGGGGTTCCCCCATTTGTCAGGTGTATTAATGTGCTGAAATCAACATCTCCTATTGTAATATCAGGAAGTCCGTCATTATTCAAATCCTGAATCAGTAATGTTGAACCCGTGTGCTTGGGATCATCCGAAAAGGCATCAGAATAGAATTCCTTTCCCCTGACCGGACAGGTATCGAGTATAATTGTATTGTCCTCGTTCCCTTCTGCAAAATGTCCCCAGCAGTTTGAAACCTTTTCAAAGCTAAGTGAATCGGTGTTGCCGAATTGCTCAACCGAAGTATTTCTATGCAATTCGAGGAATGAGCCTAAACCCCAGAAAGTGATAATATCATAATCGCCATCAACATCAATATCAACTATAGCAGGATAATCAGCATATGTAACAAGTATATTGGTTAGGGTTAAACCCTGCTGCGAAAGCAGAAAAGGCTGAGTTACCTTTGTAAATTTAAGTTCTGCATCTGAATCGTTCCGGTACACTTTTATGCCACCGGTTGTATATGTAAAAATATCTTTTTTCCCGTCATTATTATAGTCAATTACCTGTATCCATTGTTCAATTACAGGGAAATACCTGACGAATTCCGGTGCGAACTTATACTGAAACGGTGGTAAAACAGTACTCAGAAAAGGCAATATACGATACCCATGCCTGTCGAATACCAGCAGATCTTCAGTTCCATCCAGATTTATATCCATGTTCATAAACTGGCAACTGTTGAGACCGCCGGCAAAAGGAAAATGAAGGGTATCGTTTGTCTCCGTAGTAAGGAGCACGCTATCAACTCTCTCAAAATCGTGGATAGCAGATAATTGGGCTAATACTTTAGAATTGCCTATCACAAAGAGTAGAGAAAGAAAAACAAAAGTATGCCGTAGTTTTTTTTCAATTGACATGTTGCAGTATAGAGATTGGGTAAAATTGATGTTGGAAGTTGGAAGTTGGAAGTTGAATGTCGGAGGCCGGAAGTAAAGGGTAACAAGTTAATTGGAGATCAATTTTGAATCAGCAGGTTATTTTTCAGCAAGAATCGACTCTTATATTTCTTATATCATCACTTATTCCTAACAAGTCCACTTAACCAAAAGTCCTCTTTCTAATCCTCAAATCTTCAAATCCTCAAATTGTCACATTGTCTAATTGACTAATTGTCACATCCCCACATTTTCAAAACAACATTACCTCGGCACTCACAGGCAAATGATCCGAAGGATAAAATTCACCATTATTCGAATCATTAACCCTAAAAGTTTCTACCCTTTCCATTCCTTTCAGAAAAATATAATCGATTCGTTCACCTGGTATTCCTCCTACTTTAAAACCGGTATAGGTGTATTCCGGGCCTTCTGAATTTAGACATATTAATCTGGAATCAGTTAAATGAATCGGATTGAGCTTATCGGTAATAAGTTTATACGGTTCCGAAACGGGTGTTGCATTAAAATCTCCTGTTACAATAGCTGGATTACCTGTTGCCAAAGAATCCACAGCATGCAATAACAGTTTTGCAGAATTTCGCCTTGCCATCTCACCCATATGATCGAAATGGGTACAGAAAACAAAAACCACTTTTCCCGATTTTAACTCCTTCAGGTTCACCCAGCTCACAACACGATTGCATGCTGCATCCCAGCCGCGGCTTCCGGCCACCCCAGGGGTTTGCGAAAGCCAGAAAGTACCGGAATTCAGTAAAGTAAATTTTGAAGAATTATAAAAAACAGGAGAATATTCCCCCGCTTCTTTTCCGTCATCGCGGCCCACTCCTACCCTTTTAAAATCCGGGAAAGCATTTTCAATATCTACCAACTGCCCGTGTAAAACTTCCTGAAGACCAAATACATCCGGTGAAGTCCCCCGGATCATAGAAAAAACGTTCTGCTTTCTGTTATCCCAGGTATTTGGCGCATCATCGGGAGTGGCCAGCCTGATATTATATGTAAGGACACGAATTGTAGTCTGTTGCGAATAGGCCACACCATAACCAACGGTGGAAAATACAATCGCTAATATAAAATTCAATAGTACGAGGGATACTTTTTTAATTTTCATAGTATCGGGGTTGAGATTTTCAGATTGTAACCACTATCGGAGAATGCAAAGATCGGAATAATGTAGGTTCGGTTAATTTTTAGGAAAAGAAAATCCTTTGCAAAATCATTTGTTGCTATTATCCGCTAAAAACCTGCATTGTTAATAATATGATCACAAATCGGCATATTTCTTTATGAGGGCGGGTTTGTTATTTGCCAATAGATTTCTATCTTTGCAGGCTCAAAAAAGAAAAGTTTATCTAACTACCTAAATTCTAAACACATGCAGAATAAAGGCGCAATACGTTTTTTTGCAATAGCATTCGCCCTGGTCTGTGCTTTTCAGCTTTCTTTCACATTGGTAACAACCATTACCGAGAAAAAAGCTAAAAATTACGCCACTAACGAACAGGCAACGGCCCTGGCTAAACAATTAGCAAAAAACGATGCCACACTTGAAACCAGGCTGTCCGATTCAATCCAGAAAGCCCGTACACGTTACTACCTCGATTCAGTAGCTAACCAACCTGTCTACAACATACTTATCCGTAAGTATACTTACAAAGAATGTCTCGATCGCGAAATAAACCTCGGTCTCGACCTCAAGGGTGGTATGAACGTAACAATGGAAGTTTCCGTTGCCGATGTAGTAAGAGGAATGTCGGGAAACAGCACCAATCCTGTTTTCACAAAAGCTATGGCATTGGCTAATGAAAAGCAGAAAAATAGTCAGGAGAACTTTGTTACCCTTTTTGGAGAGTCATTTAAACAAATAGATCCAAACGCCAAGCTTTCAGCTATATTCGGACGTATGGAATTGCGCGATAAAATAAAGCCAAGTTCGACCAACGATGAAGTACTAGCAGTTGTCCGCCAGGAATGTGACGATGCTTTCGACCGCACCTTTAATATTCTGCGTAACCGTATCGACCGTTTCGGTGTTACCCAGCCTAATATTACCAAGCTTGCTACCAGCGACCGTATCCTGATCGAACTACCAGGTATAAAAGACCCTGAGCGCGTTCGTAAACTTCTGCAGGGATCAGCCAAGCTCGAATTCTGGGAAACTTATAAGTTCAGCGAACTGGCTGGGATTTTTAACGAAGCCAACAAACGCCTCGCTTCGATGAGCGGCGATATTGATACCACGTCGGTTGCCGCCGACTCAATAGCTGCAAAAGCTGACTCAAGCGCAGTTGCAAAAGCCGATACCACAAAAAAATCGAGTCTTGCCGATAAACTGAAACAAGATACTACTGCTGCCGGTAAAGATCAGCAATTAGCCCGCTATAAGAAAGAAAATCCTTTGTTCGCTTACCTGCAACCTGCTTACCAGCAGGATAAAGGCCAGATGTTTGCCACCAACCGTGCAACGGTAGGTTATGCAGCCATTAAAGATACAGCACGTATCAATGCCATGATGAACAAGGTTAAAGGCATGTTCCCGCGTAATTGCCAGTTTGCCTGGACAATTAAACCCGAAAAAGAAGCACCTGAAGTTCTGGAACTGATGGCTCTCCGTTCGACCAACCGTGAAAACACAGCTGCCCTTTTTGGTGATGTTATCGTTGAAGCCCGTCAGGATTACGATCAGAACGGACGTGTTGAAGTTACCATGAACATGAACAATGCCGGCGCAAAAGTATGGCGAAACCTTACCCGTGATAATGTAGGCAAACAGGTTGCCATTGTTCTTGACGGATATGTTTATTCAGCGCCTAACGTTAACGACGAAATTCCTAACGGACGTTCCTCAATATCAGGTAACTTCACGGTAGAAGAAGCCCAGGACCTTGGTAACGTGCTTAAAGCCGGTAAACTCCCGGCTCCGGCACGTATCGTGCAGGAAGAAATCGTAGGTCCTTCCTTAGGTAAAGAGTCTATCAATGCCGGGTTAATTTCATTCATTTTAGCTTTCGTATTGGTACTGCTTTACATGCAGTTTTATTATTCAAAAGCAGGTCTGGTTGCCAACGTGGCCCTGCTGACAAATGTATTCTTTCTGATCGGTGTGCTCGCCAGTGTTGGCGCGGTACTTACACTCCCCGGTATTGCGGGTATTGTACTTACGCTCGGTATGGCTGTGGATGCAAACGTAATTATTTACGAACGTATAAAGGAAGAACTTCGGGCAGGCAAAGGCTTGCGACTGGCAATAACAGATGGTTTCCACCATGCATATTCAGCCATTATCGACGGTAACGTCACTACTATCATCACAGGTATTGTTTTGTATGTTTTCGGTTCGGGACCTATACAGGGGTTTGCCACTACTCTTATTATTGGTATCCTCACTTCACTTTTCACGGCTATCTTTATTTCCCGCCTTGTATTCGAAGCCTTGCTTACCAGGAATGTTGATATTACTTTTGGAAATAAGTACACCATTAATGCTTTTACCAAGGTGAATATCGACTTTATCGGAATGAGGAAGAAACTTTACATTCTTTCGAGTACGATAATAGTAATAGGGCTGATTTCTCTTTCAACCCGGGGACTAAATTTTGGTGTGGATTTCGCCGGCGGACGTTCATTTATCGTAAAATTCGATCAGGATGTAAGTAGTCCTGATATCCGCAAGTCACTTACAACTTCATTTGGAGGTGAAGCGCCGGAAGTTAAAACTATCGGTATTAATAAGGATCGCGTTAAAATCACAACCAAATTTATGGTTGAAGATAAAACCGAAAATGCCGATTCAATTGTTGAAAACAGGCTTTACACCGGACTTAAAAGTTTCTTTAAAACTCCGCTGGCTGCTGCTGATTTCAGTACCAATAACGAAGCGATCGGAATTCAGAACTCACAAAAAGTTGACCCGACGATTTCTGACGACATAAAACAATCCTCAGTTTATGCCTTGTTCTTCGCGTTGCTGGCAATCTTTATATACATAGCTATACGGTTCCGCAAATGGCAGTATGGAATGGGAGGTGTTATTTCGTTAACTCACGATGCTTTGATTACCATTTCGTTGTATTCACTCTTCTACGGAATTCTGCCATTCAGCATGGAAGTTGACCAGGCATTTATTGCTGCCATCCTTACTATTATCGGTTACTCGATCAACGACTCCGTAATTATCTTCGACCGGTTACGTGAATGGATTGCACTGTTCCCGAAACGTGACCTGAAAACCAATATGAACGGTGGTATGAACAGTACACTCGGACGTACTTTTAATACTGCAGGTACAACCATTGTAACATTGCTAGCAATTTTTATCTTTGGCGGTGATGTTATCCGCGGATTTATCTTCGCTCTGCTGGTAGGTATAGTAGTAGGAACATATTCTTCCATCTTCAATGCTACCCCGGTTGCTTACGACTTCATTATGATGTCGAACCGCCGGAAAGAAAGAAAACTGAAAGAGGCTGAGAAGAAAAAATAATCTTCGATATTTTAAGAAAAAACGAGCCCTGGTGAATTCCGGGGCTTTTTTTGTTTCAGTGGATAGGACTTTATTTATTTCGCTACACAACACCTTTCAAAAACTCAAATAATTCCAACTGTGGTATATTATTTTTCTGCTATCTTTGATGAACTGCAAGCCACTTCAAGTTTCCGTAACTATCTATGAAATTATAAATGATCCCAAAATCAGAAGCCTTTTCAATTGTGGAACAACTTGTCCTCCGCTTCTCTGAGCAGATAGATTCCTATAAATCCGGTCAGTACAACGAAACCCTCACACGCCGCGATTTTATTGATCCGTTTTTTAAAGCATTGGGTTGGGATATAGATAATTCGCTGGGCTATGCCGAGGCTTACCGCGAAGTAATACACGAGGATAAGGTAAAAATAGGCAGGGCTACCAAAGCACCTGATTATTCGTTCAGGCTGGGTGGCGGTAAACGCCTGTTTTTTGTGGAAGCCAAGAAACCAAGCGTTGATGTAAAAGGAAACATTACTGTTGCCTACCAGATACGCCGCTATGGCTGGAGCGCCAAACTGCCGGTAAGTATTATTACCGATTTCGAGGAATTTGCGGTGTACGATTGCACCAAAAAACCAAATCCCGCTGATAAGTCGGGAGTGGCACGGATAAAATACCTGCGGTTCGATAAATACCTTACTGAGTTCGATTATTTGTGGAATACCTTTTCGAAAGAGCAGGTGCTTAAAGGCAGTTTCGACCGCTATGTGCAAAAGGATACGGTAAAAAAAGGTACTGCCACGGTTGATAAGGAATTCCTGATTTCGCTCGATACCTGGCGCACCTACCTGGCAACCAGCATCAGCATTAAAAACAAACAACTCGACGAGGACGAAATTAATTTTGCCGTGCAGATGACCATCGACCGGCTTATTTTCCTGCGTATTGCCGAGGACCGTGGTGTGGAAGCCTACGGGCAGCTTAAAGCTTCGGTTAACCTGAAAGGCGACGCGTACCAGAATCTTTTCTTTAATTTTAAACGGGCCGACGAAAAATACAATTCGGGCATTTTCGATTTTAAAAAGGATGTGATATCCGAAAACATCGTTATCGACAGCAAGGTTATAAAAACCATTATCAACGAAATGTACTACCCCGTAAGCCCGTATGAGTTTTCGGTATTATCGGTTGAGATACTGGGAAGCGCATACGAACAGTTCCTCGGAAAGCAGATAAAAATTGCCGAAGGCCACCGTGCCAAAATTGAGGATAAACCCGAAGTGCGTAAAGCCGGAGGGGTTTATTACACGCCTCAGTACGTGGTTGATTATATTGTAAAAAATACCGTTGGCAAACTGATTGATGGCAAAACGCCCAAACAGATCGCCGGTATTAAAATTGTTGATCCCGCCTGCGGCAGCGGCAGTTTCCTGATAGGGGCGTATCAGTATCTGATTGATTTTCATAAAAACTATTATACCGGTAACGGAACCAAAACCGGCAAAAAGGACAGCCCTGTTACCGCCGAAGGCAACCTTACTTCGGCTGAAAAGAAACGGATTTTGCTCAATAATATTTACGGGGTTGATATTGATGTAAATGCCGTGGAAGTAACCAAGCTAAGCCTTTTGCTCAAATGTCTCGAAGGCGAAACCGAAACCTCGCTGGCCCAGCAAAACCAGCTTTGGCACGAACGTATTTTACCCACACTCGACGAAAATATAAAGAGCGGGAATAGCTTGGTGGATATGGATTATTACGAATCAGTTATCGACTTTGGTGAAGAAAAGAAAATAAAACCTTTTAGTTGGCAGAAAGGTTTTCCGGAAGTATTTAAGCAGGGTGGTTTTGATGTGGTGATTGGGAATCCACCTTATGTATTAATCAGTCCGGAATTATTCTCCGCTGAAATAATAGAGTATTATAAGAAATTTTCTGTTTCAGAATATAAAGGAGACTTATATCATTTATTTTTAGAGAAAGGATTAACTCTGATTAAAAACAATGGGCTTTTGTCTTTTATAATTCCGAGCAATTGGATGACACAACTATACACTAATAAACTACGCAAACATATTCTTGAAAATTCAAAAATATTAGAAATCGTTGATTTTCAATACAAAGTATTTGAACAAGCAAATGTTTTTACTGAGATCATTATACTTAACAACAGCAAGCCAACTACTGAACATCAAATATTTTATACTCAAAGACTTGCCGAAATATCAAAAACGGATGAAACTAAAAATGCAAACCATTTTCAGTTATCTTTTTTAAAAAATGTAGAAGCAACTATTGATTTTAGGTTGATTTCGAATGAAGGAGAATTAGTGACAAAGATCTTAAGATATAGTTCAGCGTTAAATGAAGTTGCCAGAGCTACATTAGGATGTCAAGCATATAATAGTAGTAAGCACAGTAAGGAACAGATTATCAATAGAGTTTTTCATGCAGATCAAAAACTAAGCGATGAATATATGCCTGAGCTTGCTGGCAATGATGTAGGAAGATATATTATTGAAAGAAAAAAAGGAAAATGGATTAAGTATGGGCCATGGTTACATGATTATAGAACCATGGATTGGCTAACTGGTCCAAGGATACTTGTTAGAGAAATTACCGGTAAACCTCCTCATAGAATATTGTCTTCATTCGAAACTGAAACTTATTGTAACTATAAAACAGTTCTAAATGTAAATCCCTCTGAGAAAACGATGTTTTCAATGAGATATTTATGTGGTGTATTAAATTCATCACTAATATCATTTATTTTTCCTTTTATATCTAATAAACTTGAAGCTAATACCTTTCCAAGAGTTTCTGTCGGGGACTTACGAAAGCTTCCAATAAAAAACATTTCTTTTGATAATATAACTGAAAAGCGCATACATGATGAAATTGACAAATATGTTGCTATTATAATTCAGTTGAACAATGAGTTGCGATTAATAAAACTTTCAGATAAAACAGAACAAATCAAATCACGCATTGAATTTATTGATAGAAAAATCGACCAATTGGTTTACCAGCTTTATGAATTAACCGAAGAAGAAATTAAAATTGTGGAGGGGCAATGAAAAAATCAAATTTCAAAAAAACAATGGAAAATCTTACCAATAATAGGCATATCCATTTACAAAAGCTAATCGGGAAATCGTTTGAAGAATTAAATGTGCTCAAAGAACGGAGTTATTCAGGTTATAAAACCGCTGAAGTAACAGGGTACACAGAAGGCTATGAACTACATTATTTATCGTATAGTATTATAGATGAAGCCATTCAGATAAAACACGGAAATGAAGAACAAGCCTGGGATTACCTTACATGAAAGCTGGATAAATAAAAAGCCTTTTAATAACAGAACTATGATGCATATCAATTGATACATGAATTCGAGCGGCAGCTAATAAAGGCGCGGCTCGAAAAATGCTCGGGATAAAGGAAGCAAACAGTTGATTCTAAAAAACTACCCAATTGATTAAACAATGGAAATTATAGTTATTTCGCTCCTTCTTTTACTGAACGGACTGTTCGCCATGTATGAAATTGCACTGGTATCGTCGCGTAAATCACGCCTTCAGGAAAGAGCCAATTTTGGCAGCAAGGGCGCAAAAACAGCATTGCTCTTGCTGAAAGAACCTGAGGAAATCCTTTCAGCCATTCAGGTTGGAATAACACTTGTAGGTATTGTTTCAGGTGCTTTTGGCGGAATCGCCTTATCCGGGGATATGGTTCCTGTTTTCAGTAAAATTTCATTGCTTGCACCCTATGCTGATGTTCTGGCTTTTACAACGGTAGTTGGATTAATTACTTACTTTTCGCTTATTATCGGGGAGCTAGTACCCAAAACCATTGCCCTCAATAATCCCGAAAAAATTGCAATCGCCCTGTCGCCGGCAATGAAAATAATTGGCTCGGCACTGTTCCCGGTTGTCTGGTTTTTAAGTATTTCGACAAAACTTGTGCTGGCATTATTCCGGATTAAAAAAAACAGTGACACACCCGTTTCGGAAGAAGAATTGCGGATGCTTTTGAAACAAGGTTCCGAACATGGGGTAATTGAGAAGGAAGAATCGGATATAATAAATGAAGTTATTCGCTTCGCCGACAAACGTGCCGGTTCCATCATGACCAACAGGCTCAATGTAGATTGGATTGACAGCGAGGACAAGGAAGATAAAATTCTGTCGGAGATTATGAAATCTTCTCACTCGCGGCTTCCGGTTTGCAGTAATTCTGTTGATGAAGTAATTGGTGTAGTAGCTATCAAAGATGTTTTGGCCTATCATATACAACACCAATTTATTGACATAAGGAAAATAATGACAGAACCTTTGTTTTTTCCGGAACAAATGTCTGCGATCAGTGTGCTTGAACTTTTCAGGAAAACGAAAAACCATTTCGGTATAGTCATCAATGAATATGGTTCCATGGAGGGTATTGTTACCTTGCATGATGTTACCGAAAATATTATGGGCGACCTTCCCGAAATTACAGATGAGGATCAGCCTGAAGTTTTCCGTCGGGACGACGGCTCCTACCTGATTGATGGTTCGATGATGATTGAAGATGTTCAGGATTTACTGGAAATACGTTCCTTATTCGATGATAATGAAGTGAAAGCAAATATAAATACACTTGGTGGCCTGACCATGTACAAACTGAACCGCATCCCAAAGATTGGGGATACCTTTGTTGTGCAGGGCTACACCTTCGAAATAGTGGATATGGATGGAAACAGGGTTGATAAATTGATGGTAAAACTCAGATAAATCTTTAGTATTATTTCCATAATTTTAAAAAACAGATTAGCATAAAGAGTAAAAAATCGAAACTATTATTACTGATTAAGATATTATTACAAACTCAGGAAGCTAAACATCCAACATCCCCCATCCAATTTACATGATCGTCTTTCAAAGCAAGATCATCTGCATCATTCTTGAATTCAAAAGATAATATTCAATTAAGTGCCGCTAGTTTATTACTTTTGTACATCAAAATACAAATATTCGAACTATGTCCGGATTACCGGTACTTTTATTTCTCGATGTGAGCGGAGGCGAGCTGCTGGTTATTATGCTGGTGGTTTTCCTGGTTTTCGGACCGGAGAAAATGCCTGAAATGGCCCGGAAAGCAGGTCGGCTGATGAATCAGATGAAAAAAGCCTCAAACGATCTTACCCGGGAATTTAAAAAAGAAACTTCGGTATTACAGAATGAAATAAAGTCAGCACAAAGCGGTGTGAATGACCAGGTTGAAAGTGTTACCCGTGAGTTTAACCGTACTAAAGCCCAGGTAGTGAAAGAGATGGATACGGAAACCAAATCAAAAGCTGATAGTACACCAGTAATTCCGGATGAAAAACCAGCTCCTGATAAGCAAGCTGCAACAGGAGCGGTCAAGCCTTTAAGCACTGACACCAAAACAGAATAATAAAATCACAGCAATTCCGTTTACTTTAGATACTTAAACACCAGTTCAGTACACATCGTTTTATATGAGAATTCGTTTCCTGTTTTTCACTTTTGTTTTCAGCCTGGCTTCTCTGACGGTTTTCGCCCAAAACCGGGCGTTGCGCGCTGCTGATGATGCTTTTAACAATATGCAGTACAATGTTGCTGCTTCAAAGTACAAAAAAGCACTATCAAAAGCCAAAACCAAGCCCGACAAAGAACAGATTTCATTCCAGATGGCTGAATGCTATCGGATTATGAATAATACCAAGAAAGCTGAACCTGCTTACAAACGACTGGTAAAAACCAAATTTGCCGAAACAAACCCACTTGTTTTCCTTTACCTGGCTCAGGCAATGAAATCGAATGAGAAATATAAAGATGCAAAAACATATTTCGATAAATACACTGAACTTGTTCCGGATGACCCGCGCGGGCCAAATGGTTCACTCTCCTGCACCCTGGCCCAGGAATGGAAAGATAACCCTACAAAATACAAGGTATCAGTCGAAAAAGTACTGAATTCAAAAGAGTCGGATTTTTCGGCTACCTATGCAGATAAACTTTACAATACCATAATTTTTACTTCAACCCGCGACGCAGCCACCGGCAAGGATATGGATAACTGGACGGGTCAGAATTTCAGCGACCTGTTTATCTCGAAACTCGACCCTAAAGGGCAATGGTCAACGCCTGTGCAACTCGAAACCGGTAATATCGTTAATACTGAAGCAAACGAAGGAAATCCGGCGGTTAACAGCAAATTTAACCAGATGTATTTTACCCGCTGCTTCAATGACAAGGGAACGTTACAGGGGTGTAAAATAATGGTCTCTCGCAGGGCCGGCCGCAACTGGGGCGAGCCTAAAGCACTGGATCTGGGCGGTGACAGTACTACTGTATTCGGGAATCCTTCAATCAGTCCCGATGAACTTACATTGCTATTCTCAAGCGACTTGCCGAAAGGGCAAGGAGGAAAAGACATCTGGATGGCAAGACGTAAAACGTCTGCAGATAATTTTGGCAGGGCAGTGAACCTGGGACCTGTAATCAATACCCCTGGCGATGAAATGTTTCCTTTCATGCGGAACGATACATCGCTGTATTTTGCTTCTAACGGTCATCCGGGAATGGGAGGTCTTGATATTTTCCGTTCAACATTTACGAACGACGAATGGACAAAACCTGCAAATATGCAGGTACCGATAAACTCACCCGGTGATGATTTTGCAATTGTCTTCAATCCTGAGGAAGACAAAGGATTTTTCTCATCGAACCGAAAAGGTGGCCGTGGCAGCGATGACATGTATTCCTTTGTGAATCCGCCAGTTCTTTTTACTCTTTCGGGAGTGGTTAAAGATGACAATACGCTGCAGTTTATTCAGGGAGCAGTTGTTAAAATGACAGGATCGAACGGCACTTCCGTTGAATCCAGAACCGATGCACAAGGTCGTTACACTTTCAACAAAGTACAGGTTAAACCCAATACCACTTATGAACTTATCTGCCTGAAAGACAATTACTTTAATAAAAAAGCGAAAGAAACAACGGTCGGCCTCGAAAGCAGCAAGGACTTTGTTATCGACTTCAGACTGCAGCCCATTCCTGACAAACCGATTGTGCTTCCTGACATTCTTTACGATCTCGCCAAATGGGATCTGAAACCCCAATACCAGGACTCGTTGCAGGGGCTTATCAAAACGCTTGACGAAAACGAAACCATTATTATCGAACTTGCATCGCATACCGACTCACGGGGTTCCGACGAAAGCAACGATGTATTATCGCAGAAACGCGCCGAATCGGTTGTTAACTACCTTATCGACCGTGGCATTGACCCCGACCGCCTGGTAGCCAAAGGGTATGGCGAACGTGTTCCAAGGCGATTGGCAAAAGATGTTGTGAAAGATGGTTTCCAGTTCAAAGCAGGAACTTTACTCTCACAAACCTTTGTTGATTCACTGTCAACAAAACCAGCACAGGAAGCCGCTTATGCGCTTAACCGCCGTTCGGAATTCAAGATTATCAGCAAGGATTTTATTCCGAAGACACAAAACAAAGCCATTTCCAACCAGACCCAAAAAGTCAGTATTCAGATCAACCCGGAAGATAATGTAGTTCCCCTTTCTAAAAATGCGGATAATTCCTACACATTTGCAGCAATAGTAAATGGATATACAACCCAGATCACTTTAAGTGAAGAGGCTTCCGGCCTGAGTTTCTCAGTAGATGAAACACTTAAGATGCTTAAATCTGGTGCCATAGGTAAAACCGATTTCGATGGAGACGCTGAGAAAATCCTCGGCAATAATTCGGTGGCTGATAAATCCGTTTTTACTGTCGGCGAAATCAGTATAGCAACTAAATCGGCTTTTGAATTGGAAGCTACCGTGCTTCAAAAACAAAAAAGTGCCGTGATGATGAACGAAAAAGTGCTGAAGAAATTCGGGACATATACCATCGATAAAGAGAAAAATCAGATAGTTTTTAAATAAACTTGCGGGGTGCCCTGTGCCAGTTTCAGTTTCCTGGTTTTGAACTTTAAATTCCGGCGTTTGGAACTGCGGAACATGGCACCTTGTACTTTTCAAAACTCAAAATTGCTCAGGTCGTTACACTCAATTTAATTTCCCACATGTCCGACAGGTATTCGCAACGAGGTGTTTCTGCCGCAAAAGAAGATGTACACAATGCCATTAAAAAGCTGGATAAAGGATTATTCCCGAACGCTTTTTGCAAGGTAGTACCTGATTTCCTGGGCAACGACCCCGAATATTGCTGTGTAATGCATGCTGACGGCGCAGGCACCAAATCATCCCTCGCATACATTTACTGGCGTGAAACCGGCGATACATCAGTCTGGAAAGGAATTGCGCAGGATGCCGTGGTTATGAATACTGATGATTTATTATGTGTAGGAATCACTGATGGGATTCTGCTCTCCTCAACCATTGGCCGCAATAAAAACCTGATTCCCGGTGAAGTTATTAAAAGCATTATTGAAGGAACAGAAGAATGTCTGACTGTGCTGCGGGAAAACGGTATCGGAATTCATTCCACGGGAGGCGAAACTGCTGATGTAGGTGATCTGGTAAGAACCATAATTGTTGACAGCACGGTAACGGCAAGAGTGAAGCGCAGTGAAATTATTGAAAATAATATTCAACCCGGTGATGTTATTGTCGGGCTGGCCTCATTCGGACAATCCAGCTATGAAACCGGATATAATGGCGGAATGGGCAGTAATGGCCTCACTTCGGCACGGCACGATGTATTTGCAAACGATTATGCATTAAAATATCCTGAAAGCTACGACAGGGCAGTTAAGAGTGAGTTTGTTTACGCCGGGAATCTGCTGGTTACTGATCCAACCGAAGTTCCGGGAATAGATGCCGGCAAATTGGTACTCTCCCCTACCCGGACCTATGCACCGGTAATAAAAAAGATACTCGAAAAATACCGCTCAGAAATACATGGCATGATTCATTGCAGCGGAGGGGCACAAACCAAAGTACTGCACTTTGTTGACAATCTGCACGTTATTAAGGATAATCTTTTCCCAGTTCCACCACTTTTCCGCATGATTCAGGAGCAATCGGGCACCTCATGGCGCGAAATGTACCAGGTTTTCAATATGGGACACAGGATGGAATTGTATGTACCTGAGCAGATCGCTGCTGAAATTATATCAATTTCCGAAAGTTTCGGGATTGATGCCAGGATTGTCGGAAGGTGCGAAAGTTCAACATCAGGAATGCTTACTATTCAAACAACTGAGGGCATTTTCGAATATTGATTCCACTGAAAATATTTATCCTTTTACTTTTATGAATTTGAAACAGTTCTCAATAAAAGCATCATTCAATATCATAAAAAATAAATTATTCAGTATACCTCAACTCACCCAGAAAATAATCTTTCCTTTCATTGAAAAATCCGCCAATCAAAAGGGAGATTGTTAAGCAGTTTCCCGAAAGGTTAGTTCCACCCTGGTTGTTGTAATTCACAATGTTGTATTTTCCCTGAAGAGCAAAATAGGTTTTATTCGCCAGGTAACGCCTGTATCCAAGGCCAAAATTGAAATTGGCAGAGTTTATCGAATGACCTTTGTCGTTATAGGGATCGTCATCCTCTGTATTAACATTAACGGCCTCAAAACCATCGTACCCAACTCCTGCCAATATATCAATTTCATTTTTCCTGAACTTAAAAATCTGCCTTTCCACATCTGCCCCAATATACCCGCCGAAGAAATAATCTGTTGTTTCCGTATTGCCTTCGCGAAGTATTGTGTATTCGTTTTTTGATTTTACGAATTTAAAAGCCATTGTGAAATTATAGGTCATTTTTTGCGAACGAACGCCGCCTTGCATGCCCAGTAAAGGATGATTCCCCAGCAAAGAGGCATTATCGAACGGAATCCAGATACCGGTAAAGAAATTTATATGAAAATCGGGTTTGAACCGGTATTTATCCACTCTTTGGTAGTAATAATACTTAAAACCGGTATTTGTATAAATAGTATCTTTCTGAATTTCTTTAACCGGATCGGCCTGAACATTGGCATAAAATTCACTGAAGAGTAGTTCGAGGGGGTTATAAAACTCATATTTAAGTAATGTATCGGCAATGCTTTGGGTAAAATAATCATACTCACCTCTTATGGGAACAAATCCAAAATATTCCTGGTAATCATAATACATTTCTTCCGTAATTAATGTATCCATCCTCAACATATAATTCAGCACATAATCAACTATGGTTGAATCATATAAGGATTCAGAAAACGTATTCTCAAGTATTGAAAACAATATACGGGTCCTCAGTATGGGTTCACTCATTCCGCAAATGGATTGCCAGTCATTCAATACAATTTCAATACTGTCAAAATCCTGAACCGCATAAAAATACATGATCAGGTTCGTCGCATTGTAAGCAACTGTTTCGCAAGCTGGCACTCCCTCTTCTGCGATCGTATCAGGTTCACTCTGCGAGAATCCATTCGTCAGTAAAACCATCAAAAAAACACAAGTAATCAGCTTTTTAACCATAAATAAGACAAAATTTAAAATCGAGAACTAATTTATGAAATAATACACCAGGGCATCGAAACTTTAGAAGAGAAATGCACTTTTAATATTATTCTCCCCTCCCCATCTCCCCATCTCCCATTCTCCCACTCTCCCATTCCCCCGATCTCCCCTACCCAAAACGAAATCTCCCCACACCCTCCGAACCAATCCCGAATTCCCGTACCTTTGCACCCGCAAAAATCAGCTAATTTTATGTTAAGCAAGCTTGAAGCCATACACGCCCGGTATCTGACTATTGAATCACAAATAAATGATCCTGACATCATGCAGGACATGAAAGTGTATATTAAACTCAGCAAAGATTACAAGGAACTCCAACCTATTATTGAAGGATATAAAAAATACAGGAATATTTTAGAAGGTATCGAAGCCGGCCGTTCCATCCTCGATGAGGAAAAAGACGAAGATATGCGGGCGTTTGCCAACGAAGAAATATCCTCGCTAACTGATCAAAAAGAAAAACTGGAAGAGGAAATCCGCCTTATGCTTATTCCCTCTGATCCGCAGGACGGCAAGAATGCTGTTGTGGAAATCCGCGCAGGATCTGGCGGCGACGAAGCCAGTATTTTTGCCGGCGACCTTTACCGTATGTATATCCATTATTGCGAACGCAAAAACTGGAAAATAGAGCCTGTAAGCATGACCGAAGGCACTATGGGCGGCTTTAAGGAAGTGATTTTTGAAGTTAAAGGCGATGGTGTTTATGGTTTGCTCAAATACGAATCGGGTGTTCACCGTGTGCAGCGTGTGCCTGATACCGAAACCCAGGGCCGCATTCATACTTCGGCAGCATCGGTAGCCGTTTTGCCCGAAGCTGATGAATTTGATGTGGATATAAAACCAAGTGATATCCGAAAAGACACTTACTGTTCATCAGGCCCCGGCGGACAGAGCGTAAATACCACTTACTCAGCCGTGCGCCTTACACATGCTCCAACCGGAATTGTTGTAGCCATACAGGATGAGAAGTCGCAGATGAAAAATTTCGAAAAGGCGATGACCGTGCTGCGTACCCGGATTTTTGAAAGAGAATATCAGAAATACCTCGACGAGATTTCGAAGAAACGTAAAACCATGGTTTCCACCGGTGACCGCTCGGCAAAAATCCGCACCTACAACTACCCGCAAAGCCGCGTTACCGACCACCGCATTAACCTCACCATGTATAACTTACCTGTTTTTATGGATGGCGAAATACAGGATTTTATCGATTCGCTGCAGTTGGCTGAGAATGCCGAGAGATTGAAGGAAGCAACGGAGTAATGCTGGATGAGGGATGTCGGATATCGGATGTCGGATGACTGAATAAAAACTAAAATTTTCCTGGATTCAAATCGAATTGACACCAGGAATTTGTGTTTATATGTGAATTCCTTTGTACCATTTGTGGATCCAATCAAACTTAATACTGGTATTGGCAATTTGTTAATATGAACTATATGATCCGAAATGACCTCTTCCACTTTATCCGACAAAAAAAAATTCTGCTGCATCAGCCTCGCCAGCGATCTTAATAAAATCTCAAAACAATTGTTTAATACTGAAGATGCTGTTTTTGAGTTTAACAGGCCAAAAGGCGAACTCCATTAACGGTAAGGATGTATAGCACCCTAATGCCTCAATCATAATTGATTTCTATATCCAAAAAAAAATAGTAGAAGCTTTTAAAAATCAAATTCAATGTTTTTGGCATATGATTTTTTGCTCGCTTTCATTTACGTATCTTTGTAAAAACAAATTGTGATATGCATACAATCAGAATGAAGGTAAATGATACGATTTACGAAAAACTGATGTGGCTGTTAAGCAAATTCGGTAAAGATGAGATTGAGATAATTGTCGAAAACTCAACTTTCAGCAGCGATCAGAAATATCTTGAACAAGAGTTGAACGAAATTATCCTGGGAGAAGCTAAGTTTATTGGAGTTGAAGATGCTGAAAAGCAGCTTGAAAAAATCATCAATAAACATGAAAATCGTATTTAAAGATACATTCGTCAACAGACTTGCTAGTCAACTGGAGTATATTGCGTTTGATAGCCCGGAAAGAGCCCGGAAATTTAAGTCTGATCTGTTCGTCCGCATTAAAGAAATTCCAAATAATCCATTTCGTTTCCGGAAATCAATTTATTTCAAAGATGAGAATATCAGGGATTTGGTATTCAAAGGATATACCATTGTATTCCGGATAAATGAAAATAGTATCGAAGTCTTCGGGTTTGTTAAATTTCAGAATAAACCTTATGACTAATTTAATCCTTTTTTGTGAAATCCTAAACCTATATGAACCGTACCGACCTCTTCCACCTTACCCAACAAAAAAAATCCTTCCTTTGCGTCGGCCTCGACAGCGATTTGAATAAAATTCCGAAACACCTGCTCGATGCGGAAGATCCTGTTTTTGAGTTCAATAAACAGATTATTGATGCTACTTTGCCTTATGCTGTTGCTTATAAGCCTAACCTCGCTTTTTACGAAAGTCGCGGAATTAAAGGAATGCTCAGCCTCGAAAAAACCATGAATTATCTTGAGCAATTTAGCAAGGAAGTTTTCACCATTGCTGATGCAAAGCGCGGTGATATTGGAAATACTTCAACTCAATATGCTGTTTCAGTTTTCGATAAAGAAGCCTCCGGATTCAGTTTCAATGCCATAACTGTGGCTCCATATATGGGCGAAGATTCAGTAAAACCTTTCCTGGCTTTCCCGGGCAAATGGGCAATTGTGCTTGCGCTTACTTCCAATAAAGGATCAGATGATTTCCAGTTATTCACCGATGTTGATGATACCCGCCTTTTCGAACGTGTGCTCGAACGCACCTCAAAATGGGGAACCCCGGATAATATGATGTACGTGGTTGGTGCCACAAAAGCCGAAATGCTCGAAGGTATCCGCAAAATTGTCCCTGATCATTTTCTTCTTGTACCCGGTGTTGGTGCCCAGGGAGGAGATTTGCTAGCTGTTGCAAAATATGGTTTAAACGATCATTGTGGCTTACTTGTAAACG
Organism: Lentimicrobiaceae bacterium; assembly: GCA_041753535.1. Lineage (GTDB taxonomy): Bacteria > Bacteroidota > Bacteroidia > Bacteroidales > UBA4417 > UBA4417. The sequence goes on from JBGSUB010000023.1 coordinate 24,448, forward strand.
CTTCGCGAAGTATTTTATTTGCCTCTTCCGGCACTGACTTTGCCGAAAAAGCAACTCTGGAAGCGCAGAGTATGCAAAAGGAAATGGAATCGGTTTTGATGGTAAGGGGTTTAGTGTAGAGAATAGAAAATAGAGAATAGAAAAAACTAAAAATAGGGTTGTACCAGAATAATAGGATTTTTTTGAATTTTGAATTTTGACCTTTGACCTATTTCATCCTTTCCTTATGAAAAAACTTAGCCGGATACTCTTCATCCTGATAGCACTTCTGCTTCTGATATGGCTATCAGCTCCCACGCATTTGCGCCGTGCCGTTATTCATGGTCATGTAAATATTGACGATTACAAAATATTTGATAACCGGATGATTCACACTGGTCAGCCAATTCCCTGGCAGACTGATTCACAATACAATTCCCGGTTAATTGACACGGCATCACTTTCGGAATTCAAATCCTACGGTACAACTTCATTCCTTGTAGTGCAAAACAATAAAATTTTACACGAAGAATATTGGGACGGAACCAGCGATACCACGCATAGCAATTCGTTTTCAGTTGCCAAGAGCATTGTTTCCTTGCTGATAGGTTGCCTGCTGGAAGAAGGAAAAATAAAAAGCCTGGAACAACCCGTTAGTGATTTTCTTCCCGAATTTAAAAACACCTCCGGATATATACTTACGATAAAAGACTTACTCACAATGAGTTCAGGAATTGAGTGGGACGAAATGTATTCGAGCCTTTTCTCGGAAACTACCAAAGCTTACTATGGCAACCAGTTATCTGAACAGGTTCTTTCACTGAAAGTTACAGAGGAACCAGGTAAGAAATTCAACTACCAAAGCTGCGATGCTCAAATACTTGGGCTTATCGTTGGCAAAGCTTCGGGCAAAACAGTTTCAGCATACGCGTCGGAAAGACTCTGGAAACCGCTCGGTGCCGAACAGGAAGCATTCTGGAGCCTCGACAGGAAAGACGGTGTTGAAAAAACATATTGTTGTTTTAACAGTACTGCAAGAGATTTTGCACGCATAGGGCAAATGGTGCTCGACAGCGGCAGGTATAATAATGTACAGATCGTTCCCAAAACATACATTGCCGAGACTACATCCCCGGCAACTTTTCTTCGCGACGAAAACAACGACTCATGCTATTATTACGGCTACCAGTTCTGGTTGACCAATCACAAAGGACACCAGGTAATTTATGCCCGCGGAATCCTAGGACAATATATTTTTATAGTCCCTTCGCTGAATGCCGTTATCGTCCGCCTCGGAACATCGCGCAGCAAAGAATACCTGAACCATACACCAAAAGATGCTTATGTATACCTGGATGCTGCATTTAGGTTGTTGATGACAGAAAAAACAGAATAAGAGGCTTTTAAGTATTGTTGTTCTTAACTTTTGAAGGGGAAGAGGCCTTTTGTCTTCCCCTGTACCTCGACTTCACAAAACTTACATGGGGAAGACTTGCTAACAAAACTTTGCCAACCTCAAAAATAAGGAGTTATGTTGAGAACTACTCCCTCCCTATTTTCTAGGGAGGGCTGGGGAGGGTACAAAATCAGTAAATTTTCTTTTTCCCTGTAAAGCTAACTAAACGACATTGATTCTAATCGTCTTAGTTTAGCAAATTTAAACCGTCTCGAAGTCCATAAAAAAAACGCCATGAATTTTTCACGGCGTTTTTGATATTCTCATTTTAGCTTCTATTTACACTTCAACAATCGATGTCCAGCCAAATTTGTCTTCAGCATCACCGTACTGAATATCAATAAGCCGCTGGTAAAGTTGTGATGATTTCTCACCGGCTTTTCCATCGAGGCAATAGTTCCATTCAGTTCCCATTTCGACATCCACAATCCTCCGGATCGGCGAAATTACGGCAGCCGTTCCGCAAGCTCCTACTTCATCGAATTCTGCTAACTCTTCGAGAGCAACTTTCCTTCTTTCCACTTTCATTCCCATATCTTCAGCCAGGGTCATCAGGCTTCGGTTTGTGATAGATGGAAGAATGGATTCGGAAAGCGGTGTTATATAAGTATCACCTTTAATAGCAAAGAAATTGGCAGGGCCGGCTTCGTCAATATACTTCTTCTCACGTGCATCAAGGAACAATGCAGAAGCAAATCCTTCTTTGTGCGCTCTTTCGCCAGCTGTGAGACTTGCTGCATAATTTCCGCCAACTTTGTAGCGACCGGTTCCTTTGGGGGCAGCACGGTCATATTCGCGGGCCACCATAATGCTTACCGGGTTGAAACCCTCTTTAAAATACGGTCCTACAGGCGAAACAAAAACCAGGAAGAGATATTCATCAGCCGGTTTCACTCCAACCCTGGGTCCCGAACCGAATAATAATGGACGGATGTACAAAGATGCACCAGTTCCATGCGGAGGAACAAACTGTTTATTCAGGCGAACCGCACTAAAAACTGCTTCTTTGAACAATTCTGTCGGCGGAACTGCCATCATAATGCCGTTGGCTGAATCCTGCATACGTTTGGCATTTTCTTCCCAGCGGAACAAACGGATTTTTCCATCTTTTCCCATGTAGGCTTTCAAACCCTCGAAGGCTTCCTGTCCGTAATGCAGGCCGGTAGCAGCCATATGCACTGAAATAAATTCGCTTTGGGTAGTTTCAAGTTTACCCCATTCGCCTTCGCGGTAATACGACCGGAGGTTGTAATCTGTTTTCAGGTAACCAAAAGGAAGGCTTCCCCATTCAATTGTTTCCATATATTTTGATGTATAAGTTAATGTACTGTTAATCAATTTACTAAAAAGTCAACTTTTTAATTTTCAGTGATTCACTTAATAGGGCGAAGGTAGAAAATAAAAAGTTAGTTCGGTAAAAATAGGTAAAATATATTTGATTAAATTAGTTTTGTGGCAGGATATTTTATTTTTGATCTCTGGTTCAGAGGTTTCCTTTCCGCGTTGAGCATTCACAAAGGAAATGTCATTGAAATTCAAAATCCCATAACACTTTTCAAAATCCGGAATTAAATTTTCATATTGATATTATTGCTTATTCTGTTCCATTTAACTTCGATAAATTGCCATCTTGCTTTTGTACTTCAACCCTTGAATTCTCTACCTTATTTTCAAAATTAAAAATCAAAAAAACCGAATTCCCAAATCCCTAACCCCCAACTCCAAACCCCTAATCTAAAAGTGCCAAATTGACAGTCTCCCGCGCATGGCACATGCTTTGATAAACACAAGCAAGAAATATAAAACCATTTACTATGCAAACCGGAAAAATCAACGTACAGACTGAGAACATTTTCCCCATCATTAAAAAATTCCTGTATTCGGACCACGAAATATTCCTGCGTGAGCTTATCGCCAACGCAGTTGATGCTACCACCAAATTAAAAACTCTTTCGTCGCTCGATAAAGTGAAGGACGAACTTGGCGACCTCACCATCGAAGTAATTCTTGACAAGGAAAAGAAAACCCTGACAATTAAGGATCGTGGCATAGGGATGACAGCCGAGGAAATTGACAAATACATCAACCAGATCGCATTTTCGGGTGCCGAAGAATTTGTAAAGAAATTCAAAAACAAATCCGAGGCCGAACAAGCCGGGCTTATCGGGCATTTCGGACTGGGTTTCTATTCTTCGTTCATGGTTTCGGATAAGGTAGAAATAAACACCAAAACCTACCGAAAAGGTGCCGGAACCAAAGCCGTAAAATGGGAATGCGACGGTTCACCTGAATATACCATTACTGAAATTGAAAAGTCAGACCGCGGAACAGATATCGTGCTTTATATCAACGAAGAGTCGAACGAATTCCTCGAAGAACACCGCATCCTCGAACTGCTGAACAAATACTGCAAGTTTCTGCCAGTTCCTATCCGTTTCGGAAACGAAAAAACCTGGGAAAAGTCTGAAACTGAAAAAGATGATAAAGGCGAACCAAAAGAAGTTGAGGTCGAAAAACCACGTATCATCAATAATACCAATCCGTTGTGGAAACAAAAACCTTCGGATCTGAAGGACGAGGACTATAAAAGTTTCTACCGCGAACTGTATCCTATGACATTCGAGGATCCTTTGTTTAACATTCACCTTAATGTTGATTATCCGTTTAACCTAACCGGAATCCTGTTTTTCCCGAAAGTGAAAAAGAATTTCGAAGTTCAGCGTGATAAAATCCAGTTGTATTGTAACCAGGTGTTTGTAACCGATTCGGTTGAGGGCATCGTTCCAGATTTCCTTACTTTGTTACACGGAGTTATCGATTCGCCTGATATTCCTCTGAATGTTTCACGCTCCTACCTGCAAAGCGATTCGAATGTGAAGAAGATTTCGGGCCATATCATGAAGAAAGTGGCTGACAAACTGGAAGATATCTTCAAGAATAACCGCGAGGAATTTGAAAAGAAATGGGACGACATCAAAGTATTTATCGAATACGGAATGATTTCGGAACCAAAATTCTTTGAGCGGGCTGAGAAATTCTGCCTGCTGAAAACTTTAAACGATAAGTACTTCACTTTCGGCGAATATAAAGATTACATCAAAGAAAACCAGACAGATAAAGATGGAAATCTCACATTTATTTACACTTCGAATGTGGAAGATCAGCACAGCTACATTCAGAATGCACAGGAACGTGGATACGATATACTGGTGATGGATGGACCTATTGATAACCACTTTATAAATGCGCTGGAACAGAAATTTGAAAAAAGTCATTTTGTAAGGGTCGATGCCGAGGTTGCTGACAAACTGATAAAAAAGACAGATGATCTTCCATCGAAACTCAGCGAAGAGCAAACCAAGCAGCTTACAGAATTGTTTGAACAGCAGGTAAATAAGGCAATTTACCATATTTCAATCGAAAACCTGGGCGAAAACGATTTACCGGTGACTGTAACCCAGAATGAGTTCATGCGTCGTATGAAGGATATGTCGGCAATGGGTGGAGGCGGACAGTATGCTTTTATGGGAAATATGCCCGACAGTTACAACTTAGTCCTCAACTCGAACCACAAACTGATGAACCAGTTGCTCGAATCAGGCGATCAGGAAGCAAAAGTAAAAACGATCAAACAACTGATCGACATTGCATTACTTTCACAAAACCTGCTCAAGGGTGAAGCGCTGACAGGGTTTATTAAGAGGAGTGTGGATATTATTCAGTAATTCGCTGGTTAGAAAGTGGAAGGTGTAGGATTGAAGAATGTTAAATGTTGAAGGTCGGATGTAAGAAGAAGGAGGATGGAGGATAGAGAGTGGAAAAATTTAGTACAAAACAAGGATTTGTGAAGTAAAAAAGTTAAAATAAAAAAACTGATGCAGAAACTTTAAATCTTCTCAATTACTTGGGAACAAGTCTCTTCCGGCTCCCGACTCCCGACTTCCAGCCTTTAATATTTATGCACCAACCAATAAAAACACTACTTTTGAAATAACAAAAACCAATCATAACCAATAATCTGAAAAATGAAAAAATCATGGATTATAATAGGCGGACTTGTACTTTTGGGTATAATTCTGTTCATGACCATTAAAGGCACTTACAACGACCTTGTTAAGAACGATGAAAAAGTTAATGAAAGTTGGGCTCTGGTTCAGGCTGATTACCAGCGGCGTGTTGATCTAATTCCAAACTTGGTTAGCACAGTAAGGGGGTATGCTAAATTCGAGCAGGAAACACTGATAAAAGTAGTTGAACAACGCGCAAGTGCTACCAAACCAACGATTAACATTGATGCAACAAAACTTGATGCAAATACTATAGCACAGGTCGAAAAAGCTCAAAACGAACTGAGTTCTTCTCTAAGCCGTCTACTGGTAACAGTTGAAAAGTATCCCGATTTAAAAGCAAGCGAGCAATTCCAGCATTTAATGGTGGATCTTACAGGTACAGAGAACCGGATCAAAGATTCTCGTCGAAGATTTGGTGAAGCTGTTAATCTATACAATACACAATTGAGGAGTTTCCCAACTAATATTCTGGCAGGCATGTTTGGATTTTCAAAGAAACCATATTTCGAGGCTCAGGCTGGTGCAGAAATTGCGCCTAAAGTAGAGTTTTAATTATCAGAAACTTTTATACATTTCATTCTTGTTGTAAATTAAGTTTAAAGCTTACTAATTTCTCTTGAGGTTCAACAACAACCATGAAAATACTCATAAAGAAGTCGGGAGTAAGAAAACAGGGAACTTTTTCAGGAGATTACTTTAAAATCAATCCCTGTTTTCTTATTGCTGACTTCTTTTTTTACAAGATGATAAAGTAAAAACACTTAAATTAAAAAACTGAAATGCCTACAGCAAGGAATTTTTTTACCGAAGAACAACAGGAAGACCTGCGCCAGGCCATATTAAATGCCGAACTCGACACCTCGGGCGAAATCCGTGTTCATATCGAAAACACCTGTACCGGTGAAGTTATGGACAGGGCTTTGGTGATATTCCATAAACTTGAGATGGATAAAACGCACAACCGCAACGGCATCTTGATTTACCTGGCTGTAAAAAACCGTAAATTTGCTATAATCGGCGACGAAGGCATACATAAAGCTGTACCCGAAAACTATTGGGATAGTATTAAAAACAGGATGCTCGATCATTTCAGGGAAAATCATTTTACGGAAGGACTGGTTGAAGCTATTGCCGAGACCGGAAAGCAACTTAAGAAATATTTCCCTTATCACACCAGCGATGTGAATGAGCTTTCTGACGATATTTCATTCAACTAACCAACGCAACTTCTTATCCTGGAAAGCCTCCAAAGCAAAACTCAAACTATGAAATCCGGAAATATTTTAAAGATTTTCTTCCTTCTGTCCATATTGCTCTTGCTGACCGTAACAGTCTCTGCACAAAGCGGTATTCCGGAAAAACCTGCTACACCCCGGCTCGTAAATGACTTTGCAAACACACTTAGTGCTTCGGAAGTTCAAAACCTTGAATCAAAACTGGTTGCTTTCAACGATTCAACATCAGTTCAGATAGCAATTGTTATAGTGCCTTCGCTAAATGGGTATGAGAAAGCAGATTTTGCTAACCAACTTGGAGAAAAATGGGGTGTTGGTGGCAGTAAATTTGATAATGGTATTGTAGTTTTAATAAAACCTAAGAGTTCATCCGAAAATGGTGAAGCATTCATTGCTACCGGCTATGGTATTGAAGGAGCTATTCCCGATGCCACAGCCTACGACATTGTAAACAAAGAAATGATCCCATACTTCAAACGGAACGACTATTACGGGGGGATAAATGCTGCCACCAGTGTAATTATGTCGCTGGTTAAAGGCGAGTTTACAGCGGATAGTTATGGAAAATCGAAGAAAAAAGGATCCTCAGCCATATTTGTTCTTATTATAATTATTGTAATTGTATTATTGATTTCGCGGAATAACAACAACCATCGGACTATAAATCGTTCAGGTTCAGGCGGAATGCTCTTTTTCCCGTGGATGATGGGTGGCGGAGGAAGTGGTGGAGGCGGCGGATTTGGCGGCGGCGGAGGCGGTGGCGGATTCGGCGGATTCGGAGGCGGAAGTTTTGGAGGTGGCGGAGCTGGAGGAAGTTGGTGAAAGCAAGGTGGATAGCGTAAGGTTGGAATTGTGAATTGCTGAATTCGGATTGCCGATTGCGGATTCTTCACTTTGACCTTTGACCTTTGACCTTTAAATTTTGAATTTATAACAGGTTGTTGTTGTTTGAACTTTACATTCAAAAACCGTTAATGCCAATTCCGAAAAAAAATATCTATTTTTATATACTTACGACTAATACCATACTGTTAGCGGAAAAACACAGCAATATTTACCAGCAATAAATTTTGTCTATCTAAAATTATTATTATTATTTAATTAAATTATTCAGGTATTGTAATACTTAATTCCGGAAATAAAAGTACCTGTTTAGAATGACAACAGAGGCTGTAAATATTTGTTTTTCTGTTTATTAATCACCGGTTTTAGCATTATTTCCTATTTAGACTAATTCCAAACTACGTAAATGTTAAAAAAACATAAAATTAGTATTGTTTCGATATATCATATTATCTAAATTCGCTGTGCTGTGAAATGAATAACAAGCTACAGCCCGATGAATGATAAAAAACTTACTTTCTCTTTTACTTTTCAACTTCTATAAATCATAAACGACTCACGGACATGCACCAATGCTACATGCTCGGTTTGTCATTTTATATACCTTATTAATCAGTAAACACGTATGCACCTACAAGCATCCAACAAACAGAAACTGATACCATTACGACTGACAGCGCCCTTGATCCTGCTTATGGCCGGACTGCTGTTCAGTTCAGTTTCGCAGTCACAGAACAGAGGCAAGGAAATTTTCGAGAAAAACTGCGTCATCTGCCATAAACTAACTGAAGAAAAACTGGTTGGTCCCGGTCTGAAAGGGATTACCGAAAAGCGCGAAAAAGCATGGCTCAAGAAGTTTATCCCTGCTTCGCAGGATATGGTTAAAGCCGGCGATAAACTTGCGGTGCAGGTTTTCAACGAAAATATGAAAATCCCGATGCCAGACCATAAATTCCTGTCGGATGATGATCTTGATCAGTTGATTACATACATTGAAACGTACAAACCTGCGGAAGCAGTAAAGGTTAGCGTTGATATTGCGAAGAAAGACGGTTTCTGGCGTGATGAAATAGTGCGTGGAGAAAGATTATTCTCAGGCGTAATTCCGTTCGAAAAAGGCACCACGTTGAATTGCGTTTCCTGCCATGCTATTGTTGCTACCGATTCACTCAATTTTAACCCGTCAGCCGTTGATCTTGCACAGGCATGGCAGGAGCCAAATGGAACTAACCTTTACCAGGTACTAAGGGAGCCGACTTCCGCCAAAATGACTGAAGTTCACAAAGGGCTTCAATTGTCGGACAAGGAGATTTACGACATTTCAGCATTCCTTTCAAAAGTAGGCAAAGATGGTATGACCTGGGAAAAAACCTTCCCTGCCCGTCTGCTGCTGTTCTTATTCCTTGGGTTACTAATGGCATGGGCCCTGGCGGACCTGATCTGGTTCCGGAAAGTTAAATTCAAGGTAATTCACGTGCTTATTATTGTTGTTGGTTTGGGAGTGCATGTTACATTGGCCATACAGGAAGGAATAAACCTGGGGCGTACACAGAATTACATGCCCGATCAGCCTATAAAATTCTCGCATAAAGTACATGCCGGGCAAAATAAAATCGATTGTGAATACTGTCACTCCATTGCATCACACAGTAAATCAGCTGGCATTCCTTCGGCTGATCTTTGTATGAACTGCCATAAAGTGGTTGTTGCCGGTACACGGTCAGGGAAATTTGAAATCAAGAAAATACACAGGGCTGTTGAATCCGGAAAACCGATTGAATGGATTCGTATTCACAAACTCCCTGATCATGCTTTCTTCAGCCATGCTCAGCATGTTGGAGCAGGGAAGGTTGAATGTCAGACATGCCACGGACCTGTTGAAACCATGGATCTTGTAAAACAAGTTTCTGATCTTTCGATGGGCTGGTGCGTAAATTGTCACCGCCAGACCGGAATTCAGGCAACCACGAACAAGTATTACGAAAGTTTCAAAGCATTGCACGATGAGGCAAAAGCTGGCAAGAAAATCACTGCCGAACGCCTTGGCGGAATTGATTGCGCAAAATGCCACTACTAATCAATCTCATCAATCTCATCAATCTCATCAATCTCATCAATCAAATAAAAAAGAACCTTTTATCCTCCTATATATAAATGGAAAAGAAATATTGGAAAAGCCTTGAAGAGAAGTCAAATCTTCCCATAATTAATCCGGGCCAGAAAGATGAGGATGCATCGCGTTCGGTGCTCGACCTGATAAATGAAGAAATTGACGGCAAACCTTCATCACGGCGTAACTTTTTAAAATTCTGCGGTTTCAGTTTTGCCACGGCAGCAATTGCCACCAGTTGTAAAAACCCGGTTCAAACGGCAGTTCCGTATTTAAATAAACCTGAAGAAATTACTCCCGGCATGGCCAACCATTACGCCTCGACCTATTTCGACGGACAGGACTACAACAGCATATTGGTAAAAGTGCGCGACGGCCGTCCTATCAAAATCGAAGGTAACGACCTCTCCCCTATCAGTAACGGTGCAACAAGTGCACGGGTACAAGGCTCCGTTTTAAGTCTTTATGATGATGGCGCACGATATAAAACTCCATTTATCGGAGGGAAAGAGTCAAACTGGAATGCCGTTGATGCCGAAGTGACTGCCAAACTAACTGCTGCAACAGCTTCCGGAAAATCGATTGCCCTGGTTACTTCTACTGTAATCAGTCCTTCAACACTTTCGGTGATCAACGAATTCAAAACCAAATATCCGACAACCAGGCATATTACGTATGATGCCATCTCTGCATCAGCATTGCTGGAAGCTAATAGCTCAACTTTTGGCATTCAAACCATTCCTGATTACTATTTCGACAAAGCAGATGTTATTGTTAGCTTCGAAGCTGATTTCCTGGGCACATGGCTTATGCCGGTAGAATTTACCCGCAGGTTTGCTGCCAGCCGCAGGCTGAATAAGGATAAACGTACTATTTCTCAACTTACTGTTTTCGAATCGGGGATGTCGCTTACCGGTGCAAATGCCGATTATCGTTTCCCGATAAAACCAAGCCAGCAGGCATCTGTAATTTTAAGCCTGTACAACGAAATCGCAAAAGCAAGCGGTGGAAACACTTATACCGCGCCTGCATCAGCTGTTGATGTTACAAAACTTGCCCAGAAAATCCTTGGTGCCAAAGGCAAATCAATCGTGGTTTGCGGAACCAATGATACAGCACTTCAGATTCTGGTAAACGGAATTAATACCATGCTGCAGAATTATGGCAGTACTATTGATTTTTCGGCCCCACTCAATATCCGTAAAGGAATTGACACCGACATAGCCGGATTAGTAGCCGAAATGAACGAAGGCAAAACCGGTGTTGTGATTTTCTACAACGTTAACCCTGTTTATAACTACAGCGATCCAAAAGCACTGATTGAAGGGCTGAAGAAAACAGATTTATCCTTAAGTTTTGCCAATGCAAAAGATGAAACTGCCGCAGCCTGCACCATTATTGCTCCCGATCATCATTACCTCGAATCGTGGAATGATGCCGAAGCCAAAAAGGACATTTATAGCCTGCAACAACCAACCATTCGCAATATTTATACCACCCGCCAGGCTCAGGACAGTATATTGAAATGGGCCGGAAGCACAGTTCTTTTCAGTGCGTACCTGAAAAATTACTGGCAGCAGAATTTCACATCAAAACAGTCGGAATATGTTTCTTCTGCCGAATTCTGGAATTACACTTTACAGAAAGGTGTTTTTGAACTACCTGCTGCTTCAACTTTACCTGCGTTTAATTCGCAATCCATAGCTAATGCAGCTTCAACAGCAGCAGCTATCAAATCAGCGGATACCGAAATCTCTTTTTACGAAACTATTGCTCTTGGCAACGGATCACATACCAACAACCCGTGGATGATGGAAATGCCCGATCCGATCTCGAAAGTATGCTGGGATAACTTCGCAGCCATTTCGCCAGCCATGGCACAGAAACTGGGTGTGGAAACCGGAGATGTGCTTAAACTTACCGATGGATTCGAACTTGTTGCCTTCGTGCAACCCGGTCAGGCTGCCGGTACAATCTCAATCGCTTACGGTTATGGACGTTCCGTCGCCGGGAAAGTGGCTGAAGGTGTTGGTATAAATGTATTTCCTTTGATGAAATACGAAGGTACTAACCGTAAGACATACATGGCAGTAACCTCTGTTTCAAAAACCGGTAAGAAATACGAACTCGCTTCCACGCAGATGCATCATTCCATGGAAGGCCGTGATATTGTGCGCGAGACCACCCTCACTGAATGGCAGGAAAAACCGAATTCAGGCAATGAAATGCATGAGGAGATTGAAAAGAAACATGTTACATTATATAAGGAAATCACCTTCGAGGGACACCATTGGGGAATGTCCATCGACCTGAATGCCTGTACCGGTTGCAGCGCCTGTGTTATAGGGTGCCAGGCAGAAAACAATGTACCGGTTGTCGGTAAACAGGAAGTGGCAAAAACCCGTATTATGCACTGGATACGCATGGACAGGTATTATTCTGAAGATCAGGCTAATCCTTCGGTTTATTTTCAGCCAATCATGTGCCAGCACTGCGATAATGCGCCCTGTGAGAATGTTTGCCCTGTTTCGGCAACCAACCACAGCAGCGAAGGTCTCAACCAGATGTCTTACAACCGTTGTATAGGTACTAAATACTGCATCAACAACTGCCCTTACAAAGTGCGCCGCTTCAACTGGTTCCGTTACGCAACCAACGATGCATTTGATTACAATATGAATAGTGACATGGGCCGTATGGTTCTGAACCCTGATGTAACTGTCCGTGAGCGTGGAGTTGTTGAGAAATGTACCTTCTGCGTTCAACGCATACAGGAGAAAAAATTACTTGCAAAACTCGAGAATCGTCCGCTTGCCGATAACGAAATCATGACAGCTTGTATGCAGGTTTGTCCGGCCGGAGCAATAGTATTTGGTGATATGAATAACAAACAGGCAAAACTTACCGACCTGATGGCCGACCAGCGAAACTACGCAATTATCGAGGAAATCCACACCCTCCCTTCAGTTGGGTATCTTACAAAAGTGCGTAACAGGGAAGCCGAGGACAACAAAGCTTAACAAAGTTCAGACTTTTAAAATCTGAGTCAAAACATAAAAAAAGCATAATAAAATAACAGGCAATACCGATTTAATATGTATAAAGCAGATGTACGAGGTCCGCTGATTCTGGGGAATAAGGACTACCGACAGATCACCAGTGATATTATTGCTCCGATTGACAATAAAGCACCAGGCTGGTGGAAAGTAGCCATGGGTATAGCTTTTATGCTGGCAAGTATTGGATTTTTCGCATTGTACTACACCGTTCGGTATGGTATAGGTACATGGAATGTGAATAATTCTGTAGCATGGGGCTGGGAAATCATCAACTTTGTATGGTGGATAGGTATCGGGCATGCCGGTACAGCCTTCAGCATATTTCTTTTGATTCTGCGTCAGAAATGGCGTACTTCCATCAACAGGGCAGCTGAAGCAATGACTGTTTTTGCCGTAATGTGTGCAGCTATTTTCCCGGCCATACATATGGGTCGCGTTTGGCTTGCTTTTTACATTTTCCCTTATCCAAATACCCGCGGTTCCCTGTGGGTAAATTTCAACTCACCTCTATTCTGGGATTTTATCGCCATTAGTGCTTACCTGCTGATTTCTGCCTCATTCTGGTATTTTGGAATGGTACCCGATTTTGCATCCATCCGCGACAGGGCCCAAAACAAACTAAAAAAAGCAATTTACGGCTTCCTCGCTTTCGGCTGGACAGGCTCAACCAAGGAGTGGTTGCGTTACGAGGGATTAAGCTATGTACTTGGCGGTATTGCAGCAGTTCTGGTGGTTTCGGTTCACTCCATCGTTTCTACTGACTTTGCTACCTCAGTGATACCCGGTTGGCATACAACCTTGTTTCCACCTTATTTTGTAGTAGGTGCTATCTTTTCGGGGTTTGCTATGGTTATGACCCTGATGATTGTAATCCGAAAATATTATAACCTCCAGGATTATGTCACAGATTCACATCTGAACGCCATTGCAAAAATCCTGATCTTCATCTCACTTATTATGGGAACAGCCTACTTTACCGAAGTATTCATGGCGTGGTATAGCGGAAACCAATATGAAATGTTTACATTCTTCCACAATCGTGTAACCGGCACCTATTCCTTTATGTTCTGGGCAATGATTATCTGCAATGCAGTTATTCCTCAGTTGATGTGGTCGAAGAAAGTTCGTAAAAACATCACTATGTTGTTTATCATTTCGCTTATTATTAACCTGGGTATGTGGTATGAGCGGTTCAATATTGTAGTTACCTCACTGGCAAATGATTACTTGCCATCGGCATGGACGACATATTCCCCAAGCTGGGTCGAAATTGGAATTTACATCGGAACAATAGGAATATTTACTATTGGCGTTCTGTTCTTCTTCCGTTTTGTCCCCATGATTGCCATCAGTGAAGTGAAAAGCGTTCTGAAACCAACCGAAATAACGGAAAAACATTAAAACAACGGATCATATGAATACGACACATATTATAGGTGTATTCGACAGCAAAAGCGATTTGCTGGCAGGTATTGAAGGAGCCAAAAGCAAAAACTTCACTATTGACGAAATATACACACCCTATCCTGTAATGGAAGCCATTGATGCACTGAAAAGGAAATCCAGGTTTACAACAGCCGCTTTCATTTACGGTGCTTTAGCCGTTGTTGGAGTACTTTCGTTTCTTTACTGGACTTCTGTAATCGACTGGCCTATAAATTACGGAGGAAAGCCCACAAATGCTTTTCCGTCCTTCATAATCATCACGCTGGTGCTTACTATTCTTACAGTCACACTGGGAAGTTTATTTACTTTTTCATTAAGAGCCCGTATTTTCCCTGGTAAGAAATATTTTTTACCCGACGAGCGTTCGACCGACGATAAGTTTATCATGTTGTTTGATAAGAATACCTCAGGTGCCGGATTTGAAGCAATTTCGAGTGTTTTGAAGGCCAATGGTGCATCCGAAGTGTATGAAAAGGAATTTTAGTAATGTTACGAAAAAAAAACAATCATATGGGTTATTTCAGTAAAGCCCCGATCAGGTTAACTGCAGCTTTAGCACTTTCGATAGTGTTATCTACTTCATGCGACCGCACACGTATTCAGAAAGGATATGAATATTTTCCGGATATGGCTCATTCGCTTGCCTACGAAACGTATGCCCCTGCCAAAGGTGCCGGAAACGGAATTACTATGCAGATGCCGGTTTTGGGTTCAATTCCCCGCGAAATGATTCCATATCAGTATCCTGCAACGGTCGAAGGCCGCTTATTGGCCGGGAAAGAGCTGAACTGCAAGTTGGAATCGAATGAGGCTAACCTGGCTCGTGGCAAAGAGATGTTCACCATATTTTGCCAGAACTGCCATGGTGTTGCCGGGAAAGGTGACGGCCATCTTTACACCAGTGGAAAATTTACGGTTCCTCCTGCTTCGCTCGTTTCGGAACGTATGCTGGCAGCACCGATCGGTGAAGTATATCATGTGATTACAGCAGGTTTTAATACTATGGGTCCACATGGACCGCAAATCAGGCCCGACGACCGCTGGAAGATAGCTCTTTACGTTAAAAACACCCTTCAAAACAACAAATAAGCTCCACCCGTATGGATACCAAAGTTATATTTTCGAATAAATTTAATTATATAACCTATGGCCTGATGGGCCTTGGAGTTATTGGGCTGGTATATGGTTTCCTCACCGATACCCACCGTACCTGGGCCAACCTGTTGCTGAATAACTATTATTTTTTGTCGCTTGCTGTAGGTGCAGCTTTCTTTTTCAGCCTTCAGTATATTACTCAATCAGGCTGGTCGGCTATGTTCCGGAGGATTCCTGAGGCACTGATGGCTTACATTCCTTACGCTGCCATTATTATGCTGGTGATGTTTTTCGGATTACACGATATTTACCATTGGTCACATGAAGATGCGGTTGCACATGATGAATTACTTCTGCATAAGTCGCCTTACCTGAATATCCCTTTTTTCATGATAAGGGTAGTTATATTTTTCGCTGCATGGATTCTGCTTACCCGTTACCTGCGTAAACTTTCGTTGCAGGAAGACAGCCTTGGTGGTTTGGTTATGTTTGAGAAAATGGAGTTCTGGTCGAAAATATTCATCTTTGTTCTGGCTCTGACTTTTTCAATGGCATCCTTCGACTGGATCATGTCGATAGATGCACACTGGTACAGCACCATTTTCGCATTTAAAAACTTTGCAGCTGCATTTTATCACGGGACTTCGCTGATAGCGCTTATTGCTATTATATTGCATAAAAAGGGTTATTTCAAAGATCTGAGCGAATACCATTTACTTGATTTTTCGAGGTATATGTTCGGGTTGAGTATTATATGGGGATACCTGTATTTCTCGCAGTTTGCCCTGATATGGTTCGGAAATATTCCTGAAGAAACGATCTACTATGCAAAACGCTGGGATAACGGCTGGATGGTTTTTTTCATTGCTAACTTTGTGATCAACTGGTTTATTCCCTTCATAGGGTTGCTTCCACAAAAACTGGATAAAAACATCAACTTTGTTTACTTCATTTGTATTCTGCTTCTTGTTGGCCTGTATACTGATATTTTCGAGCAGATTATGCCTGACGTAACTAAATCGCCCCAATTCGGACTTATCGAAATCGGGGTTTTTGCCGGGCTGGCCGGTCTTTTCCTTTTCGCTTTCAGTAAAGCGCTTGCAAAAGCACCTTTAATTGCAAAAAACCATCCTTACCTCGAAGAAAGTATTCATCATCATATTCACTAACGGATCATTTTGCTCCGTTCTGACAGCCTGATTTTAATGCTAATATTCTGCTCTGCAAAAAATTAGCATTAAGTATTTCCTGAGGTTCGAAAAAAAATCTGAAAACTTAACTAAAGCTTAAAATTTGTTAAACAAAACACGCCTGCCTTTTGTTAATAAAGCGTTAATTCAGATTTTCTATAATTTGCCTGACTTTTGTTATAAATTCAGCGATTCTGATTAAAATCAGTTTGACAAAAAAGACTTATTGCTAAAAATTTAATAAAAATGAAAAAAACCATTTCGTGGTTTACGATTCCTTTGTTGCTGGTTATCTGCCTCTTTAGTAACCCTCTTACAGCAGCCGATAAGGAAAAAGAAATGGAAGTTGGTATCACCGAGCATCTTGACGAATATCTGCCTTCCGACATTACCCTAACCGATCACAATGGCAAAGTGGTTAACATGAAGCAACTTATTGACAAGCCTACTGTTATCTGTTTTGTATATTACCGTTGTCCCGGTATCTGCAGCCCATTAATGAATGGCCTGGCCGAAACCATTGGCAATACTGACCTGGCACTTGGAAAAGACTACCAGGTTTTTACAATTAGTTTTGATAGCCGCGAATCGTATGACCTGGCTGAGAAAAAGAGAAACACATATCTGAAAAAAATCAAACAACAGGATGGTTCCGGTTGGACTTTTTTTACTGCCGACAGCGCCAATGTTGCAAAGGTAACTGATGCACTGGGATTCGGATTTAAGTTTGTGAACAACGAATTTATGCACGAAGGTGCCCTGATGATGATAAGTCCCGAATGGAAAATCACCCGGTATCTGAAAGGAATAAGTTTCCAGCCTTTTGAATTTAAGCTTGCCATTTACGAAGCATCCAAAGGAAAATCAGCACCCACATTAATTAAGGTGCTTCAGTATTGTTATTCATACGACCGCAAAGCCGAACGCTATTCCTTAGACGTTACCAGGATATCAGCAACTATTACAATCATATTTGCTGCATCACTGCTAACTTATCTCCTGGTACGCGGTCGCAGAAGAAAACAGAAATCAGCTAACCAATAATCAATAAATCATACATGACCGGAACTTCTTCAACACATCGGTTGCCCAGTTATTTAGAGTACCAGGGCAAATACACCGGAATCCGAGCCTGGATTTTATCTACCGATCACAAGCGCATAGCTTTGCTATACTTGTATTCGCAGCTATTCTTCTTCCTGGCTGGCCTTGTAATGGGTATATTTATGAAACTCGAACTCATTGCACCGGGACAGCAAATTATGGGACCACAGGCTTACAACGCACTTTTCACAGTACACGGGCTCACCATGATATTCCTGTTTATAATACCAGGGCTGGCGGCTTCTTTCGGCAATTTTATGATCCCGATCATGATCGGAGCCAAAGATGTAGCATTCCCGAAACTGAATTTATTTTCCTGGTACCTTTTCATAGCAGGAGCTGTGATCATATTGATCGGAGTTTTTTCGGGCGACGGTCCACCCGATACAGGATGGACATTCTACGCGCCATACAGCCTCAAGACAAATACCAATGTAGTGCTATCAGTTTTCGGCGCTTTTGTTCTGGGATTCTCCTCTATTCTTACCGGTCTTAATTTTATTGTAACCATTCACCGGATGCGCGCTCCGGGCATGGGTTTCTTCCGAATGCCGCTGTTTATCTGGTCGTTATACGGAACTGCCTGGATTCAGCTATTGGCAACTCCTGTTGTTGGCATCACATTCCTGATGGTTGTTGCCGATCGTTTGCTCGATATCGGGTTTTTCGATCCGGCCAAAGGTGGCGATCCCGTTTTGTATCAGCATTTGTTCTGGATTTATTCACATCCGGCGGTTTATATTATGATTTTGCCGGCCATGGGAGCCATTACTGAAATTATTGTTACCTTTTCGCGAAGGACGGTTTTTGGCTACAAAGCCATTGCCATGTCAAGCCTGGCCATCGCTTTTGTGGGTTACCTTGTCTGGGGACACCATATGTTTACATCGGGGATGAGTGAAACCGCCCGACTGGTATTTTCATTTCTTACCTTTCTTGTTGCCATACCAAGTGCCATTAAAGTATTTAACTGGACAGCAACCATGTACAAAGGATCCATTTCGCTGGAACCGCCTTTCTGGTGGGCCATGGCTTTCATCTTTATTTTTATGATTGGTGGTCTTACAGGCTTGATACTTGGGAGTGTTTCAACCGATGTGCATGTGCATGACACTGTGTTTGTTGTGGCACACTTTCACTATATAGTATTTGGCGGGGCGGGAATAGCATTTTTTGCAGCCTTGCATTACTGGTATCCGAAGATGTTCGGGAAAATGTACAGCAAGAAAGTTGCCAACTGGGGACTAATCTGGTTGTTCGTAGGTTTCAACACCTTATATATGCCCATGTTTTTCTTAGGTTTTATGGGAATGCCGCGACGCTATTACGATTACCTTCCTCAGTTTGCAAATCTGAATCTTCTCTCAACTGTTGGTTCATGGATAATGGCTGCTGCACTTATCGTTGTAATTGTGAATCTTTTACGTGCTAAAAAGGGAACGCCCGAAGAAATGGACGATCCCTGGGGAGGACGTACACTGGAATGGAAAATTGAGTCGCCACCATCCCTCGAAAACTTTGAAGAAATTCCGGTTATCAACCACGAACCATATGAATTAATCGAAAAATAATCAGTCTATGGAACAAAATCATGTAGCACATACAGATCACTTCGATCCGGTTGCATCAAAAATTGGAATGTGGCTGTTTATTTTTACCGAGATACTTCTTTTCGGAGGCCTTTTTATAGTTTACTCAGTATACAGGTACAATCACCAGGTCGAATTTCACCTGGCAGCACAGGAACTCGATGTTACAATCGGACTTATCAATACAGTGATTCTTCTCGTCAGTAGTATGACAGTGGCTATGTCAATCACAGCCATGCAGCTTGGAAATAAAAGATTAACACTGATATTGCTGGCAGCTACCATACTTCTGGCCCTGGTATTTCTCGTGAATAAATACTTCGAATGGGGAGCCAAGATTCACCACGATATTTATCCCGGAAGTGAATTCCTGATGAGCCTCAGCAAAGGAGATATGTTGTTCTTCGGACTTTATTTCTTCATGACAGGTTTACATGCTCTTCATATTATAGCCGGACTTGCTATATTAGGAGTGGTATATGCTAAAGTTATGAACGGATCCGTAAATCAAAACCGGGTTTCTTTACTCGAAAACGGAGGTTTATACTGGCACCTTGTCGATCTGATCTGGATATTCCTGTTCCCATTGTTCTACTTAATACACTAAGCCCTATGAGCGAACATAAAAACCATATTTCATCGTATAAGTCTCAGATATTGGTTCTGCTGACGCTGATTGTGCTCACTGTTCTCACCGTTACTATTACCAGTGTTCACCTGGGACCTTACAACACTGCAGCGGCAATGCTTATTGCATCAATCAAAGGTGCAATCGTCTTGCTTTACTTCATGCACCTGAGGTTCGACGAAAAGATCTACCGCTTTATGGTGACACTTGTGCTTGCCATTTATGCTGTTGTGATTATAATTACTTTTTTTGATTACTTATACCGTTAAACACTATGTTCCAGGGATATTCAAATTTTTCGGGAGGTGTAGATATGGCTTTTGCCATAATAGTTGGCATCTCTCTTTTCTTCTTGATTGGAATTACAGCAGTGATTATCTATTTCATTGTTAAATACAACAAAAAAAATAATCCGGTTGCATCCGAAATAGAAGGCAGCAACAAATTAGAAATTATATGGACTGTTATCCCCTTGATCCTCGTTCTGTTCATGTTCTGGCTGGGATGGAGTTCATATATTCCAATGCGCAAAGTGCCAGCCGATGCTATGAAAATAAAAGTAACGGCACAAATGTGGAGCTGGCGCTTCGAGTATGAAAACGGCAAAATTGAAGACACACTTTTTGTTCCCGTAAACAAACCGGTCGTCCTGAATATGGAATCAATTGATGTGATCCATAGTCTATACATTCCGGCTTTCAGGATCAAAGAAGACGTGGTTCCCGGGAAGAAGGAAAATTATATGTGGTTCAAATCACTTGTGATTGGTTCATACGATCTTTTTTGCGCTGAATACTGCGGTTTACGGCATTCATATATGGGTACTACGGTAGAAGTAGTTGACCAGGGGACTTTTGATAAATGGTATGCTTCGGGGCCGGTGAAAATGGATTCGGCAACAGCTGCCGTTCCCGGGGCTTTGGGCAAACTGCTTACTGAACAAAAAGGGTGTATCGCCTGCCATTCAATTGATGGCTCAAAAATGGTAGGCCCATCGTACAAAGGTATTTTTGGTCATAAAGTAATTGTTGAAACCGACGGCAAGGAACGCGAAATTACAGTTGATGAAGAATACCTGAAAAGATCAATCCTGGATGCAAATGCTGATGTAGTGAAAGGTTTTCCAAAAGGATCAATGCCTGATTATAAAGCATTGTTAAACGAGGAAGAAGTGGGAAAAATTATCGAATATATTAAAACATTAAGTGAAGAAAAAAAATAGTCCCGGCGAATTGCTGAGAATTATCAGCGAGCTGGGAAAGGTACGTATTTCGATACCTGTTGCCTTTACAACTTTTACAGGCTATATTCTTAGCCACGGCGAATTCGACCGTGGCTTTGTTTTACCATTTATCGGTATTTTCCTGCTTGCCTGCGGGGCTTCTGCTTTCAATCAGTTACAGGAAACGGAGACTGATAGAATAATGAAACGCACCGCTGGACGTCCGCTCCCTTCAGGACGAATAAGTAAAATCGGGGCTCTTTTAATAGCACTGGCGTATTTTATTTCAGGATGCCTGGTGCTCTACTTCGGCCCGGGTTTGCTAACGCTGTTGGTCGGCGTTTCAACTTTTGTATGGTATAACCTGATTTACACACCATTAAAGAAAGTTACTGCGTTTGCAGCCGTTCCAGGCTCAATGGTCGGTGCATTACCGCCGCTTGCTGGTTGGGTCGCAGGAGGCGGAAGCCTGACCGATCCGAGAGCACTCGCCCTGGGTTTCTTTTTCTTTATGGGACAGATACCGCATTTCTGGCTGCTCTTATTGAAATTAGGGAAACAGTATGAAAGCGCCAAACTTCCTTCTTTGACTCAACTTCTTACTGATGAGCAGATCAAACGATTAACTTTTATATGGATTGCTGCCACAGGAGTTTCCGCATTGGCATTGCCCCTTTTTAAATTACAGGATCAGATCTGGAGTGTTACACTTATTATACTAATGTCAGCAGCACTTATTATAATTTTCTTCCCGCTTCTAAACCGCAAAAAGCCTTTTAATGTAGGAAAATCGTTTGTGCTTATAAATGTGTATTATCTTTTCGTGATGCTTGTGATGATTGCGGACAAGCTGATTT
Source organism: Lentimicrobiaceae bacterium (assembly GCA_041753535.1). Lineage (GTDB taxonomy): Bacteria > Bacteroidota > Bacteroidia > Bacteroidales > UBA4417 > UBA4417. The sequence continues at coordinate 46,331 of JBGSUB010000023.1, forward strand.
AGGAGAAGGGGAGAAACGGAGAGGGGACGAAGGGTAGAAATGGCGAAGGGGAGAAACGGAGAGTGGAAGAAACGGAGAGGGGGCGACATCCGAAATATCAACTAAAGCTTGAATATCGATACAGGATACTTCCTTGTAGTGTTTAATCCTCCTGTAAATCTTTTTCTCAAATCGGCAATTTGAATTTCATCACCACTTCACCTGTCTGCCGGTTCACTTCTATAGTTTGCTGGTCAATACCCAAATCCTTTCCGGTTGACATTTTGAAAAGCCCGGCCAAAAATTGCATCCCGCTGTTCATTACCTGTTCAATTTCAACGGCCCTGGTATCGGATGCCAATTGAGTTTCGCCCATTACCGGTTCTTCTATCTCAACTGGTTCGCTTACGAGGCTATCTGTGATTGACTCATCTTCAACATTCAAGGCTATTTCATCCGAAAGGATTTCGCCTGTTTCGGCAACTACGAACTTTTCGTAATCCATTTCGGCTTCATTGGAGGGTGCAGCTTCTAGTTCAGTTATAAACGATTCGAGTTGCTCAATAAACTGTGAACGGCCTTTGGATGAAAAATCAACGAAGTTTGTGCGGTTCGAAGAATCCAGTACTCCGTCAAAAAGACTTTGTTTTACGAGCAATCCTGAAGCTATCTGATCCTCGATGGAGCGGTGGGTAATGAAATTGTAGATGGTAAGTGTACCGCTTTTCTGCCCGATACGGTCGATGCGGCCTATGCGCTGGTTTTTCTTTGCGGGATTCCAGGGGAGTTCAAAATTGATTAGTGTATCGGCTATCTGCAAATTCAATCCTGAACCGCCTGCTTCGGTTGAAAGGAAAATTTTACATTGGGGATTGGTTTCAAACTTGCGTATCAGTTCACCCCGCATTTTCACGGGAACAGTGCCGTTGAGTTCGGCAAATCCAATATTGTTTTCGCGCAGCATCTGCCCGATGAGTTTGTGAACCTTTACCCATTCAGAAAAGATAATGATTTTGCTGTCAGAGCTTTTAACATCGAGCTTTTCGAGAAGCATATATTTAAGTTCCTCTAGCTTAGGCGATTCATTGGTCTGGTCATCAATCAGGTATGTTGAATCGCAGACCATGCGCATACTCGAAAGTAACAACTGAAGTTTTTGCAGATCGTAAGGTGTCAGGAATTTTTTACGTAAAATGCTTGCCAGACCTTTAGCGTAAGACGCATGGTAATCGGCTTGCAAGGGTGACAGCTTAAACGGCACATTCATCTGCACCACATTTGGCAACTGATCCAGTACTTTTCGCTTTTCGCGACGTATCAAAATGTTTTCGAGACGTTTGTTCAGTTTCTGCAAATCGTAATACCCATTAATCTTGTTGTGCTTTTCGGGGTCGAAGAGACAGTGTTGATATGAAAACTCCCAAAGCGGTCCGAAAAAGTTGGGCTGAATGGCGTTCACGATGGAATAAATATCAATAAGGCGGTTTTCGATGGGCGTCCCTGTAATAACAAGCACATGTTTAAACTGCAGTTTGCTGATAGAAGAAGCTGTTTTGGTTTCAAAATTCTTGATCCGCTGTGCTTCGTCCAATATCACGAAATCGAACCCTGCTTTCGACAAGGCAAGCCGATCGCGAAGCACAGTTTCATAATTCACAATATAGAAAAAATGATCCGATTGCCTGTATATCTTTTCCCTTTCATCGGGCGAGCCATCTACTACCAAAGCCTTTTCGCCGGTAAATTTTTCAATTTCCTTCTTCCACTGCTCTTTGAGTGAGGCCGGGGTCACAACCAGTGTTTTGCTGAAACCGAATACTTTCTTTTTTACAATGGCTGTCCCTATCGCCTGAAGGGTTTTCCCAAGACCCATTTCATCGGCTATAATTGATGCCTTGCGGAAAGCGGCAAATTCAATTCCTTCCTTTTGATAAGGATACAAATCAGCACTTAATACCGAAAAATCAATTTTTTGTTCTCTGCGCAGGTAATCAAGAACTTCGGCTTCGAAAGCAGCTTCAACTTTTTCGGATACTTCGGCCCGTAAGCGGAAACTATTGAACATGGATGCTTCCTGGATAAATTCCAGGAAAGCCTGGCAATGGTCATTCTCAATAAACTTTTCGCGACCAAAGAACTTTGTGATTAGTTCCTTCTCCTCCAGGGGTAATTCGCCGGGATAAAACCAGGAAATTTTATATTCGTTTAGTGGATCGCAATAAATCTCAATAAAGGGGAATTTTTTACTTTTCGAATCAAACAACGCTTTGTTTTCCTTCAATGCCTTGAAGGCAAACATAATATGCTTTGTCGTGCCAAGTTTGTTCAGCTTCGAATCCATGCTGTCGCTATACCCGGTTTCATTTTCGAAATCACGTAGAAAAATGCGGTATTTTACTCCGTTTTCGTTAGTAAGTATATGATCACCATAAATATTAGATGCCCACTTAACCTGATAATTTGCACTTTCGGCTTTTAGCCGGCGCTCGGCCAAAACCCGCTTAATCATACCTGTGCGGGTATATTTTTTATGTTCGGGAGGAAGTTTTGCATCCAGAAACTGCAATTCATACTGTACCTGAAGCAGACAGGCATAGGTATTGCTATCCCATTCTGCTGGCTTGTCACCGATAAAAGGAATTACATCTTCATCATCAATTTTTAAAGAAACATCTAAGTAAATCCCGTTGAATTGTGTATCAACAATGAGTTCGAACTTATGTGACGACTGGGTCAAAATCTGGCAGTCGTTGTTCCTGAAAATAAGTTCGCCTTTATCCAATTCGCTTCCGGGAAGGGTAGATTGCAGATTTTCGATGGCTTTTGCAATGTGGGATTTTGTTTCCATGATAGTAAGAAAATGATTTGTTTTGGATTTCAAAAATACGGATTTAGGAATTATTTCCATTAAAAAATGCATGCCAACGGATTAACAAATTAAATTAAAGAAATTCAAGCTATTAACCAGCAATCCCTTTTACTTGAAGTTTGACAACTCCAAAGAGTTCAAAAAAAATATTTTCTTACATATGCAGTATTTCAGATTTGTGTATGGATAAAAATTGTACTTTTAAGCAAGTAATCACAGCATTTAAAAAACTACATAATATGAACCCAACTGATTCCGAATTGAACAAAGTATTTTACCCATCAAAAGAGGTTATAAAAAAAGCCATAATCAAGGACTACGATTCCCTTTATAAACACTCAATCGAGAACAGGGAAGAATTCTGGGCCACCGAAGCCAAACGCCTCGAATGGTACAAAAAATGGGATAAAGTTCTGGATGACAGCAATAAACCATTCTACAAATGGTTTGTCGGCGGGCAAATTAACATTATTCACAATGCGTTAGACCGGCATCAGAAAAATGCTACACGGAATAAAATGGCAATCATCTGGGAAGGCGAACCGGGCGATGTGCGAACTTTTTCGTATCATGCTCTGAACCGCGAGGTTACCAAATTTTCGAATGTGCTTCGCGCCATGGGAGCAAAAAAAGGCGAAGTTGTTACCATCTATATGCCTCAAATTCCCGAACTGGTGATAGCCATGCTGGCGTGCGCAAAAATAGGTGCCGTTCATAGTGTAGTTTATGGAGGATACAGTGTCGAGGCTCTTGCCGAGCGTATCGAAGATGCAAAAAGCAGGATTCTGATCACTGCCGACGGCGGTTTCAGGCGGGGAAAACCTACCCAGTTGAAAACAATTGCCAACGAGGCTATGCAACGCTCGGCTACCATAGAGGTTTGTATTGCTGTAAAACGAACAGGCGAAGAATGCTATATGGAAAACGACCGCGATTTCTGGTACCATGATCTGATGGGAATGCCACTTGCAAATACCAATTGCTGCACTGAAAAAACAAATGCCGAAGATCCGCTTTTTATTCTCTACACTTCAGGTACAACCGGAAAACCAAAGGGATTGGTCCATACTCATGGAGGTTATGCTGTTTATACTGCGACCACGCACAGGTATGTATTCGATATAAAACCCGAGGACCGCTGGTGGTGCGCTGCCGATCCGGGCTGGATCACCGGCCATAGTTATATTGTTTATGGTCCATTGCTGAACGGGGCAACCATTATGATGTACGAAGGAGCTCCCAATCACCCCTACCCAAACCGCTGGTGGTCGATGATTGAAAAATACGGAATCAATATTCTATACACCTCTCCTACTGCCATCCGCGGCCTGATGCGTTTCGGTTCGTCATGGGCCGACCGTCACGACCTGAGTTCGTTACGTTTGCTTGGTTCAGTAGGAGAGCCAATAAATCCTGAAGCCTGGAAATGGTATTACGAGGTAATCGGCAAAAGCCGTTGCCCGATCATGGATACATGGTGGCAGACTGAAACAGGAGGTTTTATGATTACACCTTTACCAATAACTCCGCTTAAACCAGGGTCAGCCACAAAACCATTTTTCGGAAATGAAGTTGCTATTGTTAATGATCAGGGTGAAGAGGTAAAATCCGGCGAGGAAGGCAACCTTGTCATTCAGAATCCCTGGCCAGGCATGGCCCGTACTATCCTGGGCGATCCCGACCGGTATGTTGAAAAATACTGGGAGAAATATGCAAAACAAGGCTGGTACCTGGCCGGTGATTCAGCACGAAAAGATGAAGACGGCTACTACTGGATCATAGGCCGTATTGACGATGTAATAAAAGTGAGCGGTTACCGGCTCGGGTCGGCAGAAATAGAAAGTGCTCTTGTGAGCCACCCCGCTGTTACCGAAGCAGCAGCCATCGCCTTGCCCGACGAATTGCACGGAAATATCATTCACTGCACGGTGATCCTTCGCCAGGGTTCTGCGCCCGGTCCGGCTCTGGCCGAAGAACTAAAAACACATGTTGCCCGGGAAATTGGTCCCATAGCACGCCCTGCATTTGTCGAATTTGCCGAATCGCTGCCAAAAACACGCTCAGGTAAAATTATGCGACGGGTTATAAAGGCAAGGGCTTTGGGACAGGATACAGGGGATTTAACAGCGCTGGAAGAGTAGTAATTGATTGCGGATTTTGCTGCTTCTGACTTCCAACTTCTGACTCCTGAGATCTTAAATTCAGAAGCATTCTACAATTTTAAAGCTCAGAGGAAGGAATTGTTTGTTTTATCCTAATTTACATGATTTTGCAATAATAAAATCTGTAATTTTGGATTCAAAATTCAAACATATGAAAAACCTTTTTTTTGTATTCCTGGTAGCTGCATTTATTGCAGGCTGCTCAGGAAAATCAACTTCAACTGATAATGCATCTCCTGCTGCCACTGTAGTTGCCAATAAAACAATGACACTTGCAGTTGAAGGTATGACATGCACAGGTTGCGAAAATACCATACAGGAAACAGTGACCAAATTAGCCGGTGTAGCCAACGTTAAAGCTTCACACCTCGATTCTACAGCAGTTGTCAGTTTCGACTCTACCCAGGTTTCTATTGCGGCAATTGGCGATGCAATTACTGAAGCAGGATATGTTTTTAAAGGAGAGAAGGCTCCTCTTGCACAATAATATTTATATCTATTTGCAAAACCTTATTGATCCTGTCACTGTAAGAATCAGAATTTACACTCCGGTTTTCAGTCCTGGTGTTTCGAAGTTTTGTGCTCCAAAAGGTAATTAATTCAGCCTCAAACAAATATTTAAAAATATTGTTAATTAACCACACATAATAATTACCCACATAATCAATGAAAAGCTCCTTACTGCCAGCATTTGTTTTTGTGATGCTTATTGCATCTGCCCGGTTATCAGCGCAGTCAAATATAGCTGCTGATACAGCCCAATATCCATACTGGATCTCGATGATGCAGGATCCTGATGCAAATTTTTTCCAGGTTCAGAGTGCATTTAACAAGTACTGGGAAAACCGCACTATCACAAAAGGATGTGGGTGGAAGCCTTTTAAAAGATGGGAAAGTATGATGAAAGACCGGGTCAGCCCTGATGGCAGGATGCCGGCTCCCGATGAAGTTATGCAAGCATATAATGTGTATATGCAGCAATATGATAATTCAGCTTCCCTTTCGGGTAACTGGATTAACCAGGGACCATTCGAAATCGGTGGTGGTTACCAGGGCCTCGGACGACTGAATGCCATAGGGTTTCACCCGACAAATCCTGACATAGTATACGTTGGTGCACCGGCAGGAGGTTTATGGTATACAACTACCGGAGGCAATGAGTGGACAAGTACAACTGACGGACTTCCTACCCTGGGTGTATCGGCTATTGTTATAGATCCTCTTAACCCTTCAATCATATACATTGGAACAGGCGATCGTGATGCTGGCGATGCTCCCGGAATTGGAGTAATGAAAAGTACTGATAACGGGTTAACCTGGCAATTGTCCAATACCGGCATGGGAAACAGGATTGTAGGGGATATGTTGATTGATCCAACTAATACACAAATTGTATATGCCGGTACCAATTCAGGATTTTACAAATCCGTTGACGGAGGCGCAAACTGGGATTCGAAAAATAACGGGAGCTTTAAAGATATTGCTTTCAAACCAGGAAGCACGACTATATTATATGGTGCCTCAGGCGGAGGATTTTATCGTTCGACGGATGCCGGGGAAAACTGGTTCCAGATTACTGCCGGAATGCCTGGCGGAGCTCGTTCAGTAATAGCTGTAACGCCTGCAAATCCTGAAATAGTATATGTTCTTCTGGCAAAAGGCGATAATGGATTCAAGGGATTATACAAATCAACCAATTCGGGTCTTACTTTTACTGAAATGTCAACTTCCCCGAATATTATGGATTGGTCATGCGATGGTTCTGGAACTGGCGGACAGGCCTGGTATGACCTTGCATTGGTTGCTGATCCGGTGAATCCTGAAGTTATTTATGCCGGCGGTGTAAATGTTTGGAAATCAACTAACGGCGGAGCTACCTGGCAGATAAACGGTCATTGGTATGGCGGATGCGGCGTAGCCGAAGTTCATGCTGACCAGCATATATTCGAATTCAACCCTATCAATAACAGGATATATATTGGGAACGATGGTGGAATATACTGGACTGACAACGGAGGAAGCCAGTGGAACGAAATCACAACCGGGTTACCGATTACACAATCATACAAAATTGGTCAAAGTGCAACTGAAGATGACCTAGTTATTATTGGTAATCAGGACAACGGCACCTATCTCCTGGATTTTGACTCATGGTCAGCCGTCGGAGGAGGTGACGGAATGGAATGTGCCATTGACCAAACGAACCCACTATATCGCTATTCAACTGTCTATTATGGCTCAATTAACCGGATAATCGGATCCAATGCCTCGCAGATAGCCGGTATTGGTGTTAACGGCATAACCGAAGAAGGAGCCTGGGTTACCCCGTTTCTCATTGATGAGAATGATCCGAATACCATGTTTATCGGGTACAAAAATGTTTGGCGTAGCAAGAACATTAAAAATCCATCAGCATCCGGTGTAGACTGGGAAAAGATTTCATCTCTCAATTCGGCCAATTGCGATGCAATAGAACAATCCCCTGTTAATACTGACATTATTTATGTCTCCAAAGGAAGCACACTCTTTATAAGCAGTAACGCCAAGCAGGATGAACCTACCTGGATCAACATAACCAGCAGCCTGCCTTCAGGTTCCAATATTTCAGATATTGAAGCCAGTCCCTATGAGGAAAACACGGTTTATCTGGTGCAGGACCAAAAAGTATTCAAATCCATCGACAGGGGATTAACATGGACTGATATCACCGGAAGCCTTCCGGAAATCCATTTTTCGACTATTGTTTGTTATAAAAACAGCCAGGAAGGACTTTATTTAGGTTCCGATGCAGGTATTTATTATAAAGACAAATCACTTGCTGACTGGATTCCATTTGCTGATGGTTTGCCCAGTGCAGCAAAAATAACCGAACTGGAAATCTACTACGATCCTACTTCTCCGGCCGGTGACAGGATAAAAGCAGGCACATACGGTCGTGGCTTGTGGAAATCAGACTTATATTACGCTGCTCCGATTGCTGATTTTACCTCTGATCTAACTATTATTCCTCCCGGATGCAAACTAAATTTTACTGATAATTCGTCGGGAATTCCATTTGAGTGGGCATGGACTTTCGCCGGAGGATCCCCTTCAACGTCAACTGATAAAAACCCTGCCGGTATCGAATACAGCAGTCCGGGAACCTATGACGTACAGTTAATTGCAACCAATACCGCCGGTACAAATACCTTGATAAAGTCAAAGTATATTACTGTAAGTGATACAATTAAGCCTGTGCCGGCATTCACGGCTTACCCGCTTGCATTTTGCGATCTCAGCCAGGTAGTGCAATTCACTGATAATTCAACAGCATGCTCCTATGCATGGAATTGGTCCTTTTCGCCTAACACTATCATTTTCGAAAACGGCACCAATGCAAGTGTACAAAACCCACAGGTGCGATTTTTACAAACGGGCACATATACAGTTACTTTAATAGCGCTGAACAGCAATGGTTCCCGATCAATAACCAAGTCAAATTATATTACAGCCGGTGGCTATTCTACTCCATTTACCGAAGATTTCGAAAGCAATTCCCTCGACAGTAAAGGATGGACTGTTGAAAACCCAGATAACCTGGTTACCTGGGGTGTTACAACTGTTGGGGGGAACACGCCAGGAAATAAATCAGCCTGGATAAATTTCTTCAAATATTCAATCCCTCCGGGTCGCCGCGACAGGATGGTATCACCTCCAATGAACTTTACAGGTGCCGACCCGGTTTTCATGACATTCGATCATGCTTATGCTAACCGTTACACTACGGTTTCCGACTCATTAATTGTACTTGTTTCGGAAGATTGCGGCGAGAACTGGGTAAGAGTATTTGCCGAAGGCGAAAGAGGAGAAGGAACCCTGGCAACCGTTCCAAAATTAACCACTGAGTTTTTCCCTGCTGTGGCTGACGATTGGTGCAGCAGCGGCTGGGGCAGCATGTGTGCAATTATCGACCTATCGGCCTGGGCGAATAAACCCAATATTAAAATTGCATTTGAAAGCTATAACCGATTCGGGAACAACCTTTTTATCGACAATATCAGCATAGCTGCTACTCCCGAGGTTGGTATCAAAACTACTGAAAAAAATAAAATCAGGATCTATCCGAATCCGACATCAGGTTCTGTTACGATTTATTCGGGGCAATATGTTGAAGATTTCAACTTCTCCCTTTACAACGCGCAGGGACAACAGGTTTATAGTCAAAAAATAGAATCAACACCACACCTTTCCCAAACCCTGGATTTTAGCAAATTACCCAAAGGAGTTTACATGGTAAAAATAGCCAGCAACAATACTGTCGAAATGCAAAAACTGATAGTACAGTAAAACTGCAATATATTCATAAAAAGCCTGCTGCCTGGCGGGCTTTTTTGTTTTTCCTTCCCGGGGCAAACATCGGGTTTTGGTTTCCTGTTGTTTCGTACCTTTGCAGAGATTTGAATCAAATGCAACTTTATTTTATCAATCCTGTCCTGATTCCGGTTCCCTGCCCTGTTGCACTTGGCACTGAAGAGTCGTTTCATTGCATCAAAGTGTTGCGGATGAGGGCGGGAGATAAAATAAATCTAACCGATGGATCAGGTAATCTGTTCGAAGGAGAGATCCTGGCGGAGGATATAAAAAGTTGTCCCGTAATGGTTTTGAAAGTAACTCCCGATTATGGAAAAAGGCCATTCAGAGTTCATTTAGCTGTTGCACCTACAAAAAACATCGCCCGTTTCGAATGGTTCCTAGAGAAAGCAACCGAAATAGGAATTGATGAGATAACTCCCTTAATTTGCGAACATTCCGAAAGAGCTCAAATCAGGATCGACAGACTTCAGAAGATTATTCTGTCAGCAGCCAAGCAATCCGTTAAAACCTACCTGCCGGTTTTGCATGAACTTGTGAAGTTCGAAGATTTCATTCGTATGAACCTTTCTCCCTCCCGGTTTGTTGCATATGTGGAAGAACATCAGACCCAGCATCTCAAAAACGCTTACAAATCAGGAGATTGTACCATCTTAATTGGACCCGAAGGAGATTTCAGCAAAAAAGAGATGCAGGCAGCGATAAAATTTCTTTTCGAACCGGTCAGCTTAGGCCCATCGAGGTTACGGACCGAAACAGCTGCCATTGTTGCTTGTCACATTATTAATATTGCAAACGAAGTATGATTAAAAAAACCGGACTATTCCTTGTGTTAATGCTAGCTGCATCAATAGTTGTATTTACTCAAACCACTTACCAGATTGCTTTGATGAAATACAATGGTGGTGGCGACTGGTACGCCAATCCAACTTCATTGACCAACCTGATTGAATTCTGTAACAAAAATCTGAAGACCAGTATAAATACCGAATATGCTACCGTTGATGCCGGCAGTGCTGAAATATTCAATTATCCTTTCGTGCATCTGACAGGACACGGCAATGTGATTTTTAACGACCAGGAAGCATTGAACATACGTAACTACCTGATTGCCGGTGGATTTCTTCACATTTCAGATAACTATGGAATTGATAAATATATCCGTCCACAGATGAAAAAGGTGTTCCCCGAACTGGAATTTGTCGAATTACCTTTTGATTTCCCTATTTACCACCAGAAATATAATTTCCCAAATGGCTTGCCAAAAATACACGAACACGACGGCACCCCGCCCCAGGGATTTGGATTGCTCTGGGAAGGAAGACTCATATGCTTTTACGACTACGAATGCGACTTGGGCGATGGATGGGAAGATCCCGATGTTCACAAAGACTCGCCAGAGAAAAGGTTGAAAGCATTGCAGATGGGAGCGAATATTCTGCAGTTTGTGTTTACTAATTAGTTGGTTTGAAGAATTTAAAATGTTTGAAATGTTTGAAATGTTTGAAGAGTTCCAATCGTTTAAGGCACCTAGTGAATGAAAACTTTAAATCCTGATATTCAGAAAACTTAATTTAAAAAATAGTGATTGCAATTCGTTCAACTACCGTTTATAGAGAACTTATGTCGTCGAATTATTATCTGAGGGAGAAGGTGAAGGCATATTACTCAACTTATTTTTCACTGAAATAAGAAAAACCACTAAGGCACTCAGAACACTGAGACACAAAGTGGTTTAGAAATAAAATTTCTGTCCGACTTCAACAGGCAGTTTTGAACTTAGAACACTTCTTAGTGCTCCTTCGTGACCTCAGTGCATCCGTGGTTAAAAGACTTACTCTTTCAACATCGAAATCTGCTCCTCAATCGTTTTGATTTTCGCTTCAGCATCGGCCATTTTGCGCCGTTCAACATCCACAACTTCGGGCTTTGCATTGGCAACAAATCTTTCGTTCGATAATTTCACCATTACACTTTTCAGAAAGCCACGGGTATAGTCAAGTTCCAACGTAAGTTTTTCAATTTCAGCCTCTTTATCAATTTTATCACCCAGCGGGATGTAGAATTCATTTCCTTTTATCAGAAATGAAGCGGCCCCGGTAACTTTTTCGTGTACATAACGGATTGGTGCTAAGTTGCAAAGTTTTTCGATCAAAGAATCGAACAACAAATTAGGAATTTCCTTTCCAGGTTTGAGTATAAACAGTTCGAGTTTATCCTTGATGGGTATATTCTTATCTTTTCGGATGGATCGTATCGAAGTTACAATATCAAGCGTATAAGTAAAATGTGCCAGAATTTTCGCGTCGTATTTCTGAGGCTGCGGCATATTCGACATCATTATGCTTCCCTTTGTGTCACCATGCAACAAATGCCATATCTCTTCGGTTATGAAAGGCATAAACGGATGTAACACCTGCATAATATCCGAAAACAATGAAATTGCCGCCTTATGTGTTTCTGCATCAATGGGCTGCTGATAGGCTGGTTTTATCATTTCGAGGAACCATGAACAGAAATCGTCCCAAACCAGTTTGTAAACACCCATCAACGCATCGCTTAATCGGTATTTTTCATAATGCTCATTAATTTCAGTAAGCGCTTCGTTGAACCGCGACCTGAACCAGGTAACTGACAGCCCGGCGTAAATAGGCTGCTTCAGGTTTTTATCAACTTCCCAGCCCTGTATCAGGCGGAATGCATTCCAAACTTTATTGGAGAAATTGCGGCCCTGCTCACACAATGATTCGTCGAACGGGAGATCATTACCGGCCGGCGAAGTAAGCAACATGCCAACACGAACGCCATCAGCCCCGTACTGCTCAATCAGCTTAATCGGATCGGGCGAATTACCCAGCGATTTCGACATTTTTCGCCCTAACTTATCGCGGACAATACCGGTTAAATAAACGTTTTTGAAAGGGATATCTTTACGGTACTCCTGCCCGGCCATGATCATTCGTGCAACCCAGAAGAATAGGATTTCAGGAGCCGTTATCAGGTCGTTAGTCGGATAATAGTATTTAATATCCTCATTTTCAGGGAAACGGATTCCGTCAAAAACCGAAATCGGCCAAAGCCACGACGAAAACCAGGTATCCAGAACATCTTCATCCTGCCTGAGTTCAGCCAGCGTAAGATTTGGAAATTTTGCAAGCGCTTTGCCCAATGCTTCTTCTGCAGAACGGGCGACTATGATACTTCCATCGGGAAGATAGTATGCCGGAATACGTTGTCCCCACCATAGTTGCCGGCTGATGCACCAGTCGCGGACATTCTCCATCCAATGGCGGTAAGTATTTTTGAATTTCTCCGGGTGGAACTTTACAGTGTCGTTCATCACCACATCAAGTGCCGGTTTAGCCATATCAGCCATTTTCAGGAACCATTGCATCGATAGCTTTGGTTCGATAGCCACATGCGTACGCTCGCTGTATCCGACTTTATTTACGTATTCTTCAATCTTTACAAGGTTACCGGAAGCCTGCAAATCTTTAACAATCAGGTCACGGACAGCAAAACGATCCATACCGATATACATCCGGGCTTTTTCGCTCAGCGTACCATCGGGATTAAAAATATCGATGCTTTCGAGATTGTATTTCTGACCGATCAGGTAGTCGTTCACATCATGAGCAGGAGTAATTTTAAGGCAGCCGGTTCCGAATTCGCGGTCCACATATTCATCATTGATCATGGGGATGGAATGGCCAAGAAGAGGAACAAGAACCCGTTTTCCTTCGAGATGTTTGAATCGTTGATCTTCAGGATGATAACAAACTGCAGTATCCCCTAAAATCGTTTCAGGCCGAGTGGTAGCTATGGTAACCCATTCATCATCAGTCCCTTCAACTTTATATCGCAGGTAATACAATTTACTCTGAACTTCGCGGAAAATAACTTCCTCGTCGGAAAGAGCTGTAAGAGCCTGCGGATCCCAATTCACCATCCGTACTCCACGATATATCAATCCTTTATTATATAAATCAACAAAAACCTGTATAACTGACTCATAGCGGGCAGTATCCATAGTAAAACAAGTGCGGTCCCAATCACAGGAAGCACCCAGTTTTTTGAGTTGCTCAAGGATGATGTCCCCATGTTTCTCTTTCCATTCCCATGCATGTTCAAGAAATGATTCGCGAGTAAGATCTGATTTCTCAATACCTTCTTCTTTCAGTTTGGCAACAACCTTTGCTTCGGTAGCAATGGAAGCGTGGTCAGTTCCGGGTACCCAGCATGCATTTTTACCAATCATACGGGCACGGCGGACAAGTACATCCTGTATGGTATTATTAAGCATATGCCCCATATGCAGAACCCCGGTAACATTAGGCGGAGGAATTACAATGGTGTATGGTTCCCTGTTGTCGGGAAGCGAACGGAAGTATTTATTTTCGAGCCAGTAGCTGTACCATTTATCTTCTATTAACCTGGGATCGTATTTACTTGGTATTTCCATAAAAGTTTAAAGCGATTCGTTTTTGAGGGTGCAAAGGTACGGAAAGAGGATGAAATTTTCAGGGAGAAATTAGAGGGAGTTGAAGTGTTTCAGGTTGGAAGGGTAGAGACGCGGTATACCGCGTCTGTACTACCAGTAATATAGATTGCAAGCATTGTAAAGGTGGGAAGAGTTTCGGGTTGATGGGTTTCGGGTTTGAAGAGTTTCGGGATACAAAACACCAAAACTGCATTTCTCGATTTTCTTTATTCGATTCGTTTTTTATCAAATGCAGATTCCCGAAGGTTAATAAAGCAAGAAGTATCGTCCTTTTCATTTTATAAGTAATCAGAATCAAATCTCTTTTAATTAAAACAGCTATTCATGATTCGATTTCGTTTCATATATTTGTTATAACATTCTATCGATTACTCAAATTCAGGCTTTAATCTTCCACAAGCCAAAGCATGGACCATAAAAAGAAATTCCACAAACAAGTTGTACGCTATTTTAATAACCAACGTATCCGGAATACCCTCATCAGGGGAATCACGGGTTACCTCATCATTGTGCTGATATTCGGTATCGTATTCTTCCTTTTCGACAGCCTGACAACCAATACGAATAAGCCCGACAGGCAGCTTGGCTTTTTCGACTACCTGTATTTCAGCCTCGTAACATTTTCAACTATCGGGTATGGCGAAATTATTCCAATCGGGTTTGCCGGAAAAGTGATAATTGCGATTGAATCATGCATTGGGTTGGCTTACACTCCTTTTTTCGGCGGTTACCTGGCGTACCTTTTTATTCAGCGGCCCAAAGACTTTTTCCTTACCGAAAACATCTATCTGAGGCACAACAACAACAAAATTTACCTTTCGACCAGGGTTGGAAATAAGGGCAAGCCAATAGTAGACTGCGATGCCACAATCGAGATGTTCCTGGTTGAGAATAACGTAAAACGTACGCTTTTCAAACAGGCTTTCTCACGTCCGCTGGTTGAATTATCGTGGTATATAAACCTTCGTCTCGATGAAACTGAAAATCCGACACCACTTCAACATTTGAAAACGGTGCTGGCTAACCCCGAAAATTGCCTTGTAAGGATCACATTCTCTGGTCACGATGCTTCTTCAGGCAATATGGTCCACTTATTTCAATATTATAAAGCAGAAAAAATCAAACGAGGCGGTAGTTTCCTGGATGTATACCGATGGGAAGGCGTCGAGCGATCGATTATCGATTGGAATAATTTCAATAAAACTGCTGACATCAGCGAGGAACAGAATAGTGAAATAGATAAGCTGTTGAATAGTTAATGGAAAATGGTTAATTGAAAATAGTTAATGGAAAACAGTTTGCAGAAAACAGAAAAGAAAAAAAATGTTAATCAATTGATAATAAAACTAATAGCGAACCAAAATGAAGAAATAAATACCAATAACATGAAACAAACCTTTACTCTTCTTTTATTGCTGAGTGTTTATTCAGCGTGGAGCCAGCAGGAAATTAAAAGTCTTTTTAATGGCAATGACCTTGCCGGATGGACCATTCACGGAACCGAAAAGTGGTATGTAGAAAATAGCGAACTTGTTTGTGAAAGCGGTCCGGATAAGCAATACGGCTATCTTTCGACAGATAAATTGTATACCAATTTCGAGCTTACTGTTCAGTTTAAACTCGAGGCCAACGGGAATAGCGGCGTTTTTATCCGCTCAGGAATTGAAGGCACAAAAATCAGCGGCTGGCAGGTGGAAGTGGCTCCTTTGGGTCAGCATACCGGTGGTATCTACGAATCGTACGGCCGCGGTTGGCTGATACAGCCGAAACCGGATGATGAAAAAATGCTGAAACCGGATGACTGGAATACCATGCGAATCCTTGTACTAAATGATGAAGTTACATCCTGGCTCAATGAAGTGCAAATGGTATATTTGAAGGATGAAAAAATAGGACTGGGTAAAGGTTTTATTGCTTTGCAGATTCACGACGGGGGCGGAATAAAAGTGAGATGGAAAAAAATACTTATTAAAGAATTGTAGATCCTCCACTTGAAAATATTAAACCAATTTCCCGGATAACTTAGTGGAGGAAGTATTTCCCTCCACATTAATCTATTTTAAATGTATTTCAGGACACTATTGATATTCGTGTATATTTGCCTTTCATTTTTGCAACTAACCGGAACAAATAAGGGTATAACGAAACTCGAAATAATCTTTTAACAATAAGCAACATGCATCCTAAATCCAGCTCTTTAATCACCCTGACTTTACTTTTCAGTTTCCTTTTGCTTCAACAAACTTATTGCCAGACGAACCTTCAGCCTGGTTCGGTTATTACCAAATCGGGTGATACCCTGAAAGGATATATCGATTACCGTAACTGGGAAAACAACCCGAATGAAATTACATTCAGAGTATCAGCGACAAGCAAGCCAATCCAATATTCAACAGGAACGATCAGTGGTTTTGTTGTGAATAATGAAGAATACATAAGCGCAAGCGTTAAGACAGAAATCAGTCCGACTCAGACAGACCAACTGGACTTCAGGCCAGCAATCATGACAAGAAATGACACCACATTCCTTCAGGTTATGTTCCGGGGTTCAAAAAACCTTTTCTTCTATAGTGATAGAATCGGGAAGCAGCACTTCTATATTGGACAATATCCAGATTTCGAATTACTTGTTTATAAGAAATACTTAAAAGAAGGTGCAAGGGAAACAGTTATCACCGAAAATAAAAACTTTATTGGCCAGCTATACCTGTATCTGCAGGATTGCAAAACAATACAGTCAAAAATGACTATTACTGAATATAATAAAAGGAGTCTCGAAAGCCTGTTCAAAACTTATTATGATTGCACGGAAGGAGAGAGAAACTACCAGTATAGTAAGGAAAAAATCAGGTTAGATTTTGGTGCTGTTGCCGGAGTTTCGGTCACAAAATTAAAGTTAACCTGCAGTGACGATAGTTTCGACCATATAGCAAACGGTGATTATGAGCCTTCGTGGAATCCATCAGCTGGATTATTTATGGATGTTGTTATGGCCAGAAATCAACGCAAATGGTCAATCTACAATGAACTCTTTTATAGTTCATACATGGCAAATGGGCACACTGAAGATTTTTTCAGCGATAACAATTACAAAATTTATAACAGCAGCATCGGATATTCCTATTTGAAACTTAATAATATGCTCAGGTTCACTTTCCCTGTTAAAAAGGATATCTTTATTTTCATCAATGGAGGGATTTCGAACGGATATGCCATAAGTGAGACTAACCTTACAATCAAGGAAGTCAAGTTCTATGATGATCCCGTAATAACAGAAGAACCGGCGATGGATGAAACCCGCAAATATGAACTGGGATTTCTTGCCGGCCTGGGAGCAAAGTACACGAAATTTTCCTTCGAAACCCGATACGAGAGCGGGAACGGGATGTCAGTATATTCTACCTTGAAATCAAAGGCTAACAGGATATATTTTCTAATGGGTTATAGCTTCTGATAAAGGAAATTCATTCTTCATATTGTTACCTGATTATAGGCATAAGGTATGGGTAAAACAACTGACCAGTAAAAACCAATTAATTGTTTGTTTGTTTTCAATAAATAAGAATTTTGAAAGTATGCAGGCGGATTGATCCTGGAAGGGATATTTTGAAGCCAGGTAGCCATTTTCACCCGTTTCGCATTTAAATGATACCTATTCGCAACAAATGCAGGTTAAGCGAAAGAAAAATATTCTCAAACGGGCATACCTGTTGATAAGGCAATCACTTAACGGGGTTGAACAGGATTATACCAGCGGCAACATCCGGACGGCTGTTTTTCTGCTGGCCATACCCATGATCCTCGAACTCAGCCTGGAAAGTGTGTTTGCATTGGTCGATATGTTTTTTGTCGGCAAACTTGGCCAGAATGCCATTGCAACCGTAGGCCTTACCGAATCTGTTGTATCGCTGGTGTATTCTGTAGCAATAGGATTAAGCACCGCAGCGACAGCTATTGTTGCCCGCCGCATCGGCGAAAAAAACCCTGTAGCTGCGGCACATGCAGGTGCTCAATCCTTATTGGTTTCATTGATTGGTACAATTATAATCAGTATAACAGGTGCCGTATATGCCGAAGAGATTTTATTACTTATGGGAGCAAGTGCCGAAGTGGTTGCCGAAGGCGCCATTTTTACCCGCATAATGTTCGCCGGAAGTTCAGCAATTATGTTCCTGTTTCTGATAAACGGAATTTTCCGGGGCGCAGGCGATGCGGCCATGGCAATGAAAAGTCTGTGGATTGCGAGCCTTATAAACATCATACTCTGCCCGGTTCTGATTCATTATTTCGGGATTAAGGGAGCAGCAATTGCGACGGTAACAGGCCGCAGTTCCGGGGTAATTTACCAATGTTACCATCTTTTTAAAGGTGACGGGATCATCAAATTCCGCAGAAGCCATTTCAGGTTCGAGTTCCCGGTTATCAAATCTATTATTAATATTGGATGGCCAGCTACTTTGCAATTTATCATTGCCAGCGGCAGTTGGATCATCCTCGCACGCCTGGTTGCTGAAACCGGTGGAACGAGTGCCTCAGCCGGCTACCAGATTGCAATCCGTAATGTGGTATTCTTTATTCTGCCAGCATGGGGATTAAGTAATGCAGCGGCAACTCTGGTCGGGCAGAATCTCGGCGCAAAGCAAATTCTCAGGGCCGAACAAAGCGTTATGCTTACCGCAAAATATAACGCCGTTTTCATGAGTTTTGTGATGATACTTTTCCTGTTTTTTGCTGATCCGATCATCCGGTTTTTTACCCACGACGAGTCGGTAGTTGCATACGGTGTGCAAGCCCTTCAGATCATGGGTGCCGGATACATTTTTTACGGTATCGGAATGGTGATGACACAGGCACTTAACGGAGCCGGCGATACACGTACACCAACTATAATCAATTTTGTCGGTTTCTGGATGTTTCAGATTCCTTTGGCCTATTTTCTGTCAACCTGGATCGGCTTACGATCGACCGGAGCCTTTATTGCCATCCCGGTAGCTGAAACATTAATTGCACTTCTGGCATGGTATTACTTTAAAAGAGGAAAGTGGAAAGATGTGAAAGTGTGAGAAACTGGAGTAGAAATGGTTAATAGAAAATAGTTAGTAGAAAATAGTTAATGGGAAATTGAACTCTTAGGGATAAACTATTTTCTATTTTTCTATTTTTCTATTCACTATTAACTTTTTCAACAGCAGCCTATTGGAAATAACCTAAGCCTGAGTTCGCAGAACAGAATTCATTTATACATTTACATACCAAAAGCGGCCACAGATGCATCAACGAAGGATTAAGATCGGGATACTCATTTTATATTTCCTTGCAACGATAATCTCTTGTATTCAAGCCCCCTATCCGGATGAATTGTACCTGCAACATTCGGCTACCCTCCTGGTAGCTATAATCTTGATTTATGCAACAGTTAAGGATAATTTCAGCATTAAATCCTTTACACTCATTGCAGTATTTATGCTGTTTCATATCATCGGAGCCCGGTGGATATATTCCTACACGCCTTATGACCAATGGATTAAGACATTAACCGGATTTAGCATTAATAGCTTTTTCGGATTTGAGCGAAACCAATATGACCGGCTGATACATTTCCTGTTCGGATTCCTTTTGTTTATCCCGATCCGGGAAATATATTCTGTATGGTTTGGTGTTCGCGAGAAACTTGCCTCTCATCTGGCTATACTATTTATTCTGGCTGCAAGCCTGGTATATGAAGTATTCGAATGGATTATCTCACTGGTTTTATCCCCCGAAGACGCAGAGGCATATAATGGGCAACAAGGTGATTACTGGGATGCACAAAAAGATATGGCCCTGGCAATGCTGGGAGCATTTTTAATATTGGTTTTGATTCAATTATTGCGAAAAAAAACTCAGAATCAGCCGGTTAAGCAACACTAAATTTGGGAAGCTTTAGAATGAGCTTGCTTTCCCTGATTAAAACCGGGCTTCAAAGGATTTGATACAAAAAAGGAACTATTGTTCTGTCAATAGTTCCTCTTAAATGAATTTCCATTACAGTTTTCCCGGTTTACCGGCCTCCTTTCGATTTATCTTCTGTTGATTTTGATTTATTTGGAGGTGTTGACGAACGGGTTGAATTCTGCTTAGGTGATGTTCCTTTGTTGCCTGAATTCGATGAAGGACGAACAGATTTTGATTCTGATCCCGGTTTTGAAGCAGGCCTGTTCATACTTGGTTTTGAAGCAGGTTTTGAAGTTCCTGGCCGGGCTGATGGAGTTGTGGAACCTGGTTTGAAAGAAGGCTTATTTAAATCAGGACGCGTTGATGGTTTGCCGGTACCTGGCTCTGTCGCCGGCCTGCTAACATCCGTATTGGTTCCTGGTTTTACCGAAGGGCGCGAGGTATTTGTCCCTGACCCCGGTTTTGTAACCGGTCTGCTTACATTTGTGCCGGTTCCCGGTTTGGTTGATGGTCTGTTAACATTTGTACCTGTTCCCGGTCTGGTTGAAGGACGGCCGGCATTAGTTCCAGGTTTGCTTGAAGGACGGTTTACGTTAGTGCCAGAACCTGGCCTGCTTGCGGGATATCCATTAGGATATCTTTTATTGAAATCGGCTGATCCCTGTTCCCGTGTTTCAGGTCGCGAATAAGTATTTCGGTACGTTCCGCTTTGACGGTGCTGGTTAACTGTGTTGGAATAGGAGCGGTGATTTTGGTAATAGTAATCGTTGTAATGCGGATACCTGTAGTGATAGCTGTGACGATAATGCCCGTAATAATGGCTGTGATAGTGAGAGTGGTAACCGTAATAATAATCCCAGTAGTAAGGCCTCCAGGGACTCCAGTAAGAAGGATAGTATCCCCAGTACCAGGGTGAGCGATAAACCACATAAGTTGGCATAAACATGTATGTTACAACCGGCCAGGCAGCTACTTCAACATAAGTTGTTTTAGTAACAACCACGGTTTCTTTTTGCACAGTCGTAGTGTTGGCGCTGTATCCAGGGTTCGGGGTTTCACTTGTAGCCACATCAGCATAATTGGGTTCAATTATATAATCCTTGCCATATAATTCCTGATCACCAACCAATTGTATCTGCACCTGTTTATTAGCATCTTTCTGAACAGTGAATACCGCCACATCCTGGCTTTCCTTTTCATTTACCGCAACCTGCAACACAATAGTATGAGCATCGCCGTCAACGTAATCAATTACTTTAATATAATCGATTTTATCGTCGTTATTCAGGTCGAGATTATTAATTTTAGAATCTTCAGCATTGAGGTTTTGCTCAAATCCTTCGAGTGTTTCCGACTCCTGGAAGAGTTTCATAACCGCATAAAGGTTCAGGTTATCGCCTGGGAGATTTAGCTTTTCTTCGGTATTATCCTGGGCTGCAACTGTAAAGCCTACAAACGAAAGTAGGGCAAAAACGAAAAATAAGGTTAAAGTTTTCATAATGAGAGTATTGAACCAGAAGAAATCATTAGTATTAGTTAATTAATATATTGATTTGCAAAAACTGTACCAAAATGCATATACACCTTTGTGTTGCTAAATCCATATGTAAAAATTAAAAATTGTATTACAAATTATCATTCAATCTCTTCAATCTTCCCGATAATTTTGGAAAGTGCCTCACTTAACCTGGCTTCCGGTGCAATGCTGTTATAGTCACCCCAAAAGGAGTCGTCGCCATGGTATGGTGCATCGGAGAATAGGGCGTTGGGTTTCAGGACTTCCTGCCGGGCAAATTTTACAACATTGGCCGTATCAATATTACAGGAGGCCAGTTCGAGGAAGGTATTAAAATTGTCGGAAGAAAATCGGTTCCTTAACCGGGTTTTCAGTTGTATATCGCACCGTGCATGGTTCATATAATATATACCGTTAAAAGGGGTATAACTTATTGTATAATTTATTTTTTCGAACTTTACAATCAGTTTGCGGCTTTTTTTAAGAACAAGGTCTTCGGCTGCCAGGTCAATATATGCAGGGTTTACTTCGAAATCGGCACCCAAAATGGCATAGTTTTCCTTGTCGATAAAGAGTGTTCCTTTAAAAAGTGCTCTTTTCAGATCCTTGTTCTGTTCGAAGGTGATGGCGTAGGCATCTTTCGAATTGTACGAAACCAGGTCGGAATACGTATAAGTATATTCAAGCGGGGGCGAAAGGTCAAGGAAGCCGGGCACACATTTTACGATATCGAGTTGCAGGGCGGAAAGCACACCGGCTTTAAGTTTCACAAAAACAGTATCACGAGGGTTAGTGTTCTGAATTTTCCGTGATTTCAGCAGTTTTACCTGGTCTGAGTTTTCGTTGTGAGCATAAGATGATTTATAAACTTTAAAAACAGCCTCGGAATAACTGATATACCGGTTATTTTTCTGAACGCCCTCCCGGTAAAAAGAAGTAATATAGGCCGGTTCAATGTTATTGTTTACTTTTCGCTGCTCCATGGCTTTCTGAATCAGTAAATTCGGATCAATGTAGCGAATAATAACTTCCTGAATGGAAATGGTGCGACGTTCGAGAAAAATATCAACCTGCTGTTCGTTAATAAGTTGTACCGGAATACGCTGGCTCATAAAACCCATATGTGAAACCACCAACGAGGTTCCTGAGAATGAAGCAGGCATTTTAATTTTAAAATAACCATCTGCGTTTGTTATAGTGCCGATGTTTTGCTCTGCAATTCCTATGGTAGCGAAAGGTAAAGCCGTATTATTCTCTTTATCGAAAACATACCCCCTGATTATAATATTTATTATTGTATCCCCTTCCTGAACACGGGATTGGGGTTTTGTAATCACCTGAGTCTCTTCCTTATTTAACCTGTAAATAAGTATATGTTGCCCGATAACTTTATACCCAAGTTCCGGGTTAGCTAGAATATTATCAAGCACCTGCCTCAAAGACTGATTTTCAGCACTTAGCTTCACGTGTTTATCGCTTTCAACAACCTGGCTGTCGTAAATAAAAAGAACATCCGCTTTTAGCGAAATTGCGTTCAGTGCTTTGTAAAGGGTGGTATTTTGTTTAGGAATCGAAATGGTTTTATCGAGTAAGGACTCCTGGCCATACGCAATATTTATGGCAAACAGGAAAAAGCCTGCACAGCAAATACAGGCTTTGATTAAAAATTTCCAGATACTGCTATGCCAGGACTCAGTTCTGCCTTGAGCTTTCCTTGTTTTCGGATAAAACAACAGACCCATTTATAATTTGGCTTTTCAGGTTGAGGCTCACACACAGGAGTTTAGTCATCGTATCGGCGGTTTCGTTATGGAAAGTAACTGTGAGCCTTCGGTTTCCAACTTCTTTCTCCTCTAATGCAAATGTAGTATTGAAATTCCGGTTTAACACATTAATAATATTCCTGAGCGGTTCGTCCTTAAAATGCATACGCTGCCTGTACCATGCAGCAGACTGGTTTGCAATATGTTGCGACTTAACCAGATTATTTTCAACAGAATTGATCTGCTCTCCTGCCGCAACAAACTGACTATGTGAAGGATTGCTTTTAAGAGTGACTTTAACTTTTCCGCGGTCAACATAAAGTTCAAAGTCAGTTCCGTTTTTGGTTTTTACATTAAAAGCTGTACCCAAAACCTGTATCAATGCTTCATCAGTTTCAATGATGAAAGGTTTGTCAGGATTGGGAGTAATATCAAAAAATGCTTCTCCTCTCAGTTCTACATTCCTCGATCCTGTTTCAAACTCTTGAGGGAAAGAGAACAAAGAATTCTGT
The DNA here is from genome assembly GCA_041753535.1 of Lentimicrobiaceae bacterium. Taxonomy (GTDB): domain Bacteria; phylum Bacteroidota; class Bacteroidia; order Bacteroidales; family UBA4417; genus UBA4417. The sequence continues at coordinate 69,917 of JBGSUB010000023.1, forward strand.
GCAATATAAATCACTGATCCGTCGGTAAGGGTTTTGATCAATGTATTGGATTCGTTGCCGGTAGTGATCTGAACCATTTCAATCGCAGGTTTGCGGTTCGAAGTAAAATAAACTACTGCACTTATTCCTACAAGAATTATAACAGCAGCAGCCACCTTGATAAAGTTCGGCATCAGACTACTTTTGGCAGATCTTGCAGATTGTAACGGGATAAGTTTTTCACCTTCGAGCCGGGAATGCAGTTTTTCCCAGGCTTTGGGGGTATCAGGAGTTTTTTGCTCTTTATATCCTTCGAGGGATGTCCATTGTTTTTTCATTTCCAAAATACTTTTTTCTTCCTCTTCCGAAACTGAAATTTCATTTTCAAAAGCTTGTTTCTCGTCCACGCTCATTTCACCCGAAAGATACCTGGCGAGGGTTTCGGCATATTGCGGGTTATCAGTGTTTGTTTTCATAATTTGTATTTTAGTCAGCTTCGACCGGAAATCCTGATCAACTATTAATCCTGGCTTCTTCTCCTGTAAATTCTTTTAATGATTTGCGGAACAGCTGCAGGGCTTTTCCCATATCTGCTTCCACGGTTTTTATTGAAATTGACAAAATTTCAGCAATTTCGCGGTACTTTTTCCCTTCGAACCTGTTAAGGCTGAATACCTTTGCGCAGCGTTCGGGCATTTGTTGTAAAGTTGCATCAACCACTTTCCGAAGTTCACGAATTTCAATACCTTCCTGGATTTCAGCAGAAACAGAATCCCTTATTTCACCATAAACATGTTCCGCATAAATTTCGCGTACCTTAAGATGTTTTAAATGAAGTAGCGCATTATTCTGTATTGATTGATACAAGTAAGCATTTAATGAAATCTTTGGACTGAAGCTTTCCCGGTTTTTCCAGAAATTATAGAAAAATTCCTGAACAATATCTTCGGCTATATCCATATCTTGCACAATTTTATTTGCATGCTGGCATAGCGGACCGTAGTACTTCCCGAAAAGACGTTCAAATTCCCTGATATCACCATCTCTAAGCTTCTTTTGTATGTAGAAATCAGTCAGGAGCATTTTTGATTTAAGAGGTTTAGGATTGGGATTCAGGGATTGGGGTCGGAAGAACGGAATCGGAAGTATATTTTGTTGAAAAGGAGCTTTATCTGATAATCAACTTCTACTTTTCTATATTCTTCCGATTCCGGTCTTTCGTCAAGTTCAGGTACTTCCGACATCCGACTTTAAACATCCGACATTTTATTTCTTCATACTCTTCGATAGCTTTTTTATAGCACTTTCAATGGAATCTTCAGGTTCAATAATATTGTATTCGCCCCAGAAATCAGTATCGGTGAAGTTTTCAACCTTTTCGGCAAACACCATATTACTCCTGAAAACATCCTGGTTTGCAAATCTGGCAATATTATCCTCACGCCTGTCGGTAATGGCAACTTCCGACATAACGGTGTAATAGTTTTTGAAAAGTCTCTTTTTCCAGTCGCAACGGAATTTTAAATCAACTCGAACGTAATTGAGGTAGTATTTACCCTTTTGTTCCTTGTAAGTTACCAGGTAGCTGGTCGAAGTTGGAAGGAAAATCAGACCCATAGGTTTTTTCTGAACAAACACACGCGAAGCTTTCATTTCATCTGCCAGATCGAGGCTGAACTCAGCCCTGGTTATTGCCATATTATCCTGCGAAATGAAAAGTTTACCGATGTAGAGGGGTTCGTCCCTTATAACATTGGGTGAAAAACTAATGACCCAATTCAGTTTGTCATCAATATTTACCAGGGTTCCGAACTCGAATTTGTAATTATCCAGGTTATCGAGTGCAATACTGAGATCGGTATTTTTAACAATATCAAGCAGCATGGCAACATTAGGACCACCCTGAAGCTGAACCATAAGCGTATCGGCTTTCTTCACGTTGGATCCTTTACGGCCCTTGTATATTTTCACCTGGTCTTCCTGCATGGTTGGATACGATGCCTTGTAAATATCCACAACAGCTTCGGAAATCGAAAGATAGTCGCGGCGCTGCCTGATGGTTTCGCGATAAAAACCCGTCATCATATTCGGAACTTCACTGTAATTCTTTTTAATGTTGCGTAATGCCATTTCGACAATCCCCCTTGCATCTTTTGGCACAACCGAAATCTCTTTCAACATGAGGGATTGAGGCTCGAGGTAAAATGTCTTTTCCTTGCCGAGCGACTCGCTGATCATGAATTTGGTGGTAGCATAACTGAGGTGGGAAACTTCGAAATATTCAGCATTGATTGATTTATTCACTTTCAGTGTAAATTCTCCTTCGGAGTTAGAAACCGTTCCAATTCCGGTGTTAGGAACCGAAATGGTGGCGTAAATTATTTTTTCGCCTGTTTTGGCATCTTTCAGCAAGCCGGCAACAGTATGAAAGGTATTGTTGCCATTTTGCGAATAGGTTGCACCGGAGCCTGACATAAAGATTATCAGAATACCTATGCGTAAAAGATTTTTAGTTGCTGTTTTCATGGCATTTGCTTTTATGGGATTAAAGTTAGTACATGTTTACATGTATAAGATACCTCAGAATGAAAATACCCTATTGATTTTGGAAAATATTTTAAATTCAGGATGAAAAATGCAGAATGTGCGATGTGCGATGTGCGATGTGAAGATTTAAAACGGAAATGAGTAGGATAATGCAGTTTATGATTCATAGGAAGTGCAGACTCTAAGAAATCTCTTATCATAAAAACAAAAGCCCCCTGCAAACCGTTTATATAACAAACTTCAAAATAATGAGTACATTCTATACTATTACCATCTACCTTCACTCCTGGAACCGCTGGCTTATACTTATAGCCGGAATTGTTGTACTGGCATCAGCTATTAAAGGACTTTCGGCCAAAACTGAATACTCCGCTTCACAGCGGAAATGGTCATTGATTTTTATAAGCAGCCTTCATCTGCAACTGCTTGTCGGCCTGCTGATGTATTTTGTTCTTAGCCCGATAACAACACTGGCTATAAGCAACTTCGGTGCAGCTATGAAAGATTCAGTTCTTCGCTACTGGGCTGTTGAGCATACTTTTATCAATATCATTGCTATTGCCTTAGCCCAAACCGGAAGTATTTTAGCTAAACGGGCGATTGGCAACACAGTAAAACACAAGCGTACTTTAATCTGGACGGGTATTGCCATGTTGCTTATCCTTGCTATGATACCAATGGGAATGATGGGCGTTGAACGGCCCTGGTTCAGGTTTTAGAGGAAATCAGTTTCTTATAAACTGAATTTCATTAACTAAAAAAGCCACTGCGAATTACTTCACAGTGGCTTTTTTACATTCCGGCGGGTTTGTAATCTGATTTTCGCCTGTATAATTACACAGCTTTTTTACCGCTGATTTTTATTACCAGGGCAATTTCATCGTTGATAAAATCGTCCTTCAGATCATCAAAGAATTTCTTCGATTTGAATTTGATGTCGTAAGCAGCCCTGTCGATAGTGAATTCTGGTGTAGAACCACTAAAGCTTTCGCCTTCGGTTGTGACATCGGCAACAAAACTTACACTTTTGGTTATACCCTTTATGGTAAGGTTACCTGTTAAAGTATAGGATGTTTTGCTTTCTTTCGATCTTACAATCTGGGTAATAACAAATTTAGCCTCGGGGTTTGCATCCACATCGAAGAAATCAGGTGAACGCAGGTGCCCGGTAAGCTTTCCATTGAACTCCGGATCCTGTATATCCAGAACCTTAAGGCTCTGCATATCAATTACAAATTCGCCTCCAACAGGTGTGTTTTCGCTCATATACAGCGAACCTGATTTGATAGCCAGCGTTCCGTTATGCTGTCCGGTAGGTTTAAATCCCTTCCATTCAACAACGCCGGTGGCAGGATCAATTGCATATTTATCAGCACCTTCGGTGTTTGCGATAATGGTATCAGCTTCTCCTATGTTAGCCTTTTTACCTTCCGGACCTGCACAGGAATATATCATTCCCAGGCTAATAATTGCAGAATAAATCATTAGTCTTCTCATTTTCGTTTTATTGTTTTAGTTAAGTTAAATAAACGTATTCCAGTTTAATATTGTTCAATTTTAGTTAAACAAATTAGAATCCTCTATGTGATTTCAGAAAGCTTAATGCAGCAGATATGCCATTCACTTCGTAAATTCAATTAAAAAACCACTGTAAGCAAAGCCAACAGTGGTTAGTGAAAACAAATAAAACTCAGGCTACATCTTTTTATCCATCGGATTGGTATCCGAATTCCATATCTCAACTTTAATTTTCAACGAGCCGTCATCTTGTTTTTCCCAAATCGTGATGTATTTACCTATATCCTCGATAGGGTGTTCCATACCTTCCATCGCGAAACTGATTTTAAAGGTGCCGATTTCAGTTATCATATTATCACAACTTGTAACTGTTAATGTTTCCGGCTCGAAAGCTTTAACTTTCCAACCTGCTTTTTCCATTGCTTCGTTCGATTTACGCAAAGCATCAAGCCCTTTCAGCATTTTATCGTAATTGGGTAATGAAATTACATCCTTTGCATAAAAGCTCATGCTTTTTTCGTGGTTACCTTCAATCATAGCCTGAGCCATTTCCTTATTCATTTTCTCAACCAGTTCTCGATATTTATCGCCTGATTGATCAGTGGCCATGCTGGCTGCACTCGCGGCAACAGCAGTTTGAGCAACAGCACTGCCTGCAGCAAAGAACACTATTGCAAGTAAAAGGATTGAAACAGATAATGTTTTTTTCATAGTTTTTGGTTTTTGGTTAGGTGAAATTAACACTTTGATTATTAAATTGTTCAGATTATAATTTTGATGCGGGATTCCCTTTCGTATATATATTCCCTGTCAAAATATTTTTCCTGACAATGATTCATTCGGGGTGCAAATAGTATCTGCGGAATTGCTTCGAATAGCAATAGCAATATGCTCACAGCCCTGGCCAAATATACAACTTAATAAAATATCCGGCAATGAATAATATTTCTCTATTTTTGTCTGAATAATTACCTGCAATCAGAGAAATGATTAGCCGAAATGAATTTGTAAAATAGTTTTTAATATGGTTATTGCTCTGATTTGAAACTTCTGCTCTCTGAAACCTGTTTTCTCTCCGATCCTCGACTCTTAAAATTCAAAATAATTTTCACTTTTTTCTTAAGAAACTAAAAACCTATTCCGCTAATCAGCATGGTATTTAATTCAATCACTTTCCTTATTTTCTTTATTGCATCTTATCTGATTTATTGGTTTCTGAATAACAAATCTACCATTCGTAAGCGGAATATTTTTGTTCTTCTTGCCAGTTATTTCTTTTACGGGTATTGGGACTGGCGTTTCCTGAGTCTTATTTTTATCAGTTCGCTTGTTGACTATATTCTGGGATTAAAAATAAGCACAGCTCCGAATTCCGTTAAGCGAAAACTATATCTTACCAGCAGTATTGTTGCTAATATGGGGATACTGGGATTTTTCAAGTATTTCAATTTCTTTATCGAATCCTTACAACAGGCACTTTCGCTTTTCGCAATTGAATTGCAGACTTCAACTTTACAGATTATACTGCCAGTCGGAATTTCATTTTACACGTTTCAGACCTTAAGCTACACAATTGATATTTACCGGGGCAAAATGGAACCTACCCGTGATTTTGTAAAGTTTTTTGCATTTGTTTCCTTTTTCCCCCAATTGGTAGCCGGACCTATCGAGCGTGCCAGTAACCTGCTGCAACAATTCGAAAACCGGAAAGTATTCGACTATAATAACCAGGTAATTGGACTAAGGCTTATACTTTACGGCCTGTTTAAAAAAGTAGTGATAGCAGATAACCTGGGATTGATAGCCGACAGTATTTTCGACCCGGGACTTTCACACAATGGGTTAACTGTATTGTTGGGTTCAATGATATTCGGGGTACAGATTTATTGCGACTTTTCGGGGTATTCGGATATGGCAATAGGGTTGGCAAAAATGCTGAATATTAACCTGATGAAAAACTTCAGCACCCCTTATTATTCTGGCTCGTTCACTGAATTTTGGCGAAGGTGGCATATTTCGCTTTCAACCTGGTTCCGCGATTATGTTTATATCCCGCTTGGTGGGAACAAATGCAGCACCGCAAGGGTAAATTTCAATATCATGCTTACATTTCTTTTATCAGGTTTATGGCATGGGGCAAGAATTACGTTTCTGATCTGGGGCGCATTGCATGGACTTATGTTGCTGATTGAAAAGAATTTCCCATCGCATATCAGTAAAAAAATCGCAGCTCCTTTGGTTTTCGTGCTCACATCACTTTTCTGGATTCCTTTCAGGGCACAGAGTTTTGTGCATTTAAAAATGCTGGTTGTTTCATTATTCAGCTTTGGATATTCATGGTCAGAAATCTTTAACATAGTATTTACGGTTCATTCCACCGGAAAAATTTATGCGTTAGGGTTCATTCTTCTCCTGTTTATTTTAATTGAACGAATTATTGCAACTAATGATTTCAACCACTGGATAAAAACCAAATCGGTAACGGTGCGCTACCTGGCCTATTATTCTCTTTTCATTTCAGTGTTACTACTTGGAAATATCAATATCGATCCATTTTTTATTTATTTCCAGTTCTGATGAAAAAGATCCTTTACAGCATAGCGTTAATCCTTCTTCCGGTAATTGTTGCCTTTATGCTTGTCCCGGTTGAAAAACGCAGCCGGTATGCAGGTCTCAAAGATGATTGTTTTAACCATGCAATTTGGATTCACGACAGGCTGTACCTAAACGAAAAGTCTGTCGATATTGCATTTATCGGTTCATCGCACACCGTAAACGGAATAAATGACGAATTGATAGAAGACAGCCTGAAAACAGAGAATACATCCGTTGCAAACCTTGGCTATTGCCGACTTGGCCGTAACCTTAGCTATACACTAATTAAAGAAATTTACAAAAAGAAAAACCCTAAAGTTATTGTAATTGAAGTACTTGAAGATGAGGATCGGTACAGCCATCCCATTTTTCCTTACATTGCCGAAACACGGGATATTTTTACGCCGGCATTACTTTTTAACCGGGACATTGCTGCGGACATCCGCGAATCCATTCTTTACAAATTAACCCTGGTACAACAGTTTATCTTTCCTGCCGGTGAAAAAATACCGGTGAATAACGAAGCATTTGGGTTCGCTTGTTCACCTGATACGGCGGCAATTGAAATTTTACAGAAAATAAAAATAAAACGACACCGGCCTGACCCTGAAATGCCGGCCATGGAAAGGGATTTTTATATGAAATATCCCAGGAGTTATCTGAAAAAGATTTCAGAAATGTGCAAAATACAGAACACAAAACTCATCTTCCTCTATCTGCCGGGATATGGAGCCAAGGCTGCTGTTCCAAAGGAAAATGAAACTTACATGCGATATGGTGAAGTATTGATTCCTCCTGATTCAATAACAACAAACAATAGTTACTGGAAGGATGAGGATCATCTGAACCAGGCAGGAGCTGCCTCCCTCTCGCGCTGGATTGCCGGGGAATTGAAAGTGAAACTGTAACCGGAATAAAATGTTAGCAGGACAGAACCTTGCGCTAAACATTTAACTCCTTTGCAACAATTGCTGAATCTCTCGGTTTTTACAAAAGTAATTACCCTGGATTACTGTTAAATCTGAAAAATGTTAAAATATATCGCATTCCTTCGCGGAATTAATGTTTCCGGGCAGAAGATTATAAAAATGGAACTCCTGCGAAAGGTAGTTTCCGAAGCTGGTTATACAGGCGTCAAAACCTATATTCAGAGTGGGAATTTATTGTTTGATTCTGATGAAACGGATATAAAGCAATTAATGCTTGCGATTGAAGACCTGGTTGAAAAATCATTTGGTTTCAGGACCGATGTTATTGTCCGCAAGATCACAGAAATTGAATCCATTGTTAACTCATCGCATTTCAGCTCATTAAAATCAGATGACTTAAATAAATACTATATCACATTTTTAAAGGAAGAATTTGCCGGATTCCCCTCGCTGCCTGTTTTCTCAAAAAACAAAGATGTAGAGATTTTTTATCAGAGCGGGAACAATCTGTTTTCAGTTTGTACTCCAATAAAAGGCATTTATGGCTTTCCAAACAGTATAATCGAAAAGCTCACCGGAATCCCGGCAACCACGCGCAATCCGCTGACGCTGGGGAAAATCCTGGAATTGTAATTAATAGATTTTGCGAATACACTTTTGCAGAATAGAAATTTTCATTAGATAACCGAGTCAAACCACAGCTATTCAGGAATGGGCTTAACTTCGTTTTTCAGTTCTGCTTCACGGGCTTTGTCGTAATATTTCTCATCCGAAATTGCTCCCTGAAAGTATGTTATTTCGCTTTCCCGTTCGCCGTTATCCTTATAGGCTATCCATAAGCCATCGTGCAAATCATTCACATACTGACCTTCTAACATAGTTTTGCCATTTGGATAAAGAAAACTGGCAGGGCCATCATATTTTCCGTTAACCAAAGTAATTTTTGATTTCACGCTTCCGTCAGTAAAGTACTGTTTGCATACGCCTTCTTTTTTCCCGTTTTTGTAAGGACATTCTTCGAGCAGTTTGCCATCGTCGTAATAAGTCTTCCATATGCCTTCCGGAATTCCATTTGCATAAAACTCTTCTGAAGCAATAGTTCCGAGGTCATTGAAATATTTCCACAGGCCCGATTTCTTAGTTTCCGAATAAACACCTTCAGCCATTTTCTTACCATTGGGATAAAAATTCACTGCGGTTGCCGTTTTCCCATCCGCCGAATAGGTCAATTCCGACCGAACAGTTCCATCATCGTAAAAATATGTGAATACCCCTTGTGGGATATTATCTTTAAACTGACCTTTATATATCAATTTACCGGCGGCATCCATTTTTTGCCATGCGCCTTGTTTAAAACCTTTTGAATCAGTTAAATTCTGAGCATGAATTATAGCACTCATCAGGAGTAATAGCAATCCGGAAAGGATCAAAGATTTCGAAACGTTCATTTTATTCAGTTTAGCACCCATGCATTAAACTAAAGCAGGTTCTTATCGGATTCAGGCCCGAAAATTAACTACTTTTGAGCAGCAAATTTACGAAGTTAATGAAAGCTTTAACTACTCAATTTGCGTACCAATCTAAATTAACATGGAAGGGAATTATTCTTCGGTATTATTAAAAAATGTTGTCAGCGAATTTACCCGGTTGCCTGGAATAGGTCAGAAAACTGCTTTGCGCCTTGCATTGCACCTGTTAAAACAACCTCCCGAAATAGCTGCATCCTTAGGAGAATCAGTTTTAAAACTCCGGAGCGAGATAAAATACTGTACCAATTGCAATAATATTTCGGATCGCGACATATGCGAAGTATGCTCCAACCCAAAACGCGATCAGACCACTTTATGTGTAGTTGAAGATATCCGCGATATGATGGCTATTGAAAACACCGGGCAATTCAAGGGTGTATATCATATTTTGGGCGGAATTATTTCGCCTGTTGAAGGAATTGGTCCATCCGATCTTAGTATCGCGCCTGTAATTGAGAAGGCAGGTTCGGGTAAAATAGCCGAAATTATTATGGCATTGCCTGCTACGGTTGAGGGCGATACCACGAATTTTTATCTTTTTAAGATGCTGAAGCAATTTGATTTGACTATATCAATTATCGCCCGAGGAATTCCAGTTGGAGACGAACTCGATTATACCGATGAAATTACACTGGGCCGTTCGATACTTATGCGACAGCCTTACCAGGATAACAAATAATGGTTTTAACAAAACTCATCGGGTAATTTTAACTTTAGGTTATGTGGATTGTTAATTCATGCAATACCGAAAACTAAATCAGTAAAATGAAAACAGAATTGCATCCGGCCAATGAGCGCGGGCACGCCAGTCATGATTGGCTCGACACCTACCATAGTTTCAGTTTTGCAACCTACTTTAATCCTGCCCGTGAACAATTTGGTTGCCTGCGAGTACTTAATGACGATACCGTTGCGGGTGGTACCGGTTTCGATCTGCATCCGCACAACAATATGGAAATTATCACTATCATGCTCGAAGGGGCTCTCGAACACCGCGACAGCATGGGAAACACTCAGGTAATTAGCCAGGGAGAAGTCCAGGTAATGAGCGCAGGTACAGGCATTTATCATGCCGAATATAACCATTCCGAAACTGAGCAGGCCAAATTATTCCAGATTTGGATTTTCCCTCGCGAAAAAGGGCTGAAGCCACGGTATGATCAGATACTTTTTACACAAAATGAAATCAAAAATGAACTAATTACCCTTGTAACTCCCGATACTGATCAGCAGGAAAACACGTTATGGATTCACCAGGATGCCTACATATCGACTATTAAACTTCAGGAAAAGCGTGTTTACGACTACCAAATCAGGATTCCGGGAAACGGAGTTTATGCAATTGTAACAGAAGGTAAGATATCAGTTAATGAAAACACATTGAATCGCAGGGATGCTATTGCTGTAATCGAAACCGAATCATTTCAGGTTCAGTCAGTTGAAGATTCGGAGGTTTTATTTATTGAGGTACCAATGCGATAGGTGCAAGCATTAGTTCGAACCGGTAGTAATATCAGGTTCCGGTATTTGAATTCTCATCCCCAAAAGAATCAAACAACGTCAATTGATTGGCACTTACTTCATGGTGCTGATGTTCAATCAAATGCACATTTCGCTTGAGATATTCGCTTAATACCTTGCGAAATACTTTATTCTCAGTTGTATTGTGAACAGCACAGAACTGCTTCAGCATTTTATTCTGTGATTCAGTAATTTTAAGGTTCTTTTTGTAGAACTTTATCTTACGAGGCTTCTTTTTCACGCGCTTCGGCATAGCACAGGCATTAAAACTAATTGCCGCTAATGTAGTGCATTATAAGTCATTACAACTATAAAAAAAGAAATAGTAATTCACAATTTATGAACAGGAGAAAATGTCGGATGTGGGATGTCGGATTCTATTGAACCCTTGACTCTTTCTTAAGATGCAAGAAACTCAATTTAATAAACGATAAACCCTTCAAACCCTGCTTGCAGCAGGCAAGCCTTCAAACTCTTCAAACCCTTCAAACCTTCAAACCCTAAATCAACTCTTTTATATCACGAATTATCTTTTCGGCCAACTCATCCGCTTTAGTTGCTGAAACGCTTTCGGCATAAATCCTGATAATAGGTTCGGTGTTGGATTTGCGAAGGTGTACCCACTCATTGTCAAATTCGATTTTCACTCCGTCAATCGTGCTGTTAGGCTGATCTTTATATTTTTCCTGCACTTTTTTCAGAATAAGGTCTGTATCCATTCCCGGTGAAAGGGTGATCTTGTTTTTCGAAATGGTATATTCCGGATAAGTAGCCCTTAACTGGGAGCAGGTAAGTCCGGTTTTGGCAAGGTGTGTTAAAAAAAGTGCTATCCCGACCAAAGCATCACGTCCGTAGTGAATTTCCGGGTAAATAACCCCGCCGTTCCCTTCGCCTCCAATAACAGCCTTGGTATCTTTCATCATTTTAACCACATTCACCTCTCCCACCGCGGAAGCTGAATAACTAAAGCCTTTACTTTCAGTAACATCGCGCAAAGCCCGGGTCGATGACATATTGGAAACCGTATTTCCGGGTGTGTGATTGAGAACATAATCAGCCACAGCCACGAGGGTATATTCCTCACCAAACATTTTCCCGTTTTCGCTCACTATTGCCAGCCTGTCCACATCAGGATCCACTACAAAACCAACATGAGCCTTGTTTTCAACAACTGTTTTGCTCAATTCATGCAAATGCTCGGGCAATGGTTCAGGATTATGCGGGAAAATACCGTTGGGATCGCAATAAAGTTCTATTATATTTTCAACACCCAGGGATTTCAACAGCATTGGAATAGCAATACCTCCGGTTGAATTTACAGCATCAACCGCAACTGTAAATCCGGCCTTTTTAATGGATTCAACATCAACCAAAGGAAGACCAAGAACCATCTTTATATGTTTTTCAATAAAAGTATTATCTGCCGAATAGCTTCCAAGTTTCTCAACTTTACTATACTCTACATCAGGTGATTCGGCATTTCCGAGAACAATTGCCCCGGCATCACCATCAAGGAACTCGCCTTTCGAGTTTAATAGTTTCAATGCATTCCATTCGCCGGGGTTATGACTGGCTGTAAGAATTATTCCTCCCTGGGCTTTAAATTCAGTAACTGCCACTTCAACAGTAGGTGTAGTTGAAAGTCCGAGATCGATAACGTTAACTCCCAAACCCATTAATGTGCCACTCACCAGGTTGCTGACCATCATACCCGAAATACGTGCATCGCGGCCGATCACAATGGTAATTATGGAATCCGGATTCGAGCTTATAATATATGAAGCATAACCGGTAACAAATTTAACAATATCGTATGGGGTAAGGTTTTCGCCTGGTTTGCCTCCTATTGTTCCGCGAATTCCGGAAATACTCTTAATTAATGTCATAGCTGATCTGTTTTTTTTCGCAAAGATACAATTAGGCCGGGAATGGGGGAAATTTTGAGTTTTAAATGTTGGATGTGAGATGTGGGATGTGCAAGGAAGTAAAAGATAGCTGCTAAAAAGGACCGGAAAAACTTTCTAAAGAAACCTCGTGCCGGCAGCTCGTTGCAGAAACCTTGAAACATGGAACCTGAAACCTTCAAATCCATATTTTAAAAATTATTATCTTTGCAGCGTCGGAAAAGCTACAACGAAGAATGGACAATTACGAAGAAGATAAGGAATACCTGCGCGAACTGCTCGAACGTTTCGAGACCGGTTTCGGAGAAGGCGGATATTCTTTTTTCGATAGTGGTGAGTTGGAGGATATTATCTATTATTATTTCAGTGAATCGGAATTACAGAAAGCCCGCAAAGCTATTGATTATGCCATTGAACAATTCCCGGCTGAAGTAAGTTTCCAGGTTTTTAAGGCACAGTACTTTCTTAATAACGGGGAACCAGAGAAAGCTCTTGCCAGGCTTAACAGCCTCGATGCCCTTGATCCGCAGAATCCCGATATTTTGCTTACCCGTGCAACTGTTTACAGCAGTATGCATAAACATGCCGAAGCCATTAAAGAATACCAGAAAGCACTTTCGAAGGTAGATGAAGACCTTGATGAAATACACACCAGCATAGCTTTCGAATACCAGAACCAGGGTGAATATGTTAAAGCTGCCGATCACCTGAAAAAAGCCATTAAACTTAATCAGGAAAATGAAAGCCTCTTATACGAAATAGGCTATTGCTATGAAATGGGTCAGATGAGCGATGAAGCTGTCGGCTTTTTTACCCGTGAAATCAACTACAGGCCTTATTCTTATGTAGCCTGGTACAACCTGGGAATGGCATACAGCGCCCTCGAGTTGTATGAAAAAGCAATTGATAGTTTTGATTATGCCATAGCCATAGATCCTGCTTTTACACCAGCATATTTCAGCAAAGCGCAGTGTTACGAGCAAATGGACATGTACCATGAAGCCATCAATGTGTACAAACACACTTTTGAGCTCGAGAAGCCCGATGCAATGACATATTATTATATCGGCGACTGCTATGCCAGCCTCGAAAAATATGATACTGCCATTGAATTCTACCGAAAATCCATCAGTCTCGAACGTCATTTTTCGGATGCATGGATGGGAATCGGACTATGTTTTGTTGAACAGGGGCAGCATTCGGAAGCCTTATCGCATATGGAGCAGGCTATTAAACTTGAGTCGGATAATGCCGAATACTATATAGTGCTTGCCGAAACACAGCTTGCCCTGGGTATGAATGACGAAGCTGAACGTGCGTATGAAAAAGCCAGTGAACTGGAGCCCTATCATGCCGAAATCTGGCTCGATTTCTCCGACTTTTATGCTGATATAAAGAAAGATTATATAAAAGCTCTCGAAATTCTTGAAAACGGAATCTATTACCAGGGCGAAAACAGTTCACTTACCTACCGCAGAGTCGCTTATTTATACGAAGCCGGTAGGCATAAAGAAGCAATTCTCGAACTTTTCATCGCATTGACACAAGATTTTGAAGCACATACACAATTGCTCGAATATTCGGAAAAAGCGAAAAACTCCCCTGAAATTCTCGCTGTTATAGAATCGTATAAAAACCAGGACATTTAATAATTGCTACCCTAAACCCCAACCCCTAACCACTAAAGCCTTAAATAATGGGAATCACCCAATGGATCGCTAATACAGCTGTTGCTTTTATTGCCGCCACCTCATATCCCGGCATATTTTTACTCATGGTACTCGAAAGCATGGTTTTCCCTGTTCCAAGCGAAGCCGTTATGCCCTTTGCCGGCTTCCTGATCGTTGACGGGCAGTTTACTTTTACAGGTGTAATTATTGCCAGCACACTCGGAAGTATTGTTGGCTCGTTGGCTTCCTACGCAATGGGTTACTACGGTGGCAAACCATTTATTAAGAGGTTTGGGAAATACCTTCTACTCGATGCTCACGATCTTGAAATCACTGAACGCTTCTTCGCAAAAAGGGGCGAGCTGACAATATTCATTTCACGGTTCATTCCTGTAATCCGGCACCTGATAAGCATTCCGGCTGGTCTTGGAAAAATGAATCTTTGGAAATTTTCCATTTATACCATACTTGGGGCCGGTTTATGGAATTCATTTCTTACCTATGTCGGCTTTAAGCTAAAGGAAAACTGGACAGAAGTGATGACTTACAGCCATACCATCGACATCGTTGTTGTAGCTATTTTGGGAGCCGCATTCCTTTATTATGCGTATAAAATATATCTGAACCTGACTAAACCTACAGCGAGCTGATCATGCGTTTGTTCGGACTTATCGGATTCCCGCTTTCACATTCATTTTCGGCTGAGTTTTTCAAAAATAAGTTTGCTGATGAAAACATTCCGGATGCGGAATACCGGCTTTTCCCTTTAACAGATATTTCCCGACTTCCTGAACTTATCGAACAGCAACCTGATTTGCAAGGATTTAACGTTACAATTCCGTATAAAGTTTCCATACTACCTCAACTCAATTATATTTCGAAAGTTGCCTCCAACGTTGGTGCTGTAAATTGTGTTAAAATTGAGCGTGATGCATCTGGTGTTAAGTTATATGGTTTTAATACAGATGTTTACGGGTTTCGCAAATCATTATTACCTCTTTTAAAACCATACCATTACAGTGCTCTTATTCTGGGTACAGGGGGAGCCGCTAAAGCTGTTAGTTATATTTTACTTGAGTTAGGAATAGGTTACACTTTGGTTTCCCGGACCAGCAAGGAAAAATATTACCTGAACTATACTGAGCTTACAGAAGAAAAAATTCACGATAACTTAATCATTATCAATACAACTCCTGTTGGAATGTATCCGGAGGCAGAAAAGTATCCTGATATCCCCTTTCAATGCCTTGGTAAAAAACATTTGTTGATAGACCTGATTTATAACCCCTCAGAAACAATGTTTATGAAACTGGGCAGGGAATCCGGAGCTGTAACTAAAAACGGCCTGCAAATGCTTGAATTACAGGCAGAAAAATCGTGGGAGATATGGAATAGTTAACGATAATGTTTCTAGGAAAATTTACCAAAGTTTTTAAAGATTGATTCGGCTAATATTGACTTTGCATGAAAGAAATCCCTGCCTGCCTTGCAATGACGATCACACCCTCCGGACTACTGCTACAAGCAGTTCAAAAGCTTGCCGGTCTCGTGTTAACCAAAAAACTTAAACCATTAAAACCCGAAACCCTGATTGCAGCAGGCAAGCCTTCAAACCCTTTGATTCCGGACCATTCTAACCACAAGCCCCTGAACCCCAATCCCTAAACCCTAAACCTCAAAACCATGTCAGTCCTGATGCAATTTGCCATGTTCCCTACCGATAAAGGAGCCAGTGCGAGTCAGTATGTTAGCCGCATTATTGCAATGATCCGTGAAAGCGGTCTGCCTTACCAGCTAAGCGCAATGGGAACAATTGTTGAAACGGAAACGCTAGCAGAAGCCCAGGCGATTGTTAGTAAAGCCTATGCTTTGCTAAGCAAGGATTGCACGCGGGTATACTGTACAGTCACCTTCGATATCCGCGACGGCAAAAGCGGTCGGATGCAGCACAAAATTACTGCCATCGAAGAAAAAATCGGCCCGGTAAACCACTAATCTTTCCTGATCACCTCTATGGTGAAATCGGCTGCTAGTGCGGCCAATGCTCCCACTGCAGCGAGAACCGGTGCAATCAATGCTCCAATAACTCCAAAAGTTACTGGTATTTCGATATATACTTTGCCTGAATTGTCTTTGATAATAATCCGGTTTACATTGCCTTCGGCAATCAGTTCACGGATTTTGCGCATCAGGTCTTCGCCTTTAACTTTAAATTCGGTAGAGTTCATTTTCTTGTTGTTTAATGCTTATAAGACGTTTTTTTTGGACTGTGGTTACATTTAAGAGAAAAGGATTTAGGTTTTAGGAGTTAGGGGTTAGGGGTTTGGGAGCGTTAATCATAATATTTAGGTGCTATTCAAAATAGCTTTCACAAAATGAAGATCCGGAGATTCAAAAATTCAATTTTCGGTTAAAGGGCATAATTCGTACTTTTGTAGCTATGATCCGACATATTTCTACCTTTTTTATTCTTCTTGCCCTGTTTGTGCTGGTTTCGTGCCAGCAAAAAAAAACTGTAAGTGAGAAGACGCAGTTGACAGTAAGCATTATTCCCCAGAAATTCCTGGCTACATATATTGCGGGAGATAAATGCGATGTTTTGGTAATGTTACCAAAAGGTTCGAACCACGAAACCTACGAACCGGCCCCGCGCGATATGGAGAAAATTGCTTCCTCAAAGCTTTATTTCATCCTGGGTGCTCTCGATTTCGAACTTGCCTGGATGGACAGATTTAAAGCATCTAACCCTACAATGCAAATAATTAATACAAGTGAAGGAGTACAAATGCTCAGCGGGCATACTCATGGTGATGAACATGAAGTTGAACACAAAAATCATGGTACTGACCCGCATACATGGCTTTCACCGGCATGTATGAAAGTACAGGCTGAAAATATTTTTAAAGCACTTTCAGAAGAAGATACAGCAAATTCAGCCTATTACAAAAATAACCTGGAAAAGTTTGTTCGTCTGGCCGATTCGGTTGACACAATTATTCGTAAAACGCTGGCAGTCTCCAAAGGGAAATCATTCCTGATCTTTCACCCGGCACTTGGTTATTTTGCTCGTGATTATGACCTTGTCCAAATCAGCATTGAACAGGACGGGAAAGAACCTTCGCCTGCCTATCTGGCAGAACTCATAAAAACATCTAAAGAAAAAGGAATAAAAGCAGTGTTTATCTCGAAAGAGTTCGACACACGAAATGCCGAAGCTATTGCCCGTGAAATTAATGGTAAAATTATTGTTTTTGATCCAATGGACGAAAACTGGCCCGAAAACATGATCCATCTTGCAAAGTTGATAGCCGAGAACTGATAATCCGAAACCATGAATGAACTTATTCAACTTGAACATGTTACAGCCGGTTACGACAACGGGATAGTACTGCGCGATGTTTCGTTAACCGTTTCGGACCAGGATTTTATCGGCGTAATCGGCCCGAATGGTGGTGGAAAAACTACGCTCATCAAGCTGATACTTGGGCTTATAAAACCTGTTTCAGGTTCAATCAAAAGGTTCGATGACCAGATTGGCAGCTTTATCGGCTATCTGCCGCAGCAATCACACATCGACAGGAAATTCCCGATCACAGTTCAGGATATTGTGCTGTCGGGGCTGATGTCGGCAGGAAAAGGATTGAGCAGGTATTCCGCCAAAGACAAAACCCAGGCACTGGATCTGCTCGGCCAGATGGGAATCGGGCATCTTGCCAGACGAACTGCAGGGGAACTTTCCGGGGGTCAATTGCAGCGTGTATTCATTTGCCGGGCATTGATTTCTTCACCAAAGTTATTAATCCTCGACGAACCTAATACCTTTGTTGACAACCGTTTTGAGCACGAAATGTACGAGTTGCTGCTGCAGTTCAATAAGAAAATGGCTATTATGATCATTTCGCACGACGTGGGGACAATTTCATATTACGTAAAAACAATTGCCTGTGTGAATACTTACCTGCATTATCATCCTTCAAATATCATTACCGAAGAACAGCTAGCAGGTTACAACTGCCCCTTGCAGATCATAACCCACGGTGATGTTCCTCATACAGTGCTGCAAAAACACAATCACAGCCACGATCACGACCATTCTGATCATGATCATCCTCAACCCCACGATCATAAGCATAACTAAGATGGCAGGAATCCTATCGTACGACTTTGTGCTTCATGCCCTCGAAGCTGCTTTGCTGGCCAGCATAACGTGCGGTTTTATTGGCGCTTACATTGTTGCCCGTCGCATGGTTTTTATCAGCGGCGGAATTACACATGCCTCATTCGGTGGAATAGGTCTCGGGTATTTCCTGGGGATAAACCCGATATTAGGAGCAGCAGTTTTCAGCATTCTGTCAGCCTTTGGGATACGGTTTGTTTCGAAACAAACCGATATTCGCGAAGATTCAGCTATCGGAATTTTGTGGTCATTCGGTATGGCAGTAGGGATTATTTTTATTTATCTCACACCCGGATATGCTCCCAACCTGATGTCTTACCTTTTTGGCAGCATTCTTACAGTAACTCCTACTGACCTGGTTATGATGGCATTATTGGCTGCAGTAACAGTTGTTATTTTCCTGCTTTTTTACAGGACAATCCTTTTTATTTCTTTCGACGAAGAATATGCCCGTTCGCACAATGCGCCGGTTGAAACGTTTAACTACCTGATGCTGATATTAGTAGCACTCGTAATTGTAATTAATATTCGTGTTGCAGGAATCATACTGGTGATTTCGTATTTGACAATTCCTCAGAGTACTGCAAACCTGTTTGTTAACGATTTAAAGAAAATTATTATACTATCAATAATCATCAGTTTCACCGGGAGTGTTTGCGGGTTGTTTATTTCTTATTACTGGAATATCCCCTCGGGAGCGACCATTATTTTTGTATTTGTATTGATTTTTATGATTGCTCGATCCATTCAGTTTTTGAAGAATAAGGAACAAAGGAAAAGCACTGTTGCAGAAAATTAACCTACCAGACACCTGGAAGAAGGAAATACTTTTTTGATTTCTCAGTTTTGAGAATAGTAACCCGAACGAAACCATATTAGTCTTTATAAGAATATGGTTACTTTTGTGTTTAGTGATTGAGGAATGAAAAAATAACCATCTTAAAATCTGCAAATTTGTACCAGGTAATTGTTGTTTCTGATGGTACGGGACGTACCGCTCAACAAGCTTTAAATGCTGCCCTGACTCAGTTTCCGGGAACGGATATTGATGTAGTTGTTCATTCGGATGTTAGTTCGCCCGGGAGGGTGAAAGCAATTGTAACCGAAGCTTCAGAATCGGGAGCATTTATTGTACACACATTAGTAACCGATTCGTTGCGCGAACTGATCATCCGCGAAAGCCACAGCAGGAATGTGGAAACCATCGACCTCATGGGGCCTTTGCTCACAAGGCTTTCGAGCCAGTTTATACACGAGCCTTCGCAGCAGCCAGGGCTTTATAACAAGCTCAACCGCGACTATTTTCAACGGATTGATGCCATGCAGTTTGCATTTAACCACGATGATGGTCAACGCACCGAAAGCCTGACTGATGCTGATATTGTGTTATTGGGAGTATCGCGCACATTTAAAACACCGCTCAGCATTTACCTTGCCTATAAAGGCTGGTTTGCCGCCAATGTACCGATTGTTATGGGACTTGAACCACCTGGAATTTTAAATAAGATTGACCCTTCGAAGGTTTTTTGCCTGACTACCAATGCTTCACGCCTCTCGGAATTGCGCAGGACAAGGAATATTCGGCTCGGTGGAAATGTAAATAACTATTCGGAACCTGAGTATGTAACTAAGGAAATCAACTTTGCCATGAGGTATTATCAGCTCCATTCTGAGTGGACAGTAATAACTGTAACTGCCAAATCAGTGGAAGAAATTGCATCGGAAATACTCGCGATAATGGCTGGCAGAGAGAAGAAGTAACGTTCAGAAGTTGTAAAATTTCGAGTAAATAATCTACTCAACAAGTACCATTTTATAGTCATGGAGTTTTAAAATGGCAACATCCGTATTTTGCAATCCATCGCCAGGTCTTACATTTGCCAGATTAAAATTATATTGCAAACCTGTACCACTATTTCCTGGCAGACAGGAAAGATAGTTATTACCATATTTCATCAAAGAAGAAAGAAAATACCAACCAATATCATATCCCAGGAAAGCATGTCGTGAAGCTAAGGGTATAGCACCGTATTTTGCTTTGAAACTGTTTGTAAATTTTTGTACAGCTTCACTTTCGTAATCAAGATAATTGGAAGCAACCTGGTGATAATTAAGGTTTACAAGAAATTCAGTCTCAAGTTCAAGTTCATCCCAGCCATCCATACCGACCAGGATAATGTCATGCGATTTGGCAAATGGATTCAGCAGGGAAACAAAATTAGGAACGGCTGTTTTGCTATTGGAAAACATGATTACAATATTGTTAACACCGGTCTTCAGTTTCTTTGTAACATCAGAAATCTGATCGTTCGCAAATACAGATTGTTGCAGTGTTCCGCTAAAAGCATGCCCCGTAATATCCGCTTTCAGATGCGAGTTAAAATCATCAGCCAGAGCTTTTAATTCTTTATTATCGTTCCGAACGGCAACAACATTAGAACCCGGGTAATTTTTATTGATAAACGAAATTAGTTTTGCCGAAATACCGGCTCCTGAAACCTGCGCTTTTATTACAAAAGGATTTCTTTCAATAATATTTTCGCGGCGCGAAAGTGGATTTACAATACCTATTTCATGTTTTTTGGCAAAACGCGCTGCAACTGTAAATGATGAAGCATACATAGGCCCGACGAACAGATCCATTTTATCCATTCCCGGTTTCCGTAAAATCTGCCTTATAGTGAGTGTATCGTTTAGTTTGTCTGCATCAAGAACCTGAATTTTTGCTTTTAACCCGTATTTTTCGAGTGAGTCGGCAGCCAGCATAAAACCAGCGTAAAACTGCATATAATTAAAACTCTCAAAGGCAGAGGGATCGTTTTCAACCGGCGCATCCAGGGCAGCAGGGGCATTATCAAGAGCGAAAGGAAGTAAAAGTGCAATATTATAGGTAGCTTTCAGATTATCAACACTATAACAACTACCCGAATAGGCAGGCTTAACTGCGTTTGCTGAGTCAGCTATAATCAAAGGCTTCGTTCCACTATCAATAACTGATTTACGTAATTTAATAACCATACCAGCTTTAAGCCCGCTGCTCAACTGCGGATTCAGATCGATAAGTTCGTCAACTGTGACATTATGTGCTTTGGAAATGCTATATAGTGTTTCGCCTGTTTTTACAACAATTTCATCCGGATTTGCATCAGGTTCTGTGCCTTTTTCAGTTGAAGGTTCATTTTTAATTGTCTTATCAATAGATTTTGTTTTTGGGATTTTAATCTCCATTCCGTCTTTCAACACCTCCAATCCGGGATTTGAATTGAGTATATCTTCAACTGTAACATTAAACTGCTTTGAAATACCATAAAGGGTTTCCTGTTTTTTAACAAGATACAGGATAAAGTCGGAGCTATCAGCTTTTGGAACAACATCAGTTTTCTTTCCCTGCGGCTTAACTTCAGGTACGGGAGTCACCGAAACCGCTCTTTGCGGAATCCGGATTACCATGTCAGCTTTCAGACCTTTATCAATTGCCGGATTTTCGGATGTAATCTCTTCGATAGTAACATTATAGGCTTTTGCAATAGAGGTGAGGGTTTCGCCTGCGCTCACAAAATGAATATAGTAAGGTTTACCTTTATAATTCTCAATAACTGCCGATCGCTTAACAGTCACTTCCTGAGCCTGCGTATTTTTAGATATTACAAGCGACACCAGGAGTATAAGAAGAAAGAAAAATCGAGTACGCATTACAATGTATTTTAATAAAAGAGAAGGACTACGACGGCTGTAAATATAAACAAAAAGGTGGCTGTAAACTACAATGATTTCAGTTAACGAAAGCTATTAGTCACTGAATCAGCATACTGACAGCCTACTCCCATTCGATGGTAGCCGGTGGTTTTGAACTGATATCATAAACCACACGGTTTATTCCTTTCACTTTATTGATTATTTCGCTCGAAACGGACGAAAGAAACTCATAAGGAAGGTAAGCCCAATCGGCTGTCATGCCATCGGTTGACGTTACCGCTCTCAGAGCAACAACATTTTCGTATGTTCTTTCATCGCCCATAACACCGACGGATTGAACTGGAAGCAACATGGTTCCGGCCTGCCATACTTTGTCGTACAATCCATGGCTTTTCAACCCGTTTATAAAAATGGCATCTGCTTCCTGGAGAATTGCAACTTTTTCGGGTGTTACATCGCTCAATATGCGGATACCAAGTCCCGGCCCCGGGAAGGGATGCCTGCTGAGAATATTCGGATCGATTTTTAATGTATTCCCAACCCGGCGGACTTCATCTTTAAAAAGGCTTTTCAATGGCTCCACAACTTTTAATTTCATAAAATCGGGTAAGCCGCCCACATTATGGTGACTTTTAATGGTTGCCGAAGGTCCTTTAACCGAAACAGATTCTATTACATCCGGATAAATAGTGCCTTGGGCAAGCCATTTTACATCTTCGATGCGGTGCGCTTCTTCATCAAAAACTTCAATAAAAGTACGGCCTATGGCTTTCCGTTTGGCTTCAGGCTCGGTGATTCCTTTCAGCGCACCGAGGAAACGCTTACCAGCATCAACCCCTTTCACATTCAAGCCCACATGCTGATACGAGTCGAGAACAGACTGAAATTCACCCTTTCGCAGCAAGCCATTATCAACAAAAATACAATACAGCTGTGTTCCTATTGCTTTATGAAGCAGTACCGCGGCAACTGAGCTGTCAACACCACCCGATAAACCAAGAACGACTTTATCACCACCAAGCTGGTTTTTCAGTTCAGCAACCGTGGTTTCGACAAACGCCAAAGGAGTCCAGTCCTGGCTGCATCCACAGATATCCACTATAAAATTTCGCAGAAGCAATGTGCCATCCACACTGTGATAAACTTCAGGATGGAATTGAATGCCGTAAGTACGTTCATTGCTTATTTTGAAACCTGCAACCTTTACATCCGGAGTACTTGCAATTATTTTAAAACTATCAGGAATTTCGAGAATGGTATCGCCATGGCTCATCCATACCTGGCCGCCATCGGTCATCCCTCGGACCAGTTCATTTTTGTGATCAAGAAACGAAAGATTAGCACGTCCGTATTCTCTTATTTCGGAAGGAGCAACAATGCCACCATCGGTCATTGACAAATACTGGGCTCCGTAACATACGCCAAGCAGCGGATATTTGCCCCTGATGGTCGACAGGTCTGGAGCAGGCGAATCCTCGTCGCGTACCGAAAAAGGGCTCCCCGAAAGGATAACTCCTTTCACATGATCGCCTAATTCGGGAATATGATTAAATGGATGTATTTCGCAATATACATTTAGTTCGCGTATTCTTCTGGCAATGAGCTGAGTATATTGCGAGCCAAAATCGAGGATCAGTATTGTTTCGTGCATGGTGCAAAGATAATAAGAAAGTTCAGAAGCAGAATAGGCAAGGTACAGGTAAATGAAAATAACCATGGCATACAATTTGAGTTATTTAATGCCGTTTAAAACATAACATTGACAATAATGAATAAACAAATCATCAAAAAATATGAATTATCTGAAAATCATAATTCTAACAGTAATAATGACATTGGGGCTGCTCACTGCCAATGCTCAATACAAACACTCGCTGGGAATTGCTTTGGGCAGCCCATCGGGGATTTCGTATAAGACCTTCACTTCCGGAAACAAAGCATGGGATTTAACTCTCGGAGGATCAGGCAACTATTTCACATTCACGGCAATGTACGAAATCCATACTCCTATCCAGAGCAATCTGCAGTGGTATTATGGTCCCGGGGCACATATTGGTTCATGGAACGGAAATAATTATGGAAATGGCGCATTCCTCGGTATTGACGGCGTTATTGGTATTGAGCTGAATCCTGATATCCCGTTCGCGTTTTCACTGGATTTAAGACCGGGAATCAACCTTTTCGGTAATAGTTGGGAAGATAGTAATCACTGGTTTTTCTGGCAAAGTCAATTAGCAATTAGGTATATTTTTTAACTAAAGGGGTTATTTTGCCAATTCAAATATTGTTAACGCGTTTTAAAAAAAACAGAATCCGCAGAAAAAAAAACTCTGCGGATTCTGCATAAATAATTTATTGAAATATTTTGTTGTTTCTTAACTGTTTAGAAGGAAACTGATTTCATCTCCAGGTTGGAATTCGACAGGTTCTTCACCTGATTTAAAAAGGCGCATCGGGCGATTTCCTATCAAGTGCATGGTTTTCCCTTCAATATGCAAAGCAGTGGCTTCGCGCAATCCAGCTACAACAACATCAGTATTAAGCGCCTGGAATTCCATGATCCGTTGCTCGCGGGTTTCGCCACCGTGGCCTTCGGGATTTGCATCCAGGTAATGTGGATTTATCTGAAAGGGAATCAGGTTCAAGGTATCGAATGAGGAAGGCTGAATAACAGGCATATCATTGGTAGTACGAAGCGTTGGGCAAGCCACATTGGAACCTGCACTCCAGCCTATAAAAGGAGTTCCGGCCAGGGCTTTTTCACTGATGGCTGCCATAATCCCTGTATCGTGCATCATCTGAACAAGGCGGAATGTATTTCCTCCGCCAACAACTATACATTCGGCTTCATTCACCGATAAAACAGCATCAGACTTTGTATGAACCGATTCGACCTCACATCCCCAGATGCTGAAAACTGCACGGACTCGTGTGGTGTATTCGTCCCACGAAACGGTAACACCCGCGTAAGGCACAAACAGGCAGGATTTAATTTTATTTTTTTCAATGAAACTTTTCAGAATTTCACGGGGCCAGCCTAAATATTCTTCTCCGGCATTAGTCGAATTACTTAACAATAAAAGTTGCATGGTGTGTGGAATTTATTGGGGCAAAGATACGTTTTTTTGGGAAGATTCTGTGGACGGGAAGTTGTTGTGGTTATTCGGTGGTGGAGGGTTGAGGTTTTGGAGGGATTGAGTGGAGTGAGTTGTCATTCGGTTGCGGAGGATTGAGATGTTGGAGATACAGGGAGGAGTGAGTGGTCATTCGGTGGTGGAGGGTTGAGGTTTTGGAGGGATTGAGTGGGGTGAGTTGTCATTCGGTTGCGGAGGATTGAGATGTTGGAGATACAGGGAGGAGTGAGTGGTCATTCGGTGGTGGAGGGTTGAGGTTTTGGAGGGATTGAGTGGGGTGAGTGGTCATTCGGTGGTGGAGGAATGAGATGCTTTGCTGTTGAGGGATAATTGAGTTAGCTATATGAGAATTATTAGTTAATGTTCATTTTTCATTTTGACCTTTGAATTTTGACCTTTGAATTTTGACCTTTAATTTTTGACTTTTGATTTTTGACCTCTTTATTGTACTTCAGTTCCGGGAGGATGAAGATTTAAAACAATCATTCATGTACATTTGTGTACTTTTTAAAAAATGCAGAAAGGTATCTACAATCGGGGAGCTATCGTTATGCTGTGGGTTACCGCAGCCATCTGGGGCTTTGCATTCGTTGCACAGCGGGCGGGGATGGAATTTATCGGACCATTCACCTTTAATGGAATTCGCTTTTTATTAGGTAGTGCTTCTTTGATTCCGCTTATATTCTGGATTAAACACAAACAGAAAGATACAGCTCAAAAACAGAAAAACATTATTAAAGGTGGGTTGCTGGCTGGAGTTGTTCTGTTTATAGGTGCTTCGCTGCAACAAGCCGGAATGGTTTATACCGAAGCCGGGAAAGCAGGGTTTATCACAGGTTTTTATGTAATTCTTGTACCGCTGATCGGTATTTTTATCGGGCAACATATTACAAAACTCTTATGGGCGGGCGCATTTATTGCACTGGCAGGATTATACCTTCTCACAATTAACGGGCCTCTCGTTTTGCAGAAAGGTGATATGCTTATTCTTTTGAGCGCATTCTTCTGGGCCGCTCATGTGCAACTCATTAATAAATTGGTTGATACACATTCTGCTTTGCCTCTTTCTGCCTTTCAGTTTATGGTTTGCGGCATACTGAGTTTGGGAACAGGATTCATGTTTGAGACTATAACGCTGGATTCTGTTTTCCAGGCAGCTATTCCATTGCTGTATGGCGGATTTATGTCAGTTGGAATAGCATATACTATGCAGGTTGTTGCCCAGCAACATGTTCACCCGGCTTATGCCTCTATTATTCTGAGTTTCGAAACAGTATTTGCTGTTATCGGGGGATGGCTTTTACTCAACGAAATTTTAAGCTTACGTAACCTGGCAGGATGCCTGTTAATGCTTGCCGGTATTGTGATTGTGCAGGTGTGGGGAAGCCGGAAATGAGATAATTGTGCCGAAGTCAATACAATTATGTTTTTAATGGATTTAAATTCAAATCAGTTTTAGTCAGATCTATAATTACAGCTTCCAAATAATAGTAAACCGGGCTTATTATTCGGGATAATATGTATATTTGTTTCTGTAAAAGTTACTTTTTAAAGACGGATAGGAAATCCCGAAACATTCAGGAACCAATGGAAACCTCAATATTTATTCCCAACCTTCTGAAAAGCTACAGGCGACTGTTCGAGTGCCTGATATTCTATAATTAAACTATACACTTTTCTGTGTCTATTCGCCTTGATTTTAAATGATTCTCCATTTTGTAAATGAGCAGGGAATCATTACGGTTAAGGATAACAAATAATTGTAACGCCCTGATTACCTGAAGCTAAATCGGGCTCTTTTCCAAATTCTAATAAAATTTAAGCTCCAATGAAAAGTAACTTTTATTTTGAGAAAGAAAGCACTCATTTGTGTATGACGGTTTCAGGAGAATACGATTTCCCTGATTTTGTAGACTATCTGAAGATAATATATGCTAAATGTGAAGAGGAAGGGAATTTCAGGATGCTTCTTAATATTCTGGGTGTTGAAGGAATTGATGTGCCCACCCTGGAAAGATACTTTCTTGGCATAGAAGCTGCCGAACAGCTGAAGTATAAAGTTAAATTAGCAGTTGTATGGCATGCGGAATTCACAAATTATTTAACTGAAACTGTTGCGACAAACAGAGGCGCTTACATCAAGGTATTTGGCAGCACTGAACCAGCCCTGGCATGGCTTACTAACGGTCAAAGTGAACAACAGTGAGTACTGTAGTAAAATTGTTCTAAAAGTGCTTTTTCGTTGAAGTAGTGAATGTTTGGCTATAATTTCCATCTTCTTCTTTTCCTCACAAAACAATATCTTTCAATTGATCTGATCTTCATAATTTAGTTATAGGCGAGTCACTCAGTTGAAAAAAACACACCACCAATTAAATTGACCAAAATGTTTGAAAAAATAATTCCCCACAGCGCCAAACCGGAAAGACCCGCTACAACCGAAGGCAATTTTTACGAGCCAATGCCTGACAAAACAGGACCGGGAATGAATGAGCGTATTCAGAAACTCCGAAAACTTAGTTTCGAAACCGAACCATCCCTTTCTATTGAACGGGCGCTGCACGAAACTGCTTTCTACAAAGAAAATTATGGGAAATACTCAATTCCAGTGCTTCGGGCCCTGAATTTCCTGGATCATTGCCAAAAGAAAACCATATATTTAGGTGAAGGGGAATTAATCGTGGGCGAGCGTGGTCAGAAGCCAAAGTGTGTTCCTACTTTTCCGGAATTAACCTGTCATAGTGCAGAAGATTTCAATGTACTGAATACCCGCGAAATGCAGCGCTATACCATCAGCCAGGAAGATATCAGCCTTTACGAAAAGGAGGTGATTCCATACTGGCAAGGTAAAACACAGCGCGAGCGTATCTTCAGCCATGTTCCAGACGAATGGCGGGCAGCCTACGAAGCAGGTCTGTTTACCGAATTTATGGAACAACGTGCACCCGGTCATACCTCTCTTGATGGAAAGATTTACAAAAAAGGGATGCTGGATTTCAAAAGGGAAATTGCCGCCAATTTAACGTCACTCAATTACCTGAACGATCCTGAAGCTACCGATAAAGCTGAGCAATGGAAAGCCATGGATATTTCGTGCGATGCCGTAATCATTTTTGCCGAACGCCATGCTGAATTAGCTAAAAAACTTGCTGTTTCGGAAAAGGATCCAAAAAGAGCCGATGAACTCCTAAAGATAGCCGATGTATGCCGCCGGGTCCCGGCCCATGCGCCCCGGAACCTTTGGGAAGCCATACAAATGTATTGGTTTGTCCACCTCGGAACAATTACCGAACTGAATGGCTGGGATGCCATGAACCCCGGGCATTTCGACCAGCATCTTGCGCCATTTTACTACAAGGAGATAGCGGAAGGAACCCTCACCCGCGATGAAGCCAAGGAACTGATTTCCTGTTTCTGGATTAAGGTCAACAATCACCCGGCCCCACCTAAAGTAGGCATTACAGCCCGCGAAAGTGGTACTTACAATGATTTTACCAATATCAACATTGGCGGAGTAAAAGGTGATGGTACAGATGGAACCAGTGAGGTTTCGTACATCATGCTTGAAGTTATTGAGGAATTACATATTCTGCAGCCTGGTAACTCGGTGCATATCAGTGCGAAAACACCTGATAAATTCCTTCATGCGGCTACACATGTAATCCGCCAGGGTCACGGGTATCCTTCGGTTTTTAATCCCGATATTTATATCCTTGAAATGCTTCGCCAGGGAAAATCTCTGCAGGATGCACGCGAAGGCGGCTGCAGCGGATGTATTGAAGTCGGAGCTTTTGGGAAGGAAGCCTACCTGTTGACAGGTTATCTTAATGTTCCGAAAATAGTAGAGGTAACATTGAATAATGGCGTGAACCCCGTTACCGGGAAAACAGTGGGAATACAAACCGGTGATCCGAGGAATTTCGAATCTTACGAAGACCTTTACGATGCTTTCCTCAGGCAGCTTCGGTTTGTGGTTGACCAGAAAATGAGAGTCAGCAATTACATCGACCGTATGTTCGCCAAATATGCGCCTGCACCTTTCCTTTCGGTGGTGATCGAAGACTGTATCAGCAAGGGAAAAGATTATTACGATGGAGGTCCCCGCTACAATACCAGCTATATTCAGTGTTGCGGATTAGGCACAATTACTGATAGTCTGGCTGCTATAAAAAAGCATGTCTTTGAAGACAAAACGTTCAGCATGGACAGGGTTCTGAATGCAGTGCTGAAGAATTTTGAAGGTGAAGAATTACTTCGTCAGACTATAATTAACCGTACACCGTTTTTTGGAAATGACGACGACTATGCCGATTCCATTGCCGTAAAAGTGTATGATGATCTTGTAGAAACTATCGATGGCAAACCCAATATCAAACCCGGTGGAAAATACCATTTGAATATGCTATCAACTACCTGCCACGTTTATTTTGGCAAGGTAATGGGAGCCACACCCAACGGGCGTTTGGCCGGAAAATCCATTTCCGACGGCACATCCCCTTCACATGGTGCTGATACACATGGTCCGTCAGCAGTAGTAAAATCCTTAACCAAACTCGATCATGTAAAATCCGGCGGAACTCTTTTGAATCAGAGATTTTTACCCAGCCTGTTGAGCAAGGAAGAGGATATCAAAAAACTGGGACATCTTATCCGGAGTTACTTCACTCTCGGAGGACATCACATTCAGTTTAATATTGTTGATACGGCGACCTTGTATGCAGCCCAGGCTTGTCCCGAAGATTACAAGGACCTGCTGGTTCGAATGGCAGGATACAGCGATTATTTTAATGATATGAATGCGGATTTACAGCAAGAAGTTATTGAGCGGACGGAGAATGATTCTTTTTAAAGGATTTAGGGGTTGGGTGTTAGGGTTTAGGGTTGAAAGAGGGGAATAAGGAGTTGGGAGTTGGGAGCTCAAAGCTATTATCTGGAGAAATTGGTACCTCTTTCTGAGTTGAATGTTCCGTGTCCCGACTTCCGACTTCTGACTTCCAACCAAATCATAACTACACAAACAAACAAAAGTAAAAGCTTATAACATACCCAAATGCCACAAAGCTTAATCTTCGATACAAAACGTTATGCTATCAACGATGGCCCTGGGATCCGTGTGGTAATCTTTTTTAAAGGTTGTAACCTGTATTGTGCCTGGTGCCACAACCCTGAAAGTATTTCGGCGAATGTTGAAAAAATGTATGCCCAGGCAAAATGCATCAGATGTGGGAGTTGTGTTGAAGTTTGCCCTGAGAACGCGATTCGTCTCACTCAAGAAGGTATTTTTACAAACGAAGAGCTCTGCATTATCTGTGGAAAATGTGCTGACATCTGCCCCACCAAAGCAATCGAGATGTCTGGAAAAGTGATGTCTGTTGCCGAAATTATGGATATAATTGAAAAAGAGCGGGTGTTTTTCGACCAATCAGGTGGGGGCGTAACTTTTTCGGGTGGTGAACCTCTCTTTCATAAAAAAAAGCTCCTCGAATTGCTTGAAGCATGCGGGAAACGAGGAATTCACAGGGCTGTGGATACAGCCGGAAATGTGAGTACTGAAACCATCCTGGAAGTTTCCAGGCAGACTGATCTGTTTCTATACGACTTGAAAATGATGGATTCAGGATTACATCAAAAATGGATTAAATCCGGAAATAAACTGATACTTTATAATTTAAAAATCCTTGCTGAAACAGGAGCAAAAATAATCATCCGTATACCTCTGATAGGAGGAGTGAATGATACGGATGAAAATATTGAGCAGTCTGCCAGATTCATTGCAGGATTAGCCGGTGATAAAAAAGAGGTACACCTCCTGCCCTATCATAATATTGCGCAGCATAAGTATAAGAAACTGGGTAAGCAGGATGATTTTGAAATCCTGCATGAACCTGATAAAGAGACTCTGGCGGGAGCGATTGGAAAGTTTGGGGAATATGGGATCAGGGCAAGTATCGGAGGGTAAATAAGGGTAATCTTCTGAATATTAAAAAAGTTGCAGCTCTCTAACTTAAAGAACTACAGCTTTTTATTGTTTTTAACTATACAGCTACTTCTTCCAGTGTTTTTCCATTTCTTCAAGTGATTTCCCCTTGGTTTCTGGAACATATTTCCACATAAACAAGGCAGCTAAAAGGCCCATTACACCATAAATCCAGTAAGCAAATCCATGATGAAAAACAGCATTCAGGCTGCTGCTCTTATCCATCATCGGGAAAGTCCAGGATACCAGGTAATTGGAAATCCATTGTGCAGCTACTGCAACGGCCATTACACGTCCACGGATACGATTCGGGAATATTTCGGACAAAAGCACCCAGGTAACAGGTCCCCAGCTCATGGCGAACGAGGCAACATACGTTAGCATAAACAACAGGGCTGCAATTCCAATATTCTGAATGTAGAAAGTGAATCCCAAAGCAATCATACTTACTGCCATACCCAATGCTCCTATAATCATTAATGGCTTCCTTCCATACCGGTCAACCGTAAATATAGCCAAAACAGTAAAAGTCAGATTGATAGAGCCTACAATTATGGTTTGAAGTAAGGATGAATCGGTATTGCTGCCCATATTTTTAAATATTTCGGGCGCATAGTAAAGCACAACGTTTATTCCGACAAATTGCTGAAATACCGAAAGAAGTATGCCAACTATCACAATCATGAAACCATACGAGAATAACTTTGAAGTTCCGACACCAGTAACGGTTTCTTTAATCTCAGTAAGAACCTGGGCAGCAATTTCTTTGCCGTTTATTTTCGTAAGAATGGTAAGTGCTTTATACTCTTTACTTTGCATAACCAGCCAGCGCGGACTTTCGGGCACAAAGAACAGAAGAGTCAGAAACAGAACTCCCGGGATGGTTTCGGAAAAAAACATCCAACGCCACCCGAATTCATGCAGCCAGCTTTCGTTTCCTTGTTTCGAAATGGTCCAGTTTACGAAATAGACTACAAGCATACCGAATATTATGGCAAACTGGTTCCACGAAACAAGATTGCCACGTTTGGCAGCGGGCGAAATCTCCGCAATATACATGGGTGAGAGCATAGATGCAAGTCCGACACCCACGCCTCCAATAATCCGGTAGATAATAAAAGGTGTAAGAAATTCGGCTACATTGTTACCGACCGGAGCAATTAATAATTCAGGAAACCCTGAACCAATTGCTGAAATTATGAGTAGCAGGGCTGCTACCACCATACTGTTTCGCCTTCCCAGCTTAAGAGCCATCCAACCTCCGATAAGTCCTCCCAAAATGCAACCTATGAGAGCACTCGACACAGTAAATCCAAGTAACGAATTGGCTGCCATTTCGTTGAGATTCCGGGGATCGATAAAATTTATTTTCAGCGACTGAACAGTACCTGAAATTACAGCTGTATCGTAACCAAATAATAAACCTCCCAACGTGGCAACAAGAGTAATGCCCCACACGTAAGTCATATTTGCTTTTTGATTCTGCATGATTTTTAGATATATTGGTTTATAAGCTGTTCGTACATTTCCTGCTTACCACTTACTATTTTTGGTTCACCTTGAGAATGCGCTATAATTCTAAGGTCTTCAAGATTCAGTTTTCCAGTTTCAAACTCTTTTCCTTTTCCGGAATCGAACGAAGAATAGCGTTGTTTCCTGAGTGAAAGAAAATCGGATTCTTTTAAAATTCGGTCAGCAACAGTAAGTGCTCTGGCAAATGTATCCATCGCAGCAATATGAGCAATAAAAATATCTTCCAGATCTGTTGAATTGCGGCGGGTTTTTGCATCAAAGTTAATTCCGCCCGTAGTAAACCCTCCTGCCTGCATGATCACAAGCATTGCTTCAACCGTTTCGTAGATATTTATCGGGAACTGGTCGGTATCCCAGCCATTCTGGCTGTCGCCCCGGTTTGCATCAATACTGCCGAGTAATCCGGCATCGGCAGCCATTTGCAATTCATGCTCAAAAGTGTGGCCGGCTAGGGTTGCATGATTTACTTCAATATTCAGTTTAAAATCCTTGTCAAGTCCAAAATGCCTCAGAAACCCAATTACCGTTTCTGTATCAAAATCATACTGATGTTTGGTTGGCTCCATGGGTTTAGGTTCGATCAGGAAAGTTCCTTTGAATCCTTTGCCAAGCGCATAATCGCGGGCAAGGGTAAGGAAACGGGCAAGGTGTTCTTTCTCGCGTTTTGTGTTGGTATTAAGTAAAGACATATATCCTTCGCGGCCACCCCAGAACACATAATTTTCACCGCCAAGGGCGATAGTGGCATCGATGGCATTTTTTACCTGCGTGCCGGCATGAGCTACAGCCAGGAAATCTGGATTCGTCGAAGCACCGTTCATATAGCGTGGATTAGAAAAAACATTAGCAGTTCCCCAAAGTAATTTAATTCCTGAAACTGACTGCTTTTCCCTGGCATAATTAACCATTTCAGCGAGCCTGTCTTCTATTTCCTTAACGCTTCCATCACCTGCAACATCGGTATCGTGAAAGCACCAGAAAGGAATCCCGATTTTGCTCATAAATTCAAAGGCGGCATCCATTCTGTCGCGGTTGCGCTGCATATGGTCATTGCTAGCTTCCCAGGGAAAGTCCTTGGTGCCTGGCCCGAACGGATCGCCACCAGTACCGCACAAGGTATGCCAGTAAGCCATTGCAAAACGAAAATATTCCTTCATGCTTTTGCCGGCAATTATTTTATTTTCGTCATAATACCTGAAAGCTAATGGATTACGCGACTCTACACCTTCAAATTTTATTTCTCCTATCCCAGGAAAAAATTCTTTACTGCCAATTGTTGGTTTCATATTTTTATAGTTTTGTTTGTTTAAGAATTTTATACTCTCCGCGCACCGAACGGTGGTTGTTGAGCGAAGCTGAAACAAGTCGGGGTGCAATATTTCAGGGCACCGGGCAGTGGTTGTGGAACAAAGTCGAAACAAGCTGATGAAGTCATTTCCTTAACTCAGTTTCCCAATTCCTATATGCTTCCAGCAGTATATGATTATCAGCCGACGGTATAATTGTTTCTAATTTGTGTAATCCGGCAAAAGCAGATTCAAAATCCTTATAAATTCCGGATCCCACTCCTGCTCCACATGCAGCACCCTGAGCTCCGTCTGTATTATAAAGTTCAATGATGGCACCGGAAATATCAGCCAATGTCTGGCTGAATACTGGGCTGAGAAACATATTTGCCTTCCCGGCACGGATCACGTTTATTTCAACACCCATTTTCTGCATTATCTGTATACCGAAATACAAAGCAAACGCAATACCTTCCTGCGCAGCCCTGAACAAATGAGCCTTCCCGTGAATGTTGAAATTCAGGTTGTGAATGCTACAGCCGGATTCCTGATTCCCAATTACACGTTCGGCACCATTTCCAAAGGGCAGAATGACCAAACCCTCAGAACCAGGTTTTACGCCTGCTGCCAGCTCATTTATCTGCGAATAATCCAGATTTTCTCCTGCAATCTTCTTAATCCAAGAGTTCATTATTCCAGTACCATTCACACAAAGCAGAATCCCGTTACGAATTTCATCCGCCGTATTATTTACATGAACAAATGTATTAACCCTCGACTGCTCATCATATTTTACCTGATTGCTTACACCATAAACAACACCCGAAGTACCGGCTGTTGCAGCTATTTCACCGGGATGCAGCACATTGAGTGAAAACGCGTTATTAGGCTGATCGCCGGCACGATAGCATACAGGAGTGCCTTCTTTTAATCCGGTAATTGAAGCTGATTTTGGGGTTACCCTGCCCTGAATTCCAAATGTCGGAACAATCTCAGCCAGAATTTTTGGGTCAAATCCAAATTGATTCAATACAATATCTGCAGGTTTGTGTTGTTCGAAATCCCAGAAAATACCTTCAGAGAGTCCTGATTCAGTGGTTCTTATTTCCCCGGTAAGTTTAGCAGCAATGTAATCACCGGGGAGCATTATTTTATATATGCGGTTGTAGACTTCAGGTTCATTTTCCTTAACCCAGCGCAATTTTGATGCTGTAAAATTGCCGGGAGAATTGAGCAGGTGCGAGAGGCATTTTTCTTCACCGATTCTTTTAAATGCCTTATTCCCGATTTCCACGGCCCTGCTGTCGCACCATATAATTGCATTCCTGAGCACATTCAGGTCTTTATCAACACATACCAATCCATGCATCTGGTATGATACCCCGATTGCATCAATTTCTTCGGGATTGATCATTGCTTTCCACAGCACAGATGAAATGGCAAGTTGCGTATGCTTCCACCA
Source organism: Lentimicrobiaceae bacterium (assembly GCA_041753535.1). Taxonomy (GTDB): domain Bacteria; phylum Bacteroidota; class Bacteroidia; order Bacteroidales; family UBA4417; genus UBA4417. Next base: position 105,374 of record JBGSUB010000023.1, read on the forward strand.
AAGTTCCGGATCCTGTTCGGCCCATCCTGCTTTCGGTGCAATGATTTCCATTTCACTTTCGGGAGAAAAAGCAATGGCCGTGCATTCTCCGGTCGCAGCATTCAGTAAGGATGCTTTAATGAAAGAAGTACCGATGTCAAGACCTAATAAATACATATTCTACGACAATGAAGTTATTGAAATACAAATGTATATCATCCCTGGCCGGGTATATTGTACTATTATGAAAATAAAATGTATTAATACGCCATATAACCAGGGGTTGGGGGTTGGGGTTTGGGGGTTTTGGGTTTGGTAAGAACCAAATTCCAAATTCAGAACCCGAATTGAAAAGTCTGCCTGCAACCCCCTAAACCCTAACCCCCAATGCCGAAAGCCTAACTATGCTAATTTATTCTGTTTTCTGTACTTTAAGGGACTGACGCCGAATTTCTTCTTAAAAGCTTTTGAAAAATAGAACCAATCGGGTATGCCGACCCTTCCGGATACATCGTAAATAGCTGAATCAGTTTCTGTTAAAAGCTTCGAAGCATATTGGATACGCATTTCGAGAAGGTAATCATTGGGTGATAATCCGGTAGCTTCTTTGAAAATACGTTGAAAATTATGGATCGACATAAAACTCAGTTCGGCCAGTTGCTGAACGTATATATTGTTTTGGAAATTGCTTTCAATAAAATCGATTGCTTTACCTATGCGCACCAGCGATTTTGCTTTCGGGATGCTGATCTGGGAGTACTTACGCGAAAGGAAAATAATGATCTCCTCAAGTTTGTTTCTCAGGAACAACTCATAACCAGGTTCTTTCCGTGTAAATTCGTGCAACATGCTGTTAAGAATGTATTCCGATTTCGCCAGGTCGACGCGGTTCAGGTGCAACATATTTTTAAAATGCATACGGTTGCGGTACCGGGGTTCCAGTATAAAAAGCGCGCTGTAGCCGCCAATTGACTTTATATCAGGTGAAATAAGGTTGCGGCTTTTGAGCGGATCGAACATTACATTCACAATTTCGGCTTTACCAGCATCTTTAAAATAGTGATTCTGAAATCCCTGAAGGATAAAAATGTCTCCTTCGCTCACTTCATACTCATTGTTACTTATAACCTGCAATCCTTTGCCTTTGGTAATAAATACTATCTCGATAAAATCATGATGATGTTCAACTTCTGTCAGGTCGTTATCATGCGAAATATTTTTCATACGGTTAACCTTACAGATATTGATTGCAATCGAATGATCCTTAAAATAATTATCACCTCTGGCTAACTGCATACCTTTACTATTTGGCTCAAAAATACAAAATATTATATCAAAATTATTTACAAAAAAAATCCCGCCAATATAGCTATTGCGGGAATATGTTCGTGCCCAGAACAGGACTCGAACCTGCACAGCCGTAAGGCCACTGGTCCCTGAAACCAGCGTGTCTACCAATTTCACCATCTGGGCAGATGGATCAAGTA
>JBGSUB010000024.1:0-48663 GCA_041753535.1 Lentimicrobiaceae bacterium
ACTTATGATTGAAGATTTGCGCGGTTGTCTGGATACGGTTTCACAGCAGGTTTGTGTTCCTTCGGAACTCACCGTTGGCTTTACTACCACGCTTACTTGTTTTGGTGAATCTGTTACCTTTACTCCAGAACTACTCACCCCGGAACCTCCTGCCGATTCGCTGGTAGAGTTCACCTGGAACTTTGGCGACCCGGTAACAGGAAGCAACAATATTTCCACCCTGAAAACTCCTGACCATACCTTCAGTAGTGTTGGATTTTACACCGTGAATTTCACTACAACAGATAAATTTGGCTGTATAGCAAACAGCTACCAGACAGTTCAGGTAAATGCATTGCCAGTGGCAAATTTCAGTTATGCCACGGGACAATGCGACAGCACCTTGATTTTCAGCAGCACCAGCGTTGATACCAGCAGTATGATTAACACATACATCTGGCAATATGGCGACGGAACTTCGGATACGCTCACCACGCCCGAAAGCACACATAAATATGCAAGCCCGGGCGAGTATATTACCACGCTGACTGTTATCAACGACAATGGTTGCACCGATACATTTACCGATACCGTGACCCGCTCGGCATGCATTGTGGCCGCAGCTATCAGCACCGAAAGCCTTTTATGCCAGAACTACAACCTTACTTTTGCCGATATAAGCACCAGCGATGGCACCATCACCCAATGGAACTGGAATTTTGGCGATGGAACGCCACCATTGAATTATGATATCTATCAACCCACAGTTACCCATACCTTCCTGAATCCCGGTACTTACACCATTAGCCTGAAAGTCAGCACGCAGGTGGGAACTTCTACCATCAGCGACAGTACCACGTTGCAGATACTCGTTACACCTACTCCTTTGGCAGGATTTAGTGTAGATCCGGTCTGCCTGGGTTTGAAAGCCGAATTCAATAACTTAACAATTTCCTATGGAGCGTCTTCACATTATTTCCTTTGGAAATTCGATGATGAGGGAAGAAATGATACTTCAAGTCTACGCAATCCCAGCTATTTGTATTCATATCCTGGCTTTTATAATCCGGTTCTGACTGTAAAAAATCAATATGGTTGCGCTGATACTGCAATAACAGATTTAATAGTTAATGGGTTGCCTGATGCATTTTATGCAAATAGTATATCCTGCACGGGGCAGAAAACGTATTTCTTTGATGCTTCGCAATCCTACATCACTCCGATTGTTTCCTGGGGATGGCGTCTGACTGACAGCATCACTTCTATCGGAAACATGAGTGGTGATGCGCCCTCCTATGTGTTCGATTCCACCGGCAAATATATGGTAATGCTTACCGTTGCTGACAGCAATGGTTGTTCTGATACTATTATTCAACAGGTGGAAGTAAATCCATCGCCACTGAGTGCTTTCAGTTACACTGAAAATGTGGACAATATCCAGGGACAGGTGCAGTTTACAAACGGATCAATTGGAGCAACACAATACTACTGGGACTTCGGTAACGGAGATGATTCTTATGATCCATCGCCTCTGATTACATATTCTGATGACGGTACTTATAATGTAATTCTTGTTTCGGTAAGCGAACAGGGGTGCCACGACACAGCATTGATTTCATACGATATGATGTTCAAGGGCTTGTATGTTCCTAATGCACTAGCTCCAGGAGGGCCAATACAGGCCATTCTCACCTGGAAACCGGTTGGTGTGAACCTCGCATCATACCTTGCGGAAGTGTATAATAGCCACGGAACGTTGTTATGGTCCAGTTCGTTACTCGATGAAATGGGTGCGCCTGCCGAAGGCTGGAACGGAACGTTCAACGAAAAACCCTGTCAGCAAGATGTATATGTTTGGAAAATACAAGCCATTTTCCGCGATGGTTCAGTGTGGTACAACCAGGATGTGGGCGAGCACAAAGGTTTATCAGATCCGGTTTGGGGGACGATTACGTTGATACGTTGATCTGGATGTGTTTTTTATCGTATGTATATTTATGATTATCAGTTAGTTGTTACGGATTATTCTTCAAAGTATTATCTTTTAATCAAATTTATTAGCAAAGCCATTTTTAAAGTTTGCTGATATATGACACTTTAAACCTGAATATTTAAATCCCGCAATCACCTGGAATACAGCCAGAATATCATTCTTTCGGAAAGATAAATTAAATCTTCTGAATACCGCTTGACAATTGAAAAAAGTATTTAGATTTGTCACCTATAATCCATTTAGATTATAACATTATGAGTAAAATCAAAACCGATATTTACCTGCTTCTTTTGTATCCATCAATTAAAATAAAATTCAGAGAATATAAACCAATTTCACTTTCTAATCATGACTAAGACTACGTTTATTACCGTCCTATTAATCAGTTTATCGTCCTTTTTACATGCCCAGATGAAAGACCTGGGTCAGATCATGAATAATGCTGAATTATTGTTGTATCAGGCTATTTTGAACCAGGACGAATCCATCTATGGATACCTCTATATTTATAATGTTGACAAGGTGAATAAGCATGAGGCTAAATACGAATACCTGATCCTCGACAAAAATCTGAATGAAGTTGCACGTAATACATTTATGCAGCCCAAATACAGCAACCGCACTATTGAGAAATATCTTGACTGCAATAAAATGGGTGATAATCTGCTCATTTCCATCGGATATGCATATTTAAAGTCATTTGCCACCGCGAATAACTATATTAACTACCTGGTGACAACTTACCGCACACTCAATCTGAAAAGCAATACAATGTCGGATGAGTTTTATTTTGATGATGGTAAATTCAAACCTATTGTGGTAAAGGATGATAATCTGAATAAGGCGTATAAAAATGTTGATAATGTTTTCGGGATATTTGCGATTGACAACGCTGAATACTCCGGTTACCTGATTAAGGAAATGCAGAAAAACGATGCTGACCAATACAAGATCAAAGAGATAAAAGCATACGATCTTGATAAAACCCCAACATGGAGCTATAAATTCAACCAGGGAGCAACCAAATCGAACTATAGTATAATTTCCAGCTCATTCTGGCCTGATGAAACCATCATCTTTACTTTCTCAAGATATAGGAACAGTGACTTTACAGGCCGAAGCCTGGTAGGAATTGATCTGAATAGTGGAAAGAAACTTTTTGAATACCAGGTTGAGAATAAGGAGTCAAAATATTTTCATGACTTTGCTATAAATAAATATGGCAATTCCATTTACCTGGCAGGCACCTATACCAAAAATGATATTAATAAATTTGAATGGGATAAACGCCTAGGCTGGTTCAGGATTGAACTGGATTTAACCGGCAAGGAAGTTTCGAAAAAATACCTGACATGGATAAATGCCTTGAAATTTGTAAAAATCAAAGAGAACGGCAAACTTGAAGGAGGATATAGGCTTGTTCCACAGGAATTTTTTATTTTCCGCGACGGAACCACTTGTTTTCTGGCTGAAAAGTATAAAGAACAGAAAGGGGCAACCTACTTGTTGGGGACAGATCAATCAAAAAGTTCGGATATGGTTCTTGTAAATTTTGATCAGCAATTTGATATTAAATCCATTGACGTAATTGTGAAAGAAGTATCTACCACACTTCATTATGACTATTTATTCGCTCAATATATCAAGAACAAAACAGGCGCAGTGTTCTTTTTCGAGGATTACAAAAAGGGGGCTGATAATGAAAAGCGTAAATGGTTTTTAGGAATTAATAAAATTATTAACGGGCAATACTCATACGAAGAGGTACCTATAACATCAACAAAGAATGATTTTATTATCTTTCCTTATATAGCTAAGGAAGGTTACATCATGCTTCGCGAATATAACGAGTCGAAGAAATACAACCAGATCAGGCTTGAAAAGCTGAATTTTTAGGTGCCTGGAAAATTAAAAACTTCACACGAGAAAGCTGCCTGGTAAATGAAATACACTTTGTTGATTCTTGCCTTATTAATGTTCATTTCGGTGAACGGGCAAAAATATATAACTATCGATACTGCGGATAACGCGCAACGAAAGGCATTTGTTGAAGCGTATAAAATCAGGGATGAAGCATTTTGTAAAGAACTCAAAATCAAGTATAAAGGCAAGGCGGGAAATGAACTGGTAAAATCGATGAAGGAATATTCTGAAGAGTTTATTAAGCAGGTAGATGAAGGACAATTCTGCTTCGACAAAACGTTAAATGACAAAGCTGAAACTATTCTTAATGAAATTTCTTCCAAGAACCAGGAAGTACCAGCAAACATCCAGGTATTAATTTCAAAAGATCCTACCCTCAACGCGTTTTGTCTCCCCAACGGCACGCTGGTACTGAATATGGGCATATTTTACTGGTTAAATAATTTTGACCAGGTTGCCTCGGTAATTTCGCACGAAACAGCACACCTTGTTTTGGAACATTCCATTAAGGCACTATTAAGTTTGATTGCAGATAATACATCAAGTAGCTCAAAATCAACATTAAAAGAGGTTCAGAGCCAAAAGTACAACAGGAGTGAGAAAGCCTTTGAGCTATTTAAAAATAAATTATACTCGCACGGCGAGGAGCGTCGAAGGAACGAGTTTGAGGCTGATTCAGCAGGCATTCTGATAATGAAAAATACCCGCTTCAATTATCCTGATTTTATTGAAACTCTGCGCCTTTCCGGCAGATATGATACACTGAAAGTCGAGGCTGTTCCTGAATCAGTGTATGAGCAGGTATTTAACCTTCCAAACCAAAAGTTCAATAAGGAATGGATGGTTATTGAGGATATGTCGGCTTATGATTATTCACTGTATAAAGAAAAGTTCAATGAGGATTCCATTTCAACACATCCTGATATTGAACAAAGGATTAAACGGTTAGAGGCTATTTTTCCTAACCTGACTTCATCAGTAGGGAGTCCGGCTGATTCTGTATTCAAAGCATTTCATCGGGTTGCCGAGTATGAGCAGGTACCCGGGCTTTATGCATATGAAGAATATGGAATGGGTATTTATTTGTGCCTTAAGCGAATAGAGGAAGGGAAAGATGATATTTATTACAAAGAATGGCTGGGCAATTGCTTCGATAAAATCTATGATGCCAGAAAAAAATACCAGTTGAACAGGTATCTCGACTCCATTGATCCTACAGAACAATCGCCGGGATACCAGCAATTCCTAAGTTTTATGTGGAATCTGAGCCTCGATGAAATAAAGAATATCACAGATTATTACAAACAAAAAAGTTTTTGACCCATTCTGTTAATTTATTCAAGATCGAATCTGTATACTATCGATTTGTTCATAAGAATAAAGAGCTCTTTCGCATCTTTAAGATTTCAAAACCGGGAAATGTGATCTGGCGTTTTTTAAAAGTATATTGAAGATTTGACCAATATTAATACTTGCTGTAAAATGATTTTAAAAAAGGTGATACCAGGTTAAAAATCGGCTTGGTGAATTCAATAAATAAATCCTGTGGACCTGGAGGCGAAACGGGTTTCTTTTTACACATGGCAAGCTGATCGTTGTTGAGAGCCCTTTCGTCGCCGTTAAAAAATCCCCACTCTGTGAACCAAATAAACTGCCCGGGAAATTTTCGCTGTGAAATAACACTATTCATCTGGAAATCAATAATAGTAACATCAAGAACTCCATTGGAAACAAGTTCCCTGCGGTTGGTTGTGAGTTTGGCTTTTACGGTATTATAAACTTTCTTTTTTGTGCCGTCGGGCATAGTAACCGAGCCTACCTCAACGCTATCGCGCGAAAATTCCCGGACTGTTTCCTTATCATATACCTGGCCTATTGTAAACTCATCAAAGTTCATCCTTAATACCTGGTCAGGGCTTTGAATTCCTGAGTTTTCAGCCGATTCGGGTGAGTAATATTCGACAAATTCGTTAGGCCTGTTGCGCCTCAACGATTCTATTACCTGGTTCAGGAAAAAATCAGAAGTAAGCTGATACTTAAGCGGAACAGGAATCTGTTCAACAATCACCTTTAGCGTTGCATTAAACCTGGCATTTTCAATGCGTTCCGTTACATCCCGGTATCCCGGAACAAAATGATCGGCTTCCCGGAAGTTAAAATATGCGTCCTTCCACGAAAGCCTGGTATTTATACGTTCATTATTTAAACCTGCATTATATTGTTCTTCAGCGGCTTGCGAACGTGCCTGCACCAATTCGCCGGTGTAATAATTTACGTTGGGAAAGATGTTCAATGCGGCCGGGCAACGACTCACCTCGTCGGATAAATGGTTCATTTTTTCGTAATAATCAACGATTTCCGTATATTTATACTGGCTGTTGGTACTCAAGGCATAATCAATTTTACCCTGGAAGTATTTGAGCGACATAGGATAACTGTCCTCAACCGCTTTAAGTGCCTTTTTGGAATCAGGATTGCTTCTCAGCCTGTTCACAGCCTGCAGGGTAGCAGTGTAATAATCACCGCGTTCGTACGCTTTTTTACCTGTTGAACAGGAAGTAAGTAAAATGCTGATAATTAGTGAAGTAAAGATTAAACGGGTCATGTTGTTGATCCTTTGGTTTAACATAAAATTAATTAACAAAGATAGTTTCTACATCAAAAATTATACCCCGACAAAGAATTGATGCGTGAAGCATTATTTACCTCATACTCTTAAAGCCAGTTTCGATTTCCACAGCAATTCTTTCAAAAACTTCATCGAAATTGCCCAGCCCATCAACTTTTGTTACACCATGCAATTGTTTGTATTTATCAATAACCGGAGCCGTTTTGGTTTCATGTTCCTGGAGGCGCTTTACAATTTTTGCCGTACTGTTGTCATATGGCATGCATCCATCTGTTTTGCTACGGGCGTCAAGGCGACTGATCAATTCCAATGTAGGGACTTCAATTTCAATAATTTGTGAGATGGAAGAACCATGTTTCTGTAATAATCCATCAAGGATATAGGATTGAACCAGTGTACGTGGGAATCCTTTAAAAATAAATCCTTTAATATCCTTGCTGTCAGCAAGTTTCTTCTCAATAAGCTGAACGACAATTTCGTCGGGCACCAGTTGACCGTTTTCGTATAATTCAGTTATTTTCTTTCCGGTGTCAGTATTTCTTTTTATCTCGTTATCAAGCATTGAGCCTGTTGCCACATATTCGAGGCCGAAATGTTTTGCAAGTGCTTTTCCCTGCGATCCGCGCCCCGAACCAGGATACCCGAACAATACAATGTTGAAAAGGCTTTTGCTCAGTTCCTGTCGGATAATACCGGTAATTTGATCATGGACTTTTTCGATGCTCAACGTACCATCCACTTCCATGTAAATGCCTTTGTCTTTATAAAACTGCAATACCGGAAGTGTTTTTTCATAATACTCTTTTAACCGGTTTCGGATAACTTTTTCATTATCATCCGTTCGTCCTGAAGTTAGTCCACGGTTTATCAATCGTTTCACCGATTCTTCTTCGGGAACATTAAGGCTGATCAGACAATTGAGACGAGTATGAAGCTTAATCATCAATCCTTCAAGGATATAGGCCTGAATATAGGTCCTTGGGAAACCATCGAAGAGAAAGCCATTGGATCCCGGATTATCAGTAATGGTTTTTTCGATGATCTGTACAATAATCTCATCAGGAACAAGCCCGCCGGAAGCAATTATACTTTTGGCTTCCAGGCCTAGTTTGGTTTTTTCGGCCATTTCTTTCCTCAGAAGGTCACCGGTCGAAATGTAATACAGGTTATATTTCTTAGTCAGAAATTCCGACTGGGTTCCTTTTCCTGCACCTGGAGGACCAAATAGTGCAATATTGAGCATAGTGTTAAAGGATTACGGGAAAAGATGTCTTCAAAATTAATTAATTCAGGTAATCAGTAATTTTTAACAAGAAATATTATGAGTAAAGATATCGCCTGATTTTGAGTGTAGCAGTTTTTTCGAATGGTTCGGGTTGCAGAACGACCTCTTGTATCTGAGAGTATTTATTTACCCTGTGGTTCACATAAGCCTGAAGTTCCAGTCGCAGTTTTTCGTTTACCTGATTCACATTTTCTGCATTGTCAGCTTTCATCTGCTGATGCATTTCTTTTATTTCTTCGAGGTTAAAATAAACCAATGCCACCAGTTTACCATTGCGTTCCAGAACGAGAGAATCCATTACAAATCGGAAATTGTTTATAACCGATTCAATTTCTTCAGGATAGATATTTTCTCCCCCCGAACGGACAATCATATTCTTCAGCCGCCCTTTAATGTAAAGAAACCCATCTTTATCGAACATCCCCAGGTCACCGGTTCTGAACCAGCCTTCAGGAGTAATCACTTCATCTGTTAATCCGGGCTCTTTATAGTATCCTTTCATCACATTAGGACCTTTGGCCCATATTTCTCCTTCACCGCTTTGTTTATCCGGATTGTTGATCTTGAGTTCAATTCCTTCAATAGCCGGTCCTGTTGATTGAAGGCGTGAATTGCGTGGATTTGAGCCGGCCAGCAGGGGAGAGGTTTCCGTTAAACCATACCCTATGGCATAGGGAAATTTGGCTTCAATAAGAAAATTCTCAACGGTTTTGTTAAGTTTTGCCCCGCCAATTCCAAAGAAACGGAGCTCACCGCCAAAAGTCTCAAGCAATTTCTTTCCGGCAATTATATTTAGTTTCCTGCGGACAGAAGGGATATGTATAGCAATCCTAAGAAAGAGATTACTGGTGAATTTCGGTTTTATTTTGCTCCTGAAAATCTTTTCGATTATCAAAGGAACGGTGAGCATTATTGTTGGTCTGATGTTAAGAAGTGCAGGAAGAAGAATGGAAGGCGTTGGAGCTTTCCCGAGGTAATAAATACATGCGCCTCTCGACAAAGGAAAAACCAATCCGATGGTATTTTCGTAGGTGTGTGAAAGTGGAAGTACAGAAAGAAACCTGTCAGTTTCATCAATTTCCTGCACCCTGTTGCTCATTTTAGCGGTAAAACAAATATTCCGGTGTGTAAGCATTACGCCTTTCGATTTGCCGGTTGTTCCGGAAGTGTAAATAATTGCTGCAACGTCTTCTTCAGACACATTATATTGCCCTGAAGGAATTGCATCCGCACTGAAAGATACAGCTGGACTACTATCGCCAATCAGCGTAAAATCTTCGATTCTGATTCTTACCGGTAAAATTTCAGGAGAAATGTCATTGATTTTTGCCTTCAATCCATCCGAAACAAGGATCACTTTTGTTTCGGAATGCTCAATTATATTGCTGATCTCGGATGAATGAAAATCAGGAAGTATCGGAACCACAACAGCGCCCATGAATGTGATTGCGAAATAACTGGCTCCCCAGTTTGGTATGCTTACACTGAGTATTGCAACCCTATCCCCCTGTTGAACGCCAAGTTTTTCGAGCCATGCCATTAAAGCCTTGATTTTACGGTCAAGTTCGTGATATGTGACAGGCTTTTCGCCTACCAAGGCCATGGCCGGACGGCTAGCATGCTTTTTGATAGTATCGGCGAATAGTGAAGGGAAGGTCAGGTTCTCATTTTCTTCCATTTTACGGAATTATTAGTAAGCAAACATACAACAATTTTGATCAATCATTAGTTGCTGACAAATGGATGATTTTTTTTAGTGAAAGCATTTTCGGCTATTGCTCAACTTTGTAGACCAGGTGTACAAACCCTTCTTCGTATATTTCGCTTTTCTGTAAAATCAGCCTTATGTTTTTTGTAACTTCTGAAAAAACAGGATAGGGCCTGATACCGATTAATACCGGATGAATCAGCAGGCTGATTTCATTCACAAATCCCTGGTTTAAAAGCAGGTTGCCTAAAATACTCCCGGTATCAGTCAAAATAGTCCGGACATTGTATTTTTCTGAAATTAGTTCAAATGCAGTTTTGAAATTTACTTTTTCGGTACCGGCAACCAGGAAATCATAGTTCCTTTCCTGCAGGTGTTTTATGTATGCATCAGGTGTTGATTCTGAAATGAGTATGATTACGTCCCTGCAAAATTCAAATTGCCTGCAAGTATGCAATAGCCCTTGCAGCGAACCCTTCGAATCGGGAATAAACCAGAAAGGCAGACTTGCATCTCTCTTCTGCTTCTTAAAATCACCTTTTCTTTCTTTGGGCACACCTTGGCCGTACAATTCTATTCCGGCTATAATAGTATTGGAACCAATTAAATGTCCACAGGGCTTATAGCTTCCGGCAATTTTGTAATGCAAACCCATATTTGGTTCAAAGTTGGTTAATGAACCATTAATGCTGATTGAATTGTGCAGTATCAGTTTCATCCCAGGGAAGTTATATGTTTTATAAGGCTGAACCACATTTCTTACAGTATAATGCATCATCATCGTGCCTGTCGAAAAGGCAAACTTTGCAAACATGTGTATTCGATAATTCGTGCTTTCCTATAAAACTTGCCGTAACAATTCCGGTAGGTACGGCAATTATTGAATAGCCCAGTATCATAACAAAGCTTGCCAGAAACTGTCCGAAGCCCGTTGAAGGTGACAAATCACCATAACCCACAGTGGTTAGTGTTACAATGGCCCAGTAGATGCTTGTCGGAATATCGGTGAAACCATTCTTCTCACCTTCTACCAGATACATAAGCGTTCCAATAATAATGGCAAGTGCAAACACGAAAAGAACAAAAACGATAATTTTTTCTCTGCTGCGCCATATAGTGCTGGCAATCAGTCTTCCTGCCCTGGCATAACGACTAAGTTTTAGTATGCGGAAAACTCTCATCAGACGAAGAACACGGATAACAACCAGGCTTTGCCCTCCCACCAGAAAGATACCTATATAGGTTGGAAGAATTGCTAACAAGTCAATTAATCCATAAAAACTAAAGATATACCTGGCTGGTTTATCAACTATCCATATCCTGGTAATATACTCGACAGTAAAAATGATGGTTATGGTCCATTCAAGTATTTTCAACAGATTAAGGTGTTTAATCCTGATGCTGCTTATACTTTCGAGCATTACCAGTCCGATGCTTATGATAATTATGACCAGCAGAACTTCATCAAAAATTTTGCCTGCACGTGTGTCGGACTCAAAAATGATTTCGTAAAGCCGTTTCCTGAATTTTAACATAGGATATATTTTTGATAAAAATAGTTATTTTTAGAATCATATTAAAGAACTTGAGACGTTATAAAACTGAAAATAGATTTTAGAAAAGTTTTGGAAATAATTCGAGGTAATCTCTTTTAGAAAGACAAAATTCTCACGACAATAAAATATAGTATTATCATTCGATGTGGAACTATTATGAAAAAAAATTGCTATAATTTGCAAAACAAAATTCCATACTATAGAATTTTCTGTTTGTATTACAATATATCTAAAAATGTTGTATATTTATTGCGTTTAATCAAATGTCAAGCCATTCAGTAATTCTTAAAATGCGAAGCCATGAATAAGATCATAACAGTTCTATTCATTTTGTTGATTAGCGATTGCAAAGCAGCTACAGGCAATGCCAGTGATGGACCATTGTTTGCAATTGTGGTAATTGGACTAACACTGCTAATCGTTGGTACCGGATATTTTATCGATTTGATGAAGAGTAAATTCAAAGAATTCAGGAAAAGGAGACTTACTAAAAGGAATAATTCAGATCAGGATGGTGAATTTTCAAACTCGTTCAATCGTGCAATTTATGAATGAGAGGGTCTGTCAACGTATTGATACTTATAATTTCTGAAAGTAAAGGCTGCCTGTATAGAGCACCTTCTTTTAATATTCTGTTCACCATCGCCATATCATTCTTACCTGCGATCTTCTGCATATCCTTCTTAATCGAGTCATCCACAACATGGTCATCTTTCTTGGCCATATTAATACTTGAAAGGCCAAGCATCTTCCACTCTACTTCCATTGAATCATGATTTGGAAGTATGACAGTCGTCGCAAACGTTTGTCGGGCCAAAGTTTGAGCGCGTCTTCTTTTAAGACGCGTTCCGGTATAATAACCATTTCTTTAAAAAATGCACTCTGGCTGTCCCTTTTTTCAAAAATTCTGGCTTTCTGTTGCAATCTTTTTCCCCTGCCCACTAAAAACTTTATACAACAAAAGGATTTCCGTTTCAAATAAGCGAAGCGATTCATGAACACCTATAAAAAACAATTAGAGTAGTGAATAATCCTTAACGCAGTACTACAAGCTCTTGTTCGGTTGTTTTTAAGCTTGCTTTCCCTTTGCGATTTTATTGCTTTAATATTCATACAATCAGTCTTTTCCGCCAACTTACAGGAAGTGAATGATGGCTCCATGTGTTTTTTCCTATCATGGCCAGCCTCATTCATGTCCATGGCGGAGTATTTGCAGAAAAAAGCAAATACACCAAAGCACGCCTGGAAAAAATCACACTCCACTCGATTCGGCATTTTCGATTTTCATTAAGTGTTTTTTGTTTTACGCCGGATTTCTGCCAGATTTTAATAAAAATCGCCAATTTTTAAGTCATTTAGGTATCAGTCATTAAATTTTTACTTGGATTTGTGATTTAAAATTTTTATAACTTTATGCTCATTATCAAAAAAACAGGACTTATGAAAAATTTAATCACACTTTTTCTTATCATTGCTTTTGCAGTTGCGGCCTCAGCACAAACTGATTTAAAAAGCTTATCAGATGGTTATCAGTGCGTTTATGTGGTCAATTCGGCCAGGGATCAACTGGAACAAAACGAATCAAATAGAAATAATTCCATTGGATATGGTGCTTTTACTAAATCTGAAAATGGTTTAAGTGACCTGATGCTATGCCCCGAAAACAGCCTTTTTAGCATAGTTCCGCAAGACTATAACAATGCATACACCAGCACACCATCCGCTGGATACGTTTGTTACCAAAGTTTTTCCGGGGTTGAAGGCAGTATTGGCCAGGTAACCTTCTGGGGCATATTTACAGGTAAATCACTTCCTGCAAGTTCTGAGCCTTTCCTCATCGAATTGCGCCAACCGGGTTCCACACCGGGAGCTGTAGTTACTGCCACAACCGTGCAATTGACCGGTATCAATACCGGACAATTCCTTTTTGATTCTTATCAAATTGGTGTATTTACAGTTGAGGTTCCCTCCACTGAGCTCGAAGCCGGATGGCTTTCTGTCCAATACCAGGGCTCACGCAACTTCTGGTGGTTGAATTCTATGTCTGGAACAGGATTCGTAGCTATGCAGAATGGAATATCCTTGCCCGAAAGGTTAGCCATGTGCCTTGGCGGTGGTGAAACAGGTTTAGATGAAGCCACCAATGAGGCTTTTCAAATCTATCCCAATCCTGTAAAGGATATATTATATATTTATTCCGTTGACGAAAGGGCTGAGAACATCGAATTAATAAATCTACAGGGAGTGATTGTTTTCAGGAGTTTAACCAATAAATCACAGTTCCAAAAAATCGATCTCTCGAGTCTGTCAAAAGGAGTCTATCTCTTAAAGATCATTAATGATAAGAATATTGATAAAGTATTTAAAATCGAAAAGAACTAGTTGGTGAAGCTGTAACTATCACCCGAAATTAAATTCTTATTTGAGTTTGACGAAACATCTATTTCAATATCTATCCCCCACTGGCACTGATTTGTAATCACAAGTGTTCGAAACCTTTGATTAGAAGTGAAAAGTGAATTGAAAACGTAAAAAATTCGCTTGAATTATTGCTATAAACGTGAATTTCCATTTCCAATAATGCAGTTTTTCAATGTTTCGAACACTCTTCATTTGTAATCAGTGCCAATATCATTTCCCTAATAACCGCATTGCCGAATTCCAAGATTGGAACGCGTCTTCTTTACCTGCGCGTTCCAGTATCAATTTCATTTAAGGAACTAATTCGGGCGTTTCTTTCAATCCTCAGGTCAGGCTTACAGCTACGTATTTCTTAGTCATATTAATACTTGAATGCCTAAGCATCTTCGAAACTACTTCCATTGAAACATGATTTGGTAGTGTCATGTGGTCGCAATAGTGTGGCGGGTTTTTTGTGTGCTTAGATTCTTTTTAATACCTGTATTATCAGCAATCTCTTTCAGGCATGCATTCATTTTTTTTGTTTGATAATACAAGTAATAATAATCCCTTCTTTTTGCATTTAGGATGATAATTATACTTTCCCAATATCTTGATTGCGGGAGCTTGCAATGGTATATGGCACCAATTCTTGGTTTTGTCTTTGTTTCATTTTACATAGCTGAAAGTCTTTTGTAATAATATCTTCATTCCTTAGACCACTGACATAAACAAATGACCATCTCGTAAATCAACAGAACAAGTAAACATCTTGTACTTTCTGCATCCTTTCAATGTCGAATTTCTTGTTGAATAATGTGTTTAGTTCAGCTTCATCCAAATAAGCTAAGTCAACATCATCCGGACGGAATCTAATGTTTGCAAATGGATCATTCTTTAGCCTTCCGTTTGCTGATGCCATAAGGACAATCTTTTTGAGGTTCTTGATATACCTAACGGAAGTATTGCTGCAACAGCTTCTGGTTGTTTTCAAATAATACTCAAAATCTATTACAAACATTGGATTCACATCTGAAACCAAGCAATCTGCTTTTTTATATTTTGTCTGAATAAATGATTGCACACGTTTATAGCAAGTCAAATAGCGATCGACAGTTCCTGGTGCAAAATCTTTATTAATAAGTCCTTCGACTCTGTCAATATGTTTCTAAAAAATTTGAAGTATAGTTTTATCTGAACCACCAATTCCTATGCCTGGATTGGAATTTTTCCATCTTTCATTTTCTTCGCCCTGTAAATCAAATACAGAACATTTTATGTTGCTCGTCATATTTTGTTTGATTTTGGGTTAACAAATGTATTCTTTTCGGGCAACAATACACGATTCAAAGTAATGCAAATCAGAATTGTACGGTTACAAAAGGTGGAGATTTTTGTTTTTTTATATCCCCCGTTTAATCAACCTAAATACCTGCTTTTGGTGCAATTTTCTGCTTTTTACTCAAAGAAAAAACCACTGAATATACTCATTTTCAGTGGTTTGCTCTTTTGTTAAGGTTATATCAGCGGAGAGACAGGGATTCGAACCCTGGGTACCCGCGAGGGTACAACGGTTTTCGAGACCGCCCCGATCGACCACTCTGGCATCTCTCCATTGGTGGAAAAGGGGTGCAAAGGTAGATATTTACAACTGATATTCAAATCAAATCTGAAATATTATACTTACTTATTGATTGTCTGTATCATAAGGTTCGTAAGTCCTGTGTTTCAGGAAAAAGTACATGCTGATTAATGCAAAAAAGCCATAAATAAGTCCTGCTGAAATAATGGCAGCTCCAAGGCTATACTTATCCGTTATCCATCCCCACAATGGGCCAGTAATTGCAAATATCAGCCTGATGAGGAAATTCCTTACCGATAATACTGTTGCCCTGACTTCGGAAGTTGTTATCACATTAATGTAATTGCGTAGGGTAGGAGTGGCCAGACCGCGGGCAAGATAAAATACCAGAAGGACTCCTAATCCTATGCCTCCGGGCATAAAGGGTAACCACAGGTACGATATGAATATGGCCGATGTAAAAATAATGACAGTTTTTGCCGCACCATATTTTTTCTCAAACCTCCAGGCAACTAGTGCCGCTATACCAACACTAAGGTTCAATATCGCCCATAGTACTCCGTACATCGAAACAGGAATTTTCAATTGCCCGAAGTAAGGTTGTGCAAACCAGGCCATTGTAAGGGTTGCAGCTCCTGTAATGGCCGAAAAAAACGTGTTCCACTTCAGTTTCACATCCCCATGAAGTGCACTGTGTATTATTTTCCCGATTTCTTTGAATCCAGGTTTGATCTTAATTGCAATAACAGGCGGTTCTCTTAACATTAATGCTGCCGGCAGAGCGATGAGTGCCACACATGTCTGAACATAAAAAGGTGTTCGTAAGGATAACACAGCCAGTAATCCACCAATAATCCCGGCAAAGGCTTCGCCAAAATTCCCGATTGAGGTAATTCTGCCTTCCAGGCGGGTATATTTATCGTTTTGCTTTGCAGCCGACAAAGTGTCATAAAGCATGGCTGAATCAGCTCCCGAAACTAAGCTTTGACTAATTCCAAGAATAACTTCAGCAATAACAAATTGCCAGAATCCGAAAGAAAAGCTATAAACCAGGTAACCTGAGAATCCAAGCATTGATCCTATCAGAATGCTGTTTTTGCGACCAGCCTTGTCAGCGAAATACCCTGTCGGAATTTCAAGCGTCATCAGGGTGAGAGAATAAACACTCTGCAGAAGAAAAATGTCCTGCATTGTCAGCCCGTTGGACTTGTAGAAAAGCACAATTACAGGCATGATAAGGTTCATCCATTTGGCAATTTTCACCAGGTAAAGTGCTGTAAGATTTCGTTTTACTGAAAAGGCCATAAGAGATTCGAACCAAATGCAAATGTAATTTATTGGACGGGAATGAAAAATTTTAACAGCATCGATCTCAGGATTTTTTAGTAGCCTCCGGTTTTTTCAATAAACTCTCGTGTTACGCTTTGTATTATTGCTTTTTTTTATACTTTTGCATTCCCAAAGGAGAGGTGGCAGAGTGGTCGATCGCGGCGGTCTTGAAAACCGTTGAACTGCAAGGTTCCGGGGGTTCGAATCCCCCCTTCTCCGCAAACCAAAGCAATTACCCCGCTATCAGCGGGGTTTTTCGTTTTTAGTCTCGGACTATGCTTGCATAAATTCAGGGGGTAAAAACGAAAAATTCAGGATGCAAAAGCATCCGTAATTACTTTTGGTTTAATCCCCTCTTCCTGGGATCACCGCGGGTAATCCCTCTTCTCCGCTGAAATAAAATAAATTTTATCGTAAGCCGCTGAAGATGAATCTTATTAAGAGGTTTTTCTTTTTCTGAACTGGTAGAAAAGTGAATAAAAAAGCATAATTACGGTTGCGAAACCGGCGGACTTTTTCAGATTTTACTATATCCGCCGAATCATGAAATAATATGTTATATCGGAGTGTATTAAACTCTTATCAATCGCTTTGTGAACCATATTTCAGATTCTATTTTTGGTGTTATGAAATGTACAATATGAATAGCTTTTTTTACTGATATGACTATAACATTAAAAGAAGGATTTTTTTTACTTATTTCTGCAAACACCCTTTTTGACCGGCAAGCAGTTAGTTATGATAAAAAAAATGTATGGCGCAATTTGTATATGCCTGCTATAGATATCGGTTTTTATTTATGTAAAATACTTCTTCTTAAAATAAAATGCTACGTTCACCAACCCAATCATAACAGGTACTTCAACGAGTGGACCGATTACGGCTGCAAATGCTTCGCCTGAATTCATCCCGAATACAGCAATAGCTACAGCTATGGCCAGTTCAAAATTATTACTGGCTGCGGTAAATGATAAGGTTACTGTTTGTCCGTATGTTGCGCCGACTTTACGGCTCATAAAAAAGGAGAGAACAAACATAATCACAAAATAAATGAGCAACGGAATCGCTATTAGCACAACATCCAGTGGTATTTTAACGATGTATTCGCCTTTTAGTGAGAACATTACCACTATAGTAAACAAAAGAGCGATCAGAGTTACCGGGCTTATTTTTGGAATAAATTTAGTGTGATACCATTCCTTGCTCTTTACCCGGATAAGAATAAACCGCGTGAGGAATCCGGCAATAAACGGAATGCCAAGATAAATAAACACACTTTCAGCAATTTGGCCGATGGTGATTTTCTCAACAGCATCACTTGTCGGAATGCCGAACCAACCCGGAAGTACTGCAATAAAAAAGTATGCATAAACCGAGAAAAACAATACTTGAAAAATACTGTTGAAAGCCACCAGCCCGGCAGCGTATTGGGTATCGCCTCTGGCAAGATCGTTCCATACAATTACCATAGCAATGCATCGGGCAAGTCCAATCATGATGATACCATACATATATGGCAGATTGGCATTATTTTCTCCCGGAAACAATTTAAAGAAAACTATTGCCAGTGCAAACATCAACACCGGACCAATTATCCAGTTTTGTATCAGCGAAAGCGTCAGGATTTTATAGTTGCGGAAAACATCGCCAAGTTCTTCGTATTTCACTTTTGCCAGCGGCGGGTACATCATCAGTATAAGCCCGATTGCTATCGGAATATTGGTGGTACTATCGGGAGATGACTTTAAAGATTCCCAAAACTGTGCAATTGCAGGAAATAAATATCCTGACATAACGCCGATAAACATGGCCAGGAAGATCCAGAGGGTTAAATAACGGTCAAGGAATTTTAAACGGGGTTGGGAAGGCATGGGAATTTGCGATTTACGATTTATAAATGACGATTTACGAATGTGGAGATTTTAGAATGTGACAATTCGGCAATTTGACAATTTGACAATTTAGGCTTCTGGCAAATTAATTGTCGAATTGACTCGTAGTCGAATTGTCGAATTATTTCATAGTCGAATTATTTTTTGATGTTCCTATGATTTTTGTTATAATCTTTTTTATTGGTTCCAAATCTGCAAGTAAATGTGTTGAATCGGGTAATTTAGGGGAGTGTTTGCATAGTAACAACCAATATTCAGTCTCTTCAACCTCTTTGGCCGAAATTTTAAATTTATGGATGAAATCGGCTTTGCTTTCTGCATTCTGTGCTTCTCTTGCATTTGCGCCAATAGAAGTCCCTGATTTAAAAAGCTGAACCGACAATTTGTACTTCCTTAATACTCCAAGTTCATCACAGAAATCAATAATTTTTTAAGCAAAATCAAAAGTCAGGTTGATTATTGCATTTTCTTTGAATTCGTTATTCATAAAATCAGTTTTAAAGGTTTAACTTCAGGATATCAATCTGTTTCATTATCAAATTACCGAATTGTCTCATCGTCCAATTGCCGAATTGTCAAATTATCGAATTATAGAATTTCCAAAACCCTTCTCTAATCTCATCCCGCACCCGAATAAATTCAGAGTGGATAAATTCATCCGTTCCGGTTTCATGCGAAGGATCATCATAGCCCATATGAAGGCGATGTTTCACTTTGCCAAAAAAAGCAGGACATGCTTCGTTGGCACCTCCGCAAACGGTGATTACATAATCCCACTCATCATTTAGATATAAATCGACTGAATCGGAAGTGTGGTGGCTGATGTCGATGCCGATTTCTTTCATAACAGCAACGGCCTTTTCGTTGAGTTTGCCCGAAGCCTCGGTGCCGGCGGAGCTAACGGTAAGAGTTGAATCAAAAGATTGCAGAAAGCCATGAGCCATCTGGCTGCGGCAACTGTTGCCGGTGCATAGGATTAGGATTTTCATAGCGGATTATTCAGGGGTTTCACAAATGTTTTCAGCCTTCTTTATTGGTTCGAAAAAATGGCAGAACAAAGTCAAAAAGCGGTTTAATTCAGTTGAACACAGGCAATAGTTGATTTTCAGCCCATCAATTTCGCCATGGATTAACCCAACATCGCGCAACTCTTTCAAATGCTGCGAAACGGTTGTACGGCTCAATGGCAAAAAGTCCGAAATATCTCCTGAAATACACGTTTTTGTTTCGGCCAGGTATTGAAGTATGGCAAGCCGGGCCGGGTGCGAAATTACTTTCGTAAATCGTGCCAGTTCCTGCAGGTTCGGATCGAATTTTTCTGATTTATTCATCGCTGTGTCTAATGTCGCAAAAGTACGACATAATATAGCATGATTGAGTAGCTGATATTAAATTTGTGTTAATTTAGTAAACAGCCATTATGAGTTCAATATCGAATCAGGGTTTTATTTTCTCAAACAGAGGAATGAGCTTATCCTGGTAAATCGCTTTAATCTGCGTTTCATTTTCCCCGATTGGTTTTACCGGAATCAGATCAATTACCTCATCTTGTGTGAGATCCGAATAGAAATAGGTTCTCAACGCTGCAAGCATGGTGTCCCTAACCGAATTCCGGCTTTCATCTTCTGTAAGTCCAATCTGGCATCCAATTTCGATAAGTTCTTTCCATTGAAACCAGAAATAAGTAGGTAACATGGCTGACATTATTGCATAACTTTCCATTTTAGGTTCGGGTACTTCGAACGTATGCCCCATGCGGCGGAATATGGTAAGTATGGTTTGTTTCTTCCAGTCCGACATTTCTTTTGCAAAACAAACAGGGTTATAACCTTCGTTAACAATTGAAGTTGCATTGGGAATCAACCGGACAATATTTTTAACATTCGGCAACTTTGAAGCAATTTTCGCAATACTGATTTTTGGCGCCAGCGAAATCACAATTGAACCTGCTTTAAACTGATCTTTTACTAATTCAAGTGCATCCATAATTACCGGCGGATGAAGGGCAAGAAAAACCATATCCTGTTTGGCTGATTCCAAATTTGAAGCAGCCACTGTTATGTCGGGAAATTGGTTTTTTAATGCAGTTAAAACCTCAGTGTTGGTGTCGTACACAACAATTGCCTTGTACTCGGTTTTGTTGTTTGCAATAACCTGCAGCATAATTTTAGTAATTCTGCCGCCTCCGATAAATCCTAATGTGTTTTTCATAATTTAATGGATTTTATTGTCGTAAAATT
This sequence comes from Lentimicrobiaceae bacterium, assembly GCA_041753535.1. GTDB lineage: Bacteria > Bacteroidota > Bacteroidia > Bacteroidales > UBA4417 > UBA4417. The sequence goes on from JBGSUB010000024.1 coordinate 20,517, forward strand.
CGTAAAATTCGGTTGACGTTGGTTAGTAAACTGACAATTAAGCTTACGCGAAATAAATCCACACAAAATAAATTCCTGTAAGGATAAACAATACTGCTACAATATTCCTGAACCAGACTTCAAACGTTTTAATTTTATTGTAAAACTTACCGATTCCTCCGAGACTGAATGCCAGTATATATGCTAAAAGTATCACCGGTAAGCCGGTAGCTATAGCAAAATCAGGCAACAAAAGCAGTCCGGCAGGTTGTGAAAGCACCAAAGGCATAAGCATTCCGAAATACAGCACTCCGCTGTATGGACAAAAAGCCAGTGCGAAAATCATTCCCAGGAATAACGCGCCCCAGCCACTACCCAGTTTTACCTTATCAGCAAAGCGTTGCATAATAGTTCCTGAAGAGCCCGGGAGTTTTATAACACCAAGCATAAATATCCCGATCACGATAAGCAACGGCCCAATCCATTTTTCACCATTGGCTTGCACCGCACGGCTTATCTGGAACTTACTTGCACCGAAAAATATGATTGCACCCAGTATAGTGTAGGTAAGTGCCCTACCCAGCGTATAATACAATCCATTCAGGAAAACTGTACGACGGTTTTCCACATCTTTGCTAATGTAAGCAAGTGCTGTAATATTGGTAGCCAGCGGACATGGACTTATGGCAGTCATTAATCCGAGCAGGAACGCTGTTAAAAGCGGGAAGTTGCTTTGGTCGATGAGGTTTTGTAAGAATTCCATTTTTTTTTTTTTATAAATGTGACTATTCGACAATGTGACAATTCGGCAATGTGTGTTATATCCATGAATTTCCCTATTAGCTCAAATTAATTAATGTCAAATTAATTCATTGTCGAATTACCTTCGGTGAAATCGCTTCGCTAAGTTGCCGAATTAATTCATTGCCGAATTATTTATCGAATTATCGAATTGTCACATTGTCATATTGTCGAATTGCCGAATTATCAAATTATTTCAAATTTTTCTCAATCTCCGCCTTTAATCCCGAAATAAACTTATCGGCCTGGTTGCGCGAATAGCTGAAAGCAAAGTTGGTAAAGTCGGTATTGGTTTCTTTCGTTCCACTTACTTTGGTGAGAAATAGTGATGATCCGTCAGCTTCGTATTTTTCAACCAGTTTCTGGTTTTTATCATCACCAATATCTAATACCTGCAATGTTATCGTTCCATCTTTCAATTGAGAAGCGAAATAGGTATTCAGTGTTTTCTTAGTGTTATCTTCAATCGAAATACAGGTCGGGCAGCGGCGTTCCGAATGGAAATAAACAATTTTCAGTTTTGTTGTTTTCTGTGCTGATACAGCAAATGTGGCAAGCAATAGAATTGTGGCAAAAAGTATTTTTTTCATATAGTCAGTTTTTGGAATTATTTAGAAAGCATTTCCTTAATTTCTTTTACCCTAGGCACACGGCCATACATCAATACTTTTTCGTCAACTACCAGAGCAGGAGTACGCATTACTCCATAACCCATAATTTTAACGATGTCTTCCTCTTTTACTACCGAAGCATCGAGGTTTAATTCAGCCACCGCTTCACGGGTGGCTTTTTCGAGATTTTTGCAATTGGAACAACCGGTTCCTAAGATTTTGATTTCCATTTTATTTGATTTGAAAATTTGAAAATGTGAGAATTTGAAAATGTTGGTTTGGGCTTGTGTTTATTGGTGTTGGTGATTATGTAATTTAGAAGATGTAGTTGAACAGAAAACCTACAATAAGTATGCCTGTTCCAACCACACCAATGAAAGTAAAGATGAGAGGGAGTTTTAAAACTTTGCGAAGGATAATCATTTCGGGTAATGAAAGTCCGATCACTGACATCATGAAAGCAAGCGAAGTCCCAAGGGCTGCACCTTTTTCGATTAAGGCGGCAACTATTGGTATTATTCCGGCTGCATTTGAATAGAGCGGTATCCCTATCAGAACCGAAAGCGGAACTGAGTACCAGGCTGATTTTCCCATAAACGATGCCATAAAATCCTGAGGAACATAGCCATGAACCCCTGCACCTGCGGCAATACCTATCATTACATATATCCATACTTTACCAACTATTTCCTTCACAGCCTCATACCCCATTTTAATACGTGCGTCGAAAGTCAGTTTTTCGTCTTCCGGATGAGCGCCGGCTTTTATTTCATACACCCAACCTTCTACCCATTTTTCAAGGTGTAGTCTGCCAATGACCCAACCAGCGAAAATGGCAATAAATAATCCAGTTACCACATAAATCAAAGCGGTTTTCCATCCGAATAAGCCAAAAAGTAAAACTATGGCCACTTCGTTTATCATAGGCGCAGCAATCAGAAAAGAGAAAGTTACACCTAAAGGAATCCCTGATTCGATAAAACCAAGGAAAAGCGGAATGGCTGAACAGGAACAAAAAGGCGTAACAATACCCAATGAGGCAGCCATTACGTTACCGGTAAAAAGCGATTTGCCTTCCAGGGCTTTACGGGTTCGTTCAGGCGAAAAATAGGTTCGGATAATGCCTACAAAAAATATTATGAGCGTAAGCAACAACATAACTTTAGGCACCTCAAAAATAAAAAAACGGATAGTTTCGGTAAGATGAGTTCCGGCGGTTAAACCGAAAACATCATTTACGAGCTTATCAGTCAGCCATTGAAGGTTTTGATACAGTAGAAACCAAACCGGCAGGAGCAGTAAAGGCAAAAACTTTCTGACGCCGGTTTTACGAACTGAGAGACTTTTATCCGACATTGCAGGTTGTGGCTTTAAGTGATTTATCCTCAAGGAAAGTATAAAACAGAAGTTTCGCCTGTTTCCAGTTTTCCTGGTTGATGCAATACTTTATAAAAGGCGGATTTATTTCACCCTGGATAAGCCCGGCTGCTTTTAATTCTTTAAGATGTTGCGAAAGAGTGGATAGCGCAATCGGAAATTCGTCGGCAATGTTACCGCTGTAACAACAACCCCGGTCCGAAAGTATCTCCAGTATTTTAATACGGGCAGGGTGTCCCATTGCTTTTGCGAAGCGTGCGAGTTTCACCTGGTCTTCAGTATAAGGTATATTCATCGATCATTTAGTATTTCGCAAAAGTACGAAATATATTAACCGATAATAATAAATTCAGAATTATTATATAACGGACACGAAAATTATCTTGTCAAATGCAAGCTATTAATAATCAATAGCTTTATCGAGGGTTTCCAATAGAGTCATGACTGGATTTTTCTTTAGCGGTCAGCTTATATACTACTGTGTCAGTTTTTCCAGATATAGTTCTGCATTTTGCATGTGTGCATTTTGCTTCTCCAAGGTCATTTTATCAAAACTCTTTACCAGCATGCCTAATCTTGGATTTTGTAAAAATAAATCCCGGTGTATGTGCATAAACCGCCAGAATAAACCATCCCAAACGGCCTGCCATTCTCCTTTTGGGTAATCACTCATTTTCATCAGGTAGTTGCTTCCGCTGATGTAAGGTTTAGTAGCCATGATTCCGCCATCGGCAAATTGACTCATACCATAAACATTCGGAACCATCACCCAATCATAGGCATCGATAAAGAGTTCCATAAACCAACGATATACTTCATCGGGATCAAATTCGCACAGGAGCATAAAGTTACCCAATACCATCAAACGTTCAATATGATGACAATAACCTGTTTCCAGGACCTTTTTCAGGGTGCTGTCAAAAGGCTCTATGCCTGTGGTCCCATTCCAGAAGGAAGCCGGGATTTTTCGCGTAAAACCCCAGTAATTCCGGGTACGTTCCGTTGTGCCTTTCAATTCATAGACGGCCCTGATAAATTCTCTCCAGCCCACTATTTGTCGGATGAACCCTTCAAGGGAATTTAATGGGATTTCGTGTGTGCCGGCATACTTCAGGACTTCGTCTATAATAAACTGTGGTGTTAACAAGCCCACATTCAGCATGGGTGTTAAAATGCTGTGATGCAAGATGATTTCGTTTGAAACGATAGCATCCTCGTATGCCCCGAATTCTGAAAACCGTGTTTTGAGAAAATCTTCCAGCCAGCTTTTACTTTCGGTATGCGTTACCGGGTATATAAAATTACTGTTCAGCATGCCATAGTTATCCGGGAAATACTTTTCGGTGTATGCAATGGCCTCCGCATAGAAAGCATTGGGTGTTGGAAAATCGACTTTAGGGGGTGTTTTTCCCTTGGGATATTTCAAACGGTTTTCATCATCGAAGGTCCATTTACCGCCAATGGGCTTTTGCTGATTTTCTAATAATATATTTCTGCTTTGCCGCTGGTGTTTGTAAAAATCTGTTTGAACCATCCGTTTCTTCCCTGCAAAGTAAGCAGCAATTTTTTCGGAAGAATTAAGAAATAACGGAGTAGGGTTTTTCTTTGCATCCAGGTTGTGAGTTCTGCAAGCCTTGCCAATCCTTTGTTCCAGCCAGCAATCGCTTGTGTCAATATATTCAAACGACTGAATATGCTGCGACTTCAGGTAGGGGATAAGTTTTCGTAAATCAGCCAGTTCATTGAATGAATCAATGTAAACAACCTGAATATTCTTTGACTGGAGATAGCCCTCATAAAACTTCATGCCGGCTCTGTGAAACGCAATCTTCTGTTTATGGAAATTGTATTGTCTGAAAAACAGGTATTCTTCCACCAGGTAAATGGTTTCGCATTTTGAAAAAAGGCTATTTCGCTCAAACAACTGATGTGGGAAAACAATACCTGTGTTGCTCATGGTTGACTTTTTTGCATCAGGTTTTTACCGCTTACTTATTTTATTCATCGAAATGTTTCGTTGGCGGCGGCTTTTAAAGCGATTGATTTCAGGGTTTCTTTTCCCGGCATGTTTTTGACTGATACCACTGTGTACCCTTTTTCTACATAAGTTAAAACTGCCGCGCTTTAAATATCTGCGCATCAAAGTGAAGACATCAGCTTCGGCAAAGCCAAATTGAATGCTAATGGCTTCAAAGGGAGTGCGGTCTTCCCAGGCTATTTCAATGATGCGGTCTTTATCTGTATCTGTAATCATATCATTTACTGAAGTATTAAAGATCAACCCAAAATATTCCTTTCCATTGTCAGGCGAAACGGTCATTCACAAATAAAGCCAATCTTTTGTAATTGAATTTATTTTTCATTTAATCTCGTATTCAGCTGTTTTCGCTTTAATCATTTCTGCACTTTTTTTAAGAAGCATTTTTTCTCTTACGCTGAGTTTAATTGGCAGAACTCCAAGATCGCCGGTTCCGCAAATGATATGGGGAAGTGAAAGTGTAACTTGTTTAATTCCTTCAACATCATCATTAAGAGCACTCACAGTTAATACAGCGCGATTGTCACGATTTATAACTTCAACAATTTTTGCAATGGCACCAGCCACGCCATAATAAGTTGAGCCTTTTCCTTCTATTATTTTGTAGGCTGCGTTTCTGACTCCGTCATCAATTTTATTTTTTATCTCTTCATTAAATTCAATATTGCGGTATGCTATAAAATCCTCGAAAGGAACACCACCAATGTCAATGTTTGACCAGGTCAATACTTCAGAATCACCATGTTCACCTACAACATAAGCATGAACATTCTGTGCATCAACTCCAATGTAAGAGCCAAGAAGTGTTCTGAACCGGGCAGTGTCTAAAGTTGTTCCTGTGCCAATTATTCTGGTAGATGGTATTCCGAATTCCTTTGCAATGTTAACACAAATGTGAGTGATAATATCAACAGGATTAGTTGCAACTAAATATAATAAATCCGGATTTACTGAATTTGTTCTTGAAATAATGTCACGCATTATTGAAGCATTCTTTTCCATCAGGATTAATCTTGTTTCGCCGGGTTTTTGATTTGCACCTGCTGCGATAACAATGATTTTTGCATCTTTCAGATCGTCATAACTTCCTGCATAAATATCTGTTGCGGAAAAAAATGGAACTGCGTGACTGATATCCTGAGCTTCTGCTATTGCACGTTTTGGATTTGCATCAATCAAAACTATCTCGCTTGCAGCTTTGCGCATCATTATTGCGTATGCGGATGTTGCGCCAACCATTCCGCTTCCGATTATTCCTACTTTCATTTAATCTCAAAATTAGTATTTAACAAATTGTAGCCATTCAAAAAATATGTTGCGTAAATTGAATTCATTAATAGTGAGGAAATTATATCCATTATTTTTTAATATCCCTTTCAACGTCCTTAACAACTTTCTGCAAATATTTTTTTTCTTTTTGCTTCTGAGACAAATGGTACGGACCAAAATTGCCTTGTTTTAGTTTTAAACCAACCAAAAACAAAAGAATAAACCCCCATTACAAGTCTGAGCTTTACAGAATTAACGTATAATGTAAGCACGGGTAGTGCAGGGGCACCATGTGTCAGATAGGTTCTTACCTTTTTGTCTGTTAAAAACGGTTTTGGAATTGCCAAATTTTTTTTAAGAGGAATGAATTTGTAGGCATATCCCGGAGTCAATACCTGATCAAAAAATGACTCAAGCAAAGGGGTACATCTGAACCACCAAACAGGAGAAATTATATATATTCGATTTGGATTTGTAATTAGTTCTTGGTAAAAATTAACTTTTTGATCATCACCGAACACATTAAATTTGTCTTCATACAAGTCTATGACATCCACATTTTCTTTATGGTCAATTAATGTATGATAAACAGTTTTGAAAATCCCTTTATAACAAAAACTTTGCTTATCGGGGTGTGCAATAATTACTAAGTTGTTCCTTGATTTCTTCTTAAGTTAACATTATTGATGTTTATAAAGAGAAACAAACAGCAATTAAATGGTAAATCTCAATCTTGCAGGCAATCCAATAGGATGGAAAGTTAAAGTTTGCTGTAAAAAATGCATTCCATTTTTATTATTGATTTTAAACTCAAGTTATGCTGCGGTAAACTTCTGGATTGATCCATCAAGTCCATCAGTCCCGGTTTTATCCTCCAAGATTGTAACAGGTATTTCGTGATTTTATAACGGAAATTGAGCTTACTTTATTTGCCGGATCAGATCTTTAACATGGCCTACCCGTCGAAAATAGTAATAACAGCAAAGCTCATTTACAAAAGGTTCCATTTCCGGAATTTTGAATCTTTTTGCCGAAACACTCTCCTGACCCTGCAGGTCGCTGATTACAACTCTGGAAGTATAGAGCGATAAAAAGGTTGCTGCACCATTCACGTAGTTCCTCGTTTTTCCATACTTCAACGGATCAACCTTATCTGCCATTTGGAGAATTGTAGCATAATCGGTTGCAAATTGAAGTTCTATTTACCGCTTACTTATTTTATTCATTGAGATGTTTCGTTGGCGGCTGCATTTAAAGCGATTGATTTCCGGGTTTCTTTTTTCAGCATGCTTTTGACTGATGCCACTGTGAACCCTCTTTCTCCATAAATTAAAACTGCCACGCTTTAAAGCTCTGCGCATCAAAGTGATGACGTCGGCCTCGGTAAAGCCAAATTGAATTTGAATCGATTCAAAGGGCGTCCGGTCTTCCCATGCCATTTCAATAATCCGGTCAATATCTTTTTGTTCCATCCGTTAACAATTTCATTATAGATTTGAGGCGATATTTCGAACAATATCAACATACTGAGGGAATCAAAATCATTAAACAGGTTCTTTCGTTATTCTGATTTCCAGTTTACCGTCACAATAATTTCATTCCTCCTGTCAACGATTTGGAACGGGGGATTATAACCGAGAAACCTGGCATGTCCATTGGGGGTGATGCCTTTTTCTTTGAGTATATCGTGAAGCTTAGCCGAATAGAATTCGAGATCTTTATCTGATGCATAACCCCCGAAACGGATTACAGCAACAAATTCATCAGCGGTTTTTTGAATACGTACATTAGGATCGTTGGGTTTAGGCAGGTTTTCTTCGTTGTATGACGAAGGCATTACAAAACTCATGCTCGAAACGGAATCATTGATATCCATGTGAACCGGCGAAGTCATTGCAATGCTTGTATTTGTTTCGTTGCCTCCGAAAATATAGCCTGCCAATGTACGAAACCCCGGACCTGACAACTCTTTGTAAGTTTTTGCATTCGAATGAATGGTTGCAACAGTTGCAGACGGGTAAAACCGGATCTCGAAATCCTTATCTTTCAGGATAACGGTATATTTTTGCTCTTCCGTTTTATTTGCGGCCATAATCGTGTATGATTGAAAGAGTATTACTATAACAATAGCAATAACGATGACTACGATAAATGTTTTCATTTTTTTTGTTTTAATCAATAAATCAAACAGTTGCCACTGAATATTGTTCAATTATTGTGATTATTTATTAAACAAAACAAATGATTTTAAAAAAGAATTTGCGTTATTTTTTTTTTGATTTTAAAGAGTGAATAATTGGGACTAATTTAACTCTGTAGGGGAACTATCAAAACCTGACAAATCACCAGAAACAAGTTTATAGTATAAAATGCAGAAATAATGCTATTTATAAGATTGACGGTGCATCCAGGTCGTCGATCGTCCACCACTCTACATCATCAATTCCCCGGACAACCTGATATGTATCAACTTTAATCCTAACCAGGGAACAGTCCTCAGACTGCAAAAATGATAAAAGTCCGGGATGTCTTTCCAGATGAGCCTCGAAAACCAAATCTTTCCCGGCGATCTCAATATCTTCAACCCGACCAAATGCAGTCAGCACAAAGCTATCCTTGAGGCCCGACCTGTTAATATCAATACTTTCAACCAGAACAGCCACCCTGCCATTGTGCTTCAGGTTCTGGTACTTGCGTGTATTTCGATAGGTGGCAAAGATAAGCTTCCGGTAACCTTCCATCGGGGTAACAGCAACCAGGCTGGCATGGGGCTGGCCCTGACCTTCTGTTGCAAGAACAGCATACCGGCTAATTTTAAATATATCCTCAATATATGTTTTGATCGCGTTAACCTTATTCATTTTTCCGTAAAATTAACCTGGTGAACTTATTTTATCATGGCAAACACTTGAAATCTACATCAGTTGTATCGCTTTAAAAAATATGAAAGCATTCAATCCCATGAAAAACAAAGCCGGCATTGAAACCCACAAACTGTCTTTAACCCTTAACCTGGCCAGAAACCCTAAAAACATTAACAAAGCCAAGCCTCCTGATGAGATCAGTAAAATTAGATTGATAAAAAATCCCACAAGCAATCCGAGTGCTCCGCCAATCTCCAGCACCACTGTGAGTAATCCGAATTTCTCCAGCCCAAAGCGCCTGAATTCACTTTTCATATGCGGAGATGTAAAATAGGATGCACCGTAGGTTAAAAAGGATAAACTGGAAATCAGAATAAGAACATCAAGCAGCCGCATCAAGAAATTAAATTAAGAGAAACCGCTGCAATAAAAAGACAAAGCAGAAGTAGAAACAACGAAGGCATTCGTTTTTGCCATGGGTTATTCACTTTAAAGTGAAAATATTGTGCGCTGAGCATCAGGAAAGCCATCAGAAGTGCCGGAACAAGAACCAGCGATGGATACCAGATGCCTGCAACAAGCAATGTTGCCAAAGCTATTTTTGCTGAGCCAACCATAGCGCGGGTTAAATCGCCCAAGCCATATTGTTTGAATTCCTTCACGATATTATCAAAACGAAATACCCAAACAACTATAATGGAAGCAGCAACAATGAGTTGAGCAATTAAAGCCAGATTAGTGATCATATTTTATTGTTTTTAAAGTCTCCTACTCATCAGGCTTTTCGGTAACGCCCCGTTTTTTAAAGTGAGTTCTGGTCTTCACTTTCATAATTCAAATTTAATGTGTAATTACATAAATCCTTTTAGAAAAGTTGATTATGTATTATCCAAGTTAAACTAAGGAATAGATTTTGAATTTATTAACTATCAACTTCTGTTCAGGTAAAAATACGCCGCATTCAGCACCATGGCAAAAGTTACCCACAACAAATAAGGGATATTAAGGTAAGCAGCCAGTGGCTTCAGTTTATAAAACCGGGCAAGCATCAAAACGATTGTTGACCATAACAGAAAAATTTCAATCAGTGCAAGTCCGATCATTTTGAAATAGAAAAAGAAAAAGCTCCAGCCAAAGTTTAAAAGTAGTTGCACTAAAAAAATCACAATTGCCTGGTTGCGTTCTTTCCCGGCTTCAAGTTTCCAGATCAGGAAGAATGAAATGCCCATTATAATGTATAATGTTGTCCAAACAGGGCCGAATATCCAATTTGGTGGATTGAACGAGGGTTGGATAAGTGTGGCATACCATCCGGGGATGGATTCTGAGGTAAACATCCCGGCAATGCCTCCCACAGCAAGAGGCAATAGGAGGGAGGATATAAGTTTTCCTATCTGATTTGCTTTCATGACCGGTTTATTTTGACTGTTTGAGTATCCGCAGCGCTTCGTCCACATGCTTTGTAGCCTGTGTCTGCGAATTGAAAATATAAATCACTTTTCCCGTTTTATCGGCAACATAGGTTACACGACCTGGCAGCAATCCGAGGAAATTGGTGGGTACGCCGAATTGCTTACGGATTTTATTTCCTTCGTCGCTCAATAAAGTAAAAGTAAGCCTGTGTTTCAGGGCAAATTCCTTATGGCTTTCAACCGATTGGCCGCTAATGCCTATGATTACAGCATCCGCTTCCTCAAAAACTTCGAACTGATCACGGAACGAACATGCCTGGGCTGTGCATCCCGGACTGTCGTCCTTGGGGTAAAAATAAATTACCAGGTTCTTTTTGCCGAGAACAGAATTTATATCAATTAAATTCCCGTTTTGATCAGGCAAAGTAAAGGATGGAATGGTGCTTCCGATTTTAAGTTCGTTCATGGTATTGTTTTTATGGAAAGTTAAATACGAAACAAATAGGAGAAGATAAATAATGAGATAGAACCTATAGAAGTTTCTCATTTTCAGGTAATTTCTGTTATCCGGATACATGTTTCCAAAAAGTGCTTTCAGCTCTTTCCAGAAATAAGGTTTTATATTAATTGTCCAGCTATCAGTATGATATACGATTTTTCGGAATTTGCTCCGGTAAAAAGTAAGAGGTAATCCCCAGACAAAGAAGAGTATAAGCCAGATATTTTCGAGGATAAACATGTTGGATTGGAAAGCTTAAAGATTAAAGGGTTCAATGCTTCGCGTTCAAAGGTTCAAATGCTTCGCGTTCAGAGCTTCGCGTTCAATGCTTCGCGTTCAAAGGTTCAAATGCTTCGCGTTCAAAGGTTTAATGCTTTGCGTTTACTGGTTCAAAGTTCAAAAGTGAACAACTTTTCGTCCAAGTTAAGCCTCTCCGGGGTTTGGGCTCACTTGTCAACTTAAATTCCACCATTCGCAATTCCCCATCTGCCATCTGCCATTCAAAATCTAACATCCAACATTCGCCCTATCTCCCCTCGCCATTCGCCCCCTCGCTCTTCTCACCATCTCCCCATCTACTTCTTCGGAAACCATGGAAGAAACGCATTTGTCTTCATCACATACTCCTGGTAACCGGGTTTTGTTGTATTTAAAGTTTTTTCGAGCAAGGCAACGCCTGATACTTTGATTATTAAAGCCGTCATCAAAACAGATCCTAATACCGGCCAATAACTTCCTGCCGAAATACAGATTAACCCATAACCGAACCAGACTGCCGAATCGCCAAAATAATTGGGATGACGGGTGTATCGCCAGAAACCGGTATCCAGCACTTTACCTTTGTTTGCCGGATTGGATTTAAAACGGGCCAGTTGCATATCACCGCCAGCTTCAAATACAAAGCCAATGATCCAAATTGCTATTCCTATGAAATCAAGAATGCCAAGGCTATTTCCTGAGTAAAACTGGGCGCCAAGCAAGGGTAACGAGATAAGCCACATCAGAACACCCTGTAGCAGAAAAACAGAAAAGAAACTGTACCACCAGTAACGGTCTTCGCCAAAGTCTTTCCTGAATTTCTGATACCTGAAATCCTCTCCCTTACCAATGTTACGCCATGCCAGGTAAATGGAAAGACGCAGGCCCCAGATGGTAACCAATGTCATTAAAAGGATTTTACGGGTTTCAAATCCTTCGGTAAAAATGAAGTAAACCGCACCGGCTACCACAAACCCAAAGCCCCAGAACAGGTCAACGATACTCACATTTCTGATTTTGATGCTGATAAGCCACAGTATAGTCATCATCGACATAATGGCTGCGAATGCGAGCAGGTAAATTTGAAAAAATGCCATTTCAATGAGTTTTAATGCACTTCAATTTGAATAATTTATTCTGAGCCCCAAACGTATAACACATAAACTTCACAAACCTGAAAATAGGCCATTAAGTTACACTTTGTATCGGGATCAGCAAATTAATACTAATCGGTGCAGTGTTTATGGTAAGAGCGTTTTAACAATCCTTATTTGAAGATGTTGCTCATCTTATCAAGCATAGAAAGATCTTCTGCATTCAGAGTGAAAGTCATGGCCCCGGTATTTTCCCTTGCATGCGATTCTTTGGTAGCTCCGGGAATAGCCACTACAGTTTCGCCATGAAAACTGATCAGCCAGTTGAGTGCGATCTGTGATGTGGTAACACCGTATTTGATAGCAAGTTCCTGAATGGTTTTTATCAATGGCCTGCTCTTTTCCAGTCCGGCGGGTTTAAATTGCGAAGAATATTTACGCATTCCTATATTTTTTAACAAATCCGGGTTGTCATGAAACTTCCCGGTAACCAATCCCTGTGCCAGCGGAGAGTATGCGATGATGGTAATTCCAAGTTCTTTGGCCGTTTGCAGTATTCCGTTGGATTCAATTTTACGATCTAGCAGGTTATACCTCACCTGGTTCGAAACCAGTTGGATGCCTTGCTTCTGAAGAACTTCCCATGCGGATCTCATTTGTTTGGCCGAAAAATTACTTACACCTACATACCTTATTTTGCGTTCGTTTACCAACTTTGCCATGGCTTCCATTTCGGCTTTTTCGTTCGAGAAACCCCAGGGCTGGTGAACCTGGTACAGATCAATGGGGTATGGCGAAAGAGCCTCTATCCGCTGATCAATTGTTTTCAGGATATTTGAGGCGAACCGGAACATGGGCCACCATTTGGTAGCAATTATAATTTCGCCTGGTTTTTTGCCTATATCGGTAAGAGATGCAGACAATGCTTTTTCTGAAGCCCCGTTGCCATATACTTCGGCAGTATCGAACCAGTTGATGCCGCCTTCCAGCGAGATTTTTACCATTTGTTTAATTAGATCATCTCCCATATCCGGCCAGAATTTTCCGGCCATATTTTTTTGTTTGCTGAACTGCCAGCAGCCTAAACCGATAGGGGTTATCATCAGATCGGATTTCCCAAGAGATCGGAGGGGAAGGGTTTGTTTCATCTGTTTATTTTTTAATTTTTTACGGGTCAGATGGAATACGCCATGAGAATAATTATTTCGGTTGGTGAGCAAATTTTCTGCTCATGGCTATTTCATGAGTATTATTGTTCTATTGTTAATTTAGTAGATATTTTTTTTGTCGGAAGTCAGAAGACGGAAGTTTCCTTATAAAACTTCATTAGTCCATAATATCAAGCCAATGCTTTGCTGACCGATTGCCTTTCTTCAGAAATTTTCCAATAATAGAGATCTAATCCCATTAGCACTTTCTTTCGTCTTCTGACTCCCGTCTTCCGACATTCGACATTCGACTTTTTCGTCTTCACGTTTAATCAGATGCAATCTTTTTAATCATTCCACTGAAAATAAAACCGTGAAGGGGTAATACAGCATACCAATAAAGCCTGCCAGGCAATCCCAATGGTCTGAAAGTGGCTGTTTGAGTCAGGATATTGCTTTCATCAATTTTTAATTCCAGCCATGCTTCGCCCGGTAGTTTCATTTCGGCATACAGCAACAACCTTTTTTCGTCACGATCCGCATAGATGACTCTCCAGAAATCCAAAGCATCGCCGACAGATATTTCGGTATCGCTTTTTCTGCCTCTTCGCATTCCTACTCCGCCTGCCAGTCTATCAATAAAACCCCTTAATTCCCATAGCCAATTCCCATAATACCATCCTTTTTTACCACCAATTGACCAAATTTTGTTCAAGGCGGTCTGGCTGTTATTGACTTCGGTTTTGCGGACATCTTTATAGCAGCCGTTTACCGGAATTTCAATAAACTGTGAAATGCCTTTTTGCAGGAGATCACTTGTTTGCGCATCTTTCCAGCTCGACAAAACCTGGTTTTGCTCAATTTTATCGAAAGCCAGTTTTATGGAAGTGTCATAATCAATTAATGATATCCCCAGCATGGAAGCTAAATTATTCGGTGAGCAGATTACTTCCACTTTCATGCTGCTTACCAAATTCTTAGCTAAAGCAAACGATGTGGCTGTTACAAAATATAGCCAATACGATGAAATTTTAGGCGTCATTACCGGTACAACAATTATTCTTCGTTTCAACCCCCTGATGGCGGCAAAACGCAACAGCATCTGCTTGTAACTTAAAATATCAGGTCCGCCTATATCGTAGCTTTTGTTATAGGTTTCGGTGTTGCCGATAACGCCGGTTAAAAATTCGATCACATTACGAATAGCGATTGGCTGGCATTTTGTTTCAAGCCAGCGTGGAGTTATCATAACGGGAAGTTTCTCAACCAGGTCGCGGATAATTTCGAAGGATGCACTGCCCGAACCTACAATAATTCCAGCCTTTAAGGTAGTCAGGGCAAAGGTTGATTCCGACAGTATGCTTTCCACATTTTTACGCGAGGACAGGTGTTTCGATAACTCCGTTTCATTTACAATGCCACTTAAATAGATGACCTGCCTGACTTTGGTCTTTTGCAACCTTTCGCGGAAATTATCAGCGCAAACCCGCTCCATGGATTCAAAGTCGCCAGATTGGGTGGACATGGAATGAATAAGGTAATAAGCCACATCAATGTCGTTTGGGATACTTGCAAGACTTTCTTTTTTCAGAAAGTCTGCTTCAATCACACTTAAGTTTTCGGTGGAGTAATTTTTTGTATTAAAACGTTTCTTATCCCGCACACAACATACCACATCATGACCGTTTTGCAACAAAACCGGTAAAAGTCTTTGGGCAATATATCCAGTAACGCCAGTGAGTAGAATTTTCATACGTAGAAAAACGGTTTGTATTTATCAATTTATAATTCAGGTTGAGTAGTTGTCGGAAGCCAGTAGTCGGAAGTAGGAATAATCATAAATAGAAGTTCCTACTTAGACTGATATTTTCGCCCTTCGCTCTTCTACAGTTCGCCCCTCATCAATTTTGAAAATTTTTAAACAACAATCTCATATAGCCTCTATACTTTAAGTGCCGACATGCCACCGTCAACATGAAATACCTGCCCGGAAATCCAGCTGCCTTTCTCAGAAAGTAAAAACTCAGCCATGTCAGCAATATTTCCGGGTGTACCGGTTTTTTTTAACGGATGACGCAGTGCATTGGCTTCACGTTTCTGATCGGTATTTAACATAGAAGCTGCTAGAGGTGTATCGGTTAAAGAAGGAGCGATGCAATTTACGCGAATTTTCGGAGCATATTCTGCTGCCAGTGCCCGGGTTAAACCTTCAATAGCGCCTTTTGAAGCCGAAACCTGCGTGTGAAAAGGAAAACCTGTCTGAACAGCAACCGTCGAGAATAATACAATGGAAGCATTATCAGCTTTTTTTAACCGGGGCAGTGCAGCCTGAATTACTCTAATGGCTCCTGATACCTGAAGGTTAAAATCAGCAACAAAATCAGCAGGTTTTATCCGTTCAAAAGGCCTTAAATTAATACTTCCGGGGCAATAAACCAAACCATCCAGGGTATCGGGCAGAAAATCGGGTGTGATGTTATCGTCAAGTACATTCAGATAATGATACTCTGGTAAACCATTATTGTTTTCAGGTTTATTTTTAAAGTAAGTGGCATAAACCCTGTGCCCGGAATCAACCAATTGTTCAGCAAGTTTTTTGCCGATTCCTGAGGAAGCTCCGATTATTAAGTAAGTTGACATGTTAAAGATAAATTAATCAATTAAAAGATATGATGCCTACTTATTACTTCTTATTTAAAAATGATGAATACATCCAGACCAATTTTTCCTGCATGCGGATATAGTCACTCATCAGGGCGTTTGTTCCTTCGTCACCGGCGTCAGCAGACAGATCAAGCAACTCACGTTGAAGAATAATAATTGTCTGAAATGAATCCAGGATTCCACCAACAGCTTTTAAACCATCACTAACCTGCCCGCTCTCAGATATTTTTGAAGTCGATCTGTAATCAGAATAATTATGATAAGGAGTATGTCCTAAAGTCAGAATCCTTTCGGCAACTTCATCAATCTTCAGAAATAAGTCGTTGTATAGTTCTTCAAACTTTACGTGGAGTTCAAAAAATTTTTCACCTTTTATGTTCCAGTGATATCCCCTGGTATTCTGATAAAATATAGAGTAGTTTGCCAAAAGTTCGTTTAATTTTTCAGCTAATTGTATGGCTTTGCTGCTGTCGATTCCGATTGCGTTTAAGTTTTTCATTTTTAACTATGTTTAATGTATTAATAAATTAATTAAACAAAAACATAGTAGTTTTGTTCAAAAAATGAAAAGTAAATAATGTACTTTTAAGGTCATTTACGAAAATGGAAAAGTCGCCCTCTAACCTGCTAGGGTTACTCTTAATTTTACGGTTCAATTTATTATCGTCTGATTAATTATCTGTTTTCTTCAAATACCTTCCTATAAGCCGCAGTCTCGGTATAAACCTCATCTTTCAATGGGTTAAGTTTATTTTTATAAATCCTTTTAAAATGATAGGCTGCCAGGGCAACATTTGCCAATAATGCCAATAAACTTACAATAAAAAAAGCTTTTGGATTATGTGTGGTCGCAACAGGAGCGATGCGATCAGCAAACGAAGGTATTGTCATTACAAACATAATCCATAATGCCAGAGTCTGCGCACGATGCTGCAACCATGCTCCCTTTTTGATAAAGAAAGCTGGTATGGTGCAGGAAAGCAACAATGCAAGGCCGCAGTAAAAGGAATGATCGGCAATGCAGTTGTATGTATAAGCGAAATTCCACAAGTCATAAGCGATGATCCATGGCCAGATCATATCAGGCCAGATCATATCTTTTGTCTTGTCTTTGGAAACAATAATACCAACCCATCCGCAGATAGTGATGATGTTAAGAAGGCCGGCTATACCATTCATAATATTCCATGGTCCTGACATTACCCAAAGATTGTCAATATATGCACCACTCCATGCACTATATGAATAACATTGGAAATCACGAATACAGGCTTCGAAAATATTAAGTGCCAGTATTAGTGGAGGAAAGATCAATGCCCACTTATTATTGGCAAGGCCGGGAATATATCGGATAGCCATAAAACCAAGACACCCGGCAAGTGCCGAATAAGTTTTTACCCAGTTAAACCAGGTACCAGTCCCATATTCATTGCCCGGTGCTGCTGTGCTTGGCCAGACAAAGATAGTCAGCACAACAGGGATAATCAGAAATAGTACAAGACCACCCCATTTTGTAGTACGGCCAAGTTCATTAAAAGCCATTAAAGTGAAAAGAACAACCAGTAAAATAGCCCATCCTGTATTGGACGGCACTTCATACAAATAACCCATAAAACGTTTCCTCCTTTACATTAAAGATTGTAAATATTGACTATTTCCGAAACAAAAGGCGTATTGTAAATTTAGTATAAAGTTATATGAAATTTCCACTCATGTGTAAAGCAATTATTTAATAATTTTTGATTTTCCTTAAATAAAAAGTCCGCAGGAAACGGACTGGATGAATGAAACTGAAAAGGAAAATCCGGAACTTTATTTATCCCAAATTCAGCATTAGAAAATGCTGAATCGATAAAGTAAATCTAATCAATGTTTTATCAAACATTGAAATATTTACTAAATCGGGGTTAACCCAACTAAATCATTACTTCGGCTCTGTTATCGCCTCCTAATGATTAATTTGGGTTTATAACTGTTAAACAATACATGTTCTTCTTTGAAGTGAAATTACTATGTATATTTTGCAGTCATAGAGTAAGTTGGAGTATTTTTAATAATTCTTACAGGAAGCAATTACTACCGGATAAAACACCCGAAACAAGAGAAAATAATAAAAATTTATTGTTCAAAAGCTTGTCCTTTTATACTGCAAAGAAAAAGCAAAAAAAAACTCTCCGATTTCTCAAAGAGTTTTTTAATCAGAAAGAAATTAAAGCGAAATTATTTCGGAAGAAGCACTCCGTCAATTACATGAATTACTCCATTGCTTCCTTTCAGATCTGTTGCAGTTACATAAGAAGCGTTGCCCGACTCATCAGTTAATTTTACTTTACCGTTGTCCATGGTTGCTGTCAGTTTACCGGTACTTACGGTTGTTAATTCAACTTTGCCTTTACCTTTTTTAATGGCTGCTATTACTGCTGCAGCATCGAGATTACCGCTAACTACGTGATACGTAAGGATTTTCGCAAGTTGGGCTTTGTTTTCAGGTTTCAGCAAACTCTCAACTGTACCTGCAGGAAGTTTGGCAAAAGCAGCATTGGTAGGAGCAAATACAGTGAATGGACCTGCACTTTTTAAAGTTGTTACTAAATCAGCTGCTTTAATTGCAGCAACAAGGGTTGTATGATCGGCTGATCCTATAGCAATATCAACAACATCTTTTTTCTGGCTGAAAGCACTTGCTGAAATTGCAAGGGCTATCATAATTACAAATAATTTTTTCATGTTTTTTTTGTTTTAAAATGTTTAACGTTAAAGAATATATTTTAAACAAGATTTAAAACCTATTGTTCATCGGGAAAGAAATATTTATATGTTAAAATTCCTTAATTTTCTTAATTTTGAAAGGCTATATCTGATACAGAAATTTTACAAAACCTGATCGATGATTGATGTAAGAGGAGAAGATATTGTCAACTTATTAATTTTTTTTACTTTATTACTGATGATCCGTTTTGTTGGGCACAGTCGGTTGTCGGCAATGCATATAAATAATCAAACAATGTCTCAATAGAAAGTGTTAATTACCTCAATGAGTAATTCATGTTTAACCAATAAAAAAACTGTTGCAATGAGAAAACAATTAAAAATAATTCTACCATTACTTATGATGGTGTTATTCATTTCGTGTAGCGATATGAGTAAACAAGTTGAGGGTCGACTTAATGAGTTGACTAACAAGGCCGAAAGTTTAGATTCTATAGTAAATAAAGAAATTGATAAAGTTATGACGCTTGATTCAATAATTAATCTGGAAGGCAATAAAGTTAAAGTGCTTGATTCTCTGATTAACAAATCTTCTTCAAGAATAGACTCCATTGCCAGAGAAAAAATCAGATCTTTAAAATAAGGTCTTTAATAGTGCTTATTTCATGACGTTAACAGTGAGTAGTCTTCGCATAGCAGACTAACTAATGCCAGCCTGGGGTTAAACCAAAACTTTATACTCAGAGTAAATATGAACGAAAACATGCAAAGTCAAAAATGGCATCTGCTTTCTTCTCAGGATGTGTTTGGAATTCTCAATACTTCATCAAAGGGTCTTACCACAGCAGAGGTTAATAAAAGGCAAAAAGAATCAGGACTTAATATCCTTCCCGGACAGGGTGGAGAAAGTACTTTTAAGATTTTCATAAGGCAGTTTCTCAATCCACTTTTATTTATTCTGATTGGTGCAACCATTTTAGCTTTTACATTGGGAAAAGTTGTGGATGGCATTGTAGTTTTATCAGTAATTATGATTAATGCTGTTATTGGATTTTTTCAGGAGTATCAGGCAGGAAAGGCAATTCAGGGGCTTACTAAATTTTTATCCGAATCTGTAACGGTAATGAGGGATGGAGAGCAGAGGAGCATTCCTGCTACGGAACTTGTTATGGGTGATTATGTTTTGCTCCAGGCCGGCGAAAAGGTGATGGCAGATATCCGCCTCACTATCTCAAAAAACCTGCAATGCAATGAATCAATCCTTACAGGAGAATCAATGCCGGTGGAAAAACATACACAAATAGCTCAAACGGATGCAGGCATTGGCGATCGAAAGTGCATGGCTTATAGTGGCACATTGGTTACAGCAGGGACCGCTCAGGGTATTGTAGTTGCAATAAGCAGCAATACGGAGATTGGCCATATTTCTGAACTTCTTCAAACTACCGACACTATAAAATCGCCATTGACAAAATCGCTCGAGAAGATTGCTAGAACTATTACTTATGCAATTCTGATCGTCTGTATTTTGGTTTTAATAATTGGTTTCTTTCGCAACAATAGTTTTATAGATTCCATACTATCAGCTATTACGATTGCTGTAGCCGCAATACCCGAGGGTCTGCCAGCCGTTATTACTATTTCGGCAGCAATTGGTATTATGCGAATGGCTAAAAGAAATGCGATTATCAGGCATTTGCCTGCAGTAGAAACGTTGGGCAGCACTACAGTTATTTGCTCCGATAAAACCGGTACGCTTACCCTCAATGAAATGACCGTTAAGAATCTTTGGAATGGCAAACAAAAATTTCATACTACAGGTTCGGGCATTAATCCTGAAGGTAAAATTGCGAGAAGCGATACCGGCGCTGAGGCAAATAAAAGTGAAATTGGTGAACTTATACTGGCATCTGTACTTTGCAACGATGCAAGCCTTAGTTTTAACAACGGAAATTGGATTGCAGTTGGAGACCCTACAGAAGTGGCACTGGTTGTTGCAGGCGATAAATTTGGCTTAAACAGAAGCGAAATAAGTATAATGTGGCCACGATTAGACGAAATGCCTTTTAATTCGGATAAAAAAATTATGGCCACCCTCCATACTTCGCCCGAAGGGAAAAAGGTTATTTACCTTAAAGGAGCTCCCGAATCCGTTATCCCGATATTAAAAAATCGCGATATATCACCTGATGCTTTTGAGCCTGAAAAAATAAGAACAGAGGTAATGGAACTTGCTGAAACCGGGATGAGGGTATTAGCTATAGCCTCCAAATGGCTGCCTGCCGGACATGCCGGACTCATCACCGATGAGGATCTTGGCAATTTCGATTTTGTTGGACTTCAGGCCATGACCGACCCTCCGCGAATGGAGGTTAAAAAAGCTATTGAAACTTGTCATAACGCAGGCATAACCGTAAAAATGATTACCGGTGACCATCCTGCAACGGCCTCGATTATAGCCAGGGAACTTGGGTTCAAAAATGCAGGTCAGGTTATTACCGGAAGGGAACTTCAGCTGATGAGTCCTGAACAGTTGTCGGAAGCAGTTAAAACCACAAACATTTTTGCGCGGGTATCGCCCGAAGACAAGCTGAATATTGTAAAGGCATTGCAGGCGCATGGAGAAGTTGTTGCTATGACCGGCGATGGCGTAAATGACGCTCCTGCCCTCAAACGAGCAGATATAGGAGTTGCAATGGGCATTACAGGCACTGCCGTAGCCAAAGAAGCTGCCGACATGGTTTTGGTTAATGATAACTTTGAGAGTATTGAAGCCGCAGTTGAAGAAGGACGCCGGGTATTCGACAACCTTTTAAAATCCATAATATTTCTGTTACCTACCAGTATAAGTTTGGGATTGGTCGTATTTTTAGCTGTGTTGTTTTTTCCTGCAAAAGACGGGGTTGTACTCCTTCCTATGTTACCGGTTCAGGTTTTATGGATTAACCTTATCACCGCCGTAGCTCTGGCACTGCCTTTGGCAATGGAAGCAATGGAACCTGATATCATGAAACGCCCTCCACGAAAACCAGGCAAATCCATATTTACGTCCTTTGTTACTTTCCGGATAATCCTGGTATCTATTATAATGACGGGTGGAACAATTGGATTATTCCTTTGGGAATACAATATTGAACTTGCCCGGGGAACGGATATAGCCCTGGCTCTGTCGGAAGCACAAACCATGGCGGTAACCGCTATGGTTTTATTCCAGGTGTTTTATCTTATCGAATGCCGTTCGTTAAAATATTCGGCAAATCATATAGGCCTGTTTTCAAATCTTTCTATCTACCTTGGGATAGCAATAGTATTGCTCGTGCAGGTTTCCTTTGTCTATCTTCCTTTTATGAACCAGGTATTTAAATCGTCTCCTTTATATTATGATGCCTGGGGTTTATCAGCTGCTGTAGCTTTCTCAATTCTGATCATAATTGGTTTTGAGAAATGGGTGAGGCGAAAATATTATTAAATTATACAAACAAAGACTTCTTATTTTTTTAAAGAAACGTTCACTGATACAGTAAATTATAAAAATGACTCAAATGAAAAAAAACTTCGACTTAGCCAATACAATTACAATTGCGTTAACATTTATTCTTTTTACAATAGCGCTTTTTGCAACAGGTTTTACAAAAGATTTATTGCTGGAAGCGGGGGTCTTATTGGTTTCTGTTAAAATAATTTTAATGGGTGCTGCAACCAGAAATTCAAACAGGGAAATATTGAAGAAATTGAATGAAATAAATGGAAAACTTCAGGATGGCCAAAGCAATGAACCCCAATAATCCTCATTAGTGGTTAATATTAACACTAATACAAATCATATGAAAAAAATATTCATTTCAGCGATTATAACCTTTATTCTCTTAGGTTGCGCATCATCCCTAAAAGCCCAGGCCCTGATTGATCTGGAATCAGGACTTGTTTTTACAGGTTACAATGATGTCCGTATTCCCGGCGATGAGGGTACATTCTTTTCGTTAAAAGACGATCTGATTCCTAAAACAGAATTCTTCTACAGGATAAGATTGAATTACACTGTAAAATCACGGCACACATTTTCATTACTATATGCTCCGCTCGAAACTACATCAGAAGGCAGTGTGCCAAATGATATTTTCTTTGAAGGAGTTGTGTTTCCTGCCAATACTGAATTATCAGGTACCTATAAATTTAATTCGTACAGGCTCACATACCGCTACAATATTGTGCTAAAACCCAAATTTGAGTTTGGTTTAGGGCTCACTGCAAAAATCAGGGAGGCTGAAATTGCACTTTCTTCGCCCGGGTTAACTTCTGCGAAAACTAATGTAGGATTTGTACCCATTATTAATTTCAGGCTTTTCTGGAAGATGGATGACAAGTTTGGTCTCCTGCTGGATGGCGATGCACTTGCTGCGCCGCAGGGAAGAGCCGAAGATGTTCAGATTGCTGCAACGTATAATTTGTCTGACAATTTGAGAATACGGGCAGGGTATCGAATACTGGAAGGAGGTGCTGATAATGCTGAAGTCTACAATTTTGCTTTATTCCATTATGCTTCTGTGGGTATATCCTATACTTTTAAAAAATAGGTTCTGCTTTTTCAATTAATGGGTGCATTTGTTTTGTTGGAAGTCACTTGCAAGGTGCAAGAAGGGAAGACAGAATCGGTGCACTGAGCCAAAGTGTCAGAGGTCACCAAGACTTCATTTTAATACCCGTTTTGAATGAAAATAAACAATAGCTCAATAGTTACGTTGATTACTAAATAATTGAATTCATGGACACCCCTGTTATATTTTGGATACTCTTCAATGCTTTTGTATTACTTATGCTGGCACTTGATTTGGGTGTTTTTAACCGAAAAGCTCATGAAATTTCTTTAAAAGAAGCCTTAACATGGACTTTCGTTTGGGTTTTCCTTGCCATGGTTTTTAATGCACTGATTTTTTATTGGAGAGGTCAGCAACAAGCCCTGGAGTTTTTTACCGGGTATCTTGTAGAAAAAGCACTGAGCGTTGACAATATTTTTGTTTTTATAATGATTTTCAGTTATTTCCAGATTCCTTCAAAATATCAGCACAAAGTTTTGTTCTGGGGTATTTTAGGTGCACTGATCATGCGTGTGATTTTCATATTTGCCGGGGTTGCACTGATTGAAAAATTTCATTTTACCATCTATCTCTTTGGTGCATTATTGATTTATACTGGCTATAAAATGTTTTATCATAACAATGCAACCATTGAACCTGATAAAAATCCGGTAATAAAAGTCTTTAAAAAGTTTATGCCGGTTACACCTCAATTGCAGGAAGATAAATTTTTCGTGAAACTCGATGGCAAACGATTTGCAACACCTTTATTCTTAGTTTTAATTCTTATCGAAACAACTGATCTTATTTTTGCTGTCGACAGCATCCCGGCTATCCTGGCAATAACACAAGACCAGTTTATTGTTTACACGTCAAATGTGTTTGCCATTTTGGGATTGCGTTCTCTTTATTTTGCATTGGCAGGCGTAGTGCATCGCTTCTGGCTGCTGAGTTATGGGCTTGCAGTAGTTTTAGTTTTTGTTGGAATAAAAATGCTGCTGATCGATGTTTATAAAATACCTATCGAATGGTCGCTGGTATTTATCGCCACCATAATAACCGGAAGCATTATTCTTTCCTTACGGATACGAAAACCTTAATTCTATCTGAAAATGAGAAAGATAACCACCACAGAACTTACCAGAAAAATTGAGGAAATCAGGGCATGTATTATTCATAACATGGAACGTTTTCAGACTGCAAAATTCCCTGTACACCAAAATTATGCCTATGCAGCTAAAAACCTGGTTGACTATCTCTCTCTCCGGACTTTCGACATTCGCATCAAACAAGGAAACCTGTCGTTTTTAGGCTTGTCGTCATTCGCTAATGCTGAAAGGTACGTGCTTACAAACATCGATAATATTTTATACCATCTTAAAACTATACAGGGCCAGAGTGTTAAAGGATTGTTGAGTCCGAAAAAAAGCACCTGGAACTTTTTTACCACGCTTGAGTTGCTTGAGCAGAATACAAACAGGCTCTTTGGCGAAAGCAACAACCAAATCGGCACACGAATAATGGTTACCCTGCCGTCAGAAGCAGCCGGCGATGTAAAATACATAACTGACTTGTTGACGCATGGTATGGAAATAGCCCGTATTAATTGCGGTCACGACAATACTGAGGTTTGGAAAAGCATGATTGATGCCATACGCATAGCCGAAAAACAAGCCGGAAAACGCTGTAAAATATACATGGACCTCTCCGGGCCTAAAATCCGTTCCGAGAAAATTCATATTCTCAAAAAGAAGAATCAGAAAAAAGGTCAGCTCATACTGCATGTCGGCGATCGGATCAGATTATACTCTACCGAAGCCGAGCTGAAAAAGTCCATTAAGAAAAAGGTCCCTAAAAAAACCTTTGCTGCGTTGGTTTCAATGAGCATTCCGGATGTAGTGGGAAATCTTGAAATTGGACATCATATATGGTTTGACGATGGTAAAATTGGCGGTGTTATTGATGCTATATCTGCTGAACATGCTGCAGTTATCATAACAAAATCCAGTTCAAAGGGAACTAAATTAAAGGAAGAGAAAGGTATAAACCTGCCCGACACACATTTGCAACTGCCTTCGCTTACAGAAGAAGATTCCAGTAATTTACCCTTTATCGCAAAACATGCTGATATTGTTGGCTATTCATTTGTAAGAACCGCTGATGATGTGAAACAACTGATGGATGCTCTGTCGAAGCTTAACCGTATGGACATTGGCCTGGTGCTTAAGATTGAAAACAAAGAGTCGTTTAATAATTTGCCCGATTTATTGCTTACAGCCATGAAATGGTCGAATATCGGTGTGATGATAGCCAGGGGAGACTTAGTGGTTGAGCTTGGTGTTGAAAGGATTTCGGAAGTGCAGGAGCAAATACTATGGGTTTGCGAAGCAGCTCATGTTCCTGTAATCTGGGCTACACAAATACTCGAAAATCTTGCGCAGACAGGCTTGGCTACCCGGGCCGAAATTACAGATGCTTCCATGTCGGTGCGAGCCGAATGTGTAATGCTCAATAAAGGCCCCAACATAATGGAAACCATAACAACACTTTTAAATATTCTTGAGCGGATGGAGGCTCATCAAAACAAAAAGCAAGGCACACTGCGGCAGCTTTCTTTTGCAAGTGAATTCTTTAACAAAGAAGTGGAAAGGTTCACTTGATTGTTTAAAAATCATTGGTTCCGAATACTACCGTAATAAATTTAAGTTAGAACAACATGAGTAAAGAATTATCTCGTAGGATTGATGAAAGCTAAAATGAATGAAACGCAGCAGATTCCGCATAATTCCGGGATTTTTAATTCAATTTCTAAAGCAAATTTCTCAGGCACAGATATGCATCTGATTTACGGGCAGTAATTAAAAATAAGATTTTGAAGAACAAACGTATAACCAACAGTTGAACAAAATGGGAAATGTAGACAGTTCAAAAGCTGCTTATCTTTTCGATGGGCTAAAAGGCTATATTCTGCCTGACGATGAAGCTAAGGCAATTAATTCTTTTATAGTCACTGAAAATCTTTATTCATCCGCAGCAAGGGAAATTACAACCAAGCTCGAAAATCTGAATGATGAATTTAAACATGTAAAAGACCGCAACCCTATTCATCATATAAAATCGAGGATCAAAACGCCCAAGAGTATCATGGATAAGCTTAACAGGCTCGGGTGCGAACTCAGTGTTGAATCCGCCAGGAAGAACCTCACTGACATAGCCGGAATCAGGGTAATATGCTCGTACATTGATGACATCTATCTGATTGCAGAGCTGCTGGCATCGCAGGATGATATAAGTGTCATACGCACTTCCGATTACATTAAAAATCCGAAGCCGAATGGTTACCGAAGCCTCCACCTGATTGTGACAGTTCCGGTTTTTCTGTCGGCCAGTAAAGAACTTGTTAAAGTTGAAATTCAGGTACGCACTATTGCAATGGATTTTTGGGCATCGCTTGATCACGAATTATCATTCAAACTTACGGATAAAAAAATTGCAGTTGTAACACAGGAATTAAAAGAATGTGCTGATACCATTGCCGATATTGATAAAAGAATGCAGAATTTATATAATAACACACTGCTTTCCGAAAAGAGTAAAAAGTAGGAGAGCGCTTTTCAACTTCAGAATGGAACTTAAAGTAGAATCTTATTTAAATGCCTGTATAAGGAAAGAAAAAACTAAAAGCTGAATGAATACAGATAGATTTGCATAATCACTGTTTAAAAAAGACAACAAATTTTTATGAAGGAGAGCCTGTTTTTATCACTCAGCTTTAGTCAGCTATTTACCGATCCCGTCCATCTGATACAATATGGTGGAATTATCCTTTTACTTGTAATTATTTATCTTGAAACAGGTTTCTTCCTTGGTTTGGTGCTTCCCGGAGGTGACTTCCTGATTTTTACTGCCGGTTTACTTTGTGGTACACATTATCTGGATGTTTCTTTGTTGGTTTTGGTTTCAGCAATGATTGCAGCTGCAGTTCTTGGCGATTTTACGGGTTATGCCAAAGGGAAATGGCTGGGTCCGAAACTGTTCAATAAGGAGGATGCAAAGATATTTAAGAGAGCTTATCTTGTAAAGAGTAAAGGATATTTTGAAAAATACGGTATGTTGGCTTTTATAACCGGAAGATTTATGCCCGTTATCCGAACCATGATCCCAATGCTGGCCGGAGCATCAGGAGTTCCATTAGTTCGATTCAGTTTCCTGAATATCATTGGAGCAGTGATCTGGATTGGCTCACTAACACCGCTTGGATATTATCTTGGCAAAGCTTATCCACAATTGATTAATTACAGTATCTATTTACTTTTCGGATTTATCGTACTTGCATCCATTCCAATGTTAAAAATTATGTTTTCAAAAATAAAAAAGACATGATCATTGATTTCAAGCTAACTTGAAAAATCGAAACATTATAATGTGCATTGGTTTCGATTCTTTCTGATATAAAAAATTAAATCATCTCAAAACTCATGCTCATGAAGAGTTACAATCCTTACTTTTCTTTTGACATATGAGACTAAATTTTTGCCAGATTGTTCCTACAAATTATACTCTATGAAAAAATAACGGGAAGCACGCGTTGTAAATCCGCACTGGTGTGGCAATAAGTTTGCAATCACGTAAAATCAGAATGTCCGCATGGTGCCAGTCTTAACAGTACTGCATTCTCTGGTTTTTTAATGGCTGTGCAGGATAATCTCCTATTTTTAAAAATTGTAACTAATCAGTTTAAAAAATTACTACGTTATTAACAATTTTCAGTGCTATTTCAGGTGGTTTTATGTAAGAGTAGTCTGCTGTTCTGAAAATACGTGGGTTGTTAACAGGAAATGTTTGTATGC
>JBGSUB010000025.1:0-9242 GCA_041753535.1 Lentimicrobiaceae bacterium
CGGAAAAAAAATACTCATTCTTGAGCGTGGTGATTACATTCCCCGCGAAAAGGAAAACTGGGATACCGAAGAAGTTTTTTTAAAAGCGCGTTACAAAGCCAAAGAAAACTGGACGGATAAAAATGGCAAATCATTTCATCCGGGAATTCATTACTGTGTCGGAGGGAATACCAAAGTTTACGGGGCAGCCCTTTTGCGGATGCGTGAACAAGATTTTCATGAAGTGAAGCATCACGGCGGCATTTCACCAGCATGGGATCTAAAATACAGCGATTTTGCGCCGTATTATTTAGAAGCGGAAAAACTTTATTCGGTGCATGGCCTTCGTGGAAGCGACCCGACCGAACCTATTGAATCAAATGCCTATCCCTTGCCACCGCTGGAGCATGAACCCCGTATCCAGGAACTTTTCGCTGATGTTAAAAAATTAGGTTTAAAACCTTTCCCGCTCCCAATAGGATTCAGAAACGAAGAAACTCCCGGAGAATCATCCGTTATTTTAGACCGCTTCGATGGTTTTCCCGATCCGACTGAAAGCAAAGCCGATGCGCATGTTGTTGGGATTAAAGAAGCCTTGAAATATGAGAATGTGACCTTGGAAACCAATAGCTATGTCTCACGCTTGATTACGGACGATACAGGAAACGAAATTAAAAGCATTGAGGTCATCCGCAATAACGAAACCATCAGTTATTCTGCAAACGTGGTTGTAGTCTCGGCTGGCGCGATCAACAGTGCGGCCTTGCTTTTACGCTCAGCCAATGAAAAACACCCAAATGGTCTTGCTAACAATTCAGATGTGGTTGGCCGTCACTATATGGCGCATAACAATTCTGCCATGATCGCGCTTTCCACCAAACCCAATCCTACCAAATTTGGTAAAACATTCGCCATCAACGATTTTTATTTCGGAGCCGAAGATTTTGGCTTCCCGATGGGACATATTCAAATGCTTGGCAAGTCAGATCCAATGATGTTCAGGGAAGATGCTCCTTCATTTGCACCGGGTTTGACCCTGGATTATATGGCTAAACATGCCCTCGATTTCTGGATGACTTCAGAAGATTTGCCACTGTCCGAAAACCGGGTTACCTTGGATAAAACCGGCAACATTGTGTTGAGTTATACCGAAAATAACCAGGAAGGCCACAAGCGCCTGCAAAAAAAACTTCGCTGGATTCTGGAGCATGCAGGCTGCGAATCGCACCTTTTACCTAACAATATTTATTTGGGTAAGAAAATCCCAATTGCCGGAACAGCACATCAATGTGGAACCATCCGATTTGGCAATGACCCCAAAACCTCAGCGCTTAACACCGATTGCCGGGCGCATGAAGTCGAAAACCTTTATGTGGTGGACGGCAGCTTTTTTCCATCGAGTTCTGCGGTAAATCCGGCTTTGACTATTATGGCCAATGCGCTTAGGGTTGGTGATCACTTGATTAATGAAGTGTTATGATACCAAAACTTATAAATATATTTCTCTGGTTATTTGTGCTTCAAACTCACGCTCAGCTTCATGCACAGAGCGTAAATGCTGTCAGCAGCGTTTCTATAACAGTAAGCAGCATGGATGATGCTTTGGCGTTTTATACCAAAATATTACCTTTTGAAAAAGACACCCTGTTTGCTTTAAAAGATAAAAACATTCAACAGCTTTTTAATATTCAGGATACATCGCTCACAATTGAAATTGCCCGTTTACACCTGGGCGAAGAACAAATTGAATTAATGGAGTTTCATTCGAAGTCTGACTCTGGCCGTAAAATTCCTACCAACAGCCACAGCAACGATCTTTGGTTTCAGCACATAGCTATTGTAGTAAGTGATATGCAAAAGGCTTATCAGCAGCTATTGGAAAATGATGTAATCCATGTTTCATCATCCCCTCAAACATTACCGGACTATCTTCCTGCTGCCGCTGGTATTTCAGCATTCTACTTTCGTGATCCTGACGGGCATAATCTAGAATTGATAAACTTCCCGAAAGGCAAAGGAAATCCAAAATGGCAAGATAAGGGGGACAAACTTTTCCTAGGAATTGATCATACGGCCATTGGGATTGAATCTACAAAGGCTTCGCTGAAATTTTACAAGGATTTGATCGGATTGGATATAGCAGGGAACAGCGAAAATTACGGTACGGAACAAGAGCATTTAAACCAGGTTTTCGGGGCTCACCTAAAAATTACCGGGCTGAAAGCTGAATCAGGCATTGGACTTGAATTCCTTGATTACATTGCCCCGCCCGGTGGCCGTCCTTATCCTGCGGACACTAAAGCAAAGGATATCTGGTATTGGCATACTTCGCTGAAAGTAATGGATGCCCAAAACATGTACAACAAAGTTCGTGCAACAGATGCCCGGCTGATCTCTACAGGTATGATTAGCTTCAATCCTGCTGAAACCGGAATGCATCAAGGATTTATCATAAGCGATCCCGATGGGCATGCACTTTTTATAAACGATTAAGAAAATTCACACACACATTCAGAAAAATGAGACAAAACCCACATCACCGTCTGATAGGCCAGACATGCATTGTAACCGGAGCAAATTCAGGTATAGGTAAAGAAGTAGCGCTCTCGATGGGCCGCGACTGTGCCAACGTG
The DNA here is from genome assembly GCA_041753535.1 of Lentimicrobiaceae bacterium. Classification (GTDB taxonomy): domain Bacteria; phylum Bacteroidota; class Bacteroidia; order Bacteroidales; family UBA4417; genus UBA4417. The sequence goes on from JBGSUB010000025.1 coordinate 2,613, forward strand.
GTAGTAAACTACGTGGTTGACCAGCAAGGAGCAGAGGAAGTTGCACATCAGATTGAACTGAGCGATTCGGTTGCCAAAGCCATTGCCGTTAAAGCTGATGTAAGCAAAGAGGATCAGGTGCAGGAAATGTTCAGAATTACTAAACAACATTTTGGCACCGTTGACATCCTGGTAAATAATGCCGGTTTACAGCGCGATGCTGCCTTTCAGGACATGACCCTGGCTCAATGGCAAATGGTGATCGATGTAAACCTTACCGGTCAGTTTTTATGCTCACGCGAGGCTGTCCGCGAGTTTTTACGACGTGGAAAAACTGACCACTCCTGTGCGCTGGGTAAAATTATTTGCATGAGTTCGGTGCATGAAATTATCCCCTGGGCCGGCCATGTAAATTATGCCTCTTCGAAAGGTGGGGTGATGTTGTTGATGAAATCAATGGCACAGGAACTGGGCCCTAAAGGAATTCGTGTCAACAGTATTGCTCCTGGCGCCATACAAACACCCATTAACCGCGACGCCTGGGAGACTCCCGAAGCGCTCGAAAAATTAAATAAACTCATTCCGTATAAACGTATCGGGCAAACTACTGATATTGGGGCTGTTGCCGTTTGGCTGGCTTCTGACGAGGCAGATTACATCCACGGCACCACCATTGTTGTTGATGGCGGTATGACGCTGTACCCTGGCTTTACAGAAAACGGATAAAAGAATCTTGGCGTCTTAGTACCTGTGCATGAAAAAAACATTCGCGACTTTGCGAGAAAAAAATTGCGAGAAAAAAATCAGTTTAGTATGAAAAAAGTAAATCACGAAAAAACACGCTTACAGGATCAATATTCCGGCAAACAAAACTGGCTGAAATGGGGTCCTTACCTCAGCGAACGCCAATGGGGAACTGTCAGGGAAGATTACAGCCCTGATGGCAGCGCATGGGATTATTTCCCGCACGATCATGCCCGCAGCCGTACCTATCGCTGGGGTGAAGATGGCCTGGCCGGCATCAGCGATGAATTTAGCAATATTTGCTTTGCAGTTGCCTTGTGGAATGGAAAGGACTCTATTATCAAAGAGCGTCTTTTTGGGTTGACTGGTTCCGAAGGCAACCACGGCGAGGACGTTAAAGAGCTGTACTACTACCTCGACAGCACACCCACTCATTCGTACATGAAACATTTGTACAAATACCCGCAATCTGCTTATCCGTACGAAGAGCTCCTCAAAACCAATCAGCAGCGATCAAAAGAAGAAGACGAATACGAGTTGGTTGACACCGGTTTATTTAATGATGGTCTTTATTTCGATGTTTTTACGGAATACGCAAAAAATGCGGAAGATGACATTTTGATTAAAATCACCATTCATAACCGCAGCCAGGAACAAGCCGGAATATCTGTATTACCAACCCTTTGGTTACGTAACCTCTGGAGTTTCGGACTCATTAATCAGAAGCCTGCAATTATTCTTGGTAAAAAGAATAAAAATTATGGCCAGGTAAAAATTACACACGAATCACTTGGAGGGTACAACCTCTATTTTCAGAATCCTGATCGCACCTTGTTTACTGAAAATGAAACAAACAGCGAACGGATTTTTGGATTACCAAACGCCAGCCCGTTTGTAAAAGACACCATCAACAACGCTGTAGTAACACAACAATTTGATTTATTCAATGGTAAGAGCGAAGGCACAAAATTCTCGCCAGTGTATGAATTACAGATTCCAGGAGGTGAAAGTCAGGAAATCAGACTTCGCTTATCCAAAGTTGCATTAAAAGGCAATCCGCTTTTGGACGAGTTCGATGATGTTTTTGCTGATCGTTTGGCTGAAGCCAATGCATTTTACAATGAATTGTGTGTTGAAGATCCCGAGCTAAGAAATATTCAACGTCAGGCTTTTGCCGGCATGTTGTGGAGTAAACAATATTATAATATCGATATTCCGCGCTGGATAAAAGGCGATCCCGGTCAAACTATGCCTCCCGTGAGCCGTAAAAACGGACGAAACAGCGAATGGTTTACGCTTAACAATGAAGACATTATTTCGATGCCCGATAAGTGGGAATATCCATGGTATGCTGCCTGGGATTTGGCTTTTCATTGCGTTCCGCTGGCAATGGTTGATCCTGACTTCGCTAAAAATCAGTTAATCCTTTTTCTCAGGGAATGGTATATGCGTCCCAACGGGCAGTTGCCGGCTTACGAATGGAAATTCAGCGATGTAAATCCTCCGGTTCACGCATGGGCTTGTATGCAGGTTTACCGCACGGAGAAAAAACAATCAGGAAAAGGAGATATTGATTTTCTGAAAAAGGTTTTTCAGAAACTATTGATCAACTTTACCTGGTGGGTAAACCGAAAAGATCATAAAGATAACAATGTGTTCGAAGGAGGATTCCTCGGACTTGATAACATCGGGGTTTTCGACCGCAGCGCATTTATCCCCGGTGGAGGGCATCTTGAGCAAGCAGATGGTACCAGTTGGATGGCCATGTATAGCCTGAATATGCTCGACATGGCGCTCGAAATCTCGCAGGAAGATGCAACATTCGAAGATGTTGCCACCAAGTTTTTTGAACATTTTGTTTACATAGCGGAGTCATTAAACCGCATTGGTGAAGATTGGACAGGAGCCTGGGATGAGGAGGAAGGTTTCTTTTATGACTTACTTGCTAAACCTGACGGAAGCTATATCCCGCTGAAAGTCCGGTCACTTGTTGGGCTAAGCAGCTTTTTTGCAACATTGGTGCTTGATAAAAAGAGACTGGCAAAAGTACCTGATTTCGTAAGCCGGTTAAACTGGTTCCGCAATTATCGCATTAAGAATAACCTTTACATCGTTATCGAAGAACTAAAAGATGGTGATGACATTTTGCTTTCCCTTACACCCCGACACCGGCTCGAAAAATTATTAAAATCCTTACTTGATGAAAAGGAATTCCTGTCAGCACATGGCGTCCGAAGTATTTCTAAAATTCATGAAAAACCTTATAGTGTTAAAATTGATGGCAAAGAATATGGACTTGAATATGAGCCGGGTGAAAGCCGTAGTAACCTTTTTGGCGGCAATTCCAACTGGCGCGGGCCGGTTTGGATGCCAATGAATTACCTTTTGGTTCAATCCCTTCTTTCACTCTATCAGTATTATGGAAATAGCGTGATTACTGCTTGCCCTACCGGTTGCGACAGGCTTGTAAACCTCGACCAGGTTGCCGGTGATATTTCATCAGGACTGATTTCCCTTTTTACAAAAGATGCTGAGGGTAACCGTCCTGTACATGGTAATAACTCCTTGTATCAGCATGATCCGCATTTTAAGGATCTTGTCCTTTTTTACGAATACTTCCATGGCGATACAGGCAGGGGTATAGGCGCTTCGCATCAAACAGGATGGACAGGCCTGGTTGCAGAGTTGATCAATCGCATATACAAGTAAGGATGACAAGTGTATGTGAAATTTCGTTTCGCAGTAGTAACAAAATTTTAATTTCTGTCAGCTTTTTTAATGCTTGCCGTCTAATAGATAAACTTAATCATGCTAACATTCAATTCAGATAATTCAAAGGAAACCTTAACCAAAGAATGGCTCGTTACCAATGGCATCGGCGGTTATGCATCCGGCACAATTTCAGGTGCAAATACAAGGCGTTACCACGGTTTGCTCGTTGCATCGCTCAATCCCCCAATTCAACGGCAAGTGCTTGTTACAAAAATAGAAGAAACAGTAGTATCGTCTGATGGTAGCAAGGATAGCCTTTCCTCCAATTATTTTCCCGGAGTAATTCATCCAGAAGGCTATCTTCATATTGTAAGCTTTGATCGTAATCCATTGCCGGCAACTCTTTTTTCTTTGAAAGGGCACCTGATTAAGAAAACCATCTTTATGGTTCATGGCTCTAACACTACAATTGTGGAATATGAAAATACTGGTAAAAAAGTTTCAAAATTATCACTAAATCCCTTTTATGTTTACCGGGATTACCATAGCCTGTATCATGAAGATACTGAATTCTGTCATTATTTTGGCTTGGGAGGCAATACACTCGAAGTTTATACCTGCGCCCTGGCCGAACCTTTGTATGTTAAACATTCAGGTGGAAAATTTCAAGAAGAGTTTAACTGGTTTAAGAATTACCAATATCCTGAAGAACAACTTCGTGGACAAGATTATACAGAAGACGCTTTCTCTTTAGGCTATATCGAATTTAAATTGAAACCTGGTGAAAAATTTTATCTTACGTTTTCAACAGACAAAGAAATGATTAATAAGGTTCCTGAAAAACTTAAAGCCCTGGAAATTAATCGCCTGAAAAATCTTATTCCAAAAGGAACAAAAGACACCTTCCTTAAAGACCTTATTTTATCGGGTAATCAGTTTATAGTTGATCGCAAATCAACAGGAAGCAAATCTATCATCGCCGGTTACCACTGGTTTACGGATTGGGGCAGGGATACCATGATTGCTATGCAGGGATTAACCATTGCACTTGGAGATCAGGAAACCAGCAAATCAATATTGAGCACATTTTTAAAAAGTATTGATCAGGGCATGTTGCCCAACCGGTTTGCCGACAACAAAAAAGAACAACCCGAATACAACACCATCGATGCCACTTTATGGCTTTTTGTTTCGCTTTACAAATATTACAGGGAATTTGGCGATTCTGAATTTATAAAAGAAAATATCCATCATCTTGAAGAAATCTTGCAGGCACATATCAACGGTACCCGTTACAACATACATGTTACCGAACAAGGATTCCTTTATGGAGGCGATGGGATTGCTCAGCTTACCTGGATGGATGCCCGTGTTGGCGATTATGTAGTAACTCCCCGGCATGGATGCCCGGTTGAAATTCAGGCCTTGTGGTACAATGCTCTTCAGATTTATATGTTTTTTGGAAAAGAATTTCCGGAAGAAGATTTCAAACTTTTATCCGAATCTGAGACGTTATCCGAAAAACTAACTTCTCATTTCCTACCTTATTTTTTAAACAGTAATGGTTACCTTAACGATGTTATCGGATTAAATTTCAGGGGAGACGCATCTATCCGGCCAAATCAAATCTATGCGCTTAGCCTCCCTTTTCAAATGATTGATAAAAACACTGGTAAAGGAATATTAAAAGTGGTTGAATCGCATTTATTCACTCCTTATGGATTGCGGACACTCTCACCGGATAGTCCGGATTTCAGGCCGGTTTACAGAGGAAACCAATTGGAAAGAGATTCAGCATACCATCAAGGTACCGTATGGGCATTTCTTCTGGCTGATTATTTCCAGGCCTGTGTGTACGTTTATGGCAATACGAAGGAAGTTTCGGATAAAATCAAAATTTCCCTTAACGCTTTGCGCAAACATTTCTATGAATCGGATTGTATTAACGGTGTTTCTGAAATATTCGACGGATTAAAGCCGGAAGAAGGCAAGGGTGCAGTTCAACAGGCATGGTCGGTAAGTGCCCTGATTCAGTTGCAACTCATGTATAAAAATCTAAGATAAACCGGTAATGGAAAAATTAATTACCGCCTTTCATAAAAACTGGCAGATATACCTTATCGAAGCTTGGGCATTGGGAACGTTTATGATTTCAGCCAGTTTATTTGTTATTATTATCGAACACCCATCATCTCCAATACGTCATCTGGTTGAAGCAGCCATTCTCCGAAGATTCCTCATCGGATTGGCTATGGGTTTAACAGCTGTAATACTCATTTACTCACAATGGGGCAAACGCTCCGGCGCACATATGAATCCGGCAGTAACACTTACGTTTCTCACCCTTAACCGGATTTCCAAAGAAGACGCATTCTGGTATATTTTGTTTCAGTTTATAGGTGGTGTTTGTGGAATACTGCTATTCAGATGGGTTCTATTTAACTACATTTCCAATCCAAGTGTAAATTATCTGGTAACAGCACCAGGTCATCAGGGAATTGGAGTTGCTTTAGGGATGGAGTTCATCATCTCCTTTACCATAATTCTAACAGTTCTGTTTAGCAGCAACTCCTCCAGGCTGGCAGCTTATACCGGATATTTTGTAGCTGTATTACTGATGCTGTTCATCACTTTCGAAGCTCCCTTTTCAGGGATGAGCATGAATCCTGCACGATCATTATCCTCTGCACTTATAGCAAATGAATGGAAGGGTTGGTGGCTGTATTTTATTGGTCCTGTTTTCGGGATGCTTTCAGGAAGCTACCTATACAGAGCCTGGTTTCGAAGTAAACATCAGGGTGATTGCACCACAATGAACATGCACCTTTCCGGATACAAGTACGATTGCGTAACTTATGAAGTTCTGGGACCAAAAAGACTGCTGCAAAATAAGATTTAAAGTTGATGCTGTTCTGAAAGATCAGTTTATCTTTGATAAAAGGACATTTTATCTGTCAGGATTACTGTTTTCTGCGACTTAATAATAGAATCTCCTGAAAAAATAACAAAAACTCAAAACATAAAGAACATGAAATAGCCATGATTGAATAACTCAGCGAAGGTGTGTCCTGAAGTAAAAGTACGAATTTAAGTAAAGAAAGTTCTTTTACATGCTGTATAGAAGATGAAGGGGTCTCTACAAAGGGATGAACCTTCGCAATAGCTGTGCAGGCAGATATTGCAAACCGCCTTGCG
>JBGSUB010000026.1:0-11137 GCA_041753535.1 Lentimicrobiaceae bacterium
AGTTCGCATTTTGGGCGCAATTTTTTTAAGGAAACACTTTTTTTTACAAAAAATCACATTGCACATCCCAAAACCTGTAAAGGCTTGAAATAAAAGGGAAAGACAAATTTACCTATTGATTTTTGAGGAAACTCCAGTGAAAAAGTAGAAACTTTCCTTTTCAGCCAAAAAACTCTTTGTTTTGAGAATAGTCTTCCAATCCTTCTCAATAAAATCAAAAGCATACGGGCATTCAATCTTTTTAAAAATCCATCGGTGGAAAGCAGGCATTTTTGCCATATCAAATTCGGCAAAATCGAGGATAACGAAATGACCTCCGGGTTTCAGGTGTGTTTTTGCATTTTCGATAACGGCACTTCGCACCTCATCCGGAAACCCATGGATAACAAAGCTGATAAAGACGATATCAAATTTCTCACCCAGGTCGAAGGGGATATCAATCCGCTGCTGACTGAATGTTGCTCTATTTTCACCATTGAAACGTTTTTCGAACTGTACCTTCATTACCGCCGACAGATCGATACCTGTAATTTTCCCGTTTTCGCCCAGGTATTTAAGCATTAAACCCGCGTTCCGCCCGGTACCGCATCCCAAATCGAGGATTGAATCTGCAGGTCTGATCCCGATATCCTTTATTGCGTTGCGGATAAATTTGCTATACCGGCCAAATGAAAGTGTATTCATCATCAGGTCGTAGTTGTGCGCTGTAAATTCTGTAAGTTCAACGCCTGATTCCGGATATAATTTGGCTGTTACCATATTGTTCAGTGTTTTTTGTTGTTGCCAAATTTCCGCAAGAAGTATTCCTGCCTGTTGTATTTTATTTTTTCGAGCAATCCACTGCTGATTAACAGATTAAGGTTTTCCTCGGAAGCGTTTGATTTAGCCATTAATAGCTTTACCGCATCTTTTCGCATGGGATGAACGGCTGTAATGCTCAGGATGTCATCAGTAAAATTGCCTGATGAAGCAAAAGCATTCCCTTCGTAACCGGTGAGCAGTTCGGCTGACAACTTATAGTGGGTGAAAATTTCGTAAGCCAGGGTTACCGCTGTTTCGTCAGCCGGAAATGTGCCTTCGAATGCCGGCGGGCGCGTGGGAATTGCTATGTAGGCTATATCGGGACTAATCTCTTTGAGAAATTGGGCAGTGGATTCCAGTTCGTCGTACGAATCATTTATATTTCGTATCAGCATTGATTCAGTAACCATAGTGCCTTTGAACTGCCCGGAGAACTCATTGATTCCCTCAAGTATTAAACTGAGGGTTAAGTCTTTGTGAGGCTTGTTGATTTTTTTCCACGAAGCCTGGTTAACCGTATCAACTTTAACCGAAACGTAGTCGGCCAGCATCAGTTCATCCCTGACATCGTTGCGATGCAGGAGCGAACTGTTTGTAATAACCGCAACCGGAATACCGAAAGCTTTGAGTTTCTGGATAAGTTCACCCAGGTGAATATCCAGTGTAGGTTCGCCATCAGGAACTATGGTAATATAATCGGGAAAATCAGCGGCATTCAACCCATCTAATTTCTGTTCCAATTGTGCCGCTATAAGGTCGGGAGCATAAAATTCCTGCCTTTCGACCTGCATTTTATTCGCCTTCCCAACCTGGCAGTAGGCACAGGAATATGTACAAACTTTGTAAGGAATGTTGTTTACTCCGATGCTGCGACCCAGCCGGCGCGATGGAACAGGTCCGAAAATTATATTTTCCATTTTGTTATTTATTCCAGGATAAAAGCATTTTCAGGGCAAGCCCTCATGCACATCTTGCAATTCCTGCAATTATCAATTTTAACAAAGGCTTTCCCGTTTTCAATTACAATGGTATCTGTAGGACAAACTTCGATACAGGCACCACAGGCCGTACACTTCTCAGCTACAACTTTGGGAAACAGAATCTTTTTTTCAGTTACTTCCGGTTTTATTTCCGATACAGTTTCCTGCTTTTCAATGGATTTACTTCCGGGAATTTCGCTCCGTACCATTGATATTTTACAATCGGGACAAAACAGTGATTTACAAGGAACTCCGGGCTGATGATTTAATGTATACCCACACTGAGTGCAGATGCAATATCCGCCCTCGCTTTTACCATGTTGACTTTGCCCGAAGCCACGGTGATTCCCTGAGTTATGATGATGACCATTCATTTCTACTTCACTTCTTTAAGGTTTCCACTCAAGTAATTATTATACGCTTGCCTGACAGTCAAATTGTTGGCTTCGGCAAATATCCGCATCTTGATATGCTTCAATGCTTTTGCCGCGTTTTCGCCGGGGCCGTTTCCGGTAATAATCACATCAGGTTTCAACTCAAATATCTTTTGAGCGGTAGCAGTTCCTGCTCCGTGAGCGTCATTTTTTACTGCGCTGTTGTCAACAACTGTAAACTCTTTACTTTCCTCATCGTAAAGTATTATATTCTCTGTTCTGCCGAAACGTGGGTCGATTAATGATTCCCAGGTTGTTCCTTCGGATGTGAATGCGATTTTCATGTGTTTATGTTTTTTAGTGTTTATTTAGTTGTGAAAAACTGCGTGTCGGATGTCGGAAGCCGGAAGTCGGAAAACGGAAAACGGAAGTTGGTAGTCGGGAGCTATCCGGAGAACGTCTTTTATCACTTGAAAGTTGGTCGTTTTTGCCCAATTGCATTTTTTCGTCTCATTTCCCATAATTTGTAATGTAAAATCTACAATCAGCACTTTCTTCGGACTTCCGTCTTCCGTCTCCCGACCTTTTAAAACAGTCCCATTCTCTACTATCCGGAACTTAGCCCCTTAACTTTCTCCCAACTATCCGTCAGAAGCTCCTTTAATACCCCATGATCATATTCAACCATAGTTTGTCCCAGAACCATTGCCTTAGTGAAGTTTTCGTCATAAGGCAAATCGGTTAAATGAACTATATCATTTTCTTTCAGAAACTGCACTATTTCAGCGCATTTACCAGGATTAACATCAGCTTTATTGATGATGCAGCCTGCTTTAATCTTGAACTTTTTAACCAGTTCGTAAACACGTTTCAGATCATGAAGTCCCGAAACCGAAGGTTCGGTTACCAGAACCACAAAATTTGCTCCCGAAAGTGAAGAAACCACCGGGCAACCTATACCAGGCGATCCATCAACCAGGATAAAACCTCTCCGTTCTTCCAGGGCTATTTCTTTGGCTTCGTTTTTAACTTTCGCTACCAGTTTACCCGAATTATCGGCACCAATTCCCAGTCGGGCATGAACCATAATGCTTCCGGATTTTATCTTTGAAATAAACCACTTTCCAGCCAGGCGACTTATGTTTGCGATGGTTTTAGTGGGGCAAATGCGGGCACAATAGCCGCAGCCTTCACAGCTTATGGGGTCAACTATAAAAAGTTTATTTTTAACGGATATGGCATCAAAACGGCAAACATCAACGCATTTCCCACAGCGTATACAGTTGCTTTGATCGACATATGCTACTTCGCCGCTGTAAAAATCTTCGGCGAAATTATAATCCGGTTGCATCAGCAAATGCATATCTGCCGCGTCCACATCGCAATCGGCAACCACAACATCGGAGCCGCCCAACATGGCAAATGAAGCCGTAATGGATGTTTTGCCCGTTCCGCCTTTACCTGAAATAACTACGATCTCCCTCATGCTGTTCCTCCTTTTACTTCTTTAATGCAATACTCCAGAATGTCGGATAATGATTTTTCCACTTCCGGAAAATCCTGGTACATCAATTTTCCTGACGAATACAATTCAGCTATTTTTCGGTTGTTGGCTATTTTTGCCAATACGGGGATGTTTTCCTCCAGGCAATATGCCAAAACTTCATCATTTCCAATTCCATACCGGTTAACTACAACACCAAAAGGGCGTTTAAGCGCCCGCATGGTTTCCACGGCAAGGCTTAAATCGTGAAGTCCAAAAGGAGTTGGCTCTGTGACAAGGATCACAAAATCAGCATGTTTGGTTGCTTCCATCACCGGGCAGGAAGTACCTGGCGGCGAATCAAAAATTGCAATACTTACTTTGCCATAGTTAGCAGCAATGTATTTCTTGGTTTTTGATATTAACTGAACTGCCTGTTCCTCGCCAATTTCAAGACGGCTTTCAACAAAATGAAGTTTACCAATCCGAAAGTCGCGAAGGGTTCCTGTTTTTTTAGGTATCATCGGCAAAGCATCAACAGGACACAATTCCGAACAGGCATAACAACTGTGGCACAATTCCGGAAAAACAAGGATGGATGGCCCGAGTTGAATTACCGCGTGGTAACTGCATACCTTCGGGCAAATACCGCACAATGTGCATTTTGCTTCATCCCATTGCGGAATCATTTTAAAAATGTCTTCTTCATGGATGAGTTCACCTTTAAAAAATAAGCCGGAGTTAGGTTCTTCCACATCCAAATCAACTAATACAACTTCATGCCGTTCAGCAATATAAGCTGCAAGATTAGTCGAAAGGGTTGTTTTACCTGTTCCTCCTTTGCCACTGGCAATAGCTATTTTTAAAGATTTAAGGTCAGTCATACTTTAGTCGTGTTGTTTCGTCGGTCAGCGATGGCTGAATGGCGTCCTGCAGGAAAGGAGTATTCCAGGTGTCAAGATTTTTATGAGTCAAATAGTATTTTTGAGGAATTGGATGTGTTCCGAAAACGACATTCATTCCATATTTCTCAGGGATGAATTTTGCAAAATGATCCATATACGGGCATGGCGGATAACCAACCAAAAACCCGGTTGCGAAATGAACATGAGTTACGCCGTTTTTCTTCATTTCCTCGGGTGCGTATTCGATATTACCACCGGGACAACCTCCGCAGGTTGTAAAAGCCGCAATTTCAGCATCCTGATCTTTATACACTGAAAAGGCTCCTTCGCGGCTGGTAAACGAACGAAAGCATTTGCCCCCGGCACAGGTATGGTATCGGTCGCAGATGATAATTCCTACTTTGATTTTTTTCATGATCAATGTTATTTGAAATATAAACTCACATAAATGACAGATATTCCTAATGCAATAAGTAACACCTGGCTGATTGATGCTTTCAGAGATGTTTTTCGGTGCATCTCAGGGATTAAATCGGCAAGGGCAATATACAGGAAACTGGATGCTGAAAATGCCAGGGCATAAGGTATCAGCGAGCGGAGTGAATCGAGGGTGTAAAAAGCTGCAACACCCGAAACCATTGCTGTGGCCCCGCTCAGCACATTGTACCAGAATGCTTTGCTTCGGGAGAAACCACTCTTTATCAGTATTCCAAAATCGCCTAATTCCTGTGGAATTTCGTGAAGCACAACTGAAAGGGTAACAAATATTCCTAACTCAGTGGATGTAAGAAATGCGGCTGCAATAACCACACCATCAATGGCATTATGAAAAGCATCGCCAATAAGGATGATAGGAGCAGCAGCAGTCATATGCCTTTCGCAGTTTTTATTGCGGCAGCTGCGCCAGAGTATTATTTTTTCGAGAACGAAGAAAAGCAATATCCCAAACATGATGGCTTGGAGAATCAACTTTGGTTCCGACATCCTGATGGCTTCGGGGATCATTCCCAGGAAAGCGGCTCCTAAAAGCGTTCCTCCGGCCAGGTACATAAGGTAAGTAGAAACCTTTTCGAGTTTATCATTGCCAAGTATCAGCATTATGCCCGCAAGAGCTACGCTCCCGACACTGCCTAAAAACAAAGCTATTATTACATAAGTTATTCCCATCTCAATTTTGTTATATTCCGGATAGTGATGACCGTCAGGCAGATAAGGGTGAGGGTGAGGTTAAGGTTGAGGGTGAGGGTGAGGTTGAGGTTAAGGTTGAGGTTGAGGTTGAGGTTGAAGTTGAGGTTGAGGTTGAGGTTGAGGTTAAGGTTGAGGATTAATAATCCAGTGTGATAATCCGTCCTTTTGTGAAATTGAAGAACTTATCTTTTTGTGCAACCTGGATGCCTTCCATTAGGTCTTCGGGTTTAAACCCGGCTACGGCCAAACAGGTGGGACAAGCATAAATGCCGACATTGTTGGCAAGCAAATCTTTTATATATGCCTGAGCCGATGAGAAATCCGAAAAAGTCAGATCCTTGGCACCTTTAACTAAAAGCTCCACGGCATGAATGTCCATGTATACGATAACATCCTGATCTTTCGACATCATTACTGCCATTTTTAAAGGCATCAATACGCGGTGAGGATCGTTGTAACTCTCGGTAATATGGATAAATACTCCATCCCGCACGTTATCAGAAACGGCTACGGTATTTGCTTCTGTGCCGGTACCTTCAACTGGTTTTGGCGCCTGGTTGCACGAAACCATCATTAATCCACAAATGGCAAGCAGTACTAATTTTTTCATAGAAATTTGATTTTTAAGGTTAATTAATTTTATTTTATTTCCAAAGTATTTGAAGGTCAATTAACTTATTAGGGTCGGCTTCAGTGATTTTGTGGGAATCTGACTTTTCAGAGACAACTCATCAATTTGGTTAAAAACTACAAAACTTCCTTTTTCGACCCCGACCCGTTCGGCAATTACATCGCATTTTACCATAAACAGGAAAAAAATACGTGGATCTTTTTCATTTATAAGTCCTTCGAGGTTGCCCTGGCCTTTCGAAATAATAAGATCGGCAGAATGATATACGTCCAGAAACTCTTTGCTGCATTTTTCCAGCAATGTAGATGATGCATCATATCCGTTCGAAACAATATCGGCTACTTCATCCATTCCAACATCTTTTGCATCCTGAACCGTTACATCATTCAGCACGGGGGCATCTTTTACCGCAAAAACCACATTCGGGTGCATGATCGTTTCGATAAACAGTTTATCAAACACTATTTCACCGGCATTATCACCCAGGTATAAAACACGTTTGGCATCCTTAATACGTTGTTTGAGCAAATTTGAATGATCAATTGCAAAATCTGTATTCAGTACCTTCTTTATCGTTTTATGAACATCAAATACCTGACTGGCTCCATAATCCATAATATTACCGGCAATGGCTAAGCGCAATGCCAGGTTAAAAGGATCGTTTGAAACAAGCACTTTGGGTTTCCATTCGCTGTACAACTTCAATGCAATGTGATTACTTTGTTGCTTTTCCTTATAATAAGGATCAACAACGCCAGTTAACTCCCGCAACTTATGCTGCAGCTCCCGCTGAATTTCGGCAGTGGCAATGTTTTCGCTATTATCCAGCAAACGGCTGAAAAATGCACATAATTCAAGCGATTGGCAGCCCGATAGAGGATTTTTTTTCAGAAGCCTGTCGTAGTTATTTGTAAAGCAGGTTTTGCAACGATCATCCATAGTTATTTTGATGCTTAATTCGTGTCTGACAATAAAGTCAGGTTTTATTTTTATTTGCGATGTACGATTTACGATGTACGATTTACGATGTACGATTTAAGATGTACGATTTAAGAGGTACGATTTAAGAGGTACGATTTACGAGGTACGATTGACGAGGTACGATTGACGAAGTACGATTGACGATTGAAACATAACTCGCTGAAAAAAAATCGTAAATCGTAAATCGCAATTCGTATATTTCAGGATATACCAAGTTTGATTACAAAGTCTATTTACATTGATGTCCGTGATCGTGTCCTTACTCGTGATTGCAATAATTGGCACTCAACTGCAAATTGCCAGCAATAAAATCGGTAACCAATTCCTTTGCTGCTTTGGTAGGTGCTCCAACAAAAGCATTGATATTCTGCTCATTGAACAGCATAATTGCCTGTTGGCCCATTCCACCGGCAATTACATCGGTTACACCAAACTGCGCAACCCAACGTGGGTAAAGTCCCGGTACATGCTCGGGTGGTGTTACTTCTTTAACATCGGTAATTAAACCATCTTTAACTTCAACAATGGCAAACTGCTGGCAATGCCCGAAATGAGCACATAAAACTCCGTCTTCCAACGGAATGGCGATACATTTATTCATGATTTTGTGTATTTGAAAAATTTTGTAAAAAGGAGGGGCAGTTTACCCCTCCCGTGTTTTTTAGTTTCCACCTCTGAAACGGTTCTGACGTCCCAATCCCTGGCCCATTCCACCTCTTCCTCTTCCGGATCCCATTCCTCTTCCCTTGCCCATACCTCTTCCTAAACCCATTCCTCTTCCCAAAGAATCTTCAGGAAGTTGTGCTTCCGTTTTGTTTACTGTTGTTTCTTCAGCGGTTGCTTCATCAGCAACTTCAGCTTTTAGCTGATTAGCACCGAAATTGGTACAACGACCCATTCGGCGACCGGTCATGGAACCTTGTCCCATTGGACCTTTTTGATTTAATCCTGGCATAATTGCCTCCTTTTTTAAAAATGTTAATACTATTTTAAACCAGGTTTTAGCCGGCGTTCTTTTAGCTTGTTCCAAATCCTTTCAGTTAAGCCGATGACTAAAACTGCAACCAAACCGATTACTGCGTTTTTAATTTTATCATCTGACTTTTCATTCACCGAAGGATTGCAATTCCCCATTCTTCTTCCGGTCATTGAGCCTTGCCCAACCGGACCGGTTTGATCGTAACCTGGCATAATAGCCTCCTTTGTTAAATTTGTTGTACTAAAACCGGATAATTACCGGGTTCATTAAGTTTCATCCCGATTATTATCGGGACCAAACTCCAAATCCCAAGCTCCAAATTCCAAGCTCCAAATTCCAAATTCCAAATTCCAAATTCCTTTTACTGGCTTCCATGTTCCAAAATTCCAAAGCTTGTATACTATGTTTTAATCCGCCGCTTTGCTCGTTTAACTTTTTGAGACCTGGAATTTGAGATTTGGGTCTTGGGTCTTTTTCAATGCGTGATATTACCCCGCTCTGAGCAAAATTTATTATTGCCCGCTCCGCAATCGTTTCCCTTTTCCTTCACCTTCACCTGCCGCTGATTTACGGCGGGTTCCGAGACCTTTCCCAAGTTTCTTTACTTTCTCCTCTGCAGGGGTATCAGAGCATTTCCCCAATTTTCGTCCCGAACCGGAACCTTTACCGGCAGGGCCTGTACCATCAAGTTTTGGCATGATTTGTTTTTTTAATGGTTCAACATTGCAATTATTTCACTGATTTTCTTTTCAGGATCTTTTATTACGATCATCTGGATTTTAAGGCTGTCGAGCAGGGATTTGATTTTCATCCCGAATTCGCCCGAAACAATCTTATTTACATTGCGCGAGGCCACCAATTGCACTGCTGCCGGGCCAGCTCCCTCTTCAGCTTCCTTGTTTGGGTTGGGAATAAATTCCGTTGATTTGCTTTCGGTATCGAAAACAACAAAGTAAGCACAGCGGCCAAACCGTGGATCGATAGTTGATTCCAGTGTATTTCCTGTTGATGTGATAGCTATTTTCATAGTTTATTTTTATTTTTAACACAGATAAAATTTAGTGCATCCTAGTATGTAAAAGTATGAGCGTTCAAAGATTTTTGCATTACATAATTATGTTTAATAGTTATATAATTCATACTGTTAGATGCGAAAATCCCTACATTATCTGCCTGCTACTGAATTGAATTTTTAGACTTTTGATTTACAAATGTTCTGCACCTGGAAAGCCCTTTTCTTTTCATTACAGTATTGCACCTTGGACAGACATGACGGATACAAGGCTTTCCATTTTCATGTGACTGTTCAAATCCGCAATGCGGACAACGACAAATGTCATCGTTATGAACTGTATCAAACTCGCTGATTGTATTGTCATAGTCGAAACCAATTACTTGTGGGCTGTTGCACAACGGACATGCTGTGATTTCCTTTTCACGTTCAGTATTGTTGAAAAAACAGTCGCAGTTTTTACACCGGTACCAATCGCTGTCGAAGTAAACTTTACCGCCTTCGATACTAATCTGCCTGCCTTCGACAAAGGCTTTGGCAATTTTTTGTCGGGTAACGGAATAAATCCGTGTAAAAGTTGGCCGCGAAACGCCCATTATTCCCGATGCCTGATGATGGTTATACATATCGTAATCGCATAACCTCAACGCTTCATATTCTTCATACAACAAAAATACCGGTTCAGAATTCTGCTTACCGGCTTCCGGGCCATAAGGCTTGAAACCTGTTATTACAGGCGGGTTAAGAACTTTTCGGAGACGTGTTATACGAGGTGACATAATTTAATTGAGCATTTGTTCGCTGCAAAGATAGTGAACATATGCTCACTATCCTAATTTTTTATATATTTGCAAAAAATAATTGTTATGGACGAACGTATAAGCAGGTCAGAAACTACTCAGACACGGATAATATTTCCGTTTGCATTGAACGATCGTAATAATTTATTCGGTGGTATTGCTATGAAGTGGATGGATGAAGTTGCATATATCACGGCCACGCGGTTTTTAAGGAAAGAAGCAGTAACCGTTTCAGTTGAAAACATTAATTTTTTACTCCCGGTTAATCAGGGTTCAATTATCGAAATAAAAGGAAAAGTTACCGAAATAGGTTTCGTTAAAATAAAAGTTGACGTACATATTCTTATCGAGGACAAATACTCGGATCGGCAGGAAAAGGCTATTGAAGCAAGTTTCTGGTTTGCTGCTATTGATGAAAATCAGAATCCTATACGGATAAAGTTTGAGGAAAAACAGAATATTCAGAAGAGTTGATTGGGTGGGATTACCTGCTATTTATATAAAAATCGGGATAGATTATTGCGTTGCAGAAGTCCCAAAATTCAAAATCCCAAATCCCAAATCCCAAATCCCAAGTCCCAAGTCCCAAGTCCCAAGCCCCAAGCCCTAAGCCTTCCCCACCTCCGCCGCATACTTCTGGATTCTTCCGATCGCTTCCGCGATCTGTTCCATATCGGTGCGCGGGCCGATCAGCATGTTCTGCATGAACCAGACGGCTTCGCCGCAGAGCTTGTCGTTATCGGGGCATTCGTTGCGTTCGACCCACTTGTCGATGGTCGGCTTGCCGTAGACTTTGACATAGGGACGGGTTTTCAGGGCGTTTCGGATGAAGTCGTCTTTGTTGAGCGGACCGTAGCCGCCGGAGCAGGGAATTCCTTCGGCGATCAGCGCGCGGAGGAATTTCTGGCGGGGCAGGTTGGCAAACGCTTCGGGTTGATAGCGGAACATATAGATGTGGTAGGCATTGCGTGTGCAGCCTTCGTACATGCGGGCGGGGGTGATG
>JBGSUB010000027.1:0-25463 GCA_041753535.1 Lentimicrobiaceae bacterium
GCCTGCGGCGTTCAAAGGTTAAATGCCTGCGGCGTTCAAGGGTTCAATGCCTGCGGCGTTTAAAGGTTAAATGCCTGCGGCGTTAAGGGTTCAATGCCTGAGACGCTCAAAGGTTCAATGCCTGCGGTGTTGAAAGGTTCAATGCCTGCGGCGCTATGGGTTCAATGCCTGCGGCGTTCAAGGGTTCAATGCCTGCGGCGTTCAAGGGTTCAATGCCTGCGGCGTTCAAAGGTTAAATGCCTGCGGCGTTCAAGGGTTCAATGCCTGCGGCGTTGAAAGGTTCAATGCCTGCGGCGTTAAGGGTTCAATGTCTGCGTCAATCAATGGGTTCAATGTCTGCGGCAGTCAAAGGGTTCAATACCTGCAGAAGTCAAAGAGTTCTATCTCATCAATCTTTTCAATCTCATCAATCATTCAATCCCATCAATCCCATCAATCCCAAGGCAAGCACTGACTGTGCAAAGGTTATAAATCAAAAAAAAATATTGAACACTCTTTTGTTAACAACCTTCGGGAACTTCAGGTCGGGAGCAGCAGAGGTTTATTTTCTTTTGTAAAATCAAACTTTTATAGCACGTGAAATTCAGTACCCAATATATCTTCCGCATTATACTACCTGTGATACTGATCGTTATGGTTCAGGGATGTTCATTTAAACCCAAACATGAACCGCAACAGGTTGCCGACTGCATGCAAAGGGAAAAGCTTACTCCTGATGAAGAAGAACGTGTAAGGAAAAAAATTCATGCCAAAGAAAAAACACTTGCACTTGATTCACTTTTTAAGAAAAAAGCCAGGCAGGGATTTAACGGCGGAGTATTAATTGCGCAAAAAGGAGTGATTCTTTATCAGAATATATTCGGGTTTTCCGACCTGAAGCAAAAAGATTCTTTATGTTTGAATTCAGCTTTTCAGCTTGCTTCTGTAAGTAAAACCTTCACAGGTACAGCAGTATTGCTCCTTGCGCAGGATGGGATGTTAAAACTGAACGATTCAATTCAGCAGTTTATTCCTTCGTTTCCATACCATGGGATTACTGTAGAGCAACTTCTGAGTCATCGCAGCGGCTTGCCAAATTATCTTTATTGTTTCGAGGACAAAAGAAAACTAAATGGCTCTGCACCAACCAACGATACCGTTCTGAAATGGTTCAGTGAGGCGGATCCTCTTCCGGCACCGTACAACCAACCGGGGAAAAATTTCAGTTACAACAATACAAATTTTATTATTCTGGCTTCGATTATTGAAAAAGTGAGTGAGCTGAGTTATCCGGATTTTATCCGCAACCGAATTTTTGAACCGCTGGGGATGACACACTCCTTTATTGACACTATTGCTCCCGATAGCGTTATGTGCTTTCGCACAACCGGCCACCAGGGTAATCAGAGCAGATCACGTGAATTTTTTGACGGAGTTTATGGCGACAAGGGAATTTATTCGACCATTGGCGATATGGAGCGGTGGTATTTTGCTTTGCATTCAGGATGTTTACTCAATAAACACTGGTTGAATATTGCATTTACTCCGCGGAGTTTCGAACATAAAAGCCGGCACAATTATGGTCTGGGTTTCAGGTTGATGACCGATCCTGTTGATATGAAAAAAGTGCATTATGTGTATCACGGCGGCTGGTGGGCAGGTTACAGTACCATGTTCTGGATGGATTTAGATGCTGATATTGTAGTTATTGTGCTGGGTAACAGGAAAAACAACAATGTATATGATATCAAATCGGTACTTTCGATTCTTGAAGAAAACAAGGATACCGATTTACAGGAAGTGAAGGAGGAAGGAGGAAACTAGATAGGGAGATGGGGAGAAAGGGAGATGGGGGTAAGTGAGAAAGGGAGGCGTCAAACAAAAATTCAGTGAATTGAACTAATGAAAATCTAAACCTGGAATTTTTGGGCCCATGATAGCCGAAAGCAATGAGAACTAAACATTTAAACCATTGAACATTATAATCTTTTCAATGTTCAGCTAAACCTATTTCCAATTCCAAATACAAGCTTCCTAAACAAAACCACATCTGGATTTTGAATACGGACGACTTTTCACTATCTTTGTTTTTACATAAAGCCACAGCCTATGAATCCTTATACTTCATTATCGAAAAATGATACGATTTGTGCATTATCAACACCTCCGGGTATTGGTGCTATTGCAGTAATCAGGCTATCAGGGCCTAAGGCTGTCTCTATCAGTAACCTTTATTTTCAATCTCACAAGGTCAACAAATTTGTCGAACAATTCGAGACACATACAGCCCACTTTGGTCAATTTATTGCAGGTGAAGAGTTGATTGACGAAGTGGTACTTACAATTTTCAGGAAACCACATTCATATACAGGAGATGATATAGTTGAAATTTCGTGCCACGGATCATCCTATATTCAGCAGAGGATACTGGAAATACTTATCAAAGGAGGTGCACGTATGGCGCAGCATGGAGAATTTACCCTGAGAGCTTTTCTGAATGGCAGGATTGATCTTTCGCAGGCTGAGGCTGTTGCCGATCTTATATCATCCCAATCGCGAGTAGCGCACGACCTGGCTCTTATGCAGATGCGGGGTGGCTTTTCGCAAAAGATAAAAGATATGCGAACCCAACTTCTCGATCTGGCATCGCTACTTGAGCTCGAACTGGATTTCAGCGAGGAGGATGTTGAATTTGCCGATCGCAGCAAATTAAAAAATCTGATCAATGGAATTATAGACGAAATGACCCACCTTGCATCTTCCTTCTCTTTGGGGAATGTGATTAAAAAAGGAATTCCTGTGGCTATTATAGGTAAGCCCAATGTAGGAAAATCTACTTTACTCAATGCTCTCCTTAATGAGGAAAGGGCCATTGTGAGCGAAATTCCCGGAACAACACGCGACACCATTGAGGATACTCTTACTACAAATGGGATCACTTTCCGGTTTATTGATACGGCAGGTCTAAGGGCACATACCAACGATACTATCGAAACAATAGGCATAAGCCGCACATACGACAAAATAAAGGAGGCGTCAGCGATACTTTACCTCTTCGATATCAGCACTATAACCGCAGATGAAATTGAAGAACTAAAAGAAGAATTCCGCGACCATATTGAGAACCCGGAAAAACATTTCCTTCTCATCGGTAATAAAACCGATCTGATGCTGGAAGTACCATCGCATATTACCGCACTTTTCGACCTCGAAACCATTTTCATTTCCGCCAAGCGTAAAGAGAACATCAACCTGATAGTCGAACGCCTTATTACTACCGTAAAAACTGCGCAGATAGGCGACCAGGCTATTGTAAGCAATGCACGGCATTATGATTCAATAATCAGCACACTCAGTGCATTGAATGATGCCTCATCCGGTCTTTATTCAGATGTACCTACCGATCTGATAGCTACAGATATACGAACAGCATTACATTATCTGGGTGAAATAACCGGCGAAGTTACTACTGAAGATATACTGGGTAATATTTTCGGGAAGTTTTGTATCGGAAAGTAATGTACAATTCAGACTTATGCCTGAGATAAGATAATAATAATTATTAACAATAATGCTGCCAGGACATAAACAAATCCATATTCGCTATGCCTTAACTTTCTGACAAAGGCATCCGCTTTTTCCTTGTATAATGTCGAGTATATAAAAATCACTATTAAAGTAATAATGAGTGCTAACATTTTTTTATTTTTTTAAGAATTAGTGGTTTCTTTGCTTAACATTCATCGTGTTAAACAGGCTGGTAAAAACTATTTCAGGTAACGACGAAATCCGGGGAATATCCCTCAATTAAAAAGATCACGCTTTTTTAGCTGCCGGATGAGTCACTTTTTTTATCAGCTCAAGTTGATCCTTACGATCCTTTATCGCCAGAGTTCTTATAACCCGGTTCCGGTGAATAATATTTCTTAATAATTGATAATCGCCATTACCATTTACAAACTGCATCATCAATTCGAAATTTTCTGCTTCGGCCTTTTCGCGCGTAGATTGAATAAAGGCTGAGTTGCGGCTGAAAGCATATTGAAATAAGCTTAAATCAACAATATCATCAATTTGCCTGCGCAATTCCGAATTTTCCAGAATTGCCTTCCGGAATGCCGCAAATGAAATTCTAAAACTCCTTTTTAGGGAACTAATACTTGCAGGAGTATAAGCTTGCTCAGGGTAAATAGCAGTATCCATGGCGTGAGGGTTTTAATAATTAATGGCTGTTTATGCGAAAAGTAATAGCGTATTCACATAATAAATTCCGTATTGATTCCAGCACTAAATGTATTAAATTATGAGCTTGAAATCCAGGCTTATATCTTGATTCCAAACAGGAATGTCATTTCCTTTTATTTGAAGAATTTCGCTAAATCGGAAGTTTTCGACGACAGGATTTTCGTCCTGACCGATACTCATTGAATTTGAATAAACGGAATCCCCCCGGATTGACGGAAGGATTCCGAATTCTGCTTATGGATGCATTGATACGATAAAAAGGCTTGAATTATTGTCGGCCATTATCAGATCAGCAGCATCAACCAGGCCATCGCCATTGCAGTCATTTACGATGTATCCGGTTGAGAACGTTGAAGCTGACGTATAAATAGTGTTTAAATCACTCGTATTCAAAATGCCATCCTGATTCACATCACCACCATAAATACAATATTTTGTACCAATTAGTTTCAGATTATTCCCATAGGCTTTATTGGCAGCATTTGTAAAATCATAGTTAATAGTGCTGCTTCCGAATGAGAGTGCACTCGCCGACCATGTTGTAACACTGTTTCGGTGCTTTACAACCAGGTAATAGGAACTTGACAAGGCAGCTGGGATATTTAAAATGCAAATACCGTTTGCAGGCAAATCAATGTTACTAAAAGACTGAACAAGCGTATAAGGAGTGGTACTTTGCCTTAATTCAATGGTGACCTGGTCTGCAACCGAACCAGCGTATTGATTTCCGGAAGCATTTTGGGCTTTATTCATCTGGCTCGTTAGGATGTTAAAAAGCCCCTCGAGCATAAGTGTTAGATTAAGTGTTTTGTTGATAACCTGCAATTTTCCGGTAAATGTTCCGAATTCGGTAAGGCCATTAGCCGTCAACTGGTCCAAGGTTGTGTTTGCGACCTGGAAGTTGGTCTGTGGTTCCGGTAAAACCCTGACGCAATAAATACTACTTTCGGTTCCGATCACATCGGCAGGCATATACTTGAAAGTAGCATTACAGGTAAAACCGCTTATGCCACTCTGGGTAATATTCCAGTAACGGTTGATATAACTACCGGTGGAACCCGGGTACGCTGTATTAGTCAGATTCACGCCCACATAATTGTCAGTTCCGAATGAACCACCAGTAAAATTAACTGTAACCGGACTGTACTCTGCAGTACCGATATTATCACCAACCGGGAAGGAGAAGTTACCAGCGGCACTGAAAGATTTTCGCAGCTGGCCGGACCCTGTAACTGCTACCAGCGAAGTAGCAGAGGGAGTGCCTGCCACGGTGGAGGCAGTTCCCATGGTAAGATTATGATTTAAGAGGTGCAGACTCCCGTTGGTAAAGGTAAATGTGCCGTTTACTGTAGTATTACCATTCAGGTTCACCCCGGCTGCATTGTTGAGGGTGAGGTTGCTAAAAACATTCTGACCAGTTATGATTTGCAAGGAAGTACCCGACATAGAAAAGGTGCCGGCTCCGAGGTTGGAAGCTGCAACGTTCTGGTTGGTCAGGTTGCCTGAAAGCAACACCGTTCCCAGATTGTTTAGGGTAGCTCCATTCTGGATGGTAATGGCCGAAGTGCTAACCAATGTTGCGCCGGCAGTAACCCTCAGGGTCGTGCCTGAAGTAATGATGTTGTCGGCAATCAGGCTTGTTGAAAGCAGCAATGTGACTGCGAAGCTGAGGAAGCGAAGTTTTGTCTTTCCGCTGAACCGATTATGGTTGTTTTTTTTCATCGTCCTGGTTTTTAAACATTAACAATAAAATAATAAAGAGTTTTAAGTTATTTCGAAATTCCACCATCCGGTGTTCCTGTTTCAGTGGCAGCTTTCGTCACAGGTTTGCCATAGGCCGGAGAAGGCTTTGAAAAGTCTTCAATTGCTTTTTTGACTTTAGGGGCATTTTGCACAGCGCCTTTTTGCCCACCAGCATCTGAAGGTATAGTCCTACTGCCTGAATTTTGCGTGTTTACTGCTGGAACTGAAGGTTTTGGCCTGACGGATTCTTCAGAAGGTTTGTTCGGATCGGGCAAAGTGGATGCATGTTTGCCAACCACCAGGTTACCGTTTTCGTAATAAAGGCCTTCGCTATCGGTTTGGGTATCGGCATCGTTGTGCAAGCCACGGGCAAGATTCTGATTGTAATCGGCACTGATTACTTCACGGGGAAGGTTTGGATTTTCGTAGCCGGCTCTTTTACCGATGGCTATGTATGAAATGGTTACGGAGCTTTTGCCATCGTTGTTTTCGGCAACCTTAAAGCCCTTACCGGATACTTCAGCCAGATAGACCCCATTTGAGCTTCCGGTTGGGGTAACGGTAACTACCACAGGTGTTTCAGTGGAAACCGCGGCAGCAAAGGCCGGATCAAAATCTATGCTGACTTTCCCATCCGAAAGCGTGGCATAGCCGCTTGTCTGCACGGTAACATCGGTGGATACATTTGTATAGAGAACGGTGCTTGTTTCGGTTCCATTTTCCTGTAGATGAACATCAAGGTTGTTTTTAAACACCACGCCATTGGAATACATCGCGTAGTTCCCTCCTTCAGCATAAATGCCATAAACCTTTCCATGGATATCGGCACCCATCAGGTCGCCCCAGGCTCCTATGCCGATCCCGGTATTTGCCTGGCTGCCTTTTCCGCCACCACTGGTGAAGCTGGTAAAATATCCGCCATAACTCAGTGAGCCGCTGGTTCTGTAGCCCAGTGCCCCCCAGTAATTACCATAAACATTGGCACCAAACGTTCCTCCACAGCGGGTAAAATCATTATAGTTAAAACCTGAGACTCCGAATGAGTATAAATCACCCCAATAGCTGGTTCCTCTCACCGCAGTGTTACTGCTATAGTCTGCATATCCGGTTCCGTCATTGGCAGATAAACGGTCCCTGAATGCATAAACTGCAGACTGACCATCCACTTGAACCGGATCTTCAATATGTTCAAAATAGCTTGTATGGGCTGAGGAAAAACCAAGGTATGAATTACCGTTTAAATTATATTGAACCTGCAATTGTGCGGAGGGTGCATTGGTGCCAATTCCGACATTACCACCCTCCGGCTGAAGTATGAGTGGATTCCAACCACCGTAGGCTCCAATCCAGAATTGGGCATTTGCAGGCGTTGGATCATAATTCCACTTCAGGAAGCCTTTATAGAATTCTGACTGACCCACATATAAAAGTGCAGTGCCGGCATCATCCCCAACAGATAAATTGGTGACTGAATTAAAATTACTGAGGGGCGTTCCGAATATTCCTGTTGGTGTACCACTGACTTTTGCAACATGCAACATGCCATCGGGAATCACCTGAATTCCGACTTTACCACCAGCCGGTTGAAGTATCAAAGGATTGGAGCCAGCATAAGTCCCAACCCATAACTGCGCATCTGCCGGAGTTGGATTGTAATTCCAGGCCAGATAGCCTTTGTCGATGTTCGACTGTCCTACATAAAGGGCTGATGCAGAAGCATTATCCCCAATCGATACATTGGTTCCATAAAAATATCCAGCAATATTGTCGCCAAACAATGCTGTATAACCAGGGATATTTTTTGTAACATGGAACAATGCCTGGGGAGATGAAGTTCCGATTCCCACTTTTCCGGAATTATAATATATGTCGGTACCATTGTTCAGCCATTGGCCGGCATTGCTGCCTACCAGTCTCCAGGAAGGAACTCCGGGAGTTCCTGAATTATAGTATAAGCCGGGAGCGACATCTGTTTGAAAGACAGCAAGTCCCGTTGCAGGTGTAATGATGGCATTTCGCTGGGCTAGTGTCATCCGGGGAGCAAGCAATCCTTTGGTGGTGCTTTTAACATCCAGCATAGCAGAATTATCAGGGGCGGAGGCATCGTTGTTGATGGCCACCTGAGCATGGGTAGTAATCCCAATGATCAGAATCAGAAAGAGTAACAGGTTTTTCATGGTGTGTTAATTTAGGCTATTTGGGTTCTGATCTATTCATTGGTTCTTTTGAAAATTTATCCTGAATCTCGAATTGCTTTTGTTTGGTTTACCAGATAATCCATGTAATGTGTCTTTTCCAGTAAAGGTTTATTGACCGGGCCTGGTAACCGGCAGAGTATGGTTAGCTGCATCGGTACGATCCACGTTGGTAGACGGGTGCTTCCCTACCAACAATTTGCCGTTTTCGTAATAGAGGCCCTCACCTGCTGACTGTGTATCGGCATCGTTGTGCAGTCCCATGTTGATTTTTGTCGTATAATCGCTTCGGGTTACATCGGCAGGGATAACAGGATTCTCATATCCCGCACGCTTTCCGATGGCGATAAAAGCGAACCTGGTATTGCTTTTGGCATCATCCGCCTCAGCCACGCTGAATCCGGCGGCGTTGGTTTCAGTCAGGTAAAGCCCCTTTGAAATACCAACAGGCGTGACGGTTACGACTACCGGAAAATCATGTGAAACCGAATTCCGGAATGATTCATCAAAGGAAATGGTGGCCCTACCGGAACTGAGTTCGGCAAAACCACTGGTTTGCACCGTCATATCGGTGGATACATTGGCATACAGCACAGTCTGCTGATCGGTTCCGTTGGGCTGCAGGTGTACCTGTGGTCCTTTCTGAAAAGTAGTTCCGTCGGCATAGAGGGCGTAATCGCCGCCTTCGGTATATAAACCGTAAACTTCTCCATGAATGTCGGCACCAAACAGTTCGCCCCAGGCCCCGATGCCGATGCCGGTTTTGGCCTGAGTCCCTTTACCGGCACCATTGGTTGAGTTAGTAAAATATCCTCCATAATTGTTATTACTGCTGTTTTTGTAGGCAAGAGCTCCGAAATATGAGCCAGCATTATCGGCACCAAAAACAGCACCAGACCTTCCGAAGTCATTCCAGTTATGGGCAGCCATGGAAAAAGTAAAGGGATCCCCGTAATCTGAATAGACCTTCACAGCCGCACCGGAAGAAAGAAAATCGTAGCCGGAACCGGGAGTAGAAGAAACCCTGTAGCGCTCGGCCAAAAGGGCGCTCTGACCATATCCAAGGGCCGGAGTCTGATTCTGGTAAAAGTAGTTTCCTGTAACTTCAGTGATACCGAGCTGAACATAGTTGTTGTTGTTGTAGAACACTTCAAATTTTGACTGGGGCAAAGTGGTTCCGACACCCACTCTTCCACCTGATTCCTGTAATGATATTGTTGATGCTCCCTTTGAGCCGATGCTCAGGTATCCTTCCGATGGGTTAGGGCTGTATCGCCAGATAATCTCGCCGAAATCTGCGGCATCCTTTCCGATAAATAACCGGGCATCGCCATCTGTGCTGCCTATCGAAACACTGGAATTTGTTCCGATATTTCCGGCTGCTGTACCAAAAACTGCTGTTCTTGAAACCGGATTTTGAGCTACATGGAGTCTTGCAGAAGGAACATCAAGGCCAATTCCGAAATTGCCGGTACTCAGGTCAAAGGCAAATCTGCGACCTACTCCTGACCTAAAATAAAAGACATCCGTTGTATCGTGATATTCTATCCCCCAAAGCGGGAAAGAGGGGGAATGACTGATCACCATGCGGTCAGCATTCTGAGTGCCTCCGCTGAACATTGAGATCATCGGGCTGTTGGGATTTGTAGTTGCCGGAAACTGAATGCTAGCTTCATCATCGGAAAAGGTAACATCCCCCTGGGTGCCATTTACCTGGAATTTATCGCCGTTACCAACGGTTAACGAAGCTACCGGCGAAGCATCACCGATACCGACATTGCCGGCAGTATAAGAAATATTGCTCCCGGCGGGTGTCCACTGCAGTGACCCCTGATCTGTAAGTTCAACCCATGACCCGGCACTGAAAAACCAGAAACTCTGAGTTGTGTTGTCAAACACCAGCAAACCGGCAGCCGGGGCGGCAATGGCCGTGCGCTGGGCTGTGGTCATGCGGGGAACCAGCATTCCACGGTTGGTACTTTTTACATCCAGCATGGCTGAATTGTCGGGGGCTGAGGCATCGGTGTTGATGGCAACCTGCGAAAAGCCGGTTATGCCAAGTACTAAAAACAGGATGAGTAGATTATTTTTCATAATAATAATTTTTTGTGGAACAATATTAATTTTGAATCTTTCCTGAAGTTGAGAACTGTAAATTTGTGAGTAAGGAAAATATGTGTTCAAATTTTTTCAATTTGTTTGAGAAAACCAATTTCTATTTCTTACCCAAAAATTTTGTTTTTTTTTGTCGGATGACTTTCCTAAAATAATGTATTATTAAGTGTTGACTACTTGCTGGAAAAGGCATTCAGGCAGGTTTATATTTATCGAACTTGGTAGTTTTAAGTTTACATAGTTGGCTATTCTCTTTTTAGAAGCGCCTTGATTTCTTCAATTTCAGTTACCATTTTTTTCAGCTCGGCAATCTCTGCTCTCTGAGCTTCAATCAAAACTTGCTGCTCCTGCACTGCCTTCACCAACAGCGGAACAAATGAGTCGTAGGATAAACTATAGTTGTCGGTCTCATTTTCAGGAATATGTAATCCGCTGAACTCATAATTCAATGTTTTGCAGACTTGTTCTACTTCTTGGGCGAGGAAACCGGTATGTACAATAGGGCTATTTTTGGCGTAATCTTGTTCGTAAACTCCGCGACTATCTTCATCAATCATATTTTGTCTTAAATGCTGATCAAATTTTTTTGAATCGAAATGATACGTTACAGGTCGGAGTTTGCTGATGAAGGCCAATCCCGGAACTTTGTCATCATGTACATCATATTTGAACCGGGCATCCGACGGAAAACTCCAGCCAACCTGTCCCTCAATGACAGTAACGTTTGTGTTTCCAATTCGAACCTTGTTGCTGGCATTAACCGAGGCAAGGCTTCCAATTGAGGTAGCATTGGAAAGACCTCCTGATGAAACATTTGCACTGGCACCAACAGCCGTATTATTGGAACCACTTGTATTTATATTTAAGGAGTAATCGCCGATAGCTGTATTATTGCTGCCAGAACTGTTACTTTTTAAAGATTCTGAGCCAAATGCGGCATTAAAACCACCCTGGTAATTGTCTTTTAGTGCCCAGTAACCGCTAGCAGTGTTAAACTGGCCAGTATGATTTGCGTATAGAGCCTTGCTACCAACCGCAGTATTGGCCCCACCTCCTCCATTTTGGTAAATAAGGGCTGAATCGCCAATGGCAACCATGTTGTTTCCTGAAGCATTAGAATATAAAGCACGAATTCCTATTGCAACATTCCCTCTTCCTGAAGAGTTGGAACTCAAGGCACCTTTTCCTACCGAAACATTTCCAACTCCTGTGGTATTTGTGGCTAAAGCATCAACTCCAAATGCACTATTATCAATTCCGGTTGAGTTGGTTGTCAATGCGAGACTACCCATGGCTGTGTTGGCATCACCAGTGTTAGAATACAGAGACCTGTATCCGTTTGCTGTATTGCTATTACCTGTAATATTGGCATAAAGCGCTTTGCTTCCCACTGCTGTATTCTTACCCAGGCCACCTGTTTGGTTAAACATAGCTGAATCGCCAATAGCAACCAGATTGCTGCCTAAGCTATTCGAAAATAATGCATTGATTCCAATTGCAACATTACTTCCACCTGTAGTATTTGACTGCAATGCATTCCCACCAAATGCAACATTGTATTTACCGGTAGTGTTATAATACATGGTGCTTACTCCAAAGGCAAAATTGTAATTCCCGGTTGTATTGCGGTTCAATGATTGCATACCAACTGCTGCATTGTAGACTCCAGTAGTATTGTTTTCCATCGACAATAATCCAATTGCAGTATTATTGTTGCCACTGATATTTGATCTCATTGCCTGGCTTCCAACTGCTATATTTCCTGTTCCACTGATATCACTGTAGAGGGCGTCAAATCCGATGGCAACATTGTAGTCACCTGTTTGGTGTGAAATGAAGGAACGAAAACCAAAAGCTGAATTATGGCCTCCTGTAATATTGGATTTTAAGGCATATGTGCCAACAGCTGCATTTCCGTAACCTGTTATATTTGAAAAGAGTGCCTGGTAGCCATTTGCTGTATTATAACCACCTGTTGTATTTGAATACAATGCTTTACTACCAATGCCTGTATTGAAACCATCACCCCCATTTTGCAGATATAGGGCGGAATCACCAAAGGCAACCAGGCCACTACCAATGATATTGCTTTTTAATGCAGCATTGCCGATTGCGACATTGCTGTTTCCGGTTGTATTGGTATATAAAGCATTCGCACCAACTGCAACATTGCTGCTACCGGAAGTATTGTTGTACATGGAATTATATCCTACAACTGAATTAAAATTTCCTGAAATATTTAAAGTTAAGGCACTACGACCAAAACCGGAATTACCATTACCCGTTTTGCTGTTTGCCAGTGTATTCTGTCCGGCAGCAGTATTGTAATCTCCTGTGGACACATCATACAAAGCAAAGCTGCCAAGGGCAGTATTACCGGGTAATGAAAATTTCCCGGCTCCAACTGTAATACCATTGATTTTAGCATCCCCGCTCACCTCTAATTTAGCGGCAGGTGTTCCGGTTCCAATTCCTACATTTCCCGCGTTGTAGTAGATATTTGTACCATTTGTCAACCATTGGCCGGAATTGTTGCCTACTATTTTCCAATCAGGAGCCGCCGGTGTGCCGGAATTATAATACAATCCGGCTGTACCATCAGTCTGAAAGACAAGCAACCCATTAGCCGGATTAGCAATAGCTGTTCGCTGGGCCAGTGTCATCCTGGGAGCAAGCAGGCCTTTTGTGGTGCTTTTCACATCCAGCATAGCTGAATTGTCAGGGGCTGAGGCATCGGTGTTGATGGCCACCTGGGCATGGATTTGTATCGCAAATGTTACAAATAAAAGTAGTAATAGTCTTTTCATAAGTATAGAATTAATAATTCGATGATTAACAACTTACAAATACATAAAGTTCAATATGTTAATAGATATATATGTAACAGATTACAAAACATAGTCTCAGTCAATGAAATATTCGTAGTTGTAAATAATAAATTCAAAATGCCAGAATTACTTTGCTTTTTATAAACCTGGAATTGCCTCGCAGCAGAATTGACGAAGTATTGATACGAGAATAGATTTTTCGAAACTAAGTTTCGGGAAACTAAACCAACAGAGATCAGAACAAACTGTCCTGTTAATGGTTTTAATAGTAGCAACTTATTTATATGCTGGCAGATAACTGTCCGTTCTAAAAATAAATTTGCTTTAATTAGAAAGGAAACACCATGAGTGAAAAGAAACTGAACATATTCAAATCACCTGATATCACGAAAATGCAGGAAGTTGTAATAGATCTAAAAACAATAATATATATAGCTCTGGGTGCTGATCCCGAGGAGGCCAGAAACCGCTATTTATCCCGGGTTGGCAGGAAGAAAGACTAAATTGCTGCTATTAACCCGAATCATCTGATTTGATCTACCTCTATATGTGGTTTTTTCAATCACGTAGTATTTCCTGCAAATCTTTTACTGGAGCATAAAATTGCTTCGTTTACAGGACCTTAGTATTCATTTATTGGAGATAATTATTACGCTTTCCCTACCTGTAATTCCTATTCCGCGAAATATCTTGATTGAAGTGACAAAAACACAGAATGTTTTTCTAAGTCAGTAATCACACTCCAGCTAAAGGTAAAAGCCCAATCTACTATTAGTAGATTGGGCTTTTGTTTTAAATTTTCAGGCTACCTGATCAATGTAATAGTTCCTGATTTTCCGGGGGTTAATTTTTCATGGTTGCCCATATCATCATTGTTCCATATAGAACCATCACGGAATACCGCCGAAATTTTCCACACATAATCTCCCTGCTGGCAAAGCTTTCCTTTGAATGTTCCATCCCAACCTTCGGCAGGCTCACCCTTATCAGTTAATTTTGCGGAACTCCAAAGCAACTGCCCCCATCTGTTGTATACTTCAGCATTATAGAGGGCGAGGTTGATTCCGACAGGTTTCCAGAATTGAGTTCCAACTGCCGGTTTTACTACCATAGCATTTGGCACCCAAAGTCCTTTGAACATCATTCGGAAAATTACTCCGCTTGAGTCAACACAGCCATAGTTATTTTTGGCAAACAACTGAATAAGGTAATCACCGTCTTCATTAAATGTGATCACAGGCGAAGTAGTATTCGAAGTTTCCCCGTTTCCGAAGTCCCAGTAATATTCATCAGCACCAAGAGATCCGTTTTCGAGTTGCACCTGGCCCTGCACATCCTTATAATCACCGTTTGCATTGAACACACTTATTGGCGAAGGAACAACAGCTATCTGGTAAGAAACAGTATCGGAACAATTGTTTGAGTCGGAAACAGTATGCAGAATAGTATAAACGCCCAGGCTGTCGAAGGCATAGGTGGTATTTTGACCAGTTGCGAATCCTATCAACTGGGAATTATTTTGTATAGCCCAGGATGAATAGGTTAAAGGTGCCAGATATGGATCCGATAGGTCGAAGAAATGTGTCGATTGCCCCATACAGGCCACACTGTAATTGTAATCCGCTGTTGGCAACCCATGAACAGAAACATCTTTCACAATAGTATCGGTACAGCCAAGCTGATTAGTTACCATCAGTTTTACGCCATATTCACCTGTGTTTGCGTATTTATAGTTCGTGTTTTGCTGATCAGACGTGTCGGCAAGTGTTACCGGATCGCCAAAATTCCATTGATAGCTTACAATTGCAGAACCATTGGCATTGGACGAATTGTAGAAATTAGCTTTGCTGCCCAGACAGGAGTTGCCCGCAATAAAGTCAGCTTCCGGAGCAGCCAGAATAGTAATATTTTTAGTGATACTGTCACTAAACGGGATACCATTGACGATAGTTGTTACTTTAAGTGTAACCGTAAATACCCCGGTTTGAGTATAAGTATGAGTAATTACCGGTTTGTAACTGTTATAAGTTTCTGGTTGTGAATTATCACCCCAGGTCCATATCCACTCGCTTATTGTCCCGGCACTGGCACTCATATCAGTGAAAGAAATCTGGTTATTCTGACATGCCGTCGGACTGGTATTTGCAAATGCGGCCACAAGACAAGGACTAAATTGAATGGTTGTACTTATTTCATCCATGCAACCGTGCTCATTAATTACTGTCAGTTTAACATTGAATTCTCCATTTGAAGGGAATTTATGTGTAATTCTGGTAACTGGTGCAACCAATGTATCCGAAGTACCATCACCGTAATTCCAGATGTAGGTTTTTATAACAGAGGAAGTATCGACTGATGTACTTGTAAATGTAATTGTGCTGTCACAAATTCCTGATTCATAAGTAAATGATGCAACCGGAAGGGCTTTAATCTCAATAGTCCGGATTTCAGAAGCAGAACATCCGAATATATCGGTAGTTAACAGTTTCACAGTATAGAAACCAGGTTTTGTGAAAGTATGTGCCGGCTTCCTAAGCAGCGAGGTATTGGCTGAACCTGATTGAGGATCACCAAAATTCCAGCTGAAACTGATCAGCGAGTCACCTGTTGGTGTTACAATATGTGGTATAAACTGAGTCGGATTGCCAAAACATTCTTCCTGATAACCGAACGAAACAGTCAGAGGTGCTGGAATGCAAACCGGTTTTACAATTGTATCAATACATCCACGGAAATCAGTAACAATAAGTTTCACATCATAACACGAATCCACAGCATAATACTGGTAAACCGGGTTGCGTGCGGTACTATACTGGAAAGGTTCAAATTCCCACAACCATGAAGTGATGACACCCTGGTAGGTATAGGAGGAATCCTGGAACTGAACCGAACCATTGCTGCACGGTGTTGTGCTGTACATGAATGCCGCTGCTGGTTTACTGAATATCTGAACAGGCTGCGATTTAGTATCGGTACAACCTGTTGCAGATATTGTAGTGAGTGTAACGGTATAAGTTCCGGGTAAGGAATAGGTGAATTCCGGATTCTGTAAATGCGAAGTATCACCTAACGTACTATTCACGCCAAAGTTCCAGTTCCAGCTAACGATTGAGCCGCTGTTCGGGACATACGACAGATCAGTAAACTGCGTAGGTGCACCCTGGCAGGAATTTGCATAGCTGAAAACACTTACAGGCGATGCACCTATGGTTACCTCGTGGCTGATAAAGTTACTACAGCCACCCATATCTGTAATAGTAAGCACAACTGTGTATATTCCGGTGTTGGAATAGCTATGGACTGGATTCTGCAGGTTGCTGATTGCTGTTCCGTCGCCGAAGTTCCAGTTGTATGAAACAACATTTGCAATAATAGTTGCCGTTGTATCGGTATAGAAAAGCAGCGGGGTCCCTGAGCAGGTAATGTCATCGTGATAGAAATCAACACCAGGTTTTGGTGTAATTATTACCTGTTGCTGTATGGTATCCAAACAACCGTTGGCATTAATGGCCGTTAGAGTTACCTGGTAGGTTCCCGGAGCCGAGAACGTATGAACAGGATTCAGTAAAGCACTTGTATTATTTATACCCGTGGCCGGATCGCCAAAGTTCCACTGCCTGCTAACAATACTTATACCCTGCGTTGCCACGGTCTGGTCATTGAACTGGGTTGCGGAGCCTTCGCAGGTATTCAGCCAGGTGAAACCGGCAGCAGGACTTGCCCCGACAGTTACCATTTGCTGATAAGTGTTTTCACAGCCATTCTGCGAATAGACTGTAAGTTTAACCATAAAGTTGCCAGCCTGGCTGTAAACATGGTTAACAGCAGAAGCAAAAGCAGTGTAGAT
The DNA here is from genome assembly GCA_041753535.1 of Lentimicrobiaceae bacterium. Classification (GTDB taxonomy): domain Bacteria; phylum Bacteroidota; class Bacteroidia; order Bacteroidales; family UBA4417; genus UBA4417. The sequence continues at coordinate 16,953 of JBGSUB010000027.1, forward strand.
TGTATCGTGTCCATCGCCGAATATCCAGTGCCATTGTGCGATGGTTCCTGAATTGTAGACACTCAGATCAGTAAATACAACCGCTTCACCGGCACAGGATGGGAATGAGCCTGCAAAGGAAGCAACAGGTCCGGGTGTTACAATTACTGTTGCCGTTTTGGTTGCCGGACATCCTGCAGTATTAACAATGGTAAGTGTAACGGTATAGGTACCAGAAGCAGCATACACATGGATTGGGTCGGGCAAGGTGGAAGTTTGTCCGTCGCCGAATTGCCACAGCCAACTGCTGGTTGCAGACATATTTACAAAACTGCTGCTGTTGAACTGTGTTGTGTCGCCATTGCATCCGGCAATGCTGCTGAAGTCAATCACAGGCGCAGGATCAACCGTAACTGTCTGATTCACAGTATCGCTGCAACCATTAACGGTAGTCACAATCAGCTCAACCGTATAAGTACCAGCTAAAGTATAAGTATGTGATGGATTTACTGATGTAGAATTGTTAGCTGCGCCGCTTGCAGGATCACCGAAATCCCAGAGCCGGCCGGCAATCATGTTTCCATTGCTGTTTGACAGATCATTAAATGCAACGGCTGCACCCTCGCACCCACCATTGAAGCTGAATGCTGCAAGCGGTTTCGGACTGATTGTAATAATTCTTGATGCCGAATTGCTGCAACTGTCACTGGTTTTCACTGTAAGAGTAACGCTGAACGTGCCTGAATTGGTATAATAATGCGACACTGTTCCCGGGAACGGGAAGTTAAAGGTTTGAGAGGTACCATCACCAAAATCCCATATCCATTTAGTGATAAATCCGGATGGAACCGAAGTTAAATCTGTGAAAGTAACCTCGCTTTGGCTACAGTTTGGAGTCGTAAACCCAAAGTTTACCACAGGTGCCGGCACTATATTAACTACATGACTGATAGTGTTCGAACAACCAGCTGTGTCAGTAATGGTAAGTGTTGCGGTATAAATTCCCGGTGATGTATAGGAGTGATATGGTGATGACTGTGTACTGTTTCCGCCATCGCCAAACTGCCAGAACCAGGTTGCAATTGTATTGGTATTAATAACCGAACCAGGAACGAAAAGGACCGGAGTATCTTCGCAACTGCCCTGGATATTGAAATCAACAGGCGGTTCAGCCGTTATCAGAATATTTTTTACAATTGTATCAGTACAACCGCTGTTGCTCCAGACTATCAACCTGACAACATACGTTCCCGGATCAACAAATGTGTGAGTCGGATTTTGCAGATTACTGTTGTTATTTATTCCCGAACCCGGATCACCGAAATTCCATTCCCAGGCAATTATTGCAAGAGTTGTTGAACCGGCTGTGAGGTCGGTAAATGAAACCTCGCTGCCTTCGCATTGGCCGGAATACATAAAGTCTGCCTGCGGACTGCCGGTAACAACTATTGAACGGGTTTCAGAATCGGTGCATCCTAAGCTATTAGTAATACTGAGCGTAATTTGATATGTTCCGGCCTGAGTATAAGTGTGGAATACATTTGGATTATTCGGGAATGTAACTATCTGAGTGTTTCCATCTCCGAAGTTCCAATTCCAGGAGGTAATGTAACCATTAACAGAAGTAGAAAGATCAGTAAACTCGACTACCTGTCCAACACAATTATCAGTATTAGCTGAGAAATTAGCTACAGGAGGAACTGTAACCACAACCTGGTGTATAATGGATCCGCTGCAACCTGTTGTATCCTGAATAGTTAAGGTAACGCTATAAGTTCCTGCCACTGCGTAGGCATGTTGTGTATTGCGTCCGCTGCCGGTTGCTCCGTCACCAAATTCCCAGGAATAGGCAGCAATGGAATTAATGTTAATAACAATGCTGTCGGCCCAGAAATAAGTAGGAGCGTTGACACAGCCGGGGCTGCTGATGAATTCTGCTATTGGCGATGCGTGAACAGTCACCTGTTTCTGAATTGTATCGCTACAGCCATTATTGCTATTAACAATAAGGGTGACAGTATATGAACCTGCTGTTGCAAATGTATGCAATGGGTTCTGTACTACAGATGTATTATTCGCACCCGAACCCGGATCACCGAAATTCCATGCCCAGGTATTTACTTGTCCGGTTCCGTTAACAGTACTGGCATCGAAGAAACTGGCCGGCTCATTTTCACAATTGCTCTGATAGGTGAAACCTGCAATCGGTTTGCTTGAAACAGTAACAAAATCAATATATTCATCCGAACAGCCTGCTGAATTAGTAATGGTTAGGGTAACAGGATATATTCCCGGCATTGTGTAAATATGCGACAAATTCGGAGAATTCGGGAAAACAACGGTTTGATCCGGAGTTCCATCACCAAAATTCCAGGTCCACTCATGTATGTATCCCTGGCTTGATGCATTATTGGAGAGATCAGTAAAGTAAACCGGTGAACCCATGCAATTCGGAGAAGAGAAATTAAAGAACGCATATGGAAGCGGGAGAACTTCTACCTGGTGACTTACCGTGTATGAGCAACCTATTGTATCTTCAACTGTCAGGGTTACCAGATACGAACCCGGGGCCGAATAAATATGTATCGGGTTCACAGCTGAATTATAAACTCCATAGGTGCCGTCACCGAAATTCCAAACCATATGTGTTATATCTTCAAGATAATTTCCTGAAGCAACAAAATAAGTTGTATCGCCAGAACAGGCAATGTTTGATGTAAAGTCGGTAACCGGGGCCGGGTTTACAATAACGGTTGCCGAGCCGGATAATTGAGCCGGGGTTGCCGGGCAGTAAGCATCTGTGAGCGCAGTGAGAACATAGGTAATTGTTCCTGCCGGAGCAATAACACTAAACTGGTATGGATTTGAAGTAATATTATTTATTGTTGCGGAAGTAATGCCGTTCGTATAGGTTACATTCCATGGAGCAGTCCCTGTGAAAGAGATTTGCAGCATAGCCGTATCGCCTTCACAAATTGTTGTGCCGCCAGTTATTGATGCCGTTGGCAAAGGATTTACCATTAATATCATCTGATCAACAATTGAATCGCTGCATGGCGATATGCTATATGCTTTAAGGGTTAGTGTAACGACTCCGCTTTCAGTCATGGCAGGAATGTAGGTAGGATTGATAGTCACAGAGCCCGTAATCGTACCTGTTCCGTTATGAGTCCAGATTAAACTGCTGTAATTTGAGGCAGATGCAGTAGTAACTGTAAACGGATTTCCCTGGCAGGCATTTCCATCAGGACCAGCCGATGCGATAACTGCCGGAATTATAGTCAGCGTCATAGCATCAGAAGCCATTGTGCATGGGGATAGGCTTGAAGCAGATATTGTTAAAATCACATTCCCGTTAATAAGATCATTCGCTCCCGGGAAATAAGTCGGATTGATATCATTTGGATTACTGAATGTTCCATCCCCTGATGTAGCCCAGGTTAATGTTGTATATTCTGATGCTGTAGCGGTTGAAAGTATGTATGAAGTCTGGGTTCCGCAAATTGCTTCATCAGAACCGGCACTTACAACTGCCTGGCGGGAAATAAACAGCACCATTTCATCGGAAGCATCAACGCATGGCGAGCCGCTTGTTGCAGTCAGAGTGAGTATCACTGATCCAGCGTTAATATCAGCAATACCGGGAGTATAAACCGGATTTACAATTCCTGTATTATTAAATGTTCCTGTTCCGTTTGTCGTCCAAAGTAATGTTGAATAGGAACTTGCAGATGCAGCCGAGAGCGGATATGATCCATTTGTTTCGCAAATAGTAGTATCCGGGCCTGCATTTACCAAAGCCTGTGATTCAATGCTCAAAACCATTGAATCCACAACCGGCCCGCATGGTGCCGAACTGATAGCGGTTATAGTCAGGGTAACGGTACCTGCAGAAATATCTGCCAGGCTTGGCGTATATTCCGGATTTATTATTCCGTTGTTATTGAAATTACCAGTTCCGGAACTGGACCAAAGTACAGAAGTAAATTGATCAGCTGATGCAGTTGCCAGAATATAAGAACCGGCTGACTCACAAATCGTTGCATCAACCCCGGCATAAGCTGTAGCTTGGCGACTGAAGTTTAAAATCATGAAATCAGATACATCAGGACATGGTGTATTCCCAATGGCTGTGAGAGTTAAAGTAACATTTCCAGCAAGTATATCAGAAGCATCTGGAGTGTAAATAGGATTTAAAGCAGATGCATCATCAAATGTTCCGGTACCTGAACTTGTCCAGTTCAATGACTGATAATTACTTGCTGAAGCCGAAGTCAATAAATAGGATGACTGAGTTTCGCAGATCATAGTATCATTTCCTGCTGATGCTGTTGCAGGTTGTGCAATCTGGATCAGAACACTGCTTGATGAAGGAGGACATGTTCCGTTTGAAATAGTCCATTCAAATTCATATGTTCCCGCAACAAGATTTGTAACAGTTGTAGCTGGATTAGTCGGATCGGCAATAACAGCGCCGGCTGGACCACTTATTTGTGCCCAGCCTCCGGTACCTGTAACAGGTGTATTTGCCGAAAGACTTATTGAAACAGGCAGTATGGTGCATATTTGTTGATCAGTTCCTGCATCGGAAATACTTGGCAATCCTGAATTGATCACATATATAGTATCGGATGATGAACAAGTACCGTTCGTGATTACATATTCAAAAACATAAGGGATAGTACTTGTTATCAAGCCATTAACCGTCACAATTGGACTATTAGCCGGGATAACCAAAGCATTCGGACCTGAAATCTGTGTCCAGTTTCCATTTCCCGGAAGCGGATCATTTCCTGAAAGCATTACCGAAGCCTCATCACACAAGTTTATATCGGTTCCGGCATTTGCAGCTGTGAATGAATCAATCGAAATAAAAATCGTATCGTTGGTGCATGCAACACCTGGTATACCTGCATCACAAATACTGAGAATTACCTGGTCAGTGCCGGAATAGCCTGTTACTGCAGTATAAGTATAATCACCTGCCGGAGTAACCATAATGCTTCCATTTGCCGGTCCGCTGACCGGTACAATTGAAACTGTAAGAGCAGTTCCATCCGGGTCTGAATCCCCGTTAAGCACATTGCCTGAATAAGACGTTCCCTCGCATAATGTGATAAATTCATTTACAGTGACCGGTGGATCATTTACTGCATTTATTATAACGAATACTGTTGCGGTTGAGCAATCTCCACCAGAATCACATATCGTATAAGTAAAACTATCTGTCCCATCGTAGCCGGAATTTGGAGTGTACAGAATCTGATCATCCGAAGGATCAGCAGGTGTACCACCGTCACTTACAGAAACAACTCCGCTTGCAGGAAGAGAAGCAATACTAATTGCACCAGCCGAAGGCCCGTCACAACCAAAACTATCGTTGAGTAAAACATTAATTAGTACCGGCGTATCCTCATTGGTAACAGCATTATCATCATTTGCAAGCGGGGTATTATTTCCAATGGTTATGTCAACAGCACAGGTGCTGGAATTCCCTGATCCATCTGTTGCCGTTAGCGTTACTGTGACAATTTGTCCGCCGGTAGTGCTGGTTATAATGCTGCCAACAGCAGGATTCTGAATTATTGTTATCGGACCGCATGCATCTGTTGCTGATGTTAAGGCAAGCAGGTCAGGAATCACAATTTCACAATTGGAATCTGCGCTCAATGTAAAAGCAGCCGGACAGGTAATTACAGGAGGTGTTACATCCGGTATAGTATTTATATCATACGGGCCGAATACATTGCATCCGTTTACATCAGTGATATTGACGGAATAAGTTCCGGCTGTTAACCCGGAAACATCTTCTGTTAAATCTCCGGTACTCCAGGTATATGAATAAGGAGCAGTGCCACCGGTAACAGTCAGGTCTATTGCACCGTCTGATCCTCCGGGGCAGGAAACATCTGTAATTACGGCAGATGCTGAAAGCGTAGCAGCAGGTTCTGAAATTGTTACAGTTGTAATTATGTTCACACACGAAGTGGCATTTGCATCGCGAATCCGGACAATGTATGTATTTGGAGCTAATCCACCGAAGTTACCTGATACCGACCAGGAAATTCCATCAATCGAATATTCATAAGTTCCTGATCCTCCGGTTGGGTTTATGATATCGATAACACCATCGCCGGCACCAAAGCAACTTACATTTACAGATGTTACTGAAGCATTCAGCGACGCAGGTTCTGTGATTGTAACAATATCTGATAAAACTGAAATACAGCCATTTGCATCCATTACTGTTACAGAATAAATTCCTGGAGCAAGACCTGTGATCACTATTGGTGAAGCCATTGCAGTAACCGACCAGTTAGTACCACCATCAAGCGAGTAATAATAATCCGGAGTGCCACCAATAACTGCAACTGAAATTTCACCATCGGACGAACCATTGCAGGTTACATTCTGTAATACAGATACAATAGGCTGCAACGGACCATTCGGATCAGAAAGTGAGACATTTATATTTGGTGCAATGCAACCATTTGCATCACGAACATCTACTGAATAGCTTCCGGCAGGCAGTAATAAAATTTCTGGCGATGTAAATAGTATCCAGGAAGTACCGCCGTCAATGCTGTATTCATAATCCGGTGTTCCACCGACAGCAGAAATAGATATTGTTCCATCTCCGCCGCAACTGGTGGGATTGGAGGCAATCGAGAATGCTGTTAGTACTGCCGGTTCGGTAATCGTGGCATTTATATCGGTTGTGCATCCTATAGAATCAGTAATTACAATTGTATAAACTCCTGCAAGTAAATTTATAAATAAACCATTGTTTTGCCAGTTTGTACCTCCATCAATGCTATATATATAAGGTGGGGTTCCGGTTCCTGAAGTTGCCTCAACAGTAATTGCTCCATCTGACAGTCCATTGCATGTTACATTGGATTGGCTGACAATTGAGGCCATGAGCTCATTAGTAACAACTATGTCTATCGTTGCGATGGATGCGCATTGTCCGGCATCAGGTGTAAAGGTATAGGTGCTCGTTCCAGCTGCTGCCGTACTTATGATGGCCGGACTCCATATGCCGGTGATGCCGTTGGTGGAAGCTGAAGTTAATAATGGTGCAATACTGTTCTGGCATAACGGCCCAATAGAAGTAAAGATAGGAACAATCAATGGATTTACAAATAAGTTTAGAGTGGCTAAGGAGTCACAACCGGCAGAGGAGGTCAGCGTGACCACATAGGTGCCTGCGGCAGTGAAGACGGTGCCGTTCCAGGTGTATGGAAGCTGGGCATCACAGATCGTCTCATTAGTGATGCTAGTGACTTCAGGGTTCACTATTAAATTCAACGTTGCCGTCGAGTCACAGCCCTGGTAGGAGCCGTTCGGGAAGAAGGCGGTATAAATGCCTGAAGTCGTATAAGTGGTTCCGTTCCAGGTATAGTCGTTGCAGGCGGTGACCGTCGAGGTGGATGTCACGCTGCTGTTGATCGTCAGGTTTAATGTTGCCGTCGAGTCACAGCCCTGGTAAGAGCCGTTCGGGAAGAAGGCCGTATAAATGCCGGAAGTCGTATAAGTGGTTCCGTTCCAGGTGTAGTCGTTGCAGGCGGTGACCGTCGAGGTGGAAGTCACGCTGGTATTGATGGTCAGGTTTAATGTTGCCGTCGAGTCACAGCCCTGGTAGGAGCCGTTCGGGAAGAAGGCCGTATAAATGCCGGATGTGGTATAAGTGGTTCCGTTCCAGGTGTAGTCGTTGCAGGCGGTAACCGTCGAGGTGGATGTCACGCTGGTATTAATCGTCAGGTTCAACGTTGCCGTTGAGTCGCAGCCCTGGTAAGATCCGTTCGGGAAGAAGGCCGTATAAATGCCTGAAGTGGTATAAGTGGTTCCGTTCCAGGTATAGTCGTTGCAGGCGGTGACCGTTGAGGTGGATGTCACGCTGGTATTAATGGTCAGGTTTAATGTTGCCGTCGAGTCACAGCCCTGGTAGGAGCCGTTCGGGAAGAAGGCCGTGTAAATGCCGGAAGTGGTGTAAGTGGTTCCGTTCCAGGTATAGTCGTTGCAGTCGGTAACCGTCGAGGTGGATGTCACGCTGCTGTTGATCGTCAGGTTTAATGTTGCCGTCGAGTCACAGCCCTGCACTGATCCGTTCGGGAAGAAGGCTGTATAAATGCCTGAAGTCGTATAAGTGGTGCCGTTCCAGGTATAGTCGTTGCAGGCGGTGACCGTTGAAGTGGAAGTAACGCTGCTGTTAATGGTCAGGTTTAATGTTGCCGTCGAGTCACAGCCCTGCACTGATCCGTTTGGGAAGAAGGCGGTATAAATGCCGGAAGTCGTATAAGTGGTTCCGTTCCAGGTGTAGTCGTTGCAGGCGGTGACTGTCGAGGTGGAAGTCACGCTGCTGTTGATCGTCAGGTTCAATGTTGCCGTCGAGTCACAGCCCTGGTAGGATCCGTTCGGGAAGAAGGCGGTATAAATGCCGGATATGGTATAAGTGGTGCCGTTCCAGGTATAGTCGTTGCAGGCGGTGACCGTCGAGGTGGATGTCACGCTGCTGTTGATCGTCAGGTT
>JBGSUB010000028.1:0-18857 GCA_041753535.1 Lentimicrobiaceae bacterium
ATGCGATGGCTGATGGAATATTTGAACTTCTTAAACATTCAAGAACAGGCCCTGATTCGTTTAAATCCCGAATTGGGCCAGATTACAATACTTTTCAGCTATCTTTATTCCCTGACTAAATTTTTGAGGAAACTCCAGATATTTGAAGTAGGATATTATCCTGAATCAGAATATAGCAATTCCATCAAACCCCAAAAATGCTGAATATGAGAAAACTTCTATGCTTTGCTGCTTTATGTGCGTTTGTCTCAATTGGTTTTTCACAACCCCAACACGGAAATGATTTTAAACTGTTAAACGAGAAAATGCTGAAAGTACCGGATGTTAGTCCGGATGGTCCCGATATGAGCATTGTCAATTTTTTCCCTGGGCAAAATGATTATCCTGTCTGGACTACTGTTGCCGGGAACACTTTTTTTGACACACAAACCTACAATTCGGGCAACCTGATGAACCGAACTTATAAATTTCCGGATGAAACAATCGGAGCAACCTGGATGCATGTTGGCGAGTCAGGAACGCCCGACCGGGGAACGGCTTATAATTATTTTAATGGCCTGGAATGGGGTGAACAACAGCCTCACCTGGGAAATGATCTCAAGACAGGTTTCCCGAGTTATGCACCTTGGGGTCCAAATGGTGAAATAATTGCTCATTACCAATATGTTGCCGGAGAAGGCCCGATTAAAATTCTTCGCCGTGAAACTAAAGGCGTAGGCGAATGGCAGGAAAGTACACTATTGCCACCCGTCGGAAATTATTCGCTGGTTTGGCATTCGATGATAACGAGCGGAGCTAATCATGAATTTGTTCATTTGCTGGCTTTGGTATACGATGATCCTTATATGGGACAGGATGATGCTTTGCTTTATTACCGTTCGCCTGATGGTGGTGTCACCTGGGATATTAATGGTGTTGTTATTGACGGACTGGGGTCTGATTATTATCCCAGTATCTCAAGTTTGAAGTATTCATGGGCACAACCTGTCGGAAATACCATAGCTTTTACTTTTGGGTTTGACGAATTTAATGGGCTTCTTTTCAAATCAAATGATAACGGAACTACCTGGCAGAAAGTGATTGTTTACGATTCTCCTTTCGATCCCATGAATGTTCCCGGAGATATAGAAACTTACGGTTGTGGGGATGGAACATCAGCCATAACCTTGGATTCGCAAGGCAAAGCGCATGTGGTTTTTGGCAGAATGTTGCGGTCGCGCGCTTCCAGCGTCTGGTATTATTCACCACTTGGATCCGAAGGATTGATTTACTGGAACGAAACTATGCCTGCTCTCGATTCCACTTTGGTAAGCTCCTATACTCTCGAGAATCTGGCTGCTGCAGGGAACCTGGTTGGGTACATTACTCCGGCAACAGCCGCTGTGAATATTATAAATGGTCAGCCAGATTATGGCGTAGGATTAACCTCTCAGCCACAGTTTAGTATATACACTGACAATGAATTCAGTATTGTATATTCAGCGATTTCTCCTGAATGCATGCTGGATGGAATATATTACAGGCATCTGTATTTTACCCGGACTCTTGATGGTGGACTGACCTGGAGTGATCCTTATGAACTCAATTATGGTATAGAGTTTTCTTTTTCCGAATGTGTTTTTCCTGCCCTGGCACCTTATTATGATTCAAAAATCCAGGTTATATATCAGGAGGATTACACTCCTGGCACTGGTGCAGGTTTTGGATTGGGAGAGGAAAATTTTATGACTTACTTGGAATTACTGCTGTTTAATAGTGGTACTAACGAGCCTGAAAAGCTGGTCGGGTTGGAAGTGTCGCAGAACTATCCTAACCCTGCTCAAAATTCGACACAGGTATGCATGAAACTGGAAAAAGAATCCAGTGTTCAGTTGAGTATTACTGATATTGCAGGTAAAACCTTAAAAGTGCATGATTATGGAATACTTAGCCCTGGAATGAGTTATCAAACCATTGATGTTTCAGGGATCCGCAGCGGGGTTTATTTTTACACCATTCAGGCTAATGACGAAAAAATTACGAAAAAACTTGTAGTGCAATAATAATAATCGATTCTGTAAAAAGGTTGTTCTACAAAGGACAGCCTTTTAAGTTTATTTTCAGAATATACGAGGCTTTCTTAAAAACAGATCAGTAATAATATTTAATTACAGCTTGTAAGCTTAAAATCAAAATTTTTAAATTTGAAGGTGACAAATTGTACCCTCCAAAACAATCAAAAGAAAAGAAACTATATTTTTGTAGCCATTAAACATTTTTTTTTGACTGATACGTTAAAGACTATAGCAATACCTGATAAAAAGGTATTGAGTAAAATATTGTAAGTTAAAGTTATATGAGCAAAAATGAAAACAAACCAGTTTTATTAGAAGCTGTAATAGCAAGGAAAATCATTACTATAAGAGAAGAAAAAGTAATCCTTGATGTTCATATTGCAGAGCTTTATGAAGTAGAAACAAGAGTTTTAAAACAGGCAGTCCGAAGAAACAGAGATCGTTTTCCTGATGATTTTATGTATGAACTTACTCGTGACGAAATGGAATATGTGGTATCACAAAATGTGATACCTTCAAAACGACATATAGGCGGTGCTGTTCCATTTGCTTTTACGGAAAATGGTGTAGCTATGCTTTCAAGTGTTTTGACTAGTAAAAGAGCTATAGACGTAAATATAGCTATAATGCGAACATTTACCAGGCTTAGAAGGATGTTGTTACTACAAAAAGATTTCATGCAGGACATAACCCAAATCAGGAAGCACTTAACAGATCATGATAATAATATCTCGCTCATTTTTGAATATCTCAAACAATTTGAAGAAGCCAAACAACTGGAGCTGGAGCAAAAAGAACGTCCAAAGATAGGTTTTAAAATCAAAAAAGATTAACCGTTCTGTCACTCCAAAGGGTAGCGAGCTGATAAAATAAATACAATATATCACGCTATTAACTCAGGAATCCATGAGAAAAGCTAAGAATTATCTTTATGTTTTTACGCTCGGGTTGGCGATAATTTTCTTTTTTTTTAAGGCATATTTCCCCTTGAAAGTTGTTTTTGCAATATCGATTATCCCCACCATTTTAATGATTATAGCTCTAATTCTTGAATTACTCACAAGAAGCAAAAAGAATGAAAGATAGATTTCTCCAGATTCTCAGTAAAAGAATTAATGCAATAACGTTATATGTATTTTACGCCTACTTTTTAATTATTATAGGCTATGTTTCCTTAGTGAGCGATGAAATTCCTGCACCAATGGGGTATTTGTTCTGGTTGCTATTAGGTATCCGATTAGGCTATTTACTGGCAAACAAGGTAGGACAACTTAAAAACAAAACCCCAGAATCTTGACTTTTAAAGTGGTGGTTTATGATCTTCAGAAGGCTTATTTTTTATTCCTTTCAGGCTAATGACGAAAAACTAATGAGGAAACTAGTCGTGCAACAGATACTCCGTTGAACTGAGAATTATAGGTTGCCAGCAGTATGGCAGCCTTTTTTGTTTATTTTCAGAATAGCTCCGGCTTTTTTAAAAACTAATTATATAAATTTCTACCTTTGCCGCTTAATCGCGTGGAAAAATTTGATTGCTTGCAACCACGGAAAAAAATGCTAAAACATATTCCGCAAGCAGCATTTATAATCTCCCGCCATTTATACATTTTTTAACCTCTTAATTAATATAGAGATGGGATATTTATTCACATCAGAAAGTGTGTCGGAAGGACATCCCGACAAAGTAGCAGACCAGATATCAGACGCATTACTCGATGAGTTTTTACGCTTCGATCCGCAAAGTAAGGTGGCATGCGAAACCCTTGTAACCACTGGCCTTGCCGTATGCAGCGGCGAAGTGCGCACAACCGGTTATGTTGATATCCAGAAAATTGTTCGCCGTACCATTGAGCGAATAGGCTATACCAAAGCCGAATACCGTTTTGATAATAATTCCTGCGGTGTTATTTCGACCATTCATGAGCAGTCGGATGATATATACATGGGTGTTGACCATGGCAAACCCGAAGACCAGGGTGCCGGGGACCAGGGAATGATGTTTGGCTATGCCAGCAACGAAATGGACAACCTGATGCCTATGCCGGTGGAACTATCGCACATTATTCTGCAGGAAATGGCCGCCATACGCCGTGAAGGTAAAAAGATGAAATACCTGCGCCCCGACAGTAAATCGCAGGTTACCGTTGAATACGATGAGCGTAACAGGCCGCTTCGTATCGATACCATTGTAGTTTCGACACAACACGATGAGTTTATACTGCCTTCCAATTCTTCGCCGGAAGCAGCAAGAGTTGCTGAAAAAGCAATGCAGGATCAGATTGCTGATGACGTTAAAAATATTCTTCTGCCCCGCGTTAAAAGGACTTTGCCGGCACGCGTCCGCAAACTTTTTGGCGACGATGTAAAATATTTTGTAAACCCTACAGGTAAGTTCGTTATTGGCGGACCGCATGGTGATACGGGCTTAACTGGACGTAAAATTATTGTCGATACCTACGGTGGTAAAGGCGCACATGGAGGCGGGGCATTTTCAGGCAAAGATTCCTCAAAAGTGGATCGTTCGGCAGCCTATGCCGCACGGCATATTGCCAAAAACCTTGTTGCTGCTGGTGTTGCTGACGAAATCCTGGTTCAGGTTGCATATGCAATTGGTATCGCCGAGCCGGTTGGTGTTTATGTAAATACATACAAAACGTCTAAAGTTAAGGATGCTGAAGGTAAAAAGCTCACCGACGGGCAGATTGCTGAAAAAGTAACCAAAATTTTCGACCTGCGTCCGTATGCAATCGTTCAGCGTTTCGGATTAAAGAACCCTATTTTCGAACCTACGGCGTCCTACGGTCACTTTGGTCGCGATCATTATAAAGCCGAAGTTGAAGTGTACTATAAAAACGGAAGTACCCGCAGCGAGAAAATCAATGGGAAAGATAAATACTTTAAAGAAGTTGAATTCTTTGGCTGGGAGAAAGTGGATAGCGTTGATAAAGTAAAAAAAGAATTCGGGTTATAAAGTTCATTCTTTTTCAGAAATTTCAGAAGCAGGTATAACAGCCTGCTTTTTTTGTTAGTATAAACCTGGTTGGGTATTAAACGTGAATTAACTTAACGAAAAAAGGCGATGTATTTTACACCGCCTTTTTCAATATCATATTAAGTAATCTTAGTGCCTTACGATGAGTTTCTTTGACTGAACGATTTTACCGTCAACAACAAGTGTGTAAAAATAGAAGCCTGATGCGTAATTGCTGACATCAATTGATTTTTTACCCGAACCGTTGTCGAACAGGATTGTCTCAACTTCTACACCTAACATATTGCGGATAATCAGTTGCGCATTGTTTACTGACGGAATATTGTACTCAAAGTGAGTTAGCCGGGAAGCAGGATTCGGATAAGGTCCTTTGAAAATAATTTTGTTATCAGCAATGCTGTTTGCGCTGATGTGAAAATTAATAGTGGCTTTTGCACTAACAGGAACCCCAAATGTTACATTATCGAAAAATTCGTATGTAATAGATGTTAATCCACCATGCCCGCCTGTGCCAAATTTGTCAGGGTAATAATCACCATAAAATGAATTATCGGTGACTCCGGCATCAATTTCAGTAGGGAAGGTAGATTCATTTGTCATCGGACCATAACAGTTCACACCAAAACAAAATGAATTTTGGGTACTGTCAACTTCCTGATTAATTATGCGTCGCACAAATACGTTTTGCATGGGTGAATCGGTATTATTTTTAACCCGGATGTAACCAATAAGGGCATCAACGTCGGGATCAGAACCAAGAATGGTGATTTCTCCGTTGTTTATTTTATTTCCCAGGGTATCAAATAATTCGAGCGTATCGGTAGCCAGTATGTATTTTGAATCTTCCAGCATATTTTGCAGTGTAAACGGCCTGGCATTTATTGCCTGTATAAATGTAAAGGCAAAAATCAAGAGTAGTATTTTTTTCATGCGTCTGGTTTTTTATTAACGTTAATTACTGTGTAACAGAGGCACAAAGATATATGCTAATTATATCCGAAATTCAATCTTTGCAAATTTTTTAATAAAGATTGTCATTTTATAATAGCAAAAAGAATTAGAATCACTTTTATGCAGATATTTGCATTCAATATAAAACAAACCCTCAACGATGAAAAAAAATTTCCTCACAATCTGCACCATGATAGTAGTATCGGTTGCAGTATATGGCCAATCGCAGCGCTTTATTCTTTTCGAAGAATTCACGCAGGCAAGTTGTGGTCCTTGTGCCAGTCAGAACCCGGCTTTTAATGCCATGTTAAATGCAAATACCACCAAATGCACTTCAATAAAGTATCAGACCAGCTGGCCCGGATATGACCCGATGAACCTGCATAATCCATCGGAAGTGGCTAACCGGGTGAGTTATTATAATGTAGGCGGTGTGCCTGATGTTGTGATGGATGGAAACGCTTATCATGGTTCCCCTTCAGGTGTTACCCAATCGAAAATAAATACGCAGTATGCAGTGCCATCTCCATTCGAATTAACCATCAATCAGCAGCTCAGCCCCGGCAACGATACAATCTATGTAACAATGCTTGGAAAGGCTACTGCCCCGGTATCTGGAACACTGATTGCGCATATCGCTGTTATTGAAAAGCATATTCATTTCGCAACACCTCCGGGCTCAAACGGTGAAAAAGATTTTTATAATGTAATGAAAAAAATGTTGCCGTCCTCATCAGGTACTACATTGCCCACTACTTTCGAAACCGGCGATTATTTCCTGCTCCAGTATGCATGGAAACTTGCCAATGTATATTCTATCAGCGAGTTGAACGTTGTTGGTTTTATTCAGAATAATCAAAACAAAGCTGTACAGCAGGCTGCCAATACTTCAGTTACTCCGATTACCGGTGTTTACCAGAATGATCTTACGCTCAGGAATCCCGGAAATATGCTTACTTCCTATTGCGAACCTTTCCTTGAACCAACTTTCGAACTGCAGAATAACGGATCGCTTCCGCTTACTTCGGCAGAAATAAAATACCAGATCAATAACGAACCGGAAAACACCTATTCGTGGACCGGTGATCTCGGTTTCATGCAAAAAACTGTTATTCAGTTGCCGGCAACTGCTTACACTGTGCAATCAGCGAATGTGCTGAAAATCTATGGCGTTTCTACTAACAGTGCGAATGATGATTATCCTAAGAATGATACAATTAAATATAGTTTTGTAAAGTCACCCATGCCCGGAACACAGGTGACTGTTTACATCAAAACCGATAACAACCCACAGGAAACAACCTGGGACATCAAAGATATTCAGGGAAATACACTTGCTTCCGGTGGTCCTTACACCGAACCGAAACACGTTTACTCAACACCGGTTGACCTTGGCTGGGGTACATGTTACGAATTCAGAATTTTTGATGCCGGGGGAAATGGGTTGTGTTGCGATGATGGAGTCGGATTTTTTAAAGTCTTTAACGGGAATGTAACCGTAAGCCAGGGGAATTCTTTTGGCGGTTCTATTGTGAATCAGTTTTATTCGCAGTCGGCAGTTGGTGTTGGTGAAACACCTGATGCAGCTTCTTTCGAAGTATATCCGAACCCCGCCTGGCAGAAAACGAATATCTCCTTTACCAATGCTGTAAAAGAAATAGTTGCAGTGCAGGTTTACAATATGCAGGGTACTGTTGTAATTAATATTCCAATAAAAGAATTTACAGCCGGAACTCACAAAATTTCACTTGATTGCAACAACCTGAGTGCTGGTGTTTATACCATCAGGCTTACGGCCGGAAGTAAGGCTTTCAACCAGAAACTGACGGTGAACAAATAGAAAGCTCAAAAGCAGAATACTCATAATTTCAAAAGCCCGGTTGATTGCCGGGCTTTTGTATTTTATTTTATAAAGGGAAACAGAATCCGGTTTCAGAAAAGATCTTCCAATAACCGGTCTTCAACCATCTGGGGAAGCGTTACCCTTAACAGTGGTTCTTTTTCCATGGCTCTTTTAATACTGAAAACTGCACCTTCATTACGTGCCCAGCTGCGGCGGGAAATACCGTTATTTACATCCCAGTGAAGCATCATGTTGATGCGACGGTCGCATTCAGCACTTCCATCGAGCAGCATTCCGAAACCTCCGTTAATTACTTCCCCCCAGCCTACTCCGCCTCCGTTATGCAGGCTTACCCATGTGGCACCCCGGAAACTGTCGCCGACAAAATTCTGTACAGCCATATCAGCAGTAAAGCTTGATCCGTCGTAAATATTCGAAGTTTCGCGGTAAGGCGAATCGGTACCTGAAACATCGTGGTGATCGCGGCCTAATACAACCGCTCCTTTTAATTTCCCTTGCCGTATAGCTTCATTAAAAGCAGCAGCAATCCTTGTACGGCCCTCACAATCAGCATACAGTATGCGGGCTTGTGAACCGACAACCAGTTTGTTCTGTTTGGCTTCCCTTATCCAGCGGATGTTATCGTGCATTTGTTGCATGATTTCAACAGGTGACTCAGAAGCAAGCTTTTCGAGAACTTCCATGGCAATGTGGTCCGTTGTATCCAGGTCGGCCGGATCGCCCGATGCACAAACCCAACGGAATGGACCAAATCCGAAATCGAAACACATTGGTCCCATGATATCCTGAACATACGAAGGATAACGGAATGTTCCATCCTGTTTCATTATATCAGCCCCGGCACGTGACGCTTCGAGCAGGAAAGCATTTCCGTAGTCGAAAAAATACATTCCGTTTTCTGTAAGGCGGTTAATAGCCAACACATGTCTGCGCAAGGATTCCTTGACTTTTTGCCTGAATTTTTCAGGCTCGTATGCCATCAGGTGTTTCGATTCTTCGAAACTTAAACCGGCAGGATAATATCCACCAGCCCAGGGATTATGAAGCGAGGTCTGATCGGAACCCATATCGACTGAAATGCGGGAATCAGCAAGTTTCTCCCATAAATCGACAATATTTCCCTGGTAGGCTAAAGAAACGGCTTCTTTGCCAGCCTGGGCTTTCTTTATTCTGGGAATAATTTTATCCAGGTCATCGTACACTTCATCAACCCATCCCTGCGTAAAGCGTGTATGTACAGCTTTTGGGTTTATTTCAGCAACTAGTCCTATGGCCCCTGCAATTACTGCGGCTTTAGGCTGAGCGCCCGACATGCCTCCGAGACCTGATGTTACAAACAGTTTTCCTGCCAGTCCTTCATTTGATTTCTGAACTTTTCGTCCGGCATTCAACACCGTTAACGTAGTACCATGAACGATTCCCTGCGGACCGATATACATATACGACCCGGCCGTCATTTGCCCGTATTGTGTAACGCCTAAAGCATTGAACTTTTCCCAGTCGTCGGGTTTTGAATAATTTGGAATCATCATTCCGTTAGTGACGACCACCCTTGGCGCCTCTTTATGCGAAGGGTACAATCCCATCGGGTGACCTGAGTACATTACAAGTGTCTGATCATCAGTCATCTCCGAAAGGTACTTCATGGTAATCAGGTATTGTGCCCAGTTTTGAAAAACTGCGCCATTTCCTCCATATGTGATCAGTTCGTGTGGGTGCTGGGCAACAGCCGGATCGAGATTATTCTGTATCATCAGCATTATGGCGGCAGCCTGCGTGCATTTTGCGGGATACTGGTCAATAGGCCGGGCATACATTTTGTAATGCGGACGAAACCTGAGCATATAGATACGTCCGTATCTTTTCAATTCATCGGCGAATTCCTTCGCAAGAATGGCATGGTGTTGCGGCTCAAAATACCGCAGTGCATTGCGGATGGCTAATTTCTTTTCTGCTTCCGATAAAATATCTTTGCGCACCGGGGCATGATTTACTTCAGGATCGTAAGGCAGGGGCAGAGGCAAAACGGCAGGGATTCCCTGTTTTATTGCCGATTGAAATTCATTCAGGTTCATATGATTATGGAGATTGTACTAAAGAATACCGGGTGAAACCGGAAGCAAAATTACATTAATATTTGCGAAAGGGTTATGTGTCAGAGAAGAAATTGAAATGTGATTTTCCATGCCATATTTTCGCCGGCCGTCGGAAGAGAATAAGGCCCGTAACGGTAAAACCCTGCAAGACCTACATCCATTAAGCCAAGCCTCAGCATCTTGTTAATTGCAATGCCTGACTCGAAGTACCCTTTTTCGAAACTTTTAATATCTTCCTTCAAATGGTTTTCCGGATGGCTGAGCGAACCAATGCCAAGGTTTGTAACAAGCTCAGGTTCAGGTGAAAAATACTTTGATCTGAATAACAGTTTCCCGAAATTATGTGAAATGAAAAGAGAGGCGTACCTGTCCGAAACAAATTCATCCATCCGCATGGTGGCAAAACTTCCCGGCGAATACAAGGTGAAGGGTCTGAAGGATGCTTTTGCGTTAAACAGATTAACATATGGAACATCTCTGTCAATCAAACCACCCTGGAATGTGAACGAAGTAGTTCCAACATACTTGGTAAAGAACGATTTGCTGATTTTCAGATCGAAACGGTTGTATTCGTATTGACCATTCAGCCAATTGTCGAAACCGTGCATGGCTGCAAACTGAATGATTGGGTAATTGGTGCCAAGCGAAAGAATAGAGCGCGTATTTTTCATGAATTTTTCGCCATAGGCATAGCGCATGAGAAAAGAAACTTCCGAAAAAGAAAAGTCAGAAGAGGTTACTTCAATATCTTCCGATGAATTCACGACATAATCATAGTCATACAAAGGAATCCTGTTATAAACTGAAACACCTGCATCCAAAGTCAAGTATTTTAGTAAACGCGAACTTATTCTGGCTTCATAGCAACGGGTATGGTCCATGCGCTCTACCATGATTTCGCGAAACCTTTCTGGATTTAGCAAATTGCGTTCCTGTACGAACTTATCGTCGGCACCTGCTTCGTCCACATCATCATAATAAGCAGCTTTTATATTGAAATTCCTGAATGGATCGAAGATTACTTTTCCGTCAGCACCATACTTCCATTCCTTATCTTTAAATCCATATGCGCCATAACCTCCTATTTTGAACCAGTTGCTCACCTTATTGGATGTTGACAGTTTCAGGCCGGTTCTGAGTCCTTCGTGATGATTCACTCTGATGAGATTATCGAGGTATAAATCGACATAGCCGATTGTTAACGATCCGGTCATCAGCGTATTCAGTTTGTTGGTTCGTTGGTCAAAGTTTTTGGCTTTCCCCAGGCTGTCGATTACCTGGTAAGTCATTTCTTCGCGCGAAGTGAGAGAATCCACCCTGTAATTATTCCAGATTTCATCCGGTTGTGTGTATGCATCATGTTGAACATCCACTTCGAATACACCGAACTGATTCTTTCGCAGTTTTGGATTCAGATTTACATCGGTGATATAGCTTTTTCCGCGGCCCATTATTTTGAGGCTTCGGCTGTGTGTGCTGTCAATGTTAATTTCCATGGTTTTAAAAACCAGATCGGTATTCAACTGCACCGGAAACCAGTGCCAGTCGTTTACAAAATCGTACGACTGTTGAATTTTTACCGATATCATTCCTTCGTCGGCGGCTGGCCGGGCAATAACATTTCGAATAGCAAATCCATTGGTGCTGATGGATATTGATCCTTTCAGCCCGTCGAAATTAGTATTCAGCAATGGCCGGTAGGAAATTACATAAGTGGTATCGTAGGGATAAGGCTCGATGATGGTGTCCTGTATCTCGAAATAATATTTATTGAAACTCCCGTTTGAAAGCGGGTTAATATAATCGCTGCTGACAATTTTGATCACTTCCTTATAAAAGGATGTTGACTGCAATTGTGAAATCAAAAACACAAACAACGGATCGCTGAAGCCTGAAACCCGGCTGGCAATCACTTTATTATAATTGTCAGTAGGAAACATAAAACTCCGTTTTACAACGCTTTCCATCAGAAACAGGTGTTGTTTCCTGAAAAATTCTTTCACTTTCAGGTAGGTATCAATGTCTTCAATGCTGTCGATAGGAGGTATGCTGTCGGACTCAGGGCCGAAAACGGATTTTTCGTATGAAGTATAAGTAAATGAAGGAAGATGTTCGTGGTCATTGATAAACCTGTTTGCAATTGCTGCTCCGATAATACGATGAGCCGGGTTAACGCCTGGTTTGATTACTATTTCTGAAAGTTCATAGGCTGTTTTCTGCAGGCGGATCAGTAAAGGTTTATCGCCTTCGTCAATACTGTACTCCATGGGCTCGTAACCCATGTAGCTTAATTTCAATTTATAAACCGGAACTGACGATCGTACACTAAACCGGCCATCAATATCCGAAATACATCCTTCCGGACCTTCATTTACCTGTATGTTAACAAAAGCAAGCGCATCGCGGGTTTCGAAGTCGATTACACGCCCTGAGACCTGAACTGACTGTGCAACAGACTTCCGGGAAGTGATACAAAACAAAAGAAGTAATAAGATAAAAATCCTTGTAATTCCTTGCATAAGTGGTTTCTGCAAACGGCTGCTAAATTAGGCAAAGCAATAATACAACCGGACTTCACTTGCACAACTTTAACCAGATTATCAAAAAAATCAGTAACTTTGGTTTAGGTTTATAAATATAAATGAAATAACACTAATCCCAAAATCCTAATCCCCAACCCTACCTGATTATGGATGTTCACGAATCCCTGTTTGAATACTACCTTCATCAGCACCGTAATTCTGAGAATTACCTGGAGCAGTGCATGGAACATGCTGAACCGGAGGTTGTTCACCAACTCAGGCTTTGTATCAAGAAACTCCGGGCCTTTAATAAACTGGCAAAGCAACTGGGACTTGACAATCACGAGGTATATGCCGATTTAACTTTTCATTTGCGAAAGATGTTTAAGCTAACCGGTCAGATACGTGATACCCAGGTTCAGATACATATGCTGGACGAACACGAAGTGAAAACCGGTATTCAATACCCGGAGTTAAAAAAATGGCTGGTAAGCCGCGAAAAAAAGAGGATTTCACGCCTGACACGTTCACCGCGAAAAGCTTTAACTCATTCAACTGAAGAAAAATCTTACCGGGAAACTATAGATGGGATTTCTCATTTAAACGATAAGATTATTCTGGAAAGTGCTGATAAAGTGCTGAATAATCTATATTTGAAATCGCAGAAACTGGCCACAGGCAATATAAGCGATGTAAACCTGCACCGTATCCGGAAATTAACCAAACAAATCCGCTATATACTTAATGTGCTGCATTGCAGCTACCCGGATTATGTGTACAAACGGGTAAATATTGCATCACTCAGGGAAATTGAGGCTGCAGCAGGCGATTGGCACGATAACCTGATAAGGATTGAGTTACTGGGCAGATTTCTGGAGAAATTGAAACAATCCGATAACCCATCCCTGCTTAAGTATCAGCAATTAGTTGATGAATGCAGTGCTGAACTCGAAACTTTTTATAATAGTGCCTGTGAGGTTGTAAAGGGAAAATTGCTCTGATAGTCTAATTGGTCATTAAAAAAATACTGAACTTACAATTTTGGATTCAGTCTGTGCCTGTCCTGATCACGCAGAGTTTTTTTTTGCAGATTTTTTTCAACAGCCGTAGTAAGGTCAATACCGGTTTGGTTAGCAAGGCAAACCAAAACGAACAAAACATCAGCCATTTCATCCGCCAGGTCGGCACCTTTATCCGATTCTTTCTCGCTTTGTTCGCCATACCTTCGAGCCATAATGCGGGCAACTTCGCCCACTTCTTCCATTAAAACTGCGGTATTGGTTAACTCATTAAAATACCGTACACCGGTGGTGTTAATCCATTGATCGACGGTTTGTTGCAACTGTTTTATTGTCATCTGGCATTACAATTATCAGCAGTGAATTTTAAGTTTGTAGAGATTTTATATTATAAAAGAGATGCTTTTTCAGCAAAATAAAAAGTTACAGATTCCGGGTTCCTTATCCCAGATCATTTCTGTGAACCCTTTTGGAATTTGGTCCCGCCTCTGGCGGGAGGAATTTGGATTTTGAGACGTTTAATAAACAATCTGTCCCATTTTGAATGTTAATTTTCATTCTTTAACTTCGAGCCGGAAACCTGTGCCATGAACGTTAACTATAGATATATCAGGATCATCTTTCAGGTATTTGCGCAATTTTGTAATAAACACATCCATGCTGCGCCCTATAAAGTAATTATCGCTGCCCCAAACTGTTTTTAATGTTTTTTCGCGGGTGATAAGTTGGTTTTTATGGCTGTACAAAACACGCAGAAGTTCAACTTCCTTGGTTGTAAGGCTGATGCGCCTGTTTTCGATACGAAGTTCATGATTCCCCGAGTCGAAAGTATATTTGCCAAGGTCGAAAATTCCGTTCGGGCCAATAATTCCGTTTAGCGCGTTAGGGTCAGCCTGACGGCATCGGCGGAGAATTGCCCCGATGCGGAGTTCAAGTTCCTCGCTGCTGAAGGGCTTCAGGATATAATCGTCGCATCCTGTTTTAAATCCTGTTACACGATCCTCTGCCTGTCCTCGTGCGGTAAGAAATATGATAGGAACCTGTGGATTAAGTTCACGAATTTCGGCAGCGAGGGTAAATCCGTCTTTGATGGGCATCATAACATCCAGGATCAGCAGGTCGAATGCCTGCGATTTAAAACACTCCAATCCTTCAACACCGTCCATTGCTCTTGTAACTTCATACTCCTGAAGTTCGAGGTAATCACGGAGCACGTCACCCAGGTTTATATCATCTTCAACCAATAATATTTTAGTTTTCATAGGTCTGTTTATTTGGTGGAACATGGCTCAGAAAATCGAGCGGTAAGGATATTTCGAACCGGCTTCCCTTGCCTGGTTCGCTGTGTAAATTTATTGATCCGTTGTGAGCTTCCACAAGACATTTAACATAATACAAGCCTAACCCGAAACCTTTCACATCGTGAAGGTTACCGGTATGGGCGCGGTACATTTTACGGAAAATAAGCCTCTGGTTCTCCCTGCTGATTCCTATTCCCTTGTCGTCAACAGCAATAACTATATGGTCGTTGCGATTAAAAGTACTGATCGTAATATCGGGTATTTCGCGTGAGTACTTATTCGCGTTATCTAGCAGGTTGCTCAGAATGTTTTCAACATGCATGCTATCAGCAAATACGTTGTGATTGGCTGCATCGAGATGAAGTTTCAACGAGCCATTCCGCTCTTTTATAATGAGTTGGAAGCTTTCAGCAACTTTTTGAATGGCAAAGTGAAGATCGAAAGGTTCGTGCTTAAGACTGTATGTTCCCCGGTCGAGCACGGCGAGTTGTAAAACCTGTTCAACCTGGTTTTTAAGCCTGATGTTCTCATCGAAAATAATGCCCGCATATTTCCGGGCTTTTGTTTCGCTGGCAAGTACTGATGGTTTCAATAGCATTTCGCTGGCCAGGGAAATGGTTGCGATAGGAGTTTTAAATTCGTGTGTGATATTGTTAACGAAGTCGCTTTTCATTTCCGAAATTTTCTTTTGGCGAAGGAAGGAATATATTGTAAAAATAAATCCGAAAACCAGCACTGTAAGCAAGGCAAAACATAAAATCAACCACCAGAAAATGCTGTATAAAGCGCGGTTTCGTTCATCAGGAAACCAGGCGCTTAATACCATTGGGTTATTTTTGTATATGCATGATAACGAGGCTGTATGTTCCGAACCCATTAACTGATCTTCGTACCCGGCTTTCGAGATATACTCAGGTATTTTCGCTTCCGGGCTACATATACCATAAACGTATGGGACAGTAAGACCTACTTCAGCAAATTCGGCTTTTATTAACTTTTTGAGTACTGTAACATTGAGCCCTCCGCTTAAAATGCTATCCTCGTGCAGGCAGTCGTGCCTACAGAATAAACCTTCGCTACAAGTATCCGATTTGCATTCATACATTTGGTTTACAGTTCCTTTCAGTGCCAGACGCACCCTATTATTGAATTGTTCTTCATGCAGTAAAACGGCATTTCTTATCCAGTAAAACTGAATAAGAATAATCCCCGCCAGTGCAATACCGGTAATGGTAACAATAATTAAAAATGTTTGTTTCTTCACATTTCAAAATTAGTGAGTTCTGATTAACACTTTGCAGGAGTTAACATATTATTAACACCTGAAAATGGTTTATGATTCGTCAGGCATTTAAAAGTTAACATTAACAATGTTTTTGTGAATGAGGTAAATACTGGACTCTTAATCAATGCAAATTCAAAAACTCCAAATCAAAAGATTCAAATTTGAGACATCTATTTTCTCTTTTATAAAAGTTGAATGCAATTCGATTTCATCCGGGGGAAAAAGTAACTATTTTTCCAGATAAAGTGCCATCATTTTAAGCAACTCTTCGGGTGCAATGGGTTTGGCAATAAAATTATCGCATCCGGCTTCATGGCTTTTAGTTCGGTCCGATTCCATACCGAAAGCGGTTTGGGCTATAACCGGTATATCACTCCGCACCGATTTTGAATATTTTGTTAGTTGCCATCCATCCTCGTCAGGCAATTGGATATCCATCAGTATAAGTTCAATACCAGGTATTTGAGTAAGAAGCCGGCGGAATGCCTCTCCATTCGGCGCCGAAAAAATACTTACACCGGTTTTGCGAAGGATGGTTTGAAGATATTTTACATTTTGTTCATCATCTTCTACAACAACAATATTTTTATTCTTCCAGTTAAATCCGGAAATTATTTTTTGCGATGGATTTTTACTTCCATCTTCCAAAAGCTGAACAAAAGGAAGTTCGAAAATAAAATTGCTCCCTATACCCGGCTCGGATTCAACCCTGATCCGGCCGCCCATAATATCAGTATTCCCTTTGCAAATGGCTAATCCAAGGCCGGTGCCCTTGTACTTGTTCCGGTTAGGGATATCAGCCTGCACAAACCGTTCAAAAATAATTTCAGTAAACTGGGAATCGATGCCTATACCGGTATCTGAAACAAAACAGGTAATAGTTCCGTTCGTTGGCATTTGGTATCCAAAGTGTATGGTGCCCTTTTCAGTAAACTTAATTGCATTGTCGAGAAGGTTTACAAATATCTGCTGCAGTTTCATCTCGTCGACCTTTATGAAGAGTTGGCCCAGAGAGACTGCTTTTTCACAAATAAGCCTGACTTTGAACGCCGGCCTAAGCTGAAGTTTTGAAGAAAAGGTAGCATAAAGTTTATCCAAAAGCAGGTTCAGGTCACAGGTGGTATAGTGTAAAGAGGCGTTGCCTGACTCAATATACGAAATATCGAGTACATCATTGATAATCTGTAGCAGGTCGTTTGATCGTTTTATAATAATATCAGTAAATTCACGCCTTTTTTCTTCATCCAGGTCACTATCGTTAAGCAGATCGGCAAAACCCATGATCGAATTCATCGGGGTACGTATTTCGTGGCTCATATTGGCAAGGAATGCCGATTTCAGCTGATCACTTTTTTCGGCCTTTACTTTTGCTGATAATAGTTCTTCCGTGTACTTTTTAATCTGAAGTTCATTCAGTTTAATTTCAGTGATGTCGCGAACAATTGCCAGGATGGTATTTGAGCTGAGCGGGGCCGTCCGGGTTTCATAGTAGAGCTCATTACCATCAATAAATAAGGTATAATCAAACGATTGAACACTTTTGGTTTCTATACATCTGCGATATATTTCCAACTGTCGTTCAACCTCTTCGGGTGGAAACAGATGGTTCAGATTAAGACCCTTTATCCTGGCTGGATCGAGAGCGAGCCTGCCTGGGTCGGTGGTAAAGAAATCAACAAAATCGCCTTTGGTATTCAGGATGAAAAGCAAATCAGGCAATACGCTTATAACAGCATCAAGCCTTGCTGTCTGGTGTTTTAATTGTTCAAGTGTTTTGTCATGTTCGCGTTGCAAAAGGTATTCGTTAGTAACATTTCTTCCCGAACCAACAGTTCCGATGATTTTTCCACCGGTATCGTAAAATGGTGCTTTATAAACATCGAGGTTCAGATATTCTCCTTTTACATTTCCATACTCGCTAAACCGTTGCGTTTTCTTGTTTTGCAGAACGGTAGTATCTGTGTCGAGGCATATTTCACCAAATGTATGCCATTCCGGATTTCCCGGGTTATTATCACGCTCTCTTTGAGCAAAAAACATATCTGTTTTCCCGATGGGTTCACTGGTATCCGAAGCATTCAAAAGACCCTCGCAAATCGCTTTGTTTGTGAAAATATATTCATTATCGAGGTTTTTTGCCCATATCATATCAGGAACATTATCGCACATCAGCCTGACCAACTGGTACATTTCTTTGTAACTTTTTTCATTTTCAAGGCTCAGATGCATATTACTGCTCTGGGTTGAAGCTTCGGTAATAATTATTAAGGCAGCCAGGCGGTTATTATATATTACAGGAATTGAAACACTTTCGCAGGTTTTTAACTGACCATTTTTACACACAAAAACGCCTTCGGTCGACATATTCGGCATATTGCTTTCGAGCCGTGCAATACGTTCTTTGAATTTAGGTTTCGATTCTTCCGAAATGGTATCAATAGCTCTTAAACCAATAAGTTCATCAGGGTTATCGTACCCGAATAGATTGGCCGCAGCCCTGTTACTGTAGATATATTTTTCTTTATACAAAACCAGATTCCCTACCGGTGACGCTTCCAGAAGGTTGCGGAACTGGGCTTCGCTGGCAGCCAGCTCATTTTCTATGGCTTTCGTATCCGAAATATCATTGGCTACGCATTGCAGGTAGTTAGTATCTCCTTCGTTGTAATAGGTACTGGAGTTTCCTCAAAAATCAATAGGTAAATTTGTCTTTCCCTTTTATTTCAAGCCTTTACAGGTTTTGGGATGTGCAATGTGATTTTTTGTAAAAAAA
>JBGSUB010000029.1:0-24372 GCA_041753535.1 Lentimicrobiaceae bacterium
TAAGTTCGCATTTTGGGCGCACTTTTTTTAAGGAAACACTTTTTTTTACAAAAAATCACATTGCACATCCCAAAACCTGTAAAGGCTTGAAATAAAAGGGAAAGACAAATTTACCTATTGATTTTTGAGGAAACTCCAGTAAATAATAACATTCACATGAAAACGATCACATTTTTCTTTGTTTTAATCCTGTCAATGACTAATGCCTTTTCGCAATCAGCATTACCGGGTAACACTCTCAGCAGGCAATGGGAAACAGGTCCAGGTTTAAAAACACCCGAATCGGTTTTGTATGATAATGTCACGGGCGTTATTTATGTATCGAATATTGATGGGAAACCGACCGCCAAAGACAGCAGCGGTTTTATTGCAACCCTATCAATAAACGGCAAAATCCTGGATACCGCATGGGTTAAAGGCTTAGATGCTCCCAAAGGAATGGGAATATTGAACAATCACCTGTATGTGACCAATATTGATGAGATTGCAGAAATAGATATCCCTTCGGCAACGATCCTCAAAAGTTACAAAGTGGAGGGATCTCAATTTCTGAATGATATAGCCACAGACCCAAAAACAGGAATGATTTTTATTACCGATTCCGGAACCGGGCAGGTATATATCCTATTTGACGGCAAGGTGAGCTCATGGTTGCAAGGACCCATGTTTAAAGGTGCGAACGGATTGTTCCTGCAAGGGAATTTTCTTTATATCGGCACAGCCAACAGCATCCTAAAAGCTGACATTGTGAGTGGAGAAGTTGTTTTATGTGTTTCGGGGACAGGTGCAGTGGATGGACTTTTTGTTAATTCAGAGGGTAAATATATTTTCAGCGACTGGAATGGCTCAGTATATGTTTCCGGGTTTAAGAAAAAACCACAACTATTGCTAAACACTACCACACAACAGGAAAATGCTGCCGATTTCGGAGTTATCGTTTCGGAAAATTTTATACTTATTCCTACTTTTTTCAATAACAAGATTGTGTGTTATACATCCACTCTTCTAAAATGATGCCGTTTTTCAAAAAGTGTTATGAATCTTTTTTTTCGTGAATTCGGTGAAGGGCAACCTGCCATTATTTTACACGGTCTTTTCGGCCAGAGTGATAACTGGGTGACGGTTGGGCGCCGGATTGCCGACCAGTTTCATGTGTTCATTCCCGACCAGCGTAACCACGGGCAGTCGCCACATACTCCGGTTCATAGTTTCCCTGCAATGGCCGACGATCTGGCTGAGTTTATTGAAGTACATGAGATTGCAGATCCAATACTGATAGGTCACTCTATGGGGGGCAAAGTTGCCATGACTTATGCACTCGAAAATCCCGGAAAGGTCAAGAAACTGGTAGTCATCGATATCAGCCCCCGAAAATATCCCGAAAGAGTTATTCATACACAGGTTATCAGCCAGATGATGAGCATTGATCTTGAAAAAACCATTACCCGTAGTGAAGTGGAAAAGTTACTTGATGAAAGAATTTCGGATACCCGTGTCAGGATGTTCATTATGAAAAACCTGTATTACAAACTACATGGCAGGTTAGCCTGGCGGCTGAATCTTGAAGCAATAAATCAAAGCATGGACCTGCTTTTTGATAGAGTCAGGAGTGAAAATCAATATCCGGGACCTTCTCTGTTCATCCGGGGTGGCAAGTCCGATTACGTGCCTGATTCTGATTTCCCACTCATTAAAAATCTTTTTCCTGAGGCTGTTATAAAAACGATTGACGGGGCAACACATTGGGTTCACGCTGATGCCCCGGAGAAATTGTGTGCTCTGCTGAGTGAATTTCTCGGCAGAGAGTGTATTTACGGCAAGGGATAAATACTGCAAAAGGGATAAATCAAAAAAAGATCCAAGTTCCAAATCCCAAATCCCAAATCCCAAGCATTCAATTTGAATTTTGGGACTTGGGATTTGAGACTTCAATGATACAATAATCTATCCCGTTTAAAGTCTAGCTTTTAAAAGGATGGTTTGCGAAGTAAGAGAACGGTCAAACTCTCAAACCCGCAAACCTTTCTTATCCCGTTTTTTTAATATCTTACAATATCAACCCTGGCAACTCCTGCCTGTAGATTAATTTTAATTTTATTGGTACTGGCAGCAAAATTGGGTGTCTGGTACAACTGGTTGCCCACTTTGGTAAATCCTTTAAAATCTTTGCTCGACAAAAAAGTGTTCGAAATGATTTCACATCCTGCACTTTCGGGCACACGGATTGTAATAGATGCAGCCCCTGCTTCCATTTTTACATCGGTTAACGGTAAGGCTGCTCCAAGTTTAATTTCCAGGTTCGAAGCACCGCCCTGAATTTTCAAATTACGCATTTTAAATCCTGACAGATCAAATTTTACTTCGGCAGCGCCAACGTTGAGGTCCATATCCCAAATAGGGTTTGGATTAAGTTTCATCTCGACATTATTCCTCATATTCCCATCCTTGAATTCACCTTTTTCGAGCGAAAGATCAATAGAAGTAAGGCTATCCTGCTCTTTTGCCGTCATCGAATAATTTGCATTGTCATTATCGTGCTTTACTTCAATAAGTTTGCCGGTTGAGTCGCTGATCTTAAAATTCCCTACTCCGATATTAAGATTTATTTCGGCATACTTAGTAATGGAATCGAAGTCTTCGGACAGGATATTATTATAAGTGGTTGATTCTTCTTCGTTGTTCCTATCCCTGTTATGCCTGTCGTTCCACTCGAAATTCCACTTATGATTGTCTTTGGGGCCATACTGCTGTACGGCGAAAAATGTAATTATTACAGTTACAAATGAAAGTACCAGTTTAATCCAGTCTTTTACCGGTATCAGCGATATCCCCCAAAGGATAAGAATAACTGGCCAAAGTTGCCACATGGTATGCCAGCTGAAAAACAATACGCCTGTGTTTTTCAGGATAAAGAGGATGCCAATCATCACCAGCAGGAGTCCCCAGAATATTTTACGGTAGCTCATAGTATTCGGTTTTTTATTTGTTTTTAAAAAATAACAGTTATGGAATGTGCCAGCCGGATTATTCAGGCTTGTCGCTTTTACGGTCGGCAAAACTGGTAGCAATTAGTACACCACCGATTACGACTAATACAAGAGGCCACAGGTCGCCGAAATTAATATTCGGAATAAACTTGTTAGCCAGAAAAATAAGACCAATAGCTATCAGAAATACCCCTGCGATAAGCCCGTTCCGATTTTCCGATTTTACGGGCATTGTAAAAGGGTTCGAAGTTCCGGTATTGTATTCAGCACCTGGCTGTGAGCCGGGATTTTCGGAACCGGCAGATTCACCCGATCCCATGTTCATTGTAAACGGGGAAATTGGTTCGAGCGGTAATGCTACCCAAAGTATGAGGTAAACCACAGCTCCTCCCCCTCCGGCAAAGGCTATAATAACGAATAATAACCTGATTATTATAGGATCGATGTCGAAATACTCGGCTATTCCACCGGCAACACCACCAAAAACTTTGCTTTTAACTGAGCGATACAAACGTTTATTCTTTTCCATGATTTTGTGCTTTTTAATTTTGTTGTACATGCATGTGACGCAGGCTTTGTTTCCAGGTTACAGAAAGGATGAAGTTTTATTGAAAAATTTATGAATGAGTGACAGAAGTTGGAGGTGGGACGTGAGATGTGGAATGTTGAATGGCAGGGCTAAAGAGTTATTTAAACTTTTTCTTCATCGTCCTCGCTATCTTCAGGATCGGGTTTAGGGCTCACTCGCTTGGAAACCAGGATGCTTATCTCGTAAAGGCTATATAATGGAACAGTAACCATAATCTGGCTGAAAACATCGGGAGGAGTAATAATTGCTGCCAGGATAAGTATAATTACAAATGCATATTTCCGGTTCTTTTTAAGGAATGCGGGTGTGACAATTCCGATTTTTGACAATACATAAACTACTACCGGTAATTCGAACACAATTCCTACTGAAAAGATAGTAGTTGTTACAGTACTGATGTAAGATGACAGAGAAATCTGGTTTGCGACCATCGAACTTACCTGGTAGGTTCCAAGAAAATTAAGAGTCCAGGGAACCATAAAATAATAACTGAACAAAACACCGACAAAAAAAAGAATTGACATAATAAACACCGCCTGGCGGGCATATCGGCGCTCAGTAACATACAGGGCGGGCATAACAAACTGCCACAACTGGAAAATAATTATTGGTGAAGCAAGAATAAGACCCGAAAACATTGAAACTGTCATATCAGTCATAAACTGGCCGGAAAGATTGAGATTGATAATCGTAAGCGACATCGGCGGCAGGCAAAGGCTGTCAGCATGTAGTATTTCGCCCAGTTTACACAGCCATTTGTAGGTAATGAAAGAAGTATCCTTGGGTGCTAAGAGTATCGTATCAAAAATAAAACGGCTGTTCATAAAAGCAAACACAGTCATTACGAGCCAGGCAAATACCATACGAACCAGGCGTTTGCGCAGTTCGGTCATGTGATCCCAAAAGGTCATTTCCTTTTCGGAATCTTCATCCTGATTTTTCGACTTGCTTTTTAAAAGTGCTGCCACAAAACATATTGTTGATCGGCAAATTTAGGGATTTTATTTTAAGACACTATCCCCAATTTTAGAGAGACCGTAGTGAATAAAATTATAAAGAGATAAAACCGACCATTTAAAAAATACGGGTCTCTGGCACCAAATCGCAAATCCCAAGGGAAAAGTTTAAGCTCCGCCCGGGCTGGAAAGTGAAGATAGAGCTGACAGATTTATCCGGTTGCCGAATGAAATCACGATAAACATTCTGAAAGACCTGAATAATCGCGGATCAGGAACAGATTTTTAAGCTAAATAGCTTTTGAAAAATCATATTTCACAAATTTCCGGTAAAATACTCACAAATTTTTAGAAATTTTCGCCCCACGACAGCTGGAATACCAATAATTTCCTACATTAGCGGCATATTTAGCACTTTTAAAGTGAACATACCGCCACAAAAGATGTTTCTATAAAACAAGGTGTAAAATATCCCGAATTTACCCATGAATGTACTACAATTAAATTCATTAAATACTATTTATTAACAAAAATCAAAAAAACGCCATGAACAAATCTGAAATGATTGATGCCATTGCCAAAGGTGCAGGCTTAACAAAAGTACAAGCAAAAAGTGCTATCGAGTGCTATCACGACACTGTTGCAAGCACATTAGCTGAAGGAAAACGTGTTGAAATTCTTGGTTTCGGTACTTTTTCAGTATCCGCAAGAAGCGCAAGAACAGGCCGTAACCCAAAAACCGGTGAAGCTCTGACAATAAAAGCAAAGAATGTTGCTAAATTTAAACCAGGCAAAGAACTTTCGAGCAAACTATAATACCGCTCTCCAACTTTTATAACAAAGAGTTGAAAACTTAAAAGCGTTCAATATTGCTGTTTACCGGCAGATGTTGAACGCTTTTTCATTGGTAACTTTAGTGTGACATCTTTTTTGTACAAAATCTTTCAATAAAAAACCGGACCATGAAAAAGATATTTTTGGGTGCAGGAATAGCAATCTGCCTATTTACTTTTTCAAACTGCAAAGGGCCTGCCAATAATAATGAAGCGGCTTCGGTCCTGCCAATACCTGCGGATTCAGCTATTGCTGACAGTCATAACAGTTCAAATTCCTTAGATATTGATGGCACTTACAAAGGTGTATTGCCTTGTGCCGATTGCGAAGGAATTGAAACAGAAATATTTCTGAATAAGGATATGACTTATGTTAAACGGACAAAATACCTGGGCAAGGATAGTAAAGTGTTCGAAGAAAAGGGCAGATATACATGGAACGAAGCCGGCAATACTATAAAACTTGACGGCATAAAAGATGCTCCCGACAGGTATTTTGTCGGTGAGAATCACCTCATACAACTCGATTTAAACGGAAACAAAATAACAGGTAACCTGGGTGATAAATATGTATTGGCGAAGGGATTGTAAAGGATCTGCGCGGAGTTTCCAAAAAAAGCATCCCTTTATGCTGATAAAAAGGGATGCTTTAGCACAGATTTATGCTTTTTTATTGAGGAGCTATTTTAGCAATAAATAACACTCCGTTATTCTGAAGAATTGAAATATCAGCAGAATTAATAACGCCATCGCCATTGGTATCCGAAGGCAGATATCCGGTTAAGAAAGATGCAGCATCATTATCCACCGAAACCATATCATCTGCATCAACAATACCATCCTGGTTCAC
Organism: Lentimicrobiaceae bacterium; assembly: GCA_041753535.1. Lineage (GTDB taxonomy): Bacteria > Bacteroidota > Bacteroidia > Bacteroidales > UBA4417 > UBA4417. The sequence continues at coordinate 6,216 of JBGSUB010000029.1, forward strand.
ATCGCCACCGTAAAGCACATATTTCCCATTGATTTGCTTCATGTTGTTGCCGAACGCCTGTGATGCCGAACTGCTGAAGTTGTAGCTTATTGTTGCCCCACCGAATGAAACAGGGCTTGCATTCCAGGTTTCAATGCTGTTACGATGTTTTACCACCATAAAATAGCTCGATCCCAATCCCGCAGGTATGGTAACTGATGCCGTACCATCAGTATTTACATTTACAGTATAAGGTCCACCAGCAAGGCCAAAGGGGGAGGTTGAATTATGTAATTCAACTGTTACCTGATCAGCGGTTGTTCCCGGGAATTGATCACCTAACGCATTATGAGCTTTGTTCATCGTTGTGCCGTTAAATAAGCCTTCAAGATATAATGTCAGATTAAGAGTCTTTCCTGCACTTTGCACATTTATTGTATAATCTTCAGGCTCTCCATATAGGCTGATATCACATGGGCCGGGATTCTGGTTATACCGTTCGGAAACTCTCATCCTGGTGGAACCAACAGTTGCTGTGGCGGGAACGGTAATTGTGCCTGAAAGGACATGCGTACCTGCAGTGCCAGGAGTCTGACCAAGGTCAAATATTTCTCCGGCATCAATAAAACTACAGTTTTTGTTCCAGTCGACCCAGGCTATACAATGTTGTACCCAAGCACCATCCACAGTTACACTAACCGATATATTACTGCTTGTTCCCAGAATCAAGGGTGTGGAAATTGAAGTAAAATCGGAATAAGTTGTAGAACCACTGGTATTATTGATGGTATTAAGTGTTACGTTACTTATATAATCATCAGTAAGATTAGAGAACGAGGATGAACAATAGCTGCAATTTATAGCATTTATATAATTATTTTTTATTTCACTATCTGATCCATAAGCGTTTGTTGCCGTGAGGGTCACAGAATATAAACCGGTTGCAGTGAACTGTACCTGAGGGTTTTGAGAACTGGCATTGGTTCCACCCATGTAAATAATTGTGTTTGGACTAAAAGTCCAGGCCCAGGAAGTTGGAAATTCAGCAGACTGATCAGTAAAAGTTACAGTTGAATTAATGGCAGGACTGGTAGATGATGCTGTGAAAGCTGCCACAGGAGGCGCATTATTGTTATAACAGCTAATGCTTGCCGACCAGCCGACGGCAACTACACTCCCATCCGATGTAAAATTGAAGGTAAGTGCACCTGAAGCATTAGACGCGGTAATCGTTCCAGGCCCGGTTGCACCGCTATATGTTCCGATTAACGGATCTGTAGTACTGGTACCATTATAAATTTTTAAAAAGTCATAACCTGATTCAGTGGCAAACGAATTGAACGTAAACCTGATGGACGCGCCGGGAGTAGATGGGTAAAAAGTTTCTGTTATATTCAGGTTGTCACTATAACTAGCTGCTGATCCGCCGGGATCATAGAAGTCCCCGACACAAGTTGTAACAGAGCCGTTACTCATATTGAATATTGGATCAGTAACCAGGATATAGTTCGCTTTTGTTTCATCAACCGATCCATTTACGGTTAAAGTTACTGTTTTGAGTCCGGTTGAGCTGTAAGTTACAACGTGCGGACCCTGAGTATTTGCAGTAGAAGGGGATGCGCCTGCTCCAAAGTTCCAAGCCCAGGAAGTAATCCCGCAAGTAGAAGCATCGGTAAATATGGTAGAATTACCAACTACTATTGTAGTGAGATTAGCCGTAAAATCAGCATTTGCAGCGTTCACCGAAATATAATTGGATTTGGTTAAAGTATTATTTCCTATGCCATTGGTTGCTGTTAATGCAATAGTGTATGTTCCATAAGCTGTGAATTTAATATGAGGGTTTTGTGATGAACTTGTTGTACCGTCCGTATAGACAAACGTAGCTGGTGATACTGTCCATGACCATGTGGTTGGAGTCCCGGAAGTTGCATCTGTAAAAATTACAGTATTGTTCAGGCAGGGCTTTGTTATATTTGCTGAGAACTGAGCTATGGGTAGAACAGGTCCGAAGAGGAAAGATGCAATTCGTGTCCTCCATGAAGTTGATCCTGAGGTCTGAATATATTCAGTTGTATACCAGAAGGTTCCGTCATCGACCGGATCCACTGACATCATACTGTAATCACCCCAACGTGCCGCAGATCCTGACTGATAACCGCCGCCATTTATGATTGTCTGCTCGGCAAAGGTCATCTGGCCTAATGGATCACCAGCCAATCTGCCTGTATACCGGATTGAAGGGTAGATAGCAGCATCAGAGGCAGAATACCCAAGGGCTATATCTCCATTGGCGTTCATTGCAGCACTTCCCATCCACCTGTGAGTGGCATCAGGTGAATAGGTCCCCTGCTGGTAAATTGACCAACCACTCCCTGTATTTCTGAGTTCGTACCATCTTATACCGGCTCGGCCACTGCCGTTGGCATCTACTGTATGATTGGTAACCATTGACCGGTGATCCCCAAAATTCCTGTATTGTAGCCGGTACATCAATCGATCAGTCAATGCTTCCAGTAAGACACCACTTCCTGATTGCGGAATACAATTTCCATTTGAACATACCTCTGAATCAAAAGGAGCAGTAGCAAGACTGCTGACTTCGGTAAACGTTGAATTTGCCGGAGTTGTCCAGTCGGAATGAAATTGCCAAACCTTTAAATAATCGGTGGCAGAAGACCAGTCGTTGAAATAGGTAAAATAATTAGGTTCGTTTGCTACTGGAGCAGTAGCCCCATCCCAATCCGAAGGAAGCATACTACCAGGATCGCTGCTTGCACCTAAGTCAAAATAAATCATGCTTGCTGAAGGATCACCGGTAAGCATTTTCGAACGCTCGAAAGCACATGCGCCTACACCACCCCAGCTTGATCCGCTTATAAACTGGTTCACAGCCATATAATAGCCATCGGACCATACACCAAATTTCGGATAATCGGGCATCTTATTCCCAAACTGGAAAACATAACGGTACCAGGCTCCAGTAGGATCCGATGTTTGTGAAACAGCTATCAGCATGGCATACTGCGTTGTGTTTGGCAACGAAAACTGTGCAATCATCCAGCGGTTAGCTGCCTGATCGTATAAAACAATAGGATCGCCGTTGTTGGTTCCATTCCAGGGCGAAGGAATACCTGTCCAAATAGTATTCAGGTTGGCAGGCCCGTAAAGTGAGGTTCCGGTTTTATTCCATATCTGGAATCCTAGGTTCACAACCTGAACATAATGATTTGGGCCAACATCACCCTGTGTATCAGGAGGATATACTCCATAGGTATTACTCACCCCATCAAAATTCTGAATAAGTGCCATTGGTTCGGGTATATTATCCCGGACTGAGCCCTGCAACACAGGGTCCTGCGAAAGGTTGAATGCGTTACGTGCCAGGTTTCTTAAAGCATGCAGGTTAAATTCATTTTTCACCTCATCCTCATCATCCTCTTCTTTTACTATTGGAGGAGTTGTTATTATTGGCATATCCAGCAAAGAAGGTAAAGCATCAGAGTATATTGCTCTTTTAACGAAAGTCGGTTTAAGTTCTGGCGTTTGCCCTTGGACCGAAAATGATGTTACAACTAACAGCAAAGCTGCAAAGAGAAAAGTATATTTTTTCATACATTAATTTTAGAAATTAGAGAACGTTAAATTACACATTTATGTATTTGAATATGTTTATGAATTATTTTTTTCTAAAAAGCAAGCAAAATTAATTACCCATGATAAGCGAAAGTTGAAATTTCGTATTCTAAACTGCAAAGACTTAGAAAATTCTAACTTAAAAGGAAATCAATAAAAGAGTAATTAAATTCCCTTTCAGAAATAATTTAATGATTTTACGGAATTATCTTCCCTACAAAAACTGAAGAATTTGCGTTAATCAACAACAAATCATCAGAACTAGTAGTACCATCGCCATTTACATCAGTAGAAAGGTAGCCATGCATAAAGTCAGAAGCATCATTATCCACCGAAACCATATCATCCGCATCAATAATCCCATCCTGGTTAATATCACCTCCATAAATCACATATTTACCTGAAACCAGCTTCAGATTGCTCCCAAAAGCCATAGTAGCTGTAGCGGAAAAGTTATATTCCGTTACTGATCCTGTGAACGAAACAGGTGAATTAGTCCAGGTTTCTATACTATTTCTGTGTTTTACAATTACAAAATAGTTGCCATTCATCGAACCGGGAATGGAAAGTGAGGCCGTGCCATCAGTTTTCAAATCCAGGGTATATGGGCCAGCCGCCAAAGCATAAGGTGCTGTCGGATTTCGCAATTCAACTGTAATCTGGTCAGCAACATTGCCTGGGAATTGGTTTCCGGTTGCATTCTGCGCTTTGTTCATAGTGGAGCCGTTAAATAATCCTTCGAGTAATAAGGTAAGGTTGAGGGTTTTATCCTGACCAATTATATTTACATTGTAGTCTTCGGTCTCACCATAACCGTAACTTGAACAAGCATCAAAGCTACTGTTATTCCAAACTTCCCGCACACGCATTCTGGTAGGTCCGGGTGTTGCGGTTTCAGGAACCGTAAAGTTAATAGCACCGGTAGCAGGCGTTGGTTCAATAGTCACATTTCCAAGCTTTTCGGATGTTTCGAAAGTACCATTCTGATTGTAGTCAATCCACACAGAAATATTATTCCCGCTTGAATATGTTCCCGGGCTTAAGGTTATAGTATATACAGAACCCGGATTCAGATCAGTTGATAGGTTGCTGTAATATGTATAATATGGACTAGAAGAAGCTCCGGTTACATTATTGATTGTTCCGAGCTGGACCAAAGTGATATAGTCACCCGATCCAGTTCCAGTAGTATAAGGCGGGATACAATATGTAAAAGGAATTACTGAAATATAATTGGACTTCACCTCGATATCACTACCATAAGCATTAGTTACGGCAAGGGTAACTGAATATTGCCCCAAAGCCGCAAACTGTACCTGTGGGTTTTGCGAACTGGCATTGGTTCCACCCATGTAAATAATTGTGTTTGGACTAAAGGTCCAGGCCCAGGAAGTTGGAAATTCAGCAGACTGATCAGTAAAAGTTATAGTTGAATTTATGGCAGGACTTGTAGAAGATGCATAGAAATTTGCTACAGGAGGCTCTGTATTGCTATAACAACTGATACTGGCCGACCAGCCGGCGGCAACTACACTCCCATCCGATGTAAAATTGAAGGTAAGTGCACCTGAAGCATTAGACGCGGTAATCGTTCCAGGCCCGGTTGCACCGCTATATGTTCCGATTAACGGATCTGTAATACTGGTACCATTATAAATTTTTAAAAAGTCATAACCTGATTCAGTAGCAAACGAATTAAAAGTAAACCTGATGGAGGCGCCGGGAGTAGATGGGTAAAAAGTTTCTGTGATATTCAGGTTGTCACTATAACTAGCTGCTGATCCTTGCGGATCATAAAAGTTCCCCAAACAAGCACTTACCGCTGTGCTGGACATATTGTAGGTTGGGATCACACCTATTACTAGCTGCTTCGTTTCCTGATTGTTGTATGAACCACCACTTACTAAATACTGCAAATCAACCGGTGTGCCAATAGGTGTGGAAACACTTGCTGTTACACTGAATACTGCATCTCCTGCATCTCCTGCCGCCAAAGTACCAATATCAAAGCTGTTACTGTTAAGTGTGAGGTAAGGGCTGGTCCCACCAACAATACTCAAGGAAGCAGAAATGCCGGAAAGACTGCTGTGTCCGGTATTTGAATTGGCTATAACAAGATTAGCAGTTTCGCCCGGATCCAGAATTCCATCGTTGTTACATCCGGGACCATTGTCCTGCACAATCATTGACCCGAGGGAAAGTACAGGTGCATTAGCTGTAATATTGAAATGTGAAACCCAACTATCAGTGCCGTTTGTCGCTGAAAGATCGAAAGCAACAAGATGCTGATCGGGGATATTGTTGGCTACAGTAAATGAAAATGCACTTGTTTGTGTAACGGTCTGATCAGGTGCAACATTTCCGTAATTTTCGGTATCATCAGTAAGAGTAATATAGGTATCAGTTGTTGAAAGTGTGGCAACAACATTGTTAGCCGTAGCTACCCCAACATTCTTAAGCGATACATTCAAAAGGTCTGTTTCATTATAATCCATCAGCCCGTTATTGTTACCATTTGGCAAAGGATCATCTATAGTGCCTGAGGTATAAACAACGTATGGGCCGGTGGCGGAAACCACATCAACTACAGATCTGTACCGGAAATAATTTTGCTTTGTTACTGTAACAATTACCTGGTTAGGAGGTACCTGAACAGGGATAAGGATTGTAACAGGCGAACCGGTTCCGGTTGCTGTTCCAATAATTTCACCATTAACTGTTAACGCTATCAAAGAGCCCATATCGGCAGAAACCGAAAAGGAAGTATTTCCGGTATGTAATACCGGACTATGAGAAACAGTCAGATTTTGGGGCACTTCTGAATAAACTGTGAGGAAAGCATCTCCATGATGATGGAACAGGTGGAACGTTACTTCTTTGTCCCCTGTATTATAAGGCCAGCCCGATTGTTGTAAAAAAATCTTACCGGCTGCATTTCCGAATGCAGGCAAAATACCTCTCGAACCCGGAGTTGTACCATATGCAGGCATAAAATCGGGCCACATATTATCGTACATTCCCCATACATACGTATCATTTACAAATGAATAGGATACTTCTGATGCTGCCATTATACCAAGTGCCCCTGAATTTTGTCCGTTGTAGGTATAACGGTGGAATTTCTCGGCAAAAACCTCACTCGAATAGTTATATTTACCTGTCAAACAGTTGATTGACATTATAAATGTAAGATCGGTATTTGTTAACCCGTTAATATTTGAACTGCTGTAAGCCGGTTCACCCCATCCCGTTTCACCTCCATGATCGCGATGCTGAAGCATAAATGATCCAGCATTGATTGCAGCATTGATATCGTCAGCACTTCCGCCGCTCCAACCTCCCAGTGTGGCAGGTGATGTTGGTATATATCCTAATCCAGATGGTCCAAAGTAATTAACAACGGTGGCAGTGTTAGTTGCAGTTGACCATGAAGCACCAGGTGTGCCTGAATAGATTTCATTAATCCTGACAGGATTTTTTCCTTGTACATTTTTCCAGAACCCACCTACCGTTTCAGAACAAATCTGGAACCAGCGTTCTGTTTGCCAACCGAGTGCTGTTATAGGGTGGTCATAAAAAGCAGCACTCGTAGGTGGATTCCGCTCATAATTGAGGAATTTCGAAACCATAACCTGCAGTTGCGACTGGTTGTTGGCAGTAATCCGGGCCATCACGATATCTGGCAGCTGATCTTCGTCCACATCGCCATATATATTATCCGAGGCACAGTAGTCGTCATAAATCGGTGAGATAACCGTAGAATTAATATCGGAACCGTAATCGCCAAGCAAAAGAATGGCAGCCGGAGGAATTGTCCAGGTATTGTATGCATTATTTATATAGTTTTCGATAGCAGTTGTAGTATTTCCGCCAACCTGCGATAGTGTTTTTACCAAAGTGAGTATGCCTTGTTCGGTTCTGAACTTTTTGATTGAATCAGCATATTGTATAAATGAGGGACCATCAGGAGCAATGATTAGGTATTCGGCACCATCATCATCAGTTAAACCCGAAGCAGGGAAATGTTGGCTGTAATCAATTTCAGGAAGTGAATTAAAGTTGAAAACAGCATCTTCAAGTATGGGATCCCACCACCGGCTTCGCAAACGGCTATCTCCAAAATAACCGCTTCCACCATTGAATTTGATCTTTACTTTAATATCCCAATACACAATTAATTCCTTTGTTACCGGATTATATTGAAATGGGGTAATCCCCAATATAACGGCATCAACTCCACGGATTTTTTTAAGAGAAGAAACAGTTACTGTTTCGGAAGGATACAGTGCATCCTTTGTATAAACCTTTTCATCCTTCTGATATTGCAAAGGTCCTTTTTCATCATCCTTAGGTATGCGGGGTGCAGGAGCTATGGCAACATCCTGGAAACGCCTGCTTTTTACACTTACAACCTCCAGTTCCGGAACACAACCATTCGGAATTGCAATAATACGGCCATTTCCGGGGAGATTTGGCGCTCCTTCGTCATTGAACAGAAAATTGCCATACAGAGAAATATCCAGCATGTTTTCGCCATTGATTGAAATATTATCAAGCGAAAACTCTGAAATTGAAAAACTTACCTCCACACCATCTACCTGGCTTTTATCTAATTTAAAACCCTGCTGACCCAAGGCATCAGGAAAGGAAATTTTCTGGGCTTGAATTGGTACTACAAGGATTAGCAGCCAAAAAACTCCGAGTAAAACTACTGTAACAAGATTTTTCATCTCTTTGAAGATATTTAATTTATAAATTGCCAGTTGACGAGAGGCATTGAATTTTTTATTGTTTTAATTGTATCTCAAAATTAATTATTCGACATACAGCCTTCATTTAAGGCTTTATACATCCCACAAAAGCGGATGCATTGTTGTCAGTAAAAATCAGATCCCGCGAATCTATCACACCGTCCCCGTTCACATCACAGCCAATATATCCACACATAAAACCAAATGCATCATTTCCAACAAACGCTATATCACTGTCGTTAATATTCCCATCCTGGTTAATGTCGCCCGAATAAATGACAAATTTCCCTAAAACCAGTTTTAGGTTGCTGCCATACGCCATGTTAGCCGAAGTGGAAAAGTTATAATCAACTGCTGATCCGATGAACAAAACAGGTGAATTAGTCCAGGTTTCTATACTATTTCTGTGTTTTACAACTACAAAATAGCTGCCACTCAATGAACCGGGAATGGTAACAGAGGTAGTGCCATCCGTTTTCAAATCCAGGGTATATGGGCCAGCCGCCAAAGCATAAGGTGCTGTCGGATTTCGCAATTCAACCGTAATCTGGTCAGCAACATTGCCCGGGAACTGGTTGCCTATTGCATTTTGCGCTTTGTTCATAGAGGAACCGTTAAATAATCCTTCGAGGAATAAGGTAAGGTTGAGGGTTTTATCCTGACCAAGAATATTTATATTGTAGTCTTCGGTTTCACCATAACTGTAACTTGAACATGCATCAAAGCTATTGTTATTCCAAACTTCCCGTACACGCATCCTGGTAATTCCGGGTGTTGCGGTTTCAGGCACCGTAAAGTTAATGGCACCGGTAGCAGGCGTTGGAGCAATAGACACATTTCCAAGCTTCTCGGATGTTTCGAAAGTACCATTCTGATTGTAGTCAATCCAGACAGAAATATTATTCCCGCTTGTATATGTTCCCGGGCTTAAAGTTATAGTATATGCAGAACCCGGATTCAAATCAGTTGACAAGTTGCTGTAATATGTATAATATGGGCTTGCTGAGGCACCGGTTACATTATTGATGGTTCCGAGTTGCACAAGAGTAATATAGTCATTGGAACTCGTTCCGTTAGTATAGGTGGGAATACAATACGTAAAAGGTGTTACATTAATTAAATTAGTTTTAACCTCATCATCCGTTCCATAGGCATTGGTGGCAATCAGCGTAACCGAATATTGCCCCAAAGCCATAAACTGTACCTGCGGGTTTTGAGAACCGGCATAGGTTCCATCCATATATATAATTGTATTAGGGCTAAAAGTCCAGGCCCAAAATGTCGGCATATCAGTCGATTGATCAGTGAAGGTTACAGTTGAATTTATGGCGGGACTATTAGAAGATACAGTGAAAGCTGCTACAGGAGGCACAGTATTGCTATAACAACTAATACTAGCCGACCAACCAGCTGCAACCACACTCCCATCCGATGTAAAATTGAAGGTAAGTGCACCTGAAGCATTAGACGCGGTAATCGTTCCAGGTCCGGTTGCGCCACTATATGTTCCGATTAACGGATCTGTAGTACTGGTACCATTATAAATTTTTAAGTAGTCATAACCAGATTCAGTAGCAAACGAATTGAACGTAAACCTGATAGACGCACCGGGAGTGGATGGATAAAAAGTTTCTGTGATATTCAGGTTGTCACTATAACTGGCTGCTGATCCACCCGGATCATAAAAATTCCCCACACAAGCATTTACCGTTGTGTTAGACATATTGTAGGTTGGGATCAAACCTATAACTACCTGTTTCGATTCCTGATCGTTGTATGAACCGCCGCTTACTGAAAACTGCAAATCAACCGGCGTGCCAATGGGCGTAGAGGCATTTGCCGTTACACTAAATACTGCATTTCCTGTCCCTCCTGCCGCCAAAGTACCAATAATAAAACTGTTACTGTTAAGTGTAAGGTAAGGACTCGTTCCTCCTATTATACTCAAAGAACCGGAAATGCCGGAAAGACTGCTATGTCCGCTATTCGAACATGCAATGACAAGATTAGCAGTTTCGCCCGGATCCAGAATTCCATCGTTGTTACATCCGGGGCTATTGTCCTGCACAATCAGTGTACCAACTGAAAGCACAGGTGCATTAGCTGTAATATTAAAATGAGAAACCCAAATATCAGTGCCGTTTGTCGCTGAAAGATCGAAAGCAACAAGATGCTGGTCGGGGATATTGTTTGCTACGGTAAATGAAAATGCATTTGTTTGCGTAACGGTCTGATCAGGGGCAATATTTCCGTAATTTTCGATATTATCAATAATGGTAATATAGGTATCAGATGTTGAAAGTGTGGCAACTACATTGTTAGCTGTGGCTACCCCAACATTTTTCAGTGAAATATTCAAAAGGTCGGTTTCGCCAAAATCCATAAGCCCATTGTTGTTCCCATTTGGCAAAGGATCGCTGATATAACCTGCTGCATAAACAATGTAAGGGCCTGAAGCCGGAATTACCTGTATAATACCGATATGAGGCTGCCTGTTTTGCTTTGTAATCACCATATCAAGGTTGCCGGGTGATGACAGGGCAGGGAAACTGAGGTTTACGACTCCGCTTGCATCGGCAACTTTTGCATCAAGCAAAACACCGGCATTCGAAAGTGCAACAGTTGCATATGCTTCGGTATTAACGGCAAGAGTTGTCATCCCGATCATAAGCGTATTCTGATAGGTAGCTGATAGTGCTGATGGAACCGAATAATAGATCATAAGCGAAGGATCGCCCATCAGGTGATAGATTTCCCAGTAATAGGTTTTGCGGGAAGAGGAAGACTCTTCGACTGCGTAATTTCCACAAACTACCATCTGGCCCTGGGTTACAAACCAGTCTTCAGTTGGTTCCCCATGATCGTGAAACGTTCCGTCATAAGCACCAATATGGTTAGCGTCATACGCAGGATGCAATACAACGGATTTGAACCCGCAACCCCAGTAATAATCTTCGTCCCAATAAGTATTGTTTGATCCACCGATGTAGCCGACAGATCCTTTATTAGCCGCGCGTAATTGCTCTTCGGCGAAACTGTTTACATCAAATTTGGCCGAAAGGCAACAATTACCCACCATGAGGCAATACTTATGTGCATTTGTAAGATTGGCAATATCCGATATCACGAAACTCGGATTGCCCCATCCACTTTCGCTGCAGTGAGCCGTATAATTGGCATATGCGACTCCGCTTGAAACGTTGGCTTTTATACTTTGCGAATAACCTGCACCTGATGGTTCCGGCTGCAGATAGGTATGCGACACTATGTTGTGCGAAGCATTAAAGTAGTTCTCCGTTCCATAATTGATCTGTCCGTTGCTGTGTGTCTGGTAACTTCCATCGGCACCTGCCACCATTACGGCCTCATTCAGGAAGGATGGATCAGGCATTAAATACTGTTCATATTCCAGCGTTTTATCAATCTGTGGCTGCAGTTGAGTAATGTTGGTGGCTGAAAACCTGCCGTAATACACTTCCGGCAGATTATCTCCTGTATATTCACAATACCTGAGATCGGTGTAATGTGATCCAGCCGAGCCGTTCCAGGCCGGTATTTGGGCAACATCACCAACAAAAAGGACAAAACTGGGCGAATTGTACCCTGTGGGTGGCGAATTGTAAAGTCCTTGCAGATATGCCTTAATAGTTGTTGTAGTTGTGCCCACGGAAGGATTGTTTGTATAAGCTTCAATTACTTTAAAACCTTTCCTGGTTTTCCACTGTACAAAGGGTTGCAGTATAGTTTGAAACATCGGATCGGAAACTATAACATAGGTTGCTGGTGCAGAAGTGATTAAATTTTTAGTTGCCCCGGAAGTTTTATAATTCCCGACCATCTGGTACATACTGTTAAAATAGGGCGAGGCCTTTGATTCCTTCAAGGCAATAGTCTTCGGAATATTGGCATTCTCAAAAACGATTTCCACTTCCAAAATATCGTAAACTCTCAGCGTGTGCTGCACCGGATTATACTGAACGGGCGAAATATCGACCCTTGCAAGGTTGAGAGCCCGCATAACTCCAACCGGTGAGATTGATGCAAACTGATCCTCAATATAACTATCCTGTGCATAAAGTTTCTTATCAAACATAAATGCAACCTTCGAGGGATCGTCCCCTTTTGAAAGTGGTGGTTGCGCCGGCATCACAGGCATATTTACACCCGAAGCGGTTAAATCAATCTCCCGGTAATTTTGCCTGATGACGCGTATTGCGAATGTGGCATCGAAGGGAACTTCAATCAATTGCCGGTAAACTGGCAGTGCAGGTTGCCCTGAAATGTTGCGCAGCCCGAACCCTTCAATGGACAGTACCGAAAAAACCCCTTCAGGTGTTGTAACTTCCATTGAACCTATGTCGGAAATTGTACTCGAAAAAACAATTTTCTGGTAGGTGTTTTCTTTAATCTGAACTGCAGTGGCTTCTGAGTTCAGCTTAATGTTTTGCGAAAACACTCTGCATGGTAAAACAGCAATGATGAGTAATAATGTTGTTGAAGTAAGGCTAGAAATTATCCGTTTCATATATTTTGGGGTTAAATGATTTCTGGATAAGAGTATTCACAATTCTTTTGTCGAAGGGGAAAAAAAATAATTATTCTAAAAACTGCCATCAGGTAACGTTAATCAAGTCTGAATATGAACAGTTCTTTTAGTTCTGTGCCTGAATTACGGAGTAACCTTACCTGCAAAACCTGAAGCATTATTATCAACAACTATCAGGTCAGCGGCATCAATCATTCCATCCCCGTTAATATCGCTGCTGATGTACCCTGCATTAAAGTTAGCTGCCTCATCACCAATAAGTTGTGCATCACTTTCATTCACAATTCCGTCCTGGCTTACATCTCCCGAATATATAACATATTTCCCTGAAACAAATTTAAGATTATTTCCATATGCCTGGCTGGCAGCACCAGTATAATCAAATGAAGCAGAAGGCCCGTTTAAAGATACGGGCATTCCTGACCAAGTTTCGATGCTGTTCCGGTGTTTGATAACAATATAATAGTTACCTGTTAACGTACCGGGGATTGTAAAAGTGGCAGTGCCATCTGTATTGACATCAACTGTATATGGGCTTCCCGTCAGCGAATAAGGCGATGTTGAATTATGCAATTCAACAGTTACCTGGTCGGCAACAGTACCGGAAAACTGGTTTCCCGAACTATTTTGGGATTTATTCATAGTTGCACCATTGAATAATCCTTCAAGAAACAGTGACATGTTTATGGTTTTGGTACTATTTGAGATATTCACATTATCAATATACCAGTAATCATACTGATAAAGATTCCCTTCGATACAGAACGCAATATAAGTATTGGGTGAGTTAAGGTTATTGACTACAGTGGTATTAACAGTTGCCGGCCCTAAGGTTGAATTTGAAACAGTAGCCAGCGACCAGGCTTCGTTAGTCCAGGTCGTTCCGTTTGTGCTGGATTGGATGCGAAGTGTAGCTCCTGGCCCATAATCGTCCAAGGTATGTTTGAAACTTAGATTAAGTTGAGTCATACCGACAGTATTTAAAGGGATAGAGACCAGGCGAGTAATAGCTGGACTAATATTTTGATAAGTAGATTTCATTTCATAAGCTGAACCACCAGCGAAGGCAGTATTGGAGACAGTCCAATTAGCGACAGCTCCGGCACCTGATATCTGAGTTGTCCAGCATGCTGGCAAAATTGAAGTGCCAAAATTTTCACTTAAAGGTAATGAAATTGTGCCGCAGCCTGTGGTAAAAGTAAGCTCTTCACCGTAAGCTGTTCCGATAGTATTGGTGACATAGGCCCTAACGTGATACAATGTAGTAGCTGTCAGACCTGAAATGGAACTGGTAAAAGCTCCTGTGCCTGTGCCTTCATTTGTATGATTTCCGGCTATAGTGGGTAAGGCCGAGGTCGACCAGCAAACTCCCTTAGCCAATATCATGCCTGAACCTTCACACGACATGCTACCGCCACTTAAGGCAGTGCTTCCGGTAATACCTGATACCGGTGTGGTCGAAACAACTACACCAGGTTCGAGCTGGATATCGAGTGTTATCGTATTTTTATCTGTAACCACAATGTTTGCAAAGGTCTGTGTCTGGTAGCAGGGAGCTGTAACTGTAAGGGTATAGGTTCCAGCCTTTAACAAGCGGTGGTAATCGCCGTTATTTGCTGAAGAGTAACATTCGGAATTGTCGAAATCGTGCCCGTTAATAAAAACTTTAGCAGCAATAGGATTTCCGGTCAAAGCATCCGTAATGGTACCATGAATGCCATACCTGGCTTGTTTCATATATAGAATCAGAGAACGCCAGTTATAATTCCAGTGTGTTTCGAGCTGACTGGCAGGCAATAATTTTGTTGTCGACAACTCAATCGTAACTTCCCTGCAGTGGTGCCAGTAGTTCATATAATCCTGCCGTCCGCCATATACTATATACCAGACCGCACCGTTCGTAATACCATTGGTCAAATCATCCATGTAGGTAAGAGGTGAATGGAGGTGAACTGTATCAACATACTCCCTGCTCACGTATTGCCACCATATATCATCGGCTGATAAAGCATATTTGCAGTCCCATGGATAATTTACCACTTCGATACCTCCATGAAAATTAGCAGCTGCCACAAAGTGATGTTGAGCAGCAAAATCCATAAAAGCAACTGTTTCAGGCTGCCAGGCTTTTCCATCGGGGTGCTGGCCCATAACAGGATCAGGGTAGTTCCTGTTCAGGTCAACATTGTTGATGTTGCTGCGCCGGGCACCATTCACTGTTGAGTTCCCACCATAATAAGTCCCGTCAGGATTAGCCAGGGGATTAATATAAATCTCCAGGTTGTTAATCAATTCCGTAGCTTCAGGATTTGTCCCATAGTTTGAAAGCAAATAGTCCATCAGGTGCAACATCAGGATATACCCGGTAGTTTCATCACCATGAATTGAAGATGTGTAAAGAAATTCAGGTTCACTTTCATCAGTAGCAACATTATCCGAAATTTTGGCGACCAGTATTTTGCGTCCGCTGGATAAAGTTGCAATAGTTGTGACCTGGCAAAGACTTGGATAAGTAGTCTGGAATTCTGTCATCAGGCTCTCGTAGGCCTCATAGGTAGGATAAAAATTCCAGGCTGTCAGTGTCGAAAGCTGTATATTGTCTTTCATTACAACATTAGGAACATCCCCAGGTGAAGGAAGCAGGGTAATATCATACCCGTTTTTTGAGAATCTCAAGAACTCTTCCATATTGGCATAAGCCCAAACCGTATCATTCCTGACATTATCAATGGAAATCTGCCGGGTAATCTCGTTTATTTCTGACCGCGACGCAATCCGGAAAAAGAAATAGACTTCAGTTTTCCCTTCCGGGGAACCGTGGCTAACACTCTGCCCCTTTGCATTATCAAAAATATTAAGGCATACAAGAAATAGCAGTGCAACAATATATTTCATACGATTTTGTGCTAAACTTATTCAAACTTCTGAAAACCGACCTTTTCAAACATTAATGTACATAGGGGTTAATTCCAGTATCTCTGAATCCGGAAATGCAACCAATGCCAAGCACTTTCTTGAATCACTTTTTCAGGAGGCATTTAAGGAGTTACCTTAACAATAAACATGGCTGAATTATTATCCATCAAGATTAGATCATCTGCATCCACAATGCCATCTCCATTGAGGTCAGTAACCAAATACCCGTTTGCAAACGATATTGCCGCTGCATCAACTGACGAAATATCCGATTCATTTATCACCCCATCCTGGTTTACGTCACCTGAATAAATCACATATTTACCAGCCACTTGTTTGAGGTTATTCCCCATAGCCTGCGATGCCGAACTGCTGAAATTGTAACTTATTCCTGCCCCGCTGAATGATACAGGGCTGGCATTCCAGGTTTCGATGCTGTTGCGGTGCTTAACAACCAGGTAATAACTGGCATTCAATATCCCAGGAATGGTTAAAGAAGCAGTACCGTCGGTATTTACATTTACGGTGTAAGGCCCGCCAGCCAGTGCATATGGCGAAGTTGAATTATGCAACTCAACAGTAATCTGGTCAGCGACTGAGCCCGAAAACTTGTCGCCGGCTATATCCTGTGCCTTATTCATGGTAGTACCGTTAAACAAGCCTTCAAGTAAAACTGTCAGGTTCAGCGTTTTGCTAGTCGCAGCATCCTGTGTGAGAATCAGTTCAATCGGTGTTAATCCCGCAACTTCAACATTAATATGGGCGATGCGCGAAGCACCCGATAAATTTGCTTCATAGTTGACCGACATAGTCGCGTTTCCTGAACCCGTCGGGGCTACTGTGCACCAGGTCTGATCGCTGACTACTGTCCAGCTCGAATTTGATGTTACATTAAACAAAGCAACACCGGCCTCAAAAGTCATAGTTTGAGTTAATGGCGAAACCAATAACTGCAAAGGATCAACAATCATTGTTACAACTGCTGATGTTGCGGGATTTCCTGATGTACAAACCAGGTCTGAAGTCAGTTCACAGGTAATTTCATCATTATTCATAGGAATATATGAAAAAGTCGGAGCGCTGGAACCGGCATTTAATCCATTAATTTTCCACTGGTAAGCTGGGTTAATCCCTCCGTTAACAGGAATCGCATTAAAGATAACTGAAGTGCCAGCTATTACAGGATTAGCCGATGGTGAAACAGAAATACTGACCGAAAGCAGCGGATTAATGGCCATAATTATTGTATTTGAAGTAGCAGGACTACCTGTTTTACACAATAAACTTGAAGTCATAACCACATTAATCTGGTCTCCATCAAAAGGAACATAGGTATAAGTGGAACCTGTTCCAACAGCTACTGAATTTTTAAACCACTGATAGGAAGGAGTTCCGCCATTGGTTGCTGCAGGTGTAAACGTAACAGAAGTTCCCTCACAGATATTATTTTCGGAAGGCGAAATGGATACACTCACCGGCAAATTCGGATTCACCGTAATAGTAACCGTATTGGATGTGGCCGGACTGCCTGTTTTACAAGTAAGACTTGAAGTCATGACCACATAAACCTGGTCGCCGTTAGCAGGGACGTAGGTATAAGATGGACCTGTGCCGACAGCTACTGAATTCTTAAACCATTGATAGGAAGGAGTTCCGCCATTGGTTTCTGCAGATGTAAACGTAACAGAAGTTCCATCACAAACATTATTATCGGAAGGTGAAATGGATACACTAACCGGCAAATTCGGATTCACCGTCATAGTAACCGTGTTGGATGTAGCCGGGCTGCCTGATTTACAGCTTAGGCTTGAAGTCATGACCACATAAACCTGGTCATTATTAACAGGAGTATAAGTATATGTTGATCCTGTGCCAACAGTCTCTGAATTCTTAAACCACTGATAGGAAGGAGTTCCTCCATTGGTTGCAGCAGGTGTAAACGTAACAGAAGTTCCCTCACAAACATTATTTTCGGAAGGCGATATGGTTACACTCACCGGCACATTCGGATTCACCGTCATAGTAACCGTATTGGATGTGGCCGGGCTGCCTGATTTACAAGCCAGGCTAGATGTCATAACCACATAAACCTGGTCGCCGTTAGCAGGTATGTATGTATAAGTTGGGCCTGTTCCAACAGCTACTGAATTCTTAAACCACTGATAGGAAGGAGTTCCGCCATTGGTTGCTGCAGGTGTAAACGTTACAGAAGTTCCCTCACAAATATTATTTCCGGAAGGCGAAATAGATACACTCACCGGCACATTCGGATTCACCGTCATGGTAACCGTATTGGATGTGGCCGGGCTGCCTGATTTACAAGCCAGGC
>JBGSUB010000030.1:0-7731 GCA_041753535.1 Lentimicrobiaceae bacterium
TAAGTTCGCATTTTGGGCGCAATTTTTTTAAGGAAACACTTTTTTTTACAAAAAATCACATTGCACATCCCAAAACCTGTAAAGGCTTGAAATAAAAGGGAAAGACAAATTTACCTATTGATTTTTGAGGAAACTCCAGTAATTTATCCTATGAACAACCAGGATTTCCTGCCTCAGATTCCGCTTATGACCCAGGAACTGCCTTTCGCAATTACCGTATGCGACACCGACGGTATCATTTTATATATGAACGACCGATCAGTAAATACTTTTCAAAAATATGGTGGCGCAGCGATTATTGGTACAAGTCTGTTTTTATATCATAACGGACCGGCAGCAGAAAAACTTCGGGAACTGCTTGATAATGAATGCAAAAATGCCTATACCATCGAGAAAAACGGTGTAAAGAAAATTATTTGCCAATCCCCCTGGTTCAGAGATGGAAGATTTGCAGGATTAATTGAACTCTCATTGGAAATTCCTTTTGATATGCCTCACTTCGTTCGGGGATAGAGTTTGGAGGGTTCAAGGGTTTGAAGAGTTTGAAGGGTTTGAAAGGGTTTTATTGCTTGAAGGATTGCCTGCTGCTAGCAGGGTTTGAAAGGTTTCAGAACACCAAACATATTAAAAGTTCAGACATGGGTATAAAAATCTACACATCCATATCTTCATCAAAACGCTGACTCCGGTTCGATTTCTTATCCGAAAGTGCCTTTTTGCTGTCAATACGTCTCAGTTTTGAGCCTTTAGTTGGTTTGGTCGCTATACGTTCTTCCTCTGTTTCAAAAGCCGTCGTCACCAACATAATAAATTTCTCAGTAACAAGCTTACGATTAGCCAATTGCGTTCTTTCGCGACCCGAACTCAAACGAAAAATACCATGTTTTGATATCCGGGTATGAAGTTCCGATAGAAATACATCTTTCTGTTCTGAATCCAATACATTCGATTCCAGTACATTAAATAATAATATCACTTTGGTTGATACCTTATTTACATTCTGCCCTCCGCTCCCACTGCTGCGGGTAGCTTCGAACCTGCATTCATTTATCAGGGAACCTATGTCAGGAAGGTCAGGCATAATAGGAGAGTTTTCCGGTAATAAAAGCAATTTTGGCATTTGCCGGTGCAAAGGTCTTAAAAGAATCCAAAAATTCCGAAGACTATCTGCTTGTTAATGACTATTTATTCTGAAAACAGTATAAATACAGTGTGATTCCAAAATCCAAAATCCCAAATTCCAAGTCCCAAATTCCAAATTCCAAGTATCGGAATCCAGGTCTCAAGGTCACATCATAAATCTTGCTCGCAAATCAATGCTATCCATTATTTTAAACCACAATTCTCGTTTTACACTTTTGGGATTTGGGACTTGGAATTTGGATCTTTTTAGTATATATTTTTATCCCCTTATAAGTACACTATCATTCCGGGAATGCAAATGCACGGGGAACGATACCAGCCTGAATTGAATCTATTATTGAACCATCTTCAGCTTTTATTCTGACAACCAGCCCATTACCAGTATAATCTTTCGGATCGGATGCATACAGATAACCGGTTTTGTTTTCGTAACCCAGCGAATAGAAATACCTGCTTACCAGTTGCTCCGGACTTGAACTCCCCAACGCAATATTAAGCCTGTAAATGCCATTGTTAAAAAGGAAATACAGGATTGATTTCTGCTTGTTGATTACCAGTTTTTCAGGATGGTCGCCGGTTGAATTGAATGAATATATAAAATCAATGTTTTGAGACGAAGGGTCAATGCGAACAAGTTTTCCGGGTGTATCTCCGGGCATCGGCCATCCGGCGAAACCAATTCCTTTGCATAATACCCAAATCTTTCCGTTTCCATCAGTAACAATTCCGGAAGGAGCATCCCCGACATGGATTATCTTTACTACCTGGTCCGATATAAAATCAATCACCGTAACTGTGCTATCTAATCCCAAACCTCCTGAATTCGCCACGTACAAAAATGTACCTGATTTCGCCATCATATCCGGACCGGTTCCGGCTGGAATGGTTTTGCTGACCGTGTTTGTTGTAAGATCAACAACAGCTATGTGACCGATCCAGTCGGAAACATAAGCTTTTTTATCATCAATAACCAGGAACTGACTTGGGTTTATCAGGTTTGTGATTGTACCTTCCGATTTGAATGTTGCCACATCAACTACTTCGACTGTGCCGGCATTATTCACAACAATGTACCCTTTCCCATTATATATGGTCATATTCTGAGCAATATTTCCCAAAGGCCTGCCATTAACAGCTTCGAAAATGTCCTGCTTCACCAGGTTGCTATCGGGGTTAAAATAGGTTATGGTGCCGGTTCCGCCCTGAAAAGTACCTTCGTTTACAATAAAAACGCCATTGCTATAGGCACCTTTTACAGCAGAATTTTCATCTTTGTTGCAAGCTGTAAACAATACAAATATGGCCAAAGCCAGTAGAAAAAGAGTTGATTTGATAGTATTCATTTTTGTGGATTTAGTAGCTATTTATTTATTAAGAGACTTACGGAAAAAGATCTTCCAGGCTCCGGGTAATACAGAACCGACTGGTAAGAAGTATTAAACAAATTACGTATTTCGAACTGCAGACGGAAATTTACTTTCCTGGTTTTCAGGGTTGTGCCTGTATAGAAATCGAGCAGTGAATAGGATGGCAATGTTTTTTGGTTATCGCTTGCCACATAGCGTTCACCGGTAAATGAATATGAAAACATCGCGTAATATGCATTTCTTGAAACATAAAATGTTTCCTGAATTTTATGTAATGGAATATAACTCAGTTGATTATTATAACTGTTTGATTCGGTGGGAGTTGTTCCTTTGTATTTTGAAGGTGAATAATTGTAATTCAAGATAAAATACCCGTTGAAACCGGCGACCTTGAAATCTGATTTTGAAGAAATTTCGATACCCCGGCTCTGTACCTTTTGCACATTTTGCGGCGTCCAAATTCCTGAATTTCCCGGAACCCATTGTATCATATTGTCAATAAACAGAGTATAAACATCAATATTAATCTTTGATTGAGCCAAGTCGCAAGTGTGAAGTTTTATCTCTACTCCTGCTTCCAGATTCCAGCTTTCTTCGGGATCCAGATCTGGGTTTCCACCGGGAATCCAATATTTATCATTCATGGTTGGCACACGGAAATTACGTGAAAATCCAAAACTGGTTGAGACGTTTTTTATAATCGGAATCCCGGCACTGAAAGACGGACTGAATGGTACCTTATATCCTTTCGAAAAATCCTGTCGCAGATTTAACACACTCTTTAATCCTGATCGGATATGTGAGAATGTCAATGCCATCCAGACTGAGCCGTCAGGTTGATACTCAATTTCAGAATAATATGGCACATCGGCCCGGATTGTGCGGGCAGTAGCTCCGCTTCCCAACGAAAATTGTTTCCCAAGAAGGCGCTTATACTCAAATTCAGCCTGGTATGTATTTAAATGGTAAAATGCGTTGATAAACGCCGCTTCATTCTGATAGCGTTCTTTTTCATCGATAAATACGGACCTTACAGCAAAAGACTGGTTAATACCCGTATATGACCACTGAAGATTGCTTCGGATAGCCTGGTCCCATTGCTGCTGGGAACTCGAGGACATGGTCATTGTGGGTGGAATCTGCCTGTCGGCTAACTGGTACCAGATTCCAGCCGTGAGTCGCTGTCTGGAATTCAGGATATATTCGACCTGGTGAATGGTAGATGCAGATTTAACCAGGGCATGCTCAAGTCGCACACGCTCACCGGAATAAGTTGTGTACAAGAAATTATTTTTATTGTAATCTCCCGACAAAGAGCCATTATAGGCTAACCTGGTATTTCCCGCACCAAGTTTTATTGCCCCGCCTATTTTGCCGGCACTTCCTCCAGAAAGTAATACCGAGGTCAACAATGGTGTCGAAAATTTCATGGCATTCGAAAGATGAAGGCTCCCTCCTATTACACCCGAACCCAGCAGAGCACTTGCTCCTCCTGACTGAATCGAAATATCTTCAAATTCAAATGATGAAATCCGTGAAAGGTCAGTCATGCCCATATTGGGTTGCTGAAGGTTAATTCCGTTCCAGAAAACGCCCGATTGTGATGAATTTGTTCCTCTTATCGACAAAGTAGAAATTCCTCCCGGACCATATGACCTCAGAGAAAGTGCTGATTGCTCCGTTAAAAGTGTTGCTATACTCACTCCCTGCCGGACAGCAAGGGTGGTGCTGTCAAACTTCTCAATTTTTATTCCAGCTGAAAAGCTTGATATTTTATTCGCCAGTATTTCCACTCCACCAATCTGATGTACCGAATCCAATACCTGAGCCGAAAGTTTCAGCATTAGACAAGTGAAAACAAAAACAAGGACTACCCGTTGGATCATTGAACTTAAAAAAATACGGGTAAAAGGAGAGCATTTTCTGCCATTGCAGAACCTGTCGCTGCTTTTAACCCGAAAGCATTGAACATTAACACAGCGGCAGGTCTTCTGACTCACTCCCCCTTTCCGGCGCCTTCCCATGACTTACAAAGTCAAAGTGGCATTAAGGATTGCCGGTGGGCAAAATTGGAGATTACAGCAGCGGGACTGTCCGGGATTTACACCCGATTCCCTTTTAAGGCACATCCATTGCAAATGGGATGCACACCGTTGATTGGGCAAAGGTAAATTAAAAAGGCAGTAGGAATCAAATAAAAGTTATTAACAGGCAGAAATGTTTGAAGAGTTTGAAGAGTTTGAAGAGTTAAAAGGTTCAATGCCTGCGGCGTTCATAGGGTTCAAGGCCTGCGGCGTTCAAATGCCTGCGGCGTTCGAAGAGTTCAGATGCCTGCGGTGTTTTTAAGTTTCAATACGATGAAATCAGACTGAACCGGTTTCCGTGATAAAATGCTCTATACCCGGATAAAAAAGTTTTGAACTGGCAATATTTTGCGGATATGTAAAATAATGCATCACCGCTTCTGCACCTAAAGTGCCATCACTCATAAATAGTTCAACCTGTATCATGGCAATATTTCGTTTCATTTCATTAAGCGTTGCCCTGAGCCTGAAAGGAGCCAAATCCATCCTGACAGGTTTGATCAGTTTTACCTCCATCCTGGAAGTTACCCCGGCCGTTTTCAGTTTCACAAATACATACCAACTTGCGATTTCGTCCATCAGCGTAGCCTGAATTCCCCCGTGCAGAACGCCTACCCAACCCTGTAGATGGTCTTCCGGCTCCCAATCGCATACCACGGCATCACCTTCGACCCGGAAATTCATGCGCAATCCGAGTTTATTTTCAGGGGAACAACCGAAGCAATTGTAGCCTTCGAGTTTGTAAAACGGATTTTTTATAGGGATGGACTCTGACATAGATAAATTGGTTTTCTAAAGTAAAAATGAGGTTGTCTGTTTGTCGTGATTGGCTCAAAAACTGCACAATACGACATAAAACCACCTCATTTTAGAAATAAGTTAATGCGGATTTATTTAACCTGGCCTTTTACGTAGGTTGTTGTTTTTATAACTTTCCCGGTTGCATCCATCTCCTGCCATTTCCCTTCTTTTTCGCCATTTACATAACTACCCTGGAATTTCAAAACACCTTCCTCGTTATAGTCTTTCCAAAGACCGTTTAAAACACCTTTGACATATATCCCTTCCGATTTCAGCTTTCCATTTTCATAATATTCCTTTGTCATGCCATTCTCAAGGTTATCCTTAAATTCCTGTTCTGTCATTATCTTTTTGCCGGGATAGTATGACTTCTGGACGCCCTGAAGCATATTATTTACATATACGTATTCGGCAATCGGATCACCATTTATAGTAAAAAAATTCGACTTCCCGTCTTTTACATCATTTTTATATTCTGACTCTTCCATAAGTTTTCCGGCGGAATTCTCATAGTAAACTTTCTTCTTCCCATTAATTTTACCGTGGACATAATCAATCAATGATGCCGGATTGGTACCATAGAAAAACTTCTTGGCGGTACCTTCGAGCAGGTTGTCAGCATAATACATTTCACTTACAAGGTAGCCACGCTGATCAATATCTACAGCTATTCCTTCGCGGATACCCTTTTTGAAATTCTCTATCCTGATGAGTTTTCCATCGCCGGCATAACTGGTCCAGCAACCGTCTTTTTCATCATTAAGATAACTACCCTTCGAAGTACCTGAAGTTGTTTTTTCCTCCCATAAACCTTGTTTTTTGCCGTTTGCATCAGTTTGATTGGCAGCAGTTTGTGCAACACAGAATGAAATGGATAAAACCATTAACAAGCAAGTAAAAAGAATCTTCTTCATTTTTTTTTAATGTTTAAAAATTGAACCGTATAAGTCAAAAGCATCAGCTTCTGTGATTTTAACGTTGTAAAATTCGCCAATTTTTAGTTTGGTTGTATTTTTTATTAAAACTTCATTATCCACTTCAGGCGAATCGAATTCAGTCCGGCCAACATAATATTCACCTTCAATGCGATCAATTATAACCTTGAAGGGTTTTCCGATTTTCAACTGGTTTAATTCCAGGGATATATCCTGCTGAATTTCCATTATCTCTGCTGCCCGCTGCTGCTTTATTTCTGCCGGAATATTATCTTCAAGTCCGAATGCATTGGTATCTTCTTCGTGTGAATAGGTAAAAACCCCTACCCTGTCGAATTTCGTTTCCCGAACAAAAGTTTTGAGTTCTTCGAATTCTGCTTCAGTTTCACCGGGATATCCGACTATAAACGCCGTTCTAACAGCTGCAAGCGGCAATCTCTCCCTGAATTTTTTCATCAGGTTTACGGTGCCTTTTTTATCAACTCCACGGCGCATGCTTTTTAAAATCCTGTCGCTGATATGTTGTAAAGGTATATCAACGTAATTACAAATATCAGGACGCGAATCCATTACATCGAGCAAAGCTTTGGGAAAAGCAGTCGGAAATAAATAATGCAACCGTATCCAGGTAAAAAGTTTCAGTTCCGAAAGCACGCTTACCAGTTCGGGCAGCATTTGTTTCTTATACAGATCGATACCATAGTAGGTCAGATCCTGCGAAATAAGCAGAAGTTCTTCTACGCCCTGTGCCGCAAGTTTTTTTGCTTCGTCGACTATATCCTCAATTGGCCGCGATATATGTTTTCCCCTGATACCTGGAATCGCACAAAAAGAACAGGTACGATCGCAGCCTTCAGCTACTTTCAGGTAAGCGAAATGGTGTGGTGTAGTAAGATAGCGTTCGCCAAGTAAATCCTTACGGTAAGAGGCACCCATCCGGGCAATGATTTCGGCCATATCGCGAACACCAAAATATTCATCCACTTCAGGTATTTCCTTTTGCAATGGCTCCTTAAAACGCTCAGAAAGGCATCCCATAACGTAAACCTGCTTTAGTTTACCTTGCTTTTTGGCATCGATAAAACCAAGAATGGTTTCAATTGACTCCTCTTTTGCGTCATTAATAAATCCGCAGGTATTTATTATCACCGAATCTTCACGCCCCTTTTCACCATCGCGCAGCACTCTTATATTATTCAGTTTCAGCTGACCCATAAGTACTTCGGAATCGACAGTGTTTTTTGCGCAACCTAGGGTTACAACCCTTATAGTATGGCGGGGGATAGACATGGTGAGGGGTTAGGTTTTTGGGGATGGGGGTTGGGGAAAAGGCGGTAGGGAGATAAATGGACAAGGAGATGGGGAGAGAGGGAGTTAGAGTGATAGAGAGATAGAGAGATA
>JBGSUB010000031.1:0-6876 GCA_041753535.1 Lentimicrobiaceae bacterium
CCAAACTATTTTTAGCATTCAGATTACAATCCCCGAAACTAAAGAGCACATAAACAAAGTGTTGAAACTAACGCCCGAGCAGCAAATGCTAGCAAGGATTTTCAGGTTTTAATATTGGGTTACCCAGTGGCGAAGTCAGGAAAGATTATGTAGGGAGCGGATATTTTTGTAGACAATGCGGAACCTGAGAATTACAAATACATATGTTCAATACTATTGCTAAATTTAATGTAAAGTGCTTGCCTGTTAAGAGTGCCGTCGTTATTAAGTAATCCGTTTTCAATGGTCCATTCAACCTCAGTAATTTCAAATTTTATAATCTGGTCGTATTTTTGACAGGAAGAATTGTACGTTGCGATTTCATTCGTAATCTTTTTTATAATCTTATCTTTATTCGAACATATTGTATCATCTGTGATTTCAAGCCCACTATTATTATCCTTTTTCGAAATTTCAAATTCCGGAACAATAACTGCGGTCAGAGAAACCCTGTTATGACCGTATACCCAGATCTGTTTAAAGCCATCTAGATTAGTAAACAGCGCTTCGATAGGTCGCGGATCAGTGTACAAACCGGATGAAAGCTTAAAAATTTCTTTTTTGGTGCCAGTAAGAGTCAAAAATCCCTCTGAATCCACTTCTCCAAGGTCTCCGGTATGAAGCCAGCCCTCGCTATCAATCGTTGAATCATCAATTTTGTAATAGCCTTTCATCAAACCGCCGCTCTTCACCAGCACTTCATGATCCGAAGCAATTCTGACTTCTACACCAGGCATAAGTTTTCCGACACTCTGAGTCTTAAATGCGCTGATCAGGTTGTACGAAACCAATGGTCCGGCTTCCGTCAGGCCATATCCTTCATAGGTTTTAATACCTGCAGCCCAGAGTATATTCAATACCTCGGGTCGTAATGCCGCACCACCACACAGCATTACTTTAATATTACCGCCTAAAAAACTCCTTAATCCTTTAAAAACCAAATTATAAAGAATCTTACTTGGAGATACGAAATTATTTGATGGACCAGCTTTTTCTTTTGCCGCAAGTTTCAATGCCAGGCGGGCCAGCCATCCATTAATTCCAGTTGCCTTAATGATTTCGTTTTTAGTATTCTCAATAATCCTTTCAAGCACAAGCGGAACAGCCAGCATAATATCGGGATTTCTCTGCTTTAGGATTCTAGGCAATGATGCAATGCCTTCGCTGTAACAAACTTTTATTCCGAGATACTGGAAACTATAATTCACCGTCCGTTCAAAGCTATGCGCCAGCGGCAAAAAGCTGACACTCTGCCTGCACCCTTCAAAATGATTCGACTTGCAATAGTTGAGTAAATTGAAAACATGGTTGGCATGCGAAAGCACAGCCCCTTTTAGTGGAGTATTTGATCCTGAAAGATAAATAATTGATGCAGAATCATCCGGCTGAACGGATGATTTCAGCCTTATCAGAAATTCCCGGTTTTCTTCTCCCTGCTGCAGAAATTCGTCATACGAAACAGTCCCTTCAGTTTGGTCAAAACTCACTATCAGTTGAAGCGTACAGTCAAGAATTTGTCTGATTTTACGATAAATTGACTTATTTGATATAAATGCAATGCGCGCACCGGTTTCGGAAATTACAGCAGCAAGTTTTATCGCATCCATACCAGGGTATAAAGGCACATGCACAGCTCCTGTCTGCAAAATGCCCATATCCACGAAATTAAATTCAGCCC
The DNA here is from genome assembly GCA_041753535.1 of Lentimicrobiaceae bacterium. Lineage (GTDB taxonomy): Bacteria > Bacteroidota > Bacteroidia > Bacteroidales > UBA4417 > UBA4417. The sequence continues at coordinate 1,718 of JBGSUB010000031.1, forward strand.
GGTTATGTGTAATACTAAGGATGGGTTCACCTTTTGATATTCCGAAATTCAGGAGAGCGTAACTTGTTAGGTCAGCATAATTCAGGTAGTCCGAAACTGTATAATCACGCCAATCCCCATTTTTGACAGAAGAAAACATCACCTGCCCCGGCGGGCGGGAAGATATCACTTCCAACAGGTCGAAAATTCTCGTAGGCTTAGTATTTGCCGGCATATCAGTGAGTTATTTGCCTTGCGCCTTGTTATAAAGCTCGCGGTAGTGGTCAGCTTTTTCTTTATTCCCCTTTCCTGCAAAGTACCTGGACAATACAGCTGTAACTTTTATGTTATCTGGTTTAACAATTGCAGCTTTCTCGAGCCATATCACCGCATTAGCCGAATCATGGCGGGCGAGGTAAAATGATGCGTTATTGAGATAAGGCATTATAACATTGGGTTTACTCCTGATAATCTTTTCATTCGTCAGTACCGCCGAATCAACCTGCCCGGTTTTATTGTAACACATGGCTAGGTTCGATAAGGTTTTCAGGTCACTGGAATCCAATGTTACAGCCTTTCGGAAATTATTGAGTGCCCGTGAGAAATCCTCTTTCTGAAAATGAATATATCCCAGGTTGTACCAGCCTGCAGCATAAGTCGGCTTCTCCTTCACTGTCCTTTCAAAATAACCGAGTGCTTTCTCGTTATCGTTTTTCATCATGGTGTACATTTCGCCCAGGCTGTTCCATGCCTCGAAATAACCGGGATATACTTTTACCGTTTGCTCAAGCAAGCTGATAATTTTTTCGACCTGTGGCTCGCTTCCGCTTTGGCTGCCCCCTTCTTTGAGGTTTTCGATCAATTCGGTCTTTAAAGTTGTTGCATAAATAAAATTTGCTTTGGCAGAATTTTCCAGGTACTTGATATCGTTCGAAAACAAGCTTAGTTGCGAATTCCAGTCCTTGTTACGGTCAATTGTTTTGGCTGTAAATGGTATCAGGATAACCATCAAAGCCGCTGCAACTTTCCAGGTATTTTTTCCGCTTTCGGGCTTCTCGGGCGAAACTTTCAGCAATTTGAAAAGCAAATAGATAACAGCGATACTGAATCCCAGCGAGGCAATGTAAAGGAACCTTTCGGCAATAATACCGGCAGGAGGTTTTACAATGTTCGAGTACATTGAGATTATAATGAGGTAGAAAAAAATTGCATACGAAAGAATATGCCTTTCGCGCAGTTTCATCACAGCAAAAACGAACAATCCCAAATGTAAAATTATGGAAAGAAGAACCCAGATATTGGCTAACCCGACAACAGGTATTGTATTGTACCCGTAATAAAACAGTAGCGGATGCGGGAAAACAAGTAATTTCAGGTACAACAGCAATCCATACATGCCGGTTGAGACATGCAGCAGAAAGTTTTTCTCGAACGCAAGCGGGTTCTCAAAAAAGAGCATAGGCCGGCTGATGGCAGGAAGATATAATTTCACAAAAAGAACCGCAACAATCGAAATCAGTATCATCGAGCCTGTGATCATGACAAGGTTCTTAACATTTGCTTTAGTGAAAAAGAAGATGGTAAACGGGATAGCGGCAAGCAACGGCAGCGTCGAAGGTTTTGTGAAAACACTCAGCAGAAACAAAATAGCACCACCCGCCAATGCAACATAGGACTCTTTTCGCGAATAAGTCATATAACTCTGCAAAGCCAGCAAACCAAACAGGAAACTGAGAATTTCCTCCCTGTTTTTAAGACTGGCAACCACCTCGGTATGAACCGGGTGAGCGGCCCAAAGCATAGTGATCAGAAAAGGAAACCATATAGAATAATTCTGCATCAGCCTGCGCAGAATCGAAAAAAGGATCAGCAGGGTAAGTGCGTAAAGCAGGATATTAATAAGGTGACTCGTTCCCGGATCCTCGCCAAAAAACTGGTGTTCAACGGCAAACAAGGCTTTAGTAAGCGGACGGTACCCAAAATTCATCGTTCCGCCTTCTTCGGCATTGAGGTTTATATACCGTGAGCTCAATATCTGTGGAATTGCAGCCAGGCCTTTCTTTACCATCGGGTTGTTATAGGTAACATACAGGTCGTCGAGCGAATAGCCGTTCTTCATGGTGTTTCCGTAAAGCACAAAAGCAAACGCAAACAGAATGGCTTTCATCCAGAAAGCAGTTTTTGAATACCACTTCGGTGAAGATACTGTTTCTTCTTTCTGTCGGGAAGGGACTATCTTTTTTGCTGGCGCAGGTGCTTTAGCAGACGTTTTTTTCATTATCGGAATAAATTGTTGCAATGGCTGTTGAATTGCAAAAGCGCAAATTTACGATTTACCTTGAAATAAGGGAGTCTGGTTCATGCGAAATCAAAATAAGCTTCCCGAAGAGATTGCGACCAGTTATTTGTAACGGCTTGCCGAAAAATCTCCCTGCTGGTACCGCTGCAGAATCTTGTACCGCTGAATTTTCCCGCTCGATGTTTTCGGGAATTCATTCGAACGCAGGATTACCATTTCATCAATGGGGATTCCCAGTGTTTTCCTGAAAAGTGCCCTGAGTGTCTGAAGTGTTTCTTCGGCTTTCGATTCAGGGATTCCGGCAGCGAAGATTATAATTTTGTCCTTACCGTTTTTCTGATCGGTTATACCGCCAAATGCAACTTTCCCATAACTGATTTCTTCCATTGTGCAGGCAAGGCTTTCGAGGTCGTTGGCGAAATAATTCTTGCCATTCATGAAAATGATATCCTTATACCGGCCACTAATATATAAATGCCCGTTCAGAAAAAAGCCGAGATCGCCAGTTCGCAACCAATCGCCTGAAAATAAAGATGCTGTAGCCTCGGGATTTTTATAATACCCGGCTGTAACCGCCGGACCTTTAATCTGAATATGGCCTACTCTTGTTTCAGGTAGTATTTCATCATCCTCACTAACAACGCGTATTTCAATATCTTTAAGTGCCATGCCAACTGATGTTAGCTGCCGTCCATGCCGTGAACCGGAAGAGACAGGTAAGGCTATTCCGTTCAGATCAAGTTTGTTGCTGTCGAATACACTGGTTACACTAGGACTCATCAGTGGTGTAAAGGAAACAGCCAATGTGGCTTCGGCCATTCCATAAACAGGCATCATTGCATTTTTAGCAAGACCATGCCGCTCCAGGGCATTTGTAAATTCTTCCATGATTTTTGCCGAAATGGGCTCAGCTCCGTTCAGCAAAGCTTTTACCGATGAAAAATCCCAGTTATATTCCTGCTTTTTCCTTTGCAAATGTCTCAGGATAAGCGACTGCCCGAAATTCGGACTCCCCGATATCGAAATCCTTGCTTCACTCAGTTGGTCAAGCCATAGGGAAGGGTTCTTTATAAAATCAATGGTTTCGATGTGGTATTGGTTAGTACCCATCAGCAAAGGAGTCAGGTGAAACCCGATTAATCCCATATCGTGGTAAAGGGGCATCCAGTTCCCTCCACGGTCAAAGGCAGTCAGATTGAGCCCTTCAATGATCGAAGAAATATTGCTTATCAGGTTAGCATGAATGAGCATGATACCCTTAGGTTCGCCTGTACTGCCCGATGAATATTGAATAAAAGCAAGATCGTCAGGCTCCTGATTGAAAACCGGAATTACATTAATTCGTTCTAAGTCATCAAAAAGCCTGAATTTTGATTCAGGAATCTCCGTATTAGATATAAAATATTTTGAAACGATGATAAATGGCTGATCAAGCTGCTCATATACATTAAGTAGTTTTTCAGCTGCCTGACTTCTATCCCCAAGTGATACAGGTGCCTGTAAAATGGTTGGCACAAGGCCTGCAAAAAAACAGCCCCAAAGCGATGTAATGGTTTGCCTGTTGTGAACAGTTGTGATAATTATTTTTTCACCGGGGTTAAACCCCGATTGTAAAAATCCTGCAGCAAGGCAATATGCTTCATCAAGCAGTTCAGCATAAGTCTGAATTTCTTCAGTCCCATTTTCGTGCACATAATGAATCCCATGAGCTGGATATTTTTCAGCTGTGAACTGTAAACAGGCTGTAAGTGTTTGTTTTTGCATTGGCAGGCCGGAGAGTTTGGGCAAATTTAAACTTTATGCCCGACAGGAAAAAATTATTGCCTCAGTTGGCTATTATTGGGAAGCAGATAGTATGGTTTGAATCTCATTGGTAAGCCTTACAAATTGCTCAACACTCAGCTGTTCAGCTCTTTTTCCGGCAAATTCACCATCGTATGCAGCAAGCGGTTTCAATGCATTATGCAGGGTTTTTCGCCGCTGGTTAAAAGCGGTTTTTACCACTTGCAATAGCATTTTTTCGCTGCAACCCAGGTCAGTTGTAGAATTTCTTTGTAAACGTATAACGGCCGATTGCACTTTTGGCGGTGGTGAAAACACAGCAGGTTCAACCGTAAATAGGTAATCAATATCGTACCACGCCTGCAGCAAAACACTTAATATTCCGTAATCCTTTTTGCCGGGAGGCGCGGCAATACGCACCGCAACTTCTTTTTGAAACATGCCAACTGCTTCGTTAACCTGCTCATGGTTTTCGAGTACACGGAATAAAATCTGGCTCGAAATATTGTATGGGAAATTACCGATTACTGAAAAATGTCCGGCAAAAAGGCTGGCAAAATCCATCCTGAGTAAATCAGCCTCAATCAACCCGTCACCAAGCTGCGGATAATTTGTTCGCAGGAACGCTGCTGATTCCCTGTCAATTTCAACCGCAACGAATTTTTCAAAATTCTGCTTCAGCAGGTATTTGGTCAGTACACCGGTTCCCGGCCCGACTTCAAGAACCTGTTTTGCGGTTGGCGAAAGGCTCGCGGCTATTCTGGCAGCAATGTTTTCATCTTTCAGAAAATGCTGGCCGAGGTGTTTTTTTGCTCTTACTTCGTACAAGGGGGATTTGGGGGTTAGGGATTGGGGGTTAGGGGTTGGGGGACAAGGGGAGTATAAATTATCGGTAGGATTGTTAGTAGCTTAACTCTCAATTTATTCGCTTCTTGCATTTTTTATAAGAGCTCATGAAATCGGTCAAGTAGGCAAGGGCATTTCAGCCCAAGCCTCTCACAGAACCGTACGTGAATCTCTCGACTCATACGGCTCTTGTTATTCCAATCACTCTATGTAGCCATATCGCCAATGTGCAAACAGGGCAGGATGCTCTTTT
>JBGSUB010000032.1:0-27829 GCA_041753535.1 Lentimicrobiaceae bacterium
TTATGCGATGGCTGATGGAATATTTGAACTTCTTAAACATTCAAGAACAGGCCCTGATTCGTTTAAATCCCGAATTGGGCCAGATTACAATACTTTTCAGCTATCTTTATTCCCTGACTAAATTTTTGAGGAAACTCCAGTCACGACTAACAACTGACAAAAGCTTTCGCTTGATCGGGATTATCGCGATCGCCGGATTGGCCCTTTTCGTGGTTTTCAGATTTGTGAATATGAAAATCACCGAGCGCAGAGAAACGGAAGAAAACACAATTATATTTGATAAGCTTCGAAGCACGGCCAAACTGGTAATCTGGGAGCAGGATTTCAAACTGATGAATATTACCAAAATGGAGAAAAAATATTTCGGCTCCGACTTGCTGAAGTTTACCGAGAAAGTCTCAACTACAGCTAAAGGAAGGATGGGTTTTCATATTGACCTGGGAGATACTATCAATACTTCTTTTACTATCACTGAAAAAGCAATTGAAATCCATGCTCCATTGCAATTGACTTACGTTACAATTGATAACAGCACAATTGAGCAGATCAAAGAATCATCGTATGATCCTTCAGTGGAAATCGACAAGGAAGCAATTGTGAAAAGGCTGAATGAGATGGCATTGCGCGAACATCTTAAACCGGCGTTAGCCAAAGCAAAAAAGCAATCGCTCGAAAAGCAGGAAAGGAGCATGACCGCACTTACCGGCCGACCGGTTAAAATTATTATAACCGATATGCCAACGCTGCAAAACAGTCTAAACTGGCTGAACAGGAACTAAAAGGGGATTGAAGAAATGCGGATTGAGGATTGAGAATTGCACCCGACACTCTTTTACTAATCACTGAGCACTTTGCACTGAGCACTGAGCACTGAGCACTATGCACTATGCACTATGCACTATGCACTAAGTATTCCCTCACACCGACAAATGTTCCACCAGTATTTTCAATCCTATCAGTATCAGCATAATCCCGCCAAGCATTTCCATCCGGCGACCCATGCGTGAACCAATGTTCTTTCCGAAAAGCATACCGAGCATGGCAACAATGTATGTTACGGCTCCGATTATTCCCACAGAAATCAGGATTTTATAGTTTAGCAGAGCAAAGCTGAAACCAACAATCAGGGCATCAATGCTGGTTGCAATTGCCATCCCGATCATTACTTTAATATCAAGCGGGTTAAAATTCCGGTTTTTGGGATCAGTCTGAAAACTTTCATAAATCATTTTGCCCCCGAGCAAACCAAGAATACCGAAAGCAATCCAATGGTCGGCACTTTCGGCATAATTCTTTATTCCTGAACCAGCCAGCCAACCTATCACCGGCATGGCTGCCTGGAAAACAGCGAGGGTTAAAGCAATTTTAGTGGCGTTGTAAAAATCTATCTTTCGAAGTATCAATCCACTGGATATTGAAACGGCAAACGTATCGAACGAAAGGCTGATGGCAATAAGAAAGATGGTGAGGATTTCCATTGGATTTATTAAATCGCTGCAAAGCTAAATAAAGCAGCTCAAACGCAAAAATTAAAGGATCAGTTCATTGATAATTCAAGATTTCAGTCCGATTCCGATCTTCGGATAATGGTTTGTCAATACAAAATATTCCAACAATATATTTTTAAAAATGCAATATGTAACAATCGGAATCGTTATTTAGAAACAACTCTTACTATTTCATAAACCAATTCTTTTTTTACTATGAAGAAAATTATTCTGCTTTTAGGGATTATCAGCATAATACTGTCAATGAATGGACAAGCAAATGCACAGAAACCCGGTAAATACGAACACAAAGCACTGATTGCAGGAATAAGCAATGGTGATATTTCAAAAGATCTATTAATAGGCAATGGCTCAATCGAATGCGATAATCCGGACTTTGAGATTATTTATTACAGTTTCTCTTTTATTCGTAAAAACGGTGACCTTACCGTTTACAGCGGGAAAGGAAATACACTGAGCGAATCGATGAAAGCAGAAATTAAAGGCCTCGAAGCGGGTAGCAAAGTGGTGATTGATGATATAGTAGCCCGGACAAAGGGGGATAAAATCATTCAGCTTCAGCCAATTGTATTGCTGTTGAATTAGGGAAAGCCTTTTCTGAGCAATTTCTATTCTGACCGGGTCATTCCGGAAAAATGTAGTCTGAAATTCTTTCTTATCATTTATTTCTCAGGCGTTTTCGGCCATTATCGAATATTCCTTATATTTAACATTCGAAATCATACCGTATGGTTTCATTATTTGAATGTAGTTGGAGAATTCAATTTCCTGATCATAAAACTAATAACTATTTTAATGGATCTGATTGACCTCAAAAAACTGATCCCGCAAGTGGATGCCGAACTTCTGCAATTTATTGCGAAAGAAGCAGTTGAAATGGATATTCCGGCTGATACAACCTTACTGAAAACAGGAAATTATGTTCAGTCAGTCCCGTTGGTTGTAAATGGTTTGATCCGTGTGAGCCGCAACGAAGAGGACAAAGAACTCCTGCTCTACTATATCCATCCGGGCGAAATGTGCATCATGTCGTTTTCGGCCTGTTGCAGCAACTCGGCAAGCCTGATTGAAGCCATTACACTCGAAGAAACCAAAATCCTGCTTATTCCATCCGTAAAATTACGCGATTGGATTACCCAATACCCCTCTTTCAATTTCTTCATATACGAGATGTTCAATAAACGGTATCTTGACCTGATCGATACCATCAATCAACTTATTTTTAACCATCTCGACGAAAGACTGCTTAATTATCTGAAAGAAAAATCATTACTTTCCGGAAATAAAACCCTGAGTATCACTCACCAACTCATCGCCACTGATATGGGTACTGCCCGCGAAGTAATCAGCCGTTTGCTTAAAAAACTTGAAAGGGAAAACAAAATCCGAACCGGGAGAAATCAGATAAAAATTCTATAAATTCAACACAAAGCTAATACACTCATTCACAATTAAGTATCGGATTTGCTAAATTAATTTCCCTTATGTGACCTTCATCACATACAAGTTTGTCAGTCTGTTTTAATTTTGCATCATAAAATATTTTCAACCTAAAACCATAAGAAATATGAAAACAAACATGGGAACCACCGATAAAATCATTCGCATTGCCCTGGCAGCACTTGTAGCGATACTTTATTTCACCAACGTTATTTCAGGCACATTAGGAATTATCCTGCTGGTAGTTGCCGGTGTATTTGTACTGACAAGCCTAATCAGTTTCTGCCCGCTTTATCCGATACTGGGAATGAATACAAAGGAGAAGAAATAACAAAGGTATCTACACTTGATTTTTAAAACCATTTCAGTCGACGAGATGGTTTTTTTCAAATATGGCAGTGACCTGCACCTAAAATAATTGCGTGAAAGGAGCTAAATTCCAGTCACTGAGAGGCGAACCCCGTAGAGGCCAATGAAGTCAACTATTTGTAGTGTGGGAATGAGTGTCGTAAATTGAGTTGCATAGCACAGGAATCTAAAAACATCAATAGATATTTTAGCAGGCTCGAGTCAAAAGAAGTATCCTGCCGAAAAACTTATCCTTGCATTTGTAACAGGAGATGGATCAATTACTTTGTAGAATGCATCCACTTTCCCATAGGCAGCCGTTGTAAACTCACATTCTACTGCCAGAAGCAACTTCCCGTTAGTATAACTAATCATGGGTGACAGCCGGTAGACATATTCAATATCCGCATCCCTGGCATACACAGGCCCTACAATCGCATCTTCCGATCCAAATCCCTTTGTGTACCCTGCAAAAAGTGAACCCTGCCAGTTTTTTCCCGTAGTCTGAAAGTTAATCCAGCCCGAGAGATAATTTAACGGAGAATATTCATGTTGATTCGTTAATGGATCTATTGAACTAACACCATATCCGCCCATTACCAGGTGATCGTTAAGCCCTTGTCCGTAAATCCATTGCATTTTCACTATCAGAGGTTTGGTTTTGGCCATTATAAATGCTGTGTAAGAAAAGCAATTTACAGCCGCATCAGTTGTAAATAAACTATCTGTTACAAGCCTTGGATGAATATGTTTGTAATCAAATCCCAAACCTGCAAACACATTACCGGAGATATACTGAAGCTGTGAGTGCAAATTTGGAATGGCGCTATTGCGCAAATACACGGTTGAAGCCCCGGCAGGTCCACTGTTCATATAATCGCGTTGAGATGAAATTGCCAGCACAGTATTAATTTTCCCTTTTGAAAAATCGAGGCGAATCTGAGGTTGACGGCTGAAAGGATGAAAAGGCGCTCCTGTATTGAGTGAAAGCACATTTGGGATCATCTCAGGGATATTTATCGGATGCCAGTATTGTCCCGCCGTTACACTTACATAATCCCATTTCATCTTCAGATAGGCGTGCCTTAGACGGAAACTGTTGATTTCCAGGTTAGATGCTCCGGTAAAATCCCCTTCAATCAAAGCTAAAGTTTTTGCACCCAAAATATCCGGCCCGGTTGCTTTAACGGTAAGCCTGGCTGTCATGGCATACTGGTTAAAACTACCTTTTGCATTAATATCATTGCCATTCTTATCGAGTAAGAGGTTTTTTGGATAAAGCAAAAGATAGCCTTCCCTGGCTTCAACAATCTGGCGTGTATCGTACAAGGCTTCGGCTTTTACAAAACCACTCAGGGTAATGCTTGGTTTAACCGGATCGGTAATTGTTGTTACATCCTGTGAAGAAGCTGAAAAAATGTCGAGAAACAATACGACAAAAGCTGAGAGAGCGAACCTGGTTAAAATTTTATGCATGGTATTATATTTATTATCAATTTGTTGTATTGTTCAATTCAGAAAAATGATTGTTTTCCTTAAAGGCGGCAAATGTATGGAAAAATGAAAGTAGTGAAATGACAAATAAATTTAGCGTACTCAAAAAAAGCAGGAATACTATTTAGAGGCAAATAAAAAAATGCTGACCTGCCGATTATAAAGCACAATATACCGACTATGTAACAATACTTAACGATTAGCTTTTAGTTGAATCACTACAATTAATACTTTTACATGCTATTTTATGCTAATTTAAATCAAAACAATAAATTACTTATCATGATCCTAACACTAAAACAATCACTTATGGCTGCTGCCGGAATCCTGGCTATTACTCTTGCAACGAGTTCCTGTGGAAACAAAGAAACTGACAAAAAAACAGTACCTGCTATTGATGCTGCAAACATGGACACTGCCGTGAAACCCGGCAACGATTTTTACAAATTTGCTAACGGGGCGTGGTTAAAAAACAATCCTATTCCGCCCGAATACAGCCGTTACGGTGTTTTCGAAGCATTGGAAGAAGAAAATTATATACAGCTAAAGACTATCCTGGCCGAAGCTTCTGCTGATAAAAATCCTTCAGCAGGAACTGTAAATCAGAAGATCCGTGATTTTTACAATTCAGGAATGGATACTGTTAAAATTGATAAAAATGGAATCAGTCCGCTGAAAGCAGAACTTGATCAGATAGATGCTTTCGCAACTTCAACCGATGTTCAGAAAATGATTATCATGCAGCATGCCTCAGGCAATTACCCTTTATTTTACCTATTCAGCAGTCCAGATGAAAAAAACTCGAACCAGGTAATTGCCATGACATACCAGGGCGGACTCGGCCTGCCCGATCGCGATTATTACCTGGGTGATGATGAGCGTTCGAAAGAACTTCGTGCCAAATACCTGGAACACATGGCAAAAATGTTTGTTCTGGCGGGTTCAGCGCCCGATCAGGCAGCTAAAGATGCAGAGGTTGTGATGAAGATTGAAACTGAGCTGGCAAAGATTTCATCCACACGTCTTGAACTCCGCAACCCGGTTGCGAACTACAATAAAACAGACCTTGCCGGTTTACAGAAAATGGCTCCGGAGATCGGTTGGAAAGCCTACTTCGACGGAATCAACCTTCAGGCAACCAGCGAAATTAATGTCGGCCAGCCAAAATTTATTAGCGGAATGGCAAAAATGATCAATACAGTTCCGGTTAACGACTGGAAAGTTTATTTCCGCTGGGACCTGATCAATTCTGCTGCATCCTCGCTTTCGGCGGATTTCGACAAGGAACATTTTGCCTTCTACGGAACCGTTTTATCGGGAGCTAAAGAGCAGCAGCCACGCTGGAAACGTATGATCGACGCAACCAGTAATTCGTTGGGTGAGGCTGTCGGACAATTGTACGTGCAGAAATTCTTTCCTCCCGAAGCTAAGAAACGTATGACGGAGCTGGTTAATAACCTGAAAGCTTCGTTAGGCGAACGTATCAATGGCCTGAGTTGGATGACGGATGTAACAAAAAAAGAAGCAATCGCCAAACTCGAAAAAATCAATGTCAAGATCGGTTACCCCGACAAATGGATTGATTACAGCAGTCTGACTATCGGGACTGATTCATACTATGCTAACAAGAAAAGTGCCCGCCAGTTTGCCGTTAACCGCGATATTGCAAAAATCGGCAAACCGGTCGATCGTGCAGAATGGGGAATGACGCCACAAACTATAAACGCGTATTACAGTCCGAATATGAACGAAATAGTATTCCCGGCTGCTATCCTTCAACCGCCTTTCTTCTTTATGGATGCCGACGATGCTGTAAATTACGGTGCTATAGGAATGGTTATTGCCCATGAAATGACACATGGCTTTGATGACCAGGGACGCCAGTACGATAAAGAAGGAAACCTCCACGACTGGTGGCAGGCTGAAGATTCCAAAAACTTTGAAGCTAAAACCAAAGTTCTTGTTGACCAATACGATAACTACAAAATGCTGGATTCACTGCATGTAGATGGCAAACTAACTTTAGGCGAAAATATTGCCGATCTCGGAGGTATGAATGTGGCTTACAACGGCTTGCTTAAAGCACTCGAAGGCAAGAACAAGGAAGAAAGAATTGACGGATTTACACCTGAACAGAGGTTTTTCCTCTCATATGCCCAGGTCTGGCGTGCCAATATCCGCGATGAAGAAACCATGCGCCGCCTGAAAGAAGATGTCCATTCGCCGGGAGAAGCACGTGTAAATGCTATCGTTTACAATATACCAGCATTCTACACAGCGTTTAACATACAACCGACAGATTCGAGATATATTGCACCGGAGAACCGGGCTGATATCTGGTAATACCAATAATAAATTGTTGTGATTGTAAAGGCGCCCGATCGGGCGCCTCTACGAATCACAACAACAAAAAATGCACCTATGAAAGGCAAATACCAAATCCTGATCCATCTCCTGTTCTGGATATATATGCTCAACCAGGCGTTGTTCCCGGTATACCTCAACAAGATAGAGACTCAATACCTCCAGGACAACATCTACCTGAAAGACATCTTCATTACCACGTTGCTCAATGTATTTGTATTCTATACAATATATTATGTTATACCTAATTTCCTGAAATTCAGCCGTAAATGGTATATTTTCCCTTTTGTAATACTCCTCGCAACAGTGCTTTCAGCCATAAGGCTACCCATTGAAATTGCATTCTGGAAATACATTGTAAAATTGCCTGCCAGCGAACTACAGTTTCAGTATGAATGGTTTTGGGCCACGCTCAAATACACTGTAATTATAAGCATTTATGCCATGCTGATCCGTTTCAGTATCGACTGGTTCGATTCGCAAAAATACAAGGATGAACTGATTAAGGAAAGGCAGGCTGGAGAGATTGCTTTATTGCGGTCGCAGGTGAATCCGCATTTCCTGTTTAATACGCTCAACAATATTTATTCGCTGGTTTACAACAAATCCGACGAGGCCCCCGAAGCGGTTATGAAACTTTCGAGCATTATGCGGTATATGCTTTATGATTCGAATACCGATTTTGTTCCTGTGAATAAAGAGGTTGAATACCTGAACAGTTTTATCGAATTGCAGCAATTGCGTATCACACAGAAAGGTTTTGTTGAAATAAAAGTTTTAGGCTCGATGGAAAACCTTACGATTGCGCCTATGCTGCTCATTCCTTTCGTCGAAAACGCGTTCAAGCACGGAGATAAGAACTTTGAGCCCGGTATCATAATCATCCTGAACCTTTTACCTGACAGGTTGATTTTCACGGTTGAAAATATAATTAAAAAAAACAACCAGGTTTCTGCTGATGAATCAGGCGGATTTGGCCTGGAAAACATCAAACGCCGTCTTGGACTGTTATATCCTGACAAGCACGAGCTAAAAATAAACATGACTGATGATAGGTATAAGGTTGAATTAATTATACTTAATTAACATGAAATAGCCATGAGGAATTTTCTCACTAACCGGGAATGATATTATGGCGTATTCCATCTGACCATTAAAAAACAAATTAATAACAGATGAAAATCAATTGTATAGCCATCGACGATGAGCCACTGGCACTCGATATCATTAAGGCGTATTGCCAGAAAGTTCCGTTTTTGAACCTGGCAGGAACATTCACCAATGCAATCGATACACTCGAATACCTTCGGCATAACACGGTCGACCTGATGTTTCTCGATATACAGATGGAAGAGCTTACCGGCATACAATTGCTTAATTCACTCAAAAACAAACCATTAGTTATTTTTACGACTGCATACGACCAATATGCCATTCAGGGTTTCGACCTGGATGTACTCGATTATATGCTTAAGCCCATTTCGTTCGAGCGATTTGTAAAGGGTGCCAATAAAGCCCTGGAGCAGATGCAGAAGCAATCTGATTATACTCCTGCCGAGAAACCGGAACGGACTCAACCGGCAGGCGGAAACACTTTTTTCTTTGTAAAAACCGAAACCCGCATCGAAAAAGTGAATGCGGCAGAAGTTTTATATGTGGAAGGAATGGGCGACTATTGGCGGATAGTTACCAAAACCCGCCGGATTATGACGCTGATGAATGCCAAAGGAATTGAGGAAATTCTTCATGAACCGGGATTCTGCAGGGTTCATAAATCATTTTTTGTGGCAATTGATAAGATTGAATTTGTTGAGCGTAAGCAGATAAAGATCGGAGAAATATTAATTCCGATAAGCGATACGTACCAGAAGAACTTTTTTGAGTTAATTGAGAAGCATAAGATGATGTAATTAGAAGGGTTTAGGGGTTGGGATTTAGGGTTTAGGGATTCGACAATTTGAAAATTTGGGGATTTGGGGATTTGGGGATTTGTTTATCTGGCTTTTATTTCCCGAACCAACCTGAAACCCTTCAAACCCTTCAAACTCTTCAAACCCTTCAAACTCTTCAAACTCTTTAAACCCTTCAAACTCTTCAAACTCTTTAAACCCTTCAAACTCTTCAAACTCTTCAAACCCTTCAAACCTTCTCCCCTATAGATTTCCCCACCAAATACCCCGTCGAAAAAGCTGCCTGTAGATTATACCCACCTGTATCGCCATCAATATCAAGAACTTCGCCGGCAAAATACAGCCCGGGAACCAGCTTCGATTCCATGGTTTTGGGATTTACTTCATCAAGGCTAACTCCACCGGCCGTTACCATCGCCATATTGAATCCGCCTACTTTTTCGACAGTAAAGGGATATTCGCAAAAAGCGGCAACCAACTGATTTCTATTTACTTTAGTGATATCTGCCAGCCTTGTTTCGGGCTCAATATTAATGGATTGCAGGATTAGCAACACCAGGCTGCGGGGCAGGTCGTATTTTTTCAGGTAGGTTTGAATTGCTGTTCTTCCTTCTTTTTCTGCAGCTTTAATAAATTCATTCCGAAACTCATCAGGATTAGTATCCGAAAAATTAACTTTTAAAATATCATTACTCAGGATATGCCGCGAAAAATCCAGAATTCCCGGACCACTCAATCCTTTATGAGTGAAACCGATATCTCCGCGGTTTTCTTTGATTTTCTTATTCGCACGGTACAGGTAAACAGACTTATCCTGAACAGACACACCTGAAATAGAAGCCATTGAATAATCACGGATAAAAACCGGGCTGAGCGAAGGTTTTGGTGGCACCACCAAATGTCCCAGGTGTTTGGCAAAATGATAGCCATCGCCGGTTGAGCCGGTTGTGTGATAGGACATTCCTCCTGTCGTAATCACGAGAAATGTACTCTTGAAAACACCTGCATTTGTTCTGACTTCAAATCCGGATTCGGTCTTTTTAACTTCAGCAACATGCTGATTAAAAGCAATTTCGATCTTGTTCCTATTGCACGAATCAATCAAAACCTGTAAAACATCCGAAGCTTTCTGTGAAGCAGGAAATACTTTCCCATTCTTATCCACCACAGTTTCCAACCCATGATCATTAAAGAACTGTACCAGGTCGATATTAGTAAAATGGTGCAGGGCCGTTTTCAGAAAGCGGTGATTTTCACCATAATGATCAAAAAAATCACTCAGTTTACATTCGTGAGTAAGGTTGCAACGGCCGGTGCCGGAAATAAGAAGCTTTTTACCAGGCATAGCATTTTTCTCAAGTACAATAACCTTGCGGTTTTTGCAGTGAATGGCAGCGAAAAGGCCGGCGGGACCGGCACCGATTATAGTTATATCAGAAGAAGTCAATAGAAATCAGGTTGCTTATTCAATAGAGCAAAAGTAGTAAGAAAACACTGTAGGAACGTAAACTTTCCAAAAAGTACACTAAACTGCCACTAGTTAATTTTTAAGATTCTTTCAGTATAAAAATTATTCCTGTATTCAGTCTTCAGAATATACATCCCAGGCTGAATCCTGGAAAGGTCAATAAAATTATCTTGTGGGTTTGACTGGTAATACAGTAATCTTCCATTCATCTCATAAATCCATAATCTGTCAACTGGATTGGAGTCGGCTGTTTTCAGAATTAATTTATTCTTAACAGGGATAGGGTATACTTTCAATGGCCTGACAGATGCACTGGCCTCATCAACAGAGTTAATAAGACCATATTTTAATAATGTCCGGTTATTCCCTGTCACATACACTTCTTGATTATTAACCACGTGTATTCCATAAAGCATCTCATCTGTAACTCCTTCAGCTTCCCGAACCCAATTCTCACCACCATCAGCGGTATGCAGAATAACGCCTGAAGTGCCTACAGTCCATACTTCCTGGCTATTCAACGCTTTTACTGCCATTAATGTACCATATTTACCCTTAACCGGATTTACCTGTTCATGCCATTCCTGCCCGTCGGTTGTACGGATAATCATACAGCCCAGGCTGTCGTAAGCACCGGCAGCAGTTGGCGAGCCGACGCACCAGCCCACCAGGGTATCGACCATTTCGATAGCATAAATTCCGTTCGTACCCGGATAAGACTGATTCATCAGAAAAACGCCATTTGTAATTGGTCCGATTATTTCTTCCCCTGCAACAAAGGCATGATTGCGGTCGATACATGAAACGGAATAAATATTGGACACAAGTCCCTGCATATTAATGGTAATGAGCCCTGCTGGAGTAAGCCATTTTACCCCTCCTGTAAATCCGGTACAAATCCCTGTATCCGAATTGGCTGGAAAATCAATATCCATTAACGTCCGTCCAAGAGAAAATCGACGCTCCCAGGATGAGCCACCGTTGATAGTGCTGTAAACCTGTCCTTCCACTCCACCGCACCAGCCGCGTTTTGCATCCAGCATATGAATGGCATGAGTTCCATATAGAGTTGTTTGGATTGTAAATGTGTTTCCGCGGTCAGCTGAAAAATAAATCTCACCCGGAACCTGGTTCAGGTAGGTTCCATAACCTGAAGTTATCCACATGGAATCACCAATGACAGCAATATCAGAAATGGTAACCGTTGAAATTGTATTTGGAAGATTATTTCCCAAGACTGTCCAGCCATATACCTGGCATCTGCTTTCTACCTGGCATAAACTTAATATCAATGAAATCAGAAAAGCAAAACATTTCATCTGTCTGTTTCTTTTTACGTAAATGAATATTTATAGGTTGTCTGGTCCATTTTATAAATTAACCTGATTCCGTCGCCAACTTATTTCTTCACATTCCCGCAATCCATCATCACCTTATCCCCTACTCCGTCGTACTTGAGTGGCTGGAATTTTCCGCTCACATAATCCTCCTGAAATGTAACCGGGTAATAAGCGCAATTGCCATTTTTTGTTTTCACAGCAATGGCAGCCCTGATATAGCGGTGAAGGATTGCCCCGGTAAGTTCGTTGCGCCTGATATACCAGTCGGCATCGTAGATCGAAATCCGCAATACTTCCGTAGCGTCAACAAACCCGGTTTTCCAGTCGTTTGAGCCTTTGAATGCAGCTATCATGAGGCTTTCGAGCGCGACATCTGTTTTCTTTGCCAACGGCATTACCGCATTTTCGGCCCCTGCGTTTTGTGCCAGAGTATTGAGTTCCTCCGAAAGTATTTTATACACCCCGAAATCTTCACCGGTTATAGCAATAATTCCGGAAGCAGCATCAGCATAATTGCACCTGACCACTATTTTAAGCGTGTGTTTGCCAGGCTGCAGTTTCGAAAGAGACTCGGAATAGTTAACTGGTCCATCAAACTTCTTTCCGAATTCCTTAAACGTTATTCCTGCTGTGCTGTATGCAGCTGATTGCGCAAGATCGGGAGCAATTTCAATTGAAAGGAATTTCTGTTTAATAATTTCTCCTGAAACCTGCATAACGCCGAAAGTCAATTGCTCCTCCGAAGGCTGCTGATAGTCGTAAAGCGGAGGTTTGATTTCGTAAATAAACACTTCCACATCAAGTTTTGCGTTGGGTTGGGCATTATAGAGTTCCCGGATGGTTTGTGGCATGTAGCCAACAGCATAAATAGCATCACCTGCCTGAAAATCAATTACTGAAATTCCAGATTCTAAAGGGTTGATAAGGGTTTTGGAGAAAATTATTTCTCCGGGATTCTGAGCTGAAAGATACACTGCATAACTCAAAATTAAGGCAGATATCAGAACAAATCTTTTCATATTGGTAAGGATTAAGTTAATAATTTGTATTAATTGGTGACAAAAAGAATACCGGAGTAAAAAAAGTAATTGGGAGTGTTTATAACAAAGGTATGAACATATTGAAAAAACCGGTATATTCTATTGGCTTTTTTATACCATTTATTTATACCCTGAACAGGATAAATTAGCGCACTTTATTAGCCCCGACCTTCAGGTCGGGGAATATAGAAAGCATACACGATATGGGCTTTAGCTCCAGGATTTGATTTGCGGAAATTTATCCATTGTATAGTTTAACCGAAGAAGAACAAAATCAAATTCTGATTCCCCCTATACGAAAAGTGAATTTTTATTTGCTTTTCGCCTAAATATCATGTACTTTAACCACCTTTTTAAGTAAATATTCTTGTCTTCTGTTTTTCGAACTGCCAGAGTACTTTTTGCCCGGAAATACCAGGCTACAATCAAACCACGGAATCTGATTCGATTAACCTTAATATATTTTTACGCTTTTTTTTGCCAAACTACCAATCACGCTCGTTTGCTTCATAGATGCGACACATTAAGAAATATAGTTTTTAAATGGCATGACCATTAAAATTTAGCTTAACTGTGTTGTTCATATTCAACATCCTGACTGATAGTCTTTGTATCCGGTACAAAAAAACAAATGTTCGTCAAACTGCCTGAACTTATGCTTATTTCACTAAGAAACTTAGTTCCGATTATAATTTCATTTATCCTCACATTTAACCTTTCGGGGCAGGATGCCCGCAGTTTTTTAAAAACTGAATTTAAGGGGTACAACAAAGAAAAAGTTCTTGACACCCTGCTTAAAGCCAGTGAAACTTTTGCTGAAGAAAACCCGGATACCGCCCTGGTATTGGGAGAAATAGCCTATGAAATGGTTATTCAGGGAAATGAATATAAATCAATAGCTCTAGCTTCAAGGCGGATAGCTGAAGCATATTTTTACAAAAATGAATACCTCCGCGCTATTGATTATTATATGAAATCGGCAGCAGCTGAATACCAGAATTCCGGCGACTCAACCGGATTCCTGGCTGAAAGGCTGACGGATGCAGCCTATTGTTACCAGGAACTTGGCATCTATGAAAAAGCTCTTGAGCTGAACAGAGCCTCTTTATTGATACACCAGAAATTGAAAAATAACGTTGAAATTGGGAATAACCTCTGTAATATCGGAACCAATTATTTTTTCAGGGCACAGTACGATAAGGCTATTGAATATTTCAGCAAAACACTCGAACTCGATCGGGAATCTGGCGATTCATCTGCCATAGCCATTTCGCTCAACAATTTGGGAATGGTATACAGCCGATGGGGAAAACATGAGCTCGCACTCAGATTTTATAATGATGCCCTGAGTTATACATCAACAGAATCAAAAAAAGCGATCAAACTAAGTAATATCGGAATGGCTTACTATCACATGAAAGAGTACGATAGAGCACTCCAATTCCTCAACGATGCATTAAAAATTGACACAAAATACAGGCAGGAAATTAAAATCGGGATCAGGAAAAATGAAATTGGCACTATACTGGCAGCCAAAGGGCAATACGATGAATCAATCCGTTTGCTCGAAGAGGCATTAGAAATTTTCAAAAAAGCTGGTATCAGCGACTCTCAATGCATCGTTCTTTCCGACATTGGAGATATTTACCGGAAAACCGGACAAAAAGCAAAAGCTGAAGCCAGCTATATCGAAAGTGCGAAAATTGCATCGGAATTCAATCAGCTTCAAAACCTGGGCCGAAACTACAAAGGCTTATATGAAATGGCTGAAGAAAAAGGTGATTTCAGGAAAGCATTCACTTATTATAAGCTATTTACAAAAGCAAATGATTCGGTTTTTAATATCCAAAAGCATGAGCAGATTGCCAGATTTGAGATACTGTATGAGACCGGAAAAAAGGAGAAAGAGAATCAATTACTGCTCCAGGATATTGAAATGGAGAAAAAAGCACAAAGGGTGGCATTTATCGCGATTATCGGACTTTCACTTTTCGTTTTGCTGATTCTGAGTTTGTACCGGACAAAATCAAAAAACCTGAAACAAAATCAATTGCTTCAGATGCAGGAACAGGAACTGGCAAGTATTCAGTTGCAAAAAAAAGAGACAGAGAAAAGGTTACTCGAAGACAGCGTATTTGCCGAGCAACAAATTAACAGGCTTGAGCGTGAAAAGCACCTGGTTGAAATAGAACATAAAAATGCGCAGTTAGCCAATTCAACACTTTGCCTGGTAAATAAGAACGAAATACTTGGTGAGATCAGGGAAAAACTGAAACAGAATCACCAGTCTGATACTGTTCACGAAGTGCTCCGCTATATAAGTGTCAACACGGATATTGACCTGGATTGGCACAAATTCAAGCTTTCGTTCGATGAAATACATCCCGGCTTTTTCGATCGGTTAAAGCATGAATTTCCATACCTGACCGACCATGATGAGCGATTATCCGCCTACCTTCGCATTGATCTGAGTTCACGCGAAATTGCCGGTCTTATGAATGTAACCCTCGAGGCTACAAATAAGAGCAGACAGCGCTTGCGCAAAAAGCTGAATTTACCGGCCGAAGCTGATCTGAACGGGTTTCTTCGCTCCCTGTAAGCATTTGATTTTCATTATTTTATTAACAATATATTTATTGTCCTACTATTTGTCCTACCCTGAAATTTGTAGTGCCCTGAAGTGCTCCTTAAATTTGTTCATGTAAACGATAAGAGTCCTTTCTTATGACCTTGCATGGCGAAGTCACTTTCAGGAGAAAAAGTTTCGACGACGGATTCGGGTTCGCCTGTATGAAGGCAGCATACCAACTTGGCATTACCGGAAGGATGGATTACAACTCCGAAACCGGAGCAAAAATTATTATGGAAGGCGATGGCAAGCAGCTAAATAATTTCCTCGAATGGATCAAAAAGAATTTCACTGATGTTTCCGAATTGTTATTCTCTGCCACTATTTGCACTAAGCAGGCTTACAAAGAATTTGATATTTACCGGCATTAATTTCCCCTTTAGTCAATTTCAGATTAAAACATAAATATTCAGACTTATGAAAACCATTTACAAATCACTGTTCATGTTGCTCGTTTGTTCCATTACAATTATTTGTGAAGGACAGGAAACTAACCAGCCTCCGGCAATATACAAAGAAGGAAGCCCCGATTACTGGCAGGCTAAAATGAGAGAATCCGGGTTAAATTATCATGAATTCAAAAATGAATTTGACAATTACTGGGCCGGTAAAATACCGGTAAAAGGATCTGGGTATAAGCAAATAAGAAGATGGCTTATTGAGAAGAGTGCTTATGTTAATCCCGATGGCTCCATCAGGTTACCCCAGGAAGACATTGACAATGCTATGGCATACAATCAGTCGAACACTTCATTTGCAGGGAACTGGAGTTATGTCGGGCCAAACCAGCCCATAATTGAAGCCGATAACGGAACAACAACAGCTGCGAATGGAAGGGTTACAGCAATCGGGTTTAATCCGTTTAATGACCAAACTGTATATGTCGGAAGCCCGCTGGGAGGTTTATGGGTATCCTATAATAACGGAAGCACTTACCAGAATATGAATACGGATGAAATTACATCTCTTGGGGTATCAGCAGTTGCAGTTGACCCTACAGACCCAAACATAATTTTTATAGGTACCGGCGACAGGGACACTGAAGTCACTTTAGGTAAAGGGATTTATAAATCCAGCGACGGGGGACTAACGTGGGTAGCTAAACCCTTATCACCCCAACATGACAAGTATGTATGTAAAATCCTTTTCGATCCTGCCAATCACAATAAAATGGTAGTTGCCAGTAATTACGGGATTTATGTTTCGCATGATAATGGAAACACCTGGTCGAATAAACTTGCGGTTTATTTAAAAGATATGGAACAAAAACCCGGAGAGCCATATACCCTTTATGCAGTGAGCAACAATACATTTTATAAATCAGTTAATTTTGGCGAAACCTGGCAATCCATGCTAACCACATCCGCTCACCGGATTGCAATCAGTACTACACCTGATAATCCTGAAAAAGTTATAATGTTCACTTCCCGTGATTCGCATTTCCATCGCATTTATGTTTCTGAGAATTCAGGCGAGAGTTTTTACCTTAAAAATAATGTTACAGGCATCCCGGAAGAAGGCCAGGGATGGTACAACTTGGATTTTATTATCGACCCGTTAAATGAGGATATCATGTATGCCGGGATGGTAAATTTCTACAAATCGACAGATGGAGGAACCACCTGGGTAAATCAGGTAATGATATATGCCGACGATCAGCACACCTTCGAATTTCACCCTGTTACACATCGCCTGTTTATTGGTAACGATTCAGGAATATGGTATTCCGATGATGGAATTACATATACTTATTCGAGCAATGGTTTAAATGTTACCGAAATATATCGCATGGATGTCGCTTCTCAAAATCCCAGTCACATCATTATGGGAAACCAGGATGCTGCAACTTTTGTTTCAAACGGAGGCTCATATTACAGATCCATCGGAGGTGACGGGGGAACATGCAAATTTGATCCCACCAATGAAAATTATGTTTTCGGGAGCAGTCAGAATGGGCACGTGGCACGCTCGGTTAACGGAGGAGTCCTGAATGCTTCATTCAGCACTATAGCTGCAAATGGTTCACATGGCATAAACGAAGAAGCAAACTTTATCACTTCATTTTTAGTTGATTATTTCAATTCAAACCGAATGTTCTACGGAGCTAAATCAGTTTGGAGGAGCAGCAACATTAAAACATCCAATCCTGCTAATGTTACTTTTACAAAAATTTCGCCAAACCTGGGTGGCACCTCACAGACAATAGAATTCATAGAGCAGTCCAGGGCTAATCAGAATATTCTTTACATAGCTCTCTCAAATGGGAAAATGTACCGTACAGATATGGCTCAGGCTGTAAGCCCAAGCTGGTATATTTTACCAAATCCAACAGATAATGATGGAGGTAATGTCAGGTTCAAGACACATGAAATCAATGAGAATATAGTTTACATGATAAAAGGGAACAGAATATACAAATCATTGAACAAAGGGCAGACCTGGATAAATCTTACTGAAGATTTAACAGGTTTGGGCATCATGTCTGTAGCATATATGCATGGTTCTCCTGAAGGATTGTATATAGGAACTACCGCAGGGGTCTATTTCAAAGATTCAACCATGACCGATTGGGTTCCCTTTAAAAGCGGAATACCCCTTACGCAGGTCAAGGACCTGGTAATAAACTACTCCACTACTCCTGCGCAACTTTTTGCTGCCTCTTTTGGCCGTGGCATATGGAAAACAACAATAATGGCCACTTATGTACCCGATCTGTCAACCGGAACCGGAAATGCAACAATAAGCGGTACAAATGTAAGCTCTGTTAATCCGTATTATACTTCTGCCTCCATGGTTACAATACCTTCATGTTCCATCGGGTATTATCTCTCCGCCAATGAGTCAATTACCTCTGCGGATCATTTAATTTCAAGAAGTACTTTAAATGATTTATATCCGGGGTTAATATTACAAATTCAACTTCCTTTAACTGATGTTGCCGCTGCAGTACCGGAACTTGAATCCGGATCATATTATTTTGGAATGAAGGTTGATGATATGAATGAGATTGATGAAACATCAGAAGCAAATAACACCTGGGTTGCTACTTCAATGGTAACTATCCCTGCTAATCCAGCCTCGCCGGTGAATGTTCAGGCTTCCGATGGCACCTTTCAGGATAAAGTTACCATCACCTGGGAGAATAATACAGGTGAGCCTCTTTATTATGCTGTTTTCAGGTACAATGGTCCATTCCCAAATACGATGGGAGCTGTGCAAATAACGCCGGCAACATGGATCAGTACAACTTCTTTTGATGATTTTACAGGAGAAAACGGGACCACCTATTATTATTGGGTTAAATCATCGCGGTATCCCAGTGGAATAAGAGGTTCTGATTTCAGCATTTCCGATCATGGCTGGAAAGCCTTGAATCCGCCAATGAAAGTTCAGGCCAGCGACGGCCAGTTTGGCGACAGGGTAACTATCACCTGGCCATCCGTATCCGGGGCCACGAATTACAGGGTTTACCGGAGCGCTTTTAATATGGTGAATGAAACTATGTTTATCAGCGGAACTACCTGGATTTACGACACTATTTTCAATGATATGACAGCCGCTTACGGTACAACCTACTATTATTGGGTTCGCGCTTCTAAAAGCCAATGGGGTTCATATGCCTCCGGATACAGTGCGGCGAATACAGGATGGGTCGGTTTTGTTACAGCACCTGATGTAACCGCAACAGATGGAACTTACACAAACAAGGTTAATCTCAACTGGAATACAGTTAACAATGCAACCCATTACATGTTGTATCGTAATACCGTCAATGAGCCGGAAACAGCCTCTGCTATTACAGGCTGGCAAACAGCGCTCACCTATTCTGACATTACCGCTGCAACGGGTACCGTCTATTATTATTGGGTTCAAGCCGCTCAGGATCCCGCTGGAAACATTGTCACAGGGTTTGGAAACGTGGATTCAGGTTTCAGTAACTATGTTGCTCCCACTAATGTAATTGCTGCAGATGGTGCTGATACCCGCTATACTCAGGTTACATGGCAAAGCTCACCCGGTGCAACCTGGTATAAGGTTTACAGAGGCGTTATTCCTTCATTATATTCAGCAATCAGCAGCTGGAGAAACAGTCTTTTGTTCCGCGATGCAACCGGAACACCGGGGGTAATTTATTATTATAGCGTAAGGGCTTCAGGTGATACCAATGTGGTAATAAGTTCCCTTTCCACAGAGAATGATGGCTTTCGCAAAATATCAGCACCGAAAGTTGATGCAACCATTGGAATTTTCCCCGATAAGGTGGCTCTGAACTGGCAGGCATCTGACGGGGCCACCTACTATCTGATTCAAAGAAGTACGATTGAAAATCCAACTGTTAAAACCACCCTTTCTGGATGGAGCAATACGATGAATTATCAGTTTGATGATCTGACTGCAGTCCTGAATCAAAGATACAATTACTATGTAACCGGCGCGGTAAATTCATCCGGCCTCAGGGCGGGCAATACCGGACAGGCGACAGGCATGGCTGGAACCTGCGGCAACCTGGTGGATGATCCGGCATACAGAAGTATAAATTTACACGGAACAACACTGGAACTTACTCAACGCCTGATAAATACCGGGCCTCATCCGCTTTTAAATCCGGGACAAATCACTATTAACATCGAAAACGCCACACCCAATGGCAGTCCGGAAGCAGTTTTAGGAACCGTAATTATTCCACCGCTTGCCACTGGAGCTTCTTATGATTTCAATTATACTATTGACCTGAGTACAATTCCGGGTTTCACATTCACTTACGGAACCTGGCACGTAACCTTTAACCTCTCTTGCGACAATGGCAACTGCGATTCATATCCGTCTGACAATTACCTTATTTGGCAAAATCCTGTAATTAACTATACTGATGCTATGCATGGTATCTATACAATCGGACCTTCAGGCTGCGATTTCAAGAGTCCGGCTCGTGCTGTTGAATCTTTGATTTTAAAAGGCATCTCTGATCCTGTGATTTTTCATCTAACACCTTATGAGTATGGTGAAAAGCTTGTTTTTACCGGGATTACAGGAGCAAGTGTCAACAAAACAATTAAATTTATGACAAATCCTACTGCAACTGATACTGCAATTATCGTCGGTATTCCGAATGAAACTGACAACTATACTCTTAAATTCCAAAATTGCTCATACATGACCTTCGAAAATCTTAAAATTTCTACTCTTGGATCTTCAAACTTTCTAACCACGTATGGCAGGGTAATTGATATAGGGTCGGGTTGTCACGATCTGAAATTCAGGTTCAACCAGATTGTAGGGTTTACAGATGACTCACACATCAGCTCCGATAACAGTGTTATTTATTGTTCTAACGTTAGTAGCAGTAATCTTCTTTTTGAAGGGAATACCATCCTGAATGGGGCTTGGGGCATGTATTTCTCTGGCATAGACCTTACTACCGGTCCAATCGTTAATCTTCAGATAATAAAAAATCTGTTCAGCAGATTTCTCCGTGGTGGCATAGATCTTGCGGATCTTGATCACCCGATTATTAGCGGAAATGTTTTGATTCAGGAAAACGCGGCTGAAAGTATTGCCGAAGCTATTTCTATTATTAATGTCAGGAATGGGTTTGACATCAGCGGCAATAAAATTCACCTTACCGGCAATGCAGATGTCTATTATGGAATGGCACTCATGGAAATGAATATGGATGGGGGCCAACCTGGTTTAATCAGCAACAATTTTATTTCACTGGGGTCAAGTTCTTCGAATAACTATGGATTGTCTTTTTCCAGCTGCCACAAAACGAGATTACTCTACAACACTATTAACATCTATGGAACACCTGGAGTATTCTCCACAGGAGTAATTATAGATTGCAATTATAATGCATTCGGATATGACAACTCATTTGTAAATAACAATATTATGAACCAGGTTGGCGGATATTGCCTCACAATTAGCGAAAATGCGTTGAATTTCAATTTCCTTTACGAATCCGATTATAATAACTTTAAGACTGATGGTCCAAATGTTATTTTATTCAGGGGTATTCCTATGCCAACGATTCAAACCTGGTATAATGAGACCGGTAAAGATCAGCATTCAGTTTCTCTCGACCCGGCGTACCTTAGCAATACTGATCTTCACTGCAACAGCCAGGAGTTTGATAATAAAGGAACACACCGCTTAGAAGTGACTTCTGATTTTGATGGAGAAGGAAGATCGTTAACAACCCCTGATATAGGAGCAGATGAATTCACTTTCAATCCACCGCCAAAAACACTAAATCTCGTGCTTTTTCTTGAAGGATTGTATGAAGGATCATACACTATGAGGCAGGCCTGGGCTAATTTCGGTCCAAGATTCGATCCTGGTATTGCCGATCTGATCAATGTTGAATTGCACAGTGCTTCGGATTATAACAACATTGTCCATACGGCCTACCATATAAATTTAGGAACTAACGGCCAGGCAATAGTTTCTATACCAGGTGCACTGAACGGCTCGTATTATATTACCATCAAACATCGTAACAGTATTTTAACAACTACAGCCTCGCCAGTTTCATTTGCCTCCGGAGTAATTGGTTATTCATTCAACTCTCCCGCAAAAGCCTACGGAGGCAACCTGCTACAAATGCCTACAGGACAGTACGTTATTTATGGTGGCGATGTGAATCAGGACGGAACTGTGGATCAAACTGATATAGACGCAATTTATAATTCATCAAGTACATTTACTTCCGGATATGTGCCGGAGGATGCGAATGGCGATGGTATTGTGGATGCCTTGGATATGATTATGACGGATAATAATGCGGCACGGTTCACTGTTAAAATTACACCCTGAAAGAAATGGACCATTTGTATTAAGCTAATTTGCCAGGGTATTGATTGCCTTCCGACCACATAATTACCATTAATTAAAGCCTTCTGCCACATAACCGGCAGAAGGTTTTTCCTATTATAAAAGGAGACTCTATAGTAGCAGGACACCAATATAATTCATATATAAATTTATTCAGGATCAATCCTTAATCGTTATATTATAAATCAAACCAAGACTATGAATGTATGATTTAGAACTTCACTATGTCTGTAATACTATAAATACCAATGTCTTATATTTATTATTTAGAAATATTATAAATAAATTTTGCATAAATGTCGAAACTTACATATAAACAACTAATTTTGTAATTACTATATATGCTAAAATTGCTATTTGTCAAAAATTTTTATCCTTTCAAATCCAAATTATTGATGTTAAACCCTAAAAATTTATTAAAATGAGGAAAAGCTACACTTACAGCCTTTTAATAGGATTTCTTTTCATTACTGTTTTCATTACAGGCTCTTTTCCCGGTACGGTGGAAGCAGCAAATGACCCTCTCACAGGAAATGTTGTTAAAGGAGAACGCCCTCCGATCAATATTTCAACAATACCTGATCAGGCTTTCGAACAGGGAATTATTCGCATTAAGTTCAGTAAAGCACTTGAGAACTTCCTCGACAATGCTGTTATTTCATCCAATCCTGACGGAACAGTCCGCTTCGGAATTGCTGCAATTGACCAGTTAAATCAGCAATACGGAGTAATACAGGTAAAGAAAACTTTTGATGTTATTCTGCAGAATACTCCATTCAATGACCGCCACAGGCTATGGGAATTTCATCTTTGGTACGATCTGATTATACCTGCAGGAACTGACATCCGCAGCATGGTTATGGCATATTCTTCGCAAAGTGACATACAGTTTTCAGAACCTGTCTATCGGAAAGAACAGATTGGTGCAAATACCAGTCCGCTCCGGCTACTTTCACCTCCCGATGAAGAGGTAGGCCTGAATTATGTTCCCGGCGATCCGCGTTACAATGAGCAGTGGCACTACCACAATACCGGTCAGCAAGGCGGAACCGCTGATGCCGACATTGACCTTCCGGAAGCCTGGGATATTATAAAGGGAAACAGCAGTGTAATTGTTGCTGTTGAAGACGGAGGAATTGATTATACCCATATTGATCTGGCAGCCAATATGTGGCCGGGCATAGGATATAATTTTGTAACAAACTCCGCGGTTGTTACACCTGATGATCATGGCACCCATGTTGCCGGTACGGTTGCCGCCAATACGAATAATGCAGTTGGTGTAAGTGGGGTTGCCGGAGGTTCCGGAAGTGGAAATGGTATCAGGCTCATGTCGTGCCAGGTATTTACATCTTCATCAAGCGGAGGATTTGAAAATGCCCCGATATGGGCTGCCGACAATGGTGCTGCAATATCGCAAAATAGCTGGGGCTACACGAGTATGGGAGTTTATGATCAGGTTGTTCTGGATGCAATTGACTACTTTAATGCCAATGGCGGAGGTACGGTTCTCAATGGGGGAATATCTATCTATTCCGCCGGGAACAGCAATTCAACCGGATTAAAGTACCCGGCCTGTTATAGCGGGGCATTCTCAGTTGCAGCAACAAACAATCAGGACATAAGATCCTGGTATTCAACCTGGGGATCATGGGTGGACATTGCTGCTCCGGGGGGAGAGACGAATACCGTTACCGAAAGAGGGGTACTCAGTACTTTACCAGGGAATACTTATGGGTTCTACCAGGGCACTTCCATGGCCTGTCCGCATGTTTCCGGTGTTGCCGCACTTATTGTGTCACTGGCACCTGGCCTGTTAACTTCTCAGAATGTAAAAGATATCCTGACTTCTACCACGGATAATATTTCTGGGTTAAATCCAGGCTATACAGGGATGCTTGGATCCGGCCGTATGAATGCTTACCAGGCACTTCTGGCTACCCAGGCTTACCTGACTCCGACAGCTAATTTTTCCGCTTCTCCAACCACCCTCTGTATAGGTGGATCAACAACGTTTACCAATTTATCTCTTGGCGGCCCTACTTCATGGAATTGGAGTTTCCCTGGTGGAACACCTTCATCTTACGTTGGTCAGAATCCTCCTGCAATTACCTATGCAGCAACCGGAACCTATAATGTTTCACTTACGGTTTCTGATGGAGTTACTTCAGATACAGAAACGAAAACAGGCTTTATTACTGTAAAGAATGTTATTGCAGACTTCACAGGTACCCCAACTACTTTATTGGTAGGCAACAGCGTTGTTTTCACCGATAATTCAGGATGTAGCCCAACTTCCTGGGTATGGTCTTTCCCGGGAGGCACACCCTCTTCGTTTACCGGGCAAAATCCGCCTCCGATCACCTATAGTACACCAGGAAATTACGATGTGACATTGACGGCCTCAAAACCTGGTGCCAGCGATGTTAAAACCAAAACCGGGTACATAATTGTTAATCCAATATCTTATTGCACATCTCCTTATACATCCGGAACCGGAGATGGTGACTTTATTTCCCTGGTTCAGCTGGGAAGTATCAACAATGCCACTGGTGCTTCATCAAGTCCCTACTATACTTATTACAGTAGTTTATCAACTGATCTGAACCCCGGCTCGGCCTACACTTTAACAGTAAGTCCAGGAACATACCCTGAAGGCAACAATTTTGCTGCTTGGATTGACTTTAACAAAAACGGAACCTTCGAAACCAATGAGAAACTTGGCAACATTCTGATTTCGGGGGCTGCACCGCTAACCGGTACAATTCCATTCACCGTACCTGCCGATGCTTCTACAGGCACTACCCGAATGCGGGTGCGTGAGGTGTATAATAATAACAACATAAATCCTTGCAGTTCATATTCATTTGGAGAAACAGAAGATTACAATATAAATATCGTTAGTTCAAGTAAAACACTCAACCTGACAGTATTTCTGGAGGGGCTCTATTCAGGTAGCGGAACTATGAACCAGGCAAATAATGGCTTCGGTCCGCAATATGTTGCAGGTGTTGCCGATCAGGTTACAGTTGAACTCCGCAATTCCGCAAACTTCAGTATAATTGAACATACTGCTTCCAATGTTAACCTTGGAACCAACGGAGCCGCAAGTTTCACCATACCCGCTGCCCTTTCCGGATCCTATTACATTAATATCAAGCACAGGAACAGTATTGCAACCACTTCCGCTTCGCCTGTATCTTTTGCTGCAGCATCAACAGGATATTCATTCGATCTGCCGTCGAAAGCATTCGGTAGCAACCTAAGGCAAATGCCCGATGGATACTATGTGATTTATGCAGGGGATGTAAATGAGGACGGAATTGTAAATGCATCTGATTTGACGAGTGTAAACAGTGCTGCAAGTACCTTTGTTTCAGGATATTTACCGACCGATGTGAACGGTGATGGCTTAATTGATGCCGGCGATATGATCCTTACTGATAATAATGCCAGTAAATTTATTGTAACCCAACACCCTTAGTGGCATTGATGTGGTACATCGGAATTGTCTAACTTTCTTCAAATACTATAAGCTGCCTGGTGAAAACGATTTCCCAGGCAGTTTAACTTTATACCGGGCAGAATTTCATGTAATATAAATCATCCGTTAATCAAGATTCCGAACAAAATCAAATGTTATAAAATACTTGCTTTAATAGTTAAGCTACTTTCATGGCAACAACCGGTGAGACAACAAAATACCGGAAAGGCTCAAATACCTGTTTATATGTTAAACCCTGGTTAACAATTCGTAAATAAAAAAACCTTCCGTTGCGGGAAGGCTTGATTTCATTGTTTTTGTGAGAGAGCGGAAAACGAGATTCGAACTCGCGACCCTCAGCTTGGGAAGCTGATGCTCTACCAACTGAGCTACTTCCGCTTTTTTCAGCTGCAAAAATAGCAAATGATTGATTCGAACCAACTATGTTTTAAAAATTCTATTGCCCCAGGAAAACAGAATATCCCCAGGCAGGTAGACTAAAATAGGGATTGCTTCCCAAAGTTACCGGTATCAATTGATTGATTACATCCAGGTAGCGTCCTTCATAACCTGATTCTATCATGTGAAAATTGCTAAGCTGTGCACTCAGATTAATGATAACCAACACTTTATTACCTTCCTGTTCCCGTGTAAAAGCCAGGATATTTGTATCCAGATCAGTCTTTAACAGGTTCATTTCCCCATTCGGCCGTGGGCTCCATAATGCAGGGTTGTGCATTCGGAGATGCGCCAGCCTGGAATAGAGTGAAGCCATTTTGTCCGGTTTCCACTCGATACAATCTTTATCAAAAAATTCCAGTCTCCGGTAATTACCGGCTTCCATTCCTGAATATATCAACGGCATTCCCGGCAAGGTAAACATCAGTACAGCAAATGCTTCCAGGGCAAAGTTCAGCCTTTCTATTTCCGATCCGTTCCATGAGTTTTCATCATGGTTACTTATAAAGAGGAGATTTTCACATCCGCCTGGAAATTCTGTAATTTCCGAAGGTATTCGCCAGCGGATTTCATCGGCAGAGTATTTGCCCTGGGCAATATCATTAAAAACGTGATGCAGGTTCCAGTTGTACAATACATCAAATGCTTCTTCAGCCAGGTCGCGCTGTTCAGCTTCCGCAAGCATAAAAACAGGTTTAACTGATTCCAGATTTTTACGTACGTCATTCCAAAATTCAGTAGGGACCAGCATAGCCATATCGCATCGGAAACCATCTAATCCGGTTGTTTCGAGCCAGAATTTCATTGATCCGATCATTTCGCTTCTCATACCGGAATTGGAATAATCGAGACCGATCACATCTTCCCATTCAGGGAACGGCGGATGTACTTCCCCTGCTTCGTTTCGCCGGTAAAAATCAGGATGTTCAAATACCCAATGATGATCCCAGGCAGTGTGGTTGGCAACCCAGTCGAGGATCGCGTACATGCCCATGGAATGAATTTCTCTAACCAAATCAATAAATTCAGGTAAAGTACCAAATTCAGGATTTACCTCCCGGTAATTGCTGATGGAATAATAACTTCCGAGTGTGCCTTTTCGGTTTTTAATCCCTACCGGTTGCAGAGGCATAAACCATAAAATTCCTGCACCAAGTTCCTTCAGACGGGGAAGGTGCTCTCTGAACTCTTTGATTGTGCCTCCGGGTGTAAACTGCCTGAGGTTAACTTCGTAAACTACCTGGTTGCTTGCCCATTCGGGGAATTTGTATTTTTGACTCACGTGTTTTTAGGGGTTAGTGTCTAAACTTTTAAATTGATGTTTTTTCTGGCACAATATCTCTGTAATAAATTAATTAACAACTGATTGAACTACTTATTAAAGAGATTTTTTGAAGTGATAAATTGAATGAAAAACATTAAACACAAAACACAAAATTTTAAAGTATCTCAAACCTCCGTACTTTTTCATTCTTAATTTAATGTTATGTGTTTCTCATTACTTTTTTGGT
>JBGSUB010000033.1:0-73795 GCA_041753535.1 Lentimicrobiaceae bacterium
TGTTGTACTTTTGTTTGGCAGCATATTTTATATTGTTTGTTTGGCAAAACAAAGTTATTGATTATCAATAACATGACAAAATAAATATGCTGCTTTTTATCTCATTTTCAATGATTTAATGAACTTGCGAAAGTTGAATTAGTTACTGTAACGGGTGTAATCCCGTCCGAATAGGTTACGCTCCAGGGCGGCGTACCGGTAAATGCGATGTTTATGGGTGTGGTGGTGCCTTCGCACATGTTGGTGGTCCCGCTCATGGTGCCGCTGGGGTCAGGATGAACGGTGAGCCACATAAAATCGCCGTTGGTAAGGCTCTGGCAGCCGGACAGCCCAAGGGTAAGCACTACCGTGGATCCGACATCGGCAGGACTGGGCAAATATGTAGGATTTAAAATATTCGGATTACTGAAGGTTCCTGTGCCTGAGGTAAGCCAGTTTATCGTGTTCTGAAACTGGGCTGTGGGATTAAGCTGGTAGGGACGCTGGCCACAGACCTCATCATCCGTTCCGGCATTGCTTATAGGTGTCGGGTCTATTTTAAGGATGATCTGATCGTTTACAAACACTCCGCTGCAGTTTCCGATTCCCTGTAGGGTTAAAGTAAAAGTGATGTTCCGGTCGGGGGTGTTCAGGTCGATTGGGCCGGCGAAATACACCGGGTTTAAAATGTTGGGATTGCTCAAAAATCCATCACCTCCCGAAACCGTCCACTGCACATTGCCCAGGTTGTAATTATTGCCTGTTCCTGCCAAAGTGTATTGAGTAACATTGCTGCAGATGTAATCATCAGGGCCGGCACTCACTAGCGGGTAGGGCGAAACACTGAATACCCGGCTGTCAGCTGCAAACTGGCCGGAACAGGTCAGGCTCCCCTGGGCTCTGAGAGTGAGCGTCACTGTCCCGATGTTAAAATCTACATTCCCGGGCATATAGGTGGGAGACATCAGGGTGTTGTTGTTAAAAACACCATCACCGCCGGTCCATTGTAAGCTGGTATAATTTGTTGCCGAAGCTCCGGTAACATTGATCGGATTCAGCACACAGAATGCATCATCTATTCCTGCATTGGCAGTCGGCACAGGATCGATAAACAGTGTTATCTGGTCAACGTCCGTAAGCCCCAGGCAGGCCCCTGTTCCCTGGCCGGTTAAGGTAAGTACTACGTTACCGGTTGCAATATCGGTAGTTCCGGGTGTGTAAACCGGGTTCAGCAGGTTGGGGTTGCTGAATGTTCCGTCACCGCTTGTGGTCCAGAGCCATGGAAGGCAGTTCAGTTGTGTGCCGTTGAGTGTATAGGTGTTTGCTGCGCAGATAGTTGCATCGGCGCCGGCATCAATTGCGGGAAGGGGATTAACGGTTAAAGTTCGGGTTGAGGTTGCCGTTTCAGCACTACAGGTATTGGCTCCCTGGGCTGTAAGAGTGAGCGTTACTGTTCCGGTTTCACCGGGCAATGGAACATAGGTAGGTGTGAGGGTGCCGGCATTAATGAGCGATCCGGGGCCGTCTTCGGTCCAGGTTACGGAACTGTTGTTAGTTGCTGTTGCTCCTGAAACAGTATAGTTGATCCCCTGGCAGGTAGCTCCATTTGGCCCGGCACTGGCGGTGGGAAGGGGATGGATGGTGAGTAAAGTTGTCGCAAAAGATTGTAACACCGAACAACTTGCCGAGCCATCGCCCCTGAGGGTAAGTATTGCTGAACCTGTTGCTATATCCCCGGGACCTGGTGAATAAACAGGGTTGATACTATTAGGATTGTCGAACAATCCGTCACCCGATGTCTGCCACGTAACTGCCTGGCAATTAAGTGCCTGGGCATTTGCCAGCGTGTACGTGGAACTGGCACAGATAGCTGCTGCCGGACCTGCCTGAACCGTTGGCGGTGGCTCAAAATTGAGCTTCACCGTATCGGTAACAGTTTGTGTGGAACAGGCTGCTACACCCTTCACTGTAAGTATAAATGAAACAATACCAAGCTGCCCGACTGAAGGAGCATATTCAGGTGCCAGTGTTGTATTTCCCGATAAGGTACCGGTTCCATTGTGTGTCCACAGTATTGCAGCCGGGTCGTGGTTAACCGCTGATCCGTTAAACGTATAATTAACTGCCGAACATGCATTGGCATCGAAACCTGCATTGGGTTGCGGCATAGGGTCAATCTGCAGATACAAGCTGTCGCTGTAGGTTTGCCCGGCACATCCGCCAAGGCCACCCACCGACAATTTTATTTTTATGGTTCCGCTCTCGCCAGCGGCAGGAGTATAAGTTGGTGAAAATGAATTTGCCCCGCTTAATAAGCCTGCCCCGGTATGCGTCCAAAGCTGTGAATTAGCCAGGAAGTTTAACGCATTTCCTGTAATTGCAACGGGAGTAGCCGAACATGTGATAAGATCAGGACCGGCATCAACCAAAGGGGTGAGCACGGTTATTTTTACCGAATCGATCGAAAAGGAGCCGCATCCGTCGCTGATCTGGCAGGTATAAGTAGTTGTAAACGTGGGAGTAACAATAAATGATTCGGTGGTATCGCCGGTATTCCACAGGTATTCATAGGGCACAATTCCCCCGGTAGGCGCAACACCTACGGTAACCGCCTCGCTGCAGTTTACCGAAACATCGTTGGAAGCTACTGCCTGCAAAGGCGGATAATCGTTGATATAAAAAGTGGTGGTTTCATTCTGCGAACCGCTGCAGGTAACATTTGAATAGGTAATTGTAAGTGTTTCGGTGGTTTCAGCAATACCATCATCGTAAGGATTTATAAGTATTGAAGTGGTTTGGCTGCCTGCCGGAATTATTGCATTAACCGGCAAAAGCGGGAAATCAACACCATTAATGGCTGTGCCGCCATATACCAATGGGATGGTCACCGGTAATGTGGGTATGGTATCAATACCAAAAGTAAGAGCAATATTATTGCAGCCTTCCACCATGGTGGTATCAAGGGAAGGGATGGTGTAAACAGGGGTAATAGTAATGGGATTGCTTGAGAAGCTGCTTTCCTGGAGGAAAACGCCCGACTGCATGCCTTCGTCAGCAACATTTGCCACTCCAAGTTTTATATGGTAGGTAGTACATGGCGTAAGTGCAATAGTAGCCTCAAAAACAACCGTATAGGCATTAAAAACAAAATTAGGGTCGGTAATTTTACCCTCATTTCCACATCCTGGGCAGCTACCTGCTCCATTATAATTAGGGATGTAATACTGGCTATTGGTTATACAGTTTACATTATTAATGGAGACCGGATTTGTTGATGATGGTAATAAGGCAATGTTTGTTGAACTATTGGTATATGGGCCGGAGATACCTGGTCCACTGATAAAAAACCCAAATCCATCATTATATCCTGAGTTACATGGTGGAGCAAATAAGTTATACTCTTCCGAAGCAAATACATATTTAAAGACTAATTGGCTGCCCTGAGGAATAAAGTCAAATTCCAGTATACTCCCATTATTAGTATTCCCATTACAAATACTGTTCATATCAGGATCATTCTGAACAGCAGTTGTAGTGGAGCCTCCCATTCCGGCCCCGGGAGCCTGAGGAATTGTATTTGCATTTCCTGTTGAAAGCACTACACCTGCTGGAATTCCTAAATTGCTTGGACCGGAAAATGTACCTCTTGAAAGTGGCCCTCCGGAATACGTTACGTTGCTGTATGTAACCCCGGTTCCAACAAGTGTCTGAACTAGATCGTTCGGAGAAACCTCAGTATTAATAATCAATTGTGCTTCTGCGCAATCGAGCAGCACAAGGAAAGAAAACAGGAAAAATATGCAGCGTAGCTTACGGGAGTTCATCGGGATTTGTATTAGCTGATGACTCACAAAGTTACATTAAAAATAATACTCAGCGGACTGTATGCAAGTTTTTAGGTCAATACACCCATTTTCGAAAGGCACAAAACTCCTTTAAGCATTTATACTGTATACGGGATAAATTTCCGAATCACTTAAGTCCCAAATTCCAAGCTCCAAATTCCAAATTCCAAGAAGTATAGCTCAGCAGGCCTTGCTTGCCTGCTGCAAGCAGGGTTCTTCGAATTTGGGTTTTGGGACTTGGGTCTTTGTGAGGAATTTTATTCCATGCAAAGTACAGGAAAGCAAACCGGAAAGCAAATTGCAATATATTCCTGAAAATACTTACTTTTGCACCTCAATACCGACCGGCCCCATAGTTCAATGGATAGAATTTCAGATTCCGGTTCTGAAGATTTGGGTTCGAATCCCGATGGGGTCACAGAATAACTTCATAACCACTTATAGTTTAAATACTTATAAGTGGTTTTTTATTTTTACATTCAAATTTACATTCAATTTTTCTATTCATGATATAAACAACATCAGGCGAATATTTCAACCTGATTTTTGATTTAAACCAAGCATAAAATTAATTAAACTTGCGCATTAATATTTAAATTTGTGTAAAAAGTGTGTTCACGATAATACTATTTTTTATGAAATCGGGCTTAATGTACAAGCTTCTGAGTTCGACAAATTCTTAAAAATGCTCGATTCATCGGGAATGAATATAATTTCCCGATTTTTTTCGGTCGAAGATATCACACTACAGTATATCGATGACTCAACCCGTTTGCAAAACAAGAAAAAGCTTGAGAAAAAATACCTTGATTTATTTTCCCGGGCTAATGATATGAAAAGCTCCCTCGAAATAGAAAGTAAAATTGAAGAAATACGGACGGATATCGAAAGCAGGGAAAGCCAGCTAAAGTATCTGGATAAAAAGGTTGCATACAGCGATTTCAACGTACGTATTGAGATGAACAAAGTAAATTTAACTTTCGATGAAAGAAACAAATTTACATACAGGATTGGTCACGGTATAATGAATGGCTGGCAAGGAATGAAAGAGTTCCTTATATTTCTGGTAACCAGTTGGCCGGTTTATATTTTCGCAGCTGGTATTATTTATTTGATACGACTTTTAATAAAACGCAGAAGAAAGAATAAAAAATAATCCTTTTGTGAGAAACTGTTTTTAGTTCAGTAATGCTGATCAAAAATCTATTTGAAGTAAAGCAAGATACTAATACAACAAGTTATATAATTCGGGATTTGGTTACGTAACTTGAAACATGTAACTGTACCTTAAACACCTCCAAAAAAGGCTGTCCCGAAATCAGGGACAGCCTTTTTCGCAAAACCGCGTTTAAATACTATTTTTTGGCGAATTTAATGTTCGAAATTCCATTTTTTGTCTGTGTTTGAATAAAATAAACCCCTGATGCCAAATTGCTGATATCAATTGATTTACTATTACCGGTAAACATAACTTTACCATTCAGGCTCAAAACAGTTACCTTAATTATCTGATCGTTCGCAACGATGTTCAATACATTTTCGGCAGGGTTAGGATATATCATTACAGCAACTTTATCCAGCTAAGCAACACCTACTGAAATGGAAAGCATACACGGTACATCAAGCTGGGAGTTTTCAGGGTCGTTATTCAGTATCCTGATTGTGCCTTCATAAACTCCGTATGTAAGTCCGGTTGAGTTAAAAGTAACCTCAAGTACTTCGCTGCCTGCAGGAGGAATATAAATTCGGACTTTAAATCACTAATTCCGCTTTAATACAACCAATTAATTGCTATATTTGCTATGTTGTTTTATTCTACACTCCACTAAATGTACAAAAACGGGTATAAAATTTTACTGGCAATTATACTGTTTTCCTTTCTGTTTCATTTGGAGTCTTATGCTGATAAGAAGATTAAGAATATTGTTATTTTATTTCCATTAAACGCCAGCATGCCATCGTATCAAATCTTTTTGGAAGGATTTAAAAGTACTTTCCCTGAAAAATTTGAAGAACCTTATAACCTAGTTGTTGAGTATCTCGACATTGGCCGGTCAACCGATAATGACTATGCCAAACATATTGTAAAAATATATAATGAGAAGATTAAAACATCTCCAATTGATCTTCTGATCACAATTCCTCCTTTTACATATGAATTAATGCAACAATATGGACTTGATGCTCTAAGCAATACTCCCACTTTGCATTTTAAGCTTCCGCAACTTGCAGATACTCCTTCAAATAAGTCTTCTGTAACTCATGCAAATCGAAATACATTAGAAATAACGTTAAATTATGAAATCAGTAAAACGATGTTATCAGCATTTGAGCTCTTTCCATCCTACAAAGATGTATATATTATAAGCGGCAGCTCTTTTACGGATATGTACTTTACAGGGCTAACAAAAGAGAGTACAAAAGGGTTTACTAAATCTCATAATTTTATTTTCAGAAATGGCATTACACTTGACTCGACAATAAATTTCGTAAAACAGATTCCGGCTAAAAGTATTGTAATTGTTCCTATGTACTTGTCGGACTCAAAAAATGTTCCATTTTCTACGCCCGAAGCCTTGAGTCTTATTTCCGGCAACTGCAGTGCTCCTGTATTTCCGGTAACTGATAGTTACACCAAAAAGAAAGGTGGAATTGGGGGTAACCTTTTTAGTTATTACTTTTTTGGAGAAGAAATCGGGGTGATAGTCAGGGAGGTATTAAATGGTAAGCAAATCAAAGAAATCAATGTTAACGAAATTCATTTTTATAAGCATATCTACGATTGGAAGGAATTAAAACGCTGGAACCTGCTCGAATCAAAGTCAATCCCTGAAAACAGCATATTTTTTAATATGGAATTTGATTTTTTTACTGAATACAAATGGTATATGCTTGCCATTCTGATTTTCTTAATGTTACAAACATCGTTTATTGTTTACCAACATCGATTGAATAAAAGACAGAAAGAAGTGGCCCGACATAAAGAAGAAACTGAAAATCTATACCGCCAATTAGTACGTGAAGACCGTCTGTCGCGTATGGCAGTTTTAACTGCATCACTCTCACACGAACTCAATCAGCCGCTTACTGCAATTATGTATAATGCACAGGCAGGCCGCCGATTTCATAAGTCGGGTAAACTTGTTCCGGAGCGGGCTGATGAAATATTTGAAAAGATAATTGAAAATGATAAAAGAGCCGGTGAGCTGGTAAGCAGTGTACGCGATCTGATGAAACTCGAAACAAGGGAACAGGAGAAAGTTAATATTAGTGCGGTTATACAGGATTCACTGAATATTTATCATTCCGAAGCCATCGGAAAGCAAATACAGGTTAAAGTCAATCTGCCGGATGAACAGGTTAATGTCATCGGCGACAAAATTCAGTTACAGCAGGTAGTCCTGAATTTCTTATCCAACGCTGCCATTGCAATGGAAAATACGACATCTGAAAATAAGTTAATTGAAATCAGTCAGCGGGCAGATAAAGATTCAGTTATACTAGCAGTTCGTGATTACGGTAGCGGAATAAGTGATTCCATAAAAGACAGTCTTTTTCAACCATTTATTACCACCCATAAAAAAGGCTTCGGCATTGGTCTGGCAATCAGCCGTTCTATTATTGAGAGGCATCAGGGTGAAATGTTTGCAGAAAATATGGCCGGTGGTGGTGCTGAATTTTCTTTCCATTTAAAGAAATATAGAAATGAGTAACATTGAAGAAATTATTTTTATAATTGACGATGAAATTGAGGTACGAGATGCCATTTCCCTTTATTTAACTGCCGATGATTATATAGTAGAATCTTATAGTAGTTCAGAAGAATATCTTGCACGTGAAACCTGGCAGGGAACCGGTTGTCTTATCCTCGATGTAAATCTTACCGGGAAATCGGGTGTTGATTTACAGGAAGAACTGTTTGCAATGAATTCGCACATCCCTGTTATTTTTATAACCGGACAAGCCAATATTCCTTTGAGTGTACAAACTGTGAAGAAAGGGGCAGTTAATTTTCTTGAAAAACCTTTCCAACCTGAGGTTCTGATGCAGTCAATACATGAAGCGCTTTTACTAAGCCGCAAATTGAAATCAGAAAAAGATGATATAGTCAAAGCCTGTAAGCTTATCGAAACACTATCAGAAAAAGAACTGGCTATATTAAAGTATTTCATAAACGGGATGTTAAACAAACAAATTGCATCGGAGCTTAATGTTTCGGAACAAACCATAAAACATCACAGGATCAGCATTTGTGGTAAATTAGGTGTTAAATCAGTACCTGAAATCATCCGTATTGCTGATAAAGCCGGTATAACTCCAGCCGAAAAAAAATATTAATTATCATTCATTTCCCATTTGCCTTGATTCTTCTCTAACTTAATAAAGAAGATATCAAAGAGTTATGTCCTGCCATTCGATTTGTAATTTCTTTGAACTAAAGTTCTATTGCAATTTTCTGTGTATCAGTTTAATTTTGATATCCACTATATAAGGCCTGGTTATTCTTTCAAAACATGTCCGGGGTATATTTAATTTCTTCCATATCAATAATGATATGCCTTTTCAACTCCTAAAGGAACCATGATCTACTTAGTAGAAGATGATTTGTCAGTAATCAGCGCATTTGAGTTGTTTCTCGAATCTGCTGAAATGGAGTATAAATCATTCGAAAGTGCCAATATATTTTTAGCTCAAATTATATTGGAACAAAACGACCTGCTTGTACTTGATCTGAATTTACCGGGTATGAATGGCTGTGAACTATTAAAAACCTTTGTTGAAAAAAATATTCATATACCCGTAATAGTAGTTACTTCATTTGATGAACCATACAGCCGCGAATGCTGCAGGCAATATGGCGTAAAAGCCTACCTACGCAAACCAGTTGATGGGGAAGCATTAATTGACCTTATAAAAATCTATTCACACTCGTAATTCTCTGTAAATGAATACTTGCCTGATTATTAAATTAAATATTAACTAAAAGAAAAGTCAACATGAAAAAACGAAAGATTACTTTTTCAGGTACTATTCTTGTCATGGCTGTTTTTGCTTTGGGAATATTTCTCCCAACTTTAACCCATGCACAACAATATGCAACTCCTGTTCCGCCGAAAGATTACAAAGGCGTTATGAAACTTGATGTAAATGCATCGACTCCTGACTGGGCACCGTACATCCGCAAAAAAGCCCCTGAAGGATCACCAAACATTCTTTTCATCTTGTATGATGATACTGGATTGGCTACATGGTCGCCATTTGGCGGTAGAGTGAGCATGCCAACTATGGATAAACTGGCTGCTGATGGTTTAACTTACACTCAATGGCATACGGTTGCACTTTGTTCGCCTACCCGCTCGTGTATCCTTACCGGTCGGAATCATAACCTTAACGGTATGGGCTCCATCACCGAAGGAGCAAATGGATTTCCGGGTTACAGCAGCCATATACCGGAACAGACTGCCACAATGGCCCAGGTTCTGAAAGATAATGGATGGAGTACCTTCTGGCTCGGGAAAGATCATAACGTACCGGAAACTGACCTTTCATCAGGAGCTAACAAAATTCAATGGCCACTTCAACAGGGCTTTGATCGCTTCTATGGATTTATTGGAGGTGAAACAAACCAATGGTATCCTGACCTGGTTGAAGATAATCATTATATCGAGCCACCTGCCACCCCTGAACAAGGCTATCATCTTTCAAAGGACCTTGCAGATCAGGCAATCAAGATGCTTAGTGATCAGAAATCGGCAAATCCGTCAAAACCCTGGTTTATGTGGTACTGCCCCGGAGCTAACCATGCCCCTCACCAGGCACCTCAGGATTATATAGATAAATACAAAGGTAAATTTGATGATGGTTATGATGATTACCGCAAATGGGTTTTACCACGTATGATTGCAAAGGGCATTGTGCCGGCTGACACCAAACTTACTGATTTCAACCCTATGCCTGAGGATCAGGCCAATGCAGGAGATTTTGTTCGTCCTTGGAATACACTCACTCCTGATGAGAAAAAATTGTTCTCAAGACTTTGTGAAGTCTTTGCTGCTTTCTCTGAATACACAGATGATCAGGTTGGCAGAATAATCGATCACCTGAAGAAAACCGGGCAATATGAGAATACTATTATTCTTTATGGAGCCGATAACGGAGCATCAGGTGAAGGAAGCCCCAACGGCTCAGTAAATGAAAACAAATTCTTTAACGGCTATCCCGATGCATTGGCTGAAAACATGAAGCTGATTGATAAGTTAGGAGGACCTGATACATATGAGCATTATCCGACAGGATGGGCCGCTGCATTTTCTACTCCATTTAAAATGTTCAAACGCTATTCCAATTACTCAGGTGGAACATCCGATCCACTTGTAATTTGCTGGCCAAAAGGGATTAAAGCTAAGGGCGAAATTCGCAACCAGTACCACCATGCTGTCGATATTGTTCCAACGATTCTTGAAATTTGCGGTTTGCAAATGCCAACCGTTTACCACGGTGTAGAACAGTGGCCGCTCTCAGGTGTATCCATGCGTTACACTTTCGATGCCAAACCGAATGATCCTACTCAGAAACACATTCAGTATTACGCCATGCTCGGTACAAGAGCTATATGGCAGGATGGATGGAAGGCAGTCGCAGTTCATGCTCCTTTAACT
Source organism: Lentimicrobiaceae bacterium (assembly GCA_041753535.1). Lineage (GTDB taxonomy): Bacteria > Bacteroidota > Bacteroidia > Bacteroidales > UBA4417 > UBA4417. Next base: position 10,484 of record JBGSUB010000033.1, read on the forward strand.
GGCAAGGGAAACATTGAAAATGATAAATGGGAACTATACCATGTAGATGTTGACCGCTCCGAATCAAACAATCTTGCCTTACAATATCCTGACAAACTAGAAGCATTAAAAACAGAATGGATGCACGAAGCCAATAAAAACTTTGTGTTACCTATTGATGACCGTTCAGCATTGGTTCAGGCTAATATCGAACGCCCCTCCGAAGAAGTCGCAACGGATACATACACCTATTATCCTCATACAAGTGCAGTTCCCGAAGCAGTTGCTGTGAACATCAGAGGCAGGTCTTACAAAATAGTTGCCAACATTGAGATTAAAAATGCGAACTGCTCCGGCGTTATTTTCGCCCATGGATCACGTTTTGGAGGCCATAGTTTATTTATTAAAGATCAAAAACTGTATTACGTGTATAATTTCCTTGGTATCAAACCAGAACAGGTTTTAGTATCAGCTGTGCTTAAACCAGGCAAATACACAGTAGGTATGGAGTTCATCAGGGAAAAAGCCGGTGAACATCATGAATCGATTGGCACCATGAAACTTTATGTAAACGATAAAATGGTTGCACAAGGTCCTATGCGCGCCCAGGTGGGTAAATTCACTCTGGTTGGCGACGGCTTATGCATTGGTTGGGATAGCGGAGATCCTGTAAGTGAAAAGTATAAATCGCCAGGCGAATTTAAAGGCGGTATTATCGACTTTGTAACTGTCAGCACAGGAAAAATAGAGTATTTGGACTGAGAAAAAGAAGCAAAAAGAAGGGCATTGGAAGAATAGAGGAAGTTAATCGGTTTAAATAAAGCAACGGTCATCCATGAGGTGACCGTTGCTTCTATAAATCTTAAACCTGGAATAGTGTTCGATCTGGCTATGAAAAATAAAATTAAAAAAATTAAAACCTGTATTTTAATACTTGTTTTTGGGATCTTCACCAATAACCTTTGCCATGCACAAGCTGCCTTATTGGTATTAATATTTGGTGACAAGGTAGCGACAGAAAACTTCCATCTGAGTATTGATGGTGGTTGGAATCTGTCAACAATGCCTGGCCTAAACCAGGGGAAATTTAATGACGGGCTGTATTATGGTTTGGGTGCTTTTGTTAAACTCAACGACAGATGGGCTTTCACACCTGAGTTCAAACCCCTCTCACCACGAGGGGCAAAAAGTGTTACGGGGATTTTATCCAATGATATCACCCTTCAAAATCCCGAAACAGATTATAAAATCAACTATATGGATGTCCCGCTCCTGGTTCGTTTTAATATTTCTAATTCTGTTTACATAGCAGCGGGACCTCAGATTAGTTTTCTCGGTAAGGCAAAGCAAATAACAACAGGGAGTACATCTTCCGGTGAAAGCGTTGACATTGCTCAGGATATTAAGCCCCTGATGCACAAGCAGAATTTTATGGTGCCTGTTGAACTTGCTTATTCTTTATCAAAGCAACGGGGAGGGAAAGGAATAGATGTGAAATTAAGATATAATATCGGGATTTCGGATGCTTTTAACACCAGCCTTGCTTCCAGTACAAATTCGACATTTCAGTTCTTTCTTAGCTTTCCTTTTATTAATCCCCCTAAGGAAATCAAGTAGAAGTGATTTAACAATTAAAATTGGCACAGGTTCAAGCTTGGCTGAGCCTGGCTTATAATCGGTGTTCATGTCATTATTTCACGGCATTTCTGAAGCATGAAACTTTAAGGTGCAATCCGGTTACTTTCCAGAAGTATTTAGTTAACTGTTAACCGCTGAAACACAATGAGCATAAGGACAACCTTGCTTTTTATAGCAGGCTTATTAGTTACCTTACTTGTCGCAGGACAGTCCAATCCTGAGGCTGGTACACAATTTAGCATATATGGTTTTGGTCGCACAGATTTCATCTGGGACAACAGAGATCTTGGCCGGACTGACCTTTTTATTCCAGCAAATATAAAGATTAATGAACCCAAAAATCCTAATTATTTTATTGGGGCCAAGCAGTCGAGATTTGGATTGGATGTAAAACAGAAGGTTGGTAACGATGTATTATACATAAACCTTGAAGGAGATTTTCACAACGATGCATCTGATGCCAATGGTATTTTCAGGATGCGGCAAGCTTATGCTCAATACAAATTTTTGATAGTAGGTATGACATGGAGTAATTTTTTTGATGATGGAGTTAATCCGGTATCTGTTGATTTTGAAGGGCCTAACAGTTCAACCTTGTCACGTTCACCACAAATACGCTTCTCCACATATAAATCGAAAAATATACTGTCGCTCTCTTTTGAGAATCCAATTGCAAAAATTACTACTTATGATTCTGTTACAGTTTTGCCGCAACGTTTTCCTGATATAATTGGAGCCTACAAACTGAGTGGGGTTTTTGGTTCAGTTAAAATTGCTGCTTTATTGCGCGAATTGCGGTACGAAAGTGATCAGGCACGAAGTGTTATTGGATATGGCCTTACTCTGATGGCGGTTATTAATGCTTGGCACAACGACAAATTAAAGTTCCAGGGAGTAATGGGTACGGGCGTAGCTCAATACATCAAAGGGGCCGGTGGTCTCAATTACGATGGGATCTACAACGGTACTGATAAGTTGGAAGCCCTTCAGATGCGTGGAGCTAATATTTCGTACCAGCATTTCTGGTCTGTCATTTTGCACTCATCTCTAACAGCAGGCTTGCTTAATGTTGAAGATAATACGAACCTCAAATCATCCGATTACAAATCAGGATATTATGGTTCGGTTAATATATTCTGGGATGCATTAAGAAACCTGACATTTGGTGCTGAGGCTCTTGCCGGTCGGCGTGTCAATATTAATGGTGATAATGGATCTTCTATCCGCGTGCAGATGAATGCAACTTACAAATTCAGTAAATCAATAAAATAGCCAGGGTAAAAACCAATGTAAATAGTTTAAACCAATACCAGAATAAACTTCAATAGTAACATAAAAAATTCAATCTTTAATAACCTAAAACTAAATCGAAACCATGATTAAAAAAATTCTCCTCTTTACTGCATTATCTCTTACGCTGCCTTTTATCTCAAAAGCCCAGCATGTTGAACTTTATCCTTTCGCCGGTTACACTTTTGGCACTCATTGTTATGTAACCGGTGGTTCGGCCCGACTTAGTGACGGATTTACTTATGGGGGCACGCTCAGCATTGTGGCAGGCCAGTACAATTCTGTTGAGCTTACTTACATGAGGCAGGATGCCACCGGTACAGCCAAATCTTCAATTCCAGGTTTCGTTAATGTAGATGATCCTATGAGTGTAAATTATATTTTTATAGGAGGTGGCCGTCTTTTCCCTGTAAATGATATGGTTACTCCTTTCTTCGGGGTAAATGTCGGAATGGGAATCCTGGGTTCAAAAGACAATTCTTTTTCAAATATCGAAAAACTGGCTTTCGGGGTTGATTTGGGCGTCAAGATTATGGTATCCGATAAGGTTGGCATCCGCCTACAATCGAACCTAAATATGCCTGTAACTAATGTAGGCGCAGGTCTTTGGTGGAGTTCCGGTGGAGGTTCTTCTGTAGGAGTAACAGGCAATATTCCATTTGTGCAATTCGGATTTACCGGTGGGTTGATACTGAGAATGAAATAGTTACAATCTGTTAATAAATAATCAAATTAGTTCTAACAATTAAAATCCAAAAGCCATGAAAATTAAATTATTACTGCCATTAAGCTTAATAGGCTTAATGTTTGCCTGCTCACCCGCAACTAAACTTGAGAAGACCTGGGCAGATCCAACATTCAATGCAAAAACAATAAAACCGTTTACAAAGGTTCTGGTGGTTGCCCCTGGTAAAGATGCTATATCACAACGGGTGGCAGAAGATAAAATTGTAAAACAACTCAAACAGGGCGTTGGTGTTGCATCCTATACCTATTTGAAACCCACCGATACCGACCAGAAACTTGTAGAAGCACAGTTGATAAAGGATGGTTTCGATGGTGTTATAATGATGCGTTTGAAAGATGTCGAAAAGTCAACTTCCTATACACCAGGCACATCGTACGGTGGCTGGTATGGTTACCGTAATTATTCTCCGGGTTATTATTCTGAAGATAAAACATTCCAGGTTGAAACAAACTTCTATTCTTTACCCGATGCTAAACTGTTGTGGTCAGGCACTACTTCCACGCTTAATCCTACAAGTCTGGATAACACCATGGATCAGATTATCAGTACTATTAAATACGAATTGCAGCAAAAGGGATTTTTAAAGAAGTAGTTTCAGGTTCAGTAATATAACAGCAAGAAACTTAATTGCATCTAAATCAAATAAATACAAATTTAATAACAACCAAAAATCAAACACATGAAAAAGATCACAATTTTAATTGCAGTAATGATGATTACCGTTTTCTCTTATGCACAAAGTAATAAAGAGGAAGTAGACATGTTCCAGGCAGCAGCCGGAATGCAGAAAAAAGAAGCAGTAGCCGCTTTTGTTCAGCCAACCGAAGCACAAAAAGATGCTTTCTGGAAATTGTACGACGAATATGAAGTAACACGTAAATTAAATGGAGTTAAAAGAATGCAACTTCTTGACCAGTATGCTGCTCAATATAACAGAATGACCGATGCTCAGGCCGAAACATTTCTGAAAGAAGTTACAACCTTACAATCAGCTACAGACAAATTAATTGTTACTTATTCTAAAAAAATTAAAAAAGTTACTTCTCCTACTGTAGCTCTGCAATTTTATGAAATTGAAAACTATATCTTGTCTGTTATTCGGGCTGAAATACTAGATGCAGTTCCATTTGTAACTGTAAAAAAATAAATCTGGGGAGATTTTAACCTCGATTTAATTAACTTTAGCAAGGCTGTCCATAAAGGGCAGCCTTGTTTATTTAGTAAAATATTAAATTCTTTACCTACTTCGAATATGTAATTCTCAACAGTGAAATACCATTTTCTCAATTCCGCTTCCTGTGTCAGCGCGTTCCAAACTCTCTCAATGGGTACATCAACAATCTGGGTTACTAATATGGTTTCCATTTTTCATTTTTAGTGCAAAAAACGTTACTTTTCAGTCATTGAAAGTACATAAAAAAAGAATTTTACTCTCCAAAATGAAAATCCTGAGTTGTTTGAGAATCTATACCCTCAGAATCAAAACCGTTCTACTTCTTTTATTGCAAAATAAAATGACGAAAGTCGAAATAATAAATACTCTTGATCTTAATTCAGGATTAGAAGCCAATATAGTTCTTTTGTTTTGTAAAAATAATGAAACAGAAGCGGGACAAGTATTGCGGGCGACAAAAAATCAAATATCCTCCAACACTCGCCCTTCATGAGAATAGTATCTCATAGGAATTCGTTGAAAGGGTTTTTCTAGTTCTTTATCATCAATTTATCGAGCAGCCAGGTCAGGCTCGTTTTATAACAGTTCAATATGACTAAGCGGCAGATTCTGCATCAGGAGCGCTTAGTAAAGGGATTTGCGGGGATTGACTGCCAGAATATTCATATATATTTCATTCTAAATATTGGTGTATTAATCGTTAATGAATGTTATAAACTACAATAAAAGTGGAGCAAAATACTGATACAATAAATCAAAAAATTCAGGATTAGTTTACGTAAACCACAACATGCAACCGTAAGTCTTACCGTAAATAATCGACTCCGGATAAGAAGTTTTCGCCTAAAATGTAAATGGAAATTAAGAGCAAAACAGCACTTTTAAGCAAAATGAAATATTAGTGTACGAGGAGTAAAATGAATTTCTTTATTAATCTTATAATTAGGGTGCATTAGCAACTAGAAAGTGGCACAAAAGTGCTACAATTTATTTTTATAGAACAAAAATGCGAAATTTATAAAAAATATACAAAAACAGCTGTATGACTACGCAGACAATAATTACAGAAGGTTTTTGTGTACGAATAATGCAGTAATTATACGTGGTTTTATTCGTTTTCAGACAGTTGAAGTATAACTATAGTGTTATAAAAAAAAATGGAACTGTAGGTAAGAAATAGCACTATAAAGATCAAAAAGGGCAATTGAGCCCTGGATAAAACAAAAAAAAATCATGGTTTTTGGCTGAAATTATGGAGAAATTTACAGTAGAGGATTTGAGATTTACGGATAACACAAAATGGTTTTACAGTAAAAGCGAAATGTGAAAATTGTTTTTACACAGGGAACCAATCATCGATTATACACTTGATTAATCAGCATACTATTTATTTCTTTCGCCTGATGAGAACAATCCGGTTCTATATGTATTTGTCATGTAAAAGTTATTTATTATTAATTGTATTTTGGTATTTTAAAAGGCAGAAAGGGTATTTAACTTTTAACAGAATGCAGATGACATTCTCCAATTATTTTTTCATGACACGTCTTTCTAGTATTTATTGGCCTTAAGGAAAAAGCATTAACCTGCGATCAAAATACGTATTAAACAACAATATTATTGATTTTCTGTATCATACAGATTTATTAAAATTTTAGCCAGGTCAGAATCCTATATTTTGTTACATCAGTCAATCGTTTTTGATTAGTTTGTCTTGGTATGAATTGCTATTGCTGCAGCATCTTTGTATTGTTAAAAAGGAGTATCACAGGATTAAAGAAGACAGGTAGTAACAAGCAACATCACAAAGCAAATTCAATAAATAACCGGATGAACCAACAAAGTTTTGAAGAGAGATACAAATCCCTGAATGCGGAACATGCAGCTCTTATCGCCAAACCGAATGAAAAAATAACTAATAGCAATAATGGCGTTTACACCCGATACCGATATCCTGTGCTTACTGCAGCGCATACTCCTCTTAATTGGCGCTATGACCTTAACAAAAAGAGCAATCCGTGGCTTATGGAGCGTATTGGAATTAATGCTGTTTTTAATGCCGGTGCCATGTTCTTCAATAACAAATATATCGTTGTTGCCCGCGTAGAAGGATATGACCGTAAGTCTTTTTTTGCCGTTGCCGAAAGCGATAACGGCATAGATAATTTCAGATTTTGGGATTACCCCGTTGTTTTACCTGAAACTGAGGAGCCAGATACCAACGTGTATGATATGCGGCTGACCAGGCATGAAGATGGCTGGATATACGGTGTTTTCTGCACCGAACGTAAGGACCCGGCTGCTCCGAAAGGCGATTTAAGTTCGGCTGTTGCAGCTGCCGGAATTGTTCGCACCCATGACCTGATAAATTGGGAACGCCTTCCGGACCTGAAATCAAAAAGCCAGCAAAGGAATGTAGTACTTCATCCAGAATTTGTACACGGGAAATATGCACTTTACACCCGTCCTCAGGATGGTTTTATTGATACAGGATCAGGAGGTGGAATCGGATGGGCTTTGGTTGACGATATGACCAATGCCTCGGTGAAGGATGAAATCATCATTGATCACCGTTACTACCATACCATAAAAGAACTAAAGAATGGGGAAGGCCCGCATCCCATCAAAACAGATAAAGGCTGGCTTCACCTCGCACATGGAGTGCGGAACTGTGCCGCAGGATTGCGCTATGTTCTATACATGTATATGACCTCACTTGAAGATCCTGCAAAATTAATAGCACAACCGGGTGGCTATTTTATGGCTCCCGAAGAAATTGAACGTATCGGTGATGTTTCCAATGTTTTGTTTTCGAACGGATGGATTGTCCGGGAAGACGGAACAGTATATATTTATTATGCATCATCTGATACTCGCTTGCATGTTGCCGTCTCGAGTATTTCACAACTCAAAGATTATTGTTTCAACACTCCGGCCGATGGTTTCAGGTCAGCGGCATCAGTAAAAACAATTTGTGAACTTGTAAATAAAAATAAAAAGCTGCTTTAACTGAAAGATAAACAGTTTTAAGCAGGAATTTATCCGGATTGAACAGACAAATTAAACAGCATAAAATCACCCATAACTACTGATATGATAGCTGAAAAACTCAGGTTAAAAGAAAAGATAGGTTACGGTTTCGGAGACATGGCTTCGTCTATGTTCTGGAAAATATTCGGGATGTACCTGCTGTTTTTCTACACAGATATATTTGGATTACCGGCCGCTGCCGTAGGTACTATGTTTCTGATTACCAGGATCTGGGATACGCTTTTTGATCCCGTTGTTGGTGTGCTCAGCGACAGAACACGTTCGAAATGGGGTAAATTCAGGCCTTATTTATTATGGTTTGCTCTTCCTTTCGGGCTTATTGGTACACTTATGTTTATTACACCTTCGTTCGGAACTACCGGGAAACTGGTTTATGCATATATCACTTATTCGCTTATGATGATGGTATATTCCATGATCAATGTGCCTTACGCTTCGTTATTGGGTGTGATGTCGGCCGATGTTAAGGAGCGGAATATACTTTCTTCTTTTCGCATGGTGTTTGCGTTTATCGGAAGTTTTGTAGCCCTGATATTAATCGAGCCGCTTGTAGAACTCTTCACTAACAGCACGGGCAGTGCACAAACCGGATGGACACTGGGAGTGATGGTGATTGCCATTTTATGTGTGCTGTTTTTTCTCGGGTGTTTCTACCTGACAAAAGAACGGATCAAACCCATCGACAGTAAAAACGATTCATTAAAGGACGATATTAAAGATCTTTTTCGTAACAAACCCTGGTGGATTTTACTCGGAGCAGGAATTGCAGCCCTCATATTTAACTCCATACGCGATGGTGCTGCAGTATATTATTTCAAATATTATGTTCAGGATTCAGGAAACTTTAAATTGCCTCTATTAAGTGCATCGCTTACTTATACAACACTTTACCTGGTTCTTGGCCAGGCATTTAACATTGTTGGGATTATTTTCGTAACACCTCTTTCGAACAAATTCGGTAAGAAAAGCATCTATCTCGGCGCCATGGTTATGGCCACTGCACTTAGCATTGGTTTCTTTTTCCTTCCTAACGAAAACATAGCGCTTATAATGCTCATGCAATGCCTTATCAGCATGTGTGCAGGAAGTATTTTCCCATTGTTATGGTCTATGTACGCTGATATTTCCGATTACTCGGAATGGAAAACAGGACGACGTGCAACCGGATTGATATTTTCATCTTCATCCATGTCGCAAAAATTTGGCTGGACATTGGGGGGAGCTCTTACAGGGTGGCTCCTTGGATATTACGGGTTTCAAGCCAATATGGTACAAACCGGTGAAGTTCAGAACGGCATACGCCTGATGCTGAGTATTTTTCCTGCAGTAGGAACAATATTGTCGGTGATATTCATTTCCATCTACCCGCTTAATGAAAAAACAATGAGCCGGGTAAGCATCGAGTTAAATGACAAACGCCTGAATTCCCAACCCAGTTAAATCCTTATTCATTCGAAACATTAGTATAATGTACGCCACTAGGACATCGGTCGAACAACTAAACCACCTTTACAAAGAGCTGGAATGGGAGATGAATGAAAATATTCTCCCTTTCTGGATGAAGCAAGTTGCAGATCATGAAAACGGAGGATTCTTTGGTCGGATTACAAATGACGGAATTGCTGTGAAAGATGCTCCTAAAGGAGCAGTTCTTAACGCGCGAATTCTATGGACTTTTTCGGCCGCATACAACCTGACCGGTCGCACCGAATACCTTAAATATGCCCAAAGAGCCTATTCCTATTTCACAAAGTACTTTATTGATTCGAAATATGGTGGGGTGGTTTGGTCAATAACAGCAAACGGTGAAATCCTGAACGACCGTAAACAAATCTATGCCCAGGCTTTTGCGATTTATGCTTTTTCAGAATATTACCTGGCAACCGGCGAGCAAGAATCAATTTTACTTGCTTCTGACCTTTATGGCTTCATCGAAAAACACGCTTTCGACACAAAACGCAATGGTTATATCGAAGCCCGCTCCCGCGAATGGGAACCTCTTGAAGATCTTCGGCTGAGCGAAAAAGATGCCAATGAGCCTAAGAGTATGAACACTCATCTTCATATACTTGAAGCCTATACAAAGCTTTTCGAAGTATGGAAAGATGATGATCTGGGAAAGAGCCTTTATAACCTAATAAAAATACATACCGATAAAATTCTGTCGGCCAAAAACGGGCATTTCAACTTGTTTTTTGATATGGATTGGAACCCGAAGTCGGAACAGTATTCCTTCGGCCACGACATTGAGGGAGCCTGGCTTATAACCGAAGCAGCAAGAGTTCTGGGCATTAAGGTAGTAACCGAACAAGCAGAACACCTGGCAGTAATAATGGCCGGAATTACGCTGCAGGAAGGAATTGCGGAAGATGGATCACTCTATAACGAGGGATTAAAAGGCCAGGTTATAGATACAGATCGTCATTGGTGGCCACAAGCCGAAGCAATTATCGGTTTTATAAATGCATGGGAAATAAGCAAAAATCCCAAATTTCTGATTGCAGCTCAAAATACCTGGTATTTTATAAAATCCAACATGCGCCATCCCTCAGGCGAATGGTGGTGGTTGGTAAACGAAAAATATGAACCCGACAATACCCAGGATCTGGCCGGCGAATGGAAATGCCCTTATCATAACAGCCGTTGTTCCATGGAGGCAATGAAACGAATAAAAAAACATATTGAAAGCAACTATCCTGAATTGCTAAAATCTCTATCCGGCGAAAATTGAAAAACAGAACTTCACATTTACCAAAAATGGCTGCAAAAGCTGGTCTGATGATCGCAGTTTTATTTCTATGCCAGTGTGTTATGGCACAACGCGATGTTTCAATGTTTAAACCCTCAGATGGACAGGCTGACGCAGGTATTGTAAATCTTTACAGGAATATGGCTATGCTGGCTCCTGACTATATAATGATCGGCCACCAGGATGCACTGTCGTATGGGATAAACTGGAAAAAAGGGAAAGACCGTTCGGATCTCAAAGACCTGACAGGTTCGCATCCGGCAGTATTTGGATGGGATATAGGTGCTATTGAACTTGGTAGTCCTGTTAACCTCGACTCGGTTCCGTTTGATGAAATGAGGAAAAACATAATCCATATCTACCTTAAAGGAGGTATTAATACCATAAGTTGGCATGCATATAACCCGGTAACTGGCAAAAGTTCGTGGGTCGATGACAAAAACAATTCGAATGGTATTGTTGCAAAAATACTTCCCGGCGGCAGTCATCATGAAGAATTTAAAAAGCAGCTCGATAAAGTTGCTGATTTCATGAAATCGCTGAAAGCACCCGATGGCAGCCTTGCCCCGGTAATTTTCAGGCCCTGGCACGAAAATTCAGGCAACTGGTTCTGGTGGGGCGCAATACATTGCAGCGTTGATGAATATAAATCGCTTTACCGGTTTACGGTCGATTACCTGCGAAACACGCATCACCTTCACAACCTGCTTTATGCCTATTCGCCTGATGTAGGATTTAAAGATGCTACAGGCTACCTGGAACGATACCCTGGTGATGATTTAGTTGATATTATCGGGCTGGATGATTATAATTCGCTCAACACCGGCCATCCTGAAAAGCTGATCAGCAACCTGGAGGTTATTGCTCAGATTGCGATTGATCATAACAAGATTGCAGCATTTACCGAAACAGGGATCAACCGTGTTGAACGTAAGGAATATTTCACCAAAGAACTGCTTCCCTGCCTGGATCATTCGGAGTTAACACGTTCCATATCCTGGGTTCTGTTCTGGCGAAATGCAGATGAAAAGCAACATTTTATGCCTGCTCCGGGGCATCCGGCAGCAAATGACTTTATTGAATTCAGTAAAAATAAACGTATTCTGATGCTGAACAATATCCCTGATATGTATAAGTATTACAAAAAGATAAACCTTACAGTAAAAGACATTTAAGATAAAATTACCAGTTGATTGAGGTTTGGTTGGTAATTGGTTGGTTGAATTGAGGTGAAACTTCCCTGCGAAAGCGGGGAAGTTTTTTTGCTACTTGTCAGAGAGTTGTGAATGGTTTTACCATTTAAAAGACTCAAAATTAATTGAATTAATATTATCAAAGTGCTCCATGAACCAGGTCCGATTGCGGATTTGAGATGGAATATTTAATCAACTACAATTTTAAATCCAGCCGGCTTATCCTTACCCTTTATCCTAAGCAAATAAATGCCCGGCAGTAAACGCCTCTGCAGGACTATCTTATCGTTGTCTGACCTTCCCGCTTGAATAAGCCTTCCATCAATATTCAGCAGTATATAATTAAATTCCGAATGATCATTGCCTGCCACATATAGAATGTGATCAGCTGATTTAATGGGATTTGGAAACACGCTAATCCCTGAAGTTTCCTTTAATTCACTAAATCCGTTTGATGAATTGCAGTTTGAAACATCAACATTCCGGTGAATATTTAAGAAATTCAACAATACTGCCGCCAGGGAATCGGCAAATTTTACCCGGTTTGATTCACTGTCGCGGATACCTGAATAATTGCACTCCATCTGCACCCCGTTTACTGTATTTCCGGAAGCATAACAGGTATGCTCCGCAATATTATATCCGCCGCTGTAATAATTTGTTTTTGTGCCCGGGAAAGGTATTTGCAGGCTTGGTACACTGGGGTATCCTTTATTGCCAAGCAAAGTTCCTAAAGCTAAATCGCCTCTCAACAACTGCGAGTGGGATAAATTGGCAGCATTATTGTAAACCAGATTCTTTACTGTGCTGTAATTGATATACTTAGAAGTATTCAGTATTGAATCAGCCAATTCCAGTTCATCATCATACAATAAATAACCCAGTTCTATTCGCTGAATAGAATTGCCATGTCCATGCAGATCAATATAGATGGTATTTTCATTAAATTTTATATTCGCAATAAGTTGAGCTGTATCTATATAGTTATGGAATTCGTTCCATGCAATTTTTGCTTCTGGATTTCCACAAGCTCCATCGGAGAGATTTCTGTTGCAATCTAATTTTGATCTTTTAAGGTGATTGTAAATTATATGAGGATAACAACCGGTAAGTTCAAATAATGAAGCGCTGATTTTTTCAGCTAATTCGATCGAGAAAGCATCAGTAGCAAATACCGGATTATTGCATGTCCGGTCAGGAATAGAATTGGGACTTGTATATCCGCCATGCGGCACAGAAATAACTATTGGTAAAGTGCCAACCTGGTATTCGATATAATTATTGGTGCCGAAAAGTGTTTCCTGACTAAAAGCAGCATTCGCAGCCAACAGGCAGGTGAACCAAAAGATTATAATTTGCCTGTAAGTATTTTTCATTTATGATTGTTTCTTTTACCCGGAATGTTTAAAAAATAAAAAGCCTTGCCAGGCATTGCTGCACTGGCAAAGGTTCAATCAAACACCAACAATTTTTTACCTGCGTTTAGGTGCTTTTGAAACAGTCTCTTGCTCAAAATCCTGCATAAAGACCGATTTACCTGCCTCATTTGTTATTTTAATATCATCAATAAACATGGAAAAGGCATCCGATGACAAACAGCCTATTTTAAGAGCTACTGTCTTTCCGGCAAATGATGATAAATCGTAGGTGTAGTTATTCCAGGTAGTTGGCGGAACAATATAGCTATCGACAGTTGTAATCCAATGAACTGTTCCTGCTTCAATTAATTGTATTGCAAAGCGATCGGTGCCGTATTCATCAGAAAGGGATTTTATCCAAAGTGAGAGTTTATAATTATCGCCCAGAACAACTTCAGGGCTGATCATCCAGTCATCGTTATGCGTTACATCACCTACAAACTTTGCCGAGAAACATGCAGCATATTTATTCCCGCTATGTGCCAGAAAGCGCTCCTGGTCGGTTGACGGAGGTACCGTTTGCGAAGGATTAAAAACGATAAATGAACCTGTGTAACCATAATTAGGGAAATCAATTCCTGAAACTCCCCATGTTGGCGCTCCATCATTGTCGATCAATGTCCAGTTGCCAAAATCGGTGATGGAAAAATCAGGATAGTCTTCAAAACCTTCGGAAAGCAATACTCCGGCAGTTTCAACAACAAGCGGTAAGGCCTTTTGTGAACTTCCGATTGAATTAGATGCAGTTAGCTGAACCGAAAAGGAACCTGATTCAGTGTAAATATGTGCAGGGTTTTCGAGCGTTGATGTTGCACCGTCCCCGAAATCCCATAAATAACTGTCTGCTTTTAGCGAACAATTTGTGAATGTAACTTCTTCGCCAACTTTAGAGGTTGAGCTGCTGGCAGTAAAGCAAGCCACCGGCATAGGATTTTCGTTAATCGTTATGGTCTGCGTCTGAACAGCAGTTTTTTCACCGTTCCAAACCGTGAGCTTCAGTTCGTAAACACCAGGATGTAAATAGGCACGATTAATAACATTTGCAGTTGACACCTCTCCGTCGCCGAATTCCCAGTAATAAGCTGTAGCATTTTCGGAACAATTGGTAAATTCGAGGGTTTCATTTTCAATGGCAGTGGTTTTGCTAACCGTAAAACATGCCGTTGGATTCGTTTCTTCTTTTTTACATCCTGAATAAATTGCCAGGATACTAATCAACAAAAGAGGGAATATTTTTTTCATGACTTTTCTAATAATTGCGATCATTTTTAAATACCAAACAAATTCTTATAGGAATCAAGAACTTTCTGATCCAGCCAATCGTAAAACAAGCCCAGTTCTTTAGTATCTAGATTTTTCGAACGCCAGGATTCCATTTTAACTTTGGTCTGCTTGATAATTTCCTTATCCACAGGTTCAATCAACTGCCGAACGCCGGTTTTTTCTGCGTTGACCACTTTGGTGAGATTGATATAGTATTTTCCTGAACCTCTGCGGATAGGAACCATAACTTTTTTGAGTAACAGCGATTTATCGCATACCGGGGCATTTTCACCTGCAGCTGCCGTAACCACTTTGGGCAGCGTTCCGTTCTTATCAAGTAATACCGGAACAACAATTGACGAGAGCGGAAATCCAACGCGTGACCACATAATTGTATATTCAGGATTCTCTTTCGGAATAACGCCCTGGATTACCACGGAAGAAACACTGCTATAACGGTTGATGCAGTCCTGGTTATACATAAAATGCGATTGCTGACTGCTTTGTGTCAAAGCTTCTGACACACTTTCGCCGGTAAGTGAGTTTTCAAGCGAAGTCATCATAGTATTAATGATATAGTCAACACTCAGATTCTGCTGTGCAGAGGCCTGGTAGAATAATTGCTCCGCGGTTTCGTAACGGATATAGCCGGCTCCCTTAGATGGCTCACCGGCAAAGCTGTAATTGGTGTGTATTATATAACCATGAGGGGCGAGAAGCTTATCGTTGACATCTAACTTAGTGTAATTAAAATTATCTGTTTCAAAATATGCCGCGCCGCCAAAAGCATCGATCACACCGAAATTAGCTTCAACTCCCATTGGTTTGGGGTATGTGCGGATAAATGCTTCAAATTCATCAACCGTCGCACACGAGAGAAGTGCTTTTTTCATAAAAGAGCCCTCTTGTTCCGAGAAACTGGTAGTATCATCACCTTTAAGGTTATAGGACGCTGAATTCATAATGGCAAACCCCGCGTTATTGAATCCAATCCAGATATTTTCTGGCTCACTATCGTCGGAATCAATTAATGCAACTGCGTGGTATTTTTCTCCTTTCAGATGAACGATTTTGTTGTTGAAAGCATCACTGTCGCGTTGTTTCCAAAGCAATGGTCTGCCATCGTTGGTGAATTTCCCGGAAATTATCACGGTTGTGCATGCAAATCCGGCATTTACGGCGTAAAGTGTAAGGATTATGAAGGTTAGTATATGTTTCATATTTCTGCAGTTTTAGACTATTTATTGATAGAATGGATTTTGTACCAGTAAATTATTGATTTCCATTTCCTGCTGGGGAATAGGTAAAATGAGGTTTCCTGCATCATAGGGAAGATCTCCGATGTTCATATGCCAGCGTTTCAGGTCATGAAGCCTGAAGCCTTCCCAGCATAACTCGCGGTAGCGCTCAGTCATAATCTGATCGAGTGTTACGGGCAGAGAATATTGAGAGGCTTGTGCCCTGTACCTGATCAGATTTATATCCTTGGTCGGACTATTTGGCCCTGCAATTTGTCCACCTGACTGCAGAATCATAAAATTCGACTCCGCCCTGATGAGGATTAATTCGGCCAGCCGGATCATAGGGATAGCTGCATAGTAATTGGCATATTTAAATGTATTGATACCTCCGCTCCTAATGGTTCCAACACCAATATAATACATGCTGTCGATGTTTTCCCAGGTATAGCTCGGCTGAGTATTCAGCTTGATCTGACCACGGAGGTCGCCGGGTTCAAAAATATCAAAAAATGAGGGTCCCATCTGGTAATCGCCCCTGCCCATTCCATTGAGACTTGCATAGCGTTCGGTGAGCCAGATGGTATTGCTGGTAAGGTTATTCTGGAGGTCAAAAATATCTTCGACAGAGTTTGATGCGTTATTAAAGCCCTGTTTAGGAGAAGCTATCAAATGGTATTTACCTGATTCGATTACGCTATTCGCTTCGGCAGCAGCTTCAGCAAATTTACCTTGCTGGAGATAAACTCTGGCCAGTAACGACGCTGCTGCATACGAATCGGCCCAGAAACCGTTGCTTTCGGGCAAAAGGCTTTTGGCTAGAAGCAGGTCAGCAATTACCTGTGTATAGCATTCTTCCACCGTATTCCGGGCAACCGGAATTGCCTGGCTGGCTTGTGTGGTAGGCGAAAGCACCAGTGGAACACCAGACTGACTGTTTTCCTGCCCGCTTATATAGGGCAAGCCCCACAGACGGGTCATTTCAAAGTAGGTCCATGCGCGCAGAAACAACGCTTCGCCCTTCACCTGGTCGCGATCCTGTTCTTCAATTACATCAATTACTCCCAAAACATTATTTACCGTATTGATCAGGTGATAGGAATCAATCCACGAACTGGCGATGTATGAATTATTAACTGTAATTGTTTTTGTAATAATTTCAAGCGGTTCGCGGTTCGAACCTACATGCTGAAGATCGCCGGTAGAAGCCAGCAATTCGGAGTACTCATTAAACTGGCTTCCCATAGTCCAGCGCGAACGGGCATAAACATAAGCGCCTACCAGTGTAGCTTTGATATTTTCGGGAGTTGAGAGTGCAATGTCGGCATTCATCGACTGTTGCGGCTCAATATCCAGGTTTTTGTCGCAGGCAGAGATGAACAGCGTTGCAAAAATTGTGAGTATTAGTATAGATAAGGATTTCATAAAGCTTAATTTTTAGGTGTTGTTGATTGAAATGAACAGTTAGAAATTCACTTCTATTCCACAAATAAGTGAACGCATCTGGGGTGCGGTAAAGAAGTCAACGCCCATCGACACGTTATTTGCCTGGGTGGATGCTCCGGCACTGAGGCTGTTCACTTCCGGATCAAAACCCGGATATTTGGTAAATGTCAGCAGGTTTTGCCCTGAAACATAGATACGTACTTTATCGAAATTTATCTTCTGGGTGACACGTGCCGGCAGGTTGTAACCAAATGCCACATTTCTGACCCGCAGGAAAGAGCCATCTTCCAGATAACGTGTAGAGTGCTGCGAACCGTTCCTTGAATCGAACCGGGCCTGGGGCACATCAGTGATATCGCCTGGTTTCTGCCAGCGATTCAACTGTGATGTTGACTG
Source organism: Lentimicrobiaceae bacterium (assembly GCA_041753535.1). Classification (GTDB taxonomy): domain Bacteria; phylum Bacteroidota; class Bacteroidia; order Bacteroidales; family UBA4417; genus UBA4417. The sequence goes on from JBGSUB010000033.1 coordinate 28,067, forward strand.
GTTGTCCCACGATTCGGCATTAGCCGAAAGATAGCGATCAGCGCTCATATAGATTTTATTCCCGTAAACAAAACTCATTAAAATATTCAGGTCGAACTGGTAGTATGTGAAAATATTGGTCAGGCCGCCAATAAAATCCGGGTTCGGAGAGCCTGCAACCACGGTTTTTGCCTCATTGTAATTATTGGTTGTAAGTCCGCTGCCATCATTCTTATAAAAGAGCGCATCACCTGTCATAGGATGAACTCCGGCATATTCAGCCATCTTAAAAACACCAATCTCCTCCCCTTCAATCACATAGTTTACTCCGTAAGCAATCTCAGGACCATCAATACTCAAGACTTTATTTTTGTTGAACGCTATATTAAATTCTGTTGTCCATTTAAGAGCGCGGGTTGTATTATGCGATTTCAGGGAAAACTCAATGCCCCTGTTTTCAAGACTTCCAACGTTCATAATTACTTCTGTATAACCGCTTGTTGCCGGGAGTGAGCGATACAGCAACATATCGGTAGTCTTTTTATGATACAAATCAACCTGCCCGCTTATACGGTCTTTAAACAAACCAAAGTCGAGGCCTATATCCAATTGTGTGGTTTCTTCCCAGCTAAGTCCCGGATTTTCCAGTTGCGAAGGTGTAAGGCCAGTTACTCCTACATAATTAACTCCGTCATACAATCCCAGTGCAGCATAGTTTCCAATCTCTGAATTGCCTGTTTTCCCTATGCTAAACCTGAGCTTCATAAAGCTGATTGCTTTGGATGTTTTCAGGAATTGTTCCTCCGACATAATCCAGCCCAGGGAAGCAGCAGGAAAGAAACCATAGCGGTTGTCGTTTCCGAAACGGGAAGCACCATCAAGCCTTCCACTCAGTGAAAGCAGGTATTTTTTGTTGAGTTTGTAGTTGGCGCGTGTAAAATAACTCAGGTAACTGTTTCCATAGCCCCAGCCAGTATAATCGGTAATTTCGGCTGCACTCGACATATTCTTGAAATCATCGGAAATAAAACCGCGTCCCTCCATCGAAGTGCCACTTGAACTGGAATTCTGGAACGACATGCCGGCAACCACATTCAGGGTATGGATATCTTTCCATGTTTTATCAAAGGAGAAGTAATTATTGGTATTGTAATTATACACACTTACTTCGCGATTGATACTTAAGCCACCGGGCTTGCCCCAGTTGGTGTAACGGCCGTAATAATTTTTTTCATGCTGGGTAAGAATATCAGTACCAAATTCAGAGCGGAAGGAAAGCCAGTCTGTAAATTTAATCTGTCCGTATATATTTACAAAAGCCCTGAAAACCTGTGTTTTGTTTTGTGCGTCCCTATAGTCGATAAGGCTGTTGTAGTACACTGTTTTCGTATTGTATTCGCCGGTTGCCGGATCAATAACGGACTGTGCCGAGGGAATTGCCACCATTTGAATGGGATTGGCAAAAGCATTATCTTCTACAATCCGGTCGAGTGTGGTTTGTACCAGGTTCATATTTATACCAAAAGATATGTGCTTTGAAGCTTCCTGATCGAGGTTAAGCCTGCCGCTTATTTTCTGAATGTTATTACCGATAAGTATTCCATCCTGATTATCATAAGTAATTCCTGTGTAGAAGCGTGTTTTCTCGGTACCACCGGTAGCTGAAAGATTTACCCTTTGGAGTAATCCATTTTGAAAAGCTTCGTTCTGCCAATCTGTATCTGTACCATCGCGCCATCCGGGAATATACACATCTTTAAGCTCATCCGGAGTTTTCCAGCCCCATATCAGGCCATTATCATCCACGGAATTATTCAGCGATTCATCCATCAGTTCAAGGTATTCGGCCCGGTTGCACCAGTCGCGCAAATGACTTGGCTGATTTACCCCAAATATATAATTGAGCGCATAATTCGTTTTCCCGCTTTTCCCTTTCTTCGTTGTGATGAGTACTACTCCGTTAGAAGCCCTTGAGCCGTAAATAGCTGCGGCAGAAGCATCTTTCAATACCTGTATGGACTCAATATCATTGAAGTTAATATCCGTAAGCGGATTTGTAGGCTGGTTACTCAAATCGCCCTGGTTTTCGGTTGTGATGGGTACGCCGTCAACCACATACAATGGCTGATTGCTTGCTGATACGGATGAAGAACCGCGAATACGCATCATAATTGCTTCTCCCAGTTTGCCGCTTCCCTGCTGAACCTGTACACCGGCTGTTTGACCCTGAAGAACAGTTTCAAATCCCGGAGCAGTAAAACTTTTGAGTTCGCTGACATCAACTTTGCCAATGCTGCCGGTAAGGTCGCGTTTTATTTGAGTGCCATATCCAACAACTACGATTTCGTTTAGCCTCACTTCCTGCTCAACCAACACCATATTTATTTCTGTCCGTTTTCCTATAGCTACTTCTTCTACTTTCATCCCGATCAGTGAAAAAACGAGGATCTGGGCATTGTCGGGAACAAGGAGTTCATACTTACCGTTGATATCAGTGGATATACCTACTGTAGTGCCTTTAAAATAGACATTTACGCCAGGCATTGGCTGCCCGTCGGCAGCACTGGTTACTGTTCCCCGGATTTTACGCGGTTCAGGCACAATGTTCGCAGGTACGGGTTTGAGTTTCCTGGCTGTTGAGGGAGAAAGTACGATGTAATTCTCAACAATTTTGTAGTCGAGGCTGGTATTTACCAGTACTTTTTTCAATGCTTCATCGAGGGTAGCATTTTTAATTACCAGGTTAATTTTTTCTTCAAGGTTAACCTCGTCGTTACTGAAAATGAATAAATGATCACTCTGTTCGGAGATTTCTGTCATTGCCTGAGCAAACGAGGCATCATGAAGTTTAAGGCTGATCAGGCCATTCTGCGAATAAACACCCGCAGTGGATTGCAGCACACTGATAAGGGTAAGAAAAAGGAAGATCTTCATACGGATCACATAAAACTTAAGTTCTTTCCATCTGGCCTGGCTGGGCCATTGTAGCTTTTTATTCATACCTTTGTAATTGAGGTTATACAAATTGATGCCCTTCTCTCCCGAAAATTGAAGGCATCGGTTTACTTCCCGACCGGAAAATGTTTCAGCATTCTCCGGTTTTTTTATTCTACTGTAATGAGTTTGTCGCTGACTTCAAATTTTACATGTGTGGTTTGCGAAATAAGGTTTAACAAAAACCGGATATCCCTGCTGTTTTCTAAAGCACCGCTGAAATGCAACCGCTTCGGTTTTTCATTTTTATAGGTTATTTTTACTCCATACCAGCGTTCGAGCCTTGTTGTCAGTTCTTCTAAAGGCATGTTGCTGAAGTACATTATTCCGTCCTTCCACGATGTAAAGTACCGTGTATCCACAGTTTCAATAGCAATTGACTGATCAGCATTGTCAATCCTTGCCATTTGCTCAGGTTTGAGGCTTATAACTTTCCCTCCTTTTCCTGTAATTTCAACAGCCCCGTTAACAAGAGTTGTTTCCATGTAAGCATCAGCAGGATAAACCGATACATTGAACGAAGTCCCCAGTACTTTGATCTCGTATCCGTTGGCATCGATAATAAATGGACGTGTTGCATCTTTTGCCACTTCAAAGAAAGCTTCTCCCGTTAGTTTTATTCTTCGTTGCGATTTGCCGAAAGCAAGCGGGTATTCCAATTGAGAAACTGAATTCATCCAGACTTTTGTACCATCCGATAACTGTATTTCGTATCGCGCTCCTGCCGGCACCACTAATTTATTAGAAGCCTTTTCGTCGGGATTGGAATACGATTGACCGTATGCAAGCATCTGGCCAGGCGTATTCCTGATATTACCTCCGCCCGGTTCTTTCAGCAATGTATCGCCGGGATTATCTAAAACCATCTCACTGCCATCAGATAAAATCAAAACAGCTTTATTATTCCTTTCAACCTTTTGTATATGGACCTGGGCTGTTTCTTTCGAAGGGGTTTTTACTGTTGTGCGTAAATACCAGGCAAAACTGATAATTACCAACAGAGCTGCAGCGTATTTCGACCATTTCCAGGCCAGGGTACGGATTGGTTTTGGGGAATGAATTTTCTGCTGAATGGCTTTCCAGCCCTGTGCTTCATTTACCTGGCTGCGGAGGTACAGTAAATGCTGTTTCTGCAATAATTCCTGTAATTCCTCTATTTCGGCACGGTGCTGCGGATTTTGCGAAATCCAGTTCTGCAATTGTAATTCCTGTTCGGGCGTTAGCTTTCCACTAGCTTTGGCGGCCAATATTTCGAGCACAAAATCCGGTATGTTATAATGATCTCTTTCCATAATATGGTTTAAAGACAAAATTTTTAAGAAAATGGGTGGGTGGGTTGGTATTATTTTTTTACGAGGTAATACGATTTCAGCCGGGAATTGCTTTTCAGGATCCGCAGGGCATTTTTCAGGTGTGATTTAACGGTATTTACTGATAAATGAAGGTTTACAGCAGCAGCTTTATATGGAAGTTCATCAAAATAAATAAGCTCAAAAACTTTACGGCATTGTTCGGGCAGTTCACTCACTGCTTTGGCTATTACCTTTTGCTCCTCTTTGTTCAGTAAAAAATCCAGAGCTTGAACAGCCACTTTATCGAAAGGTATTTCTGATTGTTTTTTTTCGACGTTTTTTTGCTTGTGCAGGTAATTAACACAGGCATTACGCACCGAAGTCTGAAGATATCCCTTTAACGTGGAATTGATCCGGGTTTGGCACTTTTGTTCCCAGAAACCCACAAATACCTGCTGCACAATATCTTCTGCAACCACCTGGCTACCAGTAAACAATCTGGCCACAACACAGAAATCCGCATAATAGAGGTCGAACATTTGTTTAAATGCTTTTTCCTCATCACAGGCGAAAAGTGCCAATATACCGGAATCTTCCTGGTCCATTAATCGGGTAATAAATTATCGTTAAACTGAGATTGAAAACGTGGGCAAAACTATTGATTTCCCTAATAATCTGAATATTGTAATGCAAACAAAAATACAAACATTTTTGTAAGCGTAACAACAAAAACACGAAAGCACAATCCGGATTAGTTTGCAAGGCATAATACCTGAGAATAGAAAAGGATCCCAGGCAAAAAGTGATTTACCAAGTAGCATTCATCAAGGCAATTTGCAGGATTAAAGACACTACATGTCTGTGGTATAAGCTATTAGTGAACTTCCCTTTGAAAAGGGGAAAGGTTCTTTCTAAGCAAGCATAGAATTGATTTAATCCCAAATTAAAATCATATCGCTCCCCGGCTGAAGCTTAAAGGAATCAATTTTTATGCTTTTACCTGGCGTCACAATATATTTCACTGAACTATATTCCCCTGTTTCACAATCAAAACAGTTCATTTCACCTGCAGTTTTTGAAGGGATTTTACCATTGAAAATAATACTTTCAGCATTCGTGGTTGAATTATAGAGGTAGGCAAAATTCTTTTCGCCACATCGTACGCCATAAGCCTTCACTCCTTCCTGAACCGCTTTCATATCAAACAATTCAAATTTTCCTTTCCCTGCTTCGAGCATACTGCGGTTGATTTCGCTCACTTTCGTGAAATAGCTCATCATACCCCTGTTTTCGAAAAATTCCCACCACCACGACATGGGCAAAACAGGCGTCGGACTGAAAAGGCCGTACCATAATGCCCTTTTAAAATCGCCATCCATTTCGTCACCAAAATCGTTAAAGTTTTTACTCCAGTCCCATTCGTAGCCCGATTCGCCAATAATGTAAGGTTTGTTGTGCTTTTTCGTGTATTCGCGGATTGTTCCCGGAATCCCGGCAGTATTCTTGTAAATGTGTTTTTGGTTGATATCCAAATTTTTCAAATCGTTCATTCCTTCAATATCGCGATGCGAAACACTGGTTGTTACCATATGATTAAACGGATCAATGGTTTTCAGAAAGGTACTCATTTCGTCGTGCCAGGCGGTAATTGCCGAAGGCGGAAGCTGATCTTCGGGCTTCACATTATACATGGCATTGTCTATTTCGTTAAAAAACTCCCAGGCACCGATTGACGGACTGTAACCATAACGGGCAACCATCAACCGCAGTTTATTTTTATATTGCTGCCTCGCTTCCGGAAGCGTGAAAAATTCGAGTGGCGTTTTTGCCGAACCTCCGTTAGCAACATTGTAACTGCTCATTTTCCACCCATCACCCATAAAACCTACGTGGCTTTCCAGAGCCAGCATCATATGTATGTTTAGCGAATCGCAGAGCTCAACCAACTGATCCATGCGTTTCATGCCGCTTTCGTTGTATGGAGATGTTGTATTCTGATAGCGGCTGTTATTTATGACTGTCTTCCAGTCCACGGGCAGGTTCCAGTATATCATCCAGGTGCGGAAGAAATTACCGCCATTAGCCGCCAGCTTTTTCAGCATATACTCATAATTAAACCGCCTATCTTCATGCAACGCTTTAAAGTATTTTGAATCATCTTCGTCACGCGATTCCCAGCAGATATTTTCACCAATGCCGCGAAAAAGTTCACCGTTGTCATATTGGAAAGTCCAGAAATCATTCGGGTTCAGGAATCCTTTCCCTTTTGATGGAGACACACTGAATTCAGCTTCAGGAGTTGATGAAACGATTTTCCCGCTTTCCTTTAATTCGAAATGATATGAATAAACACCAGCTTCACGTGCGGTAAAACGGGCTTTCCAAACCGATTCGTCCCCACTTTTGCCAGATTCGTAATAACAAGGCAAGGCCAATTGTTTGCCTGATGGCGAAGTGAGAACCATATCCAAGGCAATTTCGCTGAAGGCATAAGGATTGATCCATTTAGCATTTAGCACCACTTTCCATTCGGCTTTCTGGTATTGACTAACCTTTGCCTGAAGCAATTCGGTTTTTAGAATCTGGGCTCTCAGGCTAATGGAGAGAACAACTAATAGTGCTGCGATAATGAATCGGTTCATAGGTATGATTTGGTGTTAATCGTTTATCAGGCTTGTGAAAGTTTGTGCTTCAGGTGTAAAGGTGGCTTTCCCGTTAGCAACAGGGATGGTTTTGATTTTTTTCATGCCACGGGTTGTATCCGTTACATACATATTGAACGATTTCACCAAATCAGGAATACCTGTTACTGTGACTTCGCGGGTTGCCCCATTGTTGACAAGGTGAATGCTGTAAATCCCTTTTGCAATGTCGCCGGCAGCGGCGCAACTGATATTCGGCCGGTTGCCGGAAATTGGCATCCAGAATGAGCCTGCCGGTGTTACACCCAATTGTTTCAGGTTCCAGAAGCGTTGGGTTGGCCGTAGTGGTCCATTATCGCCATACAATCCTTTACCTGTGAGAACCGAATAGTCGGAAGTAAGCTGCCACTCCATTACTGTGATGGGCTGGCAGATGTTGCAGATGCGGATATAAGTATCAATTTCACCCAGTTGAAACCAGGGCTGCAAGAACACCAATGGTGAACGGTGCGCGGCTGAATTGGTGCCTCCCTCAGCTACCATCAGCGGAACATTGATGGCTTTGGATGCACGGGCCCATTCGTTCAAATCGCTGGTATTGCAACCGTGATATGTGTGTAGTGCAATAGCGCCAATGTATGGATGGATGAACGGATCGTTGATGCTTGGCCACACTATTTTATTGGCAAGGGCTGTTCCATGACCGGTGTCACCCAGCAACATTTTTGTAGCCAGTCCTTTCGATTTCAGGTAAGCACCAATGGCTTTGTTAAAAATGGCATGTTCTTCTGGCGTTTGGAAAACCTCAACTCCGCAATCGGGTTCGTTAAACGAGAACATGCTGGCTTCAACACCATATTCCTGTTTCAGATAAAGGAGGTATAGTGCAATAGATTCGCATATCCGGTCCATCTTTTTCTGATCGAGATGCACGCCTTTTTTAGGAATGTTGTTTTTATCAACGGCCCAATCGGGTGCGGCCCATACGGATACAATGACCGGGATATCGCGCTGCTGCAGTTTTTGGGCTAATTCCATTTGTTCGTATACACGTTTCGGAAGCTTACCGGCTTTGGCCTGCTCAATAGGATTTACGCCTTCGTCCGGCTGCCAGTTTTCCCACCACATCGAAATGCGCCCCCATGTAACACGCAGGCTGTCGAGGCAATAATCAATAACCATCGGGTCCTTATCGGGAAACTGATTGCGGTAGTTTCCGCTGATGCCATCCCATTTGCGACCGGGATTTTTTGCATCGAGTGCAAGAGTTACCGGCTCACGATCAATAGTCCCCGAGGCTTCAATATCGAAAGTCATTTGTTTCGAAACCCCTTTTTGGGCATTTCCTTTAATCATGGTAAAGTACAACTGGTAATCGGCCTTTCCTTTAACCGGATCGCTGTCAACAAACTTTTGTTGCGGCCAGGGATCGTTTTTATAAGCCGGATTACCATCGAAATCCTGACGCAGAAATACTTCCACTGTTTCATCCGAGGTAATTGTGTAAAGCCTGTTCGCCGATTCCCAAACTATTTTATTGGCTTTTACCCTGATAAAATCTCCAGTGGTTTTTTTTGATGCCGTTTTCAAATCCAGTTCGGAAACCTGTTTCTTATTGTTGAAAAAAGAGATTGTTCCTGATGAAAACTCAGTTCCGGGCACTTCCATACAGAAATAGGTTCCGGCCTGTGAAATAACTTCGTTGGCTTTGACATTCATTTCTACCTGCGCGTTACCTTTCCCTGTTTCGCTCATGCGGCTGGTAAAATCGAGCGGCAGGCCAAGCAGGAAATGCGAAACGGTATGTGTGTTCCCTTCAACTGTATAGGTTTGAGTGCCTTCCCAGTTGTATTTTTCGGTTTTTACATAGCCTTTCCAGTCGGGATTTACTGATCGCAGCGATGTTTCGAACTTCATTTCTTCTCCTTCGACAAAAATGCTTTTAATATTCCCCCAGGGTGTACATACAGGTTGGGCAGACAAGCCATTTACCAGAAAAGCGAAAAGGATGGGTAGTATTTGTCTAAATTTCATGTGTTATTAATTTGTTTTTTAAAGGTCACATGGAATACGCCAGATTGACTAAAATATCACCTTTAGTTAGTGAGTTATTCCAATCATGGCTATTTCATACTCTGAATTTTTTAAAATCAATTCCTCACTATAAACTTTTCAGTTATTGAGAATTCGTGATGCTGAATCCTTAACACATAAAGTCCGGCTTGCAAAATTTCTGCGAAAGCTAAAACGCAGTTTCCCTCAGTCAGGACTCCTTGTTTTGTAAGCTGGCCTTTCTGACTATAAACCTGGTAGTTTGCCGGGAGAAGATCTGCTGGACAGGAAACCTGCATTTTTTCAGATTTGCTAAGTATTGTCGGGTATATTTTTATCCTTTCCAAATCTGTTTCAGCCACGCCGTTTGAACCTGATGTGGTTCCATAAACTTCAAATTCATACATCGAATAGCCCCAGGTTGTTGTGCGTTCGGTTCCATTCATCCGGATGTACCTTCCTGAACCCGAAAGAACTATATCATCAATTCGGGCACCAGCGGGCATATTTGATTTTACCATTATGGTTTTCCAGTTCAGTCCGTTATCCGAAATTTCAATGGAGTAGGTTTTTGCGGAAGCGACTTCCCAATAAATAATAACCTGCGTGATGTCGTACTTTTTACCCAGGTCAACCTGGTACCATTGCGGATCGGCATAAGTACTCGACCAGCGGGTTGCAGGATTGCCATCAACTGCATTTGCTGCAATATTGCCCAGATTGTCTTCGGTTGACGATGCCGAATTTGGTTTAAGAAGCGAAATGGACGGCGACTTAATGGTTATAATAACCTGTGCAGATTCAGATAAATTTATGCTGGTGGTAATGGTAAGTTTTATGGTATGAACACCCAGCGGAAGTGAGATGGTTGGCGAGATCCCGTTTGCAATTTCAATGTCATTTTCAGTCCACACATAGGATACAATTGTGCCTGAATCCGTTTTACTTGCCGAACCGTCGAGTTGAACCATTTCGGAACCATCGCCATCGGTGTCGAAAAGCAGCTGCGATGAGCCCGCCTTTGCTTTAGGTCCCGGCAGCAAATCGTCGAGTGTTAAAACTTTAGGATCATTATATACCGAGTTGATCCAATCAGCCGTATTTTTCCCGTTAGGCTGGCCCGGATCTTTGATCATGTAAGCCCAGGTAACAAAATATAGCCAGGGTTGCTGGGCGAACAACTGGGGATTAAACAGTTTCCCGTCTTCACCTATAGCAAAGAGTTTTCCTTTTGTGCCAAACAAGCTTTGGTACTGGCTCCACGATCCTGATAACTGGTTGTAATCGGGGTAATCCCAGGCAATTATATCCACCACATCGTCGCCCGGATACCAGTTTTCCTTGGTAGTTCCATAGCTGTTCCAAACCCAAATAAGGTTATTGATTCCATGATGATTCACCATACGGTCGTACATCATACGGTACAAAGCTTTACAGGCATCGCCGGTTTTTGCACCCCACCAGAACCATTTACCTTCGGCTTCGTGCAAAGGTCGCCAAAGCAGCGCGACACCCTCATTTTGCATTCGAAGCAGAAGTTCCGAAACGATATCGATATCGCGAACCAACAAATGATAATCTTCCGAAGAAGTATCACTCATAGCAGCAGCTACATCAAACGAAGTGTTTACTGTATAAAACGCCTGCCAGAGATTACCGGTAACCAACCGGGGTGCATCCCAGTGCCAGTGCATTTCGAGGATTCCGCCCTTGTTTTTCACCCAGTCGATACCCATATTGGTTGTGGCTTCCGGATCAGTTCCCATCGAAACCCTGAGTGGAGATGAATTCATGAAATCGAGCGACATAATCGCGGGTTGCTGTCCGCCGCTTGCTTCGCTGATAACAGTTAGCCAATTTTCGGCCACATCTTCAAAAGCTTGTCCCGAAATTATCTTTTTGCCCTGAATGGAATCAAGAAATGCTTTCAGTTCTTTGGCTGGTTGTGTTGCATTCGGATTTACCAGGGGTTGTGATTTCGCCGTTTCGGCAAATGAAAAAAGCAGGATGAATGCTGAAACAACAACAAATAACTTCTTGAATTTTAGCATGTTTACATTTATTAATTACGAAAAAGACTTTTTAGGCTACACTTCCAAAGATTCAGCGGTTGTATGATAAATTACCAGTCAGCACATTTTCGAGTTCGGTAATCATTAGTTTGTAGCAACCTGCTTTTATGGTTAACTTCAGATATTCGGGATTTGCGTTATCCTTGAATTTAAGTTTGCTGATTGATTCGGTTGTTGATTGCAGCTTTTTCTTGTATTCTTCCAATAGTGTTTCCATTTTCTGAAATGTTTTATGGATTGAAGGAAACCCGGGGTTTATTATGTATTTTACAACTATTCAGTTAGGGATTATTTGTCCATTATAGCGAATGCCATTTTTACTATCTCAATATCGTTGAATCCCCTGAACCCGCTGAAACCTATAAAAAGCATGGTTCCATCCGCCAGAACTATGGGTTGACCGCCTTCCCAGCCGATCAGATCGGGCATGGAGATGCCATATTTTTCTTCCCCGAATTCGCCATTGTATAGCTTTTGCTCATATTCACCGGTTTTCATACCGGTAATCCACACCTGGCTGGCTTTGATCCAGGCGTTTTTAAAGAACTGGCGGCCTTGTACTTTATCGGTTCCCCAGATTTTTCCGTACACATTTCCTGCTTCATCGAGTACACAAACGGCAACATTGCCATCAGCAAAAGCATCCTGTGGATTTGTAGAAAACTCAGGAATCAATTTTTCAAGCGTTGAGAAAAATTCGTCAATCAGAACTTGTAAGGATTGGCCAGCCATAATAAAATGGTTTTAGGTTTTTATAAATCAATTGATCTGTATGTGTCCATATTAAAAGCTTTGAATTCGAATACAGGTTTTTCAAGCTGGCCCGAAAAAGCTGTTTTTACGGTTACAGTTTTCTCTTCGCCAGGCAACAGGCTGAAATAATTATCGCTCCAATAGGAAGGTAGTATTTCCTGTTGCGAATCTTTACCGGCAATCCTGAGACCAAGCATAAAAGCAATGGTTTTACCGGTGTTTTTCAGGGTAATTTCAAATTCATTTTCGGCATTTCCTGCGATAGGTTTTATGGAAACTACAACTTCAGGAACAGGCAGCGAATTCAAAGCAGTGTAATTATTTTCCTTGCTTATCCAATACAGGTTTTCGCTGAGTACTTTTCCTTCTGAATCCGAAGAAACAAGTTTCAGAAATTGCATTTCGCTTGTTTCCGGTACAATTATCCCAGCCTGTGCAACTTCATCTGATGCGGTATTTACAACCGTAGTTTTGCTCCAGGTTTCAGCCATTACAGTATTAAACAGGGTAGCCTTAATGCTGATTTTAGAAAGCGGTTTCGCCGTCATATTTACAAACGAAACACTCATATTATCCCTATTAAGCTGCACATGAATGGCTTCGCCGGCTTTTTTGGTTCCGTAATATCCGGCATGTGCCTGCAGGTACCAGTCGTAAACCTGCCAGGTTGCGCTTGGCCAGCTGGAGTTTGATTTCCAAAGCAGGATGCCGCTTGCGCTGGACCACAACTGCCTGTTAATGGATTCGATACTGGCTCGGTACACATCGTAGTTTACAATCTGAGTTTTTAAGCTATATTCTTCAACACCTTTATAGCCTGAGGTATCGGGAGCACCGTAATAATTCCGCACTATATTGTCGTACGAAGTGAATTTCCGGGTATCGGTTCCCGGCCAGTCGTTCGCATCGTGGTAAGCCCAGGTACCATCAATCGGGAAACGGCCGGGCTGCCAGGTTTTTCCCATTTCAGGCATGAACTTTTGAATGCTTTGCAGAACAGGAATCCCGCTGGGGCCAATTTCGCTGCTGAAACCTGATAATTTCGGATGGGTAAAATAGTCTTTGGGTTCAAGAGTATGATACGGACCTCCGCCATGCAGCCCGTCGCCATCGGATTGAGTAAGGTAATGACGATTTCCGCGGGCATCGTATTTTGCAAGAATGGAGTTTACAATCAGGTCTTCGCGCGGATTCGGGCCTTCGTTGCCGCCACACCAGATAATAAGTGATGGATGATTACGGTATTTTTTTACAATTCCGATGCTTGCTTTTTCGAAAAGAGAAATTTCGGGCTGATAGCCAGGCGTGTTTTTAAACGTTCCCCAGAAATCATTCAGGAAATCCTGCCACATAAGAATTCCATACTTGTCGGCAGCATCGTAAAGTGCTTTTGGAGCAACTCCCGTTGGCCCCCATACACGGAGAATATTGAGGTTCGCATTACGGGTAAGCAGTATTTCCTGCTCATAGCGTTCAGCATTCCAGTTAAGCATCATATCAATAACCCAGTTGCCGCCGCGCAGGTAAATTTTCCGTCCGTTTATTTTAAACTCTCGCTCCCTGGCGCCGATATACGTTTCCATTTTGCGTATGCCAAAAGTTGTGGAAGCGCTTGCATTTTGTCCTTTGGAAGCTTCAGCTTTTAATGAAAGGGAATAAAGGTTCTGTTTCCCGTAACCGGCTGGCCACCAAAGTTTCGGATTTATAAGGCGGAGTTTTGGCGTATTGTTTTTATCAAGCAGTATTTCCCTGATTTCATTGGCTTTCAATAAAACGGGAAACTCGAAATTGAATACCTCGGAACCAATGGAAACTAAACCTTTCAGAGTTGTTTTTAAAACAGATTTTGAATGATTTATCAAAGTTGCGGAAATGGTAATATCGGCTGAAGTTGTATCAGGCAGTTTCAGTTCGGAACTTACATACAGATCAGTAATTTCAACAGCTTCGGTTGTGCTGATAAAGACATCTTCGGTAATTCCCATATCGCGGTCGCGGACGGCAGGCTGCCAGTCCCAGCCCATTACATCCCATTTGGTGTAATCGCGGGCGATAGCGCCATCGGCCATATTCTGACCCGGATCAGCAAAAGGCGTCAAAGGCTCAGGCGCCGGTTTTCCCGGGTGGTTTGGAGGATAAATGGCAACGGCTATTGTGTTTGTCGAGCCCGGTTTAACGAAACGAGTTATATCGAACCGGAAAACGCGTTCCATCCCGATCATTTCTGAAGTGTCGGCTATGCGTTTTCCGTTAAGCCAGACTTCAGCTTTGTAGTTTATCTCACCGAAATTGAGCCAGATCATTTTGCCTTTTAAACCGGTAGGAACAGTAAAGTCATTTCTATACCAATATGGATCTTTCCATGGATTTGTATTCGGGATATGGCTGAATTTAAGAAGATCATAATCTTTATTATATTCGTCGCTGGCATCAGGAATCCACATATTATTCATTGAGACATACGGATTCGGATACAGTCCATTGCGAACCAAGGCCGTAAGAACCGTTGCAGGAACGCTGGTTTTTGCCCAGTCTTTTGTGTCTGTTTTACCTTTTGAGAGTTTTGCGCCATCATTTCCTACTTTCAATGAAGAAATTACCTTCCAGTTGTGCCGCAGCAAAACGGAACCATCGGGAACTACAGCCAGCGGCGCATCGTCAATTGTAAGCTTATGACGATTACTTTCCAGGCGCTTCGATCCATCAACAGCCACTACAAACCATGTATGATCACCAAATGACAATGGAAAAGGAACGCAAGCATTCAGGTTTGGAGAAATTTTATCCATCAATATGTCATCTATCCAAAGCTCGTAATGGTCACAGGAAACTCTTTGCCAGGAAAGGGTGGGCATATTGTTTGTAGTTTTCGATTTGTCGGCAGGAGCATAAAGTTTAAATGATTCCTGCGAAAACAATTGAAAAAATGCAACGGCCAGGAAAATGCTCAGGGATAGTTTTTTAAAGTTAGATGAGATGGGCATACTATTTTTTTTAAGATGTTGACTCTATTTTGTGGGGCTTTCTTCGACTAAAAGGAAATCGAGGAATCCAAGGTTTGATCCCTTGTTGTATTTTAATGTGAGTAATTGCACGCCTGCGGTTTCAAACACAATTTCACCCACGGTTGCCTGCGTCCAGTTATGCCAGTTGCCGGTATCTTCGGGTAACTGCAGTTTGCAGGCCAGCTGGTTATTTATCCAAAGTTCGGAACCATTATCCTTGTTGCCATAAATGGTGATGATGCGGTATTTGCCGGGTTTCATCACATTCACAGTATAGTTGGTCCATTCGCCGTCTTCCTGCCAGCCGATATAGAGCTGGTTTACTTTCGGATCCACTTTGTTTGGATGGTTAAAATCAGCCCAGTCCTTCGTATACGAAATATCCACACCTTCCTTTTCACGAAAAAAAGCAATATAAGCGGGAATCCCGGGGCGCCAGTGGCTGCCATACTCATGGACTTCGTGATTCAGTTTTGATCCTTCGTTTTCGGGAGTAACATCGTGATAGGCAATTCCTTCTCCACCCATATCGTAATAAGCCAATTCAACGCGACCGGGAATTACCTGTGGGCCCTGTGTATAAACTTCATCCTTAAACGGAAGGCCTTTGTAGTCTTTCGGAACCTGGGCAACTGCCTTAAGCTCGAATACATTTGCGAGCAAAAGCATCAGAATTACAGTAAAAAAAGATCCGGTAGTTTTTAGCATACTTATTTCGGGTTAAAAGCAATTAATTCACTTATAAATTTTTGTTCCAGATTATTCAAACGCTTTCATAGACTTTACTTTTTTTCGTTCACCGATTTGTTTTCTTCCAAAAAACGAATCATTTCTATTGTATGATAAGCTGATTTTCCAATACTTCCTTTTAATTCGCTTGTAATCGGATTGTTATCTTTATCTACATAAAAGTACTCTCCATTATTATTAAAATCAGGAAAAGTATCGAAAAAGAAATGTTCTAATTGTTTCAATTCTGAGGAGTATTGCCCTTCGCACAACGAAAGTGCGATTATGGCTTCGCAATGCTGCCACCATGTTTTTCTGTCATCAAGAATTTTATTAGTCAAAGGATTTACCAGACTACAGAAGCCGTTGCCAAAGCTGTTATCAGTATATATTGGCTTTTTCAATGTTACGCCCAAGATTTCTTTTCCGCTTTTATAATAAACCGATCTATCCAAATCTGAAATAAAATTCCACGACTTTGTTCTAAGCAGCAAAGAGGCAAGTTGAAAATTATGTCCTGGAGATACTGTAAAACATGGATCTTCTGCATGTGTATTTTTACAAACTGTCCATAAATCATCAAATTTTAAGTTAACCCAATTTGTTTGTTTATTCCAGGCTATTTGATTGATAATTTTCAGATTTTCTTTAATAACCGGTTCATATTTAGCTCTGTTTAATGTATCTGTAAGCCATAAATTTGCCATATAGGCAGTTATCGGATACATTAATGATTGTAAGGATTTGCTACCAGATATTTGACCTGCTTCAATGTTAAAATTTCCATATAAACCACCATTTATGGAGTCTTTAAATCTTAAAATTAATGCATCATGCATATCGTGAATCTTTTTCAGTAATTCTTTATCAGAATTGTTACGATATAATTCTGTTAGCCCACAAAGCCCGTAGGCTTGTTGCCAAATATCTAAATCTCTAGATTCATTTGGGTGCCCATTTTCGATATATGAAATAAAATACTCGCCAATAGAATCTCTGCCAACTAAATGATTTAAGAGAAAATCAGCAGCGTTTTTGGCTTTTTCTAAGTTTTCGGGATAATACTTCGATGAATATGACAATCCATAAATAATTCGACTTAGAGCAACAGTATATACTTTTTTCGATTTTATGTTACCCTCATTATCAATTTCTGAATAGTAAAATTTCTCTTTTGAATTGAAAGCATGTTCATCAAAAAAAGTAATCAGATTTAACATTGTTTTTAAATACAATTCCGAAGATTTATCAGAAAATGTCGGTTTTTCTGTTGTTCCCTTACAGTTTAAATTAATCATTCCTATAAGAATTATTATTATAAGCGAGTTTTTCATTTTTTGATTCTGTACAACGTCAAAAATTATTATTATAAATTGTCCTTTATTAAAATGCGTGGTAACGAAGTACTAGAATCATTTGGCAAACAAATCAAAACCGATGGAATTTAATATGATGAATGGTTAGCATTCTTTGTTTTAACTGATCACTATTTTGAGGCTCACCTTGGTGTTATTCCGAAGTCAATGTAAATCCATTCATTTCAAAATCTCCTCAATCCGCTGAAGTTCATCGGAAGAAAAATCCAACTTATTGAGCGATTCAAGGCTATTCTGTAATTGTGAAAATCTGCTTGCGCCAACCAGCACTGATGTAATCCGTGGGTCTTTCAGTAACCAGGCAATAGCCATTTGAGCAAGGGATTGTCCGCGGTCCAGTGCAACGGCATTAAGTTTTCGGGCTTTTTCGATATTTGCGGAGCTCACCTGGCCGGGATTTAACGAAGTATGTTCGCGTGAAGCCCGCGATCCTTCTGGAATGCCGTTAAGGTATTTATCGGTTAGCATTCCCTGGGCAAGCGGGGAGAAAGCGATGCAACCGGCTCCATTATTTTCAAGCACATCAAGCAACCCATTCTCAACCCAGCGCTCAAACATCGAATATTTGGCCTGGTGAATGATGAAATTAGTTTTCAGCTCTTTTAAAATTTGGATTGCTGCTTCTGATTGTTCGGCTGAATAATTCGAGATGCCAACGTACAATGCTTTCCCATGTTTCACAATCAGGTCAAGAGCCAGCATGGTTTCCTCAAGAGGAGTTTCGGGATCGGGGCGATGATGGTAAAAAATATCAACGTACTCAAGCCCCATTCTTTTCAGGCTTTGATCGAGACTGGCAACAAGGTATTTCTTCGAACCAAAATCGCCGTAAGGCCCGGGCCACATATCGTAACCTGCTTTGGTGGAAATTATCATTTCATCGCGGTAAGGCCTGAAATCTTTTTGCATCAACCGTCCAAAAGTTTCCTCAGCCGATCCGGGAGGTGGTCCGTAATTATTGGCCAGGTCGAAATGGGTTATTCCATTATCGAAAGCGTGGCGAAGTATGGAGCGACAATTGGCAAACACATCATACTCACTGAAATTCTGCCACAAGCCTAATGATATTGAGGGAAGTTTCAGTCCGCTTTTCCCACAACGACGGTAGGGCATATTACTATACCGCAATTCAGATGCTATGTGTTCCATGAAAATTTAATTAACTGTGAGAATGTTTGAGTAGGCAGTTTCTCCTGCTACATTGACACCTTTGAGTCGATAGTAATATTTTTTGCCTGAAACTTTTGTTTCGTCATAATACAGGGTAAGCGAGTTTGATGCTTCTGCGGATGGCTCAAAAGTCTTGACATCGGCAATTACAGAATCCTCAAGTCCTATTGCCAGCACTTTCCATGGTCCTGACAGGCTTTCGGCACGTTCGATTGTATAGCTGGCAGCGCCTGTCGAACCACGCCAGGTAAATCCATCGCCTTGTTTTATGAGCACTGGTGCCGGTGTGGGCAAGGCAATGGTTTCAGGATTTATACCACGGATTAGGTATGCTTCAGTACGGAGCAAATCAAGCAAGCGAGTTTCTTCATACACATAACCGGCTGAAAAACCGGGAACATGAAAGGAATTTACTGTTGTACCGCCTTCGTTGTGGTAATACCAGCCTCCGTCGCGGCGGTGACCGCGTATGCTCCATATCAGTCCGCCTGCAATTCCTTCTTCGCGAATGGTTTTCATTAGTGCCCGAAGGTTTTCGGTACTCCCAAGGCCAAATTCGTCAACCATCAGAGGTTTTTTGCCTTTGCATTCTTCTCTTGATGCTTTCGCGATGGGTGAAAGTTCCCATGGACGGCCACCCATTTTATTCCAGTATTCGTATAAGTGATCGCTTATAATATCAATATTCGGATCAGCAAGCAAGGCTTTACGATCGGCACCTCCGGCTTCCATAATTAAATGATTTGGATCAACTTTTTTGATATAAGCTGCCATTTCGAGGCTCCAGGCCAGGATTTTGGGGCTCCATTCATCGTAGGGTAATCCGCGGTCGCCCGGGTAACTTCCAAATTCATTACCCAATTGCCAGCAAAGGATCGCCGGGTCATTTTTATAGAGAATTCCGTTTACTGTATTTTTACGGTTCAGCACAAAATCAAGAAAATGCCTGTAATCGGCTTTTACTTCTTCATCGGTCCAGAATGATCCTTTTGGCTTGCCCGAGAGAGTCGAAAATTCATCCACACCACGGATGCCCCCGAAGGATTGTGAGGCAATAAACGGAATAATTAGTCGCACATTGTATTCGTGGCTCAATGCAATAATGCGGTCGAGGCACTGAAAAGCTTCCTCGTTATAGGTTCTTCTTGCACTAATGTAAACGGGCATTCCTTTATCGTCAGGAGAGTACACCGACAGTGAAAAAGTACGAGTGGCCAGCCCTCCAAGGCGTTGGATTCCACCAAGTAAATCTCTTATTTCATATTCGTCAGGAAAGCGGTTGGTTCGGTCTTCACGTATCTGTGATTCGTTTTGCTGAATATTTGGAGCAGCTAGTCCCATAAAACGGAATACTTCGTCCCCGTCCATCAGGTTGTCGCCTTTTCGAGTAATAATGTTCTCGTATACGGATTGTATTTCTTGCTTCTGTCCATAAATATTTGCTGATACAAGGCAAAGAAATACGAAAAGCACTGTATTAAGTATCCTTGTGTTATATTGCTTCATTGTCTTCTGAGATGAATGATTAAAAAATTAAAAAAATTGTGTCCAAAAGTTACTGTTTGAAACTTGAAGGCTAGTCCACAATAAATTTTAAAGTGGTGAACTTACCAGAATCATTGCTTATATATATGACATAGATACCCTTTGGAAATTGATGAATGGATACTGAGCCTGTGCTTCCTCCATCTAAATTTCCTGCTTTTATCATTTTGCCTGTAATATCCAAAATCTGAAAATTGACTGGTTCCATATCGCTTTGAACATAAAGGAAATTTTCAGCAGGATTTGGAAACACTTTTATCCCTTTAATTATATGAACAGGATCTTCAATAAAACCAAGTGCACCGTTAATGCTCATGGCTGAATCATAAATGGCTGGTAAGTCATCAATAAAAATGGTCCAGGGATCGTTGTAAAAGTCCATGAAATCTGGAACCGAAGCATGTCCCGGATAGGGAGCATAATGATGTGTTGTACTGGCATTCCTCCAAACAGCCTGGTAGGCAATTCGTCGTGCGATAGGGTCATTTTTAATTGGGGTAAGCATAAACTGGGTAAACCATTTCGGATTGGTTATGCCTTCAAGTCCGGTTTCAGTAAGAGCAGATATCTTATTGCGCTCCTCAGCCATTTCAACCAGGTATTTCAACTGCGTGACTAAAGACGTAATTCCTGAGCTGCTTGAAACATCAGCATAGTTATCGAAGCCAAAAATATCGATGTAACTGTCACCTGGATATCTCTCAAGATATTTTGTTTTAGTTACAAACTTATCAGGCGAAAATGCAAAAATTACATTGCTGACCTTCCTATCATTAACCAGGTAATTTACAGTAAACTGCCATAGTTGTTTGTACTCTTCAATTGTACAGTGCGGATCGCCCCACCAGAACCAGTTGCCATTATGTTCGTGCCAGGGACGAAATATTAAGGGAATAGATTCGCCTTTGTCGCCTTTTAGATTTCGAAGGAACAGTGCCATGTTGTCAAGCTGGGATTTGAAAGCTGCATGGTTTACACCTCCGGGAAGCATTGATTTTACAACATTCGAATCAGGATACGGATTGGTTGACCAGTAAAAATCTCCTCCATAAAGATTGTCCATATGCCATTCGAGTGAAATAATGCCCCCTTTGTTGTAAATGTATTGAAAGCGCTGCCGGGTATCGTCCCACGACTGACCTTTTGCGACATCTTTTATTGAGTATGCGCACACAGCCGGAAGCGAGCCACACACATCCTCCACATCGCCCCTGAAATTATTTCCCGACCAGCCAACACCATACCCGGTTGCATCCTGCATACCAAAAAGCGTATTGTATTTTGCAATCTGGCGCAGGTTGAAATACATATTCTGCGTTTCGAAAGTAGCCATAGAACATGCCAGGCTGAGTGCGGATAATTTGGATGATCGGATTTTTGCAACTTCAAATACGGTATTGGCATCGTTAAGATCGGCAACAGCCTCATCAAGTTGTTGCTGTGTTGCCTGTGGATTAGCAAGCATTAGCTGAGCCACGGAAACCGCGGAGTTAAAAGCAGCTTTCGCCCCTTGCGGGAAATTGCCTTCGGAAGGACCTTCAACGGCATTTGAAAGGTAAACATTAGCATTGCTGATGGCAGTGGCAAGCAGACCCGATGAAGTGGTGTTAATAACAATCTGATCAATAAAAATCAATCCCGATTTCAAAGCTGTGCTGCCACCATCAAAATAAAAATACAGTGTTTGAAGTGTTTTTGCATTGGTAGTGGTAATTGAAAATACATACTCTTTATATACGGAAGAAATAGAAATATCCCTGGTAAGCCAGTCATTTGTTCCATCCGTATAAGCAGGTTTTACGGCTAATTGCGTCGCAACGTCCGACTTCAGCATAATTTTAATCTGATATTGGAACAGCGAAGGCTGATCAGCGAAAATATGATGAAACTGATCCCATTCCCAGCTTGATGCTGTGCGGTTGTAATTAACTTTTAGAGCCTCATTTTCAACTGACAGGGAAAATGTCGTTCCTTCAATCTGCCATTCGGCACCAATGGTATTGTCATTAAAATCATCAACTACGATCGTGTTGGCGAAAGTAAGAACGCTTGAAAACAGCGTCATAAACAGAAGGCCTGTTGCAGAGAACCGGAAAATTTTCATAGTGCAATTTTTAGAAGAAATGAATAAAAGGGAAGCAGTATTGCTTCCCTTTTACAATTGAACCCTATACCATCATCGGAATGCCTCCATTTTTATTTTTCGTACTATCACAAAAGGTGTGATATAAATTAAGTCCGAAAAAAGTTATCATGGCACTTTGATGATTTTGGTTTATGAATTGTTGAAGATTCAGTTTTTACAGACAGACTGCAATTACTGAATTTACCGGTTATTCAGGAATAAGGTTTGGATCAAGTGGTACAGTGGTAAAAACAAAGTAATCCATGTGCAGTTGGGCATTTACGCCACTCGCTATATTTCCCCCACGGGCATATACACTTAGGTTGTATGGTTGAGATAAATCAATTTCATCTATTGATCCTCCCCAGTTATCCCAGCTTGCAATATCAAATTTCATGGATCTCCACTCCCAATTTCCGTTTGTGGGTTTAAACTTGTAATTATCTCCGTAAGCAGGATCAAGTTTCTGATTGGCAGCTTTGTTTCCGTTTTGTTCTACTTGAATTCCGGCATATCCTTCTGTATTTCCAGTGTTTACTAAGAAGTTGATGTAAATGCCATTGGAATATGCAATTGGATCGAGGGTTAAATTACCAACAGCCATGATATTTCCAAGCCAGGCCCAGGGATCAATACCAACAGTATATAGGTATGAAACATATTTTGGCCCTTGGCTGTAGCCTGTAAGTCCTGTGCCACCATTGAAAGTGATTGGTAAATCGCCACCAGCAGGTTCTTCTGCATCCCAAATCAGCGTCGGAGTTAACGGACCATCGGTAATCATTACCTGGTCGAGGGCAATTTCAAATTCATCTGTTTCGCCAACATTTCCTCCTCTGAACCACATATCGATTTTATCAACTTTCCCTTTAATATCCGCCCAGCCCATTGCTTCAAGGTCGTACGAACGCCATTCCCATCCCTGGGTTGAAATCATATAGTTATCACTATATTGTCCGCCTTGCCCGGTGAAGTGTTTATCGGATTCAGTCCCTGCTATTGTGATTGCCGGATTTACATATCCTTTTTTACCATTGGTATTTACCAGGAATGTGATGTAGGGTTTATTAAATGCTGACAGATCGAATCCATTTCCTCCGTTGTTATTGGTCAGACGTATGTAACAGCCGTTCCATCCATTACCTGCAGGTGAAGTTACTTTGTATTCCTTACCGAAGAAACCGGGCCCATTTGTTGCAGTAAACGGACTTCCTCCCCAACCATCAGTTGTAGCAGGAGGTGTTTCGAAATCCCAAAGCATAATTGTTTGCTGTGGCAAATATGTATTTATAGGAGCGATAACAGGTATTTCAGGCGACGATTGTTTCTCACCCGCTTTAGGAGTTACCTCAATAACTGCCATTTCGCCCAGTTCAATTCCGGCTGTGGCATAGCTTGCCTGAGTAGGTGTGGCAGAGCCAACAATTGACGACAGTTTGCCATTAACCTTCACTTCTTTGATCAGGTCAAGATTTTCACCTTTAATTATAAAAGCTTTACCCCTTTGTATTTCGGCAGGCCATGTTGTAACTATGGCAGGATAAAACTGAGGTTTCAGCATTTGAACGGTTACATATTCGCGTTTGTACTTATTTGTAATAGTGATATTACCAGATTCAACAACACGGGGAACTTCAATTCGCATTGAATCGGGAAATTGGCTGATGATAGCGAAAGTATTAGCGCCAATAGCAACGGAACTGACAGTATTTAAATTTGTTCCTGTAAGTACAATCTGGCTTCCAACGAAAGGTGCTTCGTCAGATATAGTAGTAACTGTTGCGACAGGGAGATTAATATCATACCCTTCGGAAAAAGGAGTTTCTTTCGTACAGCTGAATACAGCTAGTGCGAGTACCGCAAACAAAGCAATTCGGATTATATTTTTGTTCATAACAATTAGTTTTTAAAAGATTAGTATCCGGGATTTTGTTCCAGGCCCCATGCCTGAACCTCTGTTTGAGGAATCGGCATTAAGGGTACTTTATGACCGTCGGGACCATCAATTGATTTGGCTAACCCATTTGCTTTCAGGCCCGGGAATTGTTTGTAAGGTTTGTCACCCAATCCATAAGTCAGACCAGGTGCACGTTTCTGATTCTTCTCCATATCCATCACATCAAAATAACGTCCTGTCCTGACCAAGTCATAAAAGCGAAGTGCTTCCATGGCTAATTCAAGGCGGCGTTCTTTCCAGATATCCTGCAACAACTGGTCGCCGGTTGATGTAATGTCAGGAAGATTTACTGAGGCCGGTGCGGCACTGTAATCCATTTTACCTTCGGCATATCCCATGCAATATGAGCTGTTGCGTGCTCTTGCACGTACCATATTCACTTTGTTCTGAGCTTCGCCTGCATTGCCGGTATAATATGCAGCTTCGGCATGCATTAAGAGAACATCGGCATAACGTATAATTTTAATATTACGATCGCTGGCTTTTGCCAATGCAGGTTTTTCCGGAAGGGCTGCTTTGCGGTTCAACCAATCGGAGCCTTGTTCGTTACGTTCGTATTTCTTTTTTTCACCATACAGAATGCCATTGTTATATTTCTCGCCATAAAACACGCAGGACTGGCGGGGATCGTTGGTAACATCCACATTATAGGCATCGAACAAATCGGGGGTTGGATTATTAAAGCCCCATCCTGAATCATCTTTACGGTTACCCTGAAAATTATAGCAATTGGTTCCTATCGAAGCAGGAGCCTGATCGCTAGCGCCAACACCAAACTGAATTTCAAAAACCGATTCTTCATTGTTCTTATTTTCGGTTTCCCACAACTTGGCATAATTGGCCATTAAACTATATTCGCCTGATTTGATAACAGCATCGGTTAGATCGTAAACCTGTTGCCAGGTAATTGTATTTTCCTTATCGGTACCAATCTGATACATATAAATTCTGGCTAACAGAGCCTTTGCTGCACCTTTTGAAACCCGTCCTGTTTCAGCTAATGAAATAGCACTTTTTTCAGGCAGAAATTCGATGGCTACAGTAAGGTCTTTAGCCATTTGTGTATAACACTCATTGAGGCTGGCACGCTTAACACTTCCAAAATCTGATGGATTTACAGAAGTAGTAAATAAAGGAACACCACCGTAAATACGGACCAGATACCAGTAAAAATAAGCCCTCATAAAGGATGCTTCTCCTGTTAAACGGTCGCGGACAGCGGGATCCCAGGTAACTGTGGGGAGATTATCAAGTGCATAATTTGCACGTGAAATACCCCAATATCCATGAATCCAGAAATCACTCGAAAACCCGATCTGGGGAGTCATGGTGAATTCAAGCATTTCCCACATGGTGCCGTAATCGCCGTCGTTGCTTCCTTTTTCGGCATCGTCGGACCGTATATCGCCCATAAAAAAATCATGGTGGTGGCCCATCCATTGTCCATCGGGACCTGCACCTTCGTCGAGCTGAAGCATATCGTATAAACCAATTATGGCACGTTGCCCGTTTTCTTTGGTATCAAAGAAATTTCCGCTGTTTTCTGCCCCCTGGGGCTCAACATCCAGAAACTTGTCGCAGCTATAAAGCAATGTAGTAAGCGCAGCCGCCAGTATTAGGTATGTTATCTTTTTCATCTGTGTCTGTTTTATTTTTTATTAATTTGGTCTGGAACATGCCATGTGAAACTTGAAATCATTGTATTTCGCATTTGCAAATCATGGCTGATTCGTGATCAATTTAAGGGTTAAAGGGTTAAATTAATTCCGACTGAATACGTGCGGGGTTGCGGATAATTTACCATATCAACACCATAATGGAAAGGATCGCCATACAAGCCGAAGAGTTCCGGATCTAAACCAGTATACTTTGTTATTGTTAACAGGTTATCAAAAGAGGCAAAAACACGAAGGTTCTTAATATGCATCTTTTTGTTCAGTTGCGAGGGAAGGGAGTAACCAAACTGCAGGTTTTTCAGCCTCATATAGGAACCATTTTCGACATAGAGATCTGAGAAATTCTCAGTATTTTTGTTCAGGTCGGCTGCATCGAGACGGGGAACGTCAGAAGTTGGATTTTCGGGTGACCAATGGTTAACAGCCATATCGCGGCTGATATTTGTTTCGAACATTTTTGAGTTGTATAGTGTCTGGTACATGGCGTTTACAATTTCGTTTCCGTACGAACCGCTTATGAACAATACCATATCGAATCCCTTATATGCCATATTTGCATTGAAACCACCTGTCATTATCGGACTTGCGCTTCCAAGATAAGTCATATCGAGCTCGGTAATTTTTCCATCTTCATTCAAATCACGGAAAATAACATCGCCCAGACCGGCATTCGGCTGAATGGCGACGCCATCTTTTACATAAGCGTCAAGTTGATCCTGGGTTTTGAAAATTCCATCAGTTTCATAGCCATAGAAATAGGCAATTTCTCGTCCAACTTCGGTTTTTGTGCAATTTCCCATGCGCCCGGCACTGCCTCCACGAATTGGATCGCCACCTGCCAGGCTGGTAACTTCATTTTTAATAAACGTAAGGTTAAAACCTACATCATACCTGAAATCGCCCTTTGTCTCAGTATAGTTTAACGTAAACTCAATACCTTTGTTCTGCATGGTACCTGCATTTACAGCCGGTTTCTTTTTACCTGCATACATAGGAATAGGGCGCTGAAGGATCATATCATTGGTGTTGCGGATAAAGTAATCAACAGTTCCAGTAAGGCGGTTGTTGAGTAACCCGAAATCGACCCCAAAGTTTATTTGTTCAGAACCTTCCCAGGTAAGTTCGGTATTAGCCAATTGTTGCTGAACAGCACCTTCGACAGGAACGCCATTGAGAGCATATATATAGCCTCCGTTCACACTTGACACATAGTCGAAATTACCGGCACTCGACTGGTTTCCAACTACTCCCCATCCTGCGCGAAGTTTCAGAGTTCTCAATATATCAGCAGTTCCGGCCATAAATTCCTCGTTCTGCATGTTCCAGCTTGCTGCTACCGATGGGAAATATCCCCAACGTTTCTCCGGTGTAAATTTCGAGCTGCCGTCGGCACGGATTGTTGCGGTAATTACATATTTGTTATCCCACGAAAAATTACCCCTGAGGAAACTCGAGGATAAGCGGTTTTCGCTTGCTCCGCCACCCAAACCAAATTTAACGGCATCTTTGTGAGCGCCTAAATATTGTAAGTTTTCATTTTCAGGAACATCATATCCGGTAGCCCACACATCCGACCATTTGCTTGCCTGCAGTTCCATACCTAAGGTTGCGTTGATATTTAATTTATCAACTGACTTATTGTACGAAAAATAATTGGTATTTACCCAGTTTAATCCATAAGCACGTTTTTGATACAGGCTGGATTCGTCATTTTTTTGAGTTGGAGTTATATAATATTGAGGGCTGTACGATTTCTGGTCATCAAAATCCATGATGGTTCCGAATTGAGATCTGAATGAAAGCCCGGGGGTTAGAATATCGTCAATCTGGAGGTAGAAGTTACCCATAGCCCGGTTACCCAGATATTTTTCTTTTCCTGACAGATATATAGACAAAGCAGGGTTGGTTGCAGCTTGTGAGTAATAAATCTCACCATAAAAATTGGTATAGTCATCCCAGGCAGCCGAAATTGGATCCGACCTAAGAGCACCAGGAATGGTACCGCTGTAAAAGTCGTTCCGTTCTCCCGGTTTTTCATAATGAACATAGTTGAAATTCAAACCTACTTTAATTTTATTGGTTAAAGTAAAATTATTGTTTGAATGTACCATCAGCTTATCCATATAAGTACCTTTAACAGTGCCGGTTTCGGTAGCATAGGTAAATCCCTGGTCGAAAGAATAGTTTTCGGAATTTCCAAGGATGCTTACATTGTATTTAGTACCTACACCCTGGCGGTAAATTTCTTTTTGCCAATCGGTTCCATCCATGTAATTTCCGGCTTCCTGCTGTTCCAGAACATAATTGATAATATCATCAGTTGCACCTATTACTTTGCGTGCATTTGCAAACTCGGTTGCATCGGCCAGCTCCAGTTTTTTGGCTACTTCCGAAAATCCTGTCTGTACATTGGCCTGAACTTCGAGTTTGCTGCCTTTTGAACCGGAGCGGGTTTTAATTAAAATTACCCCGTTAGCTCCCCTCGAACCATAAATTGCAGTAGCCGAAGCGTCTTTTAAAACTTCCATGCTTTCAACGTCGTTAGGTGCAATATGGCTGATGTCGCCCATTGGAAATCCATCAACCACGTACAAAGGATCGGAGTTATTGATAGTACCAATACCGCGGATTCTTACCTTTGAACCTGCTCCCGGATTTCCTGAATTAGACATGACGTTAACACCGGCAACACGACCCTGAAGTGCTGCAACAGCATCAATGGTTGTTACTTTTTTAAGGTCGGCAGGATTAACTTTTCCCACACTTCCGGTAACATCGCTTTTGCGCATCACACCATACCCTACAACAACCACTCCTTCCACATCAACGGCTTCGGATTGTAGTTGTACATCAAGCACATTCGACGAAGTAATAGCAATTTCCTGTTTCTTCATTCCTACAAAAGAGAATACAAGTGTTGTTGCTTCTTTAGGGACATTCAGGCTGAACTTTCCGTCAATATCGGTGAGCGAACCGAGTGTAGTACCTTTTACTATGACAGAAACACCCGGAATCCCTTTTCCGTCATCCACACTGGTTACTGTACCTGTGATGGTGCGTTGTGCCAGTACCTGCATGACTGTTAGCAGCATAAATACCAGCAGTAGATTTAATTTTCTCATAATCCTTTTGCTAATGTTTGGTTAATGATTGGTTAATTAATTTTTTATACTTGCTGAACTTACCTTGTTAATAATAAAATATGAACAGCATGTTTTTTAGTTTTTATTGCATGGTAAAAGTATATTCATAGCTGTGTGTATGCGGTGGACAATTATATCAAATTGGGAGGACATTTGTTACTTTTATATTCAGCTATTGTAACAAACGCATCTAACTAAATGAATATCATAAATATATGATTAGAAAACTTTATAGTAAAATTTTTCAAAATAAAATATGACGAAATAATAAATCTTAATCAGGATTTCAACTCTGAAAAAGTCAATTCCATGCTTAAATAAAAATTTAAAAAAATGCAATGAAAATTACTCCTGATCGAAAGGGTCAAGTTTCAGAGCAGTTTGCCCATCGTCCTTGATATGTGCTTTGATGTATTGTGAAGGCGTAACCTCAAACTCATCTTTAAAACACATCCTGAAATATTGCAGATCACTAAATCCGACTTCGTATGTAACCTGTGCTATATTGAGATCGCCTCGCAGAAGCATCTCGGCAGCTTTATGAAGTCTTATTTTACGGATCAGTTCATTGGCTGAATACCCGACGGTGGCTTTCAGTTTTCGATATAGCTGCATGCGGCTGGTTCCCAGATCGCGGCAAAGGTCGGCTACATCATATTCGGGTTCTGTTATGTTTTGCTCGATAATCTTTTTAATCCTGGCAATATATTCGGCTGAAGGATTTATTTCGGCTTCATGGCTTTTTTCGGGTGTTACCAGGAAATCTTTCATGTATTTTTCCTTAAGCATATATCTCGATCCGATTAATTTTTCGATGCGTACCAGAAGATGTTCTGCTTCAAATGGTTTGGGAATGTATGAATCGGCGCCATGTTTCAATCCTTTGATCCTATCCTCCGAGGTCGGAAGTGCAGTCAGCAGTATGACAGGGATATGGTTGGTAAGATTCGTGGTTTTTATCTTTTCGCATAGTTTGTTTCCATCCATACCCGGCATAAGAATATCGCTGATAATCAAATCCGGAACTAGTTCACTTGCTTTATTCCATCCCTCCAGGCCATCAGAAGCTTCTACAATTTTATATTCCGGCACAAGAATGTCTTTCAGCAGGTTACGTACATCTGTATTATCATCAATAACAAGTATGATTTTCTCATCGCCTTTCCTGCTGTTTTTCTCCGGCAATATACCAGTTTCAGGCAAGGCTTTGTTTATAAGGATAATATCTGACTTGGTTTTAGTCTGAACATGTCCTGCAGTGGAATTAGCAATGCATGGAATATAAACTGTTACGGTCGTTCCTTTGTTATTTTCGCTCTCCACTTCAATAAAACCATGATGCAACTCAACCAGAGATTTGGTAAATAAAAGTCCGATTCCGTAACTTGTTGAATTCGATTCTGTTAAATCCTGGGTAATACTCTTCTGGAATTTACTGAAAATATCCCTTACCTGTGACCTGGTCATTCCTACACCTGTATCTCTGACTCTGAAAGCAAGATATTCACTTGCTTCTTTTGTCCTGTAATTAAACTGGAACACTGATTTTTGCCTGAAAGCTTTTGTCACCATTCCTATTTCACATTCAACGCTGCCATTCTTATTGGTGTATTTAAAAGCATTCGAAAGCAGGTTATAAACAACAGATTCTAATCTCACAGGGTCGCCTTCGATCAACGTTTCGCGTTCAACTTTATCGGTATATTTAAAATCGAGTCCTTTGGTTGAGAACAGATCGGCAAAGCTTTCGCACGATTGCCTGAAAAACACGGAAGCGTCAATATTTTCGCGCCTGAGCCGGATTTCTTCTTTTTCAATCTTGCGCAGGTCCATCAGGTCAGTAATAAGCCTTAGCAATATTTTGGCATTCCGGTCAATTTTTTCATAAAAATCGGAACGCTTTTCAGCGTCATCATTCATCCTTAGCCGGCCGATCAAACCCATTATCAGCGTTAATGGAGTGCGGAATTCATGAGATATATTAGTATAGAAACGCATGCGCATATCATACATTTCAATCTCCTGTTCCTGCTCCAATTGACGGATTCGGAGGCGATGACGGTATGTGATAAGGCGGTATGAAAAATAAACCAATGCAAGGAATAACAGGAAGTAAACAATATAAGCGTAACCTGAGTACCACCACGGTGGCAGTATTCTGATTTCGAGAGTAGTAATATCGTTATTCCATATACCATCGCTGTTCGAACATTTCACCTTCAGGGTATATTTCCCGTATTTCAAACGCGGATAGTAGCATTCGGGAGTAGTTGTATAAATCCAGTTTTTATCGATACCTTCAAGTTGGTAGGCATAAGATATTTTCTCAGGAACACTGAAATCCATACCGGAGAATGTAAACGATAAGGTATTCTGAAAGTATCTTAACTTTAATGTTTTTGTATTCCAGGCCGAATTTTCAAGAAGAATCCTTCCGTCGTATTCCCTTCCGGCGAGCAGGATATCGTTAAACAATCCTATTTGTGTGATAATGATTGAAGGTGTTGATTTTGAATCTGTTATCATCAACGGATTAAAGTAACAGATTCCATCTTTTCCGCCGAAATATAAAATTCCATTGTCCTGCTTCAATACACAGCTGGTATTGAAAAGCGAAATCTCCAGCCCGTCATAATGGTTGTAATTACGAATCTGGTCGGGGATACCATTTTTAAGTATCATTTTAACAAGCCCGTTTTCGGCAGCAGCCCAGATTTCATTTGACGATACAGATGTAATAGATTGAAATACTGTGTTTTGCAAGCCTTCTTGTACTCCTATATTAATAAACTTCTGGTCCGATTCCTTTAAAATGGAGATGCCAGATTCGGTAGTAATCCAAAGACTATTGTCAAGGGTAATGATAAAATCAGAAATAAAATTGTTGCAGATACTTGTCGGATCAGCAGGGTTGTTTGTGAGTATGTCCATTTTAACGATGGAATCACGCGTGCTGTTGGTTTCAATTACAATAAGTCCTCTTCCACGTGTACCAAGGTAATACCTGTTAGGCCCGGCTTCGGTTATTTTTACGATCGGATAGCTTTTTAGCTCCCCGGCTAATCGGCCTTTTAGTTGACTGAATGACTTTAATTCTTCCGAATAATAAATCAACCCGTTTGACCAGCTGCCGCCCCACATAATTCCTTTACTGTCGCGGTACAATGTCATTATATGGTTATCAGGAAACCCATTGGCTTCGTTAAAATAATCAACTGAAGTTGCCAGCAGGTTATTGCCTGAAACATTATATTTTTTCACATGTATTAATCCGATTGCCTTGGTGCTGAACCAGATATCTCCATTAAAACCGACTTCAATGCTATAAATATCATTTCCAAAAGGATTGATTTTACCTGTTGAGTTTACAATTAGTTTGCGTTCGGCTATAGGCTCTCCACTGCTGCCAAGTTCAACCAGGTAAATTCCTTTACGGCTTGTGCCTACCCAAAATGAATTTTTCCCGGCCTTCGCAACAGAAATAATTTCGGATCGGGTAATGCCCACTATGTGTGTGTTAAATGGCTTATGATTAGGATCGTATTTAAACAACCCATTATTGGTGCCAACCCAAATAATACCTTGCCGGTCTTCGAGCAAGGAACCAACATGGAAGGATTTTGTCTCTTTGCTTGCCCTGAACGATGGCCGCGAAACAAGTGTTCCGGATTTAATATCGAATACGATCAACCCATCATATGTTCCAATCCAAAACTGGTCTGGTTGTGACTTTAACGTTAGTGAAATGTCGGATTCACCGCGTTCGTTCATAATAAACGAAATCAGCGGATTGTTATTAAGAGCCTTAAGTTCACCGTTAATTTCTTCAAAAATATCAGTGCCATTCAGACTGGAAACGGCAATCCATCCATTTGCCATTTCCAGGATTTTGTGGATGTAAAGACCTTTTAACTGGTTTGTGTTCACCAGTTTCTTTAGTATAGGATCGTAACGTAACAATCCCCGATCCGATCCAACCCATAAATTGTCCTTTGAATCCTCGAAAGCCATGGTTAACCTGAAGTTGTTGCTGTTTTCAGCATAAACAAGCGTTAATGGATCAAACTTTTGTTTTCCGGTGTCATAAATAAAAACTCCGTTATAGGATGCAACCAGCACCTTCCCGTTGGAACCACCTGAAATATTGATAATGTTCCCGGTTTTAGTATGATTGATAGACTCAAAGGAATTAACCTGCTGATTTTTGGGATTATAAACAAAGAGACCTTCACTGTAAGTGCCAATCCACAACTTCCCTTCATTATCCATGAAGAGTGCTGAAATCTTCCTTCCTATTTTATTGCTGAGTTGTTGTGAATAGTTGATCACCTTACGCCCATCGTACCGGTATAATCCTTTCCAGGTTCCTATCCATAAAAAACCTGCACTATCCTGTGCTATACAGTTTATGTCAATTTCGGGCAGCTCCCCCGACTTTATAGCACGCACAAGTTCAATCTGCTGATCCTGGGCTACCAGGGCAAAACTGCATAGAGTAAAAGCAAAAAGCAATATTGTCCGGATAATTCTTCCGGACATTATTGTTCGGGAAACTAACCCTTGTTTAGTTTTGAACATTTAATTACCCACATTATTTTGAGGCGACTAAGATAATACTCAATTGGTTACCAAAATGCAATTTTACAAGAAATGTGCTACCTTTTATCCGGAATCTATGACCCTTAATTATAAATTAACACACTGTTTATCAGCTACTAAGATACAGACTGAAATAAGTGTCATTGCTTTTTGATTCAAAAAGCATTGCCTGTGATAAAAGCATTTCTGAATGCTGCCGATTATCCGGTTATATTTGCGTGGCTGCATGATAGGATACAAAAATACCTGGATTAACCGAGTTTATTCAAATACAAAAACCCGGAACTGATATTTTTTATCCATGCATACTCTCCCTTTTGGGAAACACATTTAAAAATAACACCACTTAAACTTACTATGCAAAAATCAAACTTTCGCGAGATGCTAAAAAAGTACGTTCTTATTTGGGCGGCATTAAGCATCAACACTTTTGTTACTGCTCAGGTACTTACATTCCCTGCAACGGATGTTTCTATCTCGTTCCAGGGAAGGACTGTTTTGGACAGAAGTGGTAATATTGAATTAATTAGTTCTGCTTCCTTTGTCGGGTTCCTCTTTGAAGGCGATTCGTGTACTGTTTTACTTCAAAATATAGCTACTCCCGGAAATTATAATTACGTGGCATTGGAAATTGATGGTGAATATTCCGGCAGGCTCAAAGTTGATGGTAACGAAATGCGAAATTTTAGTATTACATCACAAAAAAAACTGTCTCCCTGGCATACATTGCGAATATACAAAGCAACTGAAGCTGCAAATGGCATTGTCCTGTTTCATGGCGTTAAAGCTCAAAAGTTAAAACAACTGGAGGTGAAAAATACCACAAAAATAGAATTCATAGGTAACAGCATAACCTGCGGAATGGGGAATGACATGCAACTGATACCTTGTGGCAGCGATAAATGGTATGATCAGCATAATGCTTATTGGAGTTATGCATCCATCACCGCAAGGGCAATAGGAGCCGATTATATGTTAAGTTCAATCAGCGGTGCAGGCATTTACAGGAACTGGAACAGTGATGGGCCAACAGTTCCGCAGCAATATGAATCGGCCTATTTAATTACTGACAGCCTGCGGAAATGGGATTTCAAAACCTTTATTCCTGATATCGTATTGGTTGCGCTCGGAACAAACGATCTCAGCAATGGTGATGGAACAAAACAAAGACTGCCGTTTAATTCAGCAAATTTTATCAGTGAATACATTAAGTTTATTGGCACTGTTTATAAAAATTATCCCGAAGCAAAAATTATTCTGCTCACAAGTCCAATGATTGAAGATAAAAGATCAGAAATGCTGCTAACATGTCTTCAAACAGTAAAAACAGAGTCTAATAAGCAATTCCCCGGCAGCAAAGAAATTGAAATTTTCAGATTTACCACAGTTCCATCAACCGGATGTTCGGGTCATCCCACCATCGAAGAGCATAAAATGATGGCAGCTCAGTTGACGTCTTATTTGAAGAATTTAATAGCTGGATTAAAAAAGACAGAATAGTTTACAAATTCTTACTAACTAACATTTACAAAAGGATGGATTTAAATTTAATTTAAGCTTTTACATTTTAGTAAGATGGTATTGGATCACGAACAAAAACTGGCAGAACAGAAATATAAAGGACAATATTGCCTAACGAAGCTGTAGATATTGACTTTTGTAAATCAAAATAATTACATCACAATAATTTTCTTAATCCATACTCCCCTTCTGCTGCTAAGTTTTACCATATACATCCCGTCAGGAAGACCTCCGATTCCGACTTCGGTTTTTGCATCAGTAAGCTGCAAAGTTTTTACAGATTTTCCCTGCATATTTATAATAACGAGAAAGTTAGCATCATCCAGCTTTTTGAGTTCTACCGTGAATTTTTCATGGGCAGGAACAGGATAGAGGCTGAATTCCGGCGTATTTTCGGTTTTACTGAAACCCAGCGGGAAATGCAACTCAAACGAATAGGCACTTTCGTGACCGTTGAGCATATTTTCATTCAACCAGCTTATGGTATTCTTTCCGGGAACGTAATCATTGTCATAAGCTGTTACGGCAATAGTATCACCCACAGAAGCGCCTTCAATTGTATAGCTGGTATTCAGCCCGGCATTTGCCATATGTTCGAAGGTATAGCCGGAGTATTTTCCCCAATATACATTATACCCTTTGATATCCGCTTCGGGATTAGGCAACCAACTGATTTTTATACTGTTGTTTCCCATATCGGTTTTTATAACACTGGCTGGGGGCAAAACAGGATTTGATGCATTTGGGGCAAGAAGAATACTGTCGTAAACGGTAATTCCAAGGTTGGCATCATCAAAGAAATCGAGAATAGCTTCGCTTAGTTCTTCCGGAGTTTCAAGGCCCCAGTAATTATTATTTATATCAAGGTAAGGCTGATAAGCAGGGCTATTTTTGTTCTTCAGAATATGGGCAGCATTATTTCTATAGAAACTGTTATTATTGAGCTTGATTGCTCCCGCAAGAAGAGTCAATTCGTTTCCCGTTGTCATGTTCTGAGTGACAATATTATCGGTTACATCAACCGGGTATCCGTCTGAAGAGTAAATAGATAATAGTTCTCTGTTAACGTAATTATTAATGAAAACATTATTTGCTACTTTGGTATAATGAATGCAGCAGGACCAGGTCATATCTATTGCCTGGAACCGTAAATTATTGGTAATTATATTATTATTGATCAGTAATGTATCTTCAAATTCATTATAAAAATATCCTATCCTTAACAGATAACGATCCCCATCAGCCACATTATCGGTGAATATATTCGATGATATTTTGCATTCACCATAACTTTCTTTATAAAGCAAGTTATATTCGTTGTGGTGACAAAGGTTGTTCGAAAAATTTAATGCGCCAACAATCAAGACCAGTGCGTCAGCAAGGAAGATTTGAGGATGAAGCGAATCGGGGGCAGCTAATCCATTGTATGCAAATTCATTATTAGTTACAGTTGCTGAATTCTGAAACGGATACTGCCACTCCATTTCCAGAACATTTGAATTATTGTAAAATGTATTGCTATCCAGAACCAGGTAACCATTTCCATATATCCCACGCACATTATCATAAAAAGTACTGTTGCTGATTGATAGTTTACAATACAAGGCCGACATAAATATGCCTGTCCAGCATTGTGAATAGGAATTATTTTTCAGACTATAATTTGGCTGATCCTGTCCTGCAGAGTTAACACCTATTCCGTAACCTGTTGATCTTCGTATGTTTGTGTGCTGAATAAAGGGGTAAGCATCGCTTAAGTTTATCATCGGAACAAAATCACCGGCTATACTACCGCCATATTCAACGGCGCAGAATTCCAATATACTTCCGCCTGTGTAATTCCCATTATTATCAAGTGTTGCATCAACCGATGAATCAGTAAAATAGATATATCCCCAAGCCCCAGGTATTGGGGTAGTATTGGAAGTAAACCGGATTGAATCGGCAGCAGTTCCCCGCGCAACCAGGGTTCCATTTACCTGCAGAACTTTTGAAGCATCAAACCGCACTTCAACCCCGGGTTCGATGGTAAGAGTTACGCCTTCCATTACCAGGATATTGCCGGTAACTATGTACGGGCTGTTGGCAACTGTCCAGGTTGTGCTAGTAGTGATAGGCCCGCTTACATTGGTTGCAGAAAGGTTAACTGTCAGAAGCAAACTGCAAAGAAAGAAGGTGAATAGATTTTTCATAGAATAGAAATGTTTAAAATATCTGGCTCAAATGTAACTAAAATCAATACTTGTAAGAATATTTTACTTCGATGACACCTAACTGAACTTAATCATCTGATATATAATTGATTATGATTATTTATTTATTCCTTAACAACCCTTCATTAATTTCAAAAATTTCATTCCTGCTCAAAATATCGATCGAGCCAGCTAATTTCAGTGTTTTTCCCCGGATTTCACAAGACAGCTTTTCCAATTGCTTCGTACCTTTATAAAACTGAACAAAAAGAGGCAATATCGGTTATTTGTAATTATTCATTCTGCAATTTGCATTAGTCGGACCAGGCACTAGAATTTCAATACTGAAGAGAATCTGACTTTATGCATTAATTATCTTACAATCATTTCTATTACCACACGGCAAACCTAGATTTTCCACTTCCTGTTTTAAGATCTTTGCTTCCCTATTTTTACTTGTTAGCTGCCTCCATCACTATTCCGTAACATAGTAATAATTAGTAATTTATATCGCTATGAAGATAGAAAAAATCAAAATCACAGGATTTGACCAGACCAACCAGGTTGCAGAAGCAGCTTCGGATGCAATCATGCAGATGCGCGGTTCATTCCTGGTCGGCCAAACCATCAGGGGTGAAACCCAAAGCCATGAAATTGAACTGAAAGACGATGATATCATCGAAATGGTTTTTGAAGATGGAACCACCTGGTTTTCCAATCCTTATACCCTTGAGGAAATATTTCCCGAAGCCACTAAAACTGGATCACGGGATGGGTTAACCTCTTTCGAAATACCCAAAGAAATTGGCCTCGAAAGTGCCGAACGAGGCATTTTTAACAAAGTTCTGCTGAAGGTCTTCAATATTTTCGATAAAAAAGCAGTTGGAGTCAGCATCGAACACCTTGCCACCAAGCTTGAAGACAAACAAACCGATGGAAAAATCGGCCTCTACAAACTTAATCCCAATTTTCAGCTTAGCGAATTCAGCCCGGAAGAGAGTATTAAACCTTACTGCCTGTTCATTCACGGAACGGCTTCATCCATAGCAGGTTCTTTCGGTGAAGCCCGCGATACGGCCATGATGAAATTCCTGGAGAACACCTATGGTGACAGAATCCTGGCTTATCAGCACCGCACTCTCACCGAAAGCCCTTTGCAAAATGTTAAGGAACTGGTAAATGCGCTGCCTAAAAATTGCATCCTGCACCTGATTACTACTTCACGCGGTGGATTGGTAGGCGAAGTGTTGTCGAGGTTCTGCAACGAAAATGAAAGCATACGGGGATTCACAGAAACAGAACTCTCGATTCTTAAAAAAGAGTACCCCGAAAAGTATTACGAATCAATTGAGAAGCTTACACTGGAGATAAATGAGGCGCTTAAAAATAAGCGGATCATAATCGAAAAGTTCATCCGTATTGCATGTCCTGCCGGAGGAACTACTCTTGCTTCGAAGCGCCTCGACAGTTTTTTCAACATCACGTTCAACCTTATAGGATTAGGAACCGGATTATCATTGAACCCGGTATATTCCGCCTTTAAAAACCTTATCGCAGCAGTTATCGACAGTAAGAATAAAGAAGATGTGCTGCCCGGACTCGAAGTACAGAGCCCTGACTCACCATTTATCAGGGTACTCAATGGCATTGCCGACCCCACCAACCCATCGGCTACCATGCAAATCAATAATTCGCTGGTGGTAATAGCCGGTAATTCAAAACCTGCCGCAAAGATCAGTGCATTGCTGATAATTGCCAGCAAACTCTTTTTCCGGCGCGAAAACGACCTGGTTGTCGATACACAGTCCATGCGGCTCGGCACACGCCGAACAGGCAAGGTACAGCAGTTCTTTTACGAAGATACCGATATCAACCATTTTAAATACTTCGCTAACCGAACGACGAACAATGCCATTTTGCTGGCCCT
Organism: Lentimicrobiaceae bacterium; assembly: GCA_041753535.1. Classification (GTDB taxonomy): domain Bacteria; phylum Bacteroidota; class Bacteroidia; order Bacteroidales; family UBA4417; genus UBA4417. The sequence goes on from JBGSUB010000033.1 coordinate 66,816, forward strand.
GGAAACAAAATGGGGCGACAGGCTTCCCGGGTTCACCGAAGAGCAGCTCAGTATCCCGCTGGCAGCCGAAAGAAACGCCGCGCTTAAACTGGATGGAGGACAGGTTTTCAGGAATTATGTTTCCGGCTCCAGGCCCATTGTGGTTCTGCTGCCAGGCATCATGGGTTCCAACCTTTCACTGGAAAGTTCTCTGCTTTGGATCAACTACTGGAAATTTATTACAGGCGGATTGAGGTTTCTGAAGGAAAAAAATGTTGAGGCAACTTCATTAGTATCTACTTCCTACAAGTTACTGGTTGAGCATCTTGAAGAATCCTACGATGTAGTTACGTTCCCTTTCGACTGGCGATTGTCCCTCACGGAAGCAGCCGATAAGCTTGACACCAGACTTCTTGAACTGATGCATCACAGGCAACCCATTAAAATTATCGGCCATTCGATGGGTGGGGTGCTGGTGAGGGATTTTATAGTTACACACCGCGAAACCTGGGCAAAACTAAATACTTCAAGCGGATTCAGGCTGATATTCCTGGGTTCACCTTTAGGCGGATCGTTCCGGATTCCGGCTGTACTTTTTGGTATGGATGGTATAATAACCAAACTGAGCAGGATTGACCAGAAACACTCGAAAAAAGAGCTTATAGAGATTTTTGCAGGTTTTAAAGGCATTTTAGGACTGCTCCCATTCTCAACCGGGGAAAACAACGATTTCGCAAGTACCGCAACCTGGCAGCACATGAGCACAGGCCTCGATGAATCCTCATGGCCTTTTCCTTCCAATGCCGATCTGAGCTGGTTTGCAGAATACAGGGACAGGATGAAGACCGGCATGCAGGATAACGATTATACAAACGCAGTGTATATTGCCGGGAAAGATAAATCAACTCCCTGCGGTTACCGCATTGATGCCAGAGGAAAGGAATCGGAACTGGTATTTTTAAGCACAGCCGAAGGCGATCAGAGTGTTACCTGGGAAACGGGTATTCCGGCAAAAATGATCGGCAACAACTCCGTGTATTATGTTGATGTAACCCACGGCTCCCTTGCCAACGAACCGGATATGTTCAAAGGAATCAGGGAGATACTTGCTACAGGATCAACGAACCTTTTCAGTAAAACACGTCCATCGGTGAGAGGGGAGGAAAAAATCTTCAGGTCGCCCGAATACCGTGATTTCGACCTGTCACTTGCCGGTATTGAGAATACACTCCTTGGCCTTGGTAGCAAAACAACGCTACAGGTGAGCGAGCCACCCATCAGGGTTTCGATAAGCCAGGGTGACCTTTTCTACGCCAAATACCCGGTTATGGCCGGGCATTTTGAAGATGACGGCATTCTTTACGCCGAAAAAACCATCAACAAATACCTTGACGGACAGCTTCAAAACCATCACCAGCTAGGAATCTATCCGGGAGAAATTGGAAGCAGCGATGTGTTCCTGTCGGAACACACGGCTTTTAAAGGAGCAATTATTGTTGGATTAGGCTCTCCCGGGAAACTTACGGCATCCGAACTAACCAAATCAATTGAACAGGGCGTCGCCAATTACCTGCTGCATATTGGCGATTCCGCTTTTGCGGGGCAAACGGCTAATGGCGAAACGGTAGTACCGGGTATTTCGTCGCTGATTATCGGTTGCGGTTATGCCGGCTTAACCATTGAGGACTCTATAAAAGCAATTATCCAGGGCGTACAGAATGCAAATATAAAAGTAAGAAACCTGAAACTGGAGAAAACGCAGGCCATTGAACATATTGAATTTGTAGAACTTTACGAAGACAAAGCTGTGAGTTGCTTATACTCTATCAGCCGAATTGAAAAGGAAGAGTCCCGGTCATTTAAAATTGTTAAAGAGAGGCCGGGTATTAAAATGCTACTTGGTTCCATGCGGCGAATCCCGGCAGTCAGTTCCGAAGGATGGTGGAACCGTATTACAGTTTCGGCTGGGAATGAAAATGAAAAAACAGAAGACAAAACCATTAGGAGCCTCAGGTTCAACGCTTCAACAAACGGTTCCAGGGCAGAAGAAAAAGAACTCCTTAGCACCCCGGTTCTGATGGAAGGAATTATTGAAGAAATTTCCACCAACAACCAATGGAGTCCCGAACGGGCCAAAACAATTTTCGAGCTCATGATTCCCAACGATTTTAAAGAACAGCTCAAACGGCATGGCAATATCAACTGGATACTGGATGAATACACAGCTTCATACCCATGGGAATTATTACAGGACGGCATAGCAGATACAAAGCCCATCTGTATTTCGGCCGGGATGATCCGGCAGCTGAGCACCAGGAATTACCGGACAAACATTAAAGCTGTCCCTAAAAACACGGCTCTCGTCATTGCTGACCCCGACCTGAAAGGATTCGTTAACCAATTACCAGGCGCTCTGAAGGAGGGACAACTGGTTTCGGACTTGCTTACCGAAAGGGGTATGGAAACCACAAGCAGTTTTAAAGGCAATCATTCGGAAATCATCGAAAAGCTGTTCCGCGACGATTATAAGATCATTCACCTATCAGGACACGGAATTTTTAACCAGGATGTTTCGAAAGGATCGGGAATGGTAATTGGCAAAAACCTGTTCCTTTCTACCCGCGAGATCAATCAGATGAGCAGCGTTCCTGAACTTGTTTTTGTGAACTGCTGTCATCTGGGGAAAACGGATGGAGTGGCCGAAGAATTTTATCACCAGCGGTATAAACTAGCGGCAAATATCGGAACCCAGCTCATCGAAAACGGAGTTCGTTGTGTGATAGCTGCAGGATGGGCGGTAAACGATGATGCAGCACTTGAATTCGCAAATGTTTTTTACAAACGCATGTTCGATGGATACAATTTCGGCGATTCAGTAAAAGACGCACGAAAGACGGTTTATGACAAATTCGGGCATACCAATACATGGGGTGCTTACCAATGTTACGGCGATCCTTTTTATAAGTTTGAGCACCTACCAGGAAAGAAGAAAAGCGAAGAAAAAACTTACCTTATTGCCCAGGAAGCTGAAGTTGACCTGGTGAATTTACTTCAGGAACTCGAAATCGGAAAACTTTCGTCGGGTGAATACCTGAAGAAACTGGCAGTTATCCTGGAGGCAGTTGATAAAGCTGGTATCCGGAATTCAAAGATTACTGAAAAGGAAGCCCTGATTTACCTGGAACTGGGAGAGTATGACCTGGCTTGTGAAAAGTTCAAAGGTTTACTGACTATGGAAGATGCGACATTCTCTTTTTCAGTGGCAGAAAAATACTGCAATGTCCGGGCAAAGCAGATCATCTCTGAATACAGGAAGGATCCGAAAAAAAGGAATGATTACCTTAAAAGGATCACAAAAGTAATCGGAGACCTCGAAATCCTGATCGATTTAAGCCCGACTTCCGAGAGGCTCAATATGTTGGGGAGTACTTACAAGAGGCAATCATTTCTTTCGAATAAAACCGGTAAGCCAAAAGCCTATTTCAAGGCTGCGGCAGCTTATCACAAGGGGCATACAAATTTTAACAACTGGTATTCGCTAACCAACTGGCTTACACTTGAGAGTACTCTGGTAAGGTCAGGTTTGCGACAATGGAACACCCACATTGTTATAAACGATGAAACATACGCACTTCCTTCGCTCGATGATGCGCTCAAACTCCTGGAACTTACCCGGACAACCGTATCGAAAAACATGGAACAAATGAGTTACTGGGACATGGTTGCCTGCCTGAATATCCGCTTGTGTAAATTTATCCTCATGTTTTCTGAGGCCGGAACCCACACTGACCTCGACAGTATTCAACAGGAAATAACTACCTTGTGGAAAATAGCCGGTTCAAAAGGGAAACGGTCTGCCGAGATAGAGCACCTGGAGTTCATCATTGACGCATTGTCGATGGTAGAAAATGTTGAGACACTTGCATTAAAGACCAGGATAGAGCAAATGAAGAATGATCTTCTGAAGCTGATATAACACCTTTATCAAAATCAGTTAACATTACTATTAAAATCATTCATCCTTTCAAATTAATTAATTCAGAAATCCAAACAAATAAACCCATTTACCATGGCCAAATATTTCGACGTACACAGCCATTTGTTCAACAAGAACTTCCTGGCGAAAGAATTACTGTATCGTTTATTGAAAGAAGTGAAAAAGTTCCTGCACATTGAGCAGGAAAAGGAGCGGGGTATTACTGATTTTGGACGAAATCTTAAAAATGTGATACAGGCATTGAAACGGTATTCGCATGCAATCAAGGTTTTTACAAAGCAGGACTCCATAGCAATATACGAGGAATTGGATAAAACCTACAAAGGGGAATTCATTCTGACTCCTTTAACCTTCGACCTGACATACTGTTTTGCACCCTCCGCCGACAGGTCAATCGGTTCGAAGCCGGAACCTACAGTGAAAGAAGTATTCGAAAAGGAAATGATCTCAATGTTCGAAATGGTGGAACAGAAAGCTCAGCCTTTGTCGCGCGATTTCAATACCTCCGCCAGTACTGAAGACGAAGAACTCTGGCAGGAATACCTGGAAGAAAAAGCGCGTTTCATGGAGAATGCCGCAGAACTCCAGACGCAACATGAAGAGAATATCAGCAGAAGCGTGAGTGACAGGGGAATCGTTGATCTGCCCGACACTTTTGATGGTTTCCAGGAACAGATCAGGCAGATGATTGAATTAAAGAATCATCCTGAGTATAAGGATATGGTGTTCCCGTTCCTCGCGGTTGATCCACGCCGGCCTGGCATCGCTGATTACGCTAAAGCCAATGTCGGTAAAGGAAAACTATTTATTGGTGTGAAACTTTATTGCCCGAACGGATACTCTCCTACTGATCCCCTGCTTTTTGGCCCTGAAGGGGAAAAAGGTGGCATCTATGCTTTTTGCGAAGAAAACGGGATTCCGGTAACGGCTCATAATTCCGATGGCGGTTTTGCAACCCTCTCGAAAAGCGTAAAAGTGAGCGGGCATATTCAGTTCAACGGACAGTTAATTAAGCTTGATAATGAGATGTTAACATTCAAAACATCGATACTGGATAAAGATGCCATAGCAGAAAGGGCTTTAACGCTGAACCATCCGCTTATATGGGAAAAGGTGGTTGAAAAATACCCCAACCTGATCCTTAATCTTGCCCATTTCGGTGGCGGAAAGCAATTGGATGCGGCTCTGGATGCGCCTGATAATTCTGAGCTGTGGTCGAACAGGATCATCGCTTTGTTAAAAGATACCCGCTACCATGTTTTCACGGATATTTCCTGTTTCTCCGACCTGGATGTGATGCGGAAATTTAAAGCTAGTCCTGTTTACCAGGAAATAAAAACCAAAACCCTTTACGGCTCGGATTTTATTTTACTACTCTTGTTTGAGAATGATTTTGACCAAAATGTGGCAGAATTCAAAAATATCTTCGGCAGCGACTTTGATATAATCGCAGGATCGAATCCGCGGGAGTTTCTCAGACATGTGCTGGATTAATTGGTTAAAGCACCTTTCAGGCTAATTTTCTTAGCGTTTTAGACTGTATAAAAAATGTGACTAGAAAATACATTTTTTAAGTCCCAAATCCCAAATCTCAAATCTCAAAAAACGTCTTCATGCAAGGCCTGGGACTTGGAATTTGGGACTTTTATTGAACCCCCTTCCCCGGATCACTTTTCACATGTTTTTCCGAAAACAATATGCTCTGTTCATTGTTTTAAATACTTCAATCAATAAAAATAAATTATGAAAGAATATAAATTATTCACTCCTGTCACAATCGGATCAGTTGAAGTTAAAAATCGCATTGTTATGGCACCCATGACGAGATGCCGTGCAATCGGAAATGTACCTAACGAATTAGTTGCCGAATACTACAAACAGCGTTCCGGTGCCGGATTAATTATTACCGAAGGCACATCGCCTTCACCTAACGGGCTTGGTTATGCACGCATACCTGGTATTTTCAGCAAAGAGCAGGTTGCCGGCTGGGCAAAAATAACCAAAGCAGCACACAGCGGCGGAGCAAAAATATTTGTACAGCTTATGCACACCGGCAGAATCAGCCATCCGCTCAATCTGCCTGAAGGCTCACGGATTCTTGCGCCTTCGGCTGTAAAGCCTGCCGGGCAAATGTGGACCGATTCCCAGATGATGCAGGATTTCCCGGTGCCAACCGCAATGACCGCCGACGATCTTTTGCACGTTAAAACTGAATATGTTGATGCTGCTTTGAACGCAATGGAAGCAGGATTTGATGGCGTTGAGCTGCATGGTGCCAATGGCTACCTGCTGGAGCAGTTTCTGTCGCCTGTAAGCAATATACGTACCGATGAGTATGGAGGAAGTATTGAAAACCGTTGCCGGTTTGTTATCGAAGTGGCAACAGCTGTTGCCGGAGCAATTGGTGCTGATAAGACGGCAATCCGGCTTTCACCCTACGGAGTAGCAAGCGATATGCCACACTATCCTGAAATTGATGCTACATACAAATACCTTTCGGAACAACTCAACAATCTCAATATTACCTATATTCACCTTGTTGATCATTCGGCTATGGGAGCACCGGCAGTTCCGGAAGAAATGAAAAAAGCCATCCGCCATAATTTTAAGAATACCATTATACTTTCAGGCGGTTACGATAAAGAAAGAGCTGAAGCCGATATCGAAAGCGGGCTGGGCGACCTGGTTGCATTCGGGCGTCCGTTTATTAATAACCCTGATCTTGTGTACAGGTTCAAGAGTAATCAGCAATTATCCTCTGATCTGAAAATGGATCTTTTTTATTCGGCTGACGAAAAAGGATATACCGATTATCCTTTCTCCAATTCGTGAGACAGACAATAAGACCCTATGTTTAAATTTTCTTTATAAATACAATTAGTTGAATAAAAGTCGGAAGACTGGAGTCCGAAGACGGAAGTATCCTGAATTGAAGTTCAAGTTTTGGTTGATATTTTGGCTATCGCCCCTCGCCGGTTCTCCCCTTCGCCCCTCTGAAAGTTTA
>JBGSUB010000034.1:0-125698 GCA_041753535.1 Lentimicrobiaceae bacterium
CTGAACACGTAACATTGAACCGTCACTGCGAGGAACGAAGCAGGAACGCGCAGCATTGGACCCTTTGAACCCGAAACCCTTCAAACCCGAAACTCTTCTAACCCTTCAAACCCCTGAACACGTAACATTGAACCGTCACTACGAGGAACGAAGCAGGAACGCGCAGCATTAAACCCTTTGAACCCGAAACCCTTCAAACCCGAAACTCTTCTAACCCTTCAAACCCCTGAACACGTAACATTGAACCGTCACTGCGAGGAACGAAGCAGGATCGCGCAGCTTTGAACCCTTGAACTTTTAAACCCTTGAACGCGAAACCCTACAAACCTTCCAAACCCTTCAAACCCTTCTTTTCCCATGGCTGATCACAACGAACTTGGCAAAATCGGCGAAGACCTCGCCGAAAAACACCTTCTGCGGATAGGCTACAAGATTTTGCAGCGAAACTGGCGTTTTGGTCACGATGAACTCGATATAATCGCCCGCGACGGCGAGTGGCTTGTAGTAGTCGAAGTAAAAACCCGCACTACCGATTTATTCGGCGAACCCGAAATGGAAGTAAAACCAGCCAAAATGAAAGCAATCGTCCGCACTGCCGAAGCATATATACAATTTTCTGATTTTAAAGGAGAAACGCGTTTCGATGTGATTGGAATTCTACTTGGCGGCGGCAAGGTTGTGCTGAATCACATAAAAGATGCGTTTATGGCACGCATGTAGAGTAATAGATGTTACAATGCCCTTTTGATGATGAGTACTAAGAATGTCAGGTTAATGGCGTTAATGTATTCTGACCATAACAATTCAGATTTAATTAAATCCCGTTTAAGCAAAGCCCTGAGTACTTTTCAAAAAACACCTACTTTTGCCACATGATAGCAATTGATAAAACATTAATTTCTGACGACCTGGGTGATATTTGTTTTGCCTGTGATCTTTCGGCTTGTAAAGGAGCCTGTTGTGTGGATGGCGATGCCGGAGCGCCGCTGGATGAGGAAGAGATCAGTATTCTCGAAGATACCCTGGATGAAATAAAACCTTATATGACACCCGAAGGGATTGCCCAGGTTGAACAAGCGGGTGTTTTCGATTATGATATGTTCGGACATTATGTTACTCCACTCGTAAATGAGCGGGAGTGTGCTTTTGTTTATCATGAAAATGATATAGCTTTCTGTGCCATTGAAAAGGCGTGTAAAGAAGGTAAGATTTCTTTTCTGAAGCCGATCTCATGTCATTTATACCCTGTACGACTGAGTAAATACAATGATTTTGATGCCGTCAATTACCACGAATGGCATATTTGCAAACAGGCTTTACTGAATGGCAAAAAGAACGATATCCCATTGTATGTCTTCCTGAAAGACTCATTGATCAGAAAATACGGAGAAACCTGGTACCAGGAACTGTCTGAGTCAATAACTTCAGAAAAGAGATAGCTTTTTCGATGTAGTTCAAAGAAACAAAAAAGCCGGATTCCTCCGGCTTTTTTGTAATTAAAAAAATTTCTACTTTCTGATTATCAGCCTTTTAACAATGTTATTACCGTTGTTGCGGAAAGCAACCATGTACATTCCTGAAGGCGATTCATTGAGAACAATATGTGAAGTAAATGTGCCATTTACCATCACTTCATCTTGTTTCCAAACCAATGAACCCAGGCTGTTGTATATTTCGATATTGTAAACCTCGCTTTTCAGTGTCTCAACTTTGATGTTGAATTCACCGTTGTTCGGATTAGGATAGATATCGAAAGTTCTGTCAGCTTTTTCAATAGTAATCCCAACTGGAAGCACCAGAATGCTATTGGAAATATCCGAACTGCAATCATTTACTGTTACAACTACGGTATAATTACCGGTATATACAGCCACATGCTGTTTGCCGGTTGCGCCGGGTATAACAACGCCATCGAGATACCACTGGTTCCCGGCGTTTGCACTGCTGGTGAGCGTATCGCCATGCTGCGTAATGACCGGAGTTGCCGGAAGAGGATTCACGACTACGTTAAAGTTGGGAGAACTAACACCGGCACCGCATTCATTAACACCGCTGACTTTGATAATTCCTGAGGAAGCATTCGTTGAAAAACCAACTTTAATAGTGCGGGTATTTTCTCCTTCAAGAATAGTGGCTGAAGCAGGAAGTGTCCATAGGTAAGAATCAGCTCCGATAATGGGTGCTACTGTGTATATTGCCCCTGTAGAACCTGCACATACAGGAGTAGCTCCTGCAATTGTTCCTGCCGCGGCTGGTTTAGGATCAACCAGAACATTGAATACGGTTGGTATGGCAGCCTGGCATCCCAGATCATTGGAATAGGTAACACTTACATTTTGATTTCCCGATTCATTCCATGTCACGCTGATGGCATCTGTTCCTGCTCCCGAAGTAATAGTTCCTCCTGATGAAACCGTCCAGATGTAATCATCGAAGTTTACCTGTGTTACATATACAACGCCTGCTGAACCCTGGCATAACTGGCTTGTCCCGCTTATTACAGGAACGGGAGATGAGTTTACAGTTACCTCCATCATTGCAGGAATAATTGCATTACATCCGAATGCATTATTATAATTTACACTTATACTTCTTGAACCTGCAGTTGCCCAGTTTACAGTTACCTCATTGGAATTTAATCCGGCAGTAATAGTACCGCCATACGAAATGTTCCAGTTGTAATTAGTGTAACCTGCTTCAGTTGTATAAACTACTCCTGTTGCACCTGCACATAATTCATCAGGACCGGAAACAGTGGGTGAAGGAATCGGGTTTACAGTAACATTAAGAATAGTAGGAGAAACTGCACTGCAACCTTCAGGATTTGTATAATTCACCGAAACGGTTTTTGCTCCAAGCGTATTCCATGCTACGGTAATTGAATTAGTACCTGCACCGGCGGTAATTATTCCTCCGGCTGATACAGTCCAGTTGTATCCGTTCATGCCGGTTTGTGTGGAATACATATTGGTTGTAAATCCCAGACAAGCATTGATTGGGCCTGTAATAACCGGCACCGGTAGTGGTACCACATTTACAGCCACAGAGGCAGGAGTTGCAAGCGAGCATCCTGAAGCATTGGTATAGTTAATTCCAAGTGTTTGCGCTCCGACTGTATTCCAGGTTACGGTTATTGCGTTTGTACCGGCTCCGTTGGTTATGGTTCCGCCTGCAGAAATCGTCCATGTATAATTTGTCATTCCGGCCTGGGTTGCATAGGAAACTCCTGCTGAACCAACGCATACTCCGACAGGCCCTGCCGTTAGTGTGGGAACCGGTAAAGGATCAACGGTTACTGTAAGAGATGATGAGGCTCCTGATCCACAGTCGCTTACACCATGAACTGTAACATCTCCCGATACAGCTGACGTACTAAAATCAACAGTAATAGAATTTGTCCCGTCACCCGAAACAATAGTTGCACCTGCGGGAAGTGCCCACACATAAGAAGTAGCGAAATTAATAACCGGCACAGTGAATACAACTCCACCTGCTCCCTGGCAAACACTAGCCGGGCCGGTTATTGCACCGGCAGCAGCAGGAGCATTGCAACCGGTTGTAAATGTCATATCATTTCCATAGGAAGTGCCACCGGCATTAACAGCAACAACCCTGAAATGATATGTTGAAGTTAGCGCAAGCCCGACAAGATTAGTGGAAACAGGTGTTACCGCATTTCCAGTAACTGTCCCTGGAGTTGCACTAACAGTGGTCCCATAGGCGTTAGTAAGCCCATATTCGAATGTTACCGTTGATGAATTATTATTAGCCTTTACTGTGCCATTGAGAGTAGCAGATGAAATATCAACAGATGATGCAGATTGTGTTACCACGGTCGGGGGTGATGCAAGTGTTGTAAAAGTGAGATCGGCACCATAAAATTTGAACAGTCCGATGGTACCTACTGCCCTGAAATGGTAGGTAGTAAGCGGAAGCAATCCTGTAAGATTACTCAGAACAGGGGTTACTGTTGTTCCGCTTACTGTTGCCGGAGTTCCGGCAGCAATACTTCCATATGCAGTGGTTGTTCCATATTCGAAGGAAACTGCAACCGTGCTGGAATTTGCCATAACCGTACCATTAACGGTTGCTGAAATATCTGCTATGGAAGAAGCAGCTAAAGATGTTATGACCGGTAATTCGAAATTTGGAGCAACAATAGCTTCAATGCCAAATTTCAAAGCCCAGTTTGTTCCAAGTGGAGTTAATGTTCCACCTGTGATATCTGCTTCGTAAAAAGTGTTTCCCCTGGGAGGCGACTCAGTAAAAGTTCCCATTGGATACCACTGAACTGTTCCTGCTGTTTGGGCAAGGCCTACATGAAAATCCTCATCAGTAAAAACCGGAGGTGTCGGGAAAGTGAAATTTTTATTGGTACCAAGATCTGGAGCGGTTATCACATAATTTGCCGACTGAGCAACTATGGTTCCAGCACCGTTCATTACTACGGCATAAATAGTATTTCCCGTATTAGCGGCAGAATTTGCTATAACAAGGTTAGCCCCGGTTACTTTTCCCTGTCCATTCATATGGTATTTTGCTGAGAAAATTCCGGGAGCCGGAAAAGTAAAACCAAATCCACCGGCTCCGGTAGTAGTGTAATTGTAAGAATACAGGCTGCTATTAACGCTACAAGGATTTGTAAGTGAATTATTTACTGCCCAGTTTTCACCGGCAACTGCCGAAGTAGTAGCCGTGATGTTTGCTTCTTCAGTTATTGTCGGATTCCATCCTGTGAAATTTAAAACGGAAGCAGTATTTGCTGCCAGTGCTGTAACTGTTTGGGTCGAAGTGTACCTGGTTATGGTATTTGTCGGATCCATTACGGTTAATGTAACATCGAAAGTTACCGGCGATGCGGAGACATTTGCGACTCTCACATCAATTGGAGTTGGGGCACCAAAAGGAATAGGATTTCGGGCAAGGGTATAAATATTTGTAACCTGTATGATATCGGTGTAAAAATTGTTACCAAATATGGTTGCAGGTCTCCAGTTCGAAGCTGTAAGTGCTGTAGGCATACTGGTATTACTTCGGTTACCCATTAGTCCTCCGGTAAGATTGAGGTTACACAATGCTACTAGCGCAGTTGTTCCCAATGTGCCTGATGGGTTACTGAACTCCCAGGCTACATATACACCACCTCCGGTATATGTGAATGATGAGCCGCCACTGAAAGGTACTTCATACGATCCGGCAGCAATAGGGACAGTCCAGTTAGCAATTTCACTCACCTTGGTAAATCCGGTAACATCCCAGTTAGCACCTAATGTATAGGTGGCATCTGCAGTGTTTTTCAGATAAACCGTAAAGGTTCCTGATTGGGTTGTGGCTCCTGCGGTTCCAACCAGAAAACCAATGGAGTTTATTTCCTGGCCAACAGGAAATCCACTTGTGGCCATTTCTGCAGCAGTGATAAGATATTCTGTACGCTGAAAGCGTGATGCATTACCCGGACAACGTGTATTTGTTGAAGTAGCGCCTGTACTTGGCAACGACCAGAGTGATATCGCATCTGTTTCAGGATTGCTCCATTGTGTGAGCAGTGGGCTGTATTCAGTCCCATCGTCAATAAGAGCCGAACTTTGCCTTGCAGTTTGCGCCATAGTATAAGCACTTATCAGCAGGGCAGCCAATAACAGTATTTGTTTTCTCATAATTAATTGGATTTAATATTGGTTAAATAGATTGGATTAGGTTATCCAAATTTAACTATTAATAATGATCTTCAGTCTATATTTTCCGAAAAATAAAATATTTGAAAGCTTAAAAAAATAGCATCAAACTCATAAAGCTGATAATTATTAACTTAACAGCTTTAAGTAAAAATAAAAAAATGGATAGAAATCTTCTTCTTATGAATTAACCAGAGAAATATCGAACTGCACCAGGTCAACAAAAAGCTTCAACCGATCGTCAATGTCTTCTTTCGTAAGGTTTAGCAAGCCTTCGGTACCGAATTTTTCAACCGTAAACGATGCCATTGCGGAGCCATAAATAATCGCATTTTTCATGTTTCCGAATGAAATGTCGCCCGTACTTGCCAGGTGACCGATAAATCCGCCGGCGAAAGTATCGCCTGCGCCCGTCGGATCGAAAACTTCTTCGAGAGGAAGAGCCGGGGCAAAGAAAACACTGTCGCCATGGAAAAGCAATGCACCGTGTTCTCCCTTTTTGATTACAAGATATTTGGGGCCCATGGTTAGTATTTTTTGCGCTGATTTTACAAGTGAATATTCACCAGTAAGCTGCCGTGCTTCCGAATCGTTTACCATAAGAACATCAACACGTGCAATTACCTTCATCAAATCGTCCCACGCTGAGTCCATCCAATAGTTCATGGTATCCATAACGATCAGTTTCGGCCTTTTTGTAAGCTGATCCAGCACTCGTATCTGAACACTTGGCGTCAGATTACCAAGTACTACAAATTCGGGTGTGAGACAGGTGGCAGGCAGAACCGGGTCGAAATCGGCAAGTACGTTCAATTCAGTAATAAGAGTATCACGGGTATTCATATCGGTATGGTAACGTCCCGACCAGTAAAACGATTTACCTTCTGGTTTAACCTGGAGGCCATCAGTATTTATGCCTCTTTCGGTTAAAAGGTCTATATATTCTTCGGGGAAATCGCCACCAACAACACTTATAATATGCACATCATGGGCAAAATGTGATGCAGTGAGGCTGATAAAAGTAGCAGCACCACCGAGTATTTTATCTGTTTTTCCAAAAGGGGTTTCGATTTTATCAAATGCGACTGTTCCAACAACAACGGTACTCATACAAGGGTATTAAAATAGGTTTTAACTGAAATTGACTTTTTTTTTGCAAAGATATTGTTATTTCCGATTGAATGTTTAATTTTGCCGTCCCTTTCGAGGGGAAAACCAGAAATAAAATGACATTCCTCCTTAGCTCAGTTGGTTAGAGCATCTGACTGTTAATCAGAGGGTCTCAGGTTCAAGTCCTGAAGGGGGAGCGAAAAACAACATCATAACGACCTGTAAATCAATATGTTGCAGGTCGTTATTTTTTATTGCATAGTGCAAGCATACAATATATAAATGTCATTAAGTAAAGTTGAGCTTATTATTTGGATTAATGTGGTCAATATTAATCGGCGTGGGTGGTCGAAATCTCTTTATACTGTTTTCTTATCACTTTCAATACTACTGTATTATCCTTTAAATGAATTTTAAGGGAATATACTCCGGATGACCAAAAGGATAAAACAATAGAATTTACTCTTCCTTGATAAATAAGAGTCTGGCAGGTATTGTCCACAAGTTCGACAGATTAACAGGTACCTAAGAATTTATAGAAACAATGCCTGATACGGGGCAATAATGAAGGCTTTCATTGTATAACATCCATTGTTGCTTTGCAACAGCCATAAGTAATATATACCGAGAGGAATGAAATTGATTTTAAAATGTCTTTTCCCCGGGTTCCCAAAACATTGAGAAATCTTATTACTACAAATATAGTGTAAATCTTTAAGTTATTGAATGACAGGGCTTTTATTTTTAATTTCATGAAATATTAAATAAATTTCCGAAAAAGGTATTTCCTTTTTCTAAAATCCGGATTAAGTAACAAAACGATATGAGTATTTTCGAAATCCTTTTGAAAATTCTTTCTGTTGTTTTAATCCTTGGATTGCTATTTACTCTTGTAAGGACTGTCATTTCTGTAATAAGAGCATAAAAAAGGCTATCCCGGTTAAGAGCAGCCTCCATTCAATGTTTTTTGGCACTATTTGCAAAAAGACAATGGATCATTCTGCTGAAGTAACCTATTTTTCCGGTACTTCAAACTGATCATTATAAGCCTGGTCGGCCGGATTGTAATAATCAGAAACGTCGAATTTAAGATAAGTGTATTCATTTATAGTCTCTGCCGGTGTTGATATTTTTGTCTCACGCAGGTTAATGGCTTCTTCTGCCGGTAATTCCCTAATCTCTTCTGCCCCATTCTTGTTTATATAATCATTTACATCGAACCGCAGGTATCCAAATTCATTTGCAGCCAGTTCAGTAGAAGAAGAATTTGGAACACTATTATTGTTTTCCGGCAATTCCGATATTTCATAACCACTCAAAGCTACATCTGATGTAAAATTATTTACATTGAATTTCAGGTAGCCGAAATCTTCGGCAGGAAGATCAGGAATTTTACCCCTGGTTTCCATATTTTTATAAGCAGTAATTGTTACTCCCGGTAACATAATTGCTCTCTCCACTGTTGCAATTGAGATATTTTCCCTTGTAACTTTATTCATTCTGACTTCACCATGGCGACGAGGTGCTTCTGCAAAAGTTAACAGCAGGCAGAGTGCAGCAAAACTCGAAATTAAGATTGATGTTTTCATGGCTTTATGGTTTTTAATTGATTAGTTCTGTTCTTCAATCACGAAGTAAAATTACTTAATGTATTGACTGTAAAGCAAATGGAATCGATCAGGAGTCAATAAAAAACGGTTAACCAATTACAGGAAAATAATACCGGTTTGGCGAAAAGGAACAGGGTTTCATCGATTAAATTAAAGGGCAGTATAATGATTCCGACATTCTAATTGCACTTTCGCTATCATCCCGGCAAAACATATCTTTATTAGGAATATCTGTAAAGCTGTTGTAAATTTGATACTAATTAAATTCACCGTATTGAACTGGCATGATCTCATAGATTCATAATCCGGCAAACAGATGGCAGATGACCGAGCGATCAATAACCATGCTTTCAGTATGACAAAAAATGTTATACTCTTGTTTGTTTTTCTGCATGGCTTTTCCGGCCATTCGCAGCAATATTTATTTTCGGGATATTCAATCAGCGACGGACTTTCGCAGAGTGTAGTCAATTGCATTTTGCAGGACTCAAAAGGGTATATGTGGATTGGTACACAAAACGGGCTTAATAAATACAACGGGTACGCTTTCGAGGTTTTTACATACAATCCCAATGATTCCAATTCTATTTCCAATAACTGGATTAACGGCATTGCCGAAGACAAAGAAGCTAATCTTTGGATAGCTACAAAAGGTGGACTGGTTAAATATATCAGGAAGGAAAAACGTTTCAGCCGGATCAGGTATACTTCGCCGTTTCAGGTCCTGGCAACCGAATGTATATATGATGTTAAATGTTCACGAAACGGGAATATACTCATCAACATGCCCCCGGTCCTGTCGGTATACAATCCGAAAACATTGAGCTTCAGACATTTCATAAGCCCTTTTGCATTCGACGGGAGTGCGAAGGACAACAATATTCCGTTGCTTGAAGACCCGGGTGGTATCATATGGATAGCATCCACCAAAGGTCTTGCTGCTTTTAATCCGGGAACAGCCTCTTTCAGTGTTTTTAATCACAGCCCGGCTGACCCGGCCAGCTTGTCGGACGATAATATTACTTCCTTGTATCTGGATCAGAAGGGCGATCTCTGGATCGGAACATCAGCAGGTCTTAACCGCCTGCAAGCCGGGGGTAAAATCTTCGATAAGTACTTTCAGGATATACAAAACGAATTATCGCTGAGCAATAATTTTATACGTTCAATACTTGCCGATAAATCCGGCAATCTCTGGATAGCAACAGAAGGCGGAGGTTTGAACAGGATGAGCCGTGATAAGGATAATCAGGTGTTTTTCGAACGATTCTCGGCCGAAAAAAACGGGCTTAACCACAATATTAATCTTTCTTTATTTATTGATAACTCCGACAACCTCTGGATCGGGACCTTATCGGGACTGAACAAAACCAACTTAAAAAAGCGAAATTTCAACCTGTATCGAAAGAGTGATTCTCCATATTCAGTCAACTTATCGGGCAATGTAATCGCATCCATTTACGAAGACGATAATAAAGTGATATGGATCGGGAACTGGGGCCAGGGGCTGAATCTATACAACCGGGCAAATGGAAAGGTCGAACATTATTCATCAAAACTTACCGGCAAATATTATATTCCGAACGACTACATACACTGCATTTTTGAAGACAACCTTCACACCATATGGCTCGGGACCCGGGATGGGCTTTTTGTCTATAAACCACAGGAAAGAAGGTTTGCGCGTCCGGGCGAAGTTTTTAAAGACAGAGGACTTCCCGACTTTTCCGGGCTGAGAATCAACAGGATGATGCAGGACCGTTCAGGGAATTATTGGGTTGCTACTCATGACGGATTATATAAAATGCAGCGAAACGGGTTTACACCGGAACATTATTACGCAGGGGCAATCCCTCAGTTCAGGATCAGTTCAAACCTGGTGTATACAGTTCTCGAAGACCGCAACGGAGCCATATGGGTAGGAACTATTAACGGACTTGATGTCATTGAACCGGGAAAAAGCCAAATCACTCATTACAGGAAAGGTGAAAATAAAGTAAATTCTTTGTCGGATAACTTTATTACAGCTCTGCATGAGGACCAGGGCGGAGACATCTGGATCGGGACAAACTCATATATCAACAGATTTTCGAAGAAAAAGGGCACTTTCAGTTATTATTCTGCAGAACAGGGTTTCCCCAGTAACCTTGTATACAGTATTCGTGAAGACAAAAGCCATGGATTATGGTTTGCCACCGGGAATGGATTGTGCAGGTTCGATCAGGCCACAGGTAAGTTCCGCACGTATACGGTAGAAGATGGTCTGCAAAGCCCGGAATTCAATTTAGGAGCAACTTTTATGAGTGCTGCAGAGGAGATGTTTTTTGGAGGGATGAACGGCTTTAATTCGTTTTTCCCGGATTCGCTCAGCGATAATCCACACATACCGGTTATTGCCATCACATCTGTTTATAAATCGGTTAAAGGAACCAGAGAATATCTGAACCTGGAAGAAGGGGAAGCAGTAACTCTCAAATACAATGAAAACACATTCACCGTCGAATTTGCTGCGCTCGAATACACCAATCCTGAAAAAAACCGCTATGCATACAAACTTGATGGTGCTGATGATGAGTGGAATGATATTGGAACAAGGAATTTTGTTGCCTTCACCAGCCTTCCTCCGGGAGAATATACCATGCGCGTAAAAGGTTGTAATAACGACGGACGCTGGAACGAGACAGGGGTAAGTCTTTCAATACTTATTCGTCCTCCATGGTGGAGAAGCATCGCTGCTTACGTGGCTTATATCCTGCTGGCTGTTTTTCTGGTGTTTTTATATGTCAAAATCCGGGAACGTAACCTCATCAGGGAACGCAGAATACTGGAGGAAAAAGTAAAAGTCAGGACCCAACTGATTGAGGAGCAGAAATCGGAGATATTAAACAAGAATGCAGAACTTAATGAACTTAATGCAGCGAAGGATAAATTCTTCTCCATTATTGCCCACGATCTGCGGAATCCCTTCAATGCTATAATCGGACTGACCGATATACTGCTGATAAGCCTAGATGAACTGGATACTGTAAAACTTCAGAAGACACTTGAAAATATAAAAGGATCCTCGCAACAGGCGCACGAATTACTCGAAAACCTGTTAATGTGGGCCCGTACTCAAACAGGAACTATCTCATTCAGAGCTGAATCATTTGACCTGAAAGAACAGGTTGAGGAAAGTATTGAACTACTCACCGTGCAGGCTGCACGTAAGAATATCAGCATAATTACCGATTTTAGCAACAGGAGTTGGGTAAGTGGTGATATTAACATGGTGAGTACTATATTGCGAAACCTGCTTACCAATGCGCTGAAGTTTACCCCACGGAATGGGGAAGTTCGGGTTGGGATTTACCAGGATAACGGGTTTTGTATTTTGAGTATAAAGGATAATGGTGTTGGCATAGCTGCCGACAAACTGAAGTACCTGTTTAGTATCGACACCGCGCACAAAACCAAAGGCACTGACCAGGAACCGGGCACAGGACTGGGATTGATCCTCTGCAAGGAGTTTATCGAAAAACACGGGGGACGCCTGGAAGTGGAAAGTGAAGTCGGGAAAGGAAGCGAGTTCAGGGTGGTTATTCCTGGAAAACAGGATGAAAGCTTTTAGTTCTTGTAAATGTTAAAACGATTGTAATAATTGGTTATGTTCTGGGCAAGTTAAAAAGACAGAGTAATGAGTTTTTTCTTTTTAATTTTTGCATATTAGGCAAATCATTCATTAAAAGTGACATAAATTAATCTGATTCGCCGGTACTGTGTAGTAAATTTTGTTAGGATACACCTGTTAACAAGAAAAAACTACTGCCATGAATGATAATATTAGTATAGTTACCGGAAAAAGAGTGTTAATGATTTTCCCCCCATTTCATAATCATTTTTATGGTGAAGAATGGAAAAAATCGGAAAGCATTTTCCCCCCATTGGGAATACTTTATATTGCTACTCCTTTAGTCAAAGCGGGATACAAAGTGAAAATTTTAGATTTGCAGGTTGAAGGTTTAAGTAAACAGCAATATTTCGATCATATTAAAAATTCCGATTTTGTCCTTATCTCGTGTTTTACGTTTGCGTGTGATAATATCCAAAAAATCATTCATGATATAAAAACCATAAATAATAAAATAAAAGTAATTTGTGGCGGCCCGTATTGTAATGAAACAAAAAAGCAAATTGAAAACGCTGATTATACCTTATTTGGTGAAGCTGATCAGGTGATTGTAAGATTATTGAAATTAATTTCTGAAAATAAATCATTATCTGGAATTCCGGGATTATGTTATAATGTAAATGGAAGCATAACTGAGAATCCAGGAGTACTTATCCCAGAGAATCTTGACGACCTGGATCCCCCTTTATTTGATCTGGTTGAAAATAAAAACTACGGATATGTTTATGGAATCAGATTAAAGAACACATATCCTCTAATTACTACAAGGGGTTGTCCTTTCACATGTGCATTCTGTACTTTTCAAAATGTGAAATACAGGGAAAGGTCCGTTGAAAATGTTACCGGTGAAATTAAAACAAGAGTAGATGCCGGGGCAAAATACCTGGTTATATGCGACGACAATTTCCTGTTGAACAGAAACAGGGTATATTCCATCTTAAATTATATCATAGAAAATAAGCTAAAGATTAAAATAATTATCCAGGGACGGGTCGATATAGTTGATTACGAATTATGTAAGAAAATGAAACAGGCCAATGTGATTATGCTGATATCCGGCATCGAAAATGTAAATCAGGATGTATTAGACTATTATAACAAGAAAACAAACATTGAAAAGATCAGGAAAGCAATAGGGATTTTAAACAGTCTTGGAATTCTAACCTCCAGTGGTATTATCATCGGGTCGCCCATTGAAGGCCATGCGCATTTTGAGAATATTATTGAATTCTTCAAAAGCACACCCCAGGATTTCATCAATGTAAATATCCTGCGATATCAGTATCCTTCCCCTCTTTGGATTCAGGCAAATACTGAAGGACTGATAAATGACAATGAGAAATTTGTTTATGCTAATGAGAAACTATCAAAATTTCCATTCGAAGAACTTTTAGGCATTCAGAAGAAAATCATCAGATCTTTCTATAACAATCCTCAAAGAATCATCAGGTTAATATATAAACTATCCAGGCACTTTGGGCTAAATATGATTTTTAAGATAATCACTATTTATGTGAGCAAAGCAATTTACAGGCCTCCTCAGGATTTCCACAAAGCCTCGGGACTCTCCTGAAAACATTAATCCGAAACCAGGTTATTTGAACTCAGATCTGATTGTTTTTTTTTAAGAATTCTTATGCCACAAATCATAAAACCGTATAGTTTCTATAGGTTCACCCGCAGTTTTCACCTTCTGGCAGATGTAACCTATCAGTTTGCCGGAAAATCAGAGCCGTTCATCGATTTGATTATGACTTACGGGCCTGTTTTTCATTATTTTGCATAACTTAGTATAACGAAAACGACCCTTCAAAGGTCAAACCGATGAAAAAGAAAAATATCATACTCATCCACTTCTTCTTCTGGTTCTACATAATTAACCAGGGCCTTTTTCCACTTTACATCGGGAAACCTGAAGCAGCTTTACTGGCTGACAACAACTATCTGAAAGACGTTTTCATTACGACTATCCTGAATATGATTACATTCTACACGATTTATCTGGTATTTCCTCGTTTACTAAAATTCAGCCGTAAAATTTCCGCTTTACTTACCGGGCTGATTATGATTATCTTAGTTACAGCATTCCGGATTCCTGCTGAGTTTTATTTCTGGAAATTTTTCGCTGACCAGCCCGGAAAAGAGATGGCATTTGAAACTATTTATATGTGGAATAACCTGCGAATGGTAATCATTATTGGGATTTACGCGATTCTGATACGATTTATGATCAGCTGGTTTGAATCGCAGAAACTCAGGGACGAACTTGTTAACAAGCAACAGGCAAGCGAACTTGCCCTGATGCGCTCACAGGTAAATCCTCATTTTCTTTTCAATACGCTCAACAATATCTACTCGCTGGTTTACAGGAAATCGGACGAAGCACCTGAAGCAGTTATGAAACTCTCATCCATTATGAGATATATGTTGTATGACTCGGCATCTCAAAAAGTCCCACTCGAAAAAGAGATTGAGTACCTTAAAAGTTTTATCGAATTGCAGAATCTCAGGATTAAACATCCTGATTTTGTAAGCCTCCGGATTGATGGGAATACCAAAGGATTTACTATTGCACCTATGCTGTTAATTTCATTTGTTGAGAATGCGTTTAAACACAGCTGCAAAAACCACCGGCCGGGAATCCTTATCCATCTATCAGCTATAAATGGCAGGATAAATTTTGAAGTCACCAATTACCTTAAGAAGACTGCTTCAACAAATGAAGAACCTTCGGGCGGAATTGACCTGGGAACAATCAGGCGGAGACTTGAACTGATATATCCCGGTAAACACAAGCTGATAATTATCCCGGAAACAGAAACATTCAAAATAAATCTTGAAATAACAAACTGACATGAAAATAAATTGTATAGCCGTTGATGATGAGCCGCTGGCTCTCGAAATCATAAAGGATTATTGTGCTAAGGTTCCCTTCCTGAACCTGATGCAGGCATTTGATAACGCCATCGATACTATGGAATTCTTACGTAGCAACCGGGTAGATCTTATCCTGCTTGATATTCAGATGGAGGACCTTACCGGTATACAGTTGCTAAACGCACTAAAAGTGAAACCCTATGTGATAATGACAACTGCTTATGACAATTATGCCATACAGGGATTTGACCTTGATGTGACCGACTACCTGCTGAAGCCCATTTCATTTGAAAGATTTTTAAAGGGAATAAATAAAGTTTACGACCGGATGCAGACTGAAGCAAATGTTCCGGTAGAAAAGCCCGTTGGTGTATATCCATCCGATATGGCTGAAAGAGATTATTTTTTCGTAAAAACGGAAACCAAAATTGAAAAAGTTACGACATCCGAGGTTTTATATGTTGAGGGAATGGGTGACTATTGGCGGATCGTTACTAAAAACAAGCGCATTATGACGCTTATGAATGCCCGGGGTATGGAAGAAGTATTGCCCGAACATCAATTCTGCAGGGTTCACAGATCGTATTTTGTGGCGCTGGGTAAAATTGAATCCATTGAACGAAAACATATTAAAATTGCTGATCAGCGCATTCCCATCGGAGATACGCATCAAAAGAATTTCTTCGAAATTATTGAAAAGAAAAAATAACTACTTCTGTTTTTTTTCGACTGTTTCCTCTCACTTCATTTCCTTTATTTTGAATTCCAGCAAATTTAGCCGCAATTGATCGCCGGCCAGTCATAGCTTATCAGAATTGAATAATATCGTATCTGTCCCCTTCTCTCCTGCATCGGTAAACTGCTCTTTTCATCCTGCGAAAAGGCCAATCAATACGATTAACAGTTTGCAGATTCTTTTAGCCGGATCATCGAATACATTTGCTTCACTATCAGATTGTTATGTACCTTTATTGTAATAAATAACAACCTTAAAATATGGAGGACCAAGCAATGAAAAAACTATCTGTAATACTGATACTGGTTATGTCCGTCCTGATACTGAAAGCCGGGGGCGAGGCTACCAGTTATGTAACCTTTGGAGGCAAAACTTATTTTTGCCAAAAGATAACACCAGGATTATTTAACCTGAACCTGACAATGGACGATGGATCAATCCTTAAAGTTCCGCTTAAAAAAGTTGATTCCTATTCCTGCAACGGTCGTATGTGCGAAAGACTCCCTGTAATGTGCAAAGGAGCACCGGCAAACTGCACGGCTCTGATGCAATACATTACAACCCGCAACGGATTCAGGCTGTACAAACTTTGCGAATACAACGAATGTGGCGACTTGTGGGAAAATAACTACAAAAAGGCACATCTGCAAGTTGAGTACTATGTCTTTAAAGATGGAAAGTTCCACCTGCAGGTTACTAAAGAAAATGCTGAATCCGTAATGCAGTTTTTTAAAATTGAAGTGATTTGATAAACTGGCCGTTTACCTGCAGGCCTGGCGAAATTAAATTGAGCAGAGTTGCGAGCATGTGTGAAAAGGAGGACATTTTCGTCTTCCTTTTTTCTTTTTCCGGAGAGCTTGATAAAAGAAACAAATTATACAGAGTCCGGAACCATATTCTATGATTATTATATGTTAAACCATAAGTAATAACCCGAAAAGCTTTTTGGTAAGTATTCTTCTGACACCTGCTACTGCTTTGCCCTCAGATATTGCAAAGGCCATTCTGCATCATCACCCAGGATCTTTGCTGCGTGCAACGCAAAATGAGGATCCCTGAGCGATGCCCTTGCAATAAGTATCAGATCTGCCCGTCCTTCAGTTAAAATGTCATCCGCCTGTTTTGCTTCAGTTATCAGTCCGACGGCTCCGGTCAACAGGCCCGTCTCCTTTTTTATCCGCTCTGCAAACTCAACCTGGTAACCGGGTGCGAGCGGAATTTTCGCATAAGGAACCAATCCTCCCGACGAACAGTCAATCAGGTCAACTCCCTGCTCTTTTAACAGCGAACAAAGCTTAACTGCTTCAGAAATATCCCATCCGCCCTCAGCCCAGTCGGTAACTGATATTCTCACAAAGAGCGGAAGATTTTGTGGCCATTCAGTATGTATTTCTTTAACAATTTCAAGCAGAAGGCGAGCCCTGTTTTCGAAACTGCCACCGTATTCATCTGTCCGGCGGTTGCTTAAAGGTGAGAGGAACTGGTGAATAAGGTAGCCGTGTGCTGCATGAATTTCCATTACTTTATACCCGGCTTGCCATGCTCTTCTGGCGGCTGTTTTAAAATCAGAAATAACTTTCTTTATCCCGGCAGCATCCAATGCCTGCGGTGTAGTATCTTCAGGGTTGAAAGCCAAAGCATAAGGGGCAAAAGCCATCCAGCCGCCTTCATTTTCTTTTAATTGCCTTCCCCCTTTCCAGGCAACTGCGCAACCTGCTTTTCGCCCTGCATGTGCGAGTTGAATGCCGGCAACAGCCCCTTGTTGATGAATAAAAGAAGTAATATTTCGCAGTTTTTTGATATGTTCCTCTTTATATAATCCCAAATCGCCGGGCGAAATGCGTCCTTCCGCTGAAACAGCCGTTGCTTCCTGTATAATTAATGAAGCGCCGCCAACTGCCCGGCTTCCATAATGTACCATGTGCCAATCGGTAGCAAATCCGTCTACAGCAGAATACTGACACATAGGAGAAATTGCGATCCTGTTTTTTAACTTAACATCCTTAATGGTTAACGGTGATAAAAGATTTGACATATCGGGCTACTTTTAAAATGATGGGGATAAAAACGCCTGCTAAGATAACCAATGCATTCCAAAGTGAAAGATATTGTCAAAGGGTGGATATTCTGAAAAGGGATAAGTTTATACCTGAAAGAAAATCAAATATCCACCTTCCAAATGCCAAAGATTACCAAAACTGATCATGGATTTTCAGTTAAAGTTCCGGAATTTGAATCCATGAATCAGATACCTGGAAAATGTAGTTGATTGCACATATACCGCGAAGGATTATACTATGGGAAGTCCTTGTTATGAAGGAAAAGCGGATTTGTCCGTAGTAAAAAATATGCAGGCTAAACTATTCTTTATTGGAATTGATTCTCGCAAGAATGAGTTCTTTCATTCGCACTACTTCGTTTTTTAAAAACCCATGGGCCCTGATATTTCCTTCACCTGTGGTGCTGATGACTATAGTAGAGAATCCTATAAAAGGGCAAATAATATCTACCGAAGAGATACGGGTGTAAGGAACGGTTTTTTCATTCCCGCTGAACAAACCGGGTATTTTTAAAGTGACACCATTTTCTTCAATACTGATTCTTGAAGGGAAAAGCTTATTCCCGGTTGTCAGCCGTGATGCGATAAAAATTGCCATATCAATACATGTTTAAACGTAAAGAAAACCTTATTAGTTGAGAATATAACGATTGATCAAAGGTAGTGAAGGATAGTACTTAATCCAAATCATTTTTATTAATTCCTTTATAGCTAGCTTTTTAGTATTGCTAGTGATTATGATAGACTGCATAGTGTCATCGTAATTATATTTCTTATGTTCATGGAACGTGAGAATAACACAGCCGGGATAATATTTCTGTCCCGGCTGTAGAAATTTGAAATTGAAAACAATCTCAGCTACGTTTGCTTCAGGCAATCACTTTTAGGTTAAACGACGAAAGTTGTGCCTGTAAATCCCCATCATCAGTAACTGAAACGAATTTGCCGCTTTTAAAAATATAGTACCTGTAAACAGGCATAGTGGGATCAATTTTTTTATTTACAGGATCGTATTTTAAACAATTGCTGCAATAGCGGTACAGCCGGTTGCCATCATGCGAAGCTATAAACTGCATAAAGGCCCAGCCGACAGTATCCTGATCTTTTGTAAGAATGGGCAAATGCTCATAAAACGTACCTTTTTCAGCGTATGCATCGACAAATGCCGTTGGGACTTTGAAAAATTGTTTTCCATCAGTGTAAATGCGGGTAAATGCTTTACCAACCCGAACTTCGTCGCAATAGTAAGTTTGGTCGCCGATGATTACTAAATTATCAGTCGTTTTACCTGCAACATTCATAGTGGATGTTAAAAAAACCAGGAGAAAAAGAAGAAAGGCTGTATTTTTCATGGCTCACGGGTTTTAAAGGGTTAAACTCATTGGGGTTTTGTACGATAAAGGTACATAATCCACTGACCGTAAAGCAAATACAATCGATGAATCCCTTGTATAAAACGGTATAGCCTATACAGTCTGATTAGTACTGTTTGGCGAAAAATAGCAGTACTTCAACGATAAAAATGGTATTCTGAAAAAATAATTTTAGATTTTAAAGGGATACATCATTTATTTACAATATCCAGGTAGCGAATCCCAAATTCCATGTTCCAATGTCAAAATCCAGGGAACCAGGCTTCATTATGAAGCATGAACACAGGTTTGGAAACCAGGTGGGAGTATGATTTATTAAAAGAATTGGGACTTTGGTCTTGGAATTTGAGTCTTGGAATTTGGGCCTTGAATCTTTTCAAGCGGTTTTCCCTCACCTGACCTCCTCAGTTCCGTCAGCATATTTTGCAAACCGGCCTTGTTTACGCGGATGAACCTGATCATAGCGTGGCCATGGCCAGCCCCCGAATTCGGTTTGCCGATAATCATTCATTGCCTGTTGAATTTCGGCTTGTGTGTTCATAACAAAAGGGCCGTATTGAGCAACGGGTTCATTAATCGGCTTTCCCTGCAACATCAGAAGGAAGCTTTCGGAATTACCGTTTTTAATGGTAAAAACCTCTTTAGGTCTGGCTTCGAAGGCATGGTAAGAAACAATTTCTTTGGCTTCGACAGTTAAGGAATTTCCTCTGTAAAAATAAAAACTCCTCGAAACCTCGCCAACTGCTTCCGGAACAGTCCATGTTGCATCTGCTTCCATTTTAATTGTCCATATTGCAACTTCATTGGCTGAATCAGCCGCCCATGAATCAGGTGCGGGACGCGGAGGCATTACATTACCCAAATTCCCGGCAATAATCCTGATTTCGACAGATTTCCCATTCTCATCCTTAATCGTATGAACAGGAATATCTTCGTTCCACAGCATTTTAAAGTGAGGCTTTGCGAATTTCTTTTCTTTCGGAAGGTTAAGCCAAACCTGGAATAACTCGGCAGGATTTTCCTCATCACGGTTCAGTAAAGGGAACATTTCGCAGTGTTGCAATCCTGCGCCGGCTGTCATCCATTGCACATCGCCGTTGCCATATCGCCCGGCCTGTCCCCACGAGTCGGAATGATCGACAAGTCCCTGCATTACAACAGTCACCGTTTCGAAACCGCGGTGAGGATGAGCAGGAAAACCCGGTACGGTTTCGCCGTGATACATGCGCCATCCGTCCTTGATAGTAAAATCCTGCCCGAGGTTCCGACCGGCAAGCGAAGCCGCAGGACCCATTTCTTCGTTCCCGGCAGGGAAACTATCAACATGATGAACACAAAATAGAAACGGATCTTTTACCGGCCACATAAAGCCAAGAGGTTTTATGTTGAGGATAGTATCGTTTTTCATTTGATTCTGGATTATTGAATTTATATAGCCTTCAGGTAGTTTAGTAAAGCAAACTACTGTGAGGATACCTTATCAGGTGCAATTTTTTAACCTCTTCGTAAAGCATTTTCCTAAGTTCGTCGATATTGGTTTTCTGCTTGGCCGAAATAAATATGGCGGGTGAATTTACCTTGGCCATCCAGGTATTCTGAAGCTCTTCAAGGGTGATATTCTCTTTTGTTGGAGGTGCAAGGTCAATAGGATCCTTTTCTACGTGCGTGTAAGCATCAATTTTGTTGAAAATCATGATAGAAGGTTTGTCGGCGCAACCTATTTCATTCAACGTTAGTGTTGCAATATCAATTTGTTCCTCGAAAGCGGTATGCGAAATATCCACAATATGAAGCAGCAGATCGGCTTCGCGTACTTCGTCGAGTGTCGATTTAAACGATTCAACCAGGTTGTGGGGAAGTTTGCGGATAAATCCAACCGTATCCGTAAGCAGGAAAGGAAGATTTTCGATTACCACTTTCCGAACGGTAGTGTCGAGGGTGGCAAAAAGCTTGTTTTCGGCAAACACATCACTTTTGCTAAGCAGGTTCATGGTAGTGCTTTTTCCGGCATTGGTATAGCCTACAAGAGCTACTCGGATCATTTCACCGCGGTTTTTGCGCTGGGTTACTTTCTGTTTGTCAATATCCTTCAGCTTATCCTTTAGCAAAGCAATTTTATCGCGGATAATACGGCGGTCAGTTTCAATTTCCTTTTCACCGGGACCGCGCATTCCTATGCCCCCTCGTTGTTTCTCGAGGTGTGTCCACATTCGGGTAAGCCGTGGTAAAAGGTACTGGTACTGAGCCAGTTCAACCTGGGTATGCGCGGTGGTGGTTCGGGCACGTTTGGCGAAAATATCGAGTATGAGCATGGGGCGGTCAATCACACGGCAACCTACTTCGCGTTCGATATTGCGGGTTTGTGACCCGCTGAGTTCGTCGTCAAAAACTACTAAATCAATCTTGGCAGCTTTTACATATTCCGCAATTTCAGCCAGTTTTCCGGCTCCGACAAAAGTACGAGAATCGGGCATGGGAAGTTTCTGTACGAAGCGTTTATCGGGAATAGCCCCGGCGGTATCGAGCAGGAATTCCAGTTCGTCGAGGTAATCGTTCGCCTGGTTTTCGTCCTGTCTGGAGGTTACAAGGCCGATAAGGACGGCTTTTTCAGGTTGTATTGCGGGATTGTGCATTAAAAAGTTTTAAGTCAGCAAAGGTACGAACAATGGATTTAATGATCCGGAAGACATAGTAGAATAATAAATCAAAGAGTGAACTGACGACTTTTTGCTGTGATGCAACCATGTAATTTGCAACCTGAAGTTTCATATTACATGGTTAAGCGAAAAATACAAAATGTGATTATTACGCAAAATGCGTAACGCAATTTGCTTAATTAAAATACTAATTCAGCATTCGAAATCAAATGAAATCAGTAAAATCCAGCGATATACAATTTTGCATATATACAAAATCGTATATTAAGTTCAGTATAAATCTACAAAAGGGGGAATGGTAACTAAAAACTCTTAAACCCAATAATCTCCCTTACCTCCCTGATTGTCCTTGCGGCACTTTCATGTGCTTTATCACGGCCCATTTTCACAACTTTACCCAGGTAAATATCATCATTCAACAGTTCAAGAATACGTTCGCGGAAAGGTGTTGTAAAACGTATAACGTCTTCGGCAAGCTGCTTTTTCATATCGCCGTAGCGAATGGCACAGGCATTGTAGGAATCTTCGAAAAACTGAACCGTTTCGGGTTCCGATAATGCTTTCATCAGTCCGAATAAATTCTCGATAGCCTGTGGTTTGGGCTGATTGGGTTCGATCGGACCGCTGTCAGTAACGGCTTTCATCACTTTTTTACGGATAGCCTCGGGTGTATCGAAAAGGAAAATGGCATTGCCTTCGCCTTCGCTTTTACCCATTTTTGTGCTGCCATCCAGTCCCGGAATTTTTATAAGCGATTCTCCAAAATTATATGCTACAGGTTCGGGAAAGTAATCGGCTTTATACATCCGGTTAAAGCGATTGGCAAACGTGCGGGTCATTTCCAGGTGCTGCTCCTGGTCTTTCCCAACAGGTACTTTGTGCGCTTTATGTATGATTATATCAGCCGCCATCAAGGTTGGGTAAGTTAGTAATCCTGCATTTACATTATCGGGCTGTGAGCGGATTTTATCCTTAAACGAAGTGCAGCGCTCGAGTTCACCCTGGTAGGCATTCATATTAAGAAAAAGGTACAACTCCACAGTCTCAGGAATATCACTTTGTAAATAGAGGGTTGACTTTTCAGGATCCAAACCGCAGGCAAGGTATTCGACAAGCACTTGTTTAACATTTCCATGAAGGTCGGCAGGAGTAGGATGGGTGGTAAGCGAATGGTAATCGGCTATAAAGAAGTAGCAATTATCCGTTTCCTGCATTTTTACAAAATTCTGCATGGCTCCGAAATAATTACCGAGATGAAGGTTGCCCGTGGGCCTGATACCGCTTACTACTGTCTGCATAAAATATTATTTTTGCCCTGTAGGGCTTATAAATACTGATTTTTTTGAATGTGATTACTCCACGTGAAGAGAGTGGATTGAGGGTGTAAAATTAGTGATTTAGGATGAAACTACAGTTTAAGACTGAAAATGGTTTTTCCAACCCTATTGCTGTTGAACAAAATACTGATCTCATCTTTATTAGTAAGCGAAAAGAAAAATACGGTAGGTGTAAATAGAAAATAGAAAATGGAAAATGGAAAATGGGCTTTTGAAAAACGGTTTTCCACGAAAAAAGTCCTGACAGATGCAGGACTTTTTCGTTCTGAGATATAACTCCCTTACTCTTAGGTTCTACTTTGTATCAATGATAAAAGGAGCACTTTTTTTGGTATCGAGTATAATCAGTTTAGCATTGGGTGAAGTAGCAATGGCTTTGATCATTTCGTATTGCAGTTGCTTGTCGCTGAGGCCTGTGCTGAGGATTTTCTGATAATCAGCTATTCCCTGTGCTTCTACTCTTTTCCGTTCAGCTTCCTGTTTTTCTTTCTGAAGCACGAATGTCATTTTCTGCGCTTCCTGTTCGGCATTTATTTTCGATTCAATGGTGGTTTTTACCGACTCAGGCAATGTAATATTCCGCACCAGCAATTGCTCAAGCATCAGTCCGCGGCTCTTGAAATCGCTTTCAATCGTTTTGAAAATACGTGCCTGAAACTCGTCGCGCTTGGTCGAATACAAGGATATAGCATCATAATAGACTGCATTATCCCTGATTTTTGTCCTGCAGATTGGCCTTACAATAGTATTCCTGTAATCCGTTCCGATTTCTTTCAGAATTCGCGGAGTTTCGTTCGGGAGTACACGGTATAATACGGTAAGATCTACAATAACTTCGAGGCCATCAGCCGACAATACACGAATGGCATCATCGCCCGATTTATCTCCTTCGTCGTTTACACCCGTCATGGTATAGTTCTGAGTCCGTATATCAAAGGTTACAACTTCAACCAAAGGATTAATCAGGTTTAGCCCGCTCTCGAGGGTATTATTATTCACCTTGCCAAATAGTTTCTGAACACCCACATAGCCGGGCTCAATCTGCTTTACCGCCGATAACCCGGCACCAGCAAGCAAAAGTATAAATCCGACAATCCTGATAATGCCGGTATATGATTTTACAGGCGATTCAGTTCTGCCAAGGACAAAACCTATTACAATTACAATTATTCCGAGTATGATTAAAAACATACAATTTGAATTTAAAGGTTAAAAATGGAGAATTTGTTAAAAATGTAAATATACTACAATTGTAAGATTTGTGAAAACCCGCTCCTTGATGTTGATAATGCGTTTAACAATATTTTTACGGTTCTAACACGAATTGAATATAAATTGGTTTTTGGGAGGCCAGAAGTCGGAAGACGGAAGACCGAAGTATCCCCTTAGGTGGTTTTATTTATATTGTGTAAGTAGCCTCCGTCTTCTGACTCCCGACAAGTTGTTTTACCTACTTTTTAACGGTAGGACTAAATTTACAATTTATTTTGAGAAATGTGCAGCAGATAATAATTTCGGCAAGATATTCTTTTGATGTGCTGTGACATATTACCACTTGAAGTAAAATTTTTAAATTGATTTTGATTTCGTCCTTTTGCCTTGATACAAAAGGACCAAAAGATCAAGGCTTAATATAAATTTTAAACATCTGTACGCTTCGGTAAAGGCCCGCAAAACAAGGCTTGGAAGTTTGGGAACAACATCCTGAAAGCACGTAAAGCTGGTGTTTTGCTACACACATGCCAGCGCTGTTTACCTTCAGCTACAGCTGTTTTAAAATTTATCTTAGGCCGGTCCCTACACCCTGAAAATTCTGATATTGCCAAACCGTTATTCCGCAATGTTGACATAAGGAAATACTTTATTGGAAGGGCCGATCCATACACCCTGCGCTTCGGCTGGCTCAGTGTACGGGTTACCCTTGAAACCAAACCGTTGTTCCACATTGTTGCCATAATTGAAGATTTTCCTTGAAGGGACCGGCATTAGAAAAATATGTTAGTGGTTCTTGACGGAGGTATGTGCAGCAGGCATGCGCGTAGCAATACACAGCAACGATAAATGCCTGGATTTGTATCAATCTTTCATGCCTTGTATTGCGAGAAAATACCTCCGGATTAGAAACACAACATATTTTTATTAAGCCTTGAATTTTTGTTACTTTTTGTTCAAGCAAAAAGTAAGAGAATAAAATATTTTCAACCTTATATCAACAAAAGCAATCAAATTTCTTTTAAATCTCATAAATCAGAATTTGCTTCCAGCACATCAAAATAATATGTAGCCATAATTTCATTGAATTCAACATAGTCGCAAACGATGGTAAATAGTATTTTTGCCAAAAATATTTCCCATGCTTATAGTCAAACGTCATCATACCGATCCATATTTTAACATAGCCGCGGAAGAGTATTTCCTGAAAGAATTCACTGACGATATTTTTATGCTCTGGCGCAACGAACCTGCTATTATCGTTGGCAAACACCAGAACACGCTTTCGGAAATCAATATTGATTTTGTGAAGGAAAATAACATCCGTGTTGTTCGCAGGCTAACCGGCGGAGGGGCAGTATTTCACGATTTAGGAAACCTGAATTTCACTTTTATTCAGTCAGGAAGAGATCATACGCGTAACGATTTCCGCAAATATACAGAGCCGATTCTCGAAGTTCTTCTGAAACTTGGGATTGACGCCCGCTTCGAAGGGCGAAATGACCTTACCATTGAGGGGAAGAAGTTTTCGGGAAATGCAGAAACCGTATGGAAAAACCGTGTACTTCATCATGGAACTTTACTTTTTTCGGCTACAATGGCCGACCTGAGCCAGGCCCTCAAGGTGAACGAAGCCAAATTCCAGGACAAAGCAGTAAAATCGGTTCGCAGCCGTGTAACCAACATTAGCGAACATCTGCATGAACCAATGGATGTAATGCAGTTTTCGGAACTGATCCAGGAACACATTACCGAAATGTACCCGGATGCATGTTTTTATGAGCTTTCTGACGAAGATCACCGGCTGGTAGATGAACTTGTGTTAACAAAATACAGTACCTGGGACTGGAATTTCGGGACATCACCATCCTATAATTTCCGTAAAGTGATGCGGACTGATAACAGCGGAACACTCGAATTCTGCATGGATGTGAATAACGGGATCATAAAACAGGTACGCATTTTTGGTGATTATTTTTCGCATGCCGACCAGGAAGAAATAGAAGCAGCGCTGGAAAATATTCCTCATGAAGAAACTGCCATTCGAAAAGCAATTTCTCCGTTCACAATCAGTGACTATTTTGGAAAACTTACGGATGATGAATTTGTGAAAGGGTTGTTTTAAGAAGGAGGGACAAGGAGAGGTGAGACTAGGAAAGGGGCGCAGGTTTAAGATAAACTGTAACTTAAAACACGAATTTTCACGAATTCGGAACACTTCCTGCACTTTCAACTGTGCATTCAAAATGTTTAATTCGTGAAAACTCGCGTTCTCTGATTCCTAAGCCTGACTTAATTCAGGCTCTTAAAAATTTAAAAAGCTCCTCCTCCTTTAAAACTTGCGTCATCAGCACGCCCGCGCTGTTTGTTCTGAAAATTATTGAAGGTATAGGATGCGGTGAACATCAACGCCAGGCCTTCGGTAGCAATCGCATATTTATTGTCGTAGTTTGAACTCGAAGCCGTATAATCAAATTTAATGGAGTCGAAAAGGTTCTGAGCTGAAAGGCCTATATTCAATTTTCCTTTCATAATCGACTGGTTAACAGCGATATTTACTGTATAAAACCCATCAGTTTCTCCGTTTGCATCAACATTTGGTCCACGCATATATCCAACAGCCTGAATACGGGTTCCGTATTTAAGAGTGAAACTCGAAATCAGTCGTGCATCAAACGAATTAGCTTTCCTGCTGTTACCGGTATTGCTTGCATCGGCATCGAGAGTGTAATGATATAAATCAGCCCCGGTGCTCAGTTGCCACCATTTTGTAAGATTAAAATCCAATCCCAGTTCCACGCCATACGACTGCTGGTTGTCGGCATTTATAAGTTCATGTACCATAACGCCATCTTCCCCTAAAGTACGACGGGTGTTGAAACTGTTGGTTGTATTACGGAAATAAGTCTGAGCACTCAGCGACATGATTTTATAGGACATGCGGTAATTCAGTTCAAAAGCATCAGTGAACTCAGGCTCCAGTTCCGGGCTGCCCTTGAAAACATTATAAGGATCAATATAGCCCGGGGTTTTGTTCAGCAGCCAGGGCTGTGGGCGGTTGATGCGCCTGCTGTAACTGAGCTGGAACTGATGTTTGTCCTTAATTGATTTTGTGAGGTGAACGCTCGGGTAAAGCATAAATTTATCGTAGTTGTATGGCTGATCATCATTACTGAAACTTATTGTCCGTGTAAAATACTCGGTCCGCACACCTACCATATAACCAATGCCCCACTTTTTATCCGAATAGGTTGCATATCCCGAGTAAATATCGTTGGTATAGTCGAGCTTGTATGTATAATAATTATTCACATACCATTCATTCGACTCAACATCCAGGTTTTCGAAAACATAATCGTCCTTACGGTTTTCGTAACGGTACTGAAATCCGGCTTCGAGGGTCGCTGTTTTTACAGGTCGTTTGTAATCAGCATTTAAGCGGTACTGATAATTAAAGTTGTCTTTCCTGAATTTTAACGATGAGTTAATATCCTGCTGGTTATAATTTTCATCGGTTTTATATTCGCTTACAAGGTTTTGATCAACACCATCCCAGGAAGAATAATAGTTCGAAATTGAGAATGTATGGTTTTCTCCGTATTTGTGTGTGTAATCAAGGTTAAGACCAGCTACATTCCCGGCTACATCCATATCGCTGCTGCTGGCAAAATAGTATTTCTGCTCAGTTCCTTCGTAGTAATTATTGTACGTTGCATGTGCCCCCTGATCGTAGCCCTGCACACCGTAATTACCTGATAATGTGAATGTATTCTTCTCATTCAGGTCGTAATCAACACCTGCTTTCCCGCTAAGGTTATCATTATTATTATATTGATCCACTTCCTCATGAATCACCTGGGTTCCGGCTTCAAGGTAGCTTTTATTGTCAATTGTCAGATCAGTAACATATTTGTTCTTTGCAAAATCGACACCTGCAAAAACGTTTACTTTCTTCTTACGGTAGTTAACCAACACGTTCGAAGTATACTTATCCAGGGTTCCTATGCCTACGTTTGCCGTACCGCTTACACCCTGTAGCTTATCCTTCTTCTGAATAATATTTATAATTCCGGCTTTGCCATCGGCTTCGTATTTAGCTGATGGATTGGTAATTACCTCAATTTGTTTGATGGAAGAAGCATTTATCATTTTCAGCGCATCGCTTCCTTTCATTACCGAAGGTTTTCCGTCAATCAGCACTATATAATCATAACTTCCGCGAATCATCACATTTCCCTGAGGGTCAACCTGCACGGAAGGCGTGTTTTCGAGCACATTTACAGCAGTTCCGCCTTTTGCAACAATATCCTGGTCCACGTTTATCACGCGTTTGTCAATCTGGTATTCGACCTTTGATTTTTCGGCAACTATAGAAACTTCGCCCAACTGAGTTGAGTTCACGGCCAGTTTAATATCGCCCAGGTTGTTTTGCGCTGATTTTGAGTTTATGCTGATTTTCCCTGTGAGCAGGTCCTCGAATCCAAGGAATGAAATGCGGAGATAATAATCTCCGGCAGCGACTTTTTCCAGTTTAAACTGCCCGTCGGTAGTTGAAATGGTTCCTGTAATAAGTGATGAATCAGCGGCGCGGAATAATGCAACATTCACATATTCCATCGGCTGATTGCTGGTAGCATCGAGAACACGGCCACTGATAGTCCCGCCCTTTGCATCAGGGGTATCATTTTCGGCCTGGATTTTGGTTACCAGCAGCAGATTTACTGTAATAGCCAGTATGATTGCAAGTAGTTTTGTTTTCATCTTTCTGATAATTTGTTTTTTAATTTTATAAAAACCAGTTCGACGTCTGATACCGGTTTTTATTTTTCGGTTTATATTGTTTGCGATTTATGACGACAAAATTGAAACAGAAGTTACACTACAAAGAATGAAAATCGGTGAACGCCGTTTTTCGGGGGGTGAAAGCGCGGGAAGGCTTGTTGGAAAAAGTTCAAAATGCAAAGGTCAAAGGTTAAAGGTCAAAGTGAAGAAAGCCCGTTCATTGGTTTAAGGTGTGACAGCTTGATCCAGGTGCTTTTGTGTCAATGCACTTTCAAAACAGTCTGAACAGGTAAAGTTTCCCCACCGCCGGATTAACGAATTGTCAAATTGTCGAATTATCAAATTGCCGAATTGTCGAATTTGCAAATCTACCCTCCAAATCTTTTTCCTACTTTTAATCACATTTTTACAACCCTTGAGAAAAAATACTGTCATTATAACAAAAAACACGGGGCCGGAAGCTTGAACCAGGAGGTTTACGATATACACAGGCAGCTGGTTGAGGCGTGTAAATACGGCAACCGGAAAGCATACAACGAGTTATATAATTCGTATGCAAAGGCTATGTATAATATCTGCTACCGCATGATGAACGATGCCGAAGATGCCCGCGATATGCTTCAGGAAGGTTTTGTGGATGCCTTCCGCCGCCTCGAGTCGTTCCGGTTTGAATCCACTTTCGGGGCATGGCTTAAAAAGATAATGATCAATAAATGCATCAATGAATTGGAAAAAAGAAGGATAGTTTGGGTTGATGAAGAAATTTCGGATGAAAATATTGCAGATTCAGGTAACGAAAGAATTAATGAAGAAGAATTGCAGTTGAGCGTTGAAAGGGTAAAAAAAGCCATGAACCGATTGCCTGAAGGAGCCCGGGTTATTTTTTCGCTCTACCTGCTCGAAGGATATGATCATACAGAGATTTCGGAGATTTTACATATTTCGGAATCCACTTCTAAAACACAGTTTATGCGGGCACGGCAGATGGTGAAGGAGTTCATGCTTTCGATGCCTGGAGTGTAAACAAAAAGAGTTAAGAAATGAAAGAAGATAAGTTAGAACAATTCGTACGTAAAAACGCTGCTGACTTCAACAGCCTGGAGCCGCCGGTTATGGCCTGGGAAGTTATCGAAAAGGAACTTCCTGCTCCGAAACTTTCAACGGTTCGCAAACTTTGGCCCTATGCATGGAAAGCTGCTGCTGCCATCCTGATTTTTGCTTCAGCATGGATGCTGAACGATTATACCGACCAGAAGAAGAGTTCGGAAAATCATTTCGCAAATACTGAAACATCCGTTAATCCGCAATTAAGCGAGCTCTCCGATGCCGAGGCTTATTACACCACCCAGATCAGTAGCAAACAGGCTGAACTTGCCAGGTATGCACGCCAAAACCCGGAAATTATCGAAGACCTTAAAAAGGAATTCACTGAAATGGACAAGAGCAAAGCCGAGCTGAAAAAAGACCTTGCCGAAAGCAATGCCGACGAAAAAGTAATCGAAGCCATCATATTATCGTATAGGGTAAAACTCGAAATCCTCGACCAGATGCTGACCGAACTACGCAAATCAAAAGAAGGCAATACCCCTCAAAAACCTGTTGAAACAAACCTGTAAGCGCATTCTTACAAAGCTATTACTACCATGAGAAATTCAAATAAAGTCATACGGATCATTATATTCTTCACAGCTTTTGTGATCCTACCGTCTCTGCTAATCGCCCAGGTGTATTCCGAAAAGCGCGAGCAGGGCAAAAGTTTTAAGCTGAAAAGCGGCACTACCGTTCATATTTCGAACAAATACGGAAACGTAAATATTATGCCCTGGGAAAAGGATTCGGTGCGAATTGAAGTAAGCATGTCGGCACAATCGAAACAGGCTGCCAAAGTGATTAAAATCCTTTCGACTATTGATTGTGAAATGATTTCGACAGCCACAAGTATCAGCGCCCGTACCGTGTTTTACGACAACAGCGCCACTTTCTGGAAGGACGTGGTTTCGTATGCCGGGCAGGTGATCAACACCAGCAACAACCTGCAAATCAACTACACTGTTTACATCCCGGAAACGGTTCCTTTGAAAATTGACAATAAATTCGGGAATATTTATATGGACAGCCACAGGGCTAATGTGGATATCGCCCTTGCAAACGGCGACATACAGGCACGCGACTTCAGCAAGACACTGAAACTGAAACTCGAATTCGGCTCGGCCAGCCTGCAGGATATCGACGATGCTCAGCTTACCATCAATTATTCGGATATTACCTGCCGCAAAATTAATTCCCTTAACATGAACAGCCGCTCCTCAACTATGGAAATTGAAAATGCCGATGCAATCGAACTGACTTCCTCGCGCGACAAACTGGTTGTAAAATCGTGTAATTCGCTCAGCGGCGAGGCCTCATTCTCGCGCATCCGTGTCAACGAACTGGATGCTATGTGTACTATGAATACCAAATACGGTGAGCTTAAACTGAACACCTTATCACGTAATTTCCGCACCATACAGGTCAAGTCGGAATATACCGATATTTTCCTGGGAGTAAATCCAGGTGCTGGTTATTCGCTTGACTTGCAGTACGATGCCAAAACCAACCTGAATATTTCGTCGCAAATTAACAACCAGCTTAAAAAGGAAACCCTGAACACTAAAACCGGCACGATGCTGGCAACAGGCGATATTGGCAAATCAGGAGCTTCGCATATATCGATAACAGCTAAGGCGGGGGCATTGTCGCTGTTGAATAAGTAAATTATTAAAATAATGGTGTTAGGTTTCCCTTTGCGTGAAGCCCGGAATTTTAATGCCAAAGCATTCCGGCATTCTTTATTCATAAGTAACCAACTTGAAACCCTGAAACCCGAAACCCTCCAAACTATGCAAACCCTTCAAACCCTTCAAACCCTTCAAACCCTTCAAACTCTTCAATCTCTTCAATCTTTTTTTAAATTTTTCCAACCCTTCAAAAAAACTCCTGTCATTAGGTAAAACAGAAATTCAAAAACCAATGAAAACAATCGAAAAACCACAACTTATAATTACCTCAGCATTATTTATCCTGCTTGCCACAATTGTACTTATACTATTAATGTCAGGCTGCGTAAGCGAGCGCATCGATGGAAACCATGAAGTGATCACCCTGGAGCGTGTTTCACAACCTTTCAGCGAAGTAGTTTCAACGGGAAGTTTTACTGTAAAAATAATTCCATCCGAAGAAACCCGCATCGAAGTTAAAGGCGAATCAAATATACTGCCTTACCTGAGCACCTTTTCCAACGGAACTACCCTGACCGTTAAGTTTAACGACGGCTATAATATCCACGAACATTACCCGGTTGAAGTATTTCTTTATACTCCCGTTTTAAACGCAGCCAGGCTTTCAGGTTCGGGAATGATGGATTGCGGAAGCTTCAGTTCGGATCATGTTTCGCTCAATATTTCAGGTTCAGGTGGAATAAGCGGCCATTTCGACGTTGACAATCTCGAAGCGGTAATTTCGGGTTCAGGAAATATGGACCTGAGTGGATCGTCAAAGTCGGGAATATTAAATATTACCGGATCCGGAAATATCAATGCACAAAACCTGGTTTTGGAACATTGTTCAGCAAGCATATCGGGCAGCGGTAATATCAATACTTATGTCAGCAAAACTCTTGTAGCAACAATATCAGGAAGCGGAAGCATATACTATCAGGGAAATCCTTCAATCACAATGCATATCAGCGGTTCAGGGAACCTGGTGAGGTATTGAGAAGGTTTTGATGTGTGAGGTGACAAGCGAGGGGGAGAGGGGCGAAA
Organism: Lentimicrobiaceae bacterium; assembly: GCA_041753535.1. Lineage (GTDB taxonomy): Bacteria > Bacteroidota > Bacteroidia > Bacteroidales > UBA4417 > UBA4417. Next base: position 32,899 of record JBGSUB010000034.1, read on the forward strand.
TGGAGAGAGGGAGAGAGGGAGAGAGACGATACATAAAGTTCCGACATCCAACATCTGACATTCAACATCCAATATCTATACACCACTAATACCACCTGAGTTCTACTTCAACCTTTTGTAACTTAATCATCATATACTGCGTCATAAAAAACAATCAAATTCAAAAATCAATAAATCTTTAACTTGTGAAAAAGACATTTACATTTCTAATATTTATTCTGCTCGCAGCCGGAGCCATGAGCCAGAACTACGAGCAGGCAGCCGGGTTTAGGTTAGGCGCGGCAGGAGGAATTACTTACCGCCGGTTGCTAGGATCGGATGTGGCAGGAGAAATCATGCTTCTGGGCCAAAATCATGGAACTTCCCTAGTATTCCTTTTCGAAAAGCAAAAACCGGCCGTATTGTTCGATGACCTGCACCTGACTTTCATTTATGGAGCCGGTGTACATATCGGTGGAGCCGATCATCACGATGATTGCAACGACCCATACAACTACGATTACCATTACCACGGTTACAATACTGTGCAGTTCGGCTTCGACGGATTCGCTTCATTCGAATATATGATTCCAAAGTACCCGATTGCACTGAGCCTTGAATGTAAACCCTATTTCGAATTTTTCGACGACCAATGGCTGGGGCTGCATTTGCCCGTGATAGCTTTCGGGGCAAGGTACACGTTTTAAATCGGGCCTTTAAGGTAAACGAAAATTCTATTGTTTATAAAACACTGAAAATTAACAACTAAACATACATCCCCATGAAAAAGAATACCCTCCTGATCCTGATACTCGCTATTTGTTTTGGTCCCATCGCATACAGCCAGGATACCTTGCGCCTGTTCGGACATAAAGAATCGCAGAAAACCAAGCCGCTTGCCGACACTAATGTAACGACAGAATCCAAACCTGTAAGGTACAATGATCCTAATGGGATACAAACCCTTACCGGGCCGGGACGGAATGTAGGATTTTATTTCGGCTTCCATTCGGAATACTCGCAGATAAACGGATACGATGCATTTGGTGCCGGCGGAACCTTTGCAATGATTGCAAACCATGGTCTTGCGATAGGGTTTTCAGGTAAGGGGTTTTTCACCGAACCTTATGAAACCATACACAGCACAAATACAAGCTACAGTTATACCGGGGGCTACGGAGGTATTCTGATTGAACCTATCCTTTTTCCAAAATACCCCGTACATATTTCGTTCCCGATACTTTTGGGTGGCGGAGGAATTGCAAGAAGTGTTCTTACAAACTATTACTACCCGTATGAATATACCCAGGTATATGTTGAAAATGCCGAAGCTTTCCTGATAGCTGAGCCCGGTATGGAAGTTGAATTTAATGTTGCCCGCTGGTTGCGGCTGGGATTGGGCGCCAGCTACCGCTTTACTACTTCCTTTGAGCCTTCCAGTTTTGAAACAAATCCTTTGAATGGATTTACCGGAGGATTTTCGATGAAATTCGGAAAATTCTAACACTGATATTGGTTACTAATTCACCCGTCGGTTAACTGTTTAAAACAGGAAATGCCGACGTGTTTTATATTTCTCCCACATTCCTTCCCAAACTTTCTTCCCATTCTTCCCTCACCCTTTCGCCCCTCACCCCATCAACTACATAAAAAATTGAACACTAAATTTTCACCCATCCCTCCATCGAAGCCTCAGCATAAAATGTACCTTTGCCCGATAAAAATCGGATTTACAGTTTGAAAAACGCTGAAACACTGCAAAGGCTCAAGCGGAGTGTAACCACCGCCTTACCAAAAGGCATGAAAACCGCGTGGTGGCTGATTAAAATCACTGTGCCGGTTTCATTTGGCGTAATGTTACTCGATTATTCCGGTATTCTGGCACTGATGGCGAATTTCACCGGACCACTCTTTGGTCATCTTGGATTGCCTGGTGTGTCAGCAATAGTATTAATAACCAGTATTTTTACCAATATCTATTCTGTTGTTGCAGTACTCTCGATGTTGCAACTCCCGATGCGCGAAGGCATAATACTTGCCACCATGTGCCTGGTTTCGCATGGATTTATCATAGAAACGGCTGTGATGAAACGTACAGGTTCATCAGCAATAAGGATGTTACTTCTCAGAATAGTTGGAAGTATTGTTGTAGGCTGGTTGCTGAATATGACCATGCCCGGAAGTTTTTCGGATATTTCTGTTTCAGTGACGAACCAACAACAGGAATTTGAAATCGTTTTCCTGCATTGGCTAAGCTCCATTTCAAGCACAATTCTGAAAATTCTTATCCTTGTTAATATCCTGCTTATATTCCAGAAGATCATGGATGAATTTGGCTGGATTGATGCCATCGAAAAACCGCTTACACCTTTAATGAAACTTTTCGGCTTGCCCCGAAGTACAACTTTGTCCTGGGTGGTTGCCAACCTCATTGGGCTTGCTTACGGTTCGGCCATTATGATTGAAGAATCGGAAAAAGGCAAAATGAACCGTGAAGATGCCGATCTGCTCAACCATCATGTTTCACTTTCACATTCGCAACTCGAAGATCCTTTGCTGTTTCTTACTCTTGGCTATGCCATTCACTGGCTTATCTGGCCGCGCATTATTATTGCAATTGCAGCCGTTTGGATCCGGAAGGCTGAACTGAAATTGTCCGCAGTGTACAGGAGCAAAAAAGTTGCGGCTTAAATTCCTTTCGAGGTAATTTCTCACTCTTTTTTATTGCAGTAATCTTGTACTCGAAAGCGGGATTATTTCAAATATACAATACCATAAACAGCTATCCATCAACATCTTCCAGCCCATTTCAGATTTTAACCCGGCTCTTTTCTCATAACATTTGTATATGTTACTGTTATTTATAACTTTGCAACCCATTTATTTCCGAACCACTGTTTCAATCATAATAAACTCACTGTTACAATGAAGGTTTACAAGACAAACGAAGTTAGAAATATTGCACTTATCGGTGGAGCCAAATCAGGCAAAACCACCGTAGCCGAGGCAATGCTTTTCGAAGGCGGTTCATTGAACCGCCGCGGATCAATTGAAGATAAAAATACCGTTTCCGATTATCGTGAGATCGAGTTGGAAAGGCAGAATTCAGTTTGCTCGACATTAATGTATGTAGAATACAAAGGCAAGAAAATCAATATAATAGACACGCCAGGTTTCGATGATTTTATAGGTGAAGTAGTTTCGGCCCTTCATGTAGCTGATACTGCCATTATGCTTGTTAATGCCCAGAATGGTGTTGAAGTTGGTACTGAAATAACATGGAGGCAAACCAATAAAAGCCAGACTCCGGTTATATTTGCCGTTAACCAGCTGGAGCATGAGAAAGCCACTTTCGAAGAAACCCTTCGTCAGCTCAAGACACAGTTCGGAGGTAATGTTACCCTGCTTCAATACCCTGTTAACGAAGGTCACAGCTTCAATTCGATAATTGATCTTCTGCAGATGAAAATGCTGAAATACCCCGAAGCAGGTGGGAAACCTGAAATTCTTGATATTCCTGCAGGCGAAATGGCAAAAGCCGAAGACCTTCACAATGCATTGATAGAAAAAGCAGCCGAAAGTGATGAATCTCTTATGGAGGCATTTTTCGAAAGCGGGTCCCTCACCGAAGAACAACTCGAAAAAGGATTGAAAGCAGGTATTATCACCCGTGGATTATATCCTGTTTTCTGCATATCGGCAAAACAGAACAAAGGTGTTGGTCGTTTAATGGAATTTATTTGTTCGTCAGTTCCGGCACCGGACGAAATGCCTGCTACAAAAACTTTGGGCGGCAAAGAACTTACTTGCAAATCATCCGATCCAACTTCTTTGCAGGTTGTTAAAGTTTCCGTTGAAGAACATCTTGGGGAAATCGCTTTCTTTAAGGTATATGGCGGCGAAGTTACTGAAGCAATGGATCTGATAAATAGTTCAAATTCAGGTAAAGAGCGTATTTCACAAATCCTGCTAATAGCCGGTAAAAAGCGTGAAAAAATTGAAAAAGTTTGTGCCGGTGATATAGCCGCAACCATTAAACTCAAGAACACACGTACAGGAGATACCCTGAATTCACCCAAAAACGCGGATGATACTATAGAGCCTATTAATTTCCCGGCTCCTAAAATCAGTATGGCTATTAAGCCCAAAAACTCGAGTGATGATGAAAAACTGGGTGCACGTTTAAACGAAATGCATAAAGTTGATCAGACACTGCTGGTTGAATATTCGAAAGAGCTCAAACAAATTATCATAAAAGGCCAGGGTGAATTGCATCTTAATATTGCCAAATGGTATCTCGAACACCTCGATAAAATCCCTATCGAATTTATCGCTCCAAAAATACCATACCGCGAAACTATCACCAAATCAGCCAAAGCTATGTACCGTCACAAAAAACAATCGGGCGGCGCAGGTCAGTTTGGGGAAGTACATATGCTTATAGAACCTTATACCGAAGGCATGAAGTTCCAGAGCGAATTCCCGGTTCGTGGTACCGATGAACACATGCTTCCATGGGGAGGAAAATTGGTTTACAACAACTGTATTGTAGGTGGTGCCATCGATGCACGGTTTATCCCGGCCATTCTTAAAGGTATAATGGAAAAAATCGAAGAAGGACCGCTTACAGGATCATATGCACGCGATATTGTCGTGAATGTGTACGACGGTAAAATGCACCCGGTCGACTCAAACGAGCTTGCTTTCAAACTTGCAGGACGCCAGGCTTTCAAGGAAGCATTTAAAAATGCAGGCCCGAAAATTCTGGAACCTATTTATGATGTGGAAGTTATGGTTCCGGCCGAGCGTATGGGCGATATCATGACCGACTTACAAGGCCGCCGTGCCATCATCATGGGAATGGACAGCGAAGGAAATTACCAGAAAATAAAAGCAAAAGTTCCATTGGCCGAAATGAACCGCTACTCCACAGCTCTCAGCTCACTTACATCAGGAAGTGGTACCTATTCGCTCGCATTTGGCGAATACACCCAGGTTCCGCCCGATGTTCAGACAGCTTTGCTTAAAGCATACGAAGAACAGGAGAAAGAGGAAGAATAGTCTTCATTGCTTTCCTTTTCAGAAAAAAACCCTGGCTTTTTGGCCGGGGTTTTTGTTTTTAGCCTGAACATGACTTCGGGCTGCTTTGTTGATATAATCAGGTATTACTTCGCAAACTCCATAATCTTCCTGTAATCTTCTTCTTTCATTTTGTAATTGCTTCCTTCAGCCTTGTTGCGGATCATCAGTTGAATGATTTCTTCGAATTTATCCTCCCCTATTCCAAACTGCGACAGGCGAACCGGTGAACCAATCTTTGCAAAAAACTCTTCGAATCGAGCAATGGTCAAATCTACATCCGCGTTACCAAAAAGTTCGGAACCCAGTTTCGAAATCTGTTGTGCTGCGCGCTCATGTAACAGCTTCATCCATGCCGGGAAAATGATGGAAAGCGAAGCACCATGCGGCACGCCATGAAGCAGCGAAAGGATATGCCCCATGCCATGTACGCCCCAATCGCCACCCGATTTCCCATAACTGGTCATCAGGTTGAGAGCCATGGTGGCATCGTACATTATGGCAGCACGCTCCTCGTAACCATGCAGGTTTTTCATCAGTTTCGGTCCCCATTCCATGGCATCGGCAATTATTGCTGTGATAAATCGGTCACTGAGGCTGCAATCGCCTTTGCCAAAATAATTCTCAAAGCAATGCGCAATCAGGTCGGCAATGCCGTAAGCAGTATAATCAGCCGGCACAGTGTAAGTAACTTCAGGATCGAGGAATGAATGCGCCGGGAAGCAAAGTGGTGAACCATATCCGTCTTTCCGGCCGGTTTCAGGGTTCTGCAGCACAGCAAACGGGTTCATTTCGGTACCGGTGGCTGCAAGGGTAAGTACGGCAATCAAAGGAACTGCTTTAACCGGTTTAGCCTTGTATTCGTAAAATTTCCAGGCTGTATGATTTACAGGAATAGTGATTGAGATAATTTTTGCCGAGTCGATTACACTTCCGCCTCCAACAGCAAGAATATAATCCACCTCGTTTTCGCGGCCGATTGCAGCAGCTTTATCAACATCATCAACCAAAGGGTTGGGCTGAATACCATCGTATTCGAAAATGGTTGCCCCGGCCTGGTTGAGCTGAGCAACTATACGGTCGTAAAGTCCTGACCGTTTTACAGATCCTTTTCCATAAACCAGCAACACTTTGCTTCCGAAAGGTTTAACTGTTTTTCCGATTGTTTCAATTACGCCTTTTCCAAAATGAAGGCTTGTGGGATTGTGTGCAATAAAATTATCCATTGAATTTATTTTTCGTCAAAATTAGTCAGACTAACAATCTTATATCGCATTGGTTTGTGACTTTAAGATTAATTAACTAATTCAAAATTCTCTCTCAAGCGTATATCGCGGGAAGATGCTCCTATCATCACTTCAAAATCACCGGGTTCAGCCACCCATTCCAGTTTTTGGTTGTAAAAAGAAAGCTTTTCCTTATCAATAGTGAATTGAATGGTTTTTGATTCGTCAGCTTTCAATTGAATTTTACTGAAATCTTTCAGTTCTTTTACCGGCCTTATAATCGAACCCACTTTATCTTTCAGTTACAACTGTACGATTTCTTCGCCAGCATATCTGCCTGTATTTTTAATGGTTAAAATTATAACAAGTTTTTCATCACTTTTGACAGTACTTCTGTCCAGTTAGAAGTTACTATATTCGAAAGAACTATAAATATACCATATCCGAATTCGTATTTAGGGTAAATGTATTCATCAATGTACTAATTGTGAATACTGCTGTTCAAATCCCAGGCCAGTTTCAGAAAATCCGCTACTTTTGCACCGTGGTATGAAAAAGTCAAAAAACAAATATTATGTAGTGTGGGAAGGCCATCAGGCTGGCATTTTCGATTCGTGGGATAAATGCAAAAAACAAGTGGATGGTTTTGCCGCTGCCAAGTACAAAGGCTTTGCCACACTCGAAGATGCTAAAGCAGCCATGGTAAGCAGTCCATGGAATTATTTCGGGAAGACTGAAAAGGCTCCGCTCAGCCATGATTTGCGAAAACTTTATGGTGAACCGGTTAAGCAGGCTATTTGCGTGGATGCAGCATGTAGCGGTAATCCAGGGATCCTTGAATATCGTGGTGTAAATATGATCACCGGCCAGGAAATATTTCACCGGGGGCCGTTCCCCCAGGGAACGAATAATATCGGGGAGTTTCTTTCAATTGTTACCGCACTGGCTTACCTGAAGCAAAACGGTTCACCGCTTCCAATTTACAGCGATTCGCGCAATGCCATTGCCTGGGTAAAGTCAAAAAAAGTTGGCACTAAACTTATACAGAATGATAAAAACAAAGAACTTTTCGACCTGATTGACCGGGCGATTGAATGGCTGCATAACAACAGGACTGATACCCGGATTTTGAAATGGGAAACCAAAGCCTGGGGCGAAATACCTGCCGATTTCGGTAGAAAATAACAGGAATTTGTTCAGGAGGAATAAACAGGAAACCGGGATTTCACGGTATGATTTCAGCATTAAGTAAGGTTTGGAGATAATAAATATCTGCAAAACAAGTGTTTGTTATTTAAAATTGGATTTCGTAATTTTGCGCCCCTCAATTTAATACTGATTACAGTGAACCGCCTCAAAGAATACAATATTCAGTTCGTTGGGCTTGAGCCTGGAAATCATCAGTTTGAATTTGAAGTGAATGATACGTTCTTTGAACAGTTTGAGTTTTCGCAGATTCAGCACGGGCAGGTCCACATTACTGTAGACCTCGAAAAGATGGAACGGATGATGGTTTTTGCCATTACACTTGCAGGTAAAGTGTTGGTAACCTGCGATAGATGCACTGATGAATTTTATTTTCCGCTTTCGCACACGGAGAAACTGATCGTTAAATTAGGTGCTGAATTCATGGAAGAAAGTGACGATGTGGTTGTTATCCCGGAAACGGAATACCAGTTTGAACTTGCTCCTTATATATATGAATTCATTCACCTGGCGCTACCTTTCCGATTGCTTCATCCTGATGATGAGCATGGCAACAGCACCTGTGATCCTGATATGTTGCAAAGACTCAATTCATTATCAGTAAGCGAAACCACTGACCCCCGTTGGGAAGCACTGAAAAAACTCAATCCTGATCAATAAAACATTTGAATTAACAATAAATACATAAAACAATGCCAAATCCAAAACACAGGTTCTCGAAAACCAGAACGGCAAAACGCAGAACACATTATAAACTTGAAGCCCCGACCTTCATTATTTGCACCAACTGTGGCACTTCGGTACTTTATCATAGGGTATGCCCCGAATGTGGTTATTACAAAGGCCGTCTGGCTATTGAAAAAAACACTACAGCTTAATTTTGCCAGTTTTACGGCAATTCATGTTCAGTAAAAGATTCTTTCAATGAGAATCGGTTTGGATGTAATGGGCGGCGATTTTGCGCCGGTGGCTGCAGTTGATGGAGCCATTCTTGCAGCTAAGGAACTATCGCGCGACGATAAAATCGTTCTGATAGGTCAGGAGTCTGTGGTGCTTTCGCTTCTGCAGGAACGCGGTTGCGAAAAGGGCTTGTTTGACATTGTGAACGCCCCCGACGTAATTGAAATGGGCGAACATCCCACCAAGGCACTTGCACGCAAACCTGAATCCAGCATAAGTGTTGGATTTCACCTGTTGAAACATAAAAAAATAGACTCATTTGCCTCTGCCGGAAACAGCGGAGCTATGCTGGTGGGTTCCATTTTCAGCGTGAATACCATTCAGGGCATTGTACGTCCATGCACTTCGGCAATTATTCCACAGGAAGATGGCGGGTACAGCCTGTTGGTTGACGTAGGCACTAACCCCGATGCTAAACCTGATGTTTTCTACCAGTTAGGCCTTATTGGTTCCATTTATGTTAAAAACGTGTATGGTGTCGAAAACCCAAGGGTGGCATTACTCAATATCGGGCATGAAGAAGAAAAAGGAAACCTGAACACACAGGCAGCGTACCACCTGATGAAAGACTCGAAAGACTTCAATTTTACAGGTAATATTGAGAGCCGCGATTTTCTGCGCAATAAAGCTGACGTGATTGTTTGCGACGGATTTACAGGAAATATTATCCTTAAACTTGTCGAATCCTTTTACCGCATTATGGCAAAACGTAACCTGCTCGACGATTATTTCAGCAGGCTGAATTACGAAAACTATGGCGGAACCCCGATTCTTGGTATCAATGGTGCTGTAATTATGGGTCACGGTATATCGAATGAAATCGCCATTAAAAATATGGTACTTCTTGGTCGTGATGTTTACAAGGCAAAAATCGCTTCCAAAATAAAACATGCCCTTTTAAACCTTAACGGAGGTTTTATTATAGAGTAAAAGTTCCCGGACCTGCATAGCTAAGAGCGGGATTCCTATCCGGAAAATTGTTGACAACGTTAGTAAAAACTACTTATTAGCAACCAGTAAATAAATTTTATGACAAAAATAAGAGCCGCCATTACCGGAGTTGCAGGATATGCCCCCGAATACATACTTAACAATGAAGAATTAAGCCGTATGGTGGATACCACCGACGAGTGGATTATGACCCGTATTGGTATTCGTGAGCGACATATCTTAAAGGGCGAGGGCCTGGCTTCGTCAGATATGGGAACTGAGGCTGTAAAGCTGCTTCTTGCCAAAACAAATACAAATCCTGAAGATGTTGATCTGGTCATTTGTGCCACGGTTACTCCTGACATGATGTTTCCGGCTACTGCCAACATTATAAGCGATAAATGCGGGATCACCAATGCTTTCAGCTACGATATGAACGCAGCCTGCTCCAGTTTTCTGTTTGCTCTTACTGTTGGCCAGAAATTTGTTGAATCAGGAACACATAAAAAAGTAATTATTGTCGGTGCTGATAAAATGTCGGCCATCACTGATTATACTGACCGCGCTGTGTGCCCGCTTTTCGGAGATGCTGCTGCTGCCGTGATGTTGGAACCTACCAGCGAAGATGTTGGAATGATAGATTCTATTTTTAAAACCAATGGTATCGGACGTCATCATTTATATATGAAAGCAGGCGGATCGCAACGGCCGGCCTCTCACGAAACAGTTGATAACAAGGAACATTATATTTTCCAGGATGGACAAACAGTTTTTAAATGGGCTGTTTCGAAAATGGCTGATATTTCGGTGGAAATGATGGAAAAACATAATCTGAAATCAGAAGACCTGGCCTGGCTTGTTCCACACCAGGCAAATATGCGGATCATTGACGCCGTTGCCAACCGCATGGGATTAGAAAGGGAAAAGGTAATGATCAATATCGAAAGATACGGTAATACAACCTCCGCAACTATTCCGCTTTGTTTATGGGAGTGGGAATCGAAATTGCGTAAGGGCGATAATGTGATACTCGCAGCTTTTGGCGGAGGATTCACATGGGGTTCTACGCTGCTGAAATGGGCTTACGACCCGAAGTAGAACGGGAGGAAGGAGGCATGTTGCTGGTAGACAAGTAGAGGGGAGAAAAGGAGAATGGGCGAAAGGCAATAAAATCTATGGGAACCCTGCTGTAACGGCGGGGTTTTTTTGTTTTCGGACTACCCGAATTGTTGAATAGGTGAATTGGTTATATGCAAAACCGAAATAGTGAAAACTTGTAGAATTGATCGTCCTTCTGCAGGAGAAGGTAAAGAGGATGAGGTAAAAACCCAATTTCAATTGAATTTGTTATATCAGAAAGGTTAATTTTCTGTTGATCCCACCCAATCAAATTCCTTGAATACCATTGAAACCGCCTCTTCATATTCATCAAAGTTTCTGACTTTTTTTATGCGTTTAAAAACTTTGTGAGGATCATGAAAAGAGCAGGAAAGGTACGACCAGTATTCTTTTAAAACACTGATCGCAGATAAGTTATCGTTCATCTGTTTGCGGTACCCGAAATACAGGTCATCCATAAATTTACGGATATAAGCCTTGCGGTCCGACACTATTGCCAGGCCCTTGATTTCAGCCGGAAGAAATGGATCATACAATAAACCTCGGCCAATCATCCAGGTATTAATAGTTGAAAATTTATTTTCGAGTTGACGGTAATCATTAACCGAAAAAATATCACCATTATAAGCTACCGGAACTGTAAGGGCGGAAGACGCTTTAATGAAAATATCCTGATCCGTTTCACCGGAGTATAGCTGTTTGCCGATGCGGGAATGAATGGTTAATTCTGAAATGTTGTGTTCGTTAAAAACGGGTATAAGTTCAAAAATTTCTTCCTTCGATTGGTAACCGAGCCGGCATTTTACCGAAAAACGGATTGCTGTTTCACTCATTACCTTTTTGAGAATGTCGTCAATCATTTCAGGATATGGCAGCATTCCCGAACCTCTCTTTTTATTGGCAACCTGCGGGTATGGACAACCGAGGTTCCAGTTAAGTTCATGAAATCCCAACTGTTCACAGAAATGTGCAAAACGGATAATTTCATCCGGATCTTTGCTCAATATCTGGGGAACCACTTCAATTCCTTTTTCAACAGGAGTTCCAAGTTCCGCCAGTTTGCGGGCCGGGAGTTTGTTGTTATGATGAATGGCAGTAAAAAAAGGTGTAAAAAGCTTATCCACACCTTTAAAATACTTTGTATATACCGAGCGGAAAGTCACCCCGGTAATTCCCTGGAAAGGTGCAAGATAAATTTTGGACTCAGGGTTCAAAGAGTTGGAGATGTTTAACTTTTACTTTGTTTGTTGATTTATATGAGCCTGATATTCACTCCTTATGCTTCAAAACTAAGAAAACAGGATAAATTTATGATCGATCTGTACCCTTTTGTAAAAGGAAACACAGGTCAATTAATTCAACTCATGGACTAAAAGAGGTTGAATCCTGAACCCTGGGGCGAGGACGTCACATTTTCATAAAACATCCCATTGGGGGGAATGCTTTTTTTGAGCAAAAGAAAATTATTTCGCAATAATCAACTGCCTCGTAATCTGCGTCGTATTATTTTCAAGAACGAGCAAATATGTTCCTTTTACCAGGTTCCGTAAATCGAATTCCCTGAACAGATTGCCGTTCACAGCAAGTTTATTCATCATATAAACAACTGTTCCTGATGCACTTACAATTTTCATATCAACTTCTTCACGGCTGTTGCTTTTAAAATCAATAGCGAATTGTCCGTTATTCGGGTTGGGATATAGGCTGAACATTACATTACCAACCATTTCTTCAATTCCTGTACAGTTTTTGAAGTTCACAGTGCTTTTGGCTGTTGTTGTACAGCCATTCGTTCCTGTTGCAACCAAAGTAAAATTCCGCGTTGCAAGACCGTATCCTGAAGTATCGATACTGATAGTCGGAGTTGTGGCATTTCCCGGCGTCCATAGGTAAGAAACTGCACCCTGTGCATTTGCGCTGAGGTTAAGTGTGAGGTTGCCGCAAAGTAGTGTATCCGCAGTCATATTTATTACCGGTGAAGGTTTTACCTGAATCGCGGCAGAAGCGGCTTGTGTATTTGTACAACCGTTGGCATCAGTAATACTTTGGACTGTATAATTCATACTTGAAGAAGGTTTTACCCATGCCACCCACGAAGAAGCAGGAATAGAAAAAGATTCTCCATTATCAAAAACAACATCGAAAGGAACAGCACCGGTCATGGTAAAACTAAGCTGTGTACTGTCGCCACGACAGATTTCACTGGCAATGGTAATGGCAGCAGTTGGTTTTTTATTGACTGCCAGAAAAAGTGTATCAACAGCCGCGGGACATGCATTGCCTGTGTTTACGGTAAGGTAGAGTGTTGCTGAACCGGCAGTAAGGTCTGCAAATCCCGGTGTATATTGCGGTGCAAGTATTGTTGGATCATTGAACACTCCATCACCCGATGTACTCCAACTTAAATCCGAATAAAACGAGGCTGTGGTTTCATTCAAAATCACCGGCGAACCTTCGCAAACCGATGCATCCGGACCAGCATAAGCAGTTGCTTTAGTATTGAAAGTGAGAACAAAGCTGCTCTGTGAAGTTTCTTTGAATGATAATCCAGTTACCGTTAACGTTAGAATAACGCTTCCGGCCGCAACATCGGAGGCACTTGGTGTGTAAATTGGATTGAGAATACTGGGATCATTGAATGTACCGGTTCCCGATGTTGTCCACAGTAACGACTGATAATTTGCGGCTGTGGCGTTCATCTGAACCGGTTGACTCTCACAAGAATTTGTATTGTTCCCTGCAAACACCATGGTTTTTGTTTCGGGTGGGAAAACAATAAAATCGACCCAGGCGGCATCCTGACCCACGCTTGTGGCTCCATCCTTTGAGTATTCCCAGCGGAAAGTGTGTTCTCCAGCCGTTACCGGATACACAAAACGTTTCCAGTTTGGGTTGCCCGACCACTGGCCGACACGCGTATTATCAATATAAAAATTCAATACATCATGGAATAACTCTGACGAAACTTTCCTGTAAAATGAAATACTATCATCATACATAACCTTGTAGGTGATATTTAGCGAGGCTGTCTGGTTATTCAAAATAGACTTTGTGCGAGCTGAATAGTTCCCTTCCCACATGTTAGCATTATCGAGTTCCCAGGTGCTGGTGCCACTGAAAGTCCACGGGAATTTTGTCATAGTGCCGGTTTCCCAGTCCTCAACAATAAGGCCTATGGTTTCGAGGAACGAATTCTGTGTACTCTGGAATGAATAATCAATATGATTAGTGAATTGCGCAGCTGATCCGAATGGAACACCGGCAACCGAAACCTGGAATACTGCACTATCGGTTTGACCTGCTACAATTGATGCAAGATTGACATTGGGAGTTAATACGGTTACAAATGACTGAGCACAAACCAATTGACTAACAGGATTTGTAGCCTCAAACTGACTGTTATTCCAGTATTTAATCACAATTTCCGCAGTTTCGCCCGGATCGAGGTAATGATTGTTATTACCCTGAGGATCATTAACCGTAATATTAGTAACAGTAAGCTCAGGAGCAAAGGCATTCATGGTAAAATAACTATAATTTACACTATCGAGGTTATTCACGGCTTTTACGTTGAAAACCAACTCAGTACCATTGGCCACAGAATCAGAAATATGGAATGCAAAACCATCGGTAATGCTTTTTATCTCACCAACAGTAAAATTTCCGTAAAATTCGGTACTGTCTGCCATGGTAACTAAGGGTGAATCACAACTGACAGTAACCACTACATTGGTATCGGCTTTGTCGCCAATATTTTTAACTGAAAGTGTAAGCAGAAGATTTTCTCCAAAGTCGGGGGTTCCATTGCCATTACCGCTTGCACCATCATTAATTGCATGATTCTGGTATGTAACAAAAGCCTGGTTCATAGCCGGGGTAAGAAGAAATGGCGATACATACGTCATTGCGTAACCTGTCCGGGTGTCAGTCCAACAGGGATAAACAACACCATCCTGTGCAGCAATTGCAAGATAATCACCCATATAACCATCTGCTAGTCCTGCAATAGGTGATGGAGTAAAAGCCACATCGCTTACTGCAAAATCGGTAAATGTTTCGGCACCATCCACTGAAACTGAACACCAGGCTTCGGCCTGTGCAGATGACACATTGCGGTTATCGTAGAAAACAACAGCAATGTCCCCGTTCGAAGGATCGCAGGTAATCCAGGGCAAGTAATGCTGTTTGTTGGTTCCCAGCGGGTCGGTATTCACTTTTACAGGTGTGGACCACGTTAGGCCCTGGTTAGTTGATTTTATAAGATAAACCTCTACCCCTTGGCCAGTATTTACCCCGGGTGTATTCACATTGGTCCAGACCACATAAATATTTCCCCGTCGGGAGCCGTTGCTGATATCAACTGCTACACTGGGGAATGAATTTACCCGCATATTCTGCGTTACAGCATGGTTACGGATTCCCTTCAGATTATCGATTATCCTGACTGCCGGCAGCCAGGTTTGTCCGCCATCCAACGAACGGGCCATAGCAATTGCTTTTTCGTCCGAGGGCCAACTGTCGTAAATAGCCCATACCACATATACTTCTCCGTTAGGTCCGGTTTTGATATTTACGCCCTGGTTATGGCTTCCCGCATTGGCAGCTGAGCTGACATGCACAACAGGTTTCCATGTTAAACCAGCATCGATACTGCTCGATACGCCAATTTCCCCATCACTGTTTCCTCCGAAAGTTGTCCATGCATTATACAGATAGCCGTTATAATTGCTAGTCGGACTATTATCAATCCACATATGGTTCTTATCCAGCATATTGCCAAATCCCGAAGGAGCAGGAGCTACAACCTTGGCTGTCCATGAAGTTCCCTGGTTATCGCTGTAAGCTACACTTTGACCGCTTGCATTGTTGATGTACCCGACAAACCACCTGCCGTTATCATTGATGCATGTTGTAGGGTCGCCACTGTTGCCGCCAGCTGGCCCCTGAATTGTACCTTCCCAGGTTGCAGCACTGTCAGAAGAATATAATGCATCAGCTCCATAAACTGTTCCGGTACTTGGCTGCGGGGTGGAATTGTTTGAGTTTAAAAGTACAGCCGCATCATCGGGCGAAATGAAAACCGAATTTTCACTCTGCGTCGAATTGGTATTAGTAACAGGCACATCAGGTGAGTTCCCTATAGCCATTCCCTTAGCAACAATTTTGCTTGTTTTATATACAGGCAACGGGGCAGGTGCAAGAGGTGCAACCGGCACCAGACCGGCTTCTGCCATTTTTCTCCAGTAGCCCATATTGTCAATGCGGGTATCAACAACATATTTGGCAGGAAGCATTTCGCGGGTAAATTTTACGGTATCTTTCTCAAATTCATATTCTCTTTCCTATGAGAAGGTGTATACTGAAAAGAAAAAAAAGGATACCAGCAGAAGTAATTTTGCTTTCATGGATTTTGATTATCGGTTGTAAATAGGATTGGTTATCAGAAGCTTATATCAGAACGTCCCTAGCTAAGCCTGCAAGCTTGCTAAAGTACTAAATTATTCCAATGTAGAATATTCCTGAAGAATACAGGAGAACATTTTTTATTATCTTAAAAACATATAGATGCTACAACCTGCTTTATTTACTATGTTTAAGAGAAATAAAAGCATCTGACTGCAAAACATTATTTCGATTTTACTTAGATAATCCAATTTCCTCTACCCTGCATGGTAGTAAGTATATTGAATCAGAATGTGACTGAAAACCCGGCTTTTATTCCCCTGCATGGAACACCAGCAGCGGTTTCCCGGTTTCGCTATATATTTTGCGCGAGATACTCGGGATAAAGATTTTCTCCAAAAGGTTCCGCTTATGTGTGGTTACTGCCAGGGCTTCTATTTTGTTGTCCCTGATATAGGTTTCGAGACCGTTTACAAGATTATCACTGACAATATTATCGAAAGTGATATCAATTCCCTTGTACTCATTTAGCAGATGCGCCTTCAGTTCGTCAAGTTTTACAGTATCCCAGGGCTTTTTCTCTACCAGGCTGATGTGTATGCAGTGAATTTTAATATTGAAAGGAGTCAGCATCTGTATGAGCCTGTTGAGGGCCGAATAATCAGAAGGATCAAAATCGGTGGCATACAATACTGCATTTATTTCATTTATTGTTTTGGCGGTGCCAACCGGAAGGGCTAATACCGGAACTGTTCCGTTCTCAATAACCTTGCTCACCACCCGCCCGAAAGCCTTGTAATTGTCTCGGGTAAGTCCGCGCGTTCCCATGATAACAATAGCCGGACGATATTTTTTGGAATACTCAAGTATTTCATCCGTACTGAACCCGTTTATCAGCTTTGTCGAAATGCGTATTTGTGCATAATTCTCTTTGATGCACCACATTTTCAGTTTGTGCTCAAGTTTAAGCATGTTTTCGCGGGCACTTTTTTCAATCTCACGAAGACTTTCAACCAATTTGATCTGGTAAGAGTAGTGATCAGCATATGGCGAAACATCAATGGCCGGGTTGTAGAAAACGTGCACCATCTTTACTTCGGCTTTAAATTTGGCTGCAAGGCTAACCGCAAACCGACAAGCATTAAACGATATATCCGAAAAATCAACAGGCACCAATATCCGCCTTACTACCCTCATTCTATTAATCGCGTTCTCCTTGGCACTTCCCGTATCATGCGACGAAATCTTAATTATTTTAAGGGCATTGGCCAGATCCTTTTCCTTTACCCGAAGGTCAACATATCCATGAGGAAGCACAGTGTCCTTGGAAACAATAAAACAATCAATACCGCTATCCTGTAATATGATCTGTAGCAGCAATGCCCTCGACCAGGCAAAATGCCCGATTGTGATGATTCGCTCTTTAATGAGTTTCATAAACCCTCCTTTGTAGAAATGAAAGAACTTTTCAGATGAAATACAAATATAGCAAATATTTGGCTAAAAACCACAGAATTGTTAAAATTAAAAAAATGCTTTGATTTGATTATTTACAATCCCGGCATCTTGATTTGTACAAGTTACACATTATGTGCATATTATAATGTAAATTCACTCACACGATTTAGGAAAAATAAAATTCGTGGCCCAAATATGCCTATCTTTGCAAAAATCAGAATTTTATGCAACGCAATAGCAGGCCGGGCAAGGGAGCCCCGAAAAACAGTGATCCCCGGCCTAAAAGAAGTTCATCCGCTGGAAGCGGCAGATCTTCATCAACGGGCAGAAGCAGTGCCAGAAATACGGGGAAAGATGAAAGCCCACGCCGGTCGTATACTAAAAGCAGTGATGCTGAAAGACCGGCACGTCGCACCTTCGACAAAAGTCATGACAGTGAAAGGCCGGCAAGAAGGTCATTTGAAAAAAGTGGAGATAACGAAAGACCAGCACGACGTCCTTACGGAAGCGGCGGAGATAGTGAAAGACCAGCACGACGTTCATTCGAAAAAAGTGGCGAAGGAGAAAGACAGGCACGCCGTCCTTACGGAAGTGGTGGAGATAGTGAAAGACCGGCCCGTCGTTCATTCGATAAAGGTAGCGATAGTGAAAGGCCTGCCCGTCGTTCATTCGATAAAAGCAGTGAAGGAGAGAGACCAGCACGCCGTCCTTACGGAAGTGGCGGAGATAGTGAAAGACCTGCACGCCGTTCATTCGATAAAAGCGGTGATGGAGAAAGACCGGCACGACGTCCTTACGGAAGCGGCGGAGATAGTGAAAGACCAGCACGTCGTTCATTCGATAAAGGTGGAGATGCTGAAAGACCAGCACGACGTCCTTACGGAAGCGGCGGAGATAGTGAAAGACCTGCACGACGTTCATTCGATAAAGGTGGCGATGGAGAAAGACCGGCACGACGTTCAATCGATAAAGGCGGCGATGGAGAAAGACCGGCACGCCGTCCTTACGGAAGTGGCGGAGATAGTGAAAGACCTGCACGACGTTCATTCGATAAAGGTAGCGATAGTGAAAGACCTGCACATCGTTCATTCGATAAAAGCGGTGATGGAGAAAGACCTGTACGCCGTTCTTACGGAAGTGGCGGAGATAGTGAAAGACCTGCACGTCGCTCATTCGATAAAAGTAGTGAGAGTGAGAAGCCTGCCCGCCGTCCATATGGCAGTGGAGGCGATAGCGAAAGACCAGCCCGTCGTTCATATGATAAACCCAATGACAGTAAACGCAGTTACGACCGCAAACCGGGTCCTAAGAGCTACCCTGGCAGTAAACCAGGTCCTCCCGATCCCGAAGGCCGTATCAGGCTTAACAAATTTCTTGCTAATTCGGGCGTAAGTTCCCGCCGCGAAGCTGATGAATTAATAGCAGCTGGTGCTGTGATGGTTAATGGTGTTGTAGTAACAGAGTTGGGAACGAAAATTTTGCCTACCGACAAGGTCCAATATGGAAGCGAAACCATTCGCAGGGAAAAACATGTGTATGTGCTTCTTAACAAACCCAAAGGATATATTACCACAACTGACGATCCCTTCGACCGTAATACAGTAATGGCATTGGTTGCTGATGCCGGTAAAGAACGTATTTATCCCGTTGGCCGCCTCGACCGCAATACCAGCGGGTTGTTGCTGTTTACCAACGATGGGGAGATAGCAAAGAAATTGACTCATCCAAGTCACAAGGTTCGTAAGGTTTACAGTGTTGAACTGGATAAGGCACTAACCAAGCCTGATATGCTTAAAATTGTAGAGGGGATTGAACTTGAGGATGGCTTAGCACAGGTTGATGCCATCGAATATGCCGAAGGTGGCAAGAGCAAACGTGAAATTGGTGTTGAACTCCATTCGGGCCGTAACCGGATTGTCCGCCGTATTTTCGAAGCTTTGGGCTATGATGTTGTAAAACTCGACAGAATGGTTTTTGCCGGGCTCACTAAAAAAGATTTACCGCGCGGCCGCTGGCGTTTCCTCACTGAAAAGGAAGTGAATTTCCTGCAGATGATAAAATAAGTTTGGACAGAACGGGAAGGATGGTGAGGGATTTGAAGTGTTGGTAAGTTCAAATGCCTGCGGTGTTCAATTGCTTCGCGTTCAATTGCCTGCGGCGTTCAATTGCCTGTGGCGTTCAATTGCCTTCGGCGTTCAATTGCCTGTGGCGTTCAATTGTTTCGCGTTCAATTGCCTGCGGCGTTCAATTGTCTGTGGCGTTCAATTGTCTGTGGCGTTCAATTGTTTCGCGTTCAATTGCCTGCGGCGTTCAATTGCCTGCGGCGTTCAATTGCTTCGCGTTCAATTGCCTGCGGCGTTCAATTGCTTTCAGCGTTAAATTGCATTCGGCTTTAAAATGATTTTGGCTTTAAAATGTCTTCGGCTTTAAAATGTTGCTTATTCAAGGGTTCAATTGATATAGCAAAGCGGAAGTTGGTGCGGAATAAAAACCAAGCCAAAGCTAAGATGCGTTTTGTCTATTCAACTGTTTAAATGAGCGGGATTTCCGCTGTAATAATTCTACTTTCAATTTTGCGGAGTGACAAAAATAATTACCTTTGCACTCCAATTTGCCCCGGTGGCGGAATTGGTAGACGCGTCGGTCTCAAAAACCGATATACGTGAGTATGTGCCGGTTCGATTCCGGCCCGGGGTACCAACCAAAAAGCTTTATAATCTCAGGATTGTAAAGCTTTTTTGATTTTAGTCAGTTTAGGGATTGTTTTTTCGTGCCCAAGATTATGATTATAGCAGCGCAATTTATTATGCCGGAGGTAAAGGGTTATTGGATATATTTGTAATTGAATAATATGAATTGTAGCGTGAGAATCTATAGCTGTTAATAGAATAGCGGGTTACGAGAAGTTCTTGCCGGCACGGATTTTCAGCCTTTGGCTGAAAATATCCCTACCTGCTTAACTCAGGTAAACAGCAGGCAAGGCTTCGCTAAGCTGCAAATCCGTACCAGCAGGGAAGGTATTTCAGCGTTTATGCAACTAATAAACTTTCGTATAACCTGACAGTGAAGTGCTCCGAAATCGGCAACAAAAACATACCTCCAAAACATTACCCAACAAAAAAATGAGACACGAATATTTTAATACAAAAACAAAAGCATTCTTTTCGGTTCAATCCATTTCCGCTTTCAGAAAAGATGCAGCACACACAAATCCGAATAAGTGGTTTACAATCCTTATGAATACGAAAGTAAACGGAGAAATGGCAATTGATGAGCATATATTGTCATTAAAAACCCCTTGTGCAATTTTTATAACCCCAGGTCAGCATATACTTTTTCCGGCTGATTCAACCTATGAGGGTTATGCAATTTCATTTAATCAGGAGTTTTATTGTATCGAATATCACGATAGTGAAGTGTCGTGCCAAGGGTTGCTTTTTGTTAATAATTTTAGTTCGGTACATTTTATTTTAGATAAACAGCAACTTTCCATCTATACCAATACTGCAAAGGAAATGATAGCCGAATTGGAAAACCTGGCATCCTTGCAGGATGAGATGTTGAAGAACCTTCTGAAAAATCTTCTCATTCGTTCAAATAGACTCTTTCGTGCACAGATGAGTATCGGCGAAGTAGATGATGCTAATATTGATTTTGCCCGTAAATTCAGCGATATGGTCGAAAAACATTATAAGTCAGTAAAGCAGGTAGAGAACTATGCCGAAATGATGGGCATAGCACCTGCATCGCTAACAAAAAAGCTACAAAAATATGGCATTGAATCCCCTTCGAGGATTATTAAAAACCGGATTGTAACTGAAGCAAAAAGACTGTTAATTTACACTGATAAAACAGTCAAAGAAATTGCTTCCATTATTGGTTATGATGACCAGTATTATTTCAGCCGGCTATTTGCGAAGGAAGCCGGAATATCGCCAAGCGAATACAAGAAAAGTCAGTCTAAATCATAACAATACCTGATTTGTCCATTAAATAAGAAAGTCTATCCATTCCTGAGGAAACTATGGTTCTGTAATTTTGTTTCATTATTAATCTCTTAAAACAAAATATATGAAACAGAATAAAAAACACAACTTCAGGCAGCTCATATTAGCAACCAAATCGTTTGTCATCATACTCTTTTTTGCTTTGGTACTTGCTTCATGTTCAAAAGATGAAGAAGATACGGAGCCCCTTATGTCAGGTTCAAACGCTCCCGCATTCACTCTGAAATCATTAGATGGTGCTGATGTAAGCCTTTCCAATTTTAATAATAAAGTGGTAGTGCTGTTTTTCTTCGGTAACAACTGCCCATCGTGTAAAGCAGCTGCTCCAGATGTTGAAAGCATGCTTGTAACGCCTTTTGCTTCCAGCACCGATTATATGGTTTTAGGTCTCGACCAATGGAATGGCAATGCTGCCTCAGTGCAGGCCTTTAAAACTTTAACCAACGTATCTTTTCCGCTCTTACTAAACGCTTCAGGCGTAGCTGCCGATTATAAAACTACCTTCGATCGAATCGTAGTAATTGATAAAGCCGGCAAAATTGCATTTTCAGGAAAACAATCTGTAGCTACTGATATCACCGCTGCAAAAGCAAAGGTTATGGAGCTTATAAATCCTGTTTCTACTGGCGATGTTGCACCCAATTTTACATTAAAATCATTAGATGGCGCTGATGTAAGCCTTTCCAATTTTACCAATAAAGTGGTAGTGCTGTTTTTCTTCGGTAACAATTGCCCGTCGTGCAAAGCAGCTGCTCCAAGTGTAGAAAGCATGCTTGTAACACCTTTTGCATCCAACACCAATTATATGGTTTTAGGCCTCGACCAATGGAATGGCAATGCAGCCTCAGTGCAAGCCTTTAAAACTTTAACCAGCGTATCTTTTCCGCTCCTGTTAAATGCATCGGGCGTAGCTGCCGATTATAAAACTACCTTCGATCGGATTGTTGTAATTGACAAAGCCGGGAGAATTGCATTTTCAGGAACACAAGCGGCATCGTCGGATATTGCCGCCGCTAAGGCAAAAGTTATGGAACTTTTGGCTCAATAGAAAGGGGCTTGCTTTACATCTTTATCTGTTAAAACATTGCTGAAATTATATACTGCAACTTGCATACACTACTGCAAGTTGCAGTATATGAATAAAATAAATAATTTAAAATCATGAAGACAGTAATAATTATGGCATGTGCACTATTCTCATATTCTGGTTTAACAGCACAAAGTATTAAAGATTTTGAATACAAGGATATTGAAAACAATACCAGGAGTTATAACGAACTAAAAGGCGAGAAACTTACGTTAATCGATTTTTGGGCAACATGGTGCAAGCCTTGTAACAAAGCAATTCCGGAGCTTAACAAAATATACGGTTTGTATAAGAATAAAGGAGTTGAACTAATCGGAATTAATTGCGATGGCCCGCGAAGCGTTTCAAAAGTAGCTCCACTTAGCAAATCGTTGCAAATTCAGTATCCTGTTTTGCTGGATATTAATTCCGATCTGAAAACTGAATTAAACATCCTGGCGTTTCCCACGCTGATAATTGTTAATTCTAAAGGGGAAATCGTATGGGTTCATGAAGGTTTTGTTGCCGGTGATACCGAAATTATAATTTCTGAGATTGAGAAACACTTAAAGGAAAACTAAGAATGAGCAGGAATCATTTTTCTTTTTGGATTTTTATCTTGCTATTTAGCTATTCAATTCGATCGCAGGCTCAGTTTAATGGTAATAATTTAGCCGAGTTTCAATATGGCCAATTGCCAAACGATACATCTTTGATATCGACCTTGTATGACCGATTGGTTGCAAATTACCAGTACAAGTTCTTAAAAGCAAGCGCCACCATTGAGCAATTTAATACCCCGCTTGCGGGTAGTAACTATGTAAAACTCTCTCAATTTTCAGTGCAATATAAACTAAAGCCTTTCGAAATTAAAATCGGCAACTTCTACGAAACTATTGGTCGAGGTTTATTGTTGCGTTCCTTCGAAATACCGGGAGCAATTCTTGAAGACTTAAGTTACCGGTCGCGCCATTATTTCAATCGTGATATATTAGGTATAAGTGCCAGGTATAGTTATAAGAATTTCAATACAAAAATTATGTATGGTAGTCCGCTAAATTATGTTTTTCCTCCAACACAGGACATTAAAGACAGGCGTTCGGATACAATTGCTGCCATTTATTCCGAGTACAGTATAAAGAAACAGACAATAGGCATTGCTGCCATGAAACATTCGAATAGTGGTAATGACAATGTTTACCTTATGGCCACTGCTTCGGGCACTATTTCAACAGCTTTTTCTTACTATACCGAATTTGCTAAAAATATAAGCGATTATTCTGTTTCCGATTTTTCCACGCAATCGTCGTATGCTTTTTATAGTGGTTTGAATTATACGATAAATAATTTAGGCATAAGTGCAGAGTATAAAAACTACAAAAACTTTCTTATCGGTTCAGGAATAAATGAACCTCCGGCTTTAATAAAAGAGCATTCATATAAAGTTCTTAACCGCAGTACACATGTGCTTCAGCCATTAAACGAAACGGGATATCAGATTGAAGTTTTTTATACGTTTCCCAACCTGTCAACCTTAACATTTAATAATACACTGGCAATAAATAATTTTGACCAAAAATTCGTGTTTCAGGAATTCTTTCTCGAATATGATTTTTCTATATCAGAAAAATATGATATTAAAATATTCAGCGATTATGCAAAGGACCCTTTTAAGCTTGAGGAACATCGTGTATCTGCTGGTATAAGCAGCGATTGGAAGATTTTAAGATATTCGTCCATCAAAACTGACTACGAATTTCAAACATTTGAACGTTTGGGCGAATACTATCAGAATCATGTGTTTGTTTTAGGTTATGCCTACAAATCGAAGATAATTTGCAACATAGTAACTGAATACAGCGATGATTCATTTATTGTTACTGATGGTTCAAAAATTTGGGTTGGAGCTAATGTAAAATACCAGTTGAATGACAAACATGCATTACAATTTTTTGCCGGGGAGCGACGTGGCGGCCCAGCCTGCAATGCCGGGGTATGCTATGAAGTATTGGATTTTAAAGGAGTTGAGTTGCGATTAACGAGCAGGTTCTGATCACTTTAAGTTAACTGAATTTATAATAGCATCTTCAACAAACTAAACTTCTCTATTAATAATGACGTATTTCGAAAACGAAATGAAACTGCTGAACCAGACTGCCCATCCTTGCTAACAATACAAACCTGACGTCCTTTCATACGGTTGCATCCAGAGCCAGATAAATTTATAAACAACACCCTCCAATCACTATTTTTGTCCTATTTTCGCATTATTAAAAATCACAAGTATTCGGATATGGAAATCATAGGAAAATTAACTCAGTTGTTGCCACTGGTAACCGGACAAGGCAAAAACGGCGAATGGCGCAAACAGGAATTTATTATCGAAATTGCTGACGGACAATTCCCCAAGAAAATATGTTTCTCCCTTTGGGGTGATAAAATTGACCAGGCCGGCTTAACCCTGAACGAAACAGTAAAAGTATTTTTTGATATCGAAAGCCGCGAATACAACAGCCGCTGGTACACTGAGGCTAAGGCCTGGCGTGTTGAAAAACAAGGCGCTGGTGCTCCAATACAAACGTCTTCGCCACAGGTGCCAAATGAGGCTCCTCCATCGTTCAATGCTGCACCGGTTGAGGATGATCTTCCTTTCTAGGGGTTGGGGGTTAGGATTTAGGATTTGGGGACAGATATTAAGTTAGCTATCCTTAAAGTTTGTTACAAATTAGAAAGTTTGTTCACCTCATCATCATTTCAAGGTAAATGATGCCGAATGAGAGTATCATCGAAATCAGTGTAACTACAATCCCGATTCTGAAGAACTCCATAAACCTGATTATTACACCTTTACTTTCGGCTGTTTCAATTACAATAAGATTTGCCATAGCTCCGATAATAGTTGCATTTCCTGCGAGGGTGGATGCCGATGCCAGGGCCAGCCAGAGCATTTCGATGTTTGCCGTTTTCATCAGCGGTAGCATTACAACCGTAAATGGAACGTTGCTCACCACCTGCGAAAGAAGCAGGCTTACCAGGTGAATTCCGGCCAGTCCGCCGGCGGTTTCGGTTAATTTTACATGACTGAGCAACTGATCCATCAAACCGGCCTTTTCAACGCCATGTACCACAATAAACAACGAAGCGAAGAAAAGCAACAACACCCAATCCACCTGCCTGATTACTTTCGAAGGCTTTATTCGCCCCAGTAAAAGGATGAGCGAAGCGCCTATCAGCGCAATCAACGGAATAGAAAGTCCGAGCGGACGGCTCAGGAAAAAAAGGATGATCACGAGTAAAAAAATCGGAACAGAAAAGCGCATGGAGTGGTAGTTAAACGATGCTCCATCTTCAATAGCAACATTCCCGGCAACGGTTTTTGTATCCTTTTCAGGAAAATAGTTGGGTATAGCCGAGGGGTAAAACCACCTGACGGCATGCACTATTACGATCATTCCGATAAAAGAAACAGGAAGAAGGTACAACAGGAAATGACCGTACGAGATACCTGAATTGAGCCCGATCAGCATATTCTGAGGGTTCCCGGTAATGGTCATGGCACTGCCGATGTTCGATGAAAGTATTTCAGCAATCAGGAACGGAACAGGATTAAGTTTCAGCGAGCGACTAATACCGATTATTACTGGTGTAAACAGCAGAACGACCGCATCATTTACCAGGAAAGCGCTTGCAACCCCTGTAGTAAAAGTAAGTACTACCAGTAATTTGAATGGTGTATCGGCAACTGCCAGTGTACGGAGTGCTATCCATTCGAAAAATCCATCAAGTTCAAGAGTAGCAATGATGATCATCATGCCAAGCAGGAGGGCAATGGTATTAAAATCGATAGCATTTATGGCTTCGTCGAAAGTTATAACCCCGAAAAGTATCATAGCCACAGCTCCGAAAAATGCAGCCGATGGCCGGTCGATATTCATCCGCGGAAGCCGGGTGAAGATGATACCGATGTAGGTTATTATGAAAATTATTAAGGCGGTGGTTTGCATGCGAAGTATGTTTGATGAGTTTCGATTTCGATAGTTAAATGTTCAAAGGTTCAATTGCCTGCAGCGTTCAATGTTCACGAGTCAATCGTTTGGAGGGTTTCGGGTTGGAAGGCTTGCGTGCTGCAAGCAGGGTTTCGGGTTATACTTGTTTCGGTTTGAAAAGGATTCAGGTTTATTATTAATTGATTTTACCGGGAATTAACCCTTCAAACATTTCAAACTCTTCAAACATTTCAAACCCTATAAACATTTCAAACCCTATAAACATTTCAAACCCTGCTTGCAGCAGGCAAGCCTTCAAACCCTTCAAACATTTCAAACCCATCAAACCCTTCAAACCCTTCAAACCCTGCTTGAAGCAGGCAAGCCTTCAGACCATATAAATCCCCGCCGCAAACCTCCCCGTCACTCCACCAGCCGCACGCGACGAAAAGAAAATTTCCTGCCGGCATTTTGTACAAAGCTTTGAAGTTTCGATATTCCCGGGTTTTACGCCCAGGTCAGTTAGTTGCTTATGATTGGCATACCAAAGATCGAAATGGGGTTTTTTACTATGGCTGTGGTAAATAAGAAATCCTTCGGTTGTTCCAAAACTCTGCTCTGCAACATTCCTTACCTCCTCCCCTACTTCGTAACAGCACGGACCTATTGAAGGCCCTATTCCCGCCAGGATATCAGCCGGATTGCATCCGAAATGCTGAACCATTGCACGAATAGTATTGGATGTAATATGCTGCACTGTTCCCCGCCAGCCGGCATGGATAACGGCACTCACTCTCTTTTCCGGATCGAATAACAACACCGGCACACAATCAGCCACCATAACCATTAGGCAAATGCCAGGCAAGGCGGTAATGGTCGCGTCAGTACGGGGATTCTGCAATAAAGCTCCATTTGCAATGGCTTCGGCATCAATTATTTTCACATCGCCGCTGTGTACCTGGCTGGCATATAAAAATCTGTCCGCCGCGATTCCGGTTTCCTCAGCCAATATTGATCTGTTGGAGAGCACATGCACCGGATTATCTGCAGTATGCATACCAAGGTTCAATCTGTCGTAAGGTGGTAAACTTATGCCTCCATCTCGGGTGGTGACAAATTGAATTAACCCAGGAATGTGAGCCAGGTTTTCAAATTCAAAAAGGTCTAAATTACCTGATTTGCGTTTCATTGTATTAATGCATGGATTCCAAATGTATTAAAAATGAAGGCAGGAAGTAAAAATCCAACAGGCAATTTTTTCACTTTTTATAACCTCCTGATAATTAACATGTTTTAACAATCATTAACGGAAACTTAGAATAATCCACTTCAATGTTGCCTATTTTTGACCTGAAATCCACTGAACTTATTAACCTAAATAAAAATGTGTATGTTAACTAAAACTACCAGCCGCTTAATCCTGCTTTCGTTTGCCCTGGCAGGATTTATTCTTCTGTCGGGCAGCAGTTTTGCACAACAGAAATCCGATGAGCAGGCTAAAGGCAAGAAAACCATTACCATTCATGTTACCAAAGAAGTGGATGGCAATGTGGTTGTAATTGATACAACCGTTGTAACCGACGGCGATTTTGATGCTGATGCTTTCCTGGCCGAAAAGGGTATTGACAGTAATATCCCTGAGAACAAACGGCGTGTAGAGAAAAATGTTATTATCCGTCATCCCGGAACAAAGGAATTTGAATGGACCGAATCGGATGGTAACTTGCCGGATACTATCAGGCTCGACAACAGTGAGATGTTTGTTTACAACGATGATTTTGATATTGATATTGACGTTCCATCACCTCCTGATATGGAAGACCTGCCATTTCATCATTATAAATTCAATAATCATGCTGAAATGCCCTATTTTAATGAACATCAGATGGAAATCATGATCGAAGGAATGGCAAGATCCTTTGGACTTGAAGATGTAATGCCTTTCGGCGAAATGAAACAAATGGTCGTTAAAAAGAAACGTAACGGGAAAAAGGTGATCATTACTTTTGAAGACCGGGATGAAACTGATATGGAACGTAAACAGGAAAATGAAGAGAGGGTAATAATCCTGAAAGATGACGACGGCAACGGATCACAGGTAGAAAAACATATAATTATTAAAGGTAAGCCAGGCGAAAAAGTAATCATCAAAGAAGGGAAAAACGCAGAAACCAATGAAGTAGAAGTAACGGTTGATGTTGATACGGATAAAGCTGCACCTGCAAAAACCGAGAAAAAAGTGATTATTATAAAAGAGGAGAAGAAGAAATAGGTTTCAATCTCCTGCCTTTGTTACATAAAAAAGCCCGGTATCTGATTAATTCCGGGCTTTTTATTTTAAGATATCAGGTAGTTTATTCCCCAAGTACCTCTTCAAGTTTTTTCACAAGATCGTCACCTCGAAGGTTGCTCGCTACAATATTCCCTTCTTTATCCAAAAGGAAACTGGCGGGAATCGACATTACCCCGTATTTTTTTGCGGCAGCATTTTCCCAGCCTATAAGGTCGCTTACATGTTTCCAGGTAAGACCGTCTTTGGCAATTGCGTCCATCCATTTTCCTTTGTCGGTATCGAGCGAAACGCCAAAAACTGTAAATCCTTTGCTGTTGAATTTTTTATACGCTGCCACCACATTGGGATTTTCGGCACGGCAGGGTCCACACCACGATGCCCAGAAATCGACCAGTACAACCTGTCCTTTCAAACTGCTTAAACTTACCGGATTGCCGAGCGTATCATTCATTGTAAAATCAGGAGCCGGATTGCCGGTTTGCACCGAAGCGAGTATAGTTTCGCGCTCAGCCAGTTTTTTTACATAGGGTGAATTTGCAATGGAAGGATCAAACGCTTTGTTGATTTCTTTTAATTCATCGAAGGAATATGCATACGCATTGCTGATGGCCAGGTAGGCTGCTACAACGCTTTTCCCGTTTTTCAGGATATAATCCTTTGTAAAATCCGACTGCGCTTTCTGAACCGAATCGTACATGGTTTCGATGTTTTTTACAGCGACAGTGTCGTTAGCTTCCTTGGCCTGCATATACTGTCCGTAAAGTTCTTCCATCTTAGCACCATACACCATTTCTTCCTTTTGAAATGACACATAGGTATCGTTGGAGGCCGAGCCTGTGGCAACCGATTTATCGAGACTGTCAGCATAAACGGTCATCGTAATGGCTGCATTTTCGATAAAGAATGGAAATGCTCCGTCCACGTCCTGGAGTTTCAGGTAATACATCATAGGCAAATCTACTTTACCTGTGAAAGCGAATTTTCCTTCTTTAATCTGAACGGAGTCGGCAGTAAGCATTTTGCCTTCTTCGCGTTTTTTCAGGAAAACCCAACCGTCCTTTGCACCGGTAATGGTTCCGTCGATTGTGTAGCCATCCGATTTTTTCTCTTTGCACGAAACAACCGAAAGTAGTAACGCTAATACTATGCTGCTGGTAAGTAATCTTTTCATATTGTTTTGTTTAGTGGGATTAATTTCGGGCAAAAATAGGTAAATTTTTAATGGCTTGCTTTTAGTGAGGGCTTCACTAAAAGTGAAATCCTGACTAAAATCCCTGCTACCGCACCACCATCACCTTCCCCTGTGCCACAAACTTCCCTTTTTGTGTAAGGTGAAGCATATACATACCGGGAGCAAGTGAAGTCACTTTTATTACATAATTCCTCTCCAACGCATCAAACGCCTCGGTTTTTAGTATTTGCCCGCTTAGATTTATTACCGAAAGTTGTACTTCGCCGGTAAGCGGGCGGAATTGCTGCTGAGTGCCAAAACTGGTTGCAGTATTGGTAACTGAAAATTCCGGTATTTCGATTGTAACAAACTCATTGGCCGGGTTGGGATAAACCTTCAACTGCATCGTTTCGTCTGCCTTGGGAGCCTCCGGCAAACTAACTGTAATACAATTGCCCGGCATGGGAATGGTATCGCTTACAATAGGGTGCGGGCATAAATAATCATATGTGCGGGGAGCGGTGTAAATGCTATCGTACTCCAGATTGGTATTGAATTTGTGTAGATTAAACCACTCTGTTGGATAATTTCCAAGATTATCTACACCTACGCCTAAGAGCATTATTTTATTATCATGCGTAATATGGCTTTTTACAAAAATAAAATTCTCCTCCGCATATATAGTTTTTCTTTTATTGCCCAGTGTATCAGTTATATTTAGAGACCACCAATTATCCGTTGTTGATAAGCCAAATTGTGTACTAATAAATAAGGAAGTATCGTTTAGCATACTTAATTCGTGTGCAAAACCAACTATTGAGTTTGGGTGGTCAATGATTTGTTTGCAATACAAAGTGTCTCCGGTATGAGAGAGTTTAAATATAAAAGGTTTACCAACAGGAGGAAGCTTGTAACCCGAACCATAATAATTCCCATTCTTATCTTCCACAATCATTTCTGCTTCACCCAAACTCTCTGCTTCGGTAATATTCCATTTGGTTTCCCATAATAGGTTGCCGTTTTTATCCACCTTATACCAGTGAGGTAATCTACTCCAACCACCCCATGAATATACTGTATCGTAAACAAAACCACAAACAAGCATACAGGTATCGCTGGTTAAATTGGCCCGCCAGTCGAGTTGGGTGGAAGATGCCCAATCAGGATTATCTACTATATAATTATTCATCCATTCGATGGTTCCATTCAACCTTAGTTTTGCAAGTGCCCAATTATATTGTGACCCAGTTCCATCAAGAAGAGTGCGTTGGACAAAATATCCAACATTTGGAACTTCAAATATAAATGGTTGTATGCTGGAAGGTGCATTGTAATTATTGTCAGGGATAAGTGAGCACCATTCAGGCTCGGCGCAGGAATTAAATTTCATTACAAAAGCATCTATATTATTATCATGGGTATTATAGGTGCCGCCTGCAATAAATCCACCGTCAGATGTTTTATCTATTGTTTGAAAGTAAGAAAATTTATTCCCATCTATAACTTTTTGCCAAAGTTTATTTCCATTGATATCCGTTTTTACTACATACCCACTATAGTTTGTGGTAGGATCTTGCCATATCCTGCCCCCTATCAAATATCCTGAATCATAGGTTTCCCTGAAATCAAGAGCCCAAGAACCATAAGGATAAGAATAGTTTGCTTTCCAATCCATTTGAGCAATACAATGGTTGGCGTATATATACGTAAATAACATCAGTATGGCAAAATGTTTTGTTTTCATAACCAATAAAATAGAGGGCCGGCTAAAAAGCATAAATTTCTTTTTAGCCAGCCCGGATGAGTTTACTTAGTAACTGATAAGGGTTTTGATGCTACAGTTTGATTGCCAGATTGCAAAGAAACAATATAGGAACCGGAAGGGATGCTGTTCAGATCAATAATTAACTGATCTTTTGCCCTCTTTATTTCCTGTTTCCATACTACAACTCCATAGTTGGTATAGATACCCACACTTGAATTGCTTGCGTTTGCAGGCAAAGCATATTCAAGAATGGTGTAGGTAGTGGCAGGGTTGGGGAAAATACTTAAGTGTTCCGAACTGCGCTTTGCGGAAGTAGCAGGTTTTACAGGAGGAAGTTGGGCAATTAACGATTTTTCGTTATCCCCTATATTGATAGGTTCCTGATAGGATAACAAACCTGATGCTATAAGAATATCCCTTGCAAAAGCGGTAGCAGTATTATCCCCACTTTGATAAAGGGAAAGCAACGGAATGGCATGGATACTATCAACCGATCCTAATTCGATAGCATTTGCTTGCAATCCAGCTAAAATAGTATTTAAAGCAAGATAGTCGGCTGCTTGCTGACTTTCAAATTGAGAAAGAGTAAAGTTAGATTGCAAAGAGTTAATAGCCTGATTAGAACCGCTATAGTCACCTCTTTGCAGGCAAATGTCGGCAAGCACAAAACCTGATTGTATGGTGTTTTCATTTTGCAAAAATGCTTTAAGCTCATTTATCGCATCAGGATTCACCGTATCACCTAAATAAGTGCTAATAATCCTGTTGGTGAGGAAACTTTCCTGTTGCAACCAACCATCGCGTTTGGCTTCTAATTGTTCGCGACCCCCAATAATAGTTATTCCGGTTTCTATCTCCTCTTTCATATAATCCGGCATAGGCTCCCAACGGTCATCGAGCTTGCTCATAATTTCTTCGCTCTTGGCAGCCTGTGGATTCGCCGTTAAAATATCGCGAACCATGGCATTGGGCAGTACATTTTCCTGCTCAATGACTGATTTCATAGCTGTATCGCTCAGGTAAGGCGACTTTTGCAGTAATTCATCTAGCAAAGTAAGGGCTTCAGGTGGGGTGCTGCCTATAATATCGAAAGTAAGGTTGGTTGTATTGCCGCCGTCCACAGTATTTACCAGTTGCAGGTCGGCAGCCTCGGCATTGGAACTGGCATAGCTTTTGGCAGCCAAGTCCTGCCCAATACTGCCACCGGAATTGATCCAAGATTTACAAACTAACGTTTTATTGTAAGTTGTGCCAGTATTTTGAAATGTGCTTATTCCTAAAACAGGGTTAGGTATAATTTTTAAATAGGCAGGAGTTTTAAACTGCTGGTAATAATAATTAGAAGGATTGTTGATATTATGTATATTGTACTGATAAGGATTTATACTAAACTCGTTTGATGCTGCAAGTGTATCTTTATTAGTACTTGCCGAACCAGCCGAAGGCAAACCCTGGTAGCGGCTAATGCCATAAATATTTGTTAAAGGAAGTGCGACATCCCTCACTATATCAATATCGTACGCATTGTTACTAAAGTAGTTGCACTTGTAGCACAAACCGGTTGCTGTAGTTGCATGGCGGTTTTCACCATCAGCAACCGAACCTCGGAACAGGTTGGTAAATGCATTGTTATACACATAATTTTGAGTAGGGCCGGTATTTCGCAAATACAACCCCACTTCGTCAGCATGTGTAACCGCAGCGCAGGTAAATGTATTCCCTTCAATGTGGAAGCCACTGCTGTTATTGAAATAAGCACCTCTTGGATCGGGATCCTGGTTACTGGGGATCATAAAATTATTCTTTAACATTTTTGCAGCTTGGCCAGATGATGTATATATACCACAATTGTTATTGGTAAAGTTTGTTCTCTCAACCTTCCATCCATTGGTGGCAAATAAGGCATAAACACCATAATCAAAATTAGAAAATGAAGAATAAACAATTGATCCTTCAGGGCATGGCGTAATTGAAGGGTTTGAACAATACCCTGCTACTGTAAATTTGCTGGAGTACGCATATATACCATGTTTTTTTATAAGTGATGCAGGTATATTATTTATAAAATTGCATCCATAAAAAGCAGCACCGGTATTTTGAAGCATTTTAACCATATATTGTGCATGATCAGGATCAAGATGCTCTTCATTATTTTCGAATGTACAATTCTCGAACCAGCTTAAGTTTTTATAATAAGCAGCGTTAAAAAATGCACTTAGTGTGTTATTTTTAAAACGTGTATTATTTTTTGCAATCACTTTCACTCCATAAGGCACATTCAGGGCATTTATTGCATATTCAATTGTTGAATTATTTATATAGATATCCTGGTTTGCAAAAGGGTTAGGTGGCGAATTGGGGCTTAGTACCATTGAAATGCCTTTCCACATATTGTTGCATACATTGGTAAGCTTGGAGTCATTAATAATTTCGAGCAAACTTCCTGAACCCTGCAATGTAATTCCTGCATTAGTATTAAATTTAACTGTTGCTCCATCCAATGTTAATTTTTTTCCAACCGGAATTATTACATCACCTCTAAAGAAACGTGTTCCTGTCCAGGTTTCGTTAGTTTGCAAGGTATATGTATCTTCTCCCAGAGCTGCTTCTATAGCCTTTTTGGCATTAGGGAATCCATAGCCCACATTTATATTCCATCCGTTGGTAAATGTATATTGCGTTGTTTTATAGCAACTTGCTTTAAGTGCTTCAAACACCTGAGCCGGGGTAAGGCATGGATTAACTGAAAGCATTAAGCTAACTACTCCAGTCAGCATTGCAGCCGAAAAACTAGTGCCCCCTCCCAAACCTAATCTCGATGAAGCTCCAGATGGGGTATTGCCTTGATTAAAATAAGCCTGATAGGAAGTAACAAAATCTAATTCAGGCCCAAACGAGCTTTTTCCATCTGGTCCATGATCCCATCGTGTATGGTTTATATCAACTCCCCCTACAGCAATAACGGGTTCGTAACTTGCTGGAAATACAACCCCTGAATTATTAAGTTGATTATAATTACCAGCTGATGCAATACAAACAACAGGATCATGGCCATTACTACTCATTGCATTATCAATTGCAGTTTTTATTGATTGTTGATCTTGTTCTGAAAGACCTAACCACCCAAAACTCATATTAATTACCCTTGCACCTTGCTGCACGGCCCAATCAATACATAGCGGAGTTAATGCAGAGCTTGGCCCAAAGTTCCCACCACCAACTGGCACACTACCATTCACAACCATGATTGGCACTACTCCGTTACCATCGTTCTGCCAACCTCCTGCCACTCCGAATATATCAAGATTGTTGTTTGTTTTGGAACAAATTATAGATGTTAGTTTTGTACCATGGCTATTTACCTCAATTGAATAATCGGGATATGTATTGTATGTTCCGGTAAGGAAATTCTTTCCTAACATATTATCGGAAGGCATGTCAGTCTGCAACCAATCATTTCCCGTATCGATTATGCCTATTGATATTCCAGGATCTCCGGTTGTATATTCTCCCCATGCACCTCTTAAGTTAAGATATTCTGCCGCAGGATTACTCTCATATGTAGTACCTACCCACCATGCATCATCAACATTAACATATACATATTGATTTCCCGGATCGTTCGGAAAATCTTTATCGGTCATATACTTTCCGGCATAACTGAGTATTGTTTGATCCACTTCTTCCAGTAAATTCAAATCTAAAATAAGCTGAGGGTAAACCGGCGTTCCCGTAATTTTAAAAACATTATATATGTTACTTGAGGTACCAATATATTGTAAACCATAATTACCAGTGACTTTTAATTTTCCTGCTTGTTCAGCTTGCGGTTTAAATTTGATAGTAATAAATTTAGTATCAACATGTAATGTGTCGTTGTTGCTTAAAGCATAGTAAAAATCTCCTGTTTTGTACAATGTGCGGCCATTCACCTGAAAAGTTGTTTGGGCAATATTACTCAAGGGAATGAATAGAGAACATAGAATAAATAAGTAGATAGCATATCGCAACGAAAGCGATGGTAATCTATTGGTTTTCATAACTTTTACTTGTTTGCAGTTGTTCTCTGCTTTTTTTTAAGGTTCTTGCAGGTCGAACCGTTTTCCACTCACGCCAGTCAATCAGCCTATGACACTGCATACGCGAACCTTACGCGGCTAATTCTCATACCATATGAGTGATTAACCGATAAATAGCTTAATTTTGTGCCGCCTCTCTGTGGTTTTGGTTCGTACTCGATTAATTTAGCGATTTGTTGGTAAAGCCTCACAGGGAGGCTTTTTTTTGTTGTAAGAAGCGATGGGTTGGCAGCCCTGCTGTTTTAAGTAGTTCTTTATGCAGAAAAAAATCGGTTTATTGATTTAAATTTTTATTTTGCTTTGATACCGGTATCAAGAATTGATCGAGATAAATTATTTTACTTCGCTGATTTATAACTATCTATGTTAGTTCCTCGCAGTTTTGCTTCGAGAGAAATAGTTTTCAGGGAATAGATCGAATGGTCTGCTTAGTGCTTTCCTTACTTTTTTAACCATTTCCCACTCTCTATCACCTTGTTTTTAAACACAATTTGCCAGGGGTAAGTGCCTGGAGCAAGTTCAGTTGTATTTACATTAAGTTGAGTGTTATTGATTTTCCTTTCCAACACAGGCTTGCCCTGCATATCAAACAAATAAAACTCAGCACCGGTTATTTGCGGGCCCGATTGTATATTTAAGAAATCAATACCTGGATTTGGGTAAATGATGGCATCGTGGGCTTTGGCCTGGGGTTGTTCAGGTAGTTCGGTAATCAAGCCATCTGAATTAACCTTTAGAGCAAAAACATGGTATTTCTGCTCCCAGGGAGTAGTATAATCATACCTGTTCCCAATTATTAAAGCGCCTCCATCTGTTGTTTTTATAATATGGTAAGGCATATAAAAAGCATCCCCACCATAAAAATGATGATCAATTATTTGTAAACCGGTATCTATCCTGGTTATTTGAATCCAGGTGGGAGAATTTTGCCAGGGGAACTGTACCGGATCAACATTATAAACCCCAACAACAAATATTTTGTCTCCGACAATGGCTGCGTTTTTCACAGCACCGCTATACAATAACGTATCAGGGTGGTTGTAGTATTGTAGGCTATCAATTAGTAAGTCCTCATAATCATATTTCTTAACTTTTATATAAGCCTCTACCCCAGCAATATCATCATCAACCCCTGTTAATAAATACATGGAATCCTGAAATGCTGTTGCACTAATTGATGAAACAAAATAAGGCAAGTTATTCTCTTCTTCAAATTGCAAATCCCGATTTAATCGGGTTACGAAAAGATAATCGCCTTTAACATCAGAAAAAGCTTTCAGAGTAGAGTGGATTGAATCCCAGATTAATCCAAAACTTTGCATTCCGTACCTGTCAATTTGAAAGCTGGTAATGCTATCAAATTGGGGCGAATATTTAGTAATATTAATGCCCGATGGGAAAAAATAGTGGTTTAAAATGGTTGACAGAACGAATACCGAATTGCCATCGGTCGTAACAATTGCCTGGGGGTACTTGTAGAAATTGTATGGGGAATAGTATTTTCTTGTCGAAATCAAATCAAAATCATCGGAGTATTTACTTAAATAGTTTGAATGATATAACGTGTCATTTACTATAAATTCACTGATTGATGTTACATTAACAATGTCCGTTTCTTCAGGAATTTTAAAAATAATTCCATGGCTGAAGGATGAATCGTTATATGGTGTAGTATTTTGCTGTACAAAATTTCCCATTGCATCGAGCCTTAGTAAATAGCCGCTCTTACGCGCATAAAAGTCCTGTGCTTTTTCACCGCTTATCAGGAAGCTGCCATCTTCAGCCTCTATTCCGCAATATATATATTCATGCTTTTCGGAAGGGTACCACTTAAAAAAAGAACTTTGGGCAATCAAACCCTGACAGGATATTATTCCGAGAATAAAAAAAATCGAAGATTTCATGATTTTGAGGTTTGTTTTTTTAAAAAGAGGAATATGGGGTGCTTTCACGGGCACCCCTTTTTAAAATTTAAATTAACTGTTAGTTGTATTGATTAAAAATACCATAAAACAGTGTATAGTAATGAATTCTCTCCCAATATTGAGTTGATAGGCCAAAAGTATCCTTGACTTCAACATTTTTAAATACCTTTCCCGGTGGTTTGTTATAATTCTTGATAAAGTCGAATTTACTTAAATAATAGTTTAGTTCCAGAGGGGATAAACATGGTTCTGATGGAGGACTTGATCCCAGTCCTGATGCCCAGAATATCATAGCAGGATACCATGATCCTGGATAGTTTGGATCTGAATACACTGTTTCATATGGCCAGGCTTGCTTTTCTTCAATACTTGTGAAATATCCAGGTTCGTACGGATTTATAGGGTTATTGAATCTCGCTTGTAATTTATCAGCGGCATCTGTACCAACATTATTACCAATATAGTCACCACACTTACCTAAATTCCCTCCCCAAAACCAATAATCATATGTTTCAAAAGCAATATAATTACCAATAAGGTGGTATCCGGAAGGTGCTACCATTGTTATTATAGTTTCACCACTTTTCAAACCAGAATAGTTGATTCTGATATCTATCAAATCAAATTTATAAGCTGTGTCATTATATGCCAAACTAATCTGATTCAATTTGTCGCTAAAATAATTGTAGGCAATGTTTAATTCCTCCATACTGATAGTGCTACCAGCAGTGTATAGTACCAAAGAATCGTGATTAAATGTAAGGTCAAAAATTTTGTGGTCGTTATTTGCATTTTCAAAGTTTAGCAGTCCTTCCAGATACCAGGTTGCGCTATCAGTTGGTATGGATCTCCCGGTTTTCAGGTTCAGCTGTTCGCGAAAAGATAGTAGTTGCTGAGTGGTTTTTTTACTGGCTTTTATATCTGTATTATTGTCGGGTTTTTGTGCTTCTTCTTTCTTACACCCTACTATTCCAAGCGTAATAAGTGCTAAAGCTAAAGTTAATTGTCTAAATCTATACATTTTAGTTTAATTTTGTGCCCGTTACCGGTGGCTGGGGAGCGGTTGCTGCAAAACTTCCTATGGTTATGGCAGCCATCTCCCTTTTGCCGGTAATAAGCCGGTGAGTAATTTATTAATTTGTTTATTTCTAATGATTTCCAAAATGTTACCTTATTGGTTTGCATAAAGCATAAACCGTTAACAGGATGTCAGACTATGATTCTTCTCCTTTCCTTTTATAGCCGTGGTTTTAATCCTTTATAGACTGTCAATAGATATGTTTTAATTTGCTCTTAGATCGGATTTAAAATGTGAAAATTTCAATCAACAAATTTTTTGTAATTAAATTAGTACGCTTGGACTTCATTTAAGCTAAACTAATCTATTATATTAAAACTCGAAATGTTTATATTGATTACCGAACAAATGTAACGCATTTAGTTTTATTAAATACAAATAGGGGAAAAATTATTTGAAAATTATTAACAATTTAGAAACATAATGTTCAGTATGTCAGGTGTTTATATTCATTAAAATAATACAGCATACAAATTTGCACACTGAAAACAAAATATAATCGAGTTAAAACCAATTAATACAAGGCTTCACCATTTATGGCTGTTGCCGGCATAGTTTTGTGGTTCTATACTTCTTAATCCAAAAAAATCAAAAAGGTGATACGGTTTTGAGAAAAAAATTGATTTTCCTTTCACAGGGGCTTCACTAAAGTGAAATCCTGACTAAAACACACCTCGCACCTATCCTTACTTCTTCACCCATTTCCCACTTTCAATTATTTTGTTTTTAAACACAATCTGCCAGGGGTAAGTGCCGGGAGCAAGTTCAGTTGTATTTACATTAAGTTGAGTGTTATTGATTTTCCTTTCCAACACAGGCCTGCCGTGCATATCAAACAAATAAAACTCAGCACCGGTTATTTGCGGGCCCGATTGTATATTTAAGAAATCACTACCGGGATTAGGGTAAATGATAGCATCATGGGCTTTAGCCTGGGGTTGCTCGGGCAGTTCGGTAATCAAGCCATCTGAATTAACCTTTAGAGCAAAAACATGGTATTTCTGCTCCCAGGGAGTAGTATAATCGTACCTGTTCCCAATTATTAAAGCTCCTCCCTCTGTTGTTTTAATAATATGATAAGGCATATAGTATGCATCTCCTCCATAAAAATGATGATCAATTATTTGTAAACCGGTATCTATCCTGGTTACCTGTATCCAGGTTGGAGTGGACTGCCAAGGAAACTGGCCTGGGTCAACATTATAAACCCCGACTACAAAAATTTTGTCACCGACAATAGCAGTGTTTTTAACTGCTCCGCTGTATAATAACGTGTCCGGGTGGTTATAGTATTGTACACTGTCAATCAGTTTATCCTCGATGTCATATTTCTTTAATTTTATATGAGCCTCAACTTCTGCAATATCGTCAACAACCCCTGTTAAAAGGTAAATAGTATCCTGAAAATTAGTTGCACAAGGTGCTGATATGTAGTAAGGTAGATTATTTTCATTGATAAATTGTAAATTTTCATTGAAACAAGTAACAAAAAGATAATCACCTTTAACATCAGAGAATGCTTTGAGAGTGGCATGGGTAGAATCCCAAATTAATCCGAAACTCTGATTTCCGTACCTGTTAATTTGAAAACTGCTAATGCTGTCAAATTGAGGCGAGTACTTCGTAATATTAAAACCCATTGGAAAAAAATAATGGTTTAAAATGGTAGATAAAATAAAAATAGTATTGTTGTCAGGTGTTGAAATCGCCTGAGGAAATGGATAGAAATTATAGGGCGCACCAATTTTTTTTGTAGATATCCATTCGAAATCCTCTGAGTATTTGTTTAAATAATTAGCATGTAAATTTGTGTCGTTCACTGTAATCATGCTGATGGAGGTTACATTTACTATCCCGGTCTCACCCGGTATCTTAAAAATAATTCCATTGCTGAAACAGGTATCATTCTGAGGAGTTATAACCTGTTTTAGTAAATTCCCAATCGAATCAATCTTAAGCAAATAGCCGTTTTTACACGCATAAAAATCCTGGCCTGTTTCACCGCTAATCAGAAAACTACCATCTTCAGCCTCAATACCACTATAAATATATTCATGCGTATCTGAAGGGTACCATTTTAAAAAGGTGCTTTGGGCAATCGAGCCCTGGCAGGCTATTATTCCGAGAATAAAAAAAATCGTAGGTTTCATGATAAGTAGGTTAATTTTTTAAAAGATGGATATGGGGTGCTTTTATGGGTACCTGATATATTCGCTGCAATCGTCATAATACAATTGATGAAATTAATTTAACACTTGCTGTTGGACAGGATTGTTGAATTTTTAATTGAATTAAGCGTACGCTTTATAAACTTGCGTGAATCTGGAGTTTTGTTTAGGAGATTGAAATTCAGGCTAAAGTAAGCGTTTTTGTAACATGGTCAAGGTACAACTTAATGCATTCTACTGGCTAAAAACAGAATGCAGTCTATTTCTTCTCCTTCCGTGGCGCAAAAATATACTCGAACAACATAATAAACAGGAAAGTAAATAAAGTACTCAGGATGACACGTAACAGCGTTTGCCAGAATTCGTTGAAACTAAATACATCCAGGATATTAAGGAATAAATGGTGGGCAAAAGTCATCAGCAGGGCATAGGCGATAAACCATTTCAGCCCCATTTGCTGGAGTTTGGGCTGGGTGGTAATATCGTAATCGGGCTTTTCGCCAACAAATGTGATAATCAGAGGCCGCATAAATCCGGCAAAAACGCTGCTGGCTGCATGCAACCCCAGTGTTCCGCTGAAAAGGTCAACGGTTACCCCGGTAGCAAACGATAAAAGCAGTAACAGCCATCCCGGAGTTTCGAACGGGAGCAGCAGGATAAACAGAATATATACATACGGATTCAGGAAACCATAGAAATTGATCTTGTTCATGATCAGTACCTGTATAAGTACCAGGGAAATAAACCTGAAAATATTTGTAACAACAAGCCTATTCATCTTTCAGCCCTTCCGTACTTTTTTCGAGAGCTTCCTGCTCATCTTTCATCAGGTTTTTTACAACATATACGTATTGCAATGCATTAAAATCGACACTGAACTTGAAAGGAATAATGTAAAAATGGTCGCCCTGCTCAACCCTGAAGTCGGTAATGGTTCCGATCATTAATCCCGCCGGGAAAATATAGGAATACCCGCTGCTGACAATGGTATCGCCTTTGGCAATTTTAACATGAGCCGGAATATCAGTGAGCGTGCCATACAAGTGATTCACACCGTTCCATATGATGGTTCCCATCTGGTTGTTTTTGGTAATTCGCCCGCTGATGCGGGTATGCTTGTTCAACATGCTCATTACCCAGCTGAAGTTCTCCGAAACAGTTACCACTGTGCCCACAATTCCATCCGAAGTAATCACGGCCATGTCTTTCTTTATGCCGCTGCGTGTGCCCTTATCGAGCATGATGTAGTTATTCCGTTTCCCAACAGTATTGAGAACAACTTTCGAAACGATATACTGGTACTGCTGTTTGTAAATTGTATCGTTAACCCAAAAACTGCTGGTATCATTTTTCAGGAACGATACGCCTTTCATCTGCCTGAGCATGGCATTTTCACGAGCAAGCTGATCGTTGGTTGTACGAAGTTTAAGATAATCGGTAGCATTGCTGATGCTGGTATAGAAGCGGCCTGTAACGCGGCTTCCGGCTTTTAATATAGCAGAACTCTGGTAATAAGTTGAATTTACCAGCATGGTGATCGAAAAAATTTCGAGCAATACAAACAACAGCAGGAAGTGATACCGGATAATAAAAACCAGGATATTACGCATAGTCTGCTACGGTATCTTTTATTTGAAAGGTGTATTCTATTGATTTAAGAACAAGGAACACCGATTTACGATTTCTGATCTGTGTCTGAAACTCTGGCCTGACTTGAACTTCTAAAATCAAAAATCGTTAATCCTTGTTCGATTTTCAAATGTGCTGAAAAATTGTGCTTTCCCGCCAAATACTACTTAATCAGGAAGGTAAACTTATCAAAATTCTTAAGTGCAATACCTGTTCCACGTGCAACGGCATGTAAAGGATCGTCGGCCACATGAACGGGAAGCTTAGTTTTCATGTGAATACGCTTGTCGAGTCCGCGAAGCAACGAACCTCCGCCTGCCAGGTAGATACCGGTTTTAAAAATATCGGCGGCCAGTTCGGGCGGTGTCATTTCGAGGGCATTAAGCACAGCGGCTTCAATTTTCGAAATGGATTTATCCAGCGCGTGCGCAATCTCGGCGTAGTTCACATAAATCTCTTTCGGGATACCGGTGAGCATATCGCGGCCATGAACTGCATAATCAGGTGGCGGGTTATCAATTTCTGTCAGTGCCGAACCAACTTCAATCTTGATAAGTTCTGATGTACGCTCACCGATATTGATGTTATGCTGCTTGCGCATATATTCTTCAATGTCGGCATTGAAATCATCACCGGCAATACGTATTGATTTGTTATTCACAATCCCGCCAAGGGCAATAACAGCGATTTCGCTGGTACCGCCACCGATATCGATGACCATGTTTCCGGTAGGTTCGAGTACATCAATTCCGATTCCGATTGCTGCAGCCATAGGTTCGTGAATCAGGCGGACTTCCTTTGCCCCGGCCTGCTCGGCTGAGTCTTTAACGGCACGCTCTTCAACCTCTGTTATACCTGAAGGAATACATATAACCATTCGTAATGCCGGTGGAAAAAGACTTCGGCTGGGTCCGATCATTTTAATAAACTCGCGGATCATATATTCGGCCGACTGAAAATCAGCAATTACGCCATCGCGGAGCGGACGGATAGTCTTAATATTTTCGTGGGTCTTACCGTGCATCATCTGAGCACGTTTGCCAACGGCCAGTACTTTACCGGTATTACGTTCAATAGCTATAATTGAGGGTTCATCAACTACTACCTTGTCGTTATATATGATGATGGTATTGGCAGTGCCAAGATCCATCGCTATTTCTTTGGTAAGAAATGAAAAAAGTCCCATCTGTTCGTTTACTTCCTTTTAAAACTGTGTTTTTTGATCAAAAAATTATCCGGAATATTTCCGGAAACTGTATTAATGTTTAAAATGTCTGATCCCTGTAAAAACCATTGCCATCCCGTTTTGATTGCAATAATTCACTGAATCTTCGTCGCGTACCGAACCTCCCGGTTCTATAACAGCACTGATTCCTGCTTTGTGAGCCAGCTCAACCGAGTCGGCAAACGGGAAGAAGGCATCCGAAGCCATAACTGCGCCATTCAGGTCAAGGCCAAACTCAGCCGCTTTCGAAATGGCATGCTTCAGCGCGTCAACCCTGGAGGTCATACCACACCCGGCACCTAACAACTGTCCGTTCTTAGCCAGTACAATTGCGTTGC
Source organism: Lentimicrobiaceae bacterium (assembly GCA_041753535.1). Lineage (GTDB taxonomy): Bacteria > Bacteroidota > Bacteroidia > Bacteroidales > UBA4417 > UBA4417. Next base: position 76,989 of record JBGSUB010000034.1, read on the forward strand.
TTTTCAAATGCTTCACAACGATATTGGCAAACAGCAAATCACTGACCTGCTGCATATCAGGATGCTTTTCGGTAACAACGCGAAGATCAGCGGCAGTTTCGGTATGTGTATCCTTAAGCTGCTCAATAACCCCGTTAAGCACCGACTTAAATTGTTTTGCCTGAAAATCAACCGGTTTAATCTGCAAAATTATTCTATTTTTCTTTGACTTTAAGAGTTCCAGTGCATTTTTTTCGTAGCCGGGTGCAATTATTATTTCGAAGAAGAGCTTATTTACTTCTTCGGCTGTTTCCAGGTCGATTTCACGGTTGGCTGCAACCACTCCTCCAAAAGCCGAAACGGGGTCGCCGGCAAGGGCATCGCACCAGGCTTTCTTCAAGGTCGGCCGGCTTGCAACGCCACAGGCATTGGTGTGTTTGATGATGGCAAAAGTTGGTTCTGAAAATTCTTTTATCAGAGCCAGAGCTGCTTCAAGATCGACAAGGTTGTTATATGAAATGGCTTTGCCGTGAAGCTGTTCGAAAACTTCGCTCATATCGCCGTAAAAAATGCCTTCCTGGTGCGGATTTTCACCGTAGCGCAGCACTTCGGCCTTGTTAAAACTCTGCCTGAATGCTTTTATATCCGCCTTTCGGTTGAAATAATTAAATATAGCCGTATCGTAATGAGACGAAACATTAAACGCCTGCGCTGCAAAATAAAAACGGTCTTCCTGGTCGCTGCTTCCCTGTTTTGTATCGAGAAGATTTATAAGATCGCTATACTGCTCAACTGAAGGAACAATAATTACGTCGTTATAGTTTTTAGCTGCGGCCCTTATCAGTGAAATACCACCGATATCAATTTTCTCAATTATTTCATCTTCAGCAGCTCCCGATGCAACAGTTGCTTCGAAAGGGTACAAATCAACTATTACCAGGTCGATAGGAGGAATTTCAAATTCTGCGGCTTGCTTTAAGTCTTCCGCTTCTTCACGCCTGTATAAAATACCTCCCAATACTTTTGGATGCAGGGTTTTAACCCGCCCACCGAAAATAGACGGATAGGATGTAAGACTTTCGACTGTAATAGCCTCAATACCCAGCCCACGGATAAAGTCGTATGTGCCCCCGGTTGAGTAAATTGTTATCCCTAAGTTATGAAGTTTATGTACAATTTCGTCAACACGGTCCTTATGGTATACCGAAATGAGTGCTGAGCGAATGGGTTTTGCAGTATTCATGGGCTTTTTAAATTTTCGGAAAGAATTTGCAATTTTATTAAATTTTGAGGCTTGTTTTTACTGAGAACGCTAAAATCCGTTATTAATTTTCGAATGTACGTCTTTAGGGTGGATAACATTGAAATTGTGTGTAATTTTACGTCAGGGATTTATAGGAAGAGTTTCGGGTTTGAAGAGTTGGAAATGTTTGAAGAGTTTGAAAAGTTTGAAGAGTTTGAAGAGTCCCAGTGCACTTAGCGGAGCCGAATTGCAGAGCTTGAAGGGTTTCGGGTTTGAAAAGTTGGAAATGTTTGAAGAGTTTACTCCCTTCTATACTCTTCGCAAATAAAACTGAAACAGCAGAAATGCGAAACTTTTTAAAACCGAAACAGAATACCCCGGAATTATGAAGTTTGAGATAATAGAAATTCAACAATACAATCAGTCAGCCCCATGCTTTATCTGAGATTAATTCGCGAATCGTTCGCATTTGCAATGCAGGCAATAGTTGCCAATAAAGTCCGTACATTTTTATCGCTCTTAGGAATCACGATAGGTATTTTTTCTGTCATTTCGGTGCTTACTGTTTTTGACAGCATCGAAATGAAACTGAGGAAAAATATTGAAGAACTGGGCAGCAATGTACTTTATATTCAAAAATGGCCGTGGGAAGGCGGGCCTGATTTTGCCTGGTGGGAATATATAAAACGCCCCGAATCACGCATTCAGGAGATGGAAGAGATACAGAAGCGAAGTGGTTTGGCTGAGGCCTGCGGGTATTATGTTGCTACACAAAGGAATATCAAAACAAATGGAATCACATTCGAAGATGCGGTTATTATCGGCGCATCCCATGATTATGACAAAGTAAATACCGTTAACCTTGAAAAGGGAAGATTTTTTACGTTGGCCGAATCGCAGGGCGGACGGGCAGTAGGCATTGTTGGCAGCAAGATTATTAAGGAATTATTAGGCGATGTAGATCCACTTGGAAGAGAAATTTCGATTTTCGGACGAAAGGTTGAAATCATAGGAACATTTAAAGAAGAAGGGGATAATGCTTTTGGCGGCTCAAATGACAGGTGGGTAGTATTACCTGTTAATTTTGCGCGCAACTTTATCGACCTTAACAGTCATAATATTGAATCATCTATTCTTGTTAAAGGGAAAAAGGGTATCTCAAATGAAGCCTTACGTGATGAACTGACAGGGATAATGCGTTCTGTGAGAAAGTTGAAACCCACAACCAAAGATAACTTTTCAATCAACGAAACAAGCATTATTACCAAGGCTTTCGACCAGGTATTTGGTGTGGTTGCCATAGTAGGCTGGATTGTTGGAGGTTTCTCTCTTCTGGTTGGAGGTTTTGGGATTGCCAATATCATGTTTGTATCAGTTAAAGAGCGTACCGCCCAGATCGGGATTCAGAAATCACTGGGAGCCAGGAATGCATTTATCCTGCAGCAGTTTCTTTTCGAAGCCATATTTTTATCCATGTTAGGCGGTATGGTAGGCTTGCTTATTATTTACGCAGGCACAGTACTGGTAACCAAATTCGCCGGGTTGGAACTGGTATTAAGCTTTAAAAACATTATCCTTGGTATGTCGGTGTCGGCCATTATCGGACTTGTTTCAGGCGTATTCCCGGCCTGGTCAGCCTCACGGCTCGATCCGGTTGAAGCCATGCGTTCGACATTCTAAGGATATCGCTTTACAAAAATTTTCCTTTTATTCCCGGCAGGTAATATGGCTGCCATTATAAATAAAAAAGGCGTTATTTTTTGCAGAAATTACCCTATTTTTGCCAAAGGGCTTATTTATGGAAAAACGCTGGGTATTAAAACAAAAAGGTGACGCATCCCTGGTTTCGGGCATTGCCGGAGCATTGGGGATTGAAAATGCACTTGCTGAATTGCTTGTGCAACGTGGCGTTACTTCTTTTGAGGAGGCAAAAGCATTTTTCAGACCTGACCTTGCACAATTGCACGACCCGTTCCTGCTGAATGATATGGATAAAGCCGTCGAGCGTATTGCTACGGCAAAAGCAGGTGACGAAAAAATTATGGTTTACGGCGATTACGATGTGGATGGAACCACTGCCGTTTCGCTGGTGTATGCCTTCCTCCGTGAAAATGGTTTTCAGCACATTGATTATTATATCCCCGACCGTTACAGCGAAGGGTATGGGATTTCCTTCAAAGGAATTGAATACGCGCAGGAACAGGGATTTAAACTGATTATTGCACTCGATTGCGGCATCAAGTCGATTGATAAAGTGGAGTTTGCCAGCGAAAGAGGGATCGATTTCATTATTTGCGACCACCACCGCCCTGGTGACGAATTACCGGCTGCCATTGCCGTTCTGGATGCTAAAAGACATGATTCCACTTATCCTTTCGATGAACTTTGCGGTTGCGGGGTTGGGTTCAAACTGATTCAGGCTTATGCCCAAACGCATGATATACCTTTCGACACACTTTATAAGTATCTCGACCTGGTAACCATCAGCATTGCCTCAGATATCGTTCCCATAATCGGAGAAAACCGGATTCTGGCATCTTTTGGCTTAAAGCTGATCAATACGAATCCCCGCCCGGGAATTGAATCGATACTGAATGTGGCTAATATAATACGTAAACCTGTTGAAGAAATAACTCACGACGGTGAAGAGAATGGCTTGATTTTCAGCCGCGAACTTACCATCAGCGATATGGTTTTTGTTGTGGGTCCACGTATAAATGCTGCAGGACGCATTGAAAGCGGGCGTAATTCGGTAAAACTGCTGATTTCGCCTGATATGGAAACTGCCGCCAGTATTGCTTTGCAGATCAATGATTTCAATACCGAACGGCGTACGCTCGATACACAAATAACACTTGAGGCACTGGATATTATCGCAAAAGACGATAAACTCCGGAGAGCCAGGGCAACCGTAGTATTTAATCCCGACTGGCACAAAGGAGTAATTGGGATTGTTGCTTCACGGCTTACCGAAACATATTACAGGCCAACAGTTGTGCTTACTCAATCGAATGGATTGATTACAGGTTCGGCTCGGTCAGTAAAAGATTTTGATGTGTACGATGCCATTGATGCCTGCAGCGACCTGCTGGAACATTTCGGCGGGCATATGTATGCGGCTGGATTATCGATGAAGCCCGAAAATCTGAAGCCTTTCAGGGAAAGATTCAATTCGATAGTTTCGGCAAGCATCACCGATGAAATGTTGATACCGGAAGTAGAAGTTGATCTTGAAGTGAACCTGAACCAGATTACTCCTAAATTTCTCAGGATTCTTAAGCAGTTCGCCCCGTTCGGACCGGGCAATATGTCGCCGGTTTTTATGACCCGCGATACGGTTGATACAGGCCATGCCCGGATTGTTGGCAAGAACCATGTAAAAATGACTGTTTTCCAGGAATCAGTGCGAAGCGCGCCTTATGCAGCCATAGCCTTTCAGCAAGGGGAAAAATACGATTTTATCCAGAAAGGCCAGAGTATGAATATCTGTTATCATATTGAGGAAAATGAATGGAACGGAGTGAAAAGCATCCAGCTTAATATTAAAGATATCCGCTTCAGCGACGAGATTCAGTGATTCGAAATTTAAAGACAATTTTCATGGGGATTACATTTATTCTTTCGCAGGACCAGGTCGTGTTATACATTTTATAATTTAAAAAATACTTTGATTATTAAAAATATACCAAAAGCTATCAATAGTAGTCCCACAAAATGATTCACCCTCACAAGGATATTCGCTTTCAGGTGTTCCTTTATTTTGTTAGCTATAAAAACCTTAAGTACATCCGATCCGAAAACCATCGATAAAGTTCCTATAAAAAAGAGCATAATCCCGCGTTTATCATCACCGTAAGTGGAACTTACTCCAACCATGGCCGAAATCCAGAAAAACCATACGAAAGGATTCATGATATTCAGAAAAAACCCTTTAAGTATATAGGTAAACGGTCCTGCAACGCGTACTTCGATGGCCCGGTTATTTTCGTCGATATGGATTTTGTGTAAAAATGTATATAACCCGAAACCAATCAGTATCAAACCACCAATGATTCCGGCAATAAGGTAATTATTACGCTGGTTTATAAGTTGCAAAGCTCCCATGAAAGCCAGGTAAACAACAAATACATCACTCACGAAAATTCCCGTTGCCAGAAAAATACCTGATTTAACTCCCCGGTGGATGCTGGTCTGCAGCAAGGTAAACAAAGCCGGACCAAGCAGTGCCGACAATGTTAGTCCGAGAATGATACCTTGGAGTAAGGGATGCATTTTTCAGGAGTTGGGGGTTAGGAGTTAGGGGTTAGGAGTTAGGGGACGGGGCGAGAGGAGAGAGGAGAAGGGAGAAACGGCGAAAGGGAGTATGGGAGCAAGGAGCAGAGGGATAGAGTTAACGGAAAAGGGTGTATTTAATTATATCCTTTTATATGGCAATACTTTTTAAATTGTTCGGATTATTTTCTTCTTTGCAGAAAAGCAATCCAGCTATCGAGTTTAGCATTCTTTAAAACACGTGGGAATTTATGCTGGCCTCCTTCTTTGCCATGTAACTTCATCCATTCGTAAAAAACGGATGGTTCCATAACCTCAGCTGTCACTTCGCGAATGGCATGCAATCGTTCGGTACGGTAGTCGTCGTTGAGGATCTTCAGGTTTTCATCGAGGATATGAGCAGCAGTATCCGCATCAAGCGGCGAATCGCAACCCAGGTACCATTTGTGGGCAAACATGCCCTTTTCGTGTTTTACACCTGCTACGGTAAATTCACGTATAGTAATATTCAGTTTCTGCGAAAGCATTTCAACGGCATGATTCAGGTTTTCCTGCGAGATATGTTCACCGCAAAGGCTGAGGAACTGCTTGGTGCGTCCGGTTATTACTATTTCGCTCTGTGCTTTCGAAGTAAACCGGATAGTATCGCCAATCAGGTATCGCCAGGCTCCCGCACAGGTTGTGATGAGCAAACCGTAATCCTTGTCCTCTTCTACCTGTCGGATATCGAGCACATTAGCATTGGGTTTCAGGTTGCCGTCTTCATCAAAATTGGTTTCGTTGAAAGGAACAAATTCGTAGAAAATTCCATTATCAAGTACCAGTTGCATAGCACTGGTATTCGGACGGCTCTGGAAAGCGATGAAACCTTCCGAAGCCAGGTAGGTTTCCATATAAGTAAGCGGGCGGGCCAGTAGTTTTTCAAAACCCTTCTGATAGGGAGTAAACGAAACACCTCCGTGCACATATATGCTCAGGTTGGGCCACATATCGTGAATGGTGTTCAGGTTGTAAGTTTCAATCACCCTTTCGAGTAATATCTGCAGCCATGCCGGAACACCACAAATAACTCCTATATCCCACTCGGGAGCTTTTTTAACAATTTCATCTAATTTGGCAGTCCAGTTGGTTTCTTTCGAAATACGTTTACCGGGTTTATAAAAATGCTGAAACCAAAACGGTATATTTCCGGCAGTAATTCCTGACAGGTCACCCTCGTAGTAAGTTCCGTTAAACTGGAGTTGTGTGCTCCCTCCCAGCATAAGTATTCCTTTGGAATAAAATTCGGGTGAAAAATCGTACTTGGCCAGCGACCAAATCTGCCGTATGCTGGTTTTTTGAATAGCCCTGAGCATATCGCGCGTTACAGGCAGGTATTTACTGGCAGCACCAGAGGTACCCGAACTCAATGCAAAATATTTTACCTGCCCCGGCCAGCTAACATACGCTTCCCCGTTCAGGGTGCGATACCACCAGCGGCGGTGCATGCTGTCGTAATCGAAAAGCGGAACCTTTTGTTTAAAAAGAGACAGCGGGTTTCGCTGCCTGAGTATTTCCTGGAAACCATGCTCTTCGCCGAATGATGTAAGTTGTGCCTGTCGGAGTAATTTTTTCAGGGTCCGGATCTGTAGCCTGTATGCATCCTGTCTTTTAAGGTTTTCGAGAGGGATTTTACTTCTGAATTCAATAGCGCTTTTTATTATTGATCCGAGTATAGGCATATTTCAGGTAAGTTAATATATATCGGTGGCTAAATTAGAAATAATTTCTAAATTCGTGCATATCATTACCGGCACTCTTAACGTAATTTAACCTGACAGCCTTGATAAATAGCAGAATAAACAAGGGTTTAAAGTACTTTTTATACCTTACGTCCGTTGTCAAAGTTCCAAATTCCTCCCGCCAGAGGCGGGACCAAATTGCAAGTCCCAAGTCCCAAGTCCCAAATTGCAAGTTCCAAATTGCAAAACCCGGTTTCCGGTTTTCAGTTTCAAGGCAAGGAATCAGGCCTGTTTTCTTTATTCTTCCTCAATAAATAGTGTGGCCGCAATACCATCAGCAAAAAGAAGCCCTTCAGGAGTCAGTAAAAGCTTGCCTGCCTTGTATTCCATTTGTTTTGTTTCTATAAATGGGAGTGAGTTATTCAGCAGGTTTTCGGCATGTCCGGAACCAAATTTATGAGTTACATATCTTAAATCGCAACCCCACATCGTTCGCAGTGAGGTCATAATATATTCGTTTAATTGCGTGACAAGGCTCAAAACTTCCTTCTCAGATTCAACGTTGCCAGATGCGGTTGAACTTATGTATTTGCTCAGATTCGCCACGTTCCAGCTGCGTGAAGTGCCGTTGTAGGAATGAGCTGACGGACCAACTCCCAAATAATGTTTCCCTTGCCAGTAGGCAATATTGTGGCGGGAATACGCTTCGGGAAGGCAAAAATTCGACACTTCGTAATGCTCATAGCCATGCTCATGCATCATTGCTCTGAGGATGTGGTAGTGTGATGCTGACAGGTTTTCATCCACCGGTTTCAGTCTGCCTTTGCGGATCAAAAATTCGAGTGGTGTTTTTTCTTCGATAGTAAGCGAATAGGAAGAAATATGCGGTATAGCAAGGGCAAAAGCATTTTCGAGGTTTTCGATCCAGCCATTTTCTGTAAGCGTCGGAATTCCGTATATCAGGTCGATGCTCAGGTTTTGAAACCCGGCTTGCTTTGCATCAGTAATACATTGTAAGACTTGCAGTGCGGTATGAGTCCGGCTCAGAAACTTCAGATCTTCTTCCCGGAAGGATTGTATTCCAATGCTTAACCTATTGATTCCAGCCTTTTTTAACGCATTCAGCTTTACAGGAGAAAGATCATCCGGATTGGCTTCGAGTGTAATTTCGGCATCATCTGTAACTTTGTAATTCGAATAAATACCGGCAATAATATTCTCAATATCCTGTATTTCGAGCAAAGACGGAGTACCTCCTCCAAAATAAATGGTTTCAACCAGCTGGTTATCTATGTATTCCTTACGTTGATGCAATTCGTCGGAAATAGCACTTGCAATATCGGCCATAAACCTTGTGCTGGCAAGGGAATAGAAATTGCAGTAATTGCATTTGTGTTTGCAAAAGGGGATGTGGATATAAATGCCTGACAAATGAGCTGATTTGAATGGAGAAATGAGATTGATGAGATTGATGAGATTGAGGGGATTGAGGGGGTACTTTATGATTTTTTCAGTACGATCCTGAACGTGGTGCCTTTCCCGATTGTAGAATTTTTGACAAAGATTTTACCGTTATGATATTCGTTGATAATCCTTTTGGAAAGCGATAACCCAAGCCCCCAGCCGCGCTGCTTGCTTGTATAACCGGGATTAAAAATGGTACGGAACATATTACGCGGGATGCCTTTTCCGGTATCAGCGATATCAATAGATACGACATGATCTTCCTCAAGTATATCAATGCTGATTGTTCCCTGTCGTGTCATGGCATCAACCGCATTTTTTACCAGGTTTTCGATAACCCACTCAAAAAGTTGCAGGTTTAGAGGCACAACAATTGATTGTTCGGGAGGAACATTGATTGAATACGAGATTTTTTGAGACGTCCGTGTTTTAAGATAGGATACAGAACTGTATATTACCGAAACAAGATTTTCGGGGACGAGCGATGGATTTGATCCAATTTTCGAAAACCTGTCGGTAATCGTGCTTAGCCGGTTCACGTCTTTTCGGAGTTCCTCAATGGTTTCGCTGTCAACATCTTTGGCTTCGAGGTAATCGACCCACGCCATCATGGATGAAAGAGGAGTGCCTAGTTGATGAGCGGTTTCCTTAGCCAGACCGGCCCAAACCTGGTTTTGCTCGCTTCGCCTCGCCGTGCTGAACAGCATATAAGCAACCAGCAGAAAGATACTGATTATAGCCAACTGAATATAAGGGAAATAACGCAGTTGGGTCAAGACGTATGAGTCCATGTAATAAATAAGCCTTTTGCCCTGACCGGCAATCGTAATTTCTATCGGATCATTTTCGGCGGCCATATCCCGAATGAGTTGCTGCAGATAAGCTGAATCATGAATTTGCAAAGTATCAATCTGCCCATAGGCAACAACCTGCCTTCGGGTACTATCCGTTATTAGTACCGGAACCGAAGCCGAATTATTTACCACTTCACTGAAAAACGCATCCACAAGGTTGTTGATTACCACCTGCATTTCGGTGAACAGTTTTGAGTCGTTGTAATAAATATAATTGACTTCATCCTTGTAATAGGGAATCTCAATACGGGGATATCTGGAGAACTGATTTTTAATGTAGTCTTCCATGCCGGGGATGGTATCGGAACTAAAAACAGTATTCCTGGTCGAAGTTATTTTTCCTTTGCTATCAGTAAGAATAACGGGTATTGAGGTATTGTTTTTTATAATGCTCAGGTAAAAATCAATATTTTCGTTAGGACCGGCTTTGTTCAGCAGTTTCTGGGCGTCAGCATACAATTGCACCTTATTTCGCTCTTCTTCCTTTATCTGAGAAAAAAATTTTTGAGTTGAATTTACCAGTTGGGCCCTGGTTTGAATAGCATTAGCCCAGGTATGAATTTTCATGCGTTCGTCCCGGGCAATTTTTTTAACCAGCAGATTCGAATACCAGAGTGAAAATGCGATTATTACTATCGCGAACAGAAAAAGCAGGAGCTTCCAGTGCCTTTTCCGGTTATAAATACTGTAACGGTCAAAAAATGGTTGTTTCATGAAAAACTCAGTTATGCGACAGGACTATTAAGGGCATTAAATATACAACAATACTTTCATAGCCGCGATTGAAAGCATATTGGTTAAGTTGCTTTTTGCGCACCTCTACCCTCTCCTTTCTCGCTTCCCCTTATCCTGTCTCCCATTCTCCCCACTCCGAATCTCATTTCTTTCCTCTCCGTGTCTCCCTGTCTCCCCTCTCCATGTCTCCCCTCACACAATCCTCCCGGAATACTCTACCTTACTCCACCTTCTTATCATCGTCCCACTCAATTACAAATTTCCCTTCCTCCTGTTTTTTCTGAATTTCCTTCTCTTTTGTTTGTTGTGCTTTTTTAATCGTATCACCTTGCTTCCAGTTGAATTCCTGCTTCAGAATCTGCTTCAGTTCAGCTTTTTGCGCTTTCATATCATCGGCAATTTTTTCACGCATGGCTTTTTTGTCGTATTTCACAATAGGATTATCAACGGTTCCTGAGAGTGATACATAAATTTTGGTTTTGCCACGGCCATCGTCTTCAACCTGCCCGAATTCAGCCTGTTTATCGTATCCTTTATTCCTTTTTTTGAATTTAGATGCCATCAGGTCGGCAAGCGCGATGGTAAAATGATAGTCGAGTTCATTATTGAAGGTATGCGTTCCCATCAGCTGCAGGTCGAGAGCACTCGATTTTATTTGCATGGCAGGGATATAAATTACCCCATTTGCAATATCAATCTGGTTTTGCATCGTGGCAAAGCGGATATCGGCTAAATCTTCCACTTTCAGATAGGATGACAAACTTTGCATCGGGCTGTAATTCACCAGTCGTCCGTTTTCGATGGTAATGTCGGCATGGGTTTTAATCGAATTCAGGTCAATATCCAGGTTGCTGAGCATAGTGCCTGCAAAAACCACATCCGAAGTAACCTGACCTTCAAGGTTTTCGTCTTTCAGATCGTCCTGCCCGAAATTACCAAACTGTGTGAAAAGCATTTTTACATTCACTTTTTCGAGATGCGCTCTGGCCTGTAATAACGAGTATTTTCCGGCTTTTGCGTTAATATTAAATTGCCCGGTAACTTTCCCCTGGCAGGTGAGCATGGCAATATTGCTGACCGAAAGGACCTTTTCGCGCATTTGAGCTACACCTGAAATACCCGTTGCGCTGAATTTGCCAAAAGTAAAGTTATTGCTTCGGATCTGCAGGTTGTTGATGCTGATATCGCCCGGTAAGCGAAACTGGTATTCGCTGGATGAGCCCTGCTGAGCCTCGGATAACTCGTCCCAGTCGAAACGCTGAGAAGTAAGTGAACCGGTGACAGAGAGAATCTGGTCTGGCACAAATATCCATGAGAGGAGATTGCCCAGTGATCCCCGCAGGCTGAAATCACTTCTGCCTGCCTGGAACGAGAGCTGCTGAAGGTTAAGGTCGTTGCCGTTAAACTCAAATGCCGACTGAATATTTTTAATCGGCAGATTATACTCTTTTAGTCCCAGGTTTGCCTGCTGAATACTGCCATTGCCTGTAAAATTACTGTAAAGGAAATCGGACGTTGCCGGGTGGTTGATATCAGCAATACGGCCATCGAAGGCAGCGTTGAGTTTTAGCCAGCCACTCATGGATGTAAAATGCTGGTATTTTAAAAACTGTTGCAACTCATTCAGATTAAGGCTTGCGATGAGGTTGCACTGAATAACCGGAGATGCAAATCCCTGCATCATCAGCGAACCGCTGACTGAACCATCGCCCAGCTTTGCTTTGAGATTACTGATAGAGAGGGTTTCATTTTTCCCATCCTGCTTTACGCTATATACAGCAAGTGCCGAAACATTCTGCAGGCTCATTCCCGATTTGCGCTCGGCAATATTTCCGTTGCTCAGATCGAGGCGTACACTAATGGCAGGCATTTGGTTTCCACCGAAAAAGCCCGAAATTTTTGATGTAATATTGCCCTTCCCCTGGAATTTGTAACCGTTAAAACTCCGGGTAAACCTGGCCGGAACAAGTGAGATCATTTCTTCAAGGGTGGAGCCGGTGGTTGCTATGTCAAGATCAATTTGTTTTTGTTTTTCATTGTAAATAAAGCTTCCTGCCGCAGTCAGCTTTAATTTCCCTGTTTCGACCATTCCTTTCGCAATGGAGTAAAGTCCGGTAGTATTATCGGCATCCATTGTAAGCCACAATTTGATTTCGCGTTTCGAAATATAGCTTGTTCCTTTTGATTTGAAATCGTGGAGAATAATATTACCTGCCAGGTCGAGGGCATATTTGTTGCTTCCGAAATCGCCTTTTGCAACAAAACCGGGAATATGAAAATCGAAAAATGCGAAAGAAGCGTCATTGATATACCGCACATGCAGGTTGTGGATAATGATACGCTGTAATTCGAAATTAAAGTTTTCGCTACCCGTTCCGGTCGTCTGTTTCCAGAAATGGAAATTATCGGAGCCGTCGGCATACACATGCGGACCGATTTCCACATCAGCAAGGCTTAGGATTTTAACGCGGTATTTTTTTCGCAAAAGATCCCATACATTGAACCTGAGTGAGATGGTGCCCGCCGTAAGAAGATAGTTTTTCGACGGAATAGCAGTAGCTTCCTTCATCCTCACACCCATAAAACGAACGGATGCATAAGGAAAATCTTTAATCAGGCTGAGCTGCACACCGTCAATCTGTACCTCGGCAGTAAGCGATTTATTGATTTCGGTGATAAACAGTCTTTTCACTTCTGGCCCAAGGTAACGCTGGGCCAGGAATAGCAATAAAACAATAAACGCTGCTATGCTTACTGTCCATATAGATATAACCCTGAGGGTTTTTAAACGCATACGCCGGTAAAGTGGTTTTTACTGATAGTAACGCAAAAATACGGTTGTTATTAGCGCGAGGTGGAGAAAATCTTTGGAGCCTGATATTTCAGAACCATATTGATCTTTAATTACCTTCGGATACAACCCGGCAGCTTTTCCATATCGCATATGCCCGGCATATAGCTGTCGCTACATTCAACCGGATCGCAACAGGTGCTGCATACCCTTTTGATAGTCCTGAAACTGAGCAACCCTATATGAGCCGAATAAAAGTGATCTTTAACCTCCTCTTCGCGAATCAGGCAGGCGCAGAGGTCTTTAATAATATGAGCGGAAAATATAGCCGCCCTATTGGCTTTACTCCCATTCCTGTCCTGAGCTATTGATGACCCAGCAAAGTTGGAACCGGAAGATATTTCAGATTTTGTCACCCACCGCTTCAATAATGGTGGCTCCGGGTTTAGCCTAGTCTGATTTGTATGATTTAAACTGAAAAGTTATGTCTCAAATTCTTTCTATCCACCTGTCAAATTCAGGTTTTTGGATTTTCCACAAACATCAATCTCTCCACCTGTGGAGCGAATTTAATTTCAAGCATGGGAGTATTCCCGATCAGAGAGGGATTTAAATTTTCTTACGGGTAAGATATCTAAAGATTAACCCAAACAGTTCCGGCCGGGATCGCATTCACCGATTTAGAGTTAAATGCATTACCCGTGGTACTGATAACATAGGATTCGACTATTCCCCAACCTTTACTGAATGTCCAGTTGAAGACATTTCCGTAAGTAGCTGTCCCGGTAAAAGTGCCATCCATATCATAGAAATTAAAGAAATAGGATTTCTCAATCGAATTATCCGCTTTTAACTTATACAGGTTCGCATTAACAGAACTTGCTATTCCGTTTTTTGAATATTCCACTTTATACTGAATAGCGCTGAGAAATCTTACCGTATTAGGAGTTGATTCAACTGTACCTCCCTGACTGAAGGCTTCGTCTGCAAGGCTGCTGAGGTAGCCACCTGATAAAGTTCCCGGAAGTATAAACGTAAAAGAGCCTTCGGTATTTACCTGGGCCGATGCGATAACTTCAGTGCTTCCGACAATTACTTTTAAAGTAGCCTCTCCATAAGGCCAGGCAACAATTTTACCTCCTTCGGCATCGGATTGTTTGTATTTCAATATTCCTGAAATGGTGTCGCTGGTGGCAACAACATCAGGATATTGATTGTTTTCCTCCTTAACACAACCACCGAAAATAAGCGATGCCAGCACCATAAAAACCAAAGTTGTGATTACAATTGTTTTTTTCATTCTGATTAAATTTTAAGCTTTTGTTGATATATTCTTTTGGGCTATCAATTCCAGTGCCAGATTTGTTACAGTTTCTGATTTGATATCATTCATGCAGCGAAAATGTTTTTTCGGGCAATGATGCAGTCCTTTCTGGGTGCAGGGTCGGCATGAAATATCTGTTTCTGCAACTCTGCTATTTTCAGGTATGGGGAAGAATCCCAGTTCGTGGGTGGTGGGACCGTAAACTGCCACAACTGCAGTTTTCATTGCCTGAGCCATATGGAGCATACCGGTATCGTTGGTAAAAACCATGCCAGCCTTGCCAAGCAATGCCGCTGATCCCATCAGGCTGAATTTCCCGGCAAGGTTAAGCGAAGGTGTTTTCATGAGTAATTGAACACTGTTGCAGATTTCTGTATCACCAGAGCCACCGATAAGAATGGTTTTTGCACCTGTTTGAACGCAAAAAGTATCGGCAGCAGCAGCGAACCCGGCTACCGGCCACCGTTTGTTTTCCCATTGGGCACCTGGGGCAACAGCAAGGATTGGTGAACCTGACGGGTAATTATTCTGTTCCAGGATTTCTTCAACTATTTTTTTTTCAGACTCGGCAGGGAATACTTCGGTACCTCTGCCATCATATTCAACGCCGAGCTCAGCAGCCGATTCGAAATAGCGCAGGTAAACAGGTTTAATTTCACGGTATACGTTTATACCAAACCGGATCAGCAGATCGCGGGCCAGCAGTTTTTTTGAAAAGCCCGCTACACGCGCACCTGATCCTGATGAAATATAAATACTACGGATATTTTTCTGAATATCGAGGATATGCGTGTACGCATTCTGCTGAACCAGGCTGCGAACCCTTTTCAATTCACCTTTACCGGCCTTTTTATCGAAAGTAATGATACTGCTGAGGTATGGATTCTGCGAAAGCACCACCGAAAACTCCTTTTTTACCAGGAAATCGATGCGGCATTCGGGGTATTCCGCACGCAAACAGCGTATCAATGGCGTGGTGAGGATCACATCACCGATCGAACTGAAGCGGATAATCAGGAATTTATAATTCGAATCCAAAAGAAAAGCAATTTGAAAGAGTAAAAAAGTAAAGTGATTTAAATGAGTAACGACTTATAAACAAAAATATTACCTCGTTATCAGCAGTTTTAAATTACTGATCTCATCGTTTTCCCCACGAAAACATACATAATACATTCCTGCGGGCAATTGTTGCACATCCAGTGCAAAAAGATTTCCATCGAACGTGAACGGGACAAAAACCTGTGAGCCTGACATGGAATATAAACGTATTTCAGCTTTTTCATTTCGTTTTGGCAATTCAATGTAAACATGGTCAGTTGCCGGATTTGGGAATGCTACCACCGCTTTTTCTGACGAAAGCAACTCATTATTCGTAATGTTGAAGCAATGCCCCGGCATATTGGCATCCAGCCAGTTGAGCCTGAGTTGTATCCAGTTTTTAAAATCATTTATGTGTCCCTGGTAGGTAGTTGGTATCGGCGGAATTACAGGAGTGCCGACATTAAGCCCTAAAATAGGCCATCGGGTATAATGCCTTTGCTGGGCCTGCCTGAGGTAATCGGCATTGACATCTACCCAGTCCATCAGTGTATCAGTATTCATTATGCCTTGCCTGAACAAATCCCAGCGGCAATGCATTTCATTGGCAAAAACCGTATCCTGCAACAAACGGATATGCCAGCCGGGAGAGTTCACATCCGGATAACAATCGTTCACCTTGTATGCCCAGCCGCTTCCATCTGTATTGGCAAAAATGGCGCATTCGTCAATATTTTTCCAGGCCCAGTCGAAATCCCACACCGGCCCGCAATTGATTCGTTTATCGAGCCCGTCCCTATCCTTGTAAAAATAAAAACTCTTTTTAAATCCATCGTTGTTACGTGCCAGTTCGTTCACCAGGAAATAATCAATAAACGATTGATCATTCATAAAAGGCTTGTATCCACCGAAAGAACTGTATAAGGCTGTCTCGAATGAAGTAACATAATTTTTAATATAGTCATGTTGCTGTTCGCTTATTTCTTCAGGTTTCGGATAATAGTAAACAAAATGAATTTCAAAATTCGAGTGCCCGATAGGATGGTAAGGCGATTTCCAGCTATTGAAATCATCCCAGTAGTCGATTTTGAAAATATACCCCCCGGTGAGCGGTTCGCCTGTGTTTTCGTCGGGATCGAGTCTGGCAATATTAACACGGCCATCGTCGCGTTTTATTTTCTCGCCAAAAACATAAATTCCCTGGTATTGCCCGTTCACGGTTACTTCGGCAAAGCGGGTTCGCGAAGCGTAATGCCCCGTTTCATTAAACAGCTTGAAAGCCAAAACGTTGCGCATAAATACCTTGTCGTTGTAATTGGCAAGCAATACCCAGTCACTTTCTTCAGGAAAGCCAAATAACGATACTGCAGAGTCGTTTTGCGAAATGTCGCGGGTTTCGACAGCATAAGGTTTCTGCGGCAGCGATGCGGAATAACTTCCGCGGATTTCGATGCCTATATTTCCATCGTACACATTACCTGGATCAGTAATATGATTGATCTGCCCAGGCCCGTTATCGATGATCCGCATGGTGCCGGGAATTTTAGGCTCGTTGGGAATCGGGACATTATTAGTATTAATGATAATTATCGGAAGGTTACTCGTTGTTAATACCTGCGATAAAACAATTTTACTGATTAACAGAATAGCAAGCAAGGGTAAAACCCACTTAGGAGTTCCGATGTAAAATTGGGTAAAAATTTGAAGTTTCATTCAGGCAAAAGTAACATTTTATTGTTTTTACAGAACCGTTCAAAAGGCAATCTTGACCCTGATTAAACAGTATCAGTCATGATGACAAAAGTTAGTTTGGTATCTATTGTTGACCACTTTCCTGACTTTCATACTCAGCATTCTTTAAGTTTATGCCCGATAGTTATATGTGCTTTCCGATTCAAGGTTTTGGATGAAAAATTATACTGATTTTGGTTAGTATCTATTACAGCCGAAGTCTTGAAAATAAAAAAAACTTACAGATTTATCATTCCGGTAAACTAATTATGAAGTGATACGTTTATTGTTTCACATAAGATTAGGAATTCTGGTTCAGAATTGCTCAGTTTAACGAATTTTAAAATATCAATTGCATTGACTTTAACTACTTTTACAGAAACACTTTCTAAATTTAAATTTTATGAATCTTAAATTTCAAATTTTATCTGCTTTTACCTTAGCCCTGGTATTGGCAGCCTGTGATTCATCCACACACAAAAACGTGAAAACTACCCTACAAAGCGATTTCTTCTCACCACCTGTTGCGGCCATAAAACCAATTGAGTTTACCGAATTTGGCAATAAGCGTGTAGATAACTACTTCTGGCTCAAGGATAAAACCAACCCTGAAGTTATTGAATACCTGAAAGCAGAAAATGCGTATTGCGATACAGTTATGAATTCGACTAAAGCATTACAGGACAAACTTTTTGCCGAAATGAAAGGACGTATTAAAGAAGACGATGAAACAGTGCCTCAGCTCGATAACGGTTACTGCTACTACTCGCGGACCGAAAAAGGGAAACAGTACAACATGAATTGCCGTAAAAAAGGCAGTGCTTCGGCTGCCGAGGAAGTGATATTTGATGTAAACAAAATGTCCGAAGGAAAAAAAGCTTTTATTTTTTCATACTTCCAGGTAAGCCCGGATAATAAACTTGCGGCATATGCGAGCAACGAAACCGGATCTTTCGCTGATTATACACTTCAAATAAGGGATATCACAACCAACACTGATTTACCGCTCAAAATTGAAAAAGTACAATCCTTTGTTTGGGCTAATGACAGTAAAACGCTTTTTTATACAGTTGGCAACCAAGCCCTTCGCTCCTGGAGAGTATACAGGCATATACTGGGTAGCAATAAACCTGATGAGTTAGTTTTTGAAGAACCCAATGAGCAGTTTGTTGTATACCTTGGGAAAAGCAAAACCAAAGACTTTATTTTTATAGTAACTGCCAGCTTTACCACCTCCGAATACCTCTTTCTGCCAGCTTCGGAACCCAATGGGGAATTTAAGGTCTTTATCCCCCGTGTTAAGGATGTTACCTATAATGTAAGCCATCACAAGGATAAATTCTTTATTCAGTATAAGGACCGCGAAAACCTAAACTGTAAAGTTTTTGAGGCACCACTTACAACTTACACTGACCGTAGCACATGGAAAGAAATCATACCGCATAGCAAGGATGTTAAGATTGAATATATTGATGTCTTCGAAAAATACATGGCTGTGCAGACGCGGAAAAACGGGCTGAATGAGATTATGATTATGAACCTGGCCGATGGTAAAACCAAAACCATCAACTTCCCCGAACCGGTTTACACAGCATCCATGACGGGTACGCCTGAATACACTTCAGCAACTCTCCGTTACAGGTACACTTCACTCAACCGCCCCAATACGGTTTATGATTATGACTTTGCTAAAAATGAAAGTATAAAACTTAAAGAACAGGAAATACCCGGAGGCTTCAATCCTGATGATTATTCTGTTGAACGTGTATGGGCAACTGCGCAGGACGGCGTAAAAGTGCCTATGTCAATAGTATATAAAAAATCATTGAAAAAGGATGGATCAAACCCTGCGCTTCTCTATTCATACGGATCGTATGGCTCAAGTTCAGATGCACGTTTTATTTCCAATTTCTACAGCCTGATAGACCGGGGCTTTGTATTTGCCATAGCCCAGATCAGGGGCGGCAGCGATATGGGTGAGCAATGGTACGAAGACGGGAAATTACTTAAGAAGAAGAATACTTTCACCGATTTTATTGCCTGCGCAGAGAAACTACAGGTAGATAAATATACCTCCGCATCAAAACTGGCCATAATGGGAGGAAGTGCCGGCGGATTGCTTATGGGAGCAGTTGTTAATATGCGTCCTGACCTGTTTAATTCGGTTGTAGCCCAGGTTCCGTTTGTGGATATAATAAATACCATGCTCGACGAAAGTCTGCCGCTAACAACCCAGGAATACGAAGAATGGGGCAACCCCAATGTGGAGGAATATTATAAATATATGCTTTCTTATTCTCCTTACGATAATGTGAAAGCGCAGAATTATCCTAACATTTTGTGCACTGCAGGATTGAATGATTCGCAGGTAAGCTACCACGAGCCTGCTAAATTTGTTGCCAAACTCAGGGCGATGAAAACTGATTCAAACCTTCTTCTCCTTCATACCAATATGGAGTCGGGCCATGGTGGTGCTACCGGTCGGTTCGATGCACTGAAGGAAAGAGCCTTCGAAATGGCGTTTATCCTGAACCGGATCGGGATTGCTGAATAATCCATTCGCGCACAGCAAAAAAGTCTGTCTCTTTTTATGGAGATAGGCTTTTTTTGTGGGTAATTTATATGTGCCTGAAATTAAAACCCATTAATTTGCATGGTAACAGTTGGAATAAGTACAAGCCATCCCAATATTACCAGGATAAGGATTAGTTTCCATGCCCAGCTGAACCATTTTGCAAAAGGGATACGTGCAACTTCAAGTACACCTATCAGTACCCCCGAGGTAGGAGTAATAAGGTTAGTGAACCCGTCGCCAATATGAAAAGCAGTTACTGTTGCCTGTTTCGAAAGGCTTACCATATCGGAGATATCACGCAATATGGGCATAATAAGCGCTGCCTTTGCCGTTCCGGAAGTGATAACCATATTTATTGCTGATGTAAAAACATACATCAGCGAAAGTGTGGTAATCTTGCCGGTTCCTTCAATAGATCTCGAAATACCGAATAATATCGTATCTATTATTTTCCCGTCCTCAAGAATGACAATTATTCCACCTGCCAATCCGACTACAAGTGCAGCTGACATAATATCCTTTGCACCGGCTACAAACGAGCGGGTGATTTCGTTGGCATCTTTACCCATAGCCATGCCTGCAACCAACGCCATACCAAAAAACAAGGCTGCCAGTTCGAGCAAACCCCATTCGAATCCTGTTACACCAACCACAAGAAACAGTATGGTAAAAATGAGGATATTGAGTACAAATGCCTGTATTGATTTCCGAACGGCCATATAACCGGAGATTGCAAATAACACAGCCATAACCGGAAGTGCCGGCAGCATAAATGCATTCGCCCCGAGTTTAACAGGGTTTTGTGGCCAGTAAAAAGCCGTAGCCACTATTACTGCCAGTACACTAAAGTATGCCACCCAGGTTGAAGTCAGCGATTTTTCCGATACCTGGAGGTCCGCTTTTGCGTGATGCTCGCGCCAGTAGGCATCTTCGTGGTAAACAATTGATCTGGTCGGATTTTTCTTTACCCTGGCGGCATACCATAAAACATATCCTATTCCAACTGCATTCACAATCATCCAGATAACAAACCTGTATTCCAGTCCTGAAAAAAGCTGTATTCCTGCAATTTCCTGAGCTATCCCAAGGGTGAAAGGGTTCATGAGGCAGCCTGCAAAACCGATTCCGGCCCCGATAAAACACATGCACACTCCAACGATGGAATCGTACCCCATTGAGATGGCCATGGGAACAAAAATGATCACAAAGGCAATGGTTTCCTCCGCCATCCCAAATATAGCGCCGAAAAAACTGAACATCAGCATAACAACGGTAATGATAATGTTATTCACACCAAGAAACCTGATCACATTGTACCTGTTCAGCGTATTGCTTTTTTTAAGAAAAGCATATACGCCCATATCGATGGCTTTACTCTCGTTTAGCAGCCAGAAAGCACCACCCAGTATCAGTATAAACACGATTATTTTAGGGGAGCGTACAAATCCTTTATAAAAGGCAGAGAAAATCTGCCAGGTCTGAGGACTGTTATCAATGTAATGAAATGAATTCGCTTTAATAACTTCACTGGTACCTGATGAGGTAGTAATTTTTTCGCGTTCGAATGAACCGCCGGGGACGAACCAGGTAAAAACGGCTGCTACCAGGATAATGGAAAAAATAATTACATAGGTATGCGGAATCTTAAATTTCGGAGCCATAAGTTTGTGAAGTATTACAGATTTGTTTTACCAAAAATACAAAGAAAATCCTGATAACAAGGATTAGTTTACCCTTTATACACTCATAAGGACAATTCCACGTAAAGGGGATTTCTTAAGTTTACATTTTAATTTTTGAAAGCCATAAATTCCATATTCCGTTCACCCCTCTTCATGAAAAAATTGCCAGTATCTCATCCTGGGTCATTCCGGCAATGGTCGAATCGGAAGTAACAAACAAATCAGCCAGGTCTTTTTTCCTTTGCTGCAGCTGCACAATTTTTTCTTCAACGGTATCCTTGGTAACAAATCTGTAAACAAACACTTTTTTATCCTGCCCTATGCGGTGTGCCCGGTTCAAAGCCTGTAATTCAGCCGCGGGATTCCACCAGGGATCGAGTATAAAAACATAATCAGCTTCGGTGAGATTCAGCCCAACGCCACCAGCTTTTAACGAAATCAGGAACATTTGGATATCACTTTTTCGCCTGAATGAATTGATCACTTTTTCGCGGTTAGTGGTAGCCCCGGTAAGCATGGCATATTTATACCCTGCTCGTATACAGAATTCTTCCAACAGTTTCAGGTGGCGAACAAAGGATGAGAATATGAGAACTTTATGATTTTCGGCTAAAACAGTTTCGAGGCTTTCGGTAACCTCGGCAAACTTTCCGCTTCCGGCATCTGAATCACCGTAAATCATTCGCGGATGGTTGGCAAGCTGCCTGAGCATCATTAAAGCACGCAAAACTAATACCGATGAGTTTTTTACGCCTTCCGATTTAAATTTCTCAAGAATGCTGTTTCTTACTTTCGACTTTTCAGTCTCATACATACTTTGCTGTTCATCCGTCATAGAGCAGAAAACTGCAGTTTCGGTTACGGGTGGAAGCTCGGGTGCAACCTCTTCCTTGGTTCGTCTTAGTATGAACGGATTAATCAGGTTTTTAAGTTTTCCGGCAACAACATCATCCTGATTTCTGGAAATAGGCCCGGCATAGTATTTCATAAAATGAGGATGGGAGCCTAACATTCCGGGGTTGAGGAAATTAAACTGCGACCAGATATCAGACAAGGAATTCTGAATTGGTGTTCCGGTGAGCACCATACGGTGAAGGCCCTGCAGTCTGAAGACCGCCTGGGCCGCTTTTGAATCCGGATTTTTAATGCTCTGGCTTTCATCCAGCAGGATATATCCGAAAGTAATCCTGCTGAAAGTATCAATATCATTTCGCAGTGTTCCGTAAGTGGTAAGAATTATATCAAAATGCATGAAGGTTCCGGGGTTTAAAGCCCGGTTCACACCCACATGAATATAAATCCTCAGCCACGGAGCAAAACGAGTTAATTCATTAAGCCAGTTATGTATAAGTGAGGCCGGCAGAACAATAAGGCTGCATGGTGGGCGGGTTGATTTTTTTGAGGCATTGGGTTGAATGGGTATTTCCGGATTTGTTTCGGGTTGCGCAAACAAGTCAAGCTGTAAGGAAGAAGTTGACGATTGTCTTACAGGAGCCTGATTTGCAAAATCTGGTTCATACATGTGTTTTACATGGTACGATGCAAGCAAAGCAATAGCCTGGATGGTTTTGCCCAGGCCCATATCATCGGCCAGTATTCCGCTAAGTCCGTTTTTCTGCAGTGATAGCATCCAGTAAACCCCGGTAAGCTGGTAGGGTCTGAGTGTCAGGTTAGTGAGTACAGGCAGTTCGATAAGTTCAGGAAAAGCAATTGAATCGCTGAGTTTTTGAATCTCAGGATCGGGAACAGAGGCCAGTAGTTTATAGTGATGTTTACTGATTCGGATAGCCTGGTTTTGTTCTTTGGCATACACCATAACATCATGGAACCTCGAAAACCATTCATCAGGGAGTATTACAACTTCGCCGCTTGGCAACTGGTATTCCTTTATGTTATTGATAATGTGATTTTTAAGCTTAATAAATGGAATTTTAATATCCCTTACCACTACGGTACCCATTAAATCGAACCAGTCGTGGCCTGTATCCAGCTTTAAATCAAGGAAAGGAACCTCGAATAAGAATTTTTTACTGTCCGGCTGTACAATTGTAAATGAATGATGAACCAGGTCTGCCTGATTCAGCGACAGCCATTCAACAATCCTGTAATCGCGGTTCAAAATAGTATCTTTTTCATCCGGAATAAAAGCGGCCTCAACCTGCCTGAGATTTTTTGATTTCAGATAGTTAACCTGCGCAGTTTCCCATGACAGGTTTCGTTTAAACCGGTTAAAAATAAACCCGCTTTCGTCGGCAAGCAGCGTTGTAAATGTGTGTTGGGGATTGTTTGCCAGAACCACTTTATCGCCATAGCGAAACTGGAGTACCAATACGTTTCTTCCTTGCCAGTCGGCTTCTAACGAGAGTATTGCCGATGCATGATGTTTCAGATCATTAATCTGAAACCCTTCAGCTTCAATATCGCAGCGGTTTGCAATTTTTCGGATAAATGTACTGAAGTACAGGAATTCAATACGTTTAGGAATACTGACAGAATCCTTGGTGCTGAACGGAACCAGCAATTTCCCGCTGATCTGCTCGTTGAAGCGGACTAGTTTATTTCCAGCCAGGTACCAGCATGGATCATTAACCAGGATCACATTTTCAGGATTATTCAATACAATTTCATTCGTTGCATGAAAGGCGCGGAGTTTGTATCGTGTGCCTTCCTCGGTACGTACAAACTTTAATGAAGCCTGGGTGTACTCTCTTTCTATTGTGATTTTATCTTCGGCATAAAGATTTGAGCCTCCTTTGCCGTTATAAAAGGGAATATTGCTACCGAGAAGGATTTCAATAATTTTGGAAAGTTTACGTTCAATAAAAGGCCTGATATTTTCGGTAAGAAGTTTTTTATCAATGTTTTTAAAAAAATCTTTAGGAGTCTCTGTCTTTTTCGAGAATTGCTTTATAAGAGCCTGATTCGAGTAGCTTTCGGCAATCTTGCAAAATTCAGTTTCAGCCTCACTCAGTTCCGGGTAGTTACCGATATTGAGTTCCGATAAGCGTTCGTGAACGGATATAAATTTTTCGTTTTCCCGAAAACAAGAATAGGGCAATACTACGTAACCAATTGGCTTTACGTAGGATAAAAGAGCAATAATAAATGTTTGATTTTCCATTCGTTTGTCCAAAACCTGCATACCCGGTATTTTGTGCACGTTTTTAAAACCTGCAAAGGTAAGAGGATCGTAAGGAAAGTTGGAACAAAAAACTGATCAGTAAAAAATAACATCACCAAAACAAAAGACTGCCTCAATGCGGGGCGGTCTTTCGAAATGTATTCTTACAACTCTAATCAGGGAAGTGTTATATAACTAATGTTTTCAAAAAGCTCTGAAGATTATAAATCAGATCTGAAAAACAGGAAACGATTATTTAACCACCACCATTTTATTTGTGATAACCTGATCATTAAAACTGAGCCTGTAACTGTATATGCCACTTGCTAAATCTTTTGTATCAAAATCAATAGTGTGTAAACCTGTGGTTTGCTTTTCATTAGCCAGGACAGTTCTTTCATTTCCGAGGGCATCATACACTTTAAGGCTTACGAATCCATTTCCCGGCAGCTGGTAACTGAATGTTGTTGAAGATTTAACGGGATTAGGATAATTTTTTAACTGAACACCGGCAAGTTGATTTTCTTTAGCCGAAACAGTCAGCAACTCGTATTTTGATTTTGCTTCTACAATATTGGCTAACATGGCCTGCTCATTATCCCCGAGTGCAAGAGCATAGAAGACTGTTAGCGATTCGCCGGGAGCTAAAGCAACTGCATCCTGCGAAGTAATTGTAACTGTACCTTCACCGGAACCGGAAGAAAAGAAAGGTTGTAACGACTCATTATGCATCCATGTCCAGTAATCAGAATCAACGGAATAGCCTGAATACCATTCAAATGAATAAAGTGACGACAATGATGCTGAAAGAAGTTTCATCCCGATATTCACTCCTGCACCCCAGTGGTATCGTACAACACCTTCTGCATTGTTGTAAGTAATACTATCGAGCCAATCCTCATTTAAATAAGGGAGAAAGTCCATCCCAACAGAGGCATTTATCGGGTTTGTTTCGGCATTCTCAATATTGAATTTGAATATAGCATAACCCGAATTATTCCAGCCATAAGCATTTAGTTTTACAATTACTGCCGGAGGTTCTTCCGAATAGGTATTGTCGTAGGCACCGTATATTTCAAAATCGCTTGTCAGCGGACTGGCAACCAATACGGTTGGTTCCAACTGCTCAGCATCATTTTTATAATCAAAAACAGCTGTTGGTGATGATCCGACTAATATTGAGGCACGATCCACCTGGTAAGTTCCATTGGCAGAGAAAAGCTCAATGGCTCCATATTCGTCTATATCAACCTGTATAGCACCTGTATTAAAAGATGCCTGAGAATAGCTCATGGTAACTGCGAGCAGAATAGCCGCAAAAATCAGTAGATGTTTTTTCATGTGGTTAAAGTTTTAGTTTGGTTAATTAATATGCGAATATAACAATTTTTTGTTAAATATGATTGAGTTTTCAACACGAAGTTGGTTTTTTGTTTCACAGTTGCCCGATGAAAATACCAGGGAGGGTGCTCTGTATGGCAGCCTCCCTGGTGTTTGTTTAGAGTTTAATCCAGGCTACCTGCATGGCATGTGGGCTCACGCCTGTAAGCCAGTCTTCAGTTCCTGAGCCATCAAGGTTCGAGCGGATGATTTTCCCGTCAGGAGCTGAATTGGAAATTTTGTAGGCCCAGAATAGCTTGCTCCTTTTATGGTCGATAGTAATACCCCAGGTTGCTTTTGATCCGTATTCACCTATTTTGGATAATTGTGAACCATCGGTATTACACATATAGATTCCATTTTCGGACATTGCAGTGCCGGCTGATGCATACCCTGCAATGTAAACTTTCCCGGTTTCAGTATTTAGTTCAATGGCAGTACCATCCACATCCAGCAAATGTTCCGTTAATCCGGTTCCATCGAAATTGAGTGAAAAATACCCACCGGTGTAATCGGTTTTGTCATTTACAAGGTGAATTTTCCCGGTTGTGGGATCGTACTGCATATCAATAGGGTACTCAGGTGCCCCAGCCCCGGCATCGAAAAATATTTCCGGATTGCTGCCATCGAGATTACAGCGGTAAATACCTCCGGTACGGCCCCAATACAATTTATCGCCTACAACCATTAATGCTTCCGGAGAGTCAACAATTTCCTGTCCGGGAACGGCTGCATCCAAAATTCGTACAGGGTTTTTGCCATCAGCATCAAAACGGTAAATATAACCGAGCAAATAATCCGAAACATATACTTTCCTGTTTATGGTATCCACAGCAATGCCATATGGACGGGATAATTCGACTGATTCAAAATCCTGAATCTGTGGCGCTTCATCATTCAAAACAACCATATGTACACCTCCATTCTCGGGGCCTCTGGTAGTAAAATAAAATACCTGTGTAAGCCCTGCATTGGGATCTTTGATATTAATAACCAGAGTTTTTACGAGCTGGTTATAATGTACATCGTTAACAGGTGTACAGGTGAGTTTTACTGTATAAAGGCCGGGTGTATCGAAAGCCGCCACAGGGTTAGCTTCTGTTGATGTTGTCCCGTTGCCGAAATCCCATGAATAGCCGTTGGCATTCAGCGATTTATTGGTAAAAGCAACCTCGCAGGGAGCATTACCACTGTTGGTTACCGTGTAGGTGAAATCCGCAATCGTGCTGGCCGCAGGATTTCCAAGTTCATATTTCTGGCACCCTGATGCTATAAAAAGCAAAGGAAGCAGAAGAATAAAATATATCAGTTTGTTTTTCATGATCTTACGTTTTTAACAAGTTTCTTAATACCCGTCATTTTGTTTCATTAATGAGTTTGTTTGCATTTCGGCGAGTGGAATCGGGAAAAGAGTATATTTTTCGTCAATTCCCAGGACAGGAGCAGCTGTTTTTGTCCTCACCAGGTCCGACCATCGGTGTCCTTCAAAAGCAAATTCATGGCGACATTCATTCATGACAGCTAATTTGAGACCGGGAATATCTGATGCTGTTGTATTATCGAGTCCTGCACGGTTGCGGATAATATTTATATCGTCCTGTATAGCTTCAACTTCACCATTTGTGTAAGCCATTGCTTCGGCCCGTATCAGATACATTTCGGCCAGACGGAAAACATTTACCCTGTCGGTACCTCCTGATATATCGTTGTATTTAATACTATAAGGCAGGTTTTTAGCATCATATGCAATACTGAAATCCAGGCGGACATCACTTGTGTCAAAGCTTTGAATCAGGTCATTTGTGGGAGCAACTTCATAGCGACCCGACAAATCGCGTGAGTAAAAATACTGCGCCAGCCGGTTGTAATTCTGAACATCATACACGATTTCAAAAATGGATTCAGCCGAAGGTGTAGCCGGATCGAAAAGAGAGCCATACGATGGTATTATTGAATACCCTCCTTCAGTTATCACTCTTCCTGCTTCCGAAACGGCAAGATCAGCTATAGCTTTGTCGCCTGTAAGATGGTACTTTGCCAGATAAACCTTTGCAAGCAATGCCGAAGCACTGAAAGTATTGGCACGCCCGACCACTTTGTTGCCTGCGAGTTTTGTTTTTGCAGTCGTAAGATCAGTAATTACCTGGTCGTAAACTTCCGCCAATGTGCTTCGTGCAATATCAATATTGCTCAGATCGAGTGTTGGTTGGGTTCGGATAGGGACCCCGCCGAAGTAGCTTGACAGGTAATAATGAAGCAAAGCCCTGATAAACAAAGCTTCACCCTCGAAATTGTCGTACTCCTGTTGCGTCAAATCTGGAATTGAAGGTAATTTAACCAGTATATTATTAACGCGGTTAATGCCGTCGTAGGATGCAGCCCACATGCCTTCGATAGTTGAATTTTCCGCGGGTATCGGTTTGTTTTCAATTTGCCCGTATTCAAGCGAAGTTCCGGTCCAGGTAAGGTTATCAGCAGCCAGATCGCCAACAATTATGGCATTTCGACTGTACAACCCAACCGCCTGAAGCGCATTATACGATCCGGTAAGGGCACGCTCAACGCCTACTTTGTCCTTAATGGCTTCGTCAGATGAAACACTGTCGACCGGGCTTACATCCAATACCTTGTTGCAGGCTGCGAGACTGAATGACAAGGCTGTAAGTATATACATTATTCTTTTCATGATTTTCAGATTTGTGAGTTAGAAACCTATGTTTAAACCAACTAATATAGTGCGCGATTGCGGATAGGTAAAAAAGTCAGTACCCATAATAATGTTATCGGTACTGGCGTAGTTCACTTCGGGGTCCATACCTGAATAAGTTGTGAACGTATACAGGTTTTGTCCCGAAACATAAATCCTGGCCGATTTCATATAGATTTTTTTCAGCAGATCTTTAGGCAATGTATAACCAAAAGTTACATTTTTAATACGGAGGAAGGATCCATTTTCAATAAACCTCGATGATTTTAAATCGTCACCAATTCGTGGAATATCTGTAATATCGCCTGGTTTTTGCCAGCGCCTCAGCACATTGGTTGTCTGATTATCAAGATCTGTTGGTCCTTCAATATATATACGGGTTCCGTTAAAAATGTCATTTCCATAGATGGAATGCAGGAAGAACGAGAAATCAAATCCCATATAGCCGAATGTATTGGTCAGGCCCAAGGTAAAATCGGGATTTGGATTTCCAATAATTTCACGGTCATCGGTTGTTATGCTGCCATCATCATTTAAATCTTCATATACCAGGTTGCCGGTTGTAGGATCAACGCCAAGGCATACATACCCGACAAAAACTCCTATAGGTTCGCCTTCCATTACCCAGTTATTTCCACGTCCCTGGTCGGTAATTGGCTGACCGTTATACATTTTTAAAACTTTGTTGCGGTTTGCTGAAAAATTAAAAGAGGTAGTCCACGACAATTCACCCTCCAGGTTGTCAGTATTCAGCACAAACTCTACACCTTTGTTTTCCATCTCTCCTATATTAGCTGTAATGGTTGTAAATCCTGATGAGAGAGTAAGTGGCCGAGCCAAAAGCAGGTCGCTGGTGCGGTTGTAATACACATCGGCTATTAAGCTTATCCTGTCATTAAACAAACCAATATCAAATCCAAGGCCAGTTTGAAGCGTGGTTTCCCATTTCAGGTCAGGATTAGGTAATTGGGTAGGGGCAATCCCGGATTGCTGGTTATAATTATATCCACCATCGTACAAGCCAAGGGAAGCGAAATCGCCAATACCGTCGTTACCGGTAAGTCCGATGCTGGTTCTTAACTTAAGATCACTGATTACCTCTGAATTCTTCATGAAAGGTTCTTCGCTCATGCGCCATGCAAACGAAGCTGCCGGGAAATATCCAAAGCGATTATTTTCGCCGAATTTTGACGATCCGTCGGCACGTGCCGTAAGTGTGAAAATATATTTATACATATAATTGTATTTGAACTGACCGAAATAGGATGTCATGCCCCGGTCGAGTGCATAAGCACTGGCAGCCCTGATGGTGGCAGCCGAAGTGATGTACTGGAAATCTTCATTCGGGAAGTTTGTGGCTTCAATATACGTAGTACGCCTCGCGTATTTCTCGAAACTGATGCCCGCCAAAGCTTCAAAATTGTGGATTTTATCGATTGATTTAACATACTGCAATACATTGCTTCCCACCAGATTACTGACATAACTGGTGCCTTCAATTCCCAATCCGTTGTATTTTAATCCCTGAGCAGTTGTAATCGGATCATATTCGTGTTCGCGCAGATTGTAAATATCGGCTCCCCACTTGCTGGTGAAAGTAAAACCACGCCGGCATTTATATTCAAGATAAATGTTTCCGTTGTTGCGATTGGTATATGCCACATTTACTGTTTCATTGATAATGGCTATCGGGTTGGCATATGGGCCATCTTCGTTATAGGTCCCATCTTCGTTATAAACCGGGTAGATGGCTGGTATGGAAAGCGCGTTTGGTAGAGGTCCATAAAGTGTCTGGTCGCCTTCAACACGGTAGTTTTTCGAATAAGTCATCGAAACACCGCCGCCAATGGTAAGTTCGGGCAATAATTTATGATCCACATTGATACGCCCGCTGTAACGATCGAATGAGGTTGACCGCACAGTTCCGTCCTGTCCATAATAGCTGCCGGAAATAAACAAACGTGTTTTTTCGTTTCCGCTGCTCACTGAGAGTTCAGTATTTGAGGTAGGCGCAACCTGTGTAATTTCTTTCATCCAATCAGTGTCAGTTCCCTGCACGTCAGTACCTTTAAATTCGTTCCATTGGGCGGCATTCATCAGATCGGGGATACGCTCTGCCGGCATGGTTTGCCAGCCATAAGAAGTATTTAAACTGACATTTGTTTTTTGTGTATTCCCTTTTTTTGTGGTGATAAGAATTACGCCATTCGACGCACGGGCTCCATATATGGCAGTTGCCGAAGCATCTTTGAGAATGGTAAAAGATTCGATATCGTTGGGATTGAGATCCGACATGGCATCAATTTCCTGACCGCTATATCCAATCTGTCCGAAACTACCGGTAATGGTGGGAACTCCGTCGATAACAATCAGAGGCTGGTTGCTGGCATTGATTGAGCTTCCTCCTCTCATTTTAATTGAGTTCTGACCGCCGGGAGTCCCTGAGTTCTGATTAATCGATACCCCGGCCGCTTTTCCCTGAAGCACGCCATCGATGGTCCGCATCGGGATGTTTTTCAGTTCACTTTCGTTAACAGTCCCGACCGATCCGGAGATCAGTTTTTTACTTGTTGTGCTGTAGCCAACAACTACCACTTCGCCCAGGTCAACCCGTTCTTCTTCCATTTCAACATATATTATTTTCCTCCCACCGACAGGTATTTCCAGCGCCTTCATTCCTATAAATGTAAATACCAGGGTAGCATCCGGTGCTGCTTCAAGTTTGTACACACCATTAATATCTGTAATAGTGCCTTGTTGCATCCCCTTCACCTGGACGGTGACACCCGGAACAGGCATCTTATCAGTCACGGAGGTGACTGTTCCGCTTACCGGAATAGTTTGCGCCCACAGCGAACTGATGCAGAAGCTAAACAGCAGTATTAAAAAGTCGGTTTTTCGCATATGATTTATTGTTTGGTTGGTTAATTGCTATTTCAGAGGGGTAATGGTAATTTCAACAGGTGAGATATCCATCCGAACTTTAGTAACGGTATACCTGTCATTCCCATCAGGCTTATCGGTGTAAAATCCTTCACTTTCGGGTGTCTTGCTCATGCTTACCAGGAAACCGCTGTCCTTGTCTGTAAAGTTAAGATTTGTAACTTTATCTACAGCCTTGTTATCCATGAGACTTATTGTTATCAGGGTTAGAAAATTTGAAGCCGTGCCCGAAAACATTCCGGCCTGTGCAGGATTTGAAATATCGTAATACTCATTTCCTTTTGTAGGCTTTTTCCCATCGGCAGGCGTAATTTTACCCGATACAATATCATAAGTATCACCGTCTTCGAGATAACTTAGCGTTACATTCTTAATTTCAGGTAAGTTCTGTTTATAGGATATTGAAGTTCCGGAAGTGTTAACAATTGTTACTCCGGCTGCACCGGCTACAGTTAGTATTCTTTGTTTCCCATTGTATATCAGCGCGGTATTTTCATCAACCCCAAAACCGGTTTGCGTCTTTTGGGGATCATGCAACATAGCAACAATAAGCCGGGCTAACCTGGCACGGGCATTAAAATGCTGATCAACTATACCCAGCGGGAAAAATCCGAGTCCATGGGTTAAAAGCACACCCTTGCCTTCCGGGAAATCCTCACCTTCGAAACTGGTTTTTACACCATGCATAAGAGCTCCCATGCTGTTTCCGGCACCAATCATGGGTTCGCTCATAATGGCAGCTCCGGCACTGGTTCCGCCAATTACCCCGCCACGGTTGTATACTTCCCAAATAGCTTCCAGAACAACGGTTTTGCTTCCGTCGGGTTTAAGCAAAGTTTTCATTGTGCGCAACTGGTCGCCGCCGCTGAACCAGATGCAGGTTGATTTTTGTACAATTTCGGCCAGTTTCGGATCATTTCCGTTGTTTTTCCACGTTGACTCGTCAACATCTTTAGTACTGTCGTCGTCAGCCATGGCAATGGGGATAAGATGGATATTTTCGGGTTTTATGCCATAGGAAATCAGTTCGCTGCGAAAGTATACGAAGGTTTGCATTGCAACGCCACTGGCGGAAGGGATTACTGAAAAAACTGCCTTTTCATGCCCGCCCGCTAATTCAATTAACTGGTTGAAAACACTTTTGTTGTCGGGTTCCAATCCTCCACCGACGATAACAAGACTTCCCACTGGCAATGTCTGACTGTAACTCCGAAAAACCAGAGAGGCAAGAATAAGAATTACTACTATTCCAGATTTACTCATACATGAAGTTCTAGTTCTTTATGAATTTTGTTATCGAGTCTTTCCGTGTTAACGGATTTTGTCTTTTAAAAAAGTACAAACCAGGCAGTAAAGCTGAAACATTCAACTGCATATAATTATTTACAGAAATTCCTTTACTGATCACTTGTCCTTTCATATCAACGATTTCCCAATTGCAGTTGATTTCTTTGAAAGTAGCATTTAAAATTTCCTTTACAGGGTTGGGTGAAATTACTGATTTTTCGGATTCCTCTAAATTATAAATTCCGGCTGTACTCACATTCCCCATAACATAAGGATTTGAGAAATCGATCAGCGAGAGTTCAAGATGTTCGAAACCGGCAACCATGCGTGGCTTGGTACTTGTGCTTCCGGTGCCTGTCTGAGTTGAAAAACCTGCTGTGGTTCCGGCATTTCTTATGACCATAACAGGTGCAGTTCCATATCCTGTAAGTGTGGCTTTTCCGTTAACCGGAGCAAACTTCATAAAATTGTGATTGGTGAGCCAGATTCCGAATTTCAGCGTATCGAGAGCCATGGTATAAGGTACAGCCGTGGCTGAATTCTCGTACATATCGCTGTTGTAGAATGTGTTAGGCATAATTACTGTATGGCGAAGCAGTGACAGTCCTTTGCTGAAAGTGAGTTCTGCATAATACGAAGCATACAATTCATAATAATTGTCCACCACGGTTTTTCCCGCATAGCGTGAATCGTCACCGACAAATGCCGAAATCATTCCACTTCCATGGACTTTATGATTAAGCGATATACCGTTATCCGTATTTAAAAACTGCATAAACATTTCGGTGCCATTAGCTAAAAAGAGGATTTTTTTCGTATTGTTGATTTTTTGTGCGAGTTCCGGATTAGTGCCGGCCTCCTGATTGATCACAAACAGGCTAACTCCGGGTACTCCGAGTTGGATTAACTTATCCTTAAACGTGTTCGCCAATGTTTCATTACCTGTGAGCAGCAGAACAGAATCAGTAACCATACCACAACCGTTTACCAATTCGCTGAGCATGGCCAGGTTTTCGCTTAGTTTGTTGCTGCCGCTGGCCAATACGGTATAATTTCCTGTTTCTTCGAGCATTCCTGTATTCAACTGTCGGTTGAGTGCCGGTAGCGTAACATCGTGTGTTGCGAAATCGAAAGTACAGCCCTGCAAAAGCTGAATAATTTGAACCGTATCGGCTAATAACTTGGTGCCATTCAGCGAATAAGTGCTTCCTGCTTTGTAGATATTGGCACAACCGGTACCATAAACAGTACCAAGCATATTCGAATCTACCGTCATACAAGTCATGTCGTCCATTCCGATTCCTGTAATATTGATACCTTTATTCAGACTGTAATTTGCCAGGAAAGCCGTTAGCCGTCCAAAGCGGGCACGTTCGGCAAAGTGAGTATCAAATATGAAACCGGGAAACAGGTTCATAAAATCATCAGCCAGTTTAACATCAGAATTATTGGGATTCTCGATGCAGTCGTCCGGATAAGCAGTGCCGTTTTGCGCTGTAAATAGGATTGACGATAAAATATGCATTCCGGCCGAAGTGCCGCATATCGTTCCACCGCTGTTATAAAGCGTTGTAACCGCATCCTGAAGTTTAGTGTTGCGATACATGGAGTAATAATCGTACTGATCACCTCCACGAAAAAAAATTACCTCGTAGGTCATCAAAGTATCATACAAAACCTGGCTGTCGGCACTGTCGCGCGTAGCAACTGCAAATTCCTTTGCATAAGCGGCACCGCATTGTTGTGTAAAATAAGGAGCAAGGCTTCCGGTTGAAACACCGATTATAGCAACTCTTTTCCCTTCACCGGCCCATCGGTAGGCAGGTGTGCTCCAGCTTAACGCACCGTTTTTTTCGCTTCCGCCTCCCACCAGCAATAACCGGCCTGACTGCGAATATGTGCGAATCGCAGATATGATAAAAAGTAAGATCAGTATTTTAGATAGGTGCATGAAGTCTTAAAGAAAGTTCGTGTTAAGCGAAATTAAGTAAAATAGCATTAAAAAAAAGAATAATTTTAGCAAAAATTACATTTAAACACCTTTTCTTATGCTTGTCCTGTTTAAAAATGCAAATACATATTCTCCCTTATTTGAAGGGGAAAAAGATATCCTGACCGGCGGCAAAAGTATTCTTGCTATTGCCGATCAAATTGAACCTCCTCTGGGAGTTGAAGTTAAAATAGTAGACTGTACGGGATTAAACCTGGTTCCGGGACTTATCGACTCTCACGTTCATATAACAGGAGGCGGTGGCGAAGGTGGCCCTGCAACCCGTATGCCTGAGCTGGAAATCAGTATGATGATAGATGGCGGTGTAACAACCGTTATCGGCTGCCTTGGAACCGATGGCATAACCCGCACTGTCGACAGTGTGCTGATGAAAGTTAAAAGTATAAGAGCTAAAGGAATGTCGGCATGGATGTACACAGGAGCCTACCAGGTTCCGCCGCCAACCATTACTGGTGATGTAGCCCGCGATATTGCCCTTATCGAAGAAGTTATCGGTGTGGGAGAGGTTGCAGTTTCCGACCATCGTTCTTCCGTTCCAACCCTTTCCGAACTTACCCGGATTGTTGCACACGCAAGAGTTGCAGGTATGATCGGTGGCAAAGCCGGAATTGTTAATATGCACATGGGTGATGCCCGCGACCCGTTCCGGCCGATACACGATGTAGTCGAAAACAGTGAAATGGGATACCGGCAGTTTATTCCAACCCATTGCAACCGCAACGATTATATTTTTGAAGATGCTAAGGAATACGGCAAAAAAGGCTTTGTTGATATTACCACAAGTTCCTATCCTTATTACAAAGACGAAGAAATTAAACCTTCGAAAGCACTGAAAGAACTGCTCGAAAGCGGTGTGCCTATCAAACATATAACATTTACTTCCGATGCCTGTGGCTCGTTGCCGGGCTTTGATCCGGAAACAGGTAAACTGATTAAGATCGAAATGGGACTGCCTGACTCGGTTTTGAGAGAAATTAAAGAATCGGTTACTGAAGAAGAAATTCCTTTGGAAATCGCTTTGCAGGTAGCAACTTCGAACCCGGCTGATATACTGAGATTACAGGGTAAAGGGTATATTAAAGAGGGATTTGATGCTGATATTTTGGTTCTGGATGCTGATTTCAATATTGTTCATCTGATGGCTAACGGGAAAATGGTGAAATAGCAATGAAAATCCGGAAATGTTTCCTTTTTCCTGTTCTGCTGCTGCTAAACTGTTCATTAACAGAAGCTCAGACAACTTTTCGGCATGTTAACCCGCCGGAAGTCCGCGATTATGCACCTGTATTGCAATTTCTGGCATCTCCGGCACTCGAAGGCCGCGAAACCGGTACACAGGTTTGTAATATTGCTGCTGATTATATTGCTTCAAAAATGCAAAGCATGGGTTTGAAACCGTTTCACGAAGGGCAAAATGAAAATAAGACCATCCTTTCCGACTATTTTCAAACCTTTAGTTTGCTCAGATATAGTATCAGCAGAGCGTCGGTTGAAATACATCCGGATGGGGAAAAACGCAAACCAATGCATTTGATAAGCGGGAAAGATTTTACATTAGAAAATGTATTCGGAGACCTTACATTTGAATCATCTGTTGTTTTTGCCGGCTATGGCATAAACTCGTCCGAACTAAAATATAATGATTATGCCGGACATGATGTGAAAGGCAAGTTGGTTGTTATACTCGATGGTTATCCCGGTCAGCAAGATACTCTAAGCATAGCGTGGAAGAAATTCAAGGCTTTAGCTGAAAACGATGAATACGATATAGATATGAAATGCAGTGAAGCTGCCAGTCAGGGAGCGTCTGCAATCATGGTTATTCAAAAAGAATTCCTGCTGCCAACTGATAAAAAAGAAGATCCGGATGAACCGGTTTACCTGGATTCGGAATATTTGGTGCCATCTGCAAGACCTGAGCATATGATTCCTTGCTTTTTGCTTACTGAAGCAGGCAGCAGGCAGCTTACTGAAGCACTCAGCCTCAATTTCCGGGAAATTGAACAGCAACTTGCCCACCAGGTCAGCAACCCGCAGGTAGTATGTAAAGATCTATTCCAGATTAATTTACAAATTGATATAGATACCCTGATTGTGCATAATATAATAGGTGTTATGCAGGGGTTGGATACAACAAAAACCATTATTGTTGGAGCTCACTACGACCATTTAGGGAAACGCGGGAATGATATTTATGTAGGTTCTGATGACAATGCATCAGGCGTTGCCGGGCTTCTGGCCCTGGCTGAAACATGGACCGAAAGTCAGACACGTCCTCCTTGTAACATCACTTTTGCCTCATGGACAGCAGAAGAAAAAGGTTTGATTGGCAGCGAATATTTTGCATCACACTTGAAAAATCCTGAAATGGTAAAACTGTACATTAACATGGATATGATTTCGCGAAGTGTAAAAGAAGATACTACAGGCAGGCAACTGAGTATAGGAACGCGAACTGTCGATGAATACCTTCGCGAACTGGCCAACAAGAGCAATGCAACTCTAAACCGTCCTTTTACGCTTGATTTGTGGGATGTAACGGGTCATTCGGGCAGCGACTACGCTTCGTTTACGGCAAAAAATATACCTGTTATGACTTATAACACCGGACTTCACGAAGATTACCACACCCCACGCGATATACCGGAACGTGCTGATCTGGTGAAAATGGGGGAGGTGCTGAAACTGCTAAATAATAGTTTGCAGGAGTTCCTTGAAAGCGTTTCTTCTAAATAATCAGGCTATTATATTACTGTAACACATTTGCCCGCTTCTCCAACTGGTCATGTTGAGCGTAGCACTTCGCCTTCGCATACTTCCTGACTTCTGACGCTTATCAATTTTAGTGCGGTTTATATTTTTAAATAAATGAAAATGGGTTATTTAGATTTGTAAATTTTAAATTTTACCGCACTACTTGTCATTTTCCCAGATTGTTTCATAATAACGCAAAAATTGATTTTGACGTCTTGAGAATCGCTTAGAGATATATTATTCTTTTTTTTAATTCATTTATTCAATTCTCAAGAACTTTAAACTTAAATACAAAAACCGATGCATTTAGGTACCGCACTAAACTTAAGAAGTCAGGACCTTCGCATACTTCTCCTCTTCTGGATTATCAGGATTGCGATTTTTCGAGTTCGATGAATTGACACATTTCGCTGGTTCTACTATCTAATTCCGATCACCTGTAATTTAGGCTTCCGTTTTAGCGCGAGACCAACCTTTTACCTGTTTTTCGAAAGAAATTACTTGTTTGGGGTTAGTATAGTATTCTGAGGATGCATGTTCAGGAGGTCTCCGGGGTGAAGAAAAAACGATCAGGATTTCGATACAGCAACAAATGCCTCCAATATGCGGTAATAAGTTTGTTTTTAATACTTCAGTATTGTTTTATTTATGCGGTTTGAATCATTTTCTATGTGAAAAATGTAAACTCCGTCAGGTAAAAAGCTTAGGTTAAGGTTATCATTTTCTGAACTAATAATTCCTGTTGCGGAAACCCGACCTGTGGGGTCATATATAATGTACGTTTTACCAATCATATCAATTGTAGTCGAAATTCTAATTGAAGTGGCAAACGGGTTTGGAAGAACTTCAAGGAAAAGATCATTCATTTTATTCTGTTGCGCATTGAGCCAAAAACAGTCTAAAATATCGGCATACGGATTAATGGCATCAAATATTTCTTTTTCAACGGTATAAAAAGCAGATTGATTATTTGTTTGATAACCAACTCCACAGCCGTTAGTGATAAAAACCAAGCCAAGCTTTCGCGTGGTATCTACATAGGCATCACTTACTAAACCATAAGCTTCGCCGGGGTGCCCAAACATTGATTGACTGCTTTCTAAAACTATATCCGCGTTTGCAATATTCAGGATGCGATGAATTCCCAGCCCCCAGCTATTGAACAAGCCGTAATAGTTATTCCCATTATTACCGAAGTAAATCCATTCTTTGTTAAACATCATCATTACTGAAGCCTTTGAAAGGATAGTAGTCCCATTATGCTCACCATAATTTAACAACATCATAAATATTTTACTAAGGTCAGAACCGGTGCAACGTAAGCCCCCCTGAGGAGCGAATCTCGCACCATTGGTTCCCGGGATATATCCTGACAGATTGGTATAAACCGGCTGAACGCCCTGGTAATCGTCAGCCTGGGCTGTCCAGATACCAGACTGCTTGCGGTAAAGTACGGCTACATTATCAATATTATTTATATGATTAACATTGAAACTACCACTTATAGCCATTGGAATTAAAATAGTATTCCTGCAATATTCATCAAAACGTTGTCCACTTATTTTTTCAATCAGAGTCCCGAGAATTACAAAATTCAGATTTGAATAAGAGAAATAAGAACCTGGAGGAGAATTGTTAAAATTCGACATATTGTAATAAGCGCCTCCCAAAGTTAATAGTTCATTGAGATTAGGCATCGGATTTTGGTTGTAGGTAGCGGTTAAAAAAGCACTATAAGTATTGCCATCAATGATGGAAGACTTATGTGATAGTAGCATTCTCGGTGTAATACTGATATTGGGGAAATATGGGTTCTTGACCGGATAGCCTAAAATGCTGCTGATATTGTCATCTAACTGAACCAGTCCTTCATCAACAAGGCTTAAAAATGCAATAGCGGTTATGGTTTTTGACACGCTGGCTATACGGAATAATGTACTATCGGTTACAGGGATTCCTCTGCCATAATCTGCTGTTCCAAAAGGTATATGATATACTATTTGATTGGAACAATATACCGTAACAACACCTCCCATTAAATCGTTTTGTTGCTGAATCAGACCGATATCAGCTGATAATTGTGCCAAACCCCTTATTCCCAGGAAGAAAAAGAGAAAAAACAATAAATTTTTGTACATGATCACACTTGTTTCATCTGATGGCAACAATATTTTTCACAAATATATTAAAATTAAAGCATACTCGAATGTGCCTTTATTGTCACTTTTTTAACTATACCTGCTGATTTCGAAATACTTAAATCGTTTTCAACAGCTTTACCTCTTATGATAGTCAGGATTTTTTTTGCAAATCATAAAACTACCAAAGCGTCATTGGTCGGCATGTAAAACAATCTCAACCCAAGCCTAATTGTTCAAAAATAAAGTAACAACTTCAAGCCTTTTGCTCACACTTCCTAATCGTATATTTCTCCAGTGCCTTCATATTTACTTCAACACCGATTCCGGGTCCTGTTGGAACGGTAATGGTACCATCCGGGTTAAGCTCAAACAGGGTTTCAACAATATCTTCCGTGTAATATTTCCTGTTAGGCGAAAGATCGCTCGGCAGCGTGAAATTAGGCAGGGAAGCCAGTGCAACATTTCCTGCACGTCCAATACCTGATTCAAGCATTCCGCCATGCCACACCGGGATATTCATGTTCGCGCAATAATCGTGGATTTTAATGGATTCGGTATACCCGCCAACGCGACCGGGTTTGATGTTGATAATGCGGCAACTTTTCATTTCGATGGCGGCACGGGTATCACCAAGGCAGTGAATGCTTTCATCAAGGCAGAGGTCGGTTTTGATTTCACGTTGCAGTTTGGCATGGTCGAAAATATCATCATATCCCAATGGTTGCTCAATCAGCGAAAGCTTGTATTTATCCATTTCTTTGAAAACAGGAAGGTGATCCAGCGTATAAGCAGAATTGGCATCAACCTGCAACAGCATATCAGGATACTCGCGGCGGAGTGCTTCAATAAATTGCAGGTCGCGGCCCGGTGCAATTTTTATTTTGATGCGCTGATAGCCTTCCTTCATATACTTTTCCATAACATGAAGAAGGTCAGGAACCGTATCGCTGATACCAAGACTCACACCCACGTTTATTTTTTCCTGCGTTCCACCAAGCATTTTCGACAAAGAAATCCCTTTTGATTTTGCGAATGCATCATACAAGGCTGCTTCCAGACCAGCTTTGGCCATCATATGCCCGCGCACTTTTGCATAGCTTGCAATGGCTTCTTCCACGCTGGAAATATCTTTCCCTAAAATTGCCGGAATCAGGAAATCATTCAGAATATGCCAGGCAGTCGGCACGGTTTCGTATGAATAAAAGGGAGTTTCTTCGGCAACGCACTCGCCCCAGCCGGTAACGCCTTCGGCATCAACACGTACCATAATGTGCTGTTCGTCATATTCTGTTCCCATTGAGGTTACAAAGGGAGTTACCAGGATCATTTTGGTGTGGCGGAGTTCAATTCTGTCTATTCTCATAATGATTCGTTTTTTTATTGCCGTAGAGACGTGCGATCGCACTTCTTTACTACGGCAATTCCATATTATTTTTTGTTTAATGATGTACGTTCCTGCCTTTAATTACCCTGAGAACCGGAAAGGTTTCACCTGTTTTCATCAAATGAGCATATTGTTTGTAAGTGACAAGCCCTAGTTCCGATTTTGGTTCGAGTGCTAAAACAATCAAATTCCCTTTCAACTGATCAGTCGGGATATACAAATAGTCGGAAGGCACAATTTCACCGCGAAAATCGTTTTTTTCAACAATTGGATTAATGATAATGTCCCGCTCAAAATCAATGGAATCAATGCTAAGGATGATGTACTGTTCAACATTCTGCCCTTTTTGAAGTTTGAAATCCTTAGTAATTAACGCATGTTTCCCAGCCCATTCAACAAGATCCCTATTTTGTTTCGGAATTAAATATCCGGCCGGTTTTTGAACATCGGTTATGGATTTTACTACCGGTCGGTAATCATTCACAATCACTACGCTATCTGTTTGGGTAGAATAAGAAAAAAGCGGAAGCGTAAGTTTCTGACCATTGCCTAAATGTTCCGATTGTATGGAAACCTGGGGATTCGATTTTCCAGCGATAAGCCCTTTACGGGATGATGCCACCAGTTTTTTAATTTCATTTTTATGCAGATACACATATTCGAGCATCGCACGCATTCCATGCATCTGGCCTTCCGACCTGTGTTTGATATTTTCAACGTACATGTCTGTGCCATTCATACCTTCCTGGATAAACGATAGCGTATTTTGAATCCCCAGGCTCTGCCTTCCGTCGTTAACATCAAACGTGCTGTGCCTGATATAATCCAGTTCAGGCGGCCCACCGGGACAATACACAAACGAACTGAAATTATTTACACTAAGTGACTTCAGAACATACGGCAATACTTCATCATTGGATAAACTTCTGATTTTTTCCGAAACATTCGGATTGGTGGTTGCTCCCAGCGTTACATCAGCATTTTTACGGTAGCCGTATTTTTCCCATTCCCCGCCATAAGGGGAATACTCATGCACGTCCATACTTACGTCGAAAAGGTATTTGTCGAAAAAACGGTGCAATGCCTGAGTTTCAGGTTCCGAAAGTATATGGTGGTTTCGGTTCAGATCCATATCGTTTCCGTTGCGCCTTTTGTTTACTTCGGAGCCATCAGGGTTAACCTGAGGAATAAGAACAAAATCGATTTTATCGAAAAGATATTGGTTTTCGGGTTTCAACAGGTTTTGTGCCAGCAGCAAAGCACCTTCTTTCCCTGATTGCTCATTGCCATGTTGCTGTGCAAAAAACAGCACTTTTATCTTGGACTTATCCTTCCCGAATTCCGACGAGGAAAACTTCATTGCATACAGTTTCCTTCCCTGCACAGATTGGCCAATGGCTTCGACTTTCAGCAGGTCCGATTTTTCGTCCAATTGCCTTACAAAATCTGACAGATCTTCGTAAGAAGTAACTTTTTGGTAGTTGTTTTTTTCGAGAGGGGATAAAGCTTGCTGCGCTGATATTTGATTGATAATCACTAAAATAATGATAAGAGTTGTTGTAACTTTCATTTCGGGAAATTATAAAGTTGTTGTAGACTGCTTGGTATATAATAACATACTTAAACCTGATTACATTAAATCTTCCCAACGTATAAATCACCAATCGGGAATATCATATCATAATCATTCCAATTTAAATTTCCATCAATAATTTTAAATTGATTGAATAAGGTCTCATCTAAATATTTGCGGATGGAGGGATGAAGCGATGATTCCAGGAAAGGCCTAAAATCAACAAGGCTAGTGGATCCATCGCTGAAAAATATCCGTATCGCAAAGTCACCAATGTAGTTTGCTGATTTGATCTGTATCAAATCAACCGGGAGAATGGTATATTCTTCTATTATTCTCATTTTATACGGGTATTAATTTTTTCAAATTCGACATCCTTGTGGTAAACAAAATAATCAATCCATTTGTGAACAATTCTATCCGAGTATTTCTCTAAAAAAGCCTCAAAATCTTTTAGTCTACTGCCAGTCAATGGATGAGCCCCCTTAATTTGTTTGATTTTTATCTCAACAACCCTGCCATCTACAATATAAAATTCTGCTTTGCTTTCGCACCCATCGTTTTTGCCATGCACATGAATAGGCTCAGTTTCATTAGAGTAGAAAAAAATCAAAATTCCCAGGTATTCGAAAATCTTTGGCATCCCCAGTTTTTCAACAAAAATACTCAATCTTTCTCTTGAATGCAAGCCGTTTAATACAGGAATGGTTTACTCAATCTTAACTTGATGTGTCGGGAATAAATTACCAAAGTGCGTCAAGTATATCTATCTTCAAATCCTGCTCACAAATTTCTTTAACGCTATAAAAACTTACAGAATTATTTAGCCTTACCAATTTCGATCTCAATTTTTTTCTTAAAAATATGCTGTAATAAATTATTCACCCTTAATTTTCTCTCCCGCAAACGATTGCATCAAAATCATCTATTTTATATGGTTTCTTTTCTTATATCTTTGCCAAACCAAATACACAAATCATGAAAAAGATTCCGCTGTTTATTCTCTGTTTATTCTTCTTCAGAGCCGCATTCCCCCAGGTTGAAATTGATCATGTTGAGCCTCCCTGCTGGTGGGCCGGGATGAAAAACAATTCGCTTCAGTTGATGATTCATGGGAAAGATATTGGCAAAACCAAGGCGTTTGTTGAGTATAAAGGAGTAAAAGTTAAGAATAGCACAAGCACAGGAGCGGACTACTTATTTGTTGACCTTGAAATCGGCAACAGCGCAAAGCCAGGTATGGTTTCCATTGATTTTAAAGAGAAAGACAGCGTTCTGATCAATTACAAATACGAGATTAAAGCACGCCTTACCGGTTCATCCAAACGTGCGGGTTTCACAACAGCCGATATGATGTACCTTATTATGCCCGATCGCTTTGCAAATGGCGACCCCAATAACGACGATATGCATGGTATGCTCGAAAAAGCAGATCGTACCAATCCGAATGGCAGGCATGGAGGTGATATCAGGGGAATTACCGAACACCTTGATTACCTGCAAAAACTGGGCGTTACTGCATTATGGTGTACCCCTTTTCTCGAAAACAATATGCCGGCTTACTCGTATCACGGTTACGCTATAACAGACTTGTATAAAGTTGATCCGCGTTTTGGCACCAACGACAGCTACCGCGAAATGGTGGATGCCGCCCACAAAAAAGGAATAAAAGTAGTTATGGATATGGTTTTTAATCATTTCGGGACCAATTCGTACTGGATGAAGAACCTGCCA
The DNA here is from genome assembly GCA_041753535.1 of Lentimicrobiaceae bacterium. Classification (GTDB taxonomy): domain Bacteria; phylum Bacteroidota; class Bacteroidia; order Bacteroidales; family UBA4417; genus UBA4417. The sequence goes on from JBGSUB010000034.1 coordinate 121,436, forward strand.
ACCAAAGACTGGGTAAACCAATGGCCCGAATTTACCCGATCCAATTACCGCGGAGGTGTTATCACCGATCCGTACCGATCGCAATACGACGAAAAGAAAATGGCTAACGGATGGTTCGATGTAACCATGGCCGATTTCAACCAGAAGAACCCTTATATTGCCAAATACCTGATCCAGAACAGTATATGGTGGGTTGAATTTGCCGGTCTGGATGGAATCCGCCAGGACACCTATCCCTATCCTGACAAAGATTTTATGTCTGACTGGATGAAAGCCTTACGTGAGGAATATCCGAATTTCAATGTAGTTGGCGAAGCATGGATCAACTACCCGCCGCAGATCAGTTACTGGCTGGATAATAAAAATAATAAGGACGGCTACCGATCGAACCTTACTCATGCCTTTGATTTTCCGCTTATGATGGCTATTCAGAAAGCCTTTACCGAAAATGAAGGCTGGGATACCGGAATGGCGCGTTTATACGAATTGCTTTCACAGGATTTCCTTTACAGCGATCCATCCAAACTAATCACTTTTGCCGATAACCATGATATTGAACGTACATTCCCGGTTTTAAAAACACCCGAAAATGTAAAAATGGCACTTGCTTTCCTTGCTACTACCCGAGGTATGCCTTTGATTTATTATGGTACTGAAGCGCTCCTCGATAGGGGCAAACTCGAAGGCGATCCCGGGAAGAGGAAAGATTTCCCCGGTGGCTGGCAGGGTGATGAAGTAAATATGTTTACCGGTGACAACCTGAGCCCCGAACAGAAAGATATGAAAGATTATATGTCGGCACTTTTTACCTGGCGCAAAGGCAACAAAATAGTTCAGGAAGGGAAACTGACTCATTATATCCCCGAAGATGGCATGTACGTTTACTTCCGCACTTTAGGAAAAGAATCGGTTATGGTGATAATAAATAACAATGAAAAATACCTTAAAACACTTACAACCAGCCGTTTCGACGAAAACCTGAGTGGTTACATAAGCGGGAAAGATATTTTTACCGGCATTCAGATTAAAGATCTCAGCAAAATAGAAGTACCGGCTAAAAGTGTGAAAATTATTGAGTTATCGAAGTAAGAGGATGGAAGTCGGAAGTCAGAAGCGGGAAGCTCTTTAAACAAAGTGAGTTGTCCGGAACATAAAAGCCATTAAATCTAAAATCGAAGGAAAAATTAAAACTTATTCATTTGATAGAAGTTACCTGCAAGAATAATTTAGTTTAATCGGGACTTCCGACTCCTGACTCCGACTTCAGACTCATTGATCAACCATACAAAAGAAATACTTACAATGAAATTGATACGCATATTCGGAATCCTTATACCCCTTTTTCTCTGCCGGGTTTCATTCGCCCAGCTCATCTGGCTTGTACCCGAAAACCCTTCGGTTACGGATTCGGTTACTCTGTTTTTCAACGCTTCCGAAGGCAACCTAGCTTTAAAAAACCTGGGTAATGATGTTTACCTTCACACCGGTGTTATCACCAACAAGAGCCTCGACGGGCACGACTGGAAATATGTAGTCGGTAACTGGGGAAAGGATGATAAAAGCGTATTAATGAAACGTGAAGGCGAAAACCTTTATTCATTCCGCTTTGTAATCAACACTTTTTACAAACTTCGGACTGAAGATGTTGCTAACCAGCTTGCCTATGTTTTTCGTAACCAGGATGGAACCCTTGTCGGGAAAACGAAAGAAAACGACGATATTGTTGTCCCTGTAAACGGATATGTGCCAAAAGTACAGGAGGCAACAGCAGGAAACCGGGAAGTTCATAAACTTTTCAGGATTGAGCAGTTGCCTACGCTATGGAATATTTTCACTGATAAAGGAAAAATCGTTTTAAAACCCTATTCCGAAAGCCTTATTGAAGTAACGTATTTCCCGGAAGGAATTCTGGAAGCCGATTCTTCGCATTCCGTTATTATGACGCCTGGAAAAGTTTCGCTCACTTCGCAGCAGGTTTCAAATGGCTATATTCTCTGTGCCGGAAGTATGAACATTACTGCAAATGCCGATCCTTTTTACCTTACATATATTTATAAAGGCGACACATTATTGACCGAAGAAAGCGGCTTCTTCAGTAAACCCGGAAATACCGGTGTGCGTTTCTCGCTGAAACCCGGCGAAAAAGTATATGGAACTGGTGAACGGGCCATACCCATGGATCGCCGCGGCAAAAAACTTCAACTCTACAACAGGCCTTTTTATGGTTACGAATATGGCGCTACCATGCTCAACTATTCGGTTCCTATGACCATTTCATCAAGGAAATATGCGATATTGTTCGATAATCCGCAGAAAGGGTTTATTGATATTGGTTTCACCGAACCTACGGTTACCGAGTGGAATGCCATAGGAGGAACAGCGCGCTACTATCTTGTCGCGGGAAGCTCATTTCCTGAAATTTCCGATTCATACACGCAACTTACCGGCCGTCAGCCTGTGCCTCCGCGCTGGGCATTGGGAAACCTGCAAAGCCGCATGGCATATCGCAACCAGCACGAAACCGACAGTATTGTTACGCTTATGCTGAAAAAGAATTTCCCCATGGATGCCATTATCCTCGATTTTTACTGGTTTGGCGACAGTATCCAGGGTCACCTCGGTAAGCTCGACTGGTACAAGAAAGCATGGCCCGATCCGGCCGGAATGATCGCAAAATTCAGGAAGCAAGGCATAAAAACTATCCTGATCACCGAGCCTTATGTTATTGATACTGTGGCTAATCATGCCGAAGCAGCTGCAAAAGGAGTTTTTGTAACTGATAGCACAGGGAAAACCTATATCGATAAACAATTTTACTTCGGTGCCGGAAGCCTGATCGATATTTTTAAACCCGAAGCCCGCGACTGGTTCTGGCAGAAATACAAAAAACAGATTGACATAGGAATAGCTGCCTGGTGGGGCGATCTGGGCGAACCCGAAAGCCATCCTTCGGATATTTATCATGTAAATGGCAAAGCCGACCAGGTGCATAATATTTACGGCCATTACTGGGATAAAATGCTGTTCGAAAAATACGCCGAAAATTATCCGAATACACGTTTATTTCACCTGCAGCGATCAGGGTTTGCCGGCTCGCAGCGCTATGCCGCATATCCCTGGACCGGCGATGTTTCGCGCAGCTGGGGCGGATTACAGGCACAGCTTCCATTATTACTAACCATGGGTATGAACGGTCTTGGTTATATCCATTCGGATGCTGGAGGTTTTGCACAAGGCGTAAAGGACGATGAACTTTATACCCGCTGGCTGCAATTTGCTGTTTTTACTCCCATCTTCCGGCCACATGGTTCGGGGCACCCGAGTGAGCCGGTTTACTGGAGCGACCAAACCCAGGAAATCGTGCGCAAGTATATGAATCTTCGCTACTCAATGCTTCCATACAATTACACACTTGCGTACCAGAATGCTACCACCGGGTCGCCCTTGATGCGTCCGCTTTTTTACCAGTTTCCCTCTGATACAGCAGCATGCAATACCGATAACCAATATATGTGGGGCGAAAATCTGCTTGTTGCAGCGGTAATCGAAAAAGGAAAACAAATTCAAAGAATTTATTTGCCCGAAGGACAATGGTTCGATTTTCATACAGGGATAGAGTATAAGGGAAAATCATGGATTGACTTCCCGCTGAATATCGAAAATATTCCTGTTTTTGCCAAGGCAGGAAGTTTTATCCCAATGACAAAAGCCCTCTCTTCCACTGACTATTATAAGGCAGATAATTATGTTGTGAAATATCATCCTACAGGGAAATCCGCTTTCATACAATTTGAAGATAACGGACTCGACAGCAAATCGCTGAGCGAAGGACAATACGAACTGATCACATACCAGGGTTCAAGTGAATCAAATAAGACTACTGTTAACATCACCAAAACAGGATCATGGGAAGGAATGCCTGCTGACCGTTCAATGCGTTTTGAGATCAGGATGAATGATAAACCTATGGAGGTAAAATTGAATGGTAAAACTGTAAAAATAAAGGCTGAAAAGGGGAAACCCGCCGGGAATAAGACAACATCTGCATATTACGACAAATGGCTGTACCTGAATTTTACCTGGGATGGAAAACCTGCTTTTATTGAAATCATTAATTAAAAATACAGGTATAGGCGTTTAGGCATCCCATTTTTGGATACCTTTGAAAGATGGAAACCAGAGAAAAATACAAAGGTGTGAACTCGATCAAATTCAATCAGCAGTTTAAAACAGATGAAGGTTGCTACTCATACATAGCAGACA
>JBGSUB010000035.1:0-31354 GCA_041753535.1 Lentimicrobiaceae bacterium
TGAGGTTGAGGTTGAGGTTGAGGTTGAGGTTGAGGTTGAGGTTGAGGTTGAGGTTGAGGTTGAGGTTGAGGTTGAGATGTCCATTCCTCAACCTTATCCTCAACCTAAAAAGATTCTGGGAAAAGTCCTGTTTTGAGGTAATATCAGCGCAGCATTGAGTGACTGTTTTTTGAGGAGGAAAAGGCTCCGATACTCCACACAACAAAAAACCCATCCTTATCGGGGATGGGTTTCTATTATTTTAAAAGTCTATATTATTTTCTAACATTTGGCGATGAACTGCCTACGCGGCCCATAGCACAGCGAAAACCGATGTAATTGGTTGACATATTTTCATCCAGTGAGCGGCGGGCTGCAGGGCTTAAATAGAAAGCCGGATCGCGCCACGAGCCTCCCTTGAAAACACGTGCCTTATCACTGATTAGCGACGAAATACCATATTCATACATTTTACTGGTTGTATTTCCATCTTCAGAAGGAGTAAGCCAGTCAACGCCTGCCAGTGATTGATAATCACCGTCAAGGTAGTTTATATTATCGGCTTTGCGGTAATTAAACCGTCCCATAGCTTCTTCTTCGGTAACTTCTCGATATTTTATACGGCCCAGGCTGTCTTTGGGTACCAGGTATCCTTCAGCATCCGTAACACGTGTCTGGAAAGTATTACCACGGAAAGGAGCGAAGTCGTTTACATCCTCGAAACTTAAAGGACGGTAAACATCCATTACCCATTCGGCAACATTGCCTGCCATATTGTAAAGGCCGTAGTCGTTTGGCCAGTACGAGCCAACTGCGGCGGGAATTTCGGCCCCGTCGTTCAGATTGCCTGCAACACCCATATAGTCGCCACGTCCGCGTTTAAAGTTGGCAACATAGCTGCCATAGAATTTTTTGTCATCGGTACGAAGTATGGTTCCGTTCCACGGATAAATTCGGCGCTCAACAACCCGCTCGAAGTGGGTATTGCCGATAAGTCCGTAGGCAGCAAACTCCCATTCGGCTTCGGTCGGAAGCCTGTATTTAGGTAAAAGAATTCCATCTTCGAGGCGTACCCTGCGTTCGCCTGTTCCATTCGGGTTAAGGTCGCGCATAGGTTTGTTTACCAGCCCGGCATATTGCCCGGCAAGGTACGATTCGGTATTAAAGTTGTTTTCATCTTTCTGTGCCGGATCAAGTTCCAGAACTCCCCATTCTACCAGCAACATTTCGTTTACACGGTCGGTACGCCACATGCAGTAATCGGCAGCCTGGGTCCAGGTTACACCTACCACAGGGTAATCCCTGTATGCGGGATGGCGGAGGTATGTTTCCACAAGAGGTTCGTTGTAACCAAGTTTTTCGCGCCAAACAAGTGTATCCGGCAAGGCTTTACGATAAACTTCGGGATAGCTTGTTCCGAAAACACGGTTAAGCCAGTAAAGATATTCCGTATAGTCAACATTGGCAACCTCTGTTTCATCCATGTAAAAACTGGGAATGGTAACCCTGCGCGGGATATTATTCCATTCGTACATAGGGTCATCACTGATCCTTCCCATGGTAAAAGTGCCACCTTCAATAAACACAAGTCCGGGTCCAGTTATAGGTTCTCTGTACTCAGCCACCTCGAAACCGCCGTTTTTCGGATCGTTGTAATTCCAACCTGTAGTACGCGATGCTTCTTTGCTCTTACAGGAAGCCATAAGTGCAATTGTTGCTGCAAACAATACTATTGCTGCTAATTTGCCGTATTTAGCCATCTCTTTTTAATGGATTGTTTTCGTATTAACTAAAAACTGGGGCATTTTATTGCCTTGTACTTAAATTCTTTTTTCGGACAGGGTAACAGCCATACGAAAGATACTTCGTGGGCACCTCCTCCCGGCATACCTATTTCAGATAAAGTGAAGTCGAAACTATAGCCGATTTTAAACTCGGGTTGCTGAAATCCGAGCGAAGCTATCACGGCATCTGAATTTTCGAAATTGTGCCTTAACCACAACCCGGTAACAAACGGGTAAAAGTTTACATATAATCCTCCGTTTAACTGATGAAAATCACCTTGTTGCATGTAAACAACATTTGGCGAGAATGATAAGCGCTCATTTTCACTTCCCTGCAAGCCTTGCTGCAAATCGAACAAAGCCCCAGCATGAATAGTTATGCGCATATCGAGCCTGCTGGTATTGCCCTGGTAAAAGGCCAGGTCGGGCATGGTGATATGGTGAAAAGCTGCTCCCAGGTACAGGCGTTCATTGTACCCCACAACCATACCTGTCGAAAAATCAATATCACCCACATTCAATTTGCCGGGGGGCGTTTCGCTACCTGATACTATTTCACCGGTTCCCGGAACGATCATGTCTTCGAAAACAAGTTTTTCCCAATTCAGGCGGTATTGAAAATATCCGGCTTGTAAGGCCGCATTCATTGTAATTTTATCGCTTATTTTTAAACGGTACGAATACACGGCACTGCCCGTGAATGATGCCAACGGGCCTGTCATATCTGCTGTAGCAAGCACTGCTACACCTCCCGATATGGCATCTACATGCATATCGCCACCGGCACTGTACGATACATAATGACCATTTAACGATGGATATTGGTTTCGGTAATTCAATGTTACGCGCGGGCATATTTTATTGCCGGCCAGGGCGGGATTCAGGTAAACCGGGTTGGCATAAAACTGCGAGAATGCCAGATCCTGTCCCGAAACCCCTGTTGAGGAAAGGGTAAAACAAGTTAAAAATAATATGATTGCTGTTCTCGTTTCCATATAATATGAGGACAATATTACAACAAAAAATGTTTATTTGTCACGTTTTACAAAATAATCCATCAACAGCAATAATGAATTATTTTTTCCGTTTCAATCTAAACCTGCAAATTAACAGGATTTTTCCTTGTTTTACAATTTGTTAACACAACCTTTTGCAAACGAAACTACCCTTTATTTGTTGTATGAACTGTGATAATTAGCTAAAATACCATAAATTGGCACTAAACAAAACTATATTTATATATATATTGTCGTTGACCTGGCTTATTCCGCTGGCTTCGCAGTCGCAGGAGCAGTTCGAAAGCCGTTCAATTGGATGGGGAAAACCTGCGGTTTCATCCGTAAATGATAGCATTGTTAAAAATCTCTACTTTGATGGAGCATATTACGCTGATGCACAATCGTTACCCTTATATTATGAGTCTTTTTTTGCTGATAATCTTTCAACAGAAGTATCTGTTGTTGATTGCGTTTTTATTCCTGCTTCTCAGGATGAGTTGATTCTGATCGGCGCGAAATCTGATTTGATTCCGGCAGAATTGTTTTATACAACCAAAAAGGTATACAGCCGTAAGCAAAGAGGTGTGACCATTGAGTTACTTCCTTTTTTAAAAGATAAAATTACCGGGCAGGTTCAGAAACTGGTTTCTTTCAAACTCAATTTTACTGAAATTGATAAACCTGAAAGAGTTTCGTCACGCAACTATGTGCCAAATTCTGTGCTTTCGCAGGGTGATTGGTACAAACTGGCTGTCACCCAATCAGGGATTTATCGTCTTGGATATAGTGACCTGGTAGCTATGGGAATTAACCCTGCTACGCTGAATCCATCTAAGATAGGAGTTTTCGGAAGGGGAGGAGCCATGCTTCCCGAAGCTGTTTCTTCTTCAAGAGCTGATGATTTACCTGAAAATGCCATTGAAGTTACCGGGCAAAGCGATGGCTCTTTCGACCAGGGTGACCAGATTTTATTTTACGCACAGGGACCTGTTTCCTGGAAATACAACGGTTCACGACAAATGTGGGAACATACTTCGCACCTTTATGCCGATACTATTTGCTACTTCCTTTCAACCGACAGGGGTTCAGGAAAGAGGGTTTCCATTCAAAATAGTTCGCAGGAAGCCGGAACGGATGAGGTTGATGCATTCGATTTTTATGCAACTTTTGATGAAAACAACCTGAACCTGATAAAATCAGGCAGGCAGTGGTTTGCTCAGACTTTTGATGTAATTCCTGATCGCAGCTACCCTTTTGAAGTTCCTGCACTGGCTGCCGGAGGTGAAGTTAAAGTGCGCACGGTCACTGCTGCCAAATCAATTAATGCCTCCTCGTTCGAATTCAGTATTGGCAGCCAATCGTGGATTTCAACTCATTCGGCCATTTCTGTTTATCCTAACAGTCCGGTTGCTTCAGGATCTGCATCATATAAAACCTTGCAATCGGTAACACTGCCCTTGAAGGTGGATGTGAAGTACAACAGAACTTCGTCATCAGCAGCCGGCTATCTTGACTTACTCGATATTAATGCCCGTTGCAGCCTCCGCTTCACCGGGGGGCAGCTCGATTTCCGCGATAGCCATTCTTTCGGTGACGGACGAATTGCTTCGTATGAAGTCGCTGATGCAGCCGGTAAAGTCAGGCTTTGGGAAACGACCAATCCACTTAATGTAGTTTCGGTAGGAACTTCTGTACAGGGCAATGATCTTGTTTTTAAATTGACATCTGATACCATCAGGCAGTTTATAGCATTTGACGAAACTCAGTTGTTGGTTCCACGTTTTATTCAGAAAATACAAAACCAGGATCTTCATGCTATATCCGGAGCAGATCTTGTGATCCTTGCCCCGCAGCTGTTTATGCCTCAGGCTGTAAGGCTGGCAACATTTCATGCAAATACTTCCGATTTTAATGTTCTGGTTGTTGATCCGGTCACCATTTATAATGAGTTTTCATCAGGAACAATTGATATTACAGCAATTCGTGACTTTATGAAGATGCTTTATGATAAATCATCAGCAGATGATATGCCAAAATACCTTCTTCTTTTCGGTGACGCTTCTTACGATTTTAAAGACAAAATTCCTTCGAACACCAATTTTATTCCAACCTGGCAATCACCCGAATCATACAGCCCTATCAGTTCACTGCCATCCGACGATTATTATGGAACTCTTGATGAAGGGGAAGGGCTTTCGTATGCTGATATTATTGATATTGGTATTGGCCGCTTACCGGTTAAGACTCTCCTCGAAGCAGAACAGGCCGTTGATAAAATAATTCACTATTCGGTTCCATCTCCCGAAACTCAGGGCGACTGGAAAAATATAATCTCATTCGTGGCCGATGACGAAGATTTGAATGATCATATCGATCAGTCGGAGCAAATGGCTATAAATATTGAGAGCAGTTACCCGGAAATAAACCTGGACAAAATTTACCTCGACAGCTATGTTCAGATAGCAGCACCCGGTGGTAACCGCTATCCTGATGTGAATAAGGCCATTACGCAGCGTGTCGAAAAAGGAAGTTTAATTTTCAATTATACCGGGCATGGCGGCGAAACCGGTTGGGCCCATGAGGAAGTCCTTACTGTGAATGAAATTAATAACTGGTCGAATTATAATAATTTACCGGTTTTTGTGACAGCAACCTGTGAGTTCAGCCGTTTCGATGATCCGGCCCGCCAGGCAGCCGGCGAAATGGTGCTTACCAATCCCAAAGGCGGTGGCATTGCGTTATTTACTACTACCAGGCCGACTTATGGTACGCCAAACTTCGAACTGAATAAGAAATTTTACCAGTATGCCATGAGTAAACCTGACGGACATAGGCTCAGGATGGGTGATATTATCAGGAACTCTAAACGTGACAAAGGCGCCAACGAAAACGGCCGTAAATACGTGCTGTTGGGTGATCCTGCCCTTCAGATAAGCTTTCCCTCCTTTACTGTTGTAACCACAAAAATTAACGGGCGGGTTCCGGGTAATGGAAATGACACATTGAAAGCCTATATGGAAGTTACAATCGAAGGCATGATAGCCGACGAACAGGGAAATTTAGTTTCTGATTTTAATGGTACGGTATCGACCTCAGTATTTGATAAGTCGGTAACTATGAAAACGCTTGGTAACGATGGCGGATCGCTGTATTCGTTTAGGTTACGAAAAAACCTGCTTTACAAAGGCAAAGTGAATGCGGAGAACGGAATTTTCAGTATCACGTTTATTGTTCCCAAAGACATTGCATACCGTTACGACTCAGGCAAAATCAGTTATTATGCTTCCGATGGCAGCCGTGATGCTTCAGGATATTATACTGATGTTGTTATTGGCGGATCGGTTGAACAGGCTGTTAGCGATAACCAGGGTCCCGACATCAGTTTGTATATGAACGATCTGCGTTTCCGCAGCGGCGGAGCTACTGATCCAAATGCCCGCCTGCTTGCAATTGTAAGCGATGAGAATGGAATTAATACAATAGGTAACGGGATTGGTCATGATATTACAGCCGTGCTGGATGGCAATACTGCCGAACCCTATATCCTCAACGACTTCTATGAATCGGATATTAACACTTCAAAGAGTGGTACAATATGGTTCCCGTTCTCAATGCTTTCCGCCGGGGAACATACACTAACAGTAAAAGTATGGGATATCTTCAACAATTCATCAGAATCTGAAATAAAGTTCGTGGTGTATCCATCGGAGGAATTTGTGATAACCAACTCTTATAGTTTTCCTAATCCTTTTGTTGGTTTTACTGACATAGTGTTTGAGCATAACCAGCAGAATGTTGAATTTGCTACCCGGGTTGAGATTTATTCTTTATCAGGTCAACTGATCAGGGTAATTGAAGAAAACGCTCCGCAGAAAGGGTCAGTCAGTAATCCTGTCCGGTGGGATGGCCTTGGTCCAAATGGAAGCGCAGTAACTTCAGGAATTTATCTTTACAACCTGATAGTAAGCACATCCAACGGATTAAATGCACAGACATCAGGGAAAATTGTTTACTCAAAATAACCCGTGCCGGTTAATAAAAAAGCCAGAGTACTTGAATCCAGACGCCTTTACAATTCAAAACGCATAACATGAAAATATACCATAGATTACTCACTTTGTCTTTTCTCATTCTGATGGTACATGCGACAATGCATGGACAAGGTATTCAGAAAAAGGTAGTTCTGAACTGGAAAGGTGTACAATCCATACAGGGTATCAACTACGAAACCGTTAACGCCTTATGTGCCGATGGATTAAGTAACAGTGCCTCCAAAAATTATACTCCCGAATACTTCGAAAAATTTGCGCTGCCCGCTGATATCGGCAGTTGTGACATACTCATTACCCATACTGAATGGGAACTTATAACTGAAGATCAGCTGAGTTTACTTTCGTTTGCCCTTCAGACAACTGAAACACTTTCTCCGGTTGTTGAAACAGGTACTGAAAGAGGAGTAAAAATGGCCATGCTAACCATTGTCCCTGTAGTTAATAATCCGGAAGGAGGCTTAATGCGCCTCAAATCATTTACGATTGATCTGGTTTATATTCCTGCGGCAAATACAGCATTGTTCAAATCAACTTCATCTTATGCGGCACATTCGGTGCTGGCACAGGGTAACTGGTATAAAATACAACTCGACAAAACCGGCATTTATAAAGTAACCTATGCCGAAATGCAGGCTATGGGCGTTGATATGGCGGCAGTTACTCCGCAAAACATCAGGGTGTTCGGAAATGGCGGAGGCATCTTACCCGAAGCTAACAGTTCATTCCGTTACGATGATCTTACTGAAAATGCTATCAAGGTTGTAGCTGCTGATCCAAATGTATTTGCAGCAGGCGATTATATACTTTTTTACGGAACTGCCCCGAATTCAATTTTTTACAACAAGGTAACCCACAAGTTTGAACACTCATTTAATATTTACTCTGATTTTAGCTATTACTTCCTGAATTTCGATGGGGGAGCCGGCCTGAGAATTGAGAACCTGGAACAAACAACCGCAACCCCTACTTATACCTGCACAAGTTTCACCGAAGGCGTTTTTTACGAAAAAGATTTGCAGAACTTTATCAGTTCCGGCAAAGACTGGGTCGGAGAACGCATGGATGCTAACAACCGTGTGTTTGAGTTACCGGAATTTACATTCCCGAATTTGGCTACCGGAAAACAATCGTGGATACGTTACCGGGTGACAGCCCGGGCAACCAAAACTACAAATTATACTGTTTATGTAAACGGAACTGCGATAAATGCTGCGCCTTCGTGCAGTCCTTTTGCCAACTATAATTACGCCTCGCAACGCATCGAAACAAAAAGTTTTTTCCCCGAAACTGATAAACTGAAAATATCTTTCCAATATAATGGCGAAGGGACTGCAATTGGATGGCTCGACTGGGTTGAACTCAACATTCCGCGCGAAATGATATTTACCGGTGGACAAATGGCTTTTGCTGATCCGTTTTCGGTAATGCCTGGAACTGCTTCTGAATTCCAATTAAGAGGATCCTCAGCAAATGTAAATATATGGGAAGTGACAAATCCTTTAAGTGTAAAACGTGTTAATGCTGATCTTCAGGGTGATGTAACCAGGTTTGTGTTGAACACCGATTCAATCAGGCAGTTTGTGGCTTGGGACAACACCTCTTTTCTGACAGCTACTTTTTCTGGGAAAGTGATAAACCAGGATCTGCATGGTATTGTTTCGGCTGATATGCTTATTGTTACACACAAGGACTACCTTGACCAGGCAAACCGCCTTGCCGGGCATCACCGCACCGAGGATGGCCTTAGCGTTACAGTAGTTACCAACGAACAGGTGTATAATGAATTCTCTTCAGGATCGCCTGATATAGCTGCGATTCGTGATTTTGCAGGTATGCTTTACCACCGGCCCGAAGCAGGCAGCAAACTCAGATATCTGTTGCTGTTCGGCGATGGCTCATACGATTTTAAGGACCGTATCCCGGGAAATACAAACCGAGTCCTGACATTTCAAACCAAAGAATCACTCAATACGGTGTATTCCTTTGCCAGCGACGATTTCTTTGGCATACTCGATGATAATGAGGGAAGCGATGCAGTCGGTCTTATTGATATAGGTATAGGTCGCTTCCCGGTAAGCACTGCCGAACAGGCAAAAACAGCCGTTGACAAGTGCATTTATTATGCCACTAACAGCGAAGTTAATATGGGCGACTGGCGTAATAAACTCTGTTTTGTGGCCGATGATGGCAATGGGAATACGCATTTTCGCCAGGTCGAAAAACAGATAGCCCCGCTTGTCGAAGAAATTGCTCCCGGTTACAATGTGAACAAAGTTTATCTCGACGCATACAAGCAGGTCTCGACGCCTAGCGGACAGCGTTGCCCCGATGCCAATGCCGCAATTAATACAAATGTTGAGAATGGGGTGCTTGTGATGAATTACACAGGCCATGGTGGTGAAACGGGCTGGGCTGACGAAGGAATACTTTCGGTCCGCGATATTGATGCCTGGACCAACTACAAAAATATGCCCGTGTTTATGACCGCAACCTGCGAATTCAGCCGATACGACGATCCTGTTAGGGTTTCGGCAGGTGAGCATGTTTTTCTTAATCCTGTTGGCGGCGGCATTGCCCTGTTCACTACAACCCGACTTGCAAATGCAGGTACCAATATCGGGCTTACAATTTATTTTTACGATACCCTTTTCGCAAAATATAATGGAGAGTATCCCCGGTTCGGTGATGTAATTGCCCATGCCAAAAATAAGATTGGTGGCAGCGATGCCGATCTTATCAGGAACTTCGTATTGCTTGGTGATCCTGCATTACGACTGGCTTATCCGAAATATAGCGTAGTTACAACCGAAATTAACGGGCACACGATGAACCAGGATCCGGATACCATCTCTGCAATGACGCCTGTTGAACTTAAAGGCATTGTGGCCGACGAAGCCGGAAATAAAGTTACAGGTTTTACAGGAACTGTGGATGTAAAAGTATTTGACAAAGTCCGCAGCCTTTATACTTTAGGTTCCGAACCCGGCGACTGGCCCGATAAATATACTGTGCAGGATAATTATATATACCAGGGCAGGGCAACAGTTACCAACGGAGATTTTACGATAAATTTTATAGTGCCCCGCGATATTGACTATAGCTATGGCTTTGGTAAAATATCGTATTACGCCCAGGATGGTGTTACCGATGCCAGTGGTTATTGCAAACAATTTATTATCGGAGGTTCAGGTGATGAAAGTGCGGATAATACCGGCCCCCAGATTTCACTATTTATTGATGACCTCAGTTTTACTGATGGCGGAATTGCCGGAGAAACACCTTTATTAATTGCCCAGCTGAGTGACGAGAGCGGAATAAATACGATCAGCAACGCAATTGGTCATGATATAGTTGCTACGCTCGATGGTGATAATTCTTCTTCAGTAGTACTCAACAGCTATTACAGTTCCGATCTCGATAGCTACCGCACCGGGGAAGTCAGGTACAAATTTGCGCAACTTACCGAAGGAATGCATACGCTAACACTTAAAGCCTGGGATGTTTTTAATAACTCATCAGAAGCTACCATCACCTTTAAGGTAAGCGGCAACATGCAGATCACTATAACCAACATAACTTCGTTCCCGAATCCTTTCAGGGAAGAGCTCCAGGTCGAATTCGATGTTAATCTGTTCGACTCACCTGTTGAGGCTCATCTTGAAATATTTAATATTAATGGTTCGCTGGTGAGTATAACTGATACTGAAATATTATTGTCGCAAGGCTACAAGGCAGGAGTATTAAAGTGGGATGGCCGCAATGCCGCAGGTAACGATGTTCCTCCGGGTGTTTACCTGGTAAGTATCAGGGCAACCAACGGGAAGTCCGATACAGTGAAGGCTGCCAGGGTAATAAAGTATGATTAATACCTGAATAAGCTGCCGGTACTGACTATTATCGGCTTGATGATCTTTGTTTTTTTTGAATTATCTGTTTTTTGAAAAAGGAAGAACCTGTGAGACAAGTTTTTGTATTCTATTTTTAATCCGAGTTTTATGAAGAATGGTTTCGGGATTTTGTTTCCTGCACTTATCTTGATGGTGCTGAATACCTGCGCTCTTGCCCAGGGTGTGCAAAAAAAAGTCGTTATTAACTGGAGCGGTATCCAAACATTGCAAGGTACTGGTTATGAACCTGTAAAAGTGCTTTATGCTCCCGAATTAAGCAACAACTCAATCAAAAACTATACCCCTGAATATTATGAAAAGTTTGCGATACCCGAAAAATATGGAGATTTTGAAATTATAGTAACCAATACAGAATGGGAGCCTGCAGGCGACGATCAGATCAGTTTACTCACTTACCCGTTGCTGCCTGACCAAATGCTTTTGCCGCAAATAAAAACCGCAACCGAAAGGGGAATTAAAATGGCGATGCTTACTCTTATTCCCCTCATTAGTAATCATGAAGGCGGCATTATGCGATTAAAATCTTTTACCATTAATGTAGTTTATCTTCCCGAAACATCAACCAATATTTCTAAGAAATCAGCAACTTATTCCGTGCATTCGGTTTTGGCACAGGGCAACTGGTACAAAATACAATTGGATAAAACCGGTATTTATAAGATTACTTATTCTGATATGCAGGCCATGGGAGTGGATATGAAAACGGTGACTCCTGAAAATATAAGGCTGTTCGGAAATGGCGGAGGCTTGTTGCCCGAAGCAAATAACGTATCCCGGTACGACGATCTTACCGAGAATGCCATAAAAGTAGTATCTGCTAATCCGGATGCTTTTGTTGCCGGTGATTACATTCTTTTTTATGGTACTGCTCCCGATAAAATCTATTATAATAAGGTTACACACAAATTTGAGCACACCTTAAATATTTATTCTGACCTTACGTATTATTTCCTCAATTTCGATGGGGGAGCAGGCAAGCGATTTGAAAACCAGGAACAGCTAACGGAAGCACCTAACTATATATGCACAAGTTTCACGGAAGGTGTTTTTTATGAAGTAGATCATCTGAATTTTATCAGCTCAGGCAAAGAGTGGGTTGGGGAGCGCATGGATGCAAACACTCCTGCTTTCCAGCTTCCTGAGTTCACTTTCCCGAATTTCAGCGCAGGCAAACAATCCTGGATCAAGTTTAATGTTGCTGCAAAAGCTGGTAGGTCCACATCTTTTGAGGTTACTATAAACGATGTCATTGTTGCTAATCCGGTATGCTCTGCGGCAACAGGACTTTATGTTTACGCTACGAAACGAACGGAGACTAAAGGTTTTTTCCCTGAAACGGATAAATTGAACGTTTCGTTTCAATATAACGGTGAAGGTACCGAAACAGGCTGGCTCGACTGGGTTGAACTTAATGTCCCACGCGAAATGATCTTCACCGGTGGCCAGATGGCTTTTGCCGATCCCTATTCGGTGTGGCCCGGCAACATTTCCGAATTCAGGCTTCTGGGTTCTTCATCAAACGTAGCTTTCTGGGAAGTTACCGATCCTGTAAATGTAAAACATGTGGTTGCTGATCAGCAGGCAGATGTGAGCACATTCGTGTTGAAAACCGATTCCATCAGGCAGTTTGTAGCCTGGGATAATACAACGTTTCTATCGGCCACCTTTGCAGGTAAAGTAATAAACCAGGATTTGCATGGAATCGAATCAACTGATTTGCTTATTGTTACGCACAAAGACTACTTCGAGGAGGCAAACCGGCTTGCAAATCATCATCGCACAGCGGATGGAATGAAAGTAACCGTTGTGACCAACGAGCAGGTTTATAATGAGTTCTCTTCCGGGTCGCCTGATATAGCTGCCATACGCGACTTTGCCCGAATGTTGTACACCCGCCCCGAAACAGGCAGTAAACTAAAGTATCTGCTCTTGTTTGGTGATGGCTCATATGACTATAAAGACCGTATTCCCGGAAATACGAACCGGGTATTGACCTTTCAGACCAAAGAATCGTTAGACACCAGGAATTCATACGTCAGTGATGATTTTTATGGTCTTCTCGATAACGACGAAGGAAATGGAGCCGACGGACTGATTGATATCGGAATCGGCAGGTTCCCGGTAAGTAACAGGGAGCAAGCAAAGATGGCTGTAGATAAGTGTATATTTTATGCAACGAACAGTGAAAAAACCATGGGCGACTGGCGGAATAAGATTGCCCTGGTGTCTGACGACGGGAATGGCAACATGCATTTTGGGCAGGCTGAATACAAACTGGCCCCACGCATCGGAAATCTGGATGCTGTATATAACCTGAATAAAGCTTATACCGATGCATACACCCAGATTTCTACTCCAATCGGTGAGCGATGCCCCGATGTGAATACTGCTATTAATACCTATGTCGAAAATGGCGTTTTGGTAATGAATTATACCGGGCATGGTGGTGAAACTGGCTGGGCCGACGAAGCTATTCTCTCGGTGCGCGATATTGATGCATGGACCAATTACGACCATATGCCTGTATTTATGACGGCAACCTGCGAATTCAGCCGGTACGACGACCCGGTTAGGGTGTCAGCCGGCGAACATGTTTTCCTGAACCCGGTTGGGGGAGGTATTGCTTTATTTACTACAACACGGCTTGCAAGTCCGTTTCCAAACATTGAACTGAATGAGCATTTTTACGATACGCTGCTTGCAAGATACAATGGTGAATATCCCCGTTTTGGTGATGTGATCGCTTATGCAAAAAATATGGCTAGGTCTGGCGATGTGGATATGATACGCAATTTCACCTTGCTTGGCGATCCTGCTTTACGGCTGGCATATCCGAAAAATAAAGTAGTAACTACTGAAATCAACGGTAAAGACATGGGTTTTGATCCGGATACAATTTCTGCCATGGAACCCATAGAAATTAATGGGATTATAACTAACGTTTCAGGAAACAAGCTTACCACATTTACGGGAGTGATTGATGTTAAAGTATTTGATAAAGAGCGCATACTCGAAACACTGGGTTCTGATCCGACTGATTATCCTGATACTTATTCTGTTCAGGATAATTATATATACCAGGGCAGGGCAACAGTTACCAATGGAGATTTTACGGTTAATTTTATCGTGCCCCGCGATATAGACTACAGCTACGGTTACGGCAAAATATCGTATTATGCAAATGATGGAACTACCGATGCCAACGGCTACAGTAAGCAAATCGTAATTGGAGGATCTGGAGACGAAAGCCAGGATATTACAGGTCCGGAGATATCCTTATTCATCAATGATCTCAGTTTTAAAGACGGAGGGATAACCGGTGAAACACCTTTGCTGATTGCCAAACTAAGCGATGAAAGCGGCATCAACACTATGAGTAGTTCCATAGGACACGAAATTGTGGCTACACTCGACGGCGATAACTCATCGTCAATGGTTCTCAATAGTTACTACACTGCTGACCTGGACAGCTATCGCACGGGTGAAGTAAGGTATAAATTTGCAAAACTGGCCGAAGGATTGCATACCCTTACGTTTAAAGTATGGGATGTTTTCAATAATTCGTCCGAAGCCACAATTACTTTTACAGTAACTGCTAATATGCAGATTACCATAACGGATATGATGGTTTATCCCAATCCTTTCAGCCAGCTGGTAAGTGTTGAATTTGATATTAACCTCTTCGATTCACAGATAGAAGCGCACCTTGAAATATTTGATATGAACGGTTCTTTGGTTAGTATAACCGAGACAGAAGTTTTACTTTCACAAGGCTACGAGGCGGGTGTTCTAACCTGGGATGGAAGAAATGTATCAGGAAACGCTGTTCCGCCCGGTGTTTACCTTATAAGCATAAAAGCAGGAAATGGCAAGTCCGAGACAGTAAAGGCAGCAAGGTTGATTAAATATAAATGAAAGTACTGATATACAGATATTTGTATTATGTGTAATGAAAAAATATTTACTCATGCAATAACATAAACTAATTGCCGTTTATACCCTACGTATAATAACAAGAAGTAAATTCGCGATTTTATTTTTAGATGCTTATGACACCCGGAAAAATCACTTTTATTGCGCTTTTTCTGCTTTTGGCAGTTTCATTTACAACAAAAGCACAAACTCCTGATAACTATATAGGCCAGTTTAACCCCATCACTACAGCTGTACCGTTTTTAATGATAGCTCCTGATGCCCGTGGCGGTGCACTGGGCGATGCAGGTGTATCGGATGAACCGGACGCATATTCAATGCACTACAACCCAGCAAAATACGCTTTCATCAAGAAGGATATGGGAGTTGGAATTTCTTACAGCCCATGGCTTAAAGGACTTACCAACGATATAAACCTGGCTTACCTGAGTGCTTTCAAACGGATTGACAAAAACCAGGTTGTTGCCATGTCGCTGCGCTATTTCAGCCTTGGCGGAATCACTTTTACGGATGGTGACGGCTGGGTAATCGGTGACTATAACCCGAACGAATTTGCCATTGATGCTACATATTCACGCTTTCTTACACCTACTCTTTCGATGGGTGTAGCCGGAAGATATATTCACTCGAACCTCACCCAGGGCCAGGATGTGGGAGGACAAGCTACCAAACCAGGTAATTCTGTTGCTGCCGATGTTTCCATTTTTCAGCGTTTACCGGTTGAGTTTGATCAGATCAGTGGTAATTTCTCATGGGGTGTAAATATTTCGAATATCGGGTCCAAAATATCATACAGCGATGACAATACCCGGAAGGATTTTATTCCTACCAACCTCAAAATAGGCCCTTCACTTACCCTCGACCTCGATGATTACAACCAGATGTCGTTTATGCTCGATATAAATAAACTGCTTGTACCCACCAATGCAATAAAAAGTGGTGATACCATAATCAGTGGAATGGATCCGAATGTTTCCCCTATTGTTGGTATGATACATTCGTTCTACGATGCACCGGGTGGTTTCTCGGAAGAGATGAGTGAAATTAATTTCTCGGCAGGTGTCGAGTATTGGTATGCGCAGCAGTTTGCTTTAAGAGGTGGCTTCTTTTACGAAGATAAAAATAAGGGAAACCGTAAGTTTTTCACCCTTGGTGCAGGGTTCAGGTATAACATACTTGGTATCGATTTCTCGTACCTGATACCTCTCGAAACCAAAAATCCGCTTGAGCATACACTACGGTTTTCGCTACTGATTAATTTCGATCAGCCGACGGTAAAATAGGACTTCATTAAATAAGTAAAAAAAAGGCTGCCTGAAAAGTGCAGCCTTTTTTTAAGTCTTCTGGAATGGAAAAATTCCAGGATTGGATTATTTTTGATCAAGTAATACTACCGCATAAGCCGAAACACCTTCTTCACGACCCTCGAAACCAAGATGTTCAGTAGTAGTGGCTTTTACTGAAACCTGCCCGGTTTCTATACGCAGTATCCCGCTTAAGGTTTTACGAATGTCTTCAATATAAGGTGCTATTTTTGGCGTCTGCAATGCTATTGTGGAATCAATATTCTGAATCCGATAGCCTGCGGCACTGATTAAATCATTGGTCTTACTGAGAAGAATTTTGCTGTCAATATCCTTAAATGCATCGTCGGTATCCGGGAAATGTTTACCGATATCGCCCAGTGCGGCCGCTCCGAGCAATGCGTCGCAAATAGCATGTATAAGCACATCAGCATCTGAATGGCCCTTCAGCCCTCTGTAATGAGGTATTTTTATTCCGCCCAGCCAGAGTTCATGGCCTTCGGCAAAACGATGTACGTCATATCCGAATCCTATGCGCATTTTATTAGGTTTTAGGGATTAGGGGTTGGGGATTGAGGGTTTTGTCTGATTTTGTTTTTGTTTCATGTTCCATTTTCTACTTTCCAGATTCCAGATTCCAGTTTCCAGTTTCAGCTAATTTCATTCAAAAAACCTTTCTTCAAAGTTAATAAGAAAAAGCTTCTTTGTTGCACGTGTTACTGCAGTATAAAGCCAGCGGAGGTATTCGGTATCTATCATTTCATCTTTCAGGTAGCCTTTTTCAATAAATACAGCATCCCACTGGCCACCCTGTGTTTTATGACAGGTTAACGCACTGGCGTGTTTTACCTGCAATGCATTGAAATGAGGGTTTACCCGGATTCCTGCCATTCGTTTCCGGCGTGAAGTTTCGCCCATGTAATCGGCCATTACTTCATTGAAAAGCCGCTGGTTATCCTGGTAGTTGAGGGCTGGTCCTTCGGAGTTGATTGTATCGAGCAGCAACTTCACATCAAAGGTATGCTCCTCGGGATAATCTACCATCCTGACAGTTGCTTCGGCAAACCTGAAACCATATAATTCTTCTGTTCTACGCAGGCTCTGCACTTCGATAATATCCCCGTTAGCAATAAATCCGGCTTTCGAATCCTCCGGAAGCCAGAAGTAATTGTTGCGCACCACCATCAGGTGATCACCGGCAGCAAGCTCATTTTCATGAAAAAGAATCCGTTCCCTGATAGCCTGGTTAAATAGGTTTGCACGCTTATTCGAACGGGTGATAACCACGGTATTTTCGCGCCCGTAATCGTGAAAAGCCTGTTGCATGGCATCCGGCATATCTATGCCGGTGATGCTGATTACATCGGCAAAAGAGTTTTCCTTTCCAAAAAGCGGGAGAGGTAGCCCGGACATATTCAGCCCGATTTTAGCCCTGATGCCAGTAGCTACCGAGAGAATTCCTGATTCGAGCGACTGCCTTACAACATCGGAAAGAATGAAGTTGTCCAGGTCGAGGTAGTACGATTGCCGTAGTAATTCTGTATCCAGGGCAGGGCTCATGACTGATCCTACCGGTGGCAGCTGGCACGAATCGCCCAGGAAAAGCATTTTGCACTGATCGCCTGAATACACATGCCCGATAAGGTCTTCGAGCAGGTTACGATTCTGGAAAGCACTGTTTTCGCCGGTTTGGCGGTCGTCAGGAATCATCGACGCCTCATCAACTATAAAAAGTGAACGCACCGCTTTGTTAGGTTGCACCTGGAAATGAACATGCCCGTCAGCATCCATTCCGGGGCGGTAAAGGCGTTTGTGGATAGTGTATGCCGGCATTTGTGCGTACAGTGAAAGAACTTTAGCCGCTCTGCCGGTGGGAGCAAGCAATACCGCGCTGTATCCGGCTTTTGGCAGGGCTTTAACCAGGGTGCTCACAACAGTAGTTTTGCCGGTTCCTGCATATCCTTCGAGGAGGAAAAGCGGAAACTGCCCCATATCCGAAACAATAAAATCAGCAAGCCTTTTAATAAGGTTTTGTTGACCGGGAGTAGGGGAGTAGGGAAACTCGCGGAAGATTAAGTTGCTGAAATCACTTGCCGAGATCAATTCTTTGGTTTTTATGGATTAGGTGAATAAAGGGAAATCTGTACCGGAATTCTCCCAAAGTCTGAATCTACTGGTTTAGAAATGGTAAAACACTTATTGTTAAAAATATTTGAAATAGTTTGATGCTGATTCAGCAATTTGAGTATCCTTTAACATACAGAGACAGGCATCAGAATGGATACCCGATCCCGAAATTCAATATTGAATTCTTCAATTTAAAGTCTTCATTGTCAAACCATTGTTTTGGTTTTGAAGGAGTATGGAATGGTATTGCCCCGTCGAGGCGGAAAATAAAGAATGAAAAATCGAATCTCAAACCAAACCCTATATCCATGGCTATCTGCTTATAGAAAGTTTTAATATCGAATTCACCGGCGGGGAAATCTTCACTTGGTTTGCGCAACCACACATTACCTGCATCAATAAACAAACTGCCAAGCACAAAACTATAGATCGGGAACCTGTGTTCGATTGTGGCCTGAAGCATAATATCGCCGGTTTTATCGTAATTGTTTATTGTATCAGCATAAGCTCCGGGGCCAAGCGACCGCAGCCGCCATCCCCGCATATCGTTAGCACCCCCAAGCCAGAAACTCTTCTCGAAGGGTACCGCCTGCGAATTTCCGTAAGGTACAGCTGATCCGCCCATGAAGCGGAAGGCCAGGGAATTTTCGAATTTGAGTTTCCAAAACCTCCGGTAATCAAAATCGTATCTTAAATATTCCGAATACCGCACTCCAAATCGCTCATAGTATCCTTCGCTAGAAACCGGTCTGTTTGCGACATTATCAATCAGGTAAGGGATATTCCCCGAAGTTTCGGCACTTAACTTCAGAAAGTATTGGTTATTTGCCTTCGTAATTCCTGAATTGCTGATAATTATACTGTAACGGATCATAGTAAGCAGGTGATCTGTATACTGCGATTTATAAACCGGATCAGTTAATGAATTGAGGTAATTCTGGAACGAATCGCTGGGGAATACTTTAATATAGTTAAACTCCAGAGGCGTAAAAATGTGCCTCACAAGATCATTCTTATTCCACTTATACGACCAGGCCAGGGATGATACTCTGCGTCTGAATTCAGTTTGAATTTCGATACCACCACCGGCACTGAGCGAAGTTCGTCCGAGTCGCATATTTTGCTTGGAACCAGACCAGTATGGAATGAGTAGCCTTGGAAAATCTATACTGACTTCAGCTCCGCCTTCCAGGGTGTTGAAAAATAAAAAATAGTTTTCCGATTGCGTCGCCTGGTTATTCAGGCTACCCTGTACTTCAGCACTTGCTTTAAGTTTTAAAGATAATACTTCGGCACCACGGAAAAGGTTTCTGTTCTGTATCGAAGTATTTATTCCCATTCCGAAACGCCCTCCGGAGTTGGTCCCTTCTGTTCCGACACTGAACGTATTCAGCTGGTTCCTTTTCAGACGGATATTGCAATCGAGCCATTGCTTTTCGATGGAACTGACATTTTCAGGAGGCCTGATCATCATGTTCACATTGGCCGAACCTATTATGGGTTGGCTGATAAATTTCTTATAGGTACGGTTTGCTTCTGCCTGGCTGTATATATCGCCGGGGGCAATGGCAAGACTTGAAACCAGGAAAGAAGGTTTGAGTGTTAATTTTTTGCGATAGAGTACATAAATGGTTTTATCGAGTGAATCGGATTTATTAGCACGGTAATTATATACCAGAGTATCGAAAGGCTTATCCAGTATTACCTGATCTGCATCAGTAGTGACATAAATATTTTTAATGTAAAAGCGGGGGTGCCTGATTTCGGCGGTTGAGTCGGTGGTGCCGGGAATAGCCATCCTGATTTTCTTGATGTGCATTTCGACATTGGCCGAAAGTCCTGCATTGGAAGTATCGGCAATATAATAGATATCGCTGAGCGAAAAGTTGAAATAGCTGTTGTTTCGAAGCACGTTAGCAATCCGGTCGCGTTCATCGTCAAGCACATAGGTGTCGTAAATCATTCCGGTACGGAGTTTTCCATTCGAGGTATCAGTCATTACCAGACTGTGCATTACCGAATCGGGAATAAAATAGCTGAATTGCTCTACAATCCGTGGTGGTCCGGAGTTGAGGGTATAAGTAACAGTGGCCGTTTTTTTTCTGTATTTTATTGATTTTGTTACTGTTGAATGGTAAAAACCTTTGTTTTTCAGGTACATCTGTAGTTTGTCGACTGAACTGAGTGTATAAATTGTATCCAGAATAACCGGCTTTTTCCCCAGTGATCTGCGAATCCACAATTTGAATTTTGTCTCTTTGCCTTTCATGCTTCTTTCATAGAAATATACGCCGGGCCTGAAATAAGGCGCCAGTCTTCCTTCCATGGAATTTTGCTGAATAAAGCCTTCGAGTTCATCGTAAGGCAGGTATGCGTTTTTGTTTTTAATATTATTTTTAACCAGGATATACCCACCCCTGCGTTCAACTTTAAGGGTCGTGTTGCAGGAAACCAATGATAATGATATCAATATCAGAAAAATTATATGTATTCTTCCCTTTTTCAATCGCAGTTCAATTCTTTTGCAAATATCTTAAGCAAAGATAACAGTATGCAGGGAATGAATTGAATTAATTTAGTATAAAAGTGAAACAACAAATTTTGTTGTCCGGGAGAATGATAAAAATCGGATTTCATTTGTAGAAAGTCAAAATTCTATTCTTTGCGAAGGGTTTCTTAAATCCTGGAATTCTGATTTTTGCGATCGGTATAGTATTTATTTGTAAGCATCTGCAGAAAATGGATTCAGCTGGACCAGATAGCCGAATAAAAAAATATTCCTCCAGTGAACAAAATCCACAGAAGGAATATTTTAAGACATCAACAAGTTTTATTACCTGATTACTAATTTAACCCTTTTATTGCTATTATTTACCGAAACTTCCAGAATATAGATTCCGGGTACCGCTTTCCCTTGTAAATTAAAATTGAGCAAGTTAATTCCTCGATAGAGTTCCCCGTTGAGCATTTCATCAACTACCCGGCCTTGAGAGTCAATAATGCGAATATCTGCCTTTGTACCATCGTAGCTAGTCACCTGAGCCTGGAAGGTTCCGTTGCTGGGGTTCGGGAATAAACTTAGCGAAAAAGTCTCTATCCGGTGAATCCCGACTGGTATTGAAGTAGTGTCATATCCCCCTGATAAGCAGGTTAGTAAGCCATTGCGATCGCCAAACAATAATTCCATTGTACTGTCGCCGACAATATCCGGAATTGCGTTTAGAGCATCAATAGCAATATCGGCAGGGTACGATTCGAGTATTGTTCCGTTCTTTCCGTCAAGGAAATATGCGTTGTTATTCTGAAAGAGAGTACCAATTATTACATCGCTGGTTCCATCCCATGTAATATCGCCGATATTAGCCACGCACCATGATTTGTCTGCCAGTGGTTTTGACCAGACGGTTGAACAGGTAAATCCATCTACTACTATTCCATTTGTCCCGCTATGACCAACCAGTATATCCCGATAGCCGTTTTTATTTGGATCTCCTATATCAACCAGCCTCAGGATCAGAACTGATCCCAGGCTCAGATCATCAATTTTGCTTCCGTTTGCAGCATTTAAAAAAACAATTGTACCGCCAAAATCGCCGGCAACAATATCTTTTTTGCCGTCACCGGTAATATCGTCGAGTTGCATAAGTCCCCATACAGAACTGCCAGGCGTAACATACGACCATTTCACTGAACCAGTTGATCCATCAATGCCATACACCCTTCCCATTGTTTCCTGCGCGTTGGTAGCACCGGCAACTACATCCGGTTTCAAATCGCCGGTGAAATCCTGTACACCTATTACTGAAAAAGCAGCGCCGCCTGTTTCACGCTCCCATAATGAAATGCCAGTCATTCCATTCAGGCAGTACACCCTTGTGGGACCGGTATCATTGCCATCGTCACCGGTAGCAGCAAGTACGTCGGGAAAACCATCCTGGTTATAATCATATTGACTGAACACCTGGTAAACCCAGCCGCCGCCACCATATTCATGTGTGTCGTGTTTCCAGAGTTGCTGACCTGTTTTCCCCGAGAGGGCAATAATAGATTGATCACCCCATGCTGTCCCGATAATTACATCCTGGTAACCATCGTTGTTTATGTCGTCTATTGTGGAAATACAATTTTGCTGATATACCGCCCCTGAATATATTTCTACTGACCAGAGTATATCACCGGTAACTGACGCATTCCCATTCAGGCAGCGAACAACATTATCTTCAGATCCAACTATTATTTCTTCAACGCCATCGCCGGTAATATCCGCGACAGGCAGGATTGACTTCGGGCTGTTATCAAAACCTCCCGAAATACGGTAAGTCCACAGTTCGGTACCCATAGGGTAGTCTGTAACTTCACCGGTACCTTCTAAATCAATTGTAACGGTATTTTGACCAGAAGAATTTGAAGAAATTGTAAGCTGGCCATCGTAAGCTATTCCTTCAGTTGAATGGAACCATATGCCAATCTCTTTTGTAGCCAGTGAAGCAATAGTTAGAGGAAGATTTACAGTTTCATCCACAAAAAAATGTTCATCGTCTATCGAAAGGCTGTTAATTACAAGATCCTGGTTTCCATCGTTGGCAACCGGGAGATACCAGAGTGAATAAGCACCAGCCCTTCGGACTCCCCAGTTATGACTCGTTGTTGTTAGCAGAATATGTGCTCCGGGGTAAACACCTACACCTTGAAGGGTTACATCTGATTCCGGATGAATGGGATCGCTGGAGTGGATGGTAACCTTGGTATTTAAAATGACAGCAGAAGTGGGACTATATTTCAATGGAATATTCAGGCTGTTCCCAGGTGTAATTGTTTGAGGAGTGCTGAATGTAGATGTAATGGGTTGTCCAGCAGGTATTTCTATGCCTGTGATAGTCAGATTTGCATTGCCTGTATTTTTTACCTGGCAGTTCCAGGTTGAGAAAGAGCCTATAGTAACTGCCCCGTAATTGTGTGTAGCGACCGGTATTGTAATAGCCGGAGTCCCTGAACCTGTAAGATCAACTTTGTACAAAGTGCTGTTGGACCCCAATTGGCCATCGCAATACCAAAGGTAGGTGCCGTCGTATACAATGCCCGAAGGATTTTGTCCTGCTGAAGCATGACTTTCGATAAGTGTTCCTGTTGCAGAGACTTTGTACAACATATTAGCGTAGTAATCTGCTATCCAAAGGTCATTTCCTTGTTTGCAAATGTCCCACGGCTGGTTTGCCGGTGGTGTAAACTGCGAAAGAATGGTACCGGAAGCATTGAGATGATAAATTGTACCCGGATCAGGGTAATAAGTACAAACCCACCAGTCCCCGTTATCCCAGGCAATTCCTGACATGTAATGATTGGGTAAGGGCAAAGTAGATATTGTGTTTCCGGCCATAGAGAACTCCAATGCATTGGATGGAGTGGTAGATGAGGAAGGCTGGTCAATTGTGACAAGGTTCGGGCTTTTGTAGGTCAGACCATAAGCGTCATCAAAAGGTCCTGAGCACTGCAGGGTATTTGTACCGCTCGATGGATTGAATTTGTATATTTTTTCCCCGCTTACTCCGTAAATCCCGAAATAGATATAGGTGCCATCCCACGCCAGTCCGGAAGCTTTTCCGGGAATCGTATATGTAGCAACAATAGCCCATCCTTGAGGCGAATCTTTAGGTTCCTGTGCACATACAGGTAACATGGCTTGAACCAGAATTATAAAAATAGTTGAAATCAGGGTAGCTGTTGTCCTCATGTTTATTGGTTTTGTAGATACATGAATTTTCTCCTTAAAGATATACATAAAAGTATTGTATTGATTGGTTTTGGGAATATTATCATAATTGATATTTTTTTTTTTACTTGTATTTAAAAGGATTCTTAAAATCGGAAAAAAAAATCTTAATAATTTGGCTGTTTCAAATAAATGACTACTTTTGCAATCTCAAAAAGGGGAGCATAGCTCAGCTGGTTCAGAGCATCTGCCTTACAAGCAGAGGGTCCTTGGTTCGAATCCATGTGCTCCCACAACAATGACAAGGGTTTCAGACGCATAGTGTGAAACCCTTTTTGCTTTTATATGGCACACACAAATATTTTATATTCAAAAACACTAGACAGGTACTATATCGGAAGTACTGAGAGTACAATTGAAGCGCGACTAAAGAAACACCTTTCCAATCATAAAGGATTTACGGGAAAAGCGAACGACTGGATAGTAGTTTATAATGAAGTATTCTCTGACAAACATGATGCAGTAATGAGCGAAAAGCAGATCAAAGCATGGAAAAGCAGGAAGGAGATTGAAAAAAATTAATAGGCTTAACTGAAATTATGCTGTGATTTGGTTCAGAGCATCCCGATGCAATCGGGAGGGTCCTTGGTTCGAATTCATCATGATAAATTGGGAAAGGTAGTGCTCCCACAAAAAAAACCACTAAAATGTGGCTTTTTTAATTTTATACCGATATTGTATATGCAATTTTCTCAGGAACTACTGATTATTCCGGATTTCGGAACACTTCAATGAGCCTGATGATGAATTGACTTCAGGTATTTGAGATTGTTCACTTGTTTTTTAATCCGAATTCCTTATTTTTGTCAGATAAACTTATTGAATATGACAATTAAATACTTTGCAAAGTACCGTGAACTCGAAAAAGGGAAATATGGTTTTATAGTTGATATCACTCTTTTTGCCTTAATAACTTATTTTTTTCATTTACTGTTCCGGTTTTATGCAGGGCAAATTATGGCAGTACCTTTTATAATGGCATCCGGCAATTGGCTGGCTCACGTGGTTTTTGTAACAAGTCTTTGGATAAATCAGCATATACTTGGAATGCATATTATTACAGAACCGATTAATACCATGTGGTTCGAAAGTAAAAGCGGTTTGAATGTCAACAGCAGTTGTTCTGGACTTAAACAGTTTTACCAGGTATTGGTTCTGTTTGTATTATTCCCGGGACCCTGGCGGCATAAACTCTGGTTTATCCCTTTGAGCTTCTTCGCTATGTTTGCGACGAATATCTTCCGGATAGTTGTATTGTCGCTGGTACAAAACTGGAAACCTGAGTATTTTGAATTTATTCATACATGGGTATTGCGTCCTTTCTTTTATGTGGTACTTTTCGGATTATGGATTTGGTGGGTCGAGAAGTATAAAAGAAAAGCATAAGGAATTATTCGTATAATTTCTCCGGGCAAAAAAAATGACATCCGGAGATGTCACAGAAAGTATAAGACTGAGATTCTGTTTAAGAAGTTTTTTCACTCAAAATATTCGGTCTGAAATGGGAAATAATAGGGTTGGAGTTAAAGGTAAATTTACCCCGTTTCCTTCACAGGAATAACATTCAATAATCGAAAAGGTATTGATGATTTTTGAATTCCTGAATGTTGAAATAGAATAAAATTGCATCGTAATGATAACTTGCCAGCTTTTAAAATCATGCTCTGATCCCATTGGTAACTGATTCCGGAACCAATCAGAACCCGATTCCAAAACCTACCATCAGTGTGTTGTTATCACCATGCAGATATTTGGGTGTGAACCTGTTTAAATAGTATTGAGCCGATTTTCCATCAATATCATATCCTTTAATTGTGCTGTGCGAAAACTCAGCAAATACACGTATGTTGGTTAGCGGCAGCATTTCAGCCCTGAATGATAACGTACTATTTGTCCATGTTTTATCCTGAAGAACAGGAAATTCGTCACCTGGTATGCTTCCCTGATTATCATACTTGTAATCATTAGCATGCATTGCATATAAATAGCTTGCTTTCAATTGCAAAGTGCTCCATGGCGAATACCTTATACTTGCAAAAAAGTCCTGTGAGTTATCTTTCATATAATGCCCGAGGTTGAAAGAATTACTTTCGAATGTGGTTGCCGGTACATCATGCTGGTAGGTAAGGGGTGTGGTACGGGTAAATTCGGTAGCAACCGAAATATTCTTAACCGGCCATCCTGTTATCGAGAGTCCACCTTTATAACTTACAAAATTGGTCCTCGTCGGATCTGTGACACGATCGATAGAAAATTCATCTACATAAACCGAAAAATAAAGATGCAGGTGTTTTATCTGCCTTGAGCTTATGTTAAGAAATACACTTGAGTTTTGGTTTTCGATTCCACTGGTTAGTGTATGGTCAACCGACTTGTAGAATAAAAACGGGATCAGGTATGCAGGTTGTACCGGCACGTCGCTATATACAATGGAGTTCCCGATTGAAAGGTTCAACCTTTTGAATGGTTTGAAGGTAAACATATTAGCTGCAATATATTTCTCGCGGTACGAAGCCCTGTAATCTCCGTTTGTGGTGTAGTAGGAGTTGGCACTGTCAATAACCTGTGAAACAAGCCAGCCGTGAAAATACTCGAATTCGAACCATTTTACAGGGTTCAGGTGGAGTTTTATCATGGCAAATGAGGGAGTATGGCCCGAAAGAATATTACTTCCATTGTAACTGTCGCCCCATTTCAGGTGATCTTTCAGCAGGCCGAAATTGCCCCATTTCCAGGTATAAGTCATGCCGCCACGCATTTCGCTGAAATCCGTACCCTTCAGGTGACCACCCTCCTCCTGAGTAAAATAGTCAGGAAGGGCCAGGGGTTCGGAACTATTGTGGTTATCGCGCAGGCTGGCATATGCACCCCAATGGCTGCCCATATAACCAATACCTTCGATGCCACCATAACTTTGGTAAAAATTGTCATTGGAATTGCTGAAATAACGGATACCATATACCGGGCGCAGTAAGGCACGGAAGAGTGGATCACGCCATGTTACTTCAGGAGGAAGCATATGAACTGAAAGTGTACTGTCCTTTTTATACAATGTTATATTTCCTGTTTTCAGATGTCCCGCTTCCAATGCATATTCGTTCAGGAAATTACGTAGTCTTGCTTTTTGCGGAGAGGATAATTGTGTTTTTTGAGTATCAGCCTCTATCAGCCATTTTGCTATCTGCTCGCGGCTGTATGGTTTAACAGCGGTGTTCGCTTCAATAAGCTGAAGTGAAGCCAGGTCATCAATAAAACTGTATATATTCTCATCGCTGATATGTTCGTAGGCAGTCTGAGCGTGCAGCGCGCCGTTGCAAAGGAGGAAAAACAATATAATTGATCGCAGGAAAATGGATCGCAGGGGAGTTATCATTTCTTTTTGAAAAGGATAAATGGTTTAATCGCTTAATTTGGGGTAAATATTGTCAGATATTATTGGCTTGCATGTGGGTTAAGCAGGGTTGGGGTTGGGGTGAGGGTGGGTTGAGGTTGAGGTTGAGGTTGAGGTTGAGGTTGAGGTTGAGGTTGAGGTTGAGGTTGGGTTGAGGTTAAGGTTAAGGTTGAGGTTGAGGTTGAGGTTGAGGTTGAGGTTGAGGTGGAGGTTGAGGTTGAGGTTGAGCGGGGGCATTTTATACTCAACTTAAGTTGCTTAAAGGGCTGAGTTTGAAATTTTTTTTTTATTAATGAATTTGAAAGATGAACCGGAATAGTTTATTACAAATATCAGACCTATGCGATTGATTATGCAGAACCGCTTAAAGGGCATCTCCGGGGGTGGATATTTTTATTAAGCAGCCAGCTTTTTTGCGTCTGTCCGCTTTCGGTCGAAATACCTGTATATCAATATACCTACCCAAGCGCCTGCGAGGTTTGCTATCATATCCCTGAAATCGAAATTGCGGCCGTTATGCATAGTGCGTTGTAATATTTCCATAAGTACACCCCACATAAATACACCCGAAAGTAACAGGTATATCGGGCGCATACGGATACGGCTTAAATCGAGGCCCCAGCAAACCAGGAACGAAAGCCCGAGATACATGATGAAATGAGCAGCCTTATCGAAACTCGAAAATACTGCGATATGAGGCAAATCACTGGCAGGCATAAGCGAGATTATCACCAGTGCAGCAAGGTACATTGATCCGATGGTCCTACGTAACCATAGCTGGAAGGAGAAAATAAATGAAATCATCAAATGAATTTTGTTGCTATTCTTAACAGTTTTTCTGATTTATTGTTCCGGGTGCCTTGTTCCGGGTGCTTAAAATGGGCTTACCGAAGGGAAACTCCTAAAGCCTCAATTACTCCTCGCTTTCCTGAAAACGATATTATAGAAAGCTTTCCAGAAATACCTGAAATCGGTAAGTAATGGGTTTTTGCCGTAAGCATCGAGGTACCGGTTCTCTGAATCCATGATATCTTCGAGTGTTTTCGGCATATCTGCATAAAAAGGAGGTACCAGGCCGGGTTTGTATTTTATGCGCTTTGTTTTCAGTTCATCTGTGTACAAACCAAAATAGTGTGTACTCAAGGGTCGAACGCCTACAAGTTTTAAATCTCCTTTTAACAGGTTAATGATCATTGGAAATTCATCAATCCATAATTTACGCATAATCCTTCCAGCCGTTGATATACGGTAGTCGCCTTTAAATTTTCCGCCTTCCTGCAACTGGTTATTTGCAAAAATATATTCCTGCAGGTATTCGGAATAGGGGTGCATGGTACGGAACTTATATACATTTATGATTTTGCCGTTCTTTCCAATGCGTTTCAGACTTATTAACGCCCCATAGGTTGGATTCATATCAAACAGAGGAACAGTAACCTTACGTGCAACAAAAAATAATGACTGATCATTAACTTCCTCATCAATTACTTCGAAACCGCACGAATACAGCCTGCCGAAGGCCTCGGCTTTTGATAAAGCCCTGTCGTAGCCATTGGTAATGAAAAAATAGATTTTTTTCAGGACCGGCAATTTGGGAAACACACGTTTAAAAATATAGTAAAAGAAGTAGAAAACGTAATTCACAACGGGCGGATACATTCGCAATATTCTTTGCTTCTTTATTTCATTTGTTATTACACAATCAATATAAATACCTCCTTCAGGAAGTTTCGAGTTTACGGCTTCAATGAACTTGTTTACCCGTTTGATATCATTAATCGGTTTGAGATTTATTACTACATTAAATACATCGGAAGGTACTGCTTTTACATTAAATTGTGTTGTTGTTGATAATACAAGGGTACGGTTATGCGCGCTGTCAACATGGTTGCAAATAAAATCATACGTGTTTTCACCCGATTCTTCTATAATCTGGTCCTTATAATTACAAAGTGTGAATACCGGGTAATTTTCTTCATTTTCAGTTTCGGGTAATTGTGTGGAATCAATTTTATTAGATAATGTTACCATTTGGCTGAGATAGGCATTTATAGAATCTGCCTTTTCGGAATTGCGGTTCAGTTTACGGTAATAGTAGAATAAGGAAAAGAGAATTATTTCGAGAAAAAATGAAAGGCCTATGGTCCCAAAAACGATCATTCGTGAATAGGTAAAACGATTGTATGCCACTATCATTATTGTTATGACCGACAAGGCAATTAAATTACTGATTATTACAGGATTGAGGAAATCGTTAAGGGTGGTTTTATCTGCATAGGTATATTTTTTACTTGGAATGGATGCGGCAAGCCAGATGCCCAGGAAAATTAGAAAGGGTTCGAAATAGTATGGCAGGTAGATGCGTAAGGAGGCCGGCTTTATCCAGATGAATAACAGGAACGAAAAGGTTACCAGCGCGATATCGGCTGTGTAGAACAGGATGATTCGCCGGTATTGAGTTATTAATTTACTGAGTTCCATTTTTAGTTTGCAATAGTAAATTGTTGATAAATGTAGTGGATAAAAGTATTGACGCCTAAAATAGCTGTCAATCCGGAGAAATTTTATAGTATATGACTGTATTTCTCATTGTTATGAAAGGGGGGATTGGGGCTTTGGGTTAGTTAACCTGGTTGTTTTTGAGATTTTCTGACAGGTCATTCCACTCAGGGTTTAGATTGTTTATCAGGTCGAGTTTCTTTTGACGGGAACCGGCTTTGATTTGTTTTTCCCTGGCAATGGCATCCACTATTAAGTCAAATTCTTCGAAATACACAAGTTCTGTTATATTGTACCTACGGGTGAATGAGGATTCATGCTTTCCGGTTTTATGTTCCTGCATACGTTTTTGCAGGTTGCTGGTTACACCTGTATAGAGTACTGTGTGGTTTTTGTTTGTCAATATGTAGGTATAGCCTTTTTTTGACATTTGTGTTGGCTGGGGTTTTGGGGTTGGCGGTGTTGCCTTCGAAGGGGATAGTTTGTATGAGTTGCCCGGGGAGCACCGTCATTGCGAGGCGGGGAGTGGGATGGGGGAGAGGGCACAAGAAGGTTGCGCCGAAGCAAGCTGTGGGAGTGAGGGGAAGTGTGCTAAGAAGGGTTGTGCCGGAGGACGGGTTTGCTTCAGCGAAGCCGATCAAGGGCATTGCTTCGAATGTGGGGTTCTCCGGCTTCGCCTCGCAATGACGGTGGCTCCGATTGGGGATTGGGGTTGGCGGTGTTGCCTTCGAAGGGGATAGCTGGTATGAGTTGCCCGGGGTGCACCGTCATTGCGAGGCGGGGAGTGGAATGGGGGAGAGGGCACGGGCGGGTTGCGCCGAAGCAGGCTGTGGGAGGGAGGGGAAGTGTGCTAAGAAAGCTTGTGCCGGAGGACGGGTTTGCTTCGGCGAAGCCGATGGACGAGTTTGCTTCGGCGAAGCCGATCAAGGGCATTGCTTCGAATGTGGGGCTCTGCGGCTTTGCCTCGCAATGACGGTGGCTCCGATTGGGGATTGGGGTTGGCGGTGTTGCCTTCGAAGGGGATAGTTTGTATGAGTTGCCCGGGGAGCACCGTCATTGCGAGGCGGGAGTGGGATGGGGGAGAGGGCACGGGCGGGTTGCGCCGAAGCAAGCTGTGGGAGTGAGGGGAAGTGTGCTAAGAAGGGTTGTGCCGGAGGACGGGTTTGCTTCGGCGAAGCCGATGGACGAGTTTGCTTCGGCGAAGCCGATGGACGAGTTTGCTTCAGCGAAGCCGATCAAGGGCATTGCTTCGAATGTGGGGTTCTCCGGCTTCGCCTCGCAATGACGGTGGCTCCGATTGGGGATTGGGGTTGGCCGGGTGCTCCGATTGGGGATTGGGGTTGGCCGGGTGCTCCGATTGGGGATTGGGGATGGCCGGGTGCTACGATTTTGGTTTTGGGGTTGGCGGTGTTGCCTTCGAAGGGGATAGCTGGTATGAGTTGCCCGGGGAGCACCGTCATTGCGAGGCGGGGAGTGGGATGGGTGAGAGGGCACAAGAAGGTTGCGCCGAAGCAAGCTGTAGGAGTAAGGGGAAGCGTGCTAAGAAAGCTTGTGCCAGAGGACGGGTTTGCTTCGGCGAAGCCGATGGACGAGTTTGCTTCGGCGAAGC
>JBGSUB010000036.1:0-46960 GCA_041753535.1 Lentimicrobiaceae bacterium
TAAGTTCGCATTTTGGGCGCACTTTTTTTAAGGAAACACTTTTTTTTACAAAAAATCACATTGCACATCCCAAAACCTGTAAAGGCTTGAAATAAAAGGGAAAGACAAATTTACCTATTGATTTTTGAGGAAACTCCAGTACATTTAAAAGGAGTATAATCTTTCAGGAATTTGATTCAAATGAAAAATATATTTCATATATTGCATGAATAAAACTGAAGAAACACATTCTTAATACAACGCGAAATGACAGAAAACCCGGTGAAAATACCCAGGATAATTGAACAGGACCCGTGGCTCGAACAGGCTCAAAACGACATCATTGCCAGGCTTGGAAGGTTTAAGACAAAGCTCAGTTACATTGAATCGGTTTCGGGCAGTATTGAGCAATTTGCGCTTTCTTACGAGTATATGGGAGTACATTTTATTCCGGATGAGAACTGCTGGGTATACCGTGAATGGGCTCCGGCTGCAAACGGGCTTTTCCTCACCGGAGATTTCAACAGTTGGAACAAATACTCCCATCCATTACAGAAAAAAGAGAATGGAATATGGGAAATTAAACTGAACGCAGAATACTACAAAACTGCGTTTACACATGGAAGTAAGATTAAAGTATTGGTGCAAAGTGCCATAGGCGATCAACTCAGGATTCCTGCTTATATCAACAGGGTTATTCAGGATGAAGACACTAAAAATTTTAGCGGCCAGCTTTGGTTTTCACCTGGTTTCGACTGGGGGAAAGAACACTTTGATATTAAAAAACTGGGCGATCTTTTTATTTATGAGGCTCATGTTGGAATGGCCCAGGAAAAAGAAGGGCTGGGAACCTATAACGAATTTACTGATAAAATTCTGCCTCGTATAAAAAAAGCCGGATATAATGCAGTTCAACTCATGGCAATACAGGAGCATCCGTACTATGGATCATTCGGATACCATGTGTCAAGTTTTTTTGCACCCTCTTCACGCTTCGGCACACCCGAAGAACTGAAGAACCTAATCAGCACAGCGCATAGCATGGGTATTGCAGTTATTATGGACCTGGTACATTCGCACACGGTTAAAAACCTGAATGAGGGTCTGAATCTTTTCGATGGAAGTGAGACTCAATATTTCCATGGCGGAGCCAGAGGCGAGCATCCGAACTGGGATTCAAAGCTTTTTGATTATGGAAAAACAGAAGTCATGCAGTTTCTGCTGTCGAATATACAGTACTGGCTTAGAGAGTTCCATTTTGATGGATTCCGGTTCGATGGTGTGGGTTCAATGCTTTATTTTCATCATGGTGATGAAAAAATTGATAATATCGACAAATATTTCAAGCAAGGTGTTGAGTATGACGCCGTAACCTATTTGCAACTAGCCAATCACCTGGCTCATAGCATTAACCAATATGCCGTTACTATTGCCGAAGATGTTTCAGGAATGCCAGGGCTGGCTTCGCCAATTGAAGACGGAGGAATAGGATTTAACTACAGGCTTGGTATGGGGATTCCAGATTTCTGGATTAAATACCTGAAAGATGTGCCCGATGAACAATGGAGTATGGGCGAAATGTGGCAGGTACTCAACGATAGGCTCGCTTATGTAAAAACTGTCACCTATTGCGAATCGCACGACCAGGCTTTGGTTGGTGATAAAACCATAGCTTTCAGGCTGATGGATAAGGAAATGTACTTTAATATGCAATCGTCCGACGAAAACATTATTGTTGAGCGAGGCATTGCACTGCATAAAATGATCAGGCTTATTACGATAACATTAGGAGGTCAAGCTTACCTGAATTTCATGGGAAATGAATTCGGACATCCCGAATGGATTGATTTCCCACGTGAAGGCAATAACTGGAGCTATCTTCATGCCCGCAGGCAGTGGTCGTTGATGGATAACCCTGTTCTGAGGTATCATTATCTGTCCGATTTTGACCGGGCCATGATCAAAACTGTAAAAGAAGCAAAACTGCTCAGCACTTTGTTTGCCAGTCAGATCAACTGTGACGAAAACAATAAATGCCTGGTTTATGAAAGGGCCGGATTGATTTTTCTTTTTAATTTCCATTCATCCGGATCAATTCCGGGCTATGAGTTTACTGTTCCCGAGCCAGGCAAATATATAATTATCCTTAACACTGACAATGTGAAGTATGGCGGTCATGGCAGGATTAACGAGGAAATGCATTATACAACGCAATCGGATGAAGTTAGTTCAACGAACCGATTGAGTCTGTATTTAACAAGCCGGACAGCCATCGTGCTCAAAAAAGTGAACTAAATCAATGAAAATGAAAATTCTTGTTAATTTATTCTAAAAAATATGTTTTTTTTCATTTTCTTCCGTATAATTGCACCAATAATGGAATAAAAAGTTGTAATAACAATGCAAATTAATCGTAAAAAGCTGATAATCAATTATGCAAATGTTTCTCCTGAATTAATGGAGGCTATTCGCAAAAAATACCCTATGGGTTGGATAAATCATACCATCAAAGTACCTTTGTCAGGGGGTGCATTCTTTTTTGCCATAACACTCGACA
The DNA here is from genome assembly GCA_041753535.1 of Lentimicrobiaceae bacterium. Taxonomy (GTDB): domain Bacteria; phylum Bacteroidota; class Bacteroidia; order Bacteroidales; family UBA4417; genus UBA4417. The sequence goes on from JBGSUB010000036.1 coordinate 2,537, forward strand.
CTGAAGAAGCAAGTTACCTGATTAAAGTACCCGTAAAAATCGATACTAAATCAGATAAAGATGAAGATTTTTTCGACTCAGCACTTGATCTTAAAGAAACAGATGAGAAAGAAGAGGATGAAGATGAAGACAAAGATAAAAATCGTGAAAAAGAAGATGAATAGTGATTTATCCTTCAATTAACATCTTTTAACAATGATTTTGGCTGATTATTTATGAGATAATAATACTTTAGCCATACAAAATACAACAGCTACTGTTTTCTTGCAAATAATTAAAAAACACTGGAAAGAGAGGAATTATCCCTCTCTTTTCTTTTTTTGGGGGTTATTCAATTTTTTCTGGTCGTACAGTTACTGAACAACACCTGCTTCTTGCACTGGTATTACAAGCCGGACCAAAGAAATCAAATCACTGCTGTTATCCAACCAGGACATTAATTTCCGAATACCTGTATTTTGCATATACAATCCGTTTAGTTATTGCCAGGGCAAGAGTAAGTGTGCCTATTCTTCCAATATACATAGAAAGTATAATAATGCTTTTGCCTGCGGTACTCAAGGAAGAAGTAATACCTGTTGATAGTCCAACGGTTCCGAAGGCCGAAATCTCTTCAAAAAGCAGTTTGGTGAAATCAATGCTCGGCTCGGTTACAGTGAGCAAAAATGTTGAAATAAAGATCAGCGATACTGAAAACAAAGCTATTGAATAGGCTCTGTCGATTGTACTATTCGAAATGGTATGTTTAACAATCTCAACATTCTGCCTTCCTTTAATCGTACTGATTGCCGACCGGAGTATTACAGAAAAAGTGGTAGTCTTTATGCCTCCTCCAGTCGAACCGGGAGAAGCACCGATGAACATAAGGAACATCATGAAGAATATGACCGGCTGCCCAAGATGCGTAAAATCCACGGTATTGAATCCTGCGGTCCTGCAGGTAACAGATTGAAATATGGATGATACTATGCTGCCATATATCCCATAACCCGAAATAGAATGCTTATATTCAACCAGGTAAAAAATCACAGCACCAACCAGGATGAGTATAAACGAAGTATAAAGCGCAATCCGTGAGTGAGTCTGAAGCCTTTTCCACTTAATCTTTCGTCGCTCTCTGATATTTCTCATTGCAAAAATATCCTCTAAAACGATAAAACCAATCCCCCCCAGGAAGATGAGTGCTGCTATTACCAACTGAAGATTGTAAGCGTGCCTGACAGTTATATCGTAAAGATTATCAGTGAGTAAAGCAAATCCTGCATTGTTAAAAGCTGAGACTGAATGGAATATCGAGAAATATATCCTTTCGCCTAAACCGTTGAATATAAGCTCATTTGGCCAGGTAGCAAACAACAATACCGCACCGACCAACTCAATAAAAATACTATAAAGAAATATCTTTCGTAATAATCCTCTTGTATCACTCAGTTTGTCAGTAGACACAATATCCTTTATAAGTGACTGCATTCTGATACCGGCCGAATTGCGGTAAAACGAAGCAAATAAAGTTGCAAACGAAATAATATTTAACCCGCCCACCTGTATCAGCAACATAATAATTGTTTTGCCCTTCAAGGTAAAGCAAACTGAAGTATCGACAACTGTAAGTCCTGTAACGCAACATGCACTGGTTGAGGTAAATAAGGCATTCACAAAACTGATACCTGAAACCGTCATCTCAGGCAATAACAATAATCCTGTTCCTGCAAGAATGATGAATATAAAGGAAATAGCCAACAATCCTGAAGGGCCTATGTGGATATGATCAAGAAAACGTCCTGCTTTACCCAGTTCAACGGCAATAATCAGGAAGAAATAGAACTGAATAAACAAATTATAAAAAGTATGAATTCCGGGGAAGCCTATTATTCGCATAAACTGTTGCACAACATGTGCGCCGGTAAGTATACTAACCAGTTGATCAAAAGCTATCAATGATAATAATACAGCCTCGAACCTGTTATCTTTAATGAAATCAATAGGATGGAATTCGTAGAAAATTCTTATCAGAAATTTCAATACATAAAATGCAAGACTAATTTCAATAATTGAAGCCGTAATTCGGAATGAATCAGGTGTTTCCGGAAATCCATGTTGTATTATTATTGCCGTTATGGCTACCAACGAAACAATAATACTGGCAAAATGTAATGCTTTTATAACATAAGCCTTATGCTTATAGATGCGTATGTTAATAAATTCCCGAATCCAGAAAACCCTGTCCCTGAACATACGTTAGGTATTAATTTCAAGAAAACGGTCGATATCGTGAACATGACCGAAAATAACGAGCCTGTCAGAAGCCTGTAAGGATTGCTTTGAATCAGGCACTCCTATAATATGATGCTCAATTGTTTCCTTGCCATCCTTTATCACCCTTAATTCTTCCTTCACCGTTATTAAGCTGAGCTTATATTTATCACGAAGATCAATTTCGCCAAACGTTTTGTTTATGCAGTTTTTAGGGCTTAACAGTTCAACAACACGATGGTTATCGGGTAATTGCAAATAGCTTACAATATTGGGGTTAAGCATTCGCTCTGCCACAATAATGCCGACTTCTTCTTCGGGCGAAAGCACCTCGGTGATTCCCATTTTTTCGAGGATAATACGCTGAGCTTCACCATTGGCACGCGTTATTATTCGTTTTACATTCAGGTCGAGAAGTATGGAGGAACACAGAAGTCGCTGCTCGAAATCGGATCCGATAGCAACAACCACGGCATCAAATTCTTCGATTCCCTGCCCTTGTAAGGCACGTTTATCAGTTGCGTCAAGTGTTACGGCATAGGCAACATCATCGCCAATGCTGTCGACTATTTCAGGGTCGCTATCAATTGCCATAACTTCGTAACCCTTTGCCGAAATAGCTTTAGCAATAGCTTTGCCAAACTGACCGATGCCAATTACGGCATATTTATTACCCGCCATAATATTCCTGAATTTTAAAACCTGCAAATTTACATTGAATAAGGAATAAATATCCCAAACTGGAAAAATATCTTAAGATTTGTTGAAAAATAAAGTTAAAACAGAGGGAATTTGCTTATTGCCTATAAAAAAAGCAAAGGGGAACAATCCTGTCGGATAGTTCCCCTTTTCACTTTCCACAGCCGTAGCTGAAGATTGTGGCCGGCGTTTGCTTCGCAGAATTCACAGATTGGCAAACCATACAGTAATGCCCTGCTGTTGTTCAAAGCTGGTGACAAGCACCAAACCTTGTTTTTTCCGGCACTGGTTTCAAACCGCAGTTTTCTTCACGAGGAAGATCTTTCAGGATGAACCCGGGATTCAGACTTCGTCCTTTTCAGGATTTCAGCATCGTCCACGCTTTCGCGTTGTCGGTTCCTGCATTCGAAGCGGTGGTTGTTGCCTTACCCCTGGGCTCGGTAACTTCTGTAGGCATCAGGAATTTTTACACTCCCGGTATCCCCGGTTCGCATGGTTGGCATTCGGCCTTACGGTTTTATGCTGCTCCCTGCTTCGACCTTCTAACTCATCTGTTTCCAGAATTGTTTTAATGTCGTACACCGCGCTTCGGCGATCCTGGGAATCTGGCATCCAGAAACCTTACGGTCCCTGTTTGTTGCATTCCTGCACAATGAGTATCATCGGGAACTTACTGCTGCGAGGGTTATAACTTTCTTACTCGCCAAACTTTACAGCCTGATTTTCATAAGTTTAAGGTCTCAAACATTTTTCGTTGCCGAATCAGTTTTTCAATCCTTTTGCCCTAAGCACCTTGCGGTGCACCTGTTCTTCTATTCCTTGCGGTTAATCAGTTCAGGTTGCTACATGCCCTTTGACTCTTTCATGCATTCCGGCTTTCGGTTCGATATCCGAAATCAATTCCTGCGAATCAATTTCTTCCACTTCTTCGGGGTCAGTACCTCTCTCCTTCTCAGAAGTTCGGTAGCCTCTCCAGGGCCGGTTACCATGATCTCGTCCGGTGAATTAAAATTACAACTTTCAGCACCCCTAAGTCAAGTGTTTTTAGGTAAATCACTACACAATCGCCAAACATAAGTTATAAACAATTGTTAATAAACTATGAACTTTATATTATTTTCATAATCAATATTATAACTATACAACTAAAGGTCCGGAGGTATAAATTCAAGTATTAGTTCACCTTTTTTTATGTTCTTTACAATGCACTCAACCTCTTTTCGCTCAATTAAATCAATTATTTTGTTTCCGTAAACAGGTACTTCAATACAATTTCCTGAAATATCTTTAACTATTACGTATTTATTGCTATCGTTTTCAACTAGCCTGTAAACCTCAAAAAAGTACTTTTCACCTTCATTATAATTTGGATGTTTCGGTTCAAGGAAGATTCTTCCGGTACAGTTTATCCTGTCAATCCTGCAAAGAACCTCGTCCTCAATTTTAAAACCATAGTTTTTATAAAACTCAGCAGGAAGGAAATGTTTTAACCCGTTTATATCCTGTAAAATGAAATAATACTCCCGATCCTGCAGCTGGATATAATTGTAAACCAGGAAAGGGAACCAATCTCCTTCTGATAAAGCAATCTTGCCCGAATTGTATCCTGGATATTGCATTGGCTTTTGTTCAACGATTCAAAGATATAGATTCCGAAAAGAATAGAGTTACAATAAAGATAACTCTAGATAGAAAATGACTTCAGATTATTTTTCGCGGCTGACTTTCCTGATTCCTTTAAGCCTGGCAAGTTTCCCGATTATTAAATTAAGGTGTGCTTTCCCATCAACATTAACCATAATATAGCCGTCGAATTTCCCATTGCGACTGTTCAGGTTAATGGATCTGATATCTGCTTTCAGATCGCCGGAAACAATATTGGTTATATCATTCAGTATACCTGGCTGATCGTTCCCGCTCAGACGAATTGTTGCAACATAGGAAGTCAATTCCGACATTTCGGCCCACCTGGCCTTTACAACCCGGTAATGGTAGCGATCGAGCATTTCAGATGCATTGGTACAATTTAGCCTGTGTATTTTAATGCCTTCTGAAACTGTTACGAAGCCAAAAATCTCATCTCCGGAAACGGGATGGCAGCAGCGGGCAAATTTTACATCAGCCAGCGGAGTTGTGTCATTAATAATTACAAGAGGTTTCTGACTTGTAGTTCTGCGGGTATTATCAACTTTAGTGAAAGGCTTGGGCAGTGGTTTCGCTTCATCAGTTTTAATAACAGGCAGGAAAGCTTCTTTAATTTTCTGAATATCATATTTCCCTTCAGCAAGTCCATGAAACAAATCAAGCGCACTGGCAGCTTTGAAAAAGGTTACGAGTTTATTCCCGATATCATCATTATAATCGACCTTTATTTGACCGAGTTTGCGCATTAATAAGTCCTTGCCAGCCTCTGATTGCGAATATTCGGCATCCTTCAGAATCCTCTTAATTTTTGTGATTGCTTTTGATGAGGTCACCCAGTTCAGCCAATCAATATTCGGTTTTTGATTTTTAGCAGTAATAATTTCTATATGATCACCAGTCTTTAAAGTATATTTTAGCGGAACAAAAAGGCCGTTGACTTTTGCTCCATTACAATGCTGACCAATTTCGGTATGAATTTCAAAGGCGAAATCGAGAACAGTGGCTCCGTTGCGCAGCTTTTTCAGGTGGCCCTCCGGCGTGAATACATAAATATGGTCCGAAAAAGCCTTCATGCCGGTGTTGAGTAAGAATTCGTCATTGCCGGGAGTATAGTTTTCGATCAAGGAACGTATATTTTTCAACCATTTATCAGCAGAGGATTTGCTTCCTTTCTGTTCCTTATACCTCCAGTGGGCAGCCATTCCTTTTTCGGCATTTTCATCCATACGAAGGGTTCTTATCTGAACTTCGACCCAATTTGTACCAGGAGCTTCAACTGTGACATGAAGCGACTCGTATCCGTTAAGTCTGGGTGCGGAAATCCAGTCGCGCATGCGCGAAGCATTAGGCGGATAGATATCCGTAACATGGGAATAAGCTTTCCAACAATCAGCTTTTTCATTTTCAGGCGCACTATTGAGAATAATGCGGATGGCAAAGAAATCGAATACCTCATCGAATTCAATCTCCTGCTTTTTCATTTTAGCATATATAGAAGGAATAGCTTTGGTTCTGGCTTTTATTTCAAAATCGAGACCGGCACTTTTCAAATTCTTCCTGATAGGCACAATAAATTCTTCAAAATATTTTTTTTGCTCGTCAGCTGTATCCTGAATTTTTTTCCTGATGTTGTTATATACTTCAGGCAATGTATGTTGCATGGCAAGATCATCGAGTTCCGTTTTTACCTTGTAAAGGCCGAGACGGTGAGCGAGAGGTGAATAAAGGTTGAACGTTTCGACAGAAACCTGCTTTTGCTCAAGGTCGGACAGAAGCCGGATATGACGCATCAGGTTGATCCTTTCGGCCAATTTAATGAGTATAGTGCGGATATCGTCAGACATATTCAGCAGCAGCTGTATGAAATTCTCAGGCATGATGGATATTTTATCCATTCTTATACCAGAAATCTGCTTGAGTTTCAGCACGATATTTAATGTATCATTTCCGTATTTCTTTTTGAATACATTGCTTTCAATTTCTGTTGATACCGGCATTTGATGCAACAAAGCTGAAATAATGCTGGTAGTATCGAGACCGAGATCATCTGCAATAATACGCGCAACAGAAACGGCATTAGCAAGTTGAAACTCACCCTGGGTGTTTTTAGCAGTACCAAAATGACGCAATACATCTATAAATGCTTGTTTGATAAGCATACGGTTACTGCGTTCATTAATATATCCGCACGAACCTATGAGCTCTTTATACAATAATTTGTGTTTCGGTTCATCCGATAGTTCATTTATTTTCATCTTTTATTATCTAATTCGGGATTATAACAATTGAGCAAAAGAAATGGTATAAAAAAAGCCCGGTTAATTGCCGGGCTTTAATCTGTAATTCTAATTTGAAACTGAATTTATTCGCCCTGTTTTCCTGTTTGCCCGGAAAGGTTCTGGTTGGGATCGCTGATTGAATCGCGCATGCGAGTATCAGCCTGAATATTCTGGAACTTGTAATAATCCATGATACCTAAATTGCCTGTCCTGAAAGCTTCAGCGATGGCTTTTGGGATTTCGGCTTCGGCAAGAATAACTGCTGCCCGAGCTTCCTGTGCTTTGGCTTTCATTTCCTGTTCGTTTGCAACAGCCATTGCACGACGTTCTTCGGCCCGGGCCTGTGCTATATTTTTATCGGCATTAGCCTGGTCCATTTGCAGCATTGCGCCAATGTTTTTACCAACATCAATATCAGCTATATCGATCGAGAGAATTTCGAAGGCTGTTCCTGAGTCCAGACCTTTTGCGAGTACCACTTTTGAGATGGTATCGGGATTGGCGAGAACTTCTTTGTGTGTATTCGTGCTACCTATTGAGGAAACAATCCCCTCTCCTACCCTGGCCAAAACTGTTTCTTCACCTGCTCCTCCGACAAGTTGTTTGATATTAGCCCGAACAGTTACTCTGGCTTTTGCAATCAGCTGGATTCCATCTTTTGCCACTGCTGCTACCGGCGGTGTATCAAGAATTTTAGGATTTACTGACATTTGCACGGCTTCGAAAACATCGCGGCCTGCAAGGTCAATTGCAGTAGCAGCTTTGTAATCGAGGGGTATATTTGCTTTATCGGCCGAAATCAAAGCATTTACAACTGATTTCACTCTTCCTCCTGCCAGGTAATGAGCCTCGAGCTGATCACGTGAAAGGGATAAGCCTGCCTTAGTTGACGTGATAAGTGCCGAAACTATCACTGACGGTGGTACTTTACGCCAGCGCATAAATACGAGTTGCAGCAGCGAAATTCTAACACCAGAGAGTAAAGCCGTAAACCAAAGGCCAACCGGGATAAAATAAAATATGATCCATAACCCGACTAAGCAGGCTACGCCAATGGCAACAAATGAATACATAGGGGTCATGAGTTTGAATTTTTAAGGGTTACGGTTATTTTATTGTCTTTTACTGATATTACGGTAATTTCTTTTTCCTGGTCAATAAATTCACCATAGGTGTGAACCTCGATTATATCGTTGTTTATCATTGCCTTACCTGCAGGTGCGAGTCTCGAAACTGTTATTCCGTTGTCGCCTTCTTTTATGTTCATCCCTTTCAGTTGATCCATCTTCCCATCCACTGTTGTTTTGAGGGCCATTCGTTTCCAGGTGCCGGCTTTGAAGGAATAATAAAGGATTGCCACTGTTACAACCAAAGTAGAGCTTAAAGTTATGTGTCCTTCAATAATACCTTTGCTTGCATAAGCCTGCCAAATGCCAACAAACAGCAATCCAAAGCCGACAATGCCAGCCAGGGTTGTGCCGGGGATTACAAGAATTTCAAGGAGTAGGAACAATAAACCCAGAAAAATTAGCATTATTATCAACAGCCAAGACATATATACGTATTTAAATTGAGCCTAAATTCAGTTCAAACCTGAGTTCGAGATTCTCCGGCTAAATTAGCATTTTAAGTTTAAGGATTCACTATACTCTCAAAAATCTTTAATGTACTATTTTATTTTAATACCTAATTGTTTGGCATTTGGAGGCGGAGCTGTATTCTGCTTAGCTGGTGTAGTGGATGTATTAGTTTTTACACCAGTTCCATTTCCGGCAGCATTTGACTTATAGTATTTCTGCGCCTCCGGTAAAAAAGCTTTAATCTGGGCTATACGTCGCTCATCACTGGGGTGGGTACTTATAATTTCGGGTGGTTTATTTCCCCCACCTAATTTCGACATTTCCTGCCAGAAACTGACAGCTCTCTCAGGATCATATCCCGCCATAGCCATAAAAACCAAACCCAATTTATCTGCCTCAAGTTCATGCTGGCGCGAGTAACCCAACATTCCAAGCTGTGATCCGACACCAAAGGCTGACATGAAAATATCCCTTGTTTGCTGAGGCTTCTGCTGCATGAATATATCCAACCCCATTCCTGCCGCCTGAACTGACAATTGCTGGCTCATACGTTCATTACCATGATCGGCAATGGCATGAGCAATTTCATGACCCATGACAACAGCCAAACCTGCATCGTCTCTGGTAAGAGGAAGAATTCCTGTATAAACCACAACTTTACCTCCTGGCATACACCATGCATTTACATCCGGACTGTCAACCACATTAAATTCCCATTTATAACCTTCAACTTTTTTTGATAAGCCATTGTCTTTAAGAAACAGCTCAACTGCCTGGCTGATGCGGATGCCTACTGCCGTAACTTCTGCTGACTGCCTTGTAGGAGGATTTACGGCAGGATTTTCCTTTAAAAAGGAGGCATATCCTGACTGACCCATTTCCAGCATCATGCTGTTAGGCATCAATTTGAGTTGTTTACGACCGGTTATCGGAACTTTTGAGCAGGAAACAATTGCAAGTCCGAGGAAAATAATAAAAATGTTCCTTAATGTTTTATTCATAGATTCGGGTAATGTTAGGTCAAAACAGTAGAAATCCCTCTGTTGTTGAGCTCATTGTTCATAGGAGTAAGTTCAGTAAGTGTACCTGATTTAACGCCACATTTTCCTTTGAAGTGAGCAACCAAGGCACATTGTTCGGCCTGAACAACATCGTGAGCGCAAACTTCTACAAGGCTTTCGATTACATAATCAAATGAATTTACATCATCGTTGAACAGGATAAGTTCCATCCTGTTAGTGAGCGTTTCGGATGTTGAGCCGGAGGATTTAAGTTGATGTTTTTTCATGTAATTTGCTATTGCTACAAAGATACTACTAACTTAAAGATAAAGCCCGTTCGAGAAAATTATTTTTATGGTTTTAAAACAAATACTCAGGATCGTAAGTTTATAAAGCATGATTTTAGCATTGTTGAAATGAATAGCCTTATTGGTTCGGAAACTCATATCCGGAAATTTATCGAAATGTTGAGAGCGGAGCTTTTAGCAAATCTTCCCGGAGCGGAAGCGCATTTACGACTGGCACCTGAAATGAGGATAAAAGATATCAAGTCAAAAATTATGCCAATTAATGCGCTGGAAAGTGCAGTACTTATATTATTATATCCTGTTCAGAGCCGACTACATACCGTTGTTATTCTGCGAAATGAATATGATGGGGCTCATTCGGGGCAAATCTGCCTGCCCGGGGGAAAAGTTGAACCGGAAGATATTGATTTTAAAAATACTGCTCTCCGGGAAGCAAAAGAAGAAATTGGAATTTTACCTGAAAATGTTGAAATAATAGGTCAATTGAGTATGTTTTATGTTAAACCAAGCAATTTCATCATTTATCCTTTTATAGCTTACTCTCCAATAAGACCTGAATTCCATCCTGATCCGACCGAAGTTCAACGGATTATTGAGATTGATGTTTTCGATGAGTTGATTTATGATAAAATAATAAACCGATCGCTGAATTTTAAAAACAGTTTGCGGGTGCATGCTCCAGGATTTTCAGTAAGCGGAGAGTTTTTGTGGGGAGCTACTGCAATGATATTCAGCGAGTTTATTCATATTATCCACTTGGTGGCCGATAAACAAAACAAAGCTTGAATCAATTAATCCTGATAATTTGGGATGGGCGACGTAGAAAGGGAGAAAATGCGAAAAAAGTGAGAAATCATAGAAAATGTTTACTTTGATTTGTAAACGATTTTTCCATCAACGATTGTAAAAAGGACTTTAGTGAGGAGTATTTTATCTTCAGGGGATTTTATTATGTCCGTATTGAGTATAGTGAAATCAGCTGTATATCCAACGGCAATGCTTCCTCTTTGTTTCTCAGCAAACGAAGCCTTTGCAGCCCAGGTAGTTATACTTTTTAATGCATCCATCCTGGAAAGTGCATTCTCCATCATATACCCATTCTTGGGCTTACCCCGGGCATCTTTTCTTGCAACCGAAGCATAGAATGTTTTCAAAGGTTCAATTCCTTCAATCGGGAAATCGGTACCATTTGGCAGCCAGCCATTTTGCGAAAGCAGGCGGTTGTAAGCATATGCATTTTTAACCCTATTCGGGCCAAGCCTGTTTTCGGCCCAATCCATATCCGAAGTAGCATGAGTAGCCTGTATTGAAGGGATAATATGATATTTTGCGAATAATACAAAATCATGTTCATTAATAACCTGAGCATGTTCAATACGCCAGCGACGGTCGTCACCCGGCTTAAGGAATTTACTGTAGGTCCTTAAAACCATTCGCACGGCAGAATCGCCAATTGCATGGGTGTTCACTTGAAAGCCATGCTCATATGCCTGTTTGCACATATATGAAAGTTCCTCAGGGGTTGTAACTGGTATTCCGTGGTTAGGAAAATCGTCGGAATACGGCTTTAAAAGGCATGCACCTCTTGATCCCAGGGCACCATCGGCATACATTTTAATAGCCCCGATTCTTAAAAAAGGTGTATTATAAACGGAATCTTTCATAAAATAATCAAAATTCTCTTTAGTAGGACTTAGCCATGCATCGATTCGCAGAGTGATAATGCCTGCTTTTTGCAATGAATCAATCAGCAATATTTCCGATTTGTTAAGACCGGCGTCAGTTACAGCTGTAAGACCTGCTTCGTGGCAAAGTTTTGTAGCAGTCTTCATAAAATCAGCAATATCGCTTCTTGAAGGCAAGGGTACAGCATTTTTAATTTTATCAGCCATCCCTTCGAGAAAGATACCAGAGAATTTTCCATTCGTAATAACAGCTTCTCCCTTTTTTTCAATTTCTTTTATACCAGCCGCCTGAATTGCCTCATCACTGGCAAGCACAACATGTCCGTCAATCCTCGTAAGAACAACAGGAACACCAGGGAAAAGCCTGTTTAGCATTGAGTTGTCAGGAAATACTTTTCCCGGCCAATTATTCTGGTCCCATCCAAAACCAATTATCCAACCCTCAGGATGCTGTTTCCGGTAACCTTCAAGAATCTCGAGAACATCTCCGAAAGAATGAGCCTGGGTAAGGTCAGCATACCTCAAACCAAGGGCTAACCCGGTAAAATGCGAATGTGCATCAATAAAACCCGGATAAACGGTGGCTCCTGAAGCATTAATACTTTCAGCGGCCCAATAACGGCTTCTTATCGAGGCATCAGTGCCAACAGCAACAATGTTTCCTTTTTTAACTGCGATACAATTAATAGTGGCATTAAGGCTGTCAGGGGAATAAATACGGGTATTGTAAATAATCAAATCAGCTTTCTTCTTAAAATTATGACACGATTCCATACTTACCATAATTGATAGCAACAGTAAAAAAAACAAGTATTTGCTTTTATTTTTCATAATCCGGGAACACTCTTTAATTATAGTGTAAAAGTAGTATTTACTTTTACATATTCTGAAAAGTAAACTTTATTGATTTCTATTGTTTTAAAGGTCTGTCGGAAAATCCGATTGATAAAACCGGGATTTTTATTCTAAATGTAACTTCAAGCTATTGAAAGCAAGACATATATACTGATTTAAACTTTTTACACATAATTTTGTTAATTAGTAATCAGGTGCAAATGAATAATTCCGATGCTTTTTGTTATTTTTGCCGCACAGAAAATCAATAATAGTTTTTAAACATGAAAAAAATAGAACTTTCGCCAAAATTTTATCTTGTAATTGCAATGATTTTTGCCGGGGCAATGATGAGACTTATCCCTCACTGGCCTAACTTCACCCCGATTGCTGCAATTGCGCTGTTTGGCGGTACTTTTTTGAAACGTAAGGATATGGCTTTCGTTGTTCCTGTTGCAGCCATGTTACTGAGCGATTTTATTATAGGGTTTCATTCAACAATGCTTCCTGTTTACCTTAGCTTTATTGCTATTGTTGGTTTTGGACTTTTATTGCAGCGCAGGTTAACAGTTATTAATACAATTTCAGCTTCGGTAGCTGCTTCCATCTTATTTTACCTTGTTACAAATTTTGCAAGCTGGTCATCAGGAATGATGCCTTACCCTATGAATGTTGCAGGTCTTATGCAATCGTACATTGCCGGACTTCCATTCCTGTATAATGGCTTATTAGGTGATTTGTTCTACACTTCAGTACTTTTTGGAGCTGCCTACCTGGTTACGAGCCGTCAGTCTATAACTGTAAAATAAAATATTCCTTACTATCAGAAACCCAAAAAAGTCCTTACCCGAAAAGTAAGGATTTTTTGTTTTTTCGCGAAATTTGATCAGATTGCTGATTCGTCACGTTCGATAAGCAGAATTGAATGTTGAGGAACAATAAAATATTTTTGATCGTTGTAAACAATTTCGATAGAACCTTTTTGCAGGAATATAGCCAGGTCACCAACCAAAACCTGCAAAGGAATGTATTTAACCTTATCATCCTTTTTAGGCTTCCATGGTTCGTTATCCTCGTCAGGAAAAAAAGGAATCGGTATCCCAGGTTCTACTTTAACCACATATCCCTGACGGATTTCTTCCTTTTCAGAATATCCGGGAGGAAGGAAAAGCCCGCTTTTGGTTTTGGATTTTGTTGAGCCAGGTTTTATAAGTACTTTATCCCCAACAACTATTAGATTTCCCAGTTTGTCTTCTGTCATTTTATGCTTTGTTTCGAAAATACTGCATTTTTGCCGGCATCACAAAAAGCATAGTTTATATGCAAAAGTAAGGTTTTTTTAAGGTACTTTTGCATCAGGTAACTGAGAGCAGAACATTTTCGAAGAAACCTGTAAAACGTATGAAACTTATAGGATTCCGGACACCAAAACCACGAAGATATTCGTATAAGCCAGTATTTTATGATCCTGTTAAAGAAGCACAGGAAAAAATGATGGCCAAAGCCAATGTTGATAGAAATGGCTTACCTGACAGTGAGTTGCGGATGCGGATGCGAATGCGGATGAACAGAAAGGCTTTGGATGAACGCCTCAGGAAGCGATCGAGGATGATGAGTATATTGTTTACTCTGCTCTTACTGCTTATGATATTGTATTATATCTTTAATTGACAGCTTCGATCTGCGCAAAATATTTAAATAACCTACCTATCATCAATCAAATAAATTTATGTCAGATCTGATCAGGCTGCTTCCCGACTCCGTTGCTAACCAGATTGCTGCCGGTGAGGTAATACAACGCCCTGCTTCAGCAATAAAGGAATTGCTTGAAAATGCGGTAGATGCTGGTGCTACTCAAATCAGGCTATTGGTTAAAGATGCCGGCAAAACGCTCATACAGGTAATTGATAATGGCTCGGGAATGTCAGAAACTGATGCCCGTATGTGTTTCGAGCGTCATGCTACTTCAAAAATCCGCGAAGCCAACGATTTATTCTCAATACGTACCCTTGGTTTCAGAGGCGAAGCACTCGCTTCGATAGCCGCTATTGCGCAGGTCGAATTAAAAACAAAGAAGGTAGATGATGAAGTTGGCACCTCGATAAATATTGAAGGATCGAAAGTTAAGAGTCAGGAACCCACTGCCTGCCAGCAAGGTACAACGTTTATAGTGAAAAATCTATTTTTTAACATTCCTGCCCGCCGTTATTTTCTTAAATCAGATAATGTTGAATTCAGGCATATTCTTGAAGAATTTCAAAGGGTAGCATTGGTTCATCCGAACATTGAATTTTCTTTCTTTAATAATGATAAGCCTGTTTTCCAGCTTACAAAAGGAAATATCAGGCAAAGAATAGTTCATATTTTCGGCAACCAGATCAACGAAAAGCTCTTACCTGTAGAAGCCAAAACAGAATTGGTTAAAATTACAGGATATATCGGGAAGCCTGAAGCAGCAAGGAAAACGCGTGGTGAACAATTTTTTTTCGCCAACGGCCGGTTCATCAAGCATCCTTACCTCCACCATGCTGTTGAACAGGCTTTTGAAGAACTCATTCCTGATTCGGCCATTCCCTCCTATTTCCTTTATATTGAAGTTGATCCTTCCACAATCGATATAAATATTCATCCAACCAAGACCGAGGTCAACTTTCAAAACGGGCAAATGCTATACGCATCTGTCCGTACTTCGGTGAAACATGCATTAGGAATGTTCAGTCTGAGTCCGACAATCGATTTTGACACGGAACCAACTTTTGATTTTATTGCCCCAAAGGGGTATGAGCCCAAAGAACCAACCATTACTGTAAACCCCGATTATAATCCTTTCCGAAAACCCCGGAATTTCCTGAAAGCCAATGCAGGCATGACTGCCAACCGAAACGGCTGGGAAAAAATGTACGAAGGCATAGCTGATCAGCCTGAACAAAAAACTGAAAAAGAAGGGAATGAAGACATCCGGAATAAACATGACCAGTCCGATTCAACTCCTACACTCATACCTGAGAGTAATACTCCTGAAGCAAATAAACTTTTTCAGGTACAAAACCGTTTTATTGTCGCTAATGTGAAATCTGGTCTCCTGATTGTAGATCAGCAGAAAGCGCAAGAACGAATTCTTTTTGAACGGTTGAGTTTGAATGCCGAAGGACAATCCATTACAAAACAACGGATGCTTTTCCCTCAAACGATCCACCTTTCGTCAGTTGACAGTGAGATTTTGAATGAAATATCCGTTGACCTTGATAGTTTAGGCTTTGAGATTTCTGATATGGGCAGCGGAACATTTGTTGTTAATACAGTTCCTTCGAAAATGCCAACCAACGAAATTGAAGATTTTATTGATGGGATACTGGAAGATTTTAAAAAAAACAAGATGGATCAGGCTGATGATCAAAGGATTAAACTTGCAAGGCTGATTGCCGGTAATTTGGCTTTAAAAACACTGAAAACACTAAAGCCTGAAGAAATGGAGCAACTGGTTGATGAACTTTTTGCTTGCCAGGTTCCGGACATTGCGCCCGACGGAAGTAAAATATTGAAAATCATTCAGGTCTCAGAAATTGATAAACTGATCAGGTAGGTTGAAGTTTGTTGAAGTTAATAGTGAAAAGGAAAATAGAAAATAGAAAATAGTTAGGACTTCATTTCAATTCATGATTTCTCGAACTATTCTAAAACAGAAAAAAGAAAATGAGTTTCCCAAGATACAGCCCTTCAGGATTTGGGTTTCTGCCACCGGTTGTTAAAAACCTAATTATCATTAATGGATTGTTTTTCCTGGCTACTATTGTGCTCGAAAACTCAATGCGGATTGATCTGAGCGATTATCTCGGGTTACACTATTTTGTTTCTCCTCATTTTGCACCCTACCAGTTTGTTACTTACATGTTTATGCACGGTAACTTCTCGCATATCTTCTTCAATATGTTTGCATTGTGGATGTTCGGAAGCGTGTTGGAACAGACCTGGGGGCCAAAGAAATTTCTCACCTATTACATGATAACCGGCATTGGGGCCGGGCTTATCCAGGTATTGGTAATTTATATCCAGGTGTATTATGCCGAAGCGGGATTAACTCCCGATCAGATTTCTCAGGTTCGTGAAACAGGTTACGAAATATTGAAGAACGGCCAGAATTTCAGCGATCCGTTGATTGGAAATCTCAATGCATTGTATAATATGACCACAATCGGTGCCTCCGGTTCCGTTTTCGGATTACTTCTGGCTTTTGGTATGCTTTTTCCAAATTCCCTCATATATCTGTATTTTTTCATACCGATTAAAGCCAAGTGGTTTGTAATTCTTTATGGTGCTATCGAACTATTTTCAGGAGTGTATAATACTGGAAGTAACATTGCCCATTTTGCTCACCTCGGAGGAATGATCTTTGGGTTTTTACTGATTATTTACTGGAAAAAGAAAGCAGATAAGCACCGGAATAATAATTACTGGCAGCACTAATTATCAAATTAACATCCATTGATAATATGCTAATAATCAATACAATATGAAATAATTAACAAAAATGAATTACAACCATTCTGCAGCCGAACGATTGAAAAGCCTTGCACAGATGAGGCCGGCTCTAACGCAACTGATTATTGCGAATGTTGCGGTTTGGTTTGGTTTGGCTTTAGTTCAACTTGCTGGTTTTCTGATATATACTTCTGACACTCCTGGTGATAAGGTGTTTCTGAATAATGTTATTGACTGGATTGGCTTTCCTGCTTCCTTTCCAAATATGATGCTGAAGCCATGGACGATAATTACTTATATGTTTGTACATGAAGATTTTTGGCATTTATTCTTTAATATGATATGGCTTTTCTGGTTTGGAAAGATATTTATGGAATTCATGCCTGGCCGGAAGATTTATACCATATATTTCATCGGAGGAATTTCAGGAGCATTGGCATTTATGATTGCGTATAATATCTTCCCGGTTTTTCAGGATTCAATACAAAATGCCACTACTATTGGCGCTTCAGCTTCGGTATTGGCAATTACCATTGCCACTGCTGTTCTGGTTCCTTCATACACCGTGAACTTACTATTTATCGGGCCTATAAAAATCAAATATATTGCATTGTTCACCGTTGTCCTTGATGTGCTTATGATTCGCTCAGGCAATGCAGGAGGGCATTTTGCACATATTGGCGGAGCGATTTCAGGTGTTTTGTATGTACTCTTTATCAGGAATAATGTGTTACAATGGTTGGGACTATCTTCTCTCAAATCAATAAATCTGAATCCATTTAAACGAAAACCATTACGCAAGGTTCACAGTACCGGGCGACCTCTGAGTGATGAAGAATACAACAGGCAGAAAGCTATGAAACAGCAAAAACTCGACCTGATACTCGACAAAATATCGCGAAGCGGCTATACAAGCCTTTCATCAGAAGAAAAGGATATTTTGTTTAACAGCAGCAAAAATCAATAAATTGTTCAATTCGGACACTGCATAGCTATACAATGATAATTTAAGTGGCAACAGCAAAAAAGAAATCTGGTAAACCCAAAGGGAAGATGTCATTAGCCACCAAATTACTTTTGGGTGTTAATGTTATCTTTATATGCCTGCTTTTATCCTCCTACATGTCATTGTATGTTTCGCCCGAAAAGTTCTGGCCTTTAGCTTTCGCAGGTACAGCATATCCTATATTTTTAGTCTGCAACTTGTTTTTCATCCTTTTCTGGCTTGTTTTCCTGAAAAAATATTTCATACTATCTCTCTTTACCATTCTTTTAGGATACAATCAAATAAAGACTTTTATTAAATTTTCCGGGGCAGAAAATAAGTTGACTTACGGGAACAGCATCAAAGTAATGTCATACAATGTCAGACTATTCGATCTATATAACTGGCGGAATGAATCGAGTAAATCCACCCGGTCGGCGATATTCGAACTCATAAAAACTGAATCATCGGATATTTTATGTCTGCAGGAATATTATAGCGGAGCAGGTAAGCAGGCTGATTTTGCAGATACCATAAGCATAAAATCAGGATATAAATACCGCAATATTGAGCTAATCAACAAACAGAAGAAAGGCTTACCATACGGACTCGCTATTTTCAGCAAGTATCCCATTATTCACTCTATGATACTTGAATTTCCGAACAGCAAAGTAAATTTTTGCCAAACTTGTGATATAAAAATCGGGAAGGACACCATCAGGATAATGAATACACATCTGGAATCAGTAAAATTTGGTAAGGAAGATTATAATTTTGTGAGCGAAATTACCAATGCCCCGGCTGCTGATGAAAAATTTAAAAAGGGTTCCCTGGCTATTATCGAAAAAATGCGACATGCTTTTATAAAACGGGCGGAGCAAACGGAAACAATATCCGGATTTATTATCAAGTCTCCTTACCCGGTGATACTTACAGGTGATTTTAATGATACACCGGTTTCGTATTCATACAGGCAGATTATTAACGAATTAAAAGATTCCTTTGTTGAGGCTGGTAAAGGTTTGGGTCAAACACACGCCCAAATGTTACCGATGCTACGGATTGATTATATATTCCATTCGGAAGCTTTAAAAGCCATTGAGCATCGCACGATTGACAAAGACTTTTCGGACCATTATCCGCTGGTAGCGCGCCTCTTGCTTCCCGGTTAGTTCAAATTGAGTACGCAGTTATTTGCAACATAAAACGAATTTCTTATTCTTATGAACTTCAAACTCATTTCCGATTATGTACCTACAGGCGACCAACCGGAAGCTATCAGACAGCTTAGTGAAGGCGTTGTGAGAGGCGATCATGCCCAGGTTCTGCTTGGCGTAACCGGATCAGGCAAGACTTTTTCTATTGCGAACCTTGTACAACAAGTTCAACGACCAACACTTGTATTGAGTCATAATAAAACCCTTGCGGCACAACTTTACAGTGAGTTCAAGCAGTTTTTCCCTGAAAATGCAGTCGAATTCTTTATTTCGTATTACGATTATTACCAGCCTGAGGCTTTCATCCCGGTAACAAACACATACATTGAGAAAGATCTTTCCATTAATGAAGAAATCGAAAAACTCAGACTCAGCGCTACATCAGCTCTGCTTTCAGGCAGGCGGGATGTTATTGTAGTGTGCTCTGTTTCATGTATTTATGGTATAGGAAATCCGGATGATTTTAACAGCAAAGTTCTTCATATAGCCACCGGAGATAAACTCAGTCGTAACAAATTATTACATGCTTTAGTCGAAAGTTTGTATTCGCGAACAGAACTTGAACTCTCGCGGGGGAAATTCAGGGTTAAAGGTGATACTGTTGACGTATTTCCGGCTTCAGCTGATATAGCGTACCGTATTATTTTCTTTGGTGATGAAATCGAGAGTCTCGCATCCTTCGATCCACTGAATGGGATCACAATTGAAACGCTGACTGAGATCACTGTTTTTCCTGCCAATATCTTTGTTACCTCGAAGGAAAAAATGAAGGAAGCTATTTGGGAAATTCAATCCGATATGGTGAAGCAGGTGGAATATTTCAAGGAAATAGGTCGTCCGCTCGAGGCAAAGCGACTGGAAGACAGGGTTACTTACGACATTGAAATGATGCGTGAGCTTGGCTATTGCTCTGGTATTGAAAACTATAGCCGGTATTTCGACGGGCGTACGACCGGTTCGAGACCCTTTTGCCTGATCGATTTCTTTCCCTCTGATTTCCTGATGGTTATCGACGAAAGTCATGCTACAGTCCCACAAATAAGAGCAATGTACGGTGGCGACCGTTCGCGGAAACAAAACCTGGTTGAATATGGTTTCAGACTGCCTTCGGCTCTTGATAACCGCCCGTTGAAATTTGAAGAATTCGAAACCCTGTTAAGCCAGGTTATTTTTGTAAGTGCAACGCCGTCAGATTATGAATTAAACCAATCGCAGGGAGTTGTGGTTGAGCAACTTATCCGGCCAACAGGTCTGCTCGATCCGCAAATTGAAGTTAAACCAAGTCTGAATCAGATTGATGATCTTCTAAATGAAATAGAGATCAGAACTGCTAAAAATGAACGGATACTGGTTACTACACTTACCAAAAGAATGGCGGAAGAGCTTTCGAAGTACTTTCTAAGGCTTGGCATTCGCTGTAAATATATCCATTCGGAAGTAGATACTCTTGACAGGGTGGAGATACTCCGTGATCTGCGAATGGGTACCATTGATGTGTTGATTGGCGTTAACCTGCTTCGGGAAGGACTAGATTTGCCTGAAGTGTCGCTCGTAGCTATATTGGATGCTGACAAGGAAGGATTTCTGCGTTCCGAAAAATCATTGACACAAACCGCAGGTCGGGCCGCACGCAATCTGAACAGCCTGGTTATTTTTTATGCTGATAAAATGACCGCTTCCATGCAACAGACTATCAACGAAACTAACCGCAAACGAGCCATCCAGATTGCGTACAACCTGAAGCACAACATCACTCCTACCCAGATTATCAAAAGTATTGATCCATCAGACTTTACAAGCAACATTGAGTATAAAACCGATCCAAAGGCTTATGTTGAGAAAGAAACAATCAGCACAGCCGCTGATCCGCTTGTACGTTACATGAATGATGAACAGCTTAAAAAGCAGTATGACCAGTCGCGCAAAGCGATGGAAAAGGCTGCCAAAGAGCTGGATTTTATTGAAGCCGCCCGACATCGCGACGAAATGCTTGGCTATAAGGAACTTATTGAAAAGCGGAAAAAGAATAAGTGAAATGAAAATCGATGAAAGTTTAATGTTTACTGCTTTACAAACTGCTCTCAAAGCCGGAAAAGCAATAATGGAAGTCTATGCTGAACCATTTGATTTTGAACTTAAATCAGATAACAGCCCGCTGACCATTGCAGATAAAAGAGCACATACTATAATTGCCGAAGGGCTTGCAGGAACTGGTTTGCCCTTATTAAGCGAGGAAGGTTCTCAGATTAATTACGATACCCGGAAAAACTGGAATGATTTCTGGCTCGTTGATCCTTTGGACGGAACCAAAGAATTTATCAAAAAAAACGGAGACTTTACAGTTAACATTGCGCTTATCAGCGACCATCAAGCTGAATTTGGAGTGGTATATGCACCGGTTCCCGGATTTATATATTGGGGAAGCATTAATGGTTCATTCAGGCTGGATATGAGTCGCTTAAAAGGAAATGATATTGAAAACTATAGTCAGCTTCTGAATCTTGCTGAACAACTACCTTGCATTTCAAGAACAGAAAATTACCTTGTACTTGGCAGCCGTTCGCATATGAATAGTGAAACTGAAGAATTTATATCAGAATTAAAAAAAACTTATCCCGCTCTCGCCTTTGTCTCTCGTGGCAGTTCATTAAAATTCTGCACTTTGGCCGAAGGTGGAGCTGACATTTATCCACGTTTCGGTCCAACTATGGAATGGGACACGGCAGCAGGCCACGCAGTTGCATGTTTTGCAGGTTGTACTGTATTTGAAGCCAAAACCGGATTACCTGTTATGTATAACAAGCCTTCTCTCCTCAATCCTTTTTTTATCGCTGATGGCAAAAAAAAATGAGGTAACGATTCAGTCACCTCATTTTTAATTCAATCAAAGTGTAATCTTGTATAACTTAGGTTGAGGTTAAGGTTAAGGTATAGGTTGAGCAATAGATTCTAAACTTAATCAAAACCATAACATTAACCTCAACCTTAACCTTAACCTTAACCTTCTTGTTTAAGTCAAGATTTACAATCAGATTACTTATCACTGATACTGATCAGTTCGACATCAAAAACCAGGGGTGCATAAGCCGGAATATCATCTCCTGCCCCACGCTCGCCGTAACCAAGTTTAGAAGGGATAATAAGCGTGGCTTTTCCACCTGCACTCATCATGGAAATTCCTTCGTCCCAGCCCGGAATAACTTCACCTTTACCAATCGTAAACTCAAATGGCGTGGATGGCTTCCTGTCGAGCGATGAATCAAATACTTTTCCATTTAAAAGTTTACCGGTATAATGAACTTTTACCTTTTTCCCGGCTGCAGCTTTAGGCCCCTTTCCTTTTACTTTCTCAACATAATATATTCCACTGCCGTTAGGTTTTGCAGTTATCTTATTGTCTTTCACGTATTGTGCAATCAGCGAAGGTTCTTTTGCCATAGCTTCGGCAGCAGATTTTTTAGCATTGGCTTCTTCGTCTTTTGCAGCTTTTTCATTTTCAGCTTTAGTCTTAAGATCAAGTATTTCAATGTCGTAAACCACCGGTGAGAATGGAGCGATGATATCCTGACCGCTCATATCTTTTTTGCCTTTTTCGCCAAAACCCATTGCCGAAGGAACAACCACAGTGGCTTTACTTCCTTTCTTCATGGTTGCGATTGCCTCATCAAAACCTTTGGTATCAAAAGGCTGTCCATATTCAAATGTAATAGGCTTTTGTTTATCAAGAGTAGAGAATATTTTCTTGCCATCAATGGAAGAAACAGTCAGGTTCATTTTAACAAAATCTGTTTTGTTGATTCCACGTCCGGAACCAGGATTTTGAGTTATGATATAAAGTCCTGATGCAGAAGGTAAAACAGTAACATTGTTTTTAGTTAAATAAGCCTGAATTTTACCGTCTTCCTCTCCTTTCAGTTTTTCAGCAATTTCCATTTCTGCTTTCTGGCGTTCTTCGATAGTTTCAGCTTTCAGAAGCTTTACATCAAAATACATCATAGAAGTACTGTCGATTCCTTCCGGCAAAGTTGGATATTTGGCTGTTTTTGTAAAAAAGTCGTTTGCATTGATAATAAAGGTTGCGCTATCGCCCTTATGCAGCATTCCGAAAGCCTCATAAATATCACCTTTGAATTCTGATTTAGCCATGTTGATTTCGAAAGGACGGGGAAGATCCTTTGAATTAAAGAAAATAGAGTCTTTCCCGTTAATTTCGATACGATACCTGATGTTCATAGTAAGAATACTTCCTTCGACTGGTTTCAGGGAGTCTTTATTTTCGACATAAAATTTGTAATAAATACCACTTTCAGATTTTTTAAATCCGGAGTATTTTGAGCATGATGTAGCCACCAGTGTTATGATGACAGCTCCCAGAGTAATAATTGTTTTGATTTTCATTTTTCCTTTGAGTGTTTCAGTTTATTTAATTTGTTGTTAATTTATTTTAAATCAATGAGTTTAATGGTATAGATGAGTGTTGCCTTCGATGGAATACGATCCTGATCACCTGATAAACCATGTGCGAGGTACGAAGGTATTATCAACCTGGCTTTATCGCCAACAAGCAGCAACAGCATTCCCTCCTCAAGTCCGCTTTCGACGCCGCCTTTACCAAGTATGAATTCTTTCGGACCGCTTTGTGTCGATGAATAAATAGTTTCACCGGTTAAGAGTTGCACTTCATATTCATACTTTACAAGCATTCCGGCTGAAGCTTTTGCACCGTTTCCTTTTTCAATAATCTGGTATCTGAGCCCGGTTCCAGTTGCTGACATTTGCCATCCGTTGCGTAAAATATATTTATCAATCTGTTCATTTTCAGCAATTACTGTTGCTTTATTCGCTTCCAATAACTTTTCCATGATCTGATCCTGGCTCAAACTCTTCGTTGCATCAACATTTTTGTTCCGACATGAAACACATCCAAAAGCAATTATTAAAACTATAAATAAAAAAAATCTGGAAGCCATATCTCTACTTCATTTATAGTTTGCCAGGGATTTATGAATTTCATTGCTGTATGCAGGCAAAAGAGATTCGAACCAGGCCAATGATTCAGTCATGCTCTTAAATACATCTCCTCCGGCAGCATTCCTGTGTCCTCCACCATTAAAATGTTCCCTGGCGAACTCATTCACCGAAAACTCACCCTTACTGCGTAACGAAACTCTAACCCTGTCGTCCCTTTCGGTGAACAAAGCTGCAACCGCTACATTTTCAATGCTAAGTGCATAATTTACAACACCTTCAGTGTCACCTTGCTGGTAATTAAATTCTTCAAGTTCTTCTTTGGTAAGCCAGATATATGCTGTCGCAAATTCGGGCAGGACTTTCATATTTGTTTCGAGGCAACGACCTAACAATCTCATTCGGCTTTCGGAATAGGTGTCATAAACCATGCGGTGGATACGTTCAACATCAATTCCTGTACAAATCAGATGTGCCGCAATTTCGAATGTTTCCTTACGATTGCAGGCATAACTGAATGAACCTGTATCAGTCATTATACCTACGAAAAGACACTCAGCCATTTCCTTGTTAATGCAACCTGATAAACCGGCCTCATTAATTATCTGAAATAAAAGTTCAGAAGTTGAGGATACAGTGGTTTCTGAAAATATAAGGTCAAACTCATTTTCAGGTTGTATATGGTGATCAATAATGATCCGTGTTGAAGTGGCACTTCTAAGTTGGTCAGTAAACAGCTTAACCCTGCTTAGTGCATTATAATCCATGCTGAATATTAAATCTGCGGAAGCTACCATAGCATTTCCTTCTTCGGTATTTGCCGAATAAATAACAGCGGAATGGATTCCAGGCATCCACTGTAAAAAAGAAGGTAATTCGTTTGGAATCAAAACTTTGGACTGAATACCCTGGCTAAGCAGGAAATGATATAATGCCAATGACGAACCTATTGCATCACCATCAGGGTTATAATGCGTAGTGATGAGTACATCCCGCTTTTCCCCCAGGAGTTTTAGTAAGTACACAATTGAAGATTCAGAAATGGCCAAAATGTTTGGTTATTGGAATAATAAAATGTTTTTGCAAAATTACCATTTTAAACTTTATGATGTTATTGTTGTTGAATTTAAAAACTTATATTTGTTGCAACTACAATTCAGCGTATTATGTCGGGAATTTCCACTTTTACAATGATCAAACCTGATGCTTTTAAAGCAGGAAATTCAGGTTCGATTCTACAGAAAATTATTGATAATGGTTTTAAAATCAAAGCATTGAAGCTTACAAGGATGCATCAGGAAGATGCAGAAGCTTTTTATGCTGTTCATAAAGACAGGCCTTTCTTTAGCAGTTTGGTTGAATTCATGATATCAGGACCGATCATTGCGGCTATCCTTGAAAAGGAAAATGCTGTTGATGAGTATCGGAAACTGATCGGGGCAACTAATCCTGCTGATGCAGCCGAAGGAACTATCCGCAAACTTTATGCTTCTTCCATTCAGAATAATGCCGTGCATGGATCGGATAGCTATGAGAATGCACTTATCGAAGGCAACTTTTTCTTTACCCATTTCGACAGGCACTGATCATTCAGGGAAGTATTCCTTATATGTATTGTCAGAATAAAATTCTACGATTTTTACAATAGATTTCGTAACAGTATTTTTTTGAACTGGCCTGACCGGTACATTTTCCAATTTGCACATTGATATATCCAAAATCTGCTCTTTGTTTTCTTTAACAGAAAATGCGGACTCCTTTGGTATGTCATCACGTTTAGGAATTTCGTCAGAATTTCGTTCGGGACTTAACTTGTTTTCCGCACGAAAATCAAGGCTTCGGCCGGGATTGATTTCAGAAAACAGATCTACAGGAGGTGAATTATGGGTAGTAAACTGCCCGGAAGCTTCGTTGTTGCTGTTATTTGGAGCAATATCAGCTTCTTTAAAAATCGGTCCTTTTCCGAACATAAGCCAATCCATATTTACATCAGGATACCTGAAAAGGATTTTTTGAATAAAATCAAGGCTGGCATTATTCCTTCCGGAAATTATATGCGATATACTTGATTTCTGAACATTGATTTCATCTGCAAACTGAGCAGCTGTGAGATTCTTTGCTTTAATGAGTAAAATGATCCTGTCTTTCATTTGTAAACTAAGTTTGACGATATAACTACAAATGTAATACTTACTTTTCAATATTGTATATGGTTAAATAGATAAAAAATAAAATTGTTTAATGTCTGGTTTACATTTAATTTTTCGCTTTAATATTATGATATAATATACTTAATTACAGTTAATTATATATATTAATTTTTATATTGATATATATAGCTGAAATAACTCAAATACTTGAAGTATAGATTTATATATTTGTTATAAATTATTGATTAAAAGCATTTTGAAATAGTTACAAATTGAAATAGATCAGATTTTCCGATTTAAAATTAATTACAGTTGTTAACAAATGTTTACAATTGTATAATAAATTCTATATTAAGCATTTAATGTAACACGTATTCCATAGTTACATTTGTTATTTGAGGGTTTACTTATGTGAATTTACTATAGTTTACAAGGTTACTCTGTGTGGATTACATTTGTACTAAGTTGCGAAATTCTTATTTAGAAATTATAGTAACACAATCTGAAGGTAAATTATACTCTTCCCTCCTATTTATTCTGTTTCCAAAACAAAATATAGTAGTCCAGAAACTATTGGTATTAAAGCACAGTGGAGAAATACTATTTCAAGATAGCCACGCTAAATACTAATTTTAAGCGGATTTTGATTACCAATTTCCCACATCAAGACAAATATTGAAAACTCAGGAAGTTTATACCAATTGAATATGCCGTTAAATAAAACTATTTCAGATAGTTGTAGAGAATTTTATGCTATTAATACAAAAATAACAAATACGCATTAGTTGAATGTAAGCTGATATCAATGTGCTATTTATATCCGGTTGAATTTTTAGTCATTTTTTTTGAACAGTATAGGCGATCATCTCTTCTCTTCTTTTCTTTTTCTTATATTTATACCAACCAACTTAAAAATTGGTGATCGAAGTTTTTGTTACAAATCGAAGAATACCGGACATAGCAGAAAAATCAGGTAATAAAAAAACCGGCACAAAGACCGGTTAATTATACACTTAGCGAAAATTTACTTCTTAAGAATCTTAGCAATATAATTTGTCCGGCCATTTGATAGTCGTACCATATATATTCCTGTTGCCATGTATGCTAAATCATTAATTTGAAGGCTCCTCACTGAATCTGATTTACCTGTTTTGGAATAAATTACCTGCCCGTAAAGATTTACAATCTCAACGGAATATTTTCCGATAATCGCAACAGGTAAACCTATAGTTAGCTTGTCTAAAACCGGATTTGGGTAAGTATGTACCACTTTTTTTGCATCCTTGGTATTAACTGACTTTGATATTGCAGCTGATTGAATATTTGGAATTCCCCATCCCAGCAAAGAATCAGGGTTATTAGCCTGACTAGCTGTTGCTTTCATCAGTTCAATTATTTCCATATTGACAAATTCAGGAAGTGCCTGCCACAAACATGCTGTTATACCGCATGTTATGGGTGACGAAAAAGAAGTACCGCTTCCATACCCCAAACCACCGGGAGAAAAAATTGCTGAACCTAAACCCTGTGCCGAAACAGTGGGTTTTAGCCTCCCATCATGAGTTGGACCTACTGAACTAAAACCTGCCCTGTAACCATTACCATCCACTGCTCCAATAGAAAAAACGCTGTCACCATCAGCGGGAGCACCGATATACCACCATCCTCCTCCTCCGGAATTTCCGGCACTATTAACAACCAATATTCCTTTTTGAGCTGCCATATCAGCACCTTTGGTAACAACAGTTGTATTTCCGTCCATATCGGCATACGTGTGATTGGTCATGGGATCATCAAATTCAGTGTATCCAAGCGATGAGTTAATGAGATCAGCTCCTATACTATCGGCAAACTCAGCCCCGCTTACCCAAAAATACTCTTCAATAACTCTTTCATACTCACCTACTTCAGTACGAATAAGCCAGTAATCAGCTTTAGGGGCGGTACCAACCATAAGGCCGCTGCTATTAGCACCCATACACGAAAGTACGCTTGTTCCATGCGTGTGCATTGTAGTTGCATACACATTATTACCTGGCTGAGCCATATCGCGGGTGCCTTTTATCTGGTTGTTGGCACGCAAACTATCGAAACAATTCATAATGTCAACTGAATTGAAGCCGGCATCCAGCACGGCAATCGTCATACCTTGGCCGCTAAAACCAAGGTTATGTAAGTATTGTCCCTTAAGTTGATTTATCTGGTTGAATGCTGCACCGTAATCGTAAATATCGTTGGCTGCTTTGCTATTCAATCCATTTGTCCAGGAATTAATTTGTTCCGGTTCAAAAAAAGGTTTAACCGACTTACCTGTTGCGACTTCATTGTAACCATTGTCGAGTTGTTGAATTCCGGAAACAAAAGGCATTGATGAATATAAATCAGCCATTTCGGAAGTAGCTTCAATAACAAGTGTGTTGAACCAACGTGAACGTGCCAGTATTTTAGCACCATTCGCTGAAATACTTTTTACATATTGCTCATTCACAGGAATATCTGACTGGTCGAACGCTATTTTCTGCTTCATCCTGCGGTCAATAGCTTTATCCGAAAGATATAAGGATGGATTAATAGCAGCATCTGTATTCTGGCCCTTATCACTAAAATGAATTACATATGTTTTCATCCCTGATTGCTGCGCAAAAAGCGATGTGTAAAGAATTAAAGAAATTACCAGGAAAAATGTTTTTCTCATAAGTTACTTAAATTAGATTGCAAATATAACAATCATTTGGCCTTTATAGTTTGAATGCATCGAAAATCCTTCCTGAGCTAAAGCTATCTGCAAGATATTCGGAAATAAACCTGTATAAAAGCGTAAATTTGCCTCGAAAAGTATCATTTTATGCGCATCGATATAATAACGATTTTTCCGGAAATGTTTGATGGGCCTTTCAGCCATTCAATGATTAAGCGTGCTCAGGCAAAGGGCCTTGCTGAAATTCATTTCCACAATTTGCGTGATTATTCGGATAATAAACATCGGAAAGTGGATGATTACTCATTTGGCGGAGGTGCAGGCATGGTTATGATGATAAAGCCAGTAGCTGCATGTATTGATAAATTAAAATCAGAAAGGGAATATGATGAAATTATTTTTTTGACGCCTGATGGGGAATTGTTTAATCAGCCAATTGCAAATATGCTTTCGATGGCTGGCAATATCATCCTGATGTGCGGCCATTATAAAGGTATAGATGAAAGGTTGAGGGAACATTATTTTACAAAGGAGATATCGATAGGAAATTATGTACTAACCGGAGGAGAACTGGCAGCAGCCGTGGTAACTGATGCCGTTATCCGGCTTATTCCCGGTGTATTAAGTGATGAAACATCTGCCCTGTCCGATTCGTTTCAGGATAACCTGTTGTCAGCTCCGGTTTATACAAGACCGGCAGAATTTAAAGGATGGATGGTTCCTGAAGTTTTAATGTCGGGTAATGAAAAAGAAATTAAAAAATGGCAATATGAAAAAGCTGTTGAACGAACCAGGTTGCGAAGACCAGGCATGGCAGAATGAATTTATTACTCCCACCTTTCAGCTTACACCAATCACAATATTGCGAAATCCGTTAAAATTCTTTACTTTTGCCATCTAAATCATTAAAAAACAATATTATGGGATTCGTTGACTCTTTAAAGAAATTATTTGGTACATCAAAAGCTGTAACAACAGCAAAAGCTACCGAATTGAAAGATGCTACTTTTGCAAAAGCTGCAGAACTTAAGGATACTACATCTGAAAAAGCTGGGGAATTGAAAGAAAAAGCTGCACAAAGTGTTGAAACTGCAAAGGTATATACTAAAGAAGTAGCTGATAAACTGGAAGTTGTAGTTGAAGATGTAAAATCCGCTGCAAAAGAAGCAACAGAAAAGGTAAAAGATTTTGGTGAAAATCTGAAAGAAAAAGCTGAAGATGTGATTGAAAAATTAGATGAAAAAGCAGCTGCTGTTGTAGATAAACTTGAAGAAAAAATCAGAACAGCAGCCGAAGACAAAAATCTTGTCAACACAGAGCCTGTTGCTGAATCAGTTGAAACTGCAGCAGAAAAAGTTGAAGCTTCTGTTGAATCCGTTGAAGAGAAAGCAGAAGAAATGGTTGAAGAAGCGAAGGAACAGGTAAAAGAAGCAATTGAAGACCCGGCTGAAAAGAAGACTGAATAGATCAATCCTATATTTCCGAAAAACATTTAAATCCTCAGGGTAAACATCTCTGAGGATTTTTTTTAGAGCAGATTTATACTTTTTTCAATATCCTGAATCAGTGTTTCGGCATCTTCGAGGCCAACTGAAAAACGGATCAATTTAGGAGATAAAGAACTATAGAGACCTGGTCGTACAAATGTGCATGACGGAATTACCAGCGATTCGAAACCACCCCAGGAAACTGCCATACGCCAGTAAGTGAGGTTATTACAGAATGATTCTATTGCTTCTATTGAAGAATCAACTTCAACTGTAAATAAACCTGATCCCTTTTGCATTTGCCTTTCCGATAATTCATACTGCTCATTTTCAGGCAGAACCGGATAGTAAATCTGTATGATTTTTGGCTGAGTTTTGAGGTAGGAAATAATCCTTTGTGTTACGTTGCTAACATGCGTCATCCTGACAGGTAGTGTCCGCAAGCCCCGGAGAACAAGCCAGGCATTGAACGGAGCAAGGATTCCACCGAGTGTAAGAAATTCGTTGGCAAATATTCTACCTATAAGTTCTTTCGAGCCGCAACATACACCCGCTACTACATCGCTATGTCCACCGAGATACTTTGACGCAGTATGCACTACCAGATCGATACCACGTTTGATGGGTTGCTGATATAATGGAGTACAATAACTGTTATCGATAATTGATACAATTCCTCTTTCGCGGGCAAAGGCGCCTATAGCATTCAGATCCTGAAGTTCAAAAGTCCAGGAATTGGGACTTTCGAGATAAATAACGGTTGTTTCGGGTTTTACTGCAGCAATGATATCTTCAACATTTCGCCCATCAACCATGCTGACCGAAACATCAAACCTCGGCAAAATTGTTGTATTTAATAAGGTATCAGTCCATGAATAAGGATTCCGGATGCAAACGATGTGATCGCCTGATTTAACATTCGATAGTATAGCGGATGAAATTGCAGCCATTCCACTGGCAAAAACCAATGCTTCTTCAGCACCTTCGAGGGCAGCAAGTTTCCGGCAAAGCAGGTTTGTTGTGGGGTTGTTCCCACGTGAATAAATCCAGGTCTCTTTTTCATTGGAAATTGCATTTCGGAATTGCTCTACACTTCTAAAATAAAAATTGCTTGTTTGATAAATCGGAGGTGCAACCGGAGTAACTTCATCGGTTTCATTTTCACCCAGAATGTTGATTATAAAGGAAAGATTGAGACTATCGTTATCCATATCTTATTAATATACATTACGTTACCTTATTCATGTGTAAATGGAATACACCTGTCAAATGTAGAATTAATTCCTAAATTTGTGGCCCAGATAATGAAAAGTAAGGTTATTAACACTTCAATGTTAAAAAAACCGGCACAAACTTGTTTTGTATCAAAAATTTAGCGTAAATTTGCACTCATTTTTGAGAAAAACGCATATCTAATACATAAACTAATGAGTAAGAAGGAGTTAATTCAGTACGTTGAAGATCAATTTGTAGGAAAGAATGAATTGCCTGCTTTTAAAGCGGGTGATACCATCACAGTACACTATAAGATCAAGGAAGGTGAAAAAGAACGTATCCAGCTTTTCCAGGGTGTTGTTTTACAGCGCTCAGGCGAGGGAGCTACTGAAACCTTCACAATTCGCAAAGTTTCTGGAACAATAGGTGTTGAGAGGATAATTCCTGTTCATTCGCCGTTTATTGATAAAATTGAATTAAACAAACGTGGTGCAGTTCGTCGCGCCAGGATTTTCTATCTTCGTGATCTCAAAGGGAAGAAAGCACGTATCAAGGAAAAACGCAAATAAGCTAAGGCTTTGCAGAATATTTACAGGAGACTGCCTCAACCGATGCAGTCTTTTTTTTTGTTCATACCTTTCAGGATATATCCTTGTCCGGATGCTGATGTTGGAAAACTGTTGACAATAATCAGAATCTCCCAAGAAATTACAGAGCAGTTTATTTTGGAATCCTGATAGCAGGTTTTTCTCAAAATTAAATTTTCACAATAATTTTTCTCCGGTACATAATGCTTACTACCACTAACCAAAAACCAGTATACAACAGTGCGCCCATCAACGAAGCATTAATCGGTGAAAGTCCTGTTGTAAGATATTGACTAAAAAGCCAGTCGCAAAGAGTAACCCGGGTACCTGAACTATTTATATGGATTATTCCTAAAAGAATTATACCGATTTCGGAACCGAAATAAGCGATTATGGGATTAGTGCCAAAAGCCAGGAACGGAGGTGCGAATTTCCTGATTTTCTTAATATCAGCAATCCAATAAGTTATCCCCAATACAACCATTGCCAGGCCTGAAGTATAAAGTACATATGAACTTGTCCAGAGTTGTTTGTTGATCGGGAAAGCCATTCCCCAGGCCATTCCCATTACGATAAGAATATTTCCATACACAAGCAGGTTGATAAGCCTGTCGCGCTCGTTGTCGGTCTTCATGAAAGTACTTCCTGCCAATACCCCGATAAACCCGCTTACAAGGGCAGGAAGGGTACTCAAAATACCTTCAGGATCATATACTTTAGTCCACACCCAAACATGTTTTCCGAGTATGAGTTTATCGAGCCAGGCTGCAAGATTGGTTGTAGGTTCAAGGTTAGCTGGCCCGACACCTGGTACCGGAACAAGTGTCATTAACGCCCAATAGCCTGCCAGTAAAGCACCCGAAACATACCAAAGCACTTTTACTTCAGCATAAATCAGGAAAAGTCCACATACTAAGTTTACGATTGCAATACGCTGCAGCACACCAAGAAAACGAATATTGGAAAGATCATTGAAAGGGAAACTATTTACAATAAGCCCTAACAAGAATATGATTACGGATCGCCTTATAAGTTGTAATACCAGTTTTTGCTTTGGTGTTCCCTTTTGAAGCCTTTTAGTAATTGATAGTAACGAAGCAAATCCCATTGCAAAAATAAAAAACGGAAAAACCAGATCCGTCGGCGTGCATCCATTCCAATGCGAGTGCTGAAGGACCGGATAGGCATAACTCCAGCTTCCGGGAGTATTAACAATGATCATCGCCATTATTGTAAGCCCGCGAAAAATATCTAGGGAAAGTATCCGGTTTTCAGACGTATTCATAAACTATGGGCTTAACAAGAATAAATATTGAGAATAGTAGATGTCAAAAATACACTATCTAAGCAGAATTTAAAATCAGCAACAATCTTTTGTTTAGGATAAATATTAATTATTAAAAATATTTTAGTGTTTTGTACCCACAACATACTCAAATTCAATTAAATAAAATAGATGCTGTTTCCTTGATTAAATAGCTGGATTAATTAGTAAAAATCGTATAATTTTATACCACAATTTTTATTCGCTTACAAGGTACTGTTCCGAAAGAATTATTATTTATGCAGGAAGGACTTATTCCGAATGTTTCTGTCGATTGCGTGGTTTTTGGATTTGACTTTACAAATCTGAATGTTCTTCTGATTGAGCGCAATGTCACAGTTGACGGTGTTGAATTTAATGATCTGAAACTACCTGGTGATCTGATGAGACTGGATGAGGACCTGGATGATTCAGCTGAACGGATACTGAAGGAGAACACCGGATTAAGTGATATTTATCTAAAGCAATTCAAATCATTCGGTTCGCCCGACAGGCTCAAAAAGAAGCAAAGGGATTTAAAGTGGCTGCAACTGATTGACCATCCTGAAGAACATGTTATTACCATAGCTTATTATTCGCTTATCGACACTTCGGAGCAAGGGATTTCGAAATTATCAATAAATGATAATGCGCGCTGGTGCCCTGTGCATGAAGTTGATGACCTGGTAATGGATCATATGGATATCCTTAAGGGGGCACTCGATCATCTCCGGATTGAGTTGCTGAACAAACCGATAGGATTCGAACTGCTTCCCGATAAGTTTACACTTTCGCAAATGCAGAAATTATACGAAGTCATATTAGGAACCACTTTCGATAAGCGAAATTTCAGGAAGAAAATTTCGAGCATGAAATACCTGATCCCTTTAGATGAAAAGCAAGTAGGTGTCGCACATAAACCTGCCCGGCTTTATATTTTCAGCAGAGAAGTTTATAATAAAACAAAGAAGGATAATTTCGATTTCTCAGTTTAGCAATGTTGTTATAGACTGAGACGCTAGCAAATTTCAAGAATTTTCATTGTAAGGCTCCTGAAACTGAAACTGTCGCCGGGTTTAAGTCCTTTCATGGCTTGTACGAGTGGAACGACCGGTGAGACCACATAAACCACCTTGCTGTCAATCACAACTTTGCCGATACCCGCGAGGATAAAAAGTATCTGTGCGTCGAGTATAACCAAGGCTCCCGGTTCGACTATTTTTACGAAAGTATCTGTGTTAACCTGCCTCAGATACCTGAGCTCATCCTGAACTACAGCAAGTTGATGGCCGAGCATATCGCGTTTGCGCATAAGTTGTGCTCGGAATGAATCGTACCTGTCCTTTGGCGCCCCATATTCGTTGGCACTCTGCTGGGCATCTTCCATGGCAGCAAGAATGTTTGTCTCCGACTCAACTTTTAGTTCTATGCACTTAGCAAGCAGTTTCTCTTTTAAACCTCTATTATCGGACATAAGCGAAATTCTTGGTTGAATTTGGGATTGTTTCGGCTGAGTAAAGATAAAAATCTTTTCCTAACTGCTATATTTGCATAACAGCACTCCGTGCAAATTTCTTCATGCATTTATACAATAAACCTGAAACATATGCTGATTTACAACAGGCCATATACTGATCCTTTCCTGAATATTGCTGCTGAGGATTATTATGTAAAACATGCCCTTTCGGATATGTGTATGATCTGGATTAATGAGCCATCGGTAATTATCGGGAAGCATCAGAATGCATATGCTGAAATAAATTATCCTTTTGTACGCAAAAAAAATATACCTGTTATCCGTCGCATAAGCGGTGGTGGTGCAGTATATCACGATGCAGGCAATGTTAATTTCAGTTTCATCAGCAGAACAACGAAATCCAACCAGGTTGACTTTGGTAGGTTTACTTCAATCATTGTGAATTTCATGCAAAGCCTTGGAATAGAAGCTAATGTAGGTAAACGTAACAGCCTGTTTATTGGAGATAAGAAATTTTCGGGTCATGCCGAGCATTTATTTCATGATAAAGTTCTTCACCACGGAACTATACTGATCAATTCGGACCTTTTAACTTTGCAGAACAGCATAACTCCCGCAAAAGAGTATAAAGGGAAGGCCCTGGCATCCGTAAGGAGTGAGGTTATGAATATAGCCCCACTCCTACCCTATGGTATTGATATACAATTGTTTGTAGAAATATTTATCAAATGGTTACTGGATTATTTCCCGGGAAGTCAGATTTATGATCCAGGTATAGGACAACAGAATGAAATCAAAAAACTGTCAGAAACAAAATATAAAACATGGGAATGGAACTTCGGATATTCGCCGGCTTACACATTTCAGGTTCATATTCAAGCGGTTGCAGGAATTACTGAGGCAAATATAAAAGTTGAAAACGGAATGATTGCGAGTGTTGAAGTAACATCCGAATCCGCAAACATTATTTTGCACAAACTGCTTAATAGCATGACAGGTTTATTGCATAAAGAAGAAGAAATTCATAAATTTGTTGAAAATAATCTGAAAAGTCTTGAACTTGCAGGTGTAAATACTGTTTCATTCAAAGAAGAATTTTTCAGATAAACAAAAAAAACAATTAACCCGAAATTTTAATTTTCAGAACGATGGAGGTACAGGAAATTTTTGACAAGCTCTGGGCAGGCTATATTGCACAAAATCCGGAAGCAAAAAAGGTATTCGATAGTTTTACAGCTGAAGGCGAAAACGTTGTTAATGACCATATTGCATTTCGAACATTTTTTGACACGAGGATAAATGTTGATGTGCTGGCGCGCCCGTTTCTTGAGGCAGGCTACGAGCAGAAAGGATATTATATCTTTGAAGATAAGCACCTTACCGCCAAGCATTACGAGCATAAGAGCCTGGTAAATGCACCGAGAGTTTTTATCAGCCAATTAATGACGGAGCATTTCAGTCCCGAATTACAGTTTATTGCAAAACAGTGTGCTGCACGTGTTTCCGACGAACTCGTTTTTGGTAATGATCTGATTTTTGCCGGTAATGTATGGGGACCTCCCTCTTACGAAACATACGAAATGCTTCGGAAAGAATCGGAATATGCCGCATGGCTTTATGTATATGGTTTTGTAACCAATCATTTTACCGTGAGCATTAATTCGCTGAAGAAGTTTGATACTATTCATAAAGTGAACCAATTCCTAAAGGATAAGGGATTTAAACTCAATGCTTCAGGTGGAGAAGTAAAAGGAACACCTGAAGAATTACTCGAACAGTCGAGTACTAAGGCGGGGATTCTTGAGATTGATTTCGCAGAAGGTAAATTCGAAATTCCATCCTGCTATTATGAGTTTGCCTATAGGTATCCAGATACGGATGGCAGGTTATATTCAGGATTTATTGCAAAATCAGCCGATAAAATTTTCGAAAGCACCGATTTTTATAAGAAATAAGAATATCCGGAAAGAGACTCTTTAAAAGGCAGAAAAATCATTCAGACTTTCTCTGCCTTTTTGTATTTTCAGAATTGCCGAAATAGCGTCGGGTTATAAAAGGCATATCTTTATATACCTTGCCTAGTCCTTACTATTTATTACTTTTGAAACAAAATAAAATCTGTGCATGACAAATTTTTTAAAAATCTTTATCATACTCATTGTAAGCAGTTTAAATACAGTAAATATTTCTGCTCAAAAATTCAATTCGTTTGTTGGTATTCGGATTGGATATGCGTTGCCTATGGGGCAATTTGCATCACACGATTTTGAAACAGGCGGATATGCATTATTAGGGAAAAGTATAAGTGGTGAGGCAGCCTGGTTTATAACCCCGGAAATCGGGTTTGGAATTGATATTTCAACAAGTTCATTTGGCTTTGCTTCAGGTTATTACCGGGATGATTACATCGAAAATGAACCTTCGTACAAGACAATGGATTTATTATCAGGACCATATAAAGTCCAAACGTATATGGGCGGTGCTTATTATAAACTAAATGTAAGCAGAAAATTTTTCTCTACTTTTAAACTTATGGGAGGAATTTACACTGCCAGGACTCCTGATCAGTTTTACGGAGTAGTTGACAATCTTTTTCAACGCGAAAATTATTTCTGGAAAACAGGTTCATTAGATCGAACATTCGGATTCCTTGCCGGTGCTTCTTTTGAATACCATATTTACGAACATGTAAGTTTGCTGCTCCAGGCTGATTTCACCTATGCTGAACCAGCTTTTGTTTACGATAACGGGCAGGAACTATATACTGAAAATATAAAAATGCCAATTTTCAAATTGATTCCGGGAATAAATATCCAATTTTAGTTTCAAAAAAATCCTACAATGAAAAACATAAAGAAACATTATCATATCAAAGCAAGCGCTGAAGATATTTTTACGGCTTTGACCAATCCTTTGACTATCGAAATCTGGACTGGGGCGACTGCTGTTATGGAAGCAGTTGCAGGAACTGAGTTTTCGCTTTGGGACGGAGAAATTTCAGGAATTAATCTTGAAATTGAACCCGGCAAAAAAATCGTTCAGGAATGGTATTTCGAAAATGAAGAAGGCATAGAACCTGAACAGAAATCGATAGTTACCATTAAATTGCACGGCGAAGGCAGTTCGACTGATGTGGAACTTTTGCATATCAATATTCCTGACGAAGCTTTCGATAATATTGTTGACGGTTGGGACAAGTATTATTTTAAACCATTGAAAGAATTAGTGGAAGAATAAGATGGAAAACAGTATTATTCCCCACAACAAACTGAGTGAACTGAAAGCTTCTTTTAAAGGAGATGTTTTTGCCGACGATTACACTCGTTTGTTATATGCAACTGATGCCTCTGCCTACAGGCAAATACCGCAGTTGGTTGTTAAACCTGCTGACGAAAGCGACCTGAAAACACTGATTGTTTTTGCAAAGAGCTTGAATACTTCACTAATACCGCGTACTGCCGGCACTTCGCTTGCAGGGCAGGTAGTCGGAGGCGGCATTATTGCCGATGTTTCAAAATATATGACCAGCATACTCGAAATAAATTCGGAGGAGCATTGGGTAAGAGTTCAACCAGGAGTTGTTCTGGACGAACTGAATAAAATACTCGAGCCACTCGGACTATTTTTCGGGCCCGAAACATCAACTTCCAATCGCTGCATGATGGGCGGTATGGTTGGCAATAATTCATGTGGTTCACATTCATTGGTTTACGGCAGCACACGTGATCATACACTTGAAGTAAAAACCTTGTTAAGTGATGGTTCTGAAGTGCTTTTCGGGCAACTTTCAAAAGCAGAATTCGAACAAAAATGCACACTTGATACACTCGAAGGCGGAATTTACAGAAACATAAAAACCATACTTGGGAACAGTGCAAACCAGGAAGAAATTAAAAATCAATTTCCGGATAAATCAATCCACCGCCGAAACACTGGTTATGCAATTGATTTGTTACTTGAAAGTGAACCGTTTACAAGCTCGGATGAGAAATTTAATTTTTGTAAGCTAATAGCCGGCTCCGAAGGTACTTTGTGTTTTATAACTGAAATCAAGCTGAATCTTGCTCCGCTTCCACCGAAAGAGAAAGCACTGATATGTGTTCATTGCAATACCCTCGACGAAGCATTCAATGGAAATATAGTTGCCCTGAAACACAGCCCGGTTGCCATTGAACTGATGGACAGTGTTATACTTGAACAAACCAAAGCCAATATTTCTCAACGTAAAAACCGCTTTTTCCTGCAAGGCGATCCGGCTGCAGTTCTTATTATAGAACTTGCCGAAATGACAAGGGCTGAAATTGATCTTAAAGCTGAAAAGGTTATAAACGATCTTAGAAAAGCTGGATACGGTTATCATTTCCCGTTGGTTTATAACCAGGATGTGAGCAAAGTTTGGGCTTTGCGAAAAGCAGGGTTGGGAGTACTTTCTAATCTGCCCGGTGATGCAAAACCGGTAGCCGTGATCGAAGATACAGCTGTAAATCCCCAGGTTTTGCCTGAGTATATGAACGATTTCAGGCAATTGCTCGTAAGGCTGAACCTCGATTGTGTATACTATGCGCATATTGCCACGGGTGAACTTCATCTTCGTCCGGTTTTGAACCTCAAGGATCCGAAAGATGTGGAACTATTTCATACCGTGGCACTTGAAACAGCAAAACTTGTTAAGAAATATCGGGGTTCGCTGAGTGGCGAGCATGGCGATGGCCGTTTAAGGGGTGAATTTATCCCTTTGATGATCGGTGAGAAAAACTATGCATTGCTCGAAAGCATAAAAGAAACCTGGGATCCGGAAGGAATTTTCAATCCCGGCAAAATTACCCGCACTCCCAAAATGAACAGCAGCCTGCGCTATGAAGCAGGAATTGCTATAAAAGAACCTGAAACAATTTTTGATTTTTCAGGTACACACGGAATACTTCGAGCCGCAGAACAATGCAACGGTTCGGCCGATTGCCGCAAAAGTGCGGTTATGGGTGGAACTATGTGCCCGAGTTACATGGCAACTAAGGACGAAAATGCAACAACCCGTGCAAGGGCAAATATCCTGCGCGAATTCCTGACAAATTCCGAAAAGGAAAACCGGTTTGATCATAAAGAAATTTATGAAGTGATGGATTTGTGCCTTTCGTGCAAAGGATGTAAAAGCGAATGCCCCAGCAATGTGGATATGGCAAAGTACAAAGCTGAATTTCTTCAACACTGGCACGATGCCAATGGGATGCCATTGCGAACAAGGATAATTGCGAACATTTCGAAGCTGAACAAACTTGGAATGTTGGTTCCTTCTGTTTTTAACTTTTTTGTAACCAATGCGTTCACATCCGGATTGATGAAGAGCACATTAGGATTTGCGCCAAAGCGCTCTATCCCTGTACTCTACAAAATGACGCTAAAAGCCTGGGTTAAGAGGTTGCCATCCTCAGAAAATAAGAATATTAGAGGAAAGGTATATTTGTTTGCCGATGAGTTTACTGATTTTAATGATGTTGAAGTCGGAATTAAAGCGGTTAAATTACTTAACAAACTGGGTTACAGGGTCGAGATTCCTGATCATGTTGAAAGTGGACGAGCTTACCTATCGAAGGGAATGGTGCGGAAAGCGCAAAAATTAGCAAAGGAGAATATCGAAAAACTACACCCGGTTATTAACGAAAAAACGCCGTTACTGGGAATCGAGCCATCGGCAATACTTAGTTTCCGTGATGAATATCCTGATTTGGCAGGAAATGAGCTCAGAAGCAGAGCTTTGGAACTGGCAAAGAACTGCT
The DNA here is from genome assembly GCA_041753535.1 of Lentimicrobiaceae bacterium. Taxonomy (GTDB): domain Bacteria; phylum Bacteroidota; class Bacteroidia; order Bacteroidales; family UBA4417; genus UBA4417. The sequence goes on from JBGSUB010000036.1 coordinate 43,160, forward strand.
TTATGTTCGACGAATTTATTATGAAAGAAGTGGAGAAAGGCGTTATTGTACAATCGCAATTCACCGATAAGAAGCAACATATCCGCCTGCATGGACATTGTCATCAGAAATCGCTGGCATCCACCGGCCCGACCAACGAAATGCTGTCCTTACCTTCAAATTATTCTGTCGATGAAATTAAGTCAGGTTGTTGTGGTATGGCAGGTTCGTTCGGTTACGAGAAAGAGCATTATGAGGTTTCGATGAAAGTAGGCGAACTGGTTTTATTGCCTGAAGTGCGTAAAACCCCCTTACACACCATTATTTCGGCCCCGGGAACAAGTTGCCGGCATCAGATAAAAGATGGAACAGGGCGCACCGCATTGCATCCTGTCGAAGTGCTTTACGATGCCCTTCTCTAAAAAGCAAAACCAATGGTTAGCAAGCACAGCCCTTTAACAGTTTTCAGGTTCTGCCCTAAATGCGGCAAACAGGATTTCGTACCCGACTCAGAAAAATCATTGAAATGCAAAGCTTGCGGTTTCAGATATTTTATAAATATGAATGCTGCCGTTGCTGCTATTATCAGGAATGATAAAAACGAAGTCCTTTTTGCAGTGAGAAAACATGAGCCTGCAGCCGGTTTGCTTGATTTGCCGGGTGGGTTTGTCGATATGGGTGAAACAGCAGAAGATGCAATTGTAAGAGAAGTATTTGAAGAGCTAAACCTTACTATTACCAACACAACTTTTTGGGGGTCATATACAAACAAATATGTTTATTGCGAAATAGAATACCAGACATTAGACCTGGTTTTCAATTGTTTAGTTGAAACTCTTCAAAATATTCAAGCAGCTGACGATGTTTCAGGATTTGTATTCAGGGATCCGCTGAGTGTGAGCCCCGAAGAGATTGGTCTGAAGTCGATCAAAGAGATTGTAAAGGACATCAGGTGAGGATAGGGAAATTGTTTTAGCAGCTATATTTCAGTTTTGATGTATCAATTTGGTATTATTGAATTTAAAGGTTCAATTTTCTACTTTTTCTTTTTGCTGAGCACTTTATCCGCCGTAAGTTTGCCTGTCAATATAAAAACGTGCAAACCCATTCCTTATCCACTATCCTGCATCCATAAAATTCCGGGAACTTTACCGGAATGTTCTTTTGACTTAAAAATACATACCCGCAGTCGGGAATTATCATCCCGCAAAATCCACTGTTCACTGCGATCAAGGCCTTTTTCCGTTTTTCCGTAAAGGAATTTCCGTGTCAATTCGGCGAACATGCGCATCTGTGGTTCGGTGAAAGTATTGTTTAATAACTTAAAAAATCCTTCCGGAAGCTCTCAATTCTCTGTTAATCATTGACATCTTCACGTTCACTGTCTTCCTCCTGGATTAAGATTTTACTGGTATTGAGATTCAAATTGCACCTAACCCGCTGATTTTCGTACTAAAAAAAATAGAGTTTACATTTACATTTCAGTACGTTAACCCAAACCAATAGCAAAGTCTATGTTATTTCAAAAATAAGAAATTATATGGAGCAGACTTTAACAAAAAAATCCCGGCATTGCCGGGATTCTCCGCTTTTAATCTCATTGATCCGAAATGATTAATCGGATAGTAAATCAGCCAGAATTTAATGCCGAACCACGATTTTCTTTGTATTCTTGTTACCTTCTGAAACTACATTCAGCAAATACATACCCTCAGCAAAGTCAGAACTGTTGATTGAAAGCACCTGCCCGTCTTGTGCGACACTGTATTCGAGGGAATAAATGATCCGCCCAATAACATCGGTAATAGACAGTTTGATAGTTCCTTTCATATTGTCTCCGAATTGAATGTTAATCCGGTCATTTGCAGGAACCGGATAAACGCTGAAATTAACATCTTCGTTTTCAGCAACCGAAACCAGACTTATTGATGCCACATTGGAAAAAACATCTGTATATCCGGATCTACGGAAACCGGAATTGCATCCACCAGGTCGGTTAATAGAAACAATATATGCAACATCCTTTGAAGGTGAATTGAAATCGGTAAATGAATTGAAACTGGAAGAAACGGTGGCAATCTGCTCATAACTTTCTGATCCTGATTTACGAAGAATGTTATAGGATGAATAATTGAAACCAATATAAGGCGTCCATATCAGGTTAAAGTTTCCGCCCACTCCCTGGTTAATAGTCAGGTGAATGGTCTGATGGTAATCGCCTGCCGGGAATATCCTGTTTTCGCTATCGGTGAATCCAATTTTGTAACGGTAAGGTCTCATAGCAGGATTGGAGGCATAGTCAGTGACCGTCGGCACATCTTCATAGCCTACGGTGTCGATTATCGCATAAACATTGGCTTCATCCGTTTCCTTATAAACCAGGAAATCGGCTATGAGGTCTGAAACAGGCTTTTCCCAGATAATTACATTATAGTTTGTAAGGCTGTCTACCGTTACCATACAAACAGGAGTTTCAGGGAAAGGCATAATTGTAAAGGCGGCACTGGTATCAATGGCTGCAGGTGCGTAACCATCAGCAATCACGATAAGACATTCTTCTGAATTCACATTAGGCGTGGTCCATTCAAAACTCCCTGAATTCGCCTGGCTACTGCCATTACCTATGAACTCCCAGCTTTCACCGTTGTCCGGGGAGAAATACAGGCTGGTAATTGTTGAATATGGGTTTTCGACAGTCCAGGTAATTGTGAAAGGGCTGAAAGTATTGACGATTTCACCGCCTATGGGCGAGGTCAGGTTAAAAACCGGTAAGGGACTGATTTGAAAGACTTCACTTAGCCCATACTGAGAGGGATTCTGGGCATTGTATAATTTAAGGATACACGCATCTTGAGGGGTGTCAGATAAATTAATATATGTATAACTCGCCGAGGCATTCATATTTTGAGCGACAGGAGTATAGGTCTGACCGTTATCAAATGAAATATCTGCATTGAGAAGGGTGATACCTGTAACGTTCAGAATCCAGTAAACCTGATTAAGCGAGTTTGCAAAAACTGCTGAATTGGCAGATGGTTCCCAGATGAAAATTGGCGGAAGGTAAACCGTAAAGGGTGCATTGCTTACATCGCTGGCTGCAGGATTAGCCACGTCGGTAATTCTCAGAACCGCATTTGATGTTGAAGTATTGGGAACCGCAATTGAAGCATTGCCTCCGTTTGGCCCTGAAGGAACTTCGCCTAAATACCACCAGTTGATTCCGCCATTATAGGAAAATTCAATTTTTGCAATACTGCTGAGGTTTTGGCCTGTCCAGGTTGCTATTTCAGCCCCTCCAACGGTCCATATCTCACCCCCGTTGGGTGTTTGAATGGTCAGCGTCTGAGCCAAGGCCGGTGCGCTGATAATTGTTGACAAAAAGAAAATTCTGAATATAAAGGATTTCAGGAGTTGTGTAATTCGTGTATATTTCGGTATCATTGTTTTATGTTTTAGATAAAACGTTAAACAATAAAAACAGAATAATGTTCAGAGCACATTTTACGAATTGAAAATTACAGCCAAATTTAATTACCTAATCAAATAATAGTTACTTCAATCAATTAATACCTAAGTTGTAAAATTTTCTTTATAAAATCACTCAATTTGGGTAAAATTAAATAAGTGTGATTTGCATGAAATTGGACATCAATGGTTTGAACCGATAAAATTAAATTTTTAGTAACTAATCAGTTTCATTTGTAATTGGCAATAGTGTTTAATGCAAACAGCACATTCTGTCCATTTTTAATGGCAGTATCAATAATGGATCTCAGTATGGCAAAATTTTCAGCAGCATCAAATATTTTGAACTGTCCGGAT
>JBGSUB010000037.1:0-23127 GCA_041753535.1 Lentimicrobiaceae bacterium
GGGGGATATACGTTGATAAACATTGGAGATATCTTGGCTTAGATGGACGTTGCATTGATACTTTGTATGTTGGTGATTCAATTATTAAAAAATCAAAAAGTTACTCAATCATCATAAAAAGTGAAGCTCTCAACTTTAAAGCAACTGAATATGATTGCAATAAAGGATACCATTTTTATTGAATTGAATATTCCCCACTGCCGGGCGAACCCGTTCACTTCAAAATACTCGTTACACATTCTTCATGATGGAACGGTGATCGATTCGGTTTTCAGAGCAGAGAAATAGTTCTTACTTCATCCTCTGTAAACGTCTGAAGATAATCAACGGGAAAAGAAGTCAAGAAAATCTTGTTCAGTTTTGTTCAGAGCCCTTAAACTCTGCCTGACTATAAATTCAGGAACAGGAGTCTTATGGGATTGAAGAACAATGGGTCGTTGAAGACTTTTGCCAGCCCATATTTCATGACCACCTTTATTTCTGATTATTTTTAACCCATTATCCTCCAGAAACTCCCTGAAAATTCTCAGGGGAATATTGCTCAGCCGACTCATCTATGCTGGCAAAGCAATAGGACTATCAATCTTCCGGAATGGAAAATTATTAAATATTCTGCTAAAATTTTCATTGTTCCGGAGCAACTCGCTCATATTTGGTGGAACCATTGGCTTATGGCTGCTTTTTTTAATCTTCCATCCCAGGCGCTGCAACTCATTGTGGAAAGTCTTTTTATGATCAGTATATAAAAGGAATTCCCCCAAACAAATCTCAAATGATTCTTTAGCCTGTTCCTCGCTATCACCATATCCGGAAACGTCCAATGCAGGGCAATACATAATCTGTGAACCATCTTCCTCGAAAATTATAAGGGGAAGGTTGAACTTGATTAATTTATCCTCACTCTTCCAGGTACCGGATATTAGAGCATCAGGTGTCATAATTGTATTTAGATATAGAATGTAACATTAATTTATCAGGAAGGTTCACAAAAGTAATAGGAAAAACTACTTGAGAAACCGAATTCAAAAATAAAAAAGAAAAGAATATATGTAATCCAAAAACCTTAATGGGTAGTAATAAAGATTAACCAATCGCAACCAATTTAATTAGCAAACATTTTCGGATGCTAATGGGATATGAAACTTCCTGAATATTTATTTAAAACCTATTTACTTTCAACATAATTATTCATTAATTTTAGAGTTATTATTCCGCGTGCCGTTTTATTCAAAAGCTTCTCTTTACTTTTCTAACAATCAGATTAATACAACATCTAATTTCCACGTATCATGTTCAAAAAACTGATCTTTGTCGCACTGCTGGGCGTGGCACTGGCTTCATGCAATAATTTTAACTCCCTGAAAGTAAAGAAAACCAATTTCGACAGCGAGGTTCTTCGCGCCCAGAACCTGGTATTTACGTTTAACAAGGATTTGATTACTGATTCCGCGTTGATAAATAAATGGGATTCAACTCAATATATCAAATTTGAACCTCCAATTCCAGGTAAATTTATGTGGACGGGTAAGTCGGAACTCACTTTCTCTCCATTTTCTGCCATGTTGCCAGCTTCGGCCTATAAAGCAATACTGGATAAGGAATTATTAAAATACAGCAAAACAAAATTCAGCATTGACGATGATCCGATTGATTTTCATACCCCATTTCTGAGCATTATCAACATCAACACTTTCTGGTCGTTGAGCGAGGAACTGGCCAACCAGGTGGAGGTCCGCTGCCAGGTTGCTTTTAACAATCCGGTTTCCCCGTCGAAGTTAAAGCCACTACTGAAATTCATGGTTGCCGGTAAGGAGATGCCTTACCGTATCATTACCCAGAATGATGCTGGAATAATTGAAGTCGCTTTTCCATACGATTCGCAAGTGACTGATGCCGAAATTAAAGGGGAAGCAATAGTTGCCAAAGGCCTTGTTTGTACAGGTGGCAATACCCCTACTACCGAAGCCGTAAAAAGCGGGTTCCTGATTCCTTCAAAAGATAAACTTTCGATAACTGCAACAGAAACAGGCTTCGACAATGGCAAAGGATATGTTGATGTTTTAACTTCGCAACCTGTTGTGATCGAAGGACTAACCAGATTAGTATCGACGGATCCGGCTCTTGATCTGCAAACGGAATTGTTGTCGAACGGATTCAGGGTTAAGGGCGAATTCCTTGGATCACAGTCGTACACACTCAACGTTAAAAAAGGTGTTAAAAGCCTTTTTGTCCGTGAACTTGAGGAAGATTATACCTCGGTTGTTTCTTTTGCTGATCCTGTTCCATATATCTCATTTACTGAGCATAATGCCATTTATCTTTCCACAAAGGGCGAGCGGAACCTGGGTGTAAACATTATAAATGTACCCAAAGTTAAAGTTTCTGTTTTTAAAATATTTGAAAACAATATTCAACACTATATGAGGCAAGGTAAAGGATGGGGTTATGATTATGATGGCGACGAATATTACGATTATAACACATGGCAGTTTAATGAGAACTATGGCAAGCCGGTGATGACCAAAGAAATACAAACCCGTTCGCTGCAAAAAAACGGAAATATTTCCCTGCTGAATCTCGATCTGAACGAACTCAACTTTAATGAATCCTATAAAGGACTTTACCTTGTGCGAGTAGAGGCTTCGGATCGGAAATACATACAGGATGCGCAGTTGTTGTCCCTTTCCGACCTGGGGTTAATCGTAAAAGAAGGCTCATCGGATGTGATGGTTTTTGTTAATTCTTTGCGCGATGCAACGCCGGTAAAAGGGGCAAAGCTTGATTTTATCAGTTCAAACAACCAGAAGGTATATTCTACGGTTTCAGATAACAACGGGATTGCTGTTTTTAAGAATGTAAAGCAGGTAGCAGCCGGATTTCAGCTAAGCATGATAACGGTGAGGAATGAACAGGATTTCAACTTTGTTCTTTTCGATCGCACCAGGGTTGAAACCTCCCGTTTTGATGTGGGTGGAAAACGTACCGATAATGTAAACTATGATGTGTTTATATACGGCGATCGCGATCTTTACCGTCCCGGTGATACGGCACATATTAACACCATTGTCCGCACTCCGCGCTGGGAAGTGGTTAAAGATATCCCGATAAAAATCAAACTCCTGGCGCCGAATGGCCGCGAATACTTGAACCAGCGCCACCAACTGAATTCATCCGGAGCTGCCGAAACCATGTTTTATATTCCCCGTCAGGCCATGACCGGTTCGTATGTGGTTGAAGTGTATGCTGCTAACGATGTTCTGCTTGCTTCACGCAGGATTTCGGTCGAAGAATTTGTGCCCGACCGAATAAAAGTTAAATCTAAAACAAACAAAGCAGTTTATTTGCCTGCTGAAGCTATCAACCTTGATTTAGTTGCGGAGAACCTTTACGGCACTCCCGCTGGAGGCAGGCGTTTCGAAGCAGAACTCCGTTTAAGGCGTAAACAGCTTACATCCAAAGCTTTGCCGGACTATAATTTTAATATTGAATCGAAAAATATGCCCATACTGGCTTCCATCATGCAGCAGGGAACTACGGATGCCGAAGGGAAAGCCTCTGCCGTTCTGCAATCAGCTGCTTATAAAGATATTGGCTTGCTCGAAGGTAAAATCTTTACTACGGTTTTTGACGAAACCGGTCGGCCTGTAAACCGGCTGAATGTTGTTGAGATTCCAACCCAACAGGTCTATTTCGGTATAAAGTATTTTGATACCTGGCTTTCAACACGCAAACCAATCAATCTTCAGTTTGCAGCTGTCGACCGAACCGGGAAAGTGCTGCCAGGCGCGCAAGCCAAAATTGTGATTTTAAATTACAGGTACGAAACCGTGATAGAGCGCGATTATGGCCGGTATAACTATGTTTCGCAACGGCAGGAAAAAGTTGTATTCTCCCGCGAAATAAATATTAAAGGCTCAGGTACAGTTGTGCCGTTTGTCCCCACCGAATCAGGGCAGTACGAAGTCCGCATTATGGCTCCCGGAAGCGATAATTATGTTTCGAGAACTTTTTATGCCTATGGCTGGAGCGATACGGATTACTCTTCATTCGAAGTGAGCCGTGAAGGAGAAGTGACTATTACTCCTGATAAAACCAATTATGCACCGGGTGAAAAAGCTAAATTGCTGTTCAAAGCACCGTTCGACGGGCAGTTGCTCGTTACCGTGGAACAGGATAATGTGCTAAGCCATAATTTCCTTAACCTGGTAAATAAATCTGCAAGCATGGATCTGGCAGTATCAAAGGATCATCTTCCAAACATATACATCGATGCTACTGCTTTCCGCAAATCGGTTGATATGTCTATTCCGCTTACAGTTGCCCACGGAATTGTTTCACTTAAAGTGGATGATGCTTCTGCAAAACTAAGCGTTTCAATTATGGCACCGGAAAAATCAAGATCAGGGATTAAGCAGACATTTACAGTGAAAACAGCGCCTGATGCAGAAGTTACAATTGCCGTTGTCGACGAAGGAATTCTGCAGATTACAGATTATAAAACACCGGATCCGTTCAGCTGGTTTTACCAGAAGCGTGCTTTAGGGGTAAATTCCTATGACGTTTATGCCCTGTTGTACCCTGAATTGAAACGCTCGTCAAGTCCTGCGGGTGGTGAGGCATTCGACCTTTCCCGGCGCATCAACCCGCTTACCGGCGACAGGGTGAAACTGATTTCTAAATGGAGTGGAATTCGTAAGGCAAATTCTTCGGGAGAATGCAAGTTCAGTATTGATATTCCGCAATTCTCAGGGGCATTAAGGGTAATGGCCGTTGCATATAAAGGGAAGCAATTTGGATCGGCAGAAAAAACAATGAAAGTGGCTGATCCTGTGGTTATAAGTATGTCGCTGCCAAGATTTCTAAGTCCGGGGGATAATTGCCTGATTGCCGTCTCCATGACTAACACCACCGAAAAAGGCGGAAATGCTACAGTTCAGTTAAGTTCCACTGGTACGGTCAGTGTTTCTGGAAAAAGCAACGCAACAGCTATCCTGAAAGCAGGAGCCGAAGAAGTTGCTCTATTCACCGTAAATGCAGATAAAGGTGTAGGTGTTGCAACGGTTACCGCTACTGTCACAGCTCTTGGACAGAAATTTACTCAACAGATTGAAATCCCTGTCCGGCCCGCCGGCGGGCTTACTTTTATTACTGGAAATGGCTCGGTTTCTGCCGGTTCGACAAAAACTTTTAAAGCTGCTTCCGATCTGTATCCGACAGGAATCAAATCTGCTTTAATGCTGAGCAAATCTCCGGCAGTTGAATTTGCTAAAAATCTTGATTACCTGGTCCGCTATCCCTATGGTTGCCTAGAACAGACCGTTTCGGCAGCTTTCCCGCAGCTTTACCTGACTGATATTGTGAAATTGTTTCCGAAAGTTTCGGGGCGTAACTTTAATGATGGTGGTTCGCCGGGATATAATGTACAGCAGGCAATACTGAAAATTGAGTCTATGCAATTGTATAACGGAGGTTTATCCTTGTGGCCACAGGGTGGAAATGCCGATTGGTGGGCAACAGCCTATGCGACGCATTTTCTTATTGAATCGAAGGCTGCCGGTTTCGAAGTGAATAAAAAAGTCCTGGAAGGAACACTTAAATTTTTAGTTCAGAAAGTAAAAGAACGCGAAATGGAAACCTATTTCTATTTCGAAAACGGAGTCCGCAAATCGAGGAACATCCCGCGCCGCGAAATTCTGTATTCAGTCTATGTGCTTGCTTTGTCCGATATGGCTCCCATTTCAACCATGAATTATTACAAGTCACTCTCATCTCAATTGTCATCCGAAGGACGCTACCTGCTGGCATCGGCTTACATGCTGGCTGGTGATGTTAAAAGTTTCAGAAGTGTGCTTCCGAATGTGTTCGGGAACGAAAGAGCAATCAGTGAGTTTGGAGGATCTTACTCATCTTATCTGCGCGACAGGTCCATCGCTCTGAATACCTTGCTGGAAGTTGATCCCGACAATCCGCAAGTTGGCGAATTATTGAAAAGCATTTCACTTGAAATGAAAAATGCCCGGTATTATTCCACCCAGGAAACATCATTTGCTTTGCTGGCCATTGGCAAACATGCCCGAAAGGCTAAAATGTCGGATATTACTGCTCAAATTTCTGTAGAAGGCAAACCTGTAGGTGAATATAAGAACAAGGACATACAACTGCCTGTCGGAATTAATAATAAAACTGTTACTATTACTGCCAAAGGAAAGGGAACACTCTATTATTATTATGAACTATCCGGTATTAAATTAACACCCAATGTTGCTGATGAGGATAATTACCTTAAAGTCCGTCGCCGTTTCCTCGACAGGAATGGTAATGTGCTCAACAGCAATAACTTTAGCCAGAACGACCTGGTTGTGGTGGAAATTACCGCACAGACACAAACTAATATGAATGTTGAGAATGTGGCAATTACCGATATTTTACCGGCTTGTTTCGAGATTGAAAATTCGCGCCTGGTAGCCGAAAGGGATATGGATTTTGCTAAAAATCGTTCAACACCGGAATACACGGATATACGCGACGATCGTATCAGTTTCTTTGTTGCATTAAATGGTACTCCAAAAACTTTTTATTATACGGTGAGGGTAGTAAGTAAAGGAACATTTGTGATAGGAGCTGTTTCCGCTGATGCCATGTACAATGGGGAATATCATTCATATTCGGGCAGCGGGAAGGTAGTTGTGAGATAGGAAAGGTTAAGTGGACGTTATATAAGTCGTTGTTAGTGTCTAACTCTTATTCTGAATTGAATAGAAGCATAAGCACTGAATAGGAGAGGTGATTTTGTTTCACTCTATGATTAATTGTTTTAAGCAACTCTATAGTATCAAACAATTATTTTTCAAAAACATAGCTTCAATTTTAAGGAGGTTTCACTCGCAGTGAAGCCTCTTTCTGTTTTCTTCCGGTGGATTTTAGTTGAATAAATATTTATTATTATGTCGAAGTACTCAAATAAGTACTTATATTTGTACTTATAAATACTCAGTGTTTTGAAAGCTGCAAATTATTCCGAGTTCAGGACAAATCTAAAACAGTTTCTCGATGATGTGGAAAACAACAACGAGACGCTGATCATCAAACGGGGAAGCGGAAATGGTACTGTACTCATTTCCTTAAATGAATTCAACTCATTGACTGAGACAGCACATTTGCTGCGTTCAAAAGCAAATGCCGAAAGGCTGCAGGAATCAATCCAGCAGATAAATGATAGGATTATTGTAGAACTTGACTTAAGCGAAGACTAATGAAAATTCTGTTTTCACGGCATTCATGGGAAGATTATAATTCATGGCGTATAAACGACAAAAATGTTTTGTTAAAGATAAATCGACTCATTACAGAAATTCAACAAGATACTGATCATGGATCAGGAAAATATGTATCTCTTAAATTTGATCTCAATGGATTATATTCGCGGCGTATTGAACGTGAGCACAGGTTAGTTTACAGGATTGTTGGAAATGAACTGCTCATTTACAGTTGCAGATTTCACTATGATAAATAGAAGAGTCGGATATTGATTATTGTCAGAAAACGACCTCTATCTATACCTTTCCTGAAAAACTGAAAATTAAAAGCCGGACAACAAAATATGCAGTCCGGCTTTTGTGAAAAAAAAAAGTTATCTCAATTATTTATAAATGACTTCTCTCATCAATTTTGTGCCGTACATTGTTCTCATGTTTACACGAATGTCTCTTAGTTTCTTTTGATCTTCTTCGTTACCTACTACTTTAGCCTGAATAACATTCCACTTATCTTCATTACCTTCCATGCTGGCAAGGTTTTTATATTCAACCATAAGCATAATCTGCCAATCGTCAGGATTTGATGCGGTTCCTTCTAAAATTTTATAGGATAAAATTAGTCCCTGCTTTACAGCTTCATCCTGAACGGCCTTCCATGTAGTCTTTAAACTATTAATATAATCACGGCCCATCCCATTTTTGACCTGAATAAATGAAACTGTCCAGGCTGATCCGTCTTTGTATGTACGATCCTGTGCAAAACTGTTTACACTAAATGCAATAACAAGTACAACAACTAATAGGGTAATTTTTGTTTTCATAGTTTTCTGGTTTTAATTAATAAATTAATTTGTAATTGATTATAAACAAAAGAATTATGAAATAGTTTGGAATAGTTCTAAATAACGGTTTGTTTTCAGTCGCACTGACCATTTGTGGAAAATCAAAAAGCACAGCAGGCAATACCCACTGTGCTTTAGTTCAGACTAAATATTTTTTTTAGAAAGGCCAGAACTGGTTATCGTACCAGATACTTTCCTTGAGTGCTTCGTTCAAGTCGTGTAATATTTTGTGGTGACCGCTTTCCCAATCGGCAAGCCAACGATACATTTCTTTTTCATTCGGGTCTTCGGCTTCAGCTGAGCGTTTCGAATAAAGTTCAACGGCACGGGTTTCAAAATCCATGGCAGCTGAGATAGCAGCAGCTTCGAAACTGGCTGCTGAAATTTCTTTAATCAACTGTGGGTTCATGATTTCATGCGAAATGTCCTCCGTATCAGCGTAAGATGTATCCGGTTTGCTGAATTTCCCTTCCTTAACATAATTTGCAAACTGAACCGAAAGAAACTCAACATGTGCTTTTTCTTCTTCAGCCATGGTTGTAAAAATCTTCCGTGCTTCGGGGCTGTCGGTTTGTTCAGCCATTTTCTCGTAGAAAGCTTTACCGCGCTTTTCCAACAGGATCGCTGTCTTGAGGATTTCTAATGCTTTTGTATTTTCCATAATGATATTTGTATAAATGTCGTTGCCGTGATTGTGCAAATATACCATGTTTAACAATTAAAAGGCTTACTTGTTAAAGATTATTGACTTTATTCCGGACTAAAAACCATAAATTTGCATTATAGCTGAATGTTGAACCCTTATTAGGAATTCTTGTGTTAAATACTGACCAAACTGATATACTTCACAACCTTTTTGAGAAATGGGCCGGGGAACAGGGAATTGAAATCCTGCCTCTTCCACAGGCTGGCTCATACAGGCAATATTACAGGCTAACCGGTCAAATGAAACAGGCCATTGGTGTGTATAGCCCGGATAAAAAAGAAACCCGCGCGTTTATAGAGTTCACAAATCATTTCCGGCAACTCGGGTTGAGTGTTCCTGCAATATATTCTTCTGATCTGGCAAACGACTGTTATCTTGTGAGTGATCTGGGTGATGTATCCTTGCTTGACCACCTCGAAAGGAACAGAGTTGGTGGAATTCCTGCCGATGAAACTTATAATTATTATAAACTGGCAATTGCCGAATTACCCCGTTTCCAGGTAGATGCATGCAAAGATCTGAATTTTTCAGCGTGTTATCCTTCCGGCGTATTTGATGGGCGATCGATGCGATGGGATCTGAATTACTTCAAATACTACTTTCTCCGGCTTTTAAAAATTCAATTTAATGAAGCTGCGCTGGAAGATGATTTTGATAGGCTTATAGTTTACCTGTTACAAAGTGGTAATCAGTATTTTATGTATCGCGATTTCCAGGCTCGTAATATAATGATTCATGAAGGGAAGCCCTGGTTTATTGACTACCAGGGAGGGCGGAAAGGTCCTTTGCAATACGATCTGGCTTCACTGCTTTTCCAGGTAAAAGCTTCATTGCCATATGCTTTCAGGGAAGAAATGTTGAATTGGTATTTGCATAATCTTAAAACATATATCCGTATTGACGAAAAGAAATTCGTTGATGACTATTACGGATTTGTTCTGATACGACTGTTACAGGTTATGGGAGCCTATGGTTTCAGGGGATATTTTGAGCGAAGAGCGCACTTTCTGCAAAGTATTCCTTATGCCGTTGAAAATTTGCGGTGGCTGATTTCAAATGTAAAGTTCAGGATCGAAATGCCCGAACTAATGAAAGCTTTGGAAGAAATTGCCAAAACCGAAATCACAATCCCTGATTCACCTGAATTTGGTGTACTAAATGTTCAGGTCAATAGTTTTTCTTTCAAAAATGGTACCCCACCTGATTATTCCGGCAACGGAGGCGGTTTTATTTTTGATTGCCGTGCTTTGCCTAACCCAGGGCGTTACGACCATTATAAAAAGTTCACAGGTTTGGATGAGTCTGTAATTCAGTACCTTGATAGGGAAGCAGTGGTTGTTAAATTTTTGCAGAATGTGTATAAAATTGTTGACCAAAGTATTTTGGAATACCAGCGAAGGGGATTCAGCCATTTGCAGGTTAATTTCGGATGTACCGGTGGGCAGCACCGTTCGGTTTTCTGTGCTTCACGACTGGCAGCTTATCTGGAAGAGAACTATTCTGTTAAAGTAACTGTGTTTCACCAGGAAATGAAGAATTTATTTAAATAGGCGTTTCCGCTTGGATTGAACTTCATGTCAAGCAATACGTTTTATCAGCTGCAAATATTTACAAATAGAAGGAAAGTATGTCGAAAACAATTTGTGAAACCAAGGATGCAGATAAAAGAGCTAAAAAACAAGCCGATCCGAAGTTTGAATGTAAAAAGTGCGGTAAAAAAGTGAATAAGGAAAAGTACGTTTGTAAACCTGAAAAATTATAGCTGGTTTTGGAATCGTTTGATATTGAGATTTATAAGACTAAAACTGAAGTGATTCGCCAGACTGTTGAGCAGATCATAAAGGATTTTACGATGTTCGGAATGGATATAGAATTTACCGGGAATACCGATATGGCTTACGAAGAGATGTTTATTCAGCTTACCTCACAGGTGTCGCGGTTGCTCGAAATTGATCCTCACAGACTTTCGTCATTATTATACCAGGTTGATCTGGGCGAAAATAAAGTTATCGAATCCAGTACTCTGCATCCGGAATGGTCCTTGCCGGAAGTAATTACCGAACTCATCATTCACAGGGAGTTGAAAAAAGTTCTGATACGGAATTACTACAAAAACAATCCGGATAAATTATGAAGGCCATGATTTTTGCCGCTGGTCTGGGTACAAGGTTAAAGCCTCATACCGAAACTCTGCCCAAAGCGCTTGTGCCGGTTGCCGGAATTCCTATGCTCGAAATTCTGATAAAGCATCTTCATAAGAATGGGATCAACGATATGATTATTAATGTGCATCATTTTGCGGAGCAGGTGATTTCTTTTCTTAAAAAGAACAATAATTTTGGCGCAAACATTTCTATTTCGGATGAATCTGACTTGCTGCTCGATACCGGCGGAGGCCTGAAAAAGACGTCCTGGTTTTTTGATGATAAAAAACCTTTCCTGGTTCAGAATGTGGATGTAATCAGTGATATTAACTACAAAGAGATGCTTAAAGCACATCTGGATAGCGGATCATTTGCTACAATAGCAGTAAGCAATCGAAAAACATCAAGGTATTTTCTTTTTGATGACAGGATGCGGCTTTGTGGCTGGGAAAATACTTCAACCGGTGAAATTAAGATTGTAAGTCATGTTACGCAAAATCTGAACCGGTTTGCTTTTAGTGGTATACATATTATCAATCCTGAGATATTTACGTTGATAAGTCAGAAAGGGAAATTCTCTATAGTAGATACCTACCTCGAACTGGCTTCAACTCTTAAAATATCAGGTTTTGCACATAATCCTGAAAATTGGGTAGATATGGGAAAACCTGATGAATTGCTGAAAGCTGAAAAAGTACTCGAAAGAATTAAAATTTTGAACGAACAGTAACTTCTAACCCATCTCGTTTTCACACTAACACTTCAAGGAGGGGGCAGGAGTGAGGTTAAAAAACTCATTCTTCATTCCTCTTTCAAAAATTAGAAAGACGGTGACTAACCAAAAACCAATGCAACCCTTTCTCGATAAACTTGCGAAACATCTTCTCGATTCACACGGAGAAAACTTCAACCGCATCTGCCTGGTATTCCCAAGCAGGAGGGCGGGTCTGTTCTTTAAGCAATATGTTTCACAATTCATCGATAAGCCCATATGGCTTCCTGATATTTATGCACTCGAGGATTTTGTAGTTCATAAATCGGGCCTGACTTTAAGTGATCCGCTTCATCTGATTTCCCGCCTTTATAAAGTATATAAGTCGATTGAAAAGGAAAAAGCTCAATCTTTTTCTGAATTTATTTCATGGGGGAATATGCTGCTTGGCGATTTTGATGAAATTGATCAATACATGGCCGATGGAGAAAAGGTTTTTCAATACCTCGATGAGATCAAAGCCTTGAAACACTGGAATCCGGATGGAAAGCCGCTTACTTCTTTTGAACTGAATTATCTGCGGTTTTATAATTCTCTTTCGCCAACCTATACGCGGTTTCGTGAAGAGTTGCTTAAAAACAATGAAGCCTATTTCGGACTTTCTTTTGATACACTTCTTAATGGTATTGAACATAAGTCGTTTCAGGAATGGGATAGTATTGTATTTGCTGGGTTTAATGCACTTACCGCAGCTGAAGAGAAGCTTATTAAATACCTGATAGGGGCAGGAAAAGCTGAAATATATTGGGATGCTGATGATTATTATCTTATGGATCCACGCCAGGAGGCAGGCCGTTTTTTAAGGGAATATGCTTATAAAAATACATTTGGGCCCTTAAACTGGATCGGAAATACGTTAAGTGAAGGTGAAAAATCGATCAACGTGATAGGCGTTCCCGGCAATGTTGGACAGGCAAAGCTTGCAGGTGGATTAATGCGGGATGTAATCAGCAATAGAGGTACAGCGGATGGGGTAGCCCTGGTTTTGGTTGATGAAGGCTTACTCTTGCCTGTTCTGAATTCCATCCCACAAGAAACCGGAGATTTTAATGTCACAATGGGTTTCCCGCTTAAACAAACACCGGTGTTTTCATTAATCAACAATGTGATTTCCATGTTTGTAAATGCAAAACGATTTGCTCAGCCTAAAGCAGATTCACTAGAGGGAGATTTCCCGGAACTGAGGTTTTATCACAAAGATATTCAGCGATTTTTATCTCATCCTTTTATAATTTCTGTACAATCAGATTCAGATCGCAATTCCGGAAAATCAGAGAAAACGGAAATTTCCCGATCATTTTATAATCCCGATGATTTATTTGCCTTGATTTACGGTTTCAATAAGTCACTCGCGGAAGTTTTTAATTCCTGCCTCAGGAATAAGCAATTTACCCCTGCTGATGTATTGCAACTGCTCAAGGAAATAATTTCGTTTTTGCGTGATTCAGTTCCTGAAGTAAAATTACAAGCGAATGGAAGTAAAATTCAAAGCCAATCCCTTGAATCCGAATATCTTTATCATGCGGCCCAATTGTGTTTCAAACTTGAAGAAATTGCTAATGATCCCGAATTAAAGCCGGATATCGAAACAGTTCAATCGTTGGTGAGTAATGTAATTGCAGGCATGCGCCTGCCGTTTTACGGAGAGCCACTCAATGGTTTGCAGGTGATGGGAATGCTCGAAACCAGGTTATTGGATTTTAAAGATATTATTATGGTTTCAGTGAATGAGGGCTTGTTACCTCGTGGCAAACACCAGTCGACATTTATCCCAGATGAAGTTCGTACACATTTCGGTATGCAGCGTTATACTGAGCGAACGGCCGTTTTTGCCTATCATTTTTACCGACTTATGCAAAGGGTCGAAAATGCCTGGCTTATTTACAATACTGAAGGTGACGAACTTGGTGGAGGTGAAAAAAGCCGGTTTATCAGCCAATTGTTGTACGAATTGCCTTCAAAAAATGCCAGGTTAACAGTTTCGGAGCAAACCCTTTCTGTTGTTCCCGGCATTACTGGGGCAGGTGAAATTGCAATTGAAAAAACGCAGGAAATTATTGCCCGCCTGCGGCAATTAGCCGAAAGAGGACTATCTCCAACGGCTCTTGCAATGTACATGAAGTGCAAGCTACAGTTTTATTTTTCACAGGTATTGAGAATAAGTGAACCCGACCAGGTTTCCGAAACAATTGATGCCGCTACCCTTGGTGAAATTGTTCATGAGGCATTGCAAAGAACTTATGAAGCCAGAAAAACTGTTCTTATCACACCATCTGTGCTGGTCGACATGCTACCGGAAGCGATTTTACAGGTAAAAGCTGCTTTTGCAGCGAAATATAATACACAGGAACTCGCAACCGGAAAGAACCTTCTTATTGTGAAAGTAGCTGAAAATATGGTGAAACGCTTTCTTTTAGCCGAAAAGAAATATCTTGAGCAGATGGGAGGAGATATTGAAATACTCATTCTTGAAGAAGAACTTGAATCATCAGTTGAAACAACAGATCTATCTAGTGATGAGGTTTTTAAAGTTAAACTTCATGGTAAAGCTGACAGGATCGACAGAGTAGGAGGGGTAACCCGAATTATCGATTACAAGACCGGGAAAGTGGATTTAAAAGATTTGAAACTGGATGAAATTCAGAACTTTCGTGAGAAGGAAGATTCAGGAAAACTGTTGCAGGTTCTTGCCTATGCACTCATGTATACTGATATGCATAAAGATAAGCACCTGGATTTGATTTCAGGTATCATTTCGTTGCGTAAGACTTCTGCCTATCTGATAAAAACTGAAATTAGTAAAACTGACAGGATAGATCTGGAATTGCTGAATGCTTTCAGGAAAGAACTTGAAGCAATCATTGGCAGCATTTATAATACCTCGGAATCTTTCAGCCAGACTGAAAACCTCGAAACCTGCAATCTCTGTGTATTCAAGTCAATTTGTAACCGTACTGTAAATTAGCCTATTGAGACAATTGTTGTAAATGAAATAAAATTTTTCAAAAAAATATTCCGGAATATTTTGGAGTCTGATAAAAAGTGTTACTTTTGCAGTCCCAATAACTATACTTGGTTCGGTAGTTCAGTTGGTTAGAATACGTGCCTGTCACGCATGTGGTCGCGGGTTCGAGTCCCGTCCGGACCGCCAAAGCCCTCAAAATGAGGGCTTTTTTTATGTCCAAAAATTACTAAAAGCACTGAAAAACAGCTATTTACACTAATTTATAAAAATTCTTAATAACCATAAATAACCGTGTTTTTGCTACCGTATTGATACCCGAAAAAATATCACCTATTTACACCGTGTATATTTATTTATATATTTGCAGTCCCCTTTAATGACTTTTAAAAAATGGATAAAGCAGTTTACAAACCGGTTTTTAACCGGAAAGACGAACTTTTGCCGGACGGCAAAGCATTGATACAAATTGAGGCTTACATGAACGGTAAGCGGAAATATTTTACGACCTCAATTTATATTTATCCCGATCAATGGGATAAGAAAAAACGAAAGGTTAAAAACCACCCTAACGACATACGACTAAACAAGCAAATAGCGGACAAAATAGCCGAATTTGAAGCCGTTGAACTTAACAGGCGAAACGCTGGCAAAGCCTTTGCACTGGATATGATAACCGACTTTGCAGCCGGAAAGCTAACTAATAGCTTTACTAAGTTTATGGAGTTGGAAATTAAACAAAGCAAGGACGCACCCGCCACAAAAACAGTACAAAACACAACTTTAAAAAGGCTAAAGGATTTCAAAAAGGATATTCTATTTAGTGAAATGAATGCAGAGCTATTAAGCAAATTTGACCGCTATTTAACTAAAGAAGGTAAAGGATTAAATACTATACATAAGTATTTCAGGCACTTGCGAAAGTTTTATAATATGGCTATTAACAAGGATTTAGCAGATTTAAACAGTTATCCTTTTAGGAAATTTAAAGTAAAAACAGAGGAAACAACCCGACACCCTTTAAGCCCTGAAGAGTTAGAAATGATTGAAAAGGTTGTTATTCCTGAAGATGAAAAGCATTTGAAAAAGGTTGTTGATATGTTTTTGTTTGCCTGTTATACTGGTTTACGGTTTAGCGACCTTACAGCCCTGAAAAAAGAGTATATAACAGTAAATGACGGAATTACATATTTAGAGTTGAAAATGATTAAAACCAGTACACAAATTAAAATACCTATATCCCTACTATTTAACGGCAAACCGATTGAAATACTAAACCGATACACCAACAACAACAAAAGGTTTTTATTTGATGAACTTACAAACCAATATACAAACCGATGTTTAAAGGATATTGCAGATAAAGCAGGGATAACAAAGAATGTAACTTTTCACACCGCCCGACATTCACAGGCTACATTATTACTCAGTAAAGGCGCAACAATAACAACCGTTCAAAATTTGTTAGGGCATAAAAAAATGGCAACTACTCAAATTTATGCTAAAGTATTGAATCAGACAGTTGTAAACGAGTTAAAGAACCTCAAATTTTAACTACATTTTAACTACATTTACAGCCCCTTTAATGTTTCGGTTATGGCAAAGATTACAGTAAAACACTATTTGAATGACAAAGTAAACCCGATAGAAAACAAATATCCGGTTTATGTTCAGTTAGTATTTAAAAGAAAACCTAATTTCTTAAAAAGCTTCACAAAGCTTTATTTATCCTTAGATCACAAATTTAAGTACAGCGAATTAGATATTTTGGATATTGAAACAAAGTTAAATTCAGGTAATTTAAACAATACTGATTTAATTGAATTAAGAATAACAAGAGAAAAATATGAGATTGAAAAAGCTATCGAAATTTTAAACTCCCATAGTAAAGGCAGAGAATACCAAAGGAAAGGAATAAAAAATTATTTTACTCTTATGTTTGAGCCGTTGGAGAAAGTATTGATAAATAGTTTTTGGAATGAACTATTGTCAAAAATTGACAAAGAGAAAGAACCGGATTATTACCAGTTTTGTAATATTTTTAGTAAAGAGGAAAGCCTATCAAATATAATAACTTGTATAGATGGACAAATACATGATTTTGCCAAAAGAGTAGGCAGACTAAATGATAATTTATTTTGGGGTAGTATAGGTAGTGAGCTTTTTAAACCTGAACATGTTAAATTATGGGAAGATACACAAACTGTGCTTAACGTGCTATTTTACAATAGTGATCCGTTGCTGATTGATTGGTTTTTATTTGATATAGAGAAGAAATTAAAAATAGACTATCCAGATATTGAAGATAACAGAATTAAAAATATTATTGAGATTTTAGATAACACAATACATTCATATTTAAGCACATAGAAATATAAATTAAATTCATGTAAAAATATTTATTAAAATGTTTATATCATATAAACATTTATTGTAATATTGCAGAAATAAATATTTTTTTAACAATCATGTTTATATCATATAAACATTAAAATTCAATCATTATGAACTTAGAGCAAGTAAGAAAGGAACTACCTACCGGAGCAGTTAAGACAATTGCAGAAAAAACAGGGTATAGCATTGGTATTGTTTGGAACGTGCTATATGGAAGAAAAAGCCCTAAAGAGGCTATAATATTAAAAGCGACTGCGGAATATTTAGCAGCCTACAAGAAAGAAGTAAACGAGGCAAAAGAAGCTCTTAACGCTGTCCTTAATCCGGTTTAACCCTCCTAAAACTTTGAGAAATGTACACAATTTTAGGAATAGAAAAAGAATTTGAATCTATTGAAAAAGCAATACAATTCATTCAAAACATGGTACGTCCACACACCCGAACCAACAGAACCCCAGTAATGAAAATATACAAAGGAACGGAATGTATATTAAAATTACAGGTAGTTAGTACGGTAACAACAGAAACGCATTTTATTGATTAACAACCGATACACTAACAGCCTAACCCCCTTTAATATCCTCAATATGAATACCAACGAAAAGCAAAAACAGGAACTAAAAACAAAGTATGACGAACTTTTAAAAGTTGTAGAAGGTCATAAACGAGTAACAAACGCACTAAGCCAGATACTTGAATCAAACAGCCAATTAACACACTGTATTTATGATTTAGTACAATCAATGCAAGAACGTGAAGTATTTAAGCAAACAGGGAGTTATCCCGAAACTAAACGCCCTGAATTAAAAATAGTAAACAGTTAATTAATAACCCTTTAATCCCTTACAAATATGATTAAACAATTAAATGATAGAACCGAAACCAGCCCCCCAAGCGTTTCAATAGAATTAGAATTTACTGGTATTGATGAACTGGTACAGTATCAAAAATCATTAATTGAACTGATTAAACAGTACAATTATGATGAACACGGCAATTATGCAGGAACTACAATGTATTATGCTATTTGCCTACTTGAAAACCTTTTACCCAACCAAGACCAACAGGAAAAAGGATTTACACCGGATGAACCACAATTTAAAATACCTGAAAATATTAATACCGAACAAAGGCAGGCAGTAATAGAACTTTTACACTGTTTGAAATATCCTAAAAGTAATGATTTCAATAAAAGCAAAATAATAAAAACCCTTTTAAACGACTAATAAAACCCCTTTAAACGATGGATAATATAAATGTTCTTACCGTTCCGGCTAATGAATGGAACGAAGTAAAAGAAAATCTTACTAACATCAAAGCGATGTTAACCGCCCTAAGTTCAAAGCCGGATAAAGAATTTTTAACCAGCCGTGAAGTAATGAAAATGTTAGAAATAGGTCGCACCACTTTAGACCGCTGGATATTAAACGGCACACTTACAAAAGTAAGAATCAACAATCAGAAAGGTTCAAAAATTTATTTTAGAGCTTCGGACATTGAACGACTTAAAACAGAAAATCCGGCTTAATACACCGGACACACGAAAATTAAAAAGCCGGTTATCCCTAACCGGCTTTATCCCTTTAATGCTCTCTATGATTAATAGCAAAACATTAAGGCAAAAGTAAATAAAATATTTAAACATCAAACAATTTGCCACATGCCACAAAAAATATATTACGGTGATGCAATTATCAGGAATACACGAACCGCCCAAAGCCGGACAATTAACAATGTACTGTTTACCGATAACAGCAGCCCCAACGATGAACACACCCGAAACAATGTATTAAAGAGCCTGAAACCAAGCGACCGCCCAGCATATCAGATAACAAAACTTTGTTTTGAAAGTGCAAAGCAGATAGGGGAAACGATAAAGTAAAAAGCCCTATAAACAACGAAAGCCCCTAAAAAGGGGCTACGCTATCGCAGAATCCGTAGAATCGACTTTGCAAAGATACAAACTTTATCCCTTAAAAGCATGAAAAGATATTTTCACCGAAAATCAGAAATGACAGCCTATGCACAAAGCACAGGTTTAGAAATGATACGATGTAAACAAACATGTGAACATGTTAAAAACCCGATCCGCCCCGCTATTCTATTGATAAAGCATAATACAATATCTGAAAGGCTTGTAAAATGTAAACTTTGCCTACTGGCAACAACCCAAAGCGAAGCCCCCGAAAGCGAAACCGGAAAGGATTTGAGTAATGAGTAATACAGAGTTACCAGTAATAAAGTTTTCGTTTAACTGGAATAACAAGTTAACAAACAAGGCTTTTACAACGATCAGAATACACAACCCGAAAAAGTACATAATAGATCAGGAATACAGTATTGAAATTTCAGGCAGAGCCACAGGAACGGCAATACTAAAAGCGATAACAACCGTAAAAGCCTGTAACCTGAATGAGTTTATTTGTTACCTGGATACAGGATACAGCAAAGCCGAAACCCTGAAAATATTAAAACGAATGTACGGGGGTATTGATGTAGAAAACACATTATTTGATTTTTGCCTATTGGTTTACACCAATCAGGACAAAGTAAACGCCTAAACATGTACGACCACATTAAACTAATGCTTTACAATCCTTTTGTTAATGATACTGAAAAACAGCTATTTATTAAACGGTTTGCACTGAATGTGAAGGATGAAAGCAAAGGTATATTTCACAATAAAGGACATGAAACACTGGAACAAAACAAAGGTATTTTTATAAGGTACGAGCAAGGAACAATAAACCGCCCTAAAAGCCTGTTAACTTTCTCATTTTCATTACATAAGTTTTACAACTACAACAAAAACGGAAGCATGTATAATTACAACAGCTTTAATTTTTCAGAGGCAAACAAAGCCTTTTTAATGTTTAACAGCTTGATAAACATTAATTTAGATAAAGCAGTTGTTAAAAAATTTGAAGTTGGTATAAATGTTATTTGTGATGAATCACCGGACGAATATTTAAAAGAGTTGAACCGGATTAAGGTACAAGGCAAGGACATGCGAATAATTGAGGACTTGCACTATAAAGAGTACAAACAATTTTCAACCCATAAGCACAAGGACAAACGAATAATTTACATTTTTTATAACAAGACTTTTGAAGTACGGAGCAAAATAAAAGCAGCCGAAAAGCGGGACGAAATACCGGATAACATTTTAAGAGTTGAAAGGGACACACACCGCCCCTTTGAATTAATATACTGGAATACCCTGTTTAATCCAGTTTTTCAGCAGCTTGCAAAGCAAGAGTTTAAACAAAGGTTTGTTGATGATTTGGAGTATAAAGCCTATCCGGTTAAAACAAAGGGTATTACTAACAAGCAACTTGAAATAATTGAACGTATTGAAAACGAAGGATTTGAGGGAGCAATAAAAGCGGAAAGGGAATATTTGAAAACCGGACGTATTACTAAAAAGCAGTTAAGATACTTCATTGAAAAGGCAAAAGAGATAACCGAAAAAGGTATTAAATCAGAAAAGCAAACATCTGAAAAAGCCAAAAAGGTTAAACAGTTGATTATTAACGAGTTAGAAAAAGTTTAAAAAGGTGCAAAAATGGCACTTTTTATTTAACTTTCTATGTTACCGGAAAAGTGATAAAAAGTGCAACAAAGTAATAAAAAGTTAATAAAAATCAGTTTTTACAGTGTAAAAATATGGGTACATAGTGAAATCCACGGCGCATATATATAGCCGTGATTCAAAAAAGAGGTAAAAGACGGCACTACATACTACACATGCCACGCATGACCGAAAGCCGAAATAAGAAACCAAACATTAAAGAAGTACAAATAAAAAAAAGCCCTTTTTTCAAAAAACCAAACAGCCGAACCGATGGGATTTAACAGAATGAATTTATTACGCAGAATGATAGAGGTGCAAACCTTAGTATTACAATATCAAAAAGAAGGACGAAACCAAAGATGGATTCATGCAAATATTATCTATCCAAAGTATTTAATTTCGATAGCAACGTACTACCGATTTTTAGGAACAAACGCAAAAAAGGAACTTAAAGAACTGGAAGCCCTGAAAAAAGAAGCTATTTGTAACCGTCCCGACCCAAACCGGAGGACTGAAACCCAATACCCCCGAAAATGACAAAAAACAGCCCAAAATTAAAGCAAATGTAACAGAGGTTACAATTTACCCGCTTAAACACATAGCCGGATAGTGTTAAGCGTACCACAAAAGCCGGAACACTTTAATAAATGGCAGTTTTACCCCTTAAAACCTTTATTATTAATTAACACAAGCCAATCAGGTGCAAAAAATTCAAATAGGGGCAACAACTACACAAAATTGCAGAATACCACAAAGCCAAACCACAACCAAAAAGTTAACCTTACTTTAATTCAACTTACATTAAAAACCACATTATTACAAATACCCTCAAACATGAATAAACCAGCCACAAAAAAAGCAGTAAAAGCCCCCATACACCGGAATAAATACACCGCTACACATAGGAGCGAAGCAAAAAGATATTATTTGTTAGGTTTAAACCTAAATGAAATAAGTAAATTACTGGATATACCATTTAGAACCCTCGAAAACTGGCAAACAGTTGATAAATGGGTATTGTTTAAAACAGTTGAACCGATCAAAAAACAGGCACTAAGAATGAGCGAAGCCGGAAAGACTTACAACGAGATAGCGGAAACCCTAAATATTAACAAGGTTACTGTTTGGCGTTACCTGAAACAAGCCAAAACAGAAAAGTAATACTATCCCTTTAAAATCCCTTTCAATGAACCACACCGCCCGAAATAGCGAAATAAACAAATTAAAGTTAAGAGGCTTTAAGGTAATACCCAAAAACCGGAATTATTATATTAATCAGTCCGGTGATATTGTGAACCTGATAACCGGAAACCTTTTAAAGAATTACCCACGAAACGAAAATGTAAAAATTGAGGGCAAAACCTTAAATATTGCAAAACTGGTATTACTGACTTTCAAAAAAGAGCCTTACAGAGAAAAGCAGCATATTGAGTATAAAGACAACGACAAAACAAACTTTCATTTGTCGAATGTGAAGTATAAGCGAATATTCAGAACCACAGGCGAACCAGTAAACAAAACCGATTTATTACAGGCAATTAGATGTTATTTTGAAGTAAAAAAGAGCCTGAAACCTGATTACACGCTAATTATTAAACTGTATTTAGGTATTATTTTTAAGAAAAGGCAAAAGCAAATAATTAATAATCAAAACATTATAGACATTTACTACGAATATTTAACAAACAGTATAGCCAAAACAGCCCAAAAACATAAACTAAGTGTAAGAGATTGCACCCTTATAATTAACTCAATCACTAATAAGCTAATAAACAGCGTATTAAATGACTTAAAAGCCGGAAAACTTGTAATATTGCCATATTTGCCCCGAAAAAGGACAATAAAGCAGCTTTACAAAGAGTATCAGGAACACACAAAGGAACTTTTAAAGAAAATAGACACGGTTTAAAGCCGTGTTTTTTTATGCTAAAATATCCGTGTTAGTCCTTACAGGACTTGAATATAAAACAATATAACAGCAAGTTACAAATATGAGTATCAAATAAGTAACAAAACAGGGTAAAAAATAGGACAAAACAACCCTTTCCCTGGTCAATCGTTTGCCTGGATGCGTGTACCTGAATGCAGATCATTGGCAACCGATCAGGCAACCAGTACAAACAGCCCTTTCCCTGGTCAATCCTTCGCCTGGATGCAAGTACCTGAATGCAGATCATTGGCAACCCATCAGGAAACCGGAATAAAACAACCCTTTACCTGGTCAATCCTTCGCCTGAATGCAGATCATTGGCAACCCATCAGGAAACCGGAATAAAACAACCCTTTCCCTGGTCAATCCTTCGCCTGGATGCAAGTACCTGAATGCAGATCATTGGCAACCGATCAGGAACATGAACAAACAGCCCTTTCCCTGGTCAATCGTTTGCCTGGATGCAAGTGCCTGAATGCAGATCATAAGCAACCGATCAGGAACCCGACAAACAACCCTTTCCCTGGTCAATCGTTTGCCTGGATGC
>JBGSUB010000038.1:0-51423 GCA_041753535.1 Lentimicrobiaceae bacterium
TGTTGTACTTTTGTTTGGCAGCATATTTTATATTGTTTGTTTGGCAAAACAAAGTTATTGATTATCAATAACATGACAAAATAAATATGCTGCTTTTTATCTCATTTTCAATGATTTAATGAACTTGCGAAAGTTGAATTAATAACACTAAAAATTGAAGTAAAAAGTAAAAGGTGAAACTATATGGATTCACTTAGATTAGCAACGAATTAATCTGTTATTCAGACAATGAATAAAATTTTACAAATAAGTTTAAAGCAGTTATTACAATTTATCTAAATTCACCGGAAAGTATTTTATTGATTATGAGTTTGGTATGAAATGAAAAATCCTGTTTGAGCATCCATTCAAGGTAGCCGGGATCATCAGAGGCTCTTTTACCAAGGTTTTTACCGAAGGTTAAAACTATATCACCATATTGATTGCGGGTAAATTTTCCTCCATAATCAATAACAGGATTGCCCTGGCTGCATAGTTCATGCAGGGCATCAATGGAAGGCTTCAGAGCGTATTTTTCTATCTGGGCATTGAATACTTCAACTGTAGCCAAGGTATCAGCCTCGGCACCATGGGCATTGGTGTGGTCCTTGCCACAATAGAATTTATAGGCTGCGGTGAGGTCACGTTTTTCCATTATGTGGAAAATTTTAAGAGCATCAACAAACTTAGTATCTTCATCAAAAGGCAATGGTGCACTTGCTCTTAAAAGTTCTTCAACCAGGATTGGAATATCAAAGCGTGTGATGTTAAAGCCTCCAACATCACAACCCTGGAAATACCTGGAAATATCATCTGCATAGGATTTGAAGGTTGGCTCATCAGCAACATCAATATCTCATATACCATGAACCAAGGTTGCTTCCGGAGGAATGGGTATTGTAGGGTTAAAACGATGGGTAACTAAAGTATAATGTCGGGATTGAATAAATTATCAGTATGAGTTTGTATATCATGACTCTGGAAAGTCTCACCATCTCTCCAAATAACAATAATACTTTCAGAAGAACAAAATTCAATAATTCCAATATTTGGCTTTCTTGAAAACACAAGAACTTCTTTAATATTTGCGAGCCCCATTTGCTGATTAACAATTGAATACTTATAATACTTCAATTGACCAACGCCCTTAACTGTTTGCTTTTCAGTGTCTGATAATGAATCTAGAATCGTCTTTACCTCATATAGTATCGTAGAATCAGCTTTGGTAGCTAAACAATCAAACTTTCCTTCAAACAGTCGAAAGCCACATCTTTCATTTATTAGTGCAAGTAATCTAACAATTTCTTGGTGTTCTGCTAATCTTATTTGCCTGATTCTTATTGCTTCTGTAAGGTCAATGCTTACTGTATTAACAATATTAAGAATTGGGTCTCTTGCAATTCCATCTGAATTAGTTTCTCTAAAGTCTGCTCTTACTCTTCTAGCAGGTCGCTCTTCTGTGGCTATTTCATCTTCTGTAATTAAAAGTTGCCCGATGGGGTACGTAAAGTTATGAACCCTTTCAATGTCACCTAATTGCTCTGCTATACCAGGTAGAATTTTTAGAGCATTTGCAGCCATTGAAGCTGTCGTTCCCGTTTCTATTATTATTTGCTCAATGGTTTGCTGCGATAAATTGGTTATCCTCTCAAACTCTTCATCTGAATCATTCTCTGCTTCCAAAGCAAGCATTAGTTTGGAAGTTTCAATTCCAGGGAAAGTATTTACAATTTTTAAAAGAATTCTATAAGGATGACTTACTTCACCATCTCTTCCAAATAGTCCTAAATATAGAAAAGCATTCTTCCACAATTGCAATCTTCTACTATCTGAAAGTTCATCTAGTAATTGAACTGCGTTTGGTGATATTTGAATTGTTTGGTCAGGATTAGTTATAATAAATCCCAATAATTTGAAGAAAAATCTTAAATCTCTCGGGGTTGTTTCATAACTTCTGTTTTGGGGTATTAATGTTCTTTGTTGAACTAAATACTCATCAAGCGACAAGTTTCTATTTCGATAACTCCTTATTCCGCTTCTTAAAATGTGCTCTCCGAAGTCTGAATCAGTAAGAGGGGCATTGATGTCAGCAAAATGAATTTTGGCTATTCTTAATGCTTCCAGAAGTTTATCTAAGTTATTTATTTGATGTGGAAAATTTTTCATTCTCCAAATTTATACAAATTTAGTAAACCTCATACTAAATAAGTTTGAGATATAAATTTTCCTCAACCCTTTGATTTGCAATATCAATATATTTTGAATTTATTTCAGTTGCCAAAAAATTTCTTTGATTAAGCACACTACTTACACATTCTGAACCACTTCCTGCAAATGGAATGAAAACAATGTCTTTGGGATTGCTGAAATGTCTTATAATTCTATCGCACAATGCCAGAGGCTTCTGCGTGGGATGGTCTACTTTTTCATTCTCAAATCTTTTTCCTGCAAGAGTTGGGAAATTCCATACATCACCAGCCAACCTTCCTTCAGGATTAGGTGACCATACCTTTCCATTTTTTATAATTTTATTTTTTATTCTCTCTTGGCTTTTATAAGGTTCTCTTATTTCGTGATACGTAAAATCATTTGTTTTGCTAAACCACAAAAGTGGCTCATAAAATGCGTTTAAAGTTTTGTAGCCAGAAAAACCATTTTCATAATTCCAGATTATTTGCCGTCTATAAAACATGTCTTTCTCATAAAGGTAGCATTGGATATAACATAGGTAATGATGAATACCGTATATAAACAAGTTGCCCGTTGGCTTTAAGATACGAATACTTTCATCAATCCATTGCTTACTCCAATTCAACCAATCTGCCACACTATCCCAATGGTCGCTTTTATTACCAAAATCCTTTTTTAGATTATATGGAGGGTCAGCAATAATCAAGTCTACTGATTCTGATTTCATTTCCTGCATAAATGAAACACAGTCTTGAAAATAGATTTTATTTAATTCTTTCATCTTTCGGTTTTTGCAAAATTAGAACGTACTGATGGTGAATATTTTCAACGTATGCAAATGGATAACCATAAGGGAACAATTTTTTAGCGTTTTGGATAAGCACTTTTGTTCCTTTCAAATGAAAACGTTTTTTTAATTTTTTGTCAGTAAGTTTATACATTAAGTCGGAGTGAAAAGAGAAGAACTCTGATTTATGTCTGAAATCACTAACTATAATACACATATACTTTCCAGCTTTTAAAAGGTCATAGCAGTTCAAAAATATCTTGGAAAGTTCTTTGAGAAACAAACTATAATCTTCAATATTTCCTAAGTCATCTTCACTTTCGCTATATTTAGTTTCATGTCCGTTCAATACTCTTGCATTTGCTTTGTGGTCTTTCTTTTCAAGAATATTCCAATATGGAGGGGATGTGACAATAAAATCAAACGTATTTTTGCCAAAATAATCATTTACTTTTCTGCTGTCACCGCAAATAAGGTGTTTATCATCCAACATAACATTTGATTCTTCAAATAGCCTTTTTTTAGTTATTTCACACCATATTGGAGAAAGTTCAACACCAAATCCTTCTCGGTCAAGTTCAACGCATGCCTTCATTGTGGAGCCAACACCTAAAAAGGGGTCAAAGACTTTTCCATTTTTCTTAGTAAAGAATTTTATTAACTTAGTTATATCTGTAAATGAAAAGGGTGCAGGGTGCATTTTCTCATACTTCGCTTCAGGACTTCCTGCACCTAAACCTTTTTGATAAAAAAAGCTTTTTGTTTCTTGAATCCACTCTGTTGAAGATAAATCATTCAGATCGTTTCGTTTGTCTACAATTGAATCATTTGGTTTTATTGTTAATATTTCATCCATTCCTTTTTGTTTTTAAATATTCTACTTTTTTCTCTACTACTTTTAACAAACTTAAGTCGCTTTCCTCTTCAAGTATTTTATAAGCTATCTGGTCGCTTAAATATTCAGAAAGGAAATAATCTTCATTCTGTCCAAATATTTGAGCCAATTTTCTAATTTGATCTTTTGTTGGTTGCCTGTAATTGCGTTCAATTTTCCCCAACAAGGATGGGTCAATGTCAAGTTGGGCAGCAATTTTTCTAAGAGGCAAGCCAGCACTTACTCGAAGTTCTCGAATGTTTTCACCAAAAGTGGAAATTTTTTGTTTGGACATGAGTCAGGTGGTTAATAATCTAACAAATATACGGACAAAATATATACGGACATATAATGTCCTAAATAAAGTTATTAACAGATATATTTCAAACTAAAAAAGTGTACATAAATCTAACTGCAAAAAAGTGATACTTACAAATAGGAGATTCTAAGAGGAGGAAGGAATCAGCTTATAACCAAGTTACCTATTAACAGTGTTTATGTTCTTTGAGTTTCTTCTTATGTAACATTTTAAGGTATCTAACACGCCTGAAGGGAATGAGTGGTATAATTTCGTCATGAAGTTGCTCAACCAGGCAACAGGTTTTTACCCCATCAACAAACTCAGTACTAAAACGAAGTTTACGGGCATCGTCACCATAGATTCTATTATACAGGTGGCGGATGGAGTAGTCTGGTGCAGGGAGAGTCCGGATAATCTTCAGCCTGGGAATAGCTATAAGATACCCTGCCTTTTCTGCATCATGTTTCAGGTTGCAGGCATTGGTATATTTGCAGTAGAGCAAACCGGCAATACGGGCATTGGAAAATCCATTATACCCAGGTACTTGATTGGAAACTGCCGGGTGAGGATCAGAGTCTTGTGGTGTAACACTCCTATTGTTGGTTACGGACTTTGATGCTTTACCCCGGCTTGATTTCCTGATCTTCTTATTTATCTTCAGCTTGTATGAATCTGTTTCATTTGCGAGTTGTTTAAATGCATATTCCTGTTTCTTTATCTTATACCCAATAATAACTCCAGCAACAAATACACGGAAGTTTGTCATTTCGGATTCCTGAAAAGAGACTGAGGCACGTTCATAGAATAACTCCTTTGAACGGAAATATGTCCAGGAACGGATATAGTACCTTTTCACCCTCTTATCAAATCCTACCCAGTTTAGCTTCACCAAATGGTCCAGGTGTTTCAGCACTGTACGGCGCTGAAAGCCAACCAAAGTGCAGAGGTTGTTAAACTCTGCGCTCTTAGCATTGAAGTAATCTGGTGAAACCATCTTTGCCCCAAGGAATACCTTGAACTCAGGCTGGATAGACTGCTTTAGAGCAAGGTCTATTAGCTGGACGGGGATGGTTAGGGTGTTGGTCATTTTAATTTGAAAATTTTAGGATTTGAAAATTTGAAAATGGAGGGGTTTGAGTTAATGAGGTTATGAGTTTATGAGTTTATGAGTTTATGAGGATTGAGGTTTTAATCTGACTTATTAAGTAATGAGAGGACTTGTTCGTTGGAGTAATACCAGGTGCCACCGATTTTGGTGGGTGTTATGGTGCCATTGATTCTTAGGTTTTGAAGTGTACCATGGGAACAACCAAGGATTTGCCTTACTTCGTTGGATTTAAGCCAGGATTTACGTGGCTGATCTGATGATGTGAGGAATGATTTGATTTCTACCAACAGTTCACGTTTGAACTCCTGAAGGTCAGATTTTGTAATGAATTCAGCTATCATTATTCGTGTTTTTGAATTAGCGGGTTAAACATAATTAGAGTTATATGCCGTTAAAAGCATGAGGTAAAAAAGAATGAAAGCTCTATGAGCTTTGAACTTTTTTGGGGAGTAGGAAAATTTAGTTGATTGTGGTTGTAAGCTAGTTTTGACTTCTTGGGAACAGATTCTATTAAGACGCTTTTTTAACTTTTAGACACTCTTTTGACATTAATAAGACTCTGTTTGACGTTTGAACAACTTTTCTTTAGCTTACTTTTTTCAGAACGGTATGCTTTGATCTGCTTACTTTGATAATCTGCTTATTATCAATTTATTATATTCAATATTTTGCTGTAATTATTTCTAACAAAAGTACAATATTTGAGGAATATTTTACAAATATATCTGTAAAATTTAGTGGAATTTTATTAACATTACGGAAAATTATTAACTACCCAACCACAAGCGGATTAGGCATTGATGTTCCCTCAAAAAAGAGTATCAATTGAGTAGACTTATTTAGTGTTTGGTATTGTTTTTAAACACCTTGTTCTCTAATATATTACACGTCTGTATCCACATCTCTTAATTAGGTGACAGTATTAACAATATAGAAATTTAGACTATACCATACCTACTTGTCCTGAACTAGTTGTCCTCTGAAAGAAAAAAGTTAAATCTTATTATTCATAAGTGCATGTTTTAACGATAACATTGAAGTTTTTAAATTGCAGTTTAATTCCGGTTTTACTACCGGCCTCATCTCCCCTAAAATCACCATAAAATTCAATATTGTCAATAAATCCTCCCGGATAAATTGTTTCTTTCTCATTTCTTTTGGAATCTCTATAATCATGATAATAACCATTAGGCTCTACGTCATAACCTGATATTGTTTCATTATCTTGAGCGACATATAGAATTATTTCCTTTGTACCAACTGCCGCTGTATAGTCTTTCTTATTAGAGTGATCCTCTTTACATTCATAAGCAGTAACCGTGCAGAGAGCTTTAAGGTATTTGCGTGTAGGATCTATTACCAGTGATACGTCAACATTCATACAAGGACCATTACCATTAAAATCTTTATCACCCTTTGTATGAGGAGGGATATAGTTAAAGACTTGGTTACCAATTGGTTTGGGGTAACTATTACATATTAAAGTTTTTATTTCAGTTAGGATTGCTACTTCCGATTGTACCCGATTATTCCAACCGAATACTATCTCATTTGCATTAGGCGGAATATCTGCTCCGGAACCAGTCAAATCTAACACAGCATGAAAGTCACTAATCACTGATAGCGCAGCTGAAATGTCTTGAATAAAAACTTTATTAGGTTCAATCAATAAATAATTATCTGTCTCAAACACCTTTGAAGATTTGTCAATTTTTCCATACATGCTTACAGCAAAATCAGAAACGGAAGTCTTTTTTCTTAATTCTTTGCCACCACTAACTTCTAGTGGCTGTTTCTCTATTTTCTTTTCGTAAGGACTTTTCCTCTGAAAGCGTCCATAACCTCTATAATTAACAAATATTGGCAATGAACGCAGATCAAATCCATAAATATCGAGCTTCATACGTCTCTCTTCAGATAAATCCAAGTTAACATTGGACGGAACAATATCGCAGATATATGGCTGCAACGGTTCTTCTGGTATAAGTTCTATATGGTATTTTGATTTACTTTTCGCAAATCCAGTATTGATTTCATTGGCTAATGAATTGCGCATCTCAATTAATTCTCTGCGTAGTTTTATCCTTACAAATTCAGAATTACAACGAACTTCTGCACCAGTTGAAGAAACGGCATTGCTTGTAAGATTTTGAACCTCAATACGTATTGTTGATTGCATATCTTTAGTTACTTGCTTTTCTAAATCAGTGACAACCATTTGCCAATCTGCTGATTCTTGACTGAGTGCAGCTATTGCATTGTCAAAACTATGAACAGCACTCTCAAGTGTACGGTTTATTGCTTTAAGAGAGGAGCAACTTGATAAGACATTAAATACCGCAATTATACCTAATGTAACGGTTGAGATAACGATGTATCTCAGAAGGCTTGATTTTTTCATTTTCCCTCCTTTTTAATTATTAATTAATATTTGATTACAAATCTGTTAGTAATGAATTTATTAATGAACCGATCTTACGAATGTTATCAAATTCAATTAAAATTCCTTGTACACGATTTTGTATGATAGCTAATTATTGTTGATGTAAAATCAGCAATTGTATTAGTACAAGACAGGGAAGCAAATTATAGAAGAATATTAAATTACTAATTCAAAAGAGAAATTAGCTTACGAGAATAGAAGCAAAATATTGAAACTATAAATATATGAAATATTTGTATATATTATTCTCTTTTTTGAAAATATATATTAAAATCTTTGCAAACTTTTTCTGAAAATTAACAGAAATGACAAATCGCTATATGCACGAAAAATAAAATATGATTTATTAAATGAATGATGATTGTAAGAATATTGAATATAATACTTTAAAGGAAAGAATAAAGCAAAACCTACCTAATTAGTTTCTTTATCAAGAAGAACTGAGAAAAATCTTTTACATGTACCCCTTGTTTTTTAATTTTGATGATGTCTTGAATTCGATTGACCTCAATAGATATGAACATCAAAAAAAACTTGAATAGAAATTGAATTAAAATCATTCTTATAAAAAAAATCCCGGAAAGAGGTTTCTTGCCGGGAACATTAAAATTTTTGAAAGTGAATTATACTGCCTGCAGCTGTTCCTCAGCTTGTCTTTTTATTTCCTCTTCATCATTTTGCTTTTTAAGAGCCATTTTGAGATTCTGCATATCGTTGCTTACTTTGGTGTCAACTACCTTGCTATATATCTGAGTTGTCTTGATGCTGGTATGCCCTAACATGCGGCTAACTGTTTCAATAGGAACTCCATTGGAGAGGGTGATGGTGGTTGCAAATGTATGACGTGCCAAATGGAAAGTGAGATTTTTTTCTATTCCACAAAGAGTTGCTATTTCCTTCAGATAGGCATTGAGTTTCTGATTGCTCAATACAGGCAACAGCACACCTTTATTGCTTGCTGCCGGGTTATTCTTATACTTATTAATGATTTCAACAGCCTTAGGCAGAATTGGAATGCTGGTGCGTATATCAGTCTTTTTACGGAATATTGTAATCCATCTTTCTCCATCTATACCTATCTTTATATCTGAAGGAGTAAGAGTTGCCATATCACTGTAAGCCAGTCCTGTATAACAGGAGAATATGAACATATCCCTGACAAGATCAAGGCGTTGCATCTCAAATGTTTTATTTTCAAGTACTGCCATTTCTTCAGGAGTGAGATAACCACGGTTAGGGTCCTTATATGCACATTTGAAACGGTTGAAGGGGTCACTCTCAATCCACTCATTCTTTATTGCCAAATGGATAACTTTTTTAAGATTCTTCAGGTACTTAGTCGCTGTATTACTCACGATTTTATCATGTGATTTCAGATAGAAATCAAAATTGGTAATGAAAGCATGGTTGAGGTCTTTAATGAGTATATCATCCTTCTTATAGTGGTATTTCAGGAATGCTTTGAGTTTTCCAATTGTGACCCTATACCTATTATATGTACCAATGGCATAATCAATACCTATAAGAGATTTCATGTGCTCATTATGGTAATTGAAGATTCCGATAAGTGTGTGCTGTTTTTGTGTTTCTCCTTTAAGCTCGGCTTTTAGTAAATCAAAAGTGACTTCCTTGTCAGACAGTTCAAGGTTGTTAATGATTTTATAGACCTTGGTTTCCAGGTTACTTAGATAAGTATTGAGCACCTTAGCTTCTTCTTTGCTTCCTTTAACACTGTTGCCTCCTGGAATCCAGGCTTTGGGTTCAACCATTCTGTCAGTGGACATTTCAAAGCGTTTGCCATTGAGGGTCACACGCAAGTAGATTGGAACTAAATTATTTTCCTTTTGATTGCTGCTTTTCGGGTAGAAAAGTATTGATAAACGTGTTTTCATATAGGTGAGTTTTAAGTTTTTAAGCACCGAATTTGTCTTAAAGTTACGAAATTTTTCTGAGATAACAGCGTATTTTATCAAATTTATTGCACTGTATATCAGGCACTTATAACAAATTCGGTGAGTAAAAATCGGGGTAAAAATCACTCACCGAATTAAGCACCGAAAGGATTAGAAAAACTGAAAAAATGGAGTAGGAGGGGGAATAAAAAAACCGCTAACTACCTGATAATTAGCGGAGATTATAAATTTTGTGAAAAGGAATGTGACCCCGATAGGATTCGAACCTATGACCCGCAGCTTAGAAGGCTGCTGCTCTATCCACTGAGCTACGAGGCCGGGTTTGGCGGCTGCAAAGATATAAAAACATTTCTTATACCGGACTTAGCCTTTTCAGGCAAAATCAGATAACGCATCAGTCTGTTGCCGAAGTCAATACGGTTTGTCATTATATTATAAACCAGCTTGTTAGCCATGTTTTCTTATTTTTTATTTCATATGCTTATTACTTTTTCGGTTAAGAGTAATAAACTACTAAACCAAACAATTTTTACGTTTGCTGTTTTTACCTGTTCTACTGATCTGCTCACAAACTGCCCTAACTACAATAACTCGTTCTACTTTGAAAACTAAAAGTAAATATCTGAGCTTCGGAACACTCCTCCTGATTATAGCTTTAATTATTGCTCAGGTTGCTGAAGGGTTCTCCGGAATATTTCTTCTTCCGCTGTCACGGTTTGTTTACCTCGGTCTTACCATGGGTTTCGGTATGCCGGTGTTCATTCAGATCGTATTCATTATTGGATTATTCCTTCTTTTTATCAGCATACTCAGGTTCACTTACTGGGGTAAATTAAGTAACCTTCGCATGCGGTTTAATTTTTTGCAACCTGCTCCTCTCGGCAATATATTTTACCTGGCAGGCCAGGCCCTGGGCGACAGAAAGCAGATAGTTAAAAATAGTCCTGCAGGTAATCCTGCCCCGAAAAATACTACCGATAGCGGACAAGGTATAGTAATGATTTCTTCAGGCTGCATTATGTTTGCCAATAAAGCCTTTTTTAAAATTACCGGCTATCAGCCTATTGATGTTTTCGGAAAAGATTTTGCTTCCTTTCTCCGTCCTGAATCACTAGTAAATTATACTATGCTCAGCCGCATGCCAGTTCATGAAATTACTCAGTCGAAGGGACTGAAATTGATAACAAAGAACAACAAAAATATAGTAGCCTCTTTTACCGCGGGTGCCGATACAGGATTTGATCCTGAAAATATTAACCTGTTTTATCTGAAAGTGGCTGATAGTGTTGGAAAATCAAAGTCATCACTCTCGGACATGTTTTTCGATTCCATTGAGAATATTGACACACTGCACCTGATATGGGATAAGAAAGGTCTGATATATCTGAATAATGCCTGCCGCAGCAATCTTTGGTTCCCTTTAGGTAAAATTATAAGTAAACCCGGACTGTTACTGAAATCAGTCAGGAAAGGAGATCGTAACCAGGTCCGTTTGGCTATTCAGGAATTTTTTAAAAGCGGAAAGTTTAATGAGGATGTATGCTGCAGGCTCAGGAATGGTGAAGAAAAGTATTACCGGGTAAGCATTTCCTCCCAGGCAGAAGATGAAACCTACCCTACCCGATATCACGCGATAGCATATGATATTACAGAAGAAAAACGCACTCTTCTTGTTGCCGAAAAAGCGGTAAAGATTGCCGAAAATGCAAATAAGAATAAAACGGCTTTCCTTGCCAATATGTCGCACGAAATCCGCTCTCCGCTAAATGGTATCATAGGGTTCTCTGAGTTATTAGCCGACAAGAACCTCACTGATGCCGAGCGCAGCCGGTACCTTCATATTATTCAGAATAACGGAAATGCACTGATCTCTTTATTAAGCGATCTGATTGATATTTCGAAACTGGAATCAGGCAAACTTGTGATTGCCAACCGTATATTTGCTCCTGCCATGTTGCTGGATGAACTCAAATACCAGTTCGAGGGTTCTGCAAACGGCAACTCAGACGAAGTGAAAATAAGCTTCAGCAATAACAATGCATTCCAGGAGAAGGAAATTAATTCCGATCCGAATCGCTTACGCCAGATACTTATTAACCTGATTACCAATGCTATTAAATTTACAACAAAGGGTAAAATTGAAATTGGTGCTGATTTTTCAGGTGATGAAATGATGTTCTGGGTAAGAGATTCCGGCATAGGCATACCTTATGAAAACCAGCAGCATATTTTTGAAAGATTCCGCCAGATTGATTCCCAGGCTCCCTCGCCTATAATTGGATTCGGACTTGGCTTAGCTATATCCAGAGCATTGGTCGAACTATTAGGCGGTAAGTTGTGGGTCGAATCATTGCCTGAACAAGGATCCCTTTTCGTATTTACTATAAAAACCAACATCGCAATTAATACTATGGAAACAACTCAAATGAACAACTCGTATCCTTTCGATTTCAGAGAACACACAATTCTGATAGCTGAAGACATTGATTTCAGCTTTCTCTACATCGAAGCTGTACTCCGTCGCACCGGGGTAAAAATTCTATGGGCCCAGAATGGGAAAGAAGCCATCGAACACGTTAAAACAAATCAAAGCATCGATCTTATCCTTATGGATATGCATATGCCTGTTATGAATGGCTATGATGCTACAGAAGTGATTTCTAAACTCAGGCCCGAGCTGCCTGTAATCGCCCAAACTGCTTTTGTTCTCCCAGAGGACATGAAAAAATGTTACGCAGCAGGATGCACCGGCTATCTTGCTAAACCTATCCGAAAAGAACAGTTGATAAATACATTGGCTGAATATTTCGATAAAATGGAACAACGCGAATCAGCTACTCCTCAATACCGTGTAAGCGTAGGCTAACAAATAAGGCTTTCAGTATTTTATTAAATTATGGTAGGGAAGTATTATCTGAGTGCTGAAAAACTTACAGAGATTGGTTGCAAAACTATCTGGATTCTGACATAAAAAAATCTACTGACCATTTAAGTATGGATGACACAAAACCCTGCCTTGCAGGGTTTTTGTATTTTTGTATAACAGGCAAACAATCAGCATATTAAGAATAGTATTTTGATCGAATATTCAGATATACAACCTATACTTATTTAAAAAGTGGCGGTGCCTGATTATCGAAGTTTGTTACATCCTGGTATAGCCTGGCAAAGGATAACAATGTCGCCTCATCGTATAGATTCCCGATAAAACTGATACTCGTTGGATGACCTTCTTTATCAAACCCGTTTGGAACAACAACACATGGATTCCCGGTAAGATTAGTAAGCAATAGTTGGTTGCCACCAAAACTGGGTGTGATTATCACATCAAAATCTTTAATAGCCGAATACATTTCCTGGATAAGTTTATATCGCAGCCTATTGGCCTGTATGTATTGCACTGCAGGAATAAACTGTGCTGCCCGGAAAATATTTGGCCATGCATTCTTATCCTGCAAATTGAGTTCATCATCTTTATTGGTTCTGGTAAGGTCGTCAAATGCGGCAGCAGATTCGGCAACCAGAATTATAGCCAGTGACTTTACAGGAATTGTTGCTGAATCGGGCAATACAACAGGAGTGAGGGTGATACCCATATTCCGGATCTCGTTCAGCGTAATACTGTCGTTTGTACGATTATCATGCAGATCAAACAGGGACTTCAGGTAACCAACTTTCAGCTTTTTAGCATCCAGTGTTGCGTCGAAGTTAAAGGGATAATCTGTAACCGACAGGTCAAAGCCGTCGGAACCCATAATGGACTGGAAAACCAATGCGCAATCGAAAGCACTGCGGCAAATCGGGCCAACTTTATCCATGCTCCAACTCAAAGCCATCCCTCCTGTGCGGCTTACGCGGCCAAAAGTTGGGCGCAGGCCTGTAACACCGCAACGGTTGCATGGCGAAACAATTGATCCCCAGGTTTCGGTGCCGATTGCGAACGGGATCAACCCCGCAGCGGTTGCCGATGCCGATCCTGCTGAAGAGCCGCTGGAACCCTGTTTTAAATCCCAGGGATTACGCGTAAGTCCGTTAAACCAAACATCATCCATTGCCAGTGATCCAAGTGAAAATTTCGCAAGCAGCACAGCTCCGGCCTCATCAAGTTTTTTTACAACAGTTGCATCTGTGCTGATACTCTGGTCTTTATATGGTGCTGCTCCCCAGGTTGTTTTGTATCCATCAACAGCAAAAAGGTCTTTAATTCCATAAGGGATTCCGTGTAGCGGGCCCCGGTAAATGCCTAGCGTAATTTCTTCATCGGCCTTCTGAGCCATTTCCAAAGCGCGTTTTTCCGTTAAAGTTACAACGCAATGTAATGTATCGCCATATTTTTTGAGCCTTGCCAGGAAATACTGGGTAAGCTCAACGGAACTGATTTTCCGCGATTTAATAAGTACCGAAAGGTCAGCTACCGAATACCATGCCAGTTCATTTTTGTCTGCCGGCATTGAAACATTCGCAGGAAGATTCCAATCAATAGTTTTCTGTATTCCATTATATACAACTCCTGCAGGAACCGGATTAAACCATAGTGCCGGAGGTACAGAATTATCAATAGACTGGTTGTGAATTATTTTGTAATCACCCAATTGGCTTTCGAGTGCTGTAATCATTGAATCGCGCTCCAATGCTGTCATTTTCAGGTCGAAAAGTTTTTCGGCGGAGGAAATCAGGGTGGTACTAATTGCTTCTTCTGACGATTGATTTTTACAGCCGGTCATGGAAATTATACCGACAATGAGACAAAACCATCCAATGATCAAATTACTTTTCATGAGCAGTGATTTTTAAATGAAATTATGAATTCTGTTATCAGTCTTCTTGAATATAAGGTTTCAAATGTAGAAATTAATTGAATCGGTAGGAGTATAGATGCGCTGGAGACAAATAGGGAATTGTAAAACTGTAATTAAAAAAGCCGCCTGCAAATGCAAGAGGCTTTAAAAATGTCGGGGCCGGATTCGAACCTACACTACTTTCTGGTCCCAAACCAGTTGCCCCGCCGTGGCGGGACTATACCCCTGATATTAAATTTTTGAAAGCTTGCCCCCCTTTATAGCTTTTTAATTGTTTCTCTCTGATCAGTGCCATTTTCTTATCTGTACACTCTTCAATATAAATAATGAAGAAAGGTATTCTTGATTTTGTTGACCGCTGCAGTCCTGCATTATGAAAAGCTAACCTCTTCTTCACATCATGTGTGGAGCCAATATAATATTTACCATCTTTTTCACTCTGTAATATGTAAACGAAATATGCCATAGGTAGAAATGAAAAAAGCCGAATTAACGGCTTTTCATTTTGTCGGGGTAGTAGGATTCGAACCTACGACCCCCTGGTCCCAAACCAGGTGCGCTAACCGGACTGCGCTATACCCCGAGTCAATATTTTGTTGGGATTTTTATCCTGGTACCTAACCAGGTGCTCCGCCAGGGCGGGGCTATATCCCGAACTATTTATTCAGCTTTATTGTTAAAACTCTTATACATTCCCAGAAGCATTTTCGAAATTCGCTCGTATTTTTCGTACAAATCCTGGTAATCAGCTTTTGGAATTCCATCGGTGGATTTCATCAGGTCAAGAAGCGAAGAACATTCAAAAATATATCCCCTGGATATGGTTATCAAATCTTTTTTCTCATTACTGTCAATTCTTGCCGACGCCTGAACCAGGTTCATAACTGCCAGCAGCATCGCATTTTTCCAATGATCATGGATTTGGCGGTCCATTTGGTCATCCTGCCTTAACAACAACATCACTTTGTTGTGCTGTTCCTTCATTAGCTGATAAACTTCTAACTTTTCGAAATCAAACATTTCAGGCAAAAAAATGATAAAACAATCATAAGAAAGAACTGGCGGAGAAAGGGGGATTCGAACCCCCGGTACCCTAATCGAGTACGACAGTTTAGCAAACTGTTGGTTTCAGCCACTCACCCATCTCTCCAATGGTTATGAAAAAACGATTGTGTTCGTTCAAAAATGGAGTGCAAAAGTAATCATTATACTGATAAGTACAAATTTATTTTACTGATTCGGATATTTTATTTGAAAGGTATTCATCCTGAGGTGGTACAGTACATTATGATTTA
This sequence comes from Lentimicrobiaceae bacterium, assembly GCA_041753535.1. Classification (GTDB taxonomy): domain Bacteria; phylum Bacteroidota; class Bacteroidia; order Bacteroidales; family UBA4417; genus UBA4417. The sequence continues at coordinate 15,690 of JBGSUB010000038.1, forward strand.
TGATTTGGGAGAAAGGAGACGAGAAATAGTATTCACTTCACCCGGGAGAAATGCCTATTACTTGCAAATTATAAGAGAAACCTGGACCTGGCTGTACACTTCGGCTCACTGAATTGAAACGCTAAAAAGACTGTTTCACTTCAGGCTGGGAAATATCAAAAAATAAATCACTTCCCGCACAATTTTGGACTGGTATTTGATGTTATTGTTGCAACTGCCGATTATCCGTTATATTTGCCATGGGTAGTTTTATACCTGATTTTCAAAATTCGTTAACCACTAACCAAATTATACCCTTTTGTTATGAAGAAGCTTCTTGTTGCATTATTAATTCTCATCACGGCCTCAGTATCACAAGCACAGGTATTGGCTACTGCAAATTCGCCCGAATACAAAAATGTGCTGAAGATGTCGGCATCACTTTTCGTACGAAGTACTTTTCAACTTGGCTATGAACATTTCTTCAAACCAAATACCAGTTTCTATCTGGCCGGGGGACTTACTTTTAAAGATTCGGATTATGAAAAGGTATGGGGCATCCGTGGCGAAGCCCAGATGAGATTTCATGTATATACAGTTATTAATCCCCGTTCGAGCAGCAGGTTGTACTTTGCGCCATATCTGGCAGATCAATCCTTTGAGATTGAAGAACAGGTTTATGACAATAACGGGCAATATGCCTGGCGGACAGACTCTTTTAATGCTTTTGGCGGAGGAATGCTTTTTGGCTGGTCGTATTCTTTTGCTAATCGTATAAATCTTGATATTTATACCGGAGGTGGTATACGTAAAACTTTTGGTTATGATCCTGATGAAAATTATTATTACGATGATGGTGTTTTTGATTATGGATATAACGGAATTATACCCCGACTTGGAATCGATATCGGTTTTTGGTTCTGACAAAAAAATATAACTACTTTCTGCAAAACTCCCTGGCTTAAAACAGTCAGGGAGTTTTTTAAATTATATTGCAGAATTTTCTTTTTTTGTAATTCCTTTTTTAGAAATTTACTGTTTCAAATACAAGAATGATTTTAAGCTAATTAATTTTGTAACACTCACATAAACAGTTAAATATATTCGTTATGGGAAAAACCTTTGCTGAAAAAATTCTCGGTGTCGAGGCTGGTGCAATAGTATTCCGCAGGCCCGATATTATCTTAACACACGATAATACTGCCAGTATTGCCAATACCTTCAAAAAAATGGGTGGCGACAAGGTGAAGGATGCTGAACAGTTGCTTATCGTTCTCGATCACAATGCACCGCCAACCAGCGCCGAACTGGCAAATGATTACCAGAAAATCCGCGACATTGTGAAAGAGCAGGGAATCAAAAAGTTTCATGATGTAGGCAAAGGTATTTGCCACCAGATTATGGGCGATTATGCCAAACCAAACATGATCATTGTGGGCAGCGACAGCCATACGTGCACTGCCGGGGCTTTCAATGCATTTGCTGCAGGCATCGACCGTACCGAAACTGCCGGACTCTGGAGGCAGGGCGAAACATGGTTCAGGGTGCCTGATTCCATAAAAATCACCCTTAACGGGAAAATGCCTCAGGGTGTTTATGGCAAGGATTTATCGCTTTGGATCATTGGAATGATGGGTTCGAGCGGAGCCGATTATATGTCGATTGAATATCATGGAGAAGGCGTTAAATCCTTATCCATTTCCGACAGGATGACTATTGCCAACCTGGCATCGGAAATGGGTGCCAAAAATGCTGTTTTCCCTGCCGATGAAGTATTGGGAAAACACTTTGGTAAAGCAATTGAAGGAACCTGGGCTGATGAAGATGCGGTTTACGTGAAGGAAATTGTTATTAATCTGGATGAATTATTCCCCGTTGTTGCCGCTCCCCACAATGTTGACAATGTAAAATCACTTGCCGATGTGCGCGGGACAAAAATTCAGCAGGCTATGATCGGGACCTGTACGAATGGCCGTATTGACGATTTGCGTGTAGCAGCCACGATATTGGAAGGGAATAAAGTTCCTGATGGCTTTCAGTTACTTATAATTCCGGCATCGCAGCACATTTACCTGCAGGCTATGGATGAAGGCCTCATCAGGATTTTTATGGAGGCAGGAGCCAGTGTGCTTGCGCCTTCATGCGGTCCATGTCTAGGAACAGGGCAGGGTATCCCAGCCGATAACATGACTATCATTTCGACAGCAAACCGAAATTTTAAAGGTCGTATGGGAAATAAAACTACCTTTATATATCTTGCATCGCCTGCTGTTGTTGCATATTCAGCACTTAAAGGTGAAATTGCTGATCCGCGAGGAGTTGATACAAACGATATTTATCCTTTCAGTATTGAGCAGAGTAAAACTGTGGATATCAGCGCTGATGACGACCGTTTTGCAAACGGAACCTGGAATTATGCTGATGTGGATAACCTAAATACCGACCAGATGTTTGCCGGTAACCTAACCTACAATGTTAAAAGTTCTGAAGCAGAAAAGATTATGCCACACCTTTTTAAGGGCTTCGACGACAGCTTTGCTGAACGCGTAAAAGAGGGCGATATTATTGTTGCCGGGGCTAATTTCGGTTGTGGCAGTTCACGCGAGCATCCTTCGGTTGGATTGGCTTTTGCAGGCATTAAAGCAGTAATCTGCAAAAGTGTAAACCGTATATTCTATCGTTCGTCAGTGAACCAGGGTTTACCGATTATCCTACTCCCTGATGCAGTGGATGCTTATAAACAAGGCGACCAGGTTGATATTGACTTCGAGGCCGGTAAAGTAATAATTTCGGGCAGCGTATATCATTTTTCGCCACTTCCCGATAAGTTGGTTGGAATATTCAAAGCTAAAGGTCTTGTTAATTATGTAAAGACAAATTCATAAAGTACACATAATCTGATGTTTATAAGAAAGTTGTCATAATTAGTCAACTTTCTTTTTTGTTTAAACTGATCGGATACAATTATTTTTTTTAATTTCACACGCTTTGATCAAAGCTGATGAAAAATATAAAATTCGGATACATTTTTCAGATTGCCGTCGTTGTAGCTATCATTCTGATAGCCGGCGGCTACCAGCTGCCCAAATATGCCAGCCGATTAACACTTCTTGCTTTGCTTGCCGTTATTGATATGCTATATTGGTTGTCAGTGAGGAAAGCTATTACCCGACATTTCAAAAAGAGGTTAACCTTCGTCTACTGGCTGCCGATGTTTCTGCTGCTTGCATTTTTTATCGGAGGATTGTTTTTGGCTTATCCCCTGTGGCCTTCATTTCTGCGAATCTATTTTGCCGGTATATTATTGATTCTGCTAATCGGTAAAGGTATATTCCTTTTGCTGTTGATACTGAGCGACATCTTTATTATTCCACTGAACATGATAAGGCATGTTGATCCTGAAAATGACGCGGCAGCAGATGGATGGTACAGGCCCCGCAGTTTTCTGCTAAGCAGCGGTGCAATAGCATCCCTAGTTATGCTTGTGTACTTTTCGGGAATGTTTTTCTGGGTCAACAATTACAAACTGAATACCATCGAAATACCGGTAAGCAGCCTGCCTGAGGCTTTCGATGGGTATAGAATTATTCAGATCAGCGACATTCATCTTGGGAGTTTCCTTAACGATAAACCTTTAAATAAAATCATTAAAATTGTAAATGCTCAAAATGCCGATTTAATTTTATTTACCGGTGATATTGTGAATTTCACTACTTATGAGGCGTATCCTTTTGAGGCAAGCATGAAAAAATTTGTTGCTAAAGACGGCATTTATGCTATTTTGGGAAATCACGATTACGGAGATTATGCTCATTGGGCAACTCCTGAGGACAAGGAAATGAACAATATAGGTTTGCTTAACTTTTACGATAGGATTGGCTGGCGTTTGCTTCGTAATGCGAATGCAATAATCAAAAGAGATACATCCTCCCTGGCTGTTATTGGTGTCGAAAACTGGAGTGACAGCAAACGGTTTGGCAAAAAAGGAGATATTCAAAAAGCAATTATAGGAGCTAAATCATCTGATTATAAAATACTTATGACTCATGATCCTTCGCACTGGGATGGTGAAGTAAAAAGTAAGTTTCAACAAATTGGTCTTACCTTGTCGGGTCATACCCATGCCTTTCAGCTTGCCATCGAAACAGACAAGATCAAATGGAGCCCGGCTTCGCTGCTTTTCAGTGAATGGGCTGGTTTATACGAGAAAGTGCATGAGAACGGCGTAAAACAGTATCTGTATGTAAACCGGGGTGCAGGAACACTTGGCTATCCCGGACGAATTTTTACACGACCTGAAATTACACTATTGATTTTGCGGAAAGTAAATTAAAGAGTAAATTAAACCCAGTATAATGCCTGAATTTCTTTCAGTTTTGAAATATATGGTATAACTATCAAATTATCAATTAATCAAGTTGTCATAATTCTCACATTCTATTTTTTCATCCCATCTCTCGTTGTCATATTCCACTCACCAATATTGTGGCCGATATATGACTAATCTTCAAGCCTGAGCCAGCCTTTTACCAGTTCATCTTTCTGCTGCCATTCTTTTATATGGATAAACTCGTTATTGTGTTTATTGTACAGGTAATCCTTTTTCCATTCCAAATGATGAACCGAGACCTGTTTTATTGCATCAATAATATAGTATAGTTCTTCATCGGTCATAGTAGGGTGGAGGGAAAGCCTTATCCAGCCTGGTTTTTGCGATAGGTCGCCGTGGGTGATCAGGTCGGTAATGGCTTTTGATTTTTCGTAACTGACATCCAGGAGGAAATGTCCGTATGTACCTGCACATGCGCAACCACCTCTGAGTTGGATACCGTAACGGTCGCTCATCAATTTTACCACCAGGTTAAAATGAACGCCATCGATATAAAAAGAAATAATGCCCAGTCGTTTTTTTTGATTTTCGGCCAGCACACGAACTCCCGGGATGCAGCACAGTTCTTTGAATACGATTTTTAACAGTTCATCTTCACGCTCGCGTATCAAAGCCGTATTCATCCTGTTTTTAAGGCTGATACATAAAGCCGTTTTCATGGTTTGCAGGAAACCCGGAGTTCCTCCATCTTCGCGGATTTCTATATTATCAATAAATTTAAATTCTCCCCAGGGATTGGTCCAGTCCACGGTGCCACCACCCGGATTATCCGGAACTTTTTGATGATATAATGCTGAGTCGAAAACGAGCACTCCGGATGTGCCCGGACCACCAAGAAATTTGTGCGGGGAGAAAAAAACCGCATCCAGTTTTTCCATCGGATCACCGGGATGCATATTTATATCTACATAAGGCGCCGATGCAGCATAATCAACAAAGCAGACACCTCCGGCTTCGTGCATAATACGTGCCAATTCATAAATGGGTGTTTCGATGCCGGTAACATTCGAACAGGCCGTAAATGAACCTATTATTAAAGGCCTGTCCTTGAACTTTCCGAGCAATTGCCTGAGGTTTTCAGGCTCAACCATTAAATTTTCGCCTGGAGGAATCACTTCAACATCAGCAATAGTCTGGTACCAGGACGTGTGGTTCGAGTGGTGTTCCATATGAGTGATGAAAACAACCGGTCTCTTACCTTGGATGACAAACTCCCCGTAAGTATTTTTCTCCGGAGTTTTCAGGTTAAGAATGCGCTGAAACTTTACCAGAACGCCGGTCATACCAAAACCTGATGTAATCAATACATCAGTTGGTCCTGCATTAACATGTTGTTTTATTATGTGCTGAGCTTCATGATATGCCTTTGTCATAAGCTGACCACTTTCGCAGGTTTCAGTGTGCGTATTGGCAACCCAGGGACCGATGATCTCAGAGATACGCTCCTCGATAAGCCGGTAAAGCCTGCCGCTTGCTACCCAGTCGGCATACAACATTTTTTGTTTGCCATACGCAGTTATATATTCCGCTTCGTCTCCGACTATACCGCTTCGGAATTTACTGAAGTGCTCTGACAGGTTTACCATTTGATAAAATGATTTTTTATGCGGCAAATATCAGAAAAATCTAAGAAATGGAGAGATTTGTTTTTATGGCATTTATGGATTAATAAATAGAACCACAGAGGCACGGAGGTCACTGTGAATCAGGGAGATAATAAACAAAGCTTGTTTTTAACAAAATATATCTGTCAGAGCGAATGATAGTATAAAAAGAAATGCAGGGAATGGGAGAGTTCTACTTACTTTTTTTATCAAGCCAAACTACGCTAAATCAAATCAACCACCCGATAGGATGCTGGTTATTTTTGTCGCCCTATCTCCCCTCACCCTATCTCCCCCTCGCCCTTCTACTCAATCACTCAATACACCCATCAACTCAATCCTCAATCATCCCCGGCAGCAATCTGAACTTTCGTGATTTCAATTTCACCGCTTTCAACAAACAAACTGATCCAGTTATTATCTTCACGATACCATTTATCCTGCACGCTTATACGTATCAGGTAGTCGCTGATTTCGGTTTTATCGAGGCTGCGGAGAACAATACCTCCGTTTTTCTGCCCGTCCTTACCGTAATTCAGGAATACTTTAGGCGCTGTTTTTCCCGCTGAACGGGCTTTTAGCAAAATGTAATTGTTTTTGCGTTGACGTAACTCAACAGCCGGAAAAGTGAATTTCTTTTCGTTTCCTTCGCTGATGAGCAGTGTTTGCGAAAACAGATCCTGAATAGCATGGTCGGCCATGTATTTCCTGATTTTATTGATTTGCTGCTCTGGATAGGAATCGGCAGGGTTTATTTTAGCTGCTGATTCGTAAGCATCAATAGCCTGGTCGAAAATTTTGGTGTTATATAATTTGTCGGCTTCGCCAATTGCTTTGTTGTATTCAGCCCTGCGGGCAAGTGCAATTTCTTCCAGTACTTTATCAATTTCAGTAATTTTTTGTTTTGGATATGCTTCTGAAGGCTTTATACCAGTAGCCTTAGTATAGGCCGACTTGGCACCGGAATAATCCTTGGTCCCGGAAAGCCTGTCTCCATCTGCGATATAGGAAGCGTACAATTTTTCAAGTTCCTCTTTCTGGGCAAGAAGTGAGTTGTTTATTTCAGCGATTTTTGTTTTGGGATATTCCTCTGCCGGTTTAATTTCAAGAGCTTCCTGGTAAGCGTTAAGAGCCTCCATAAGGTTTTGCGAGGCAAGTTTGGAGTCACCGAGTGCGATGGCTTTCGAATAGCTCTCGTCAACTGCTTTAATCTCGGCTTTGATGGCGGTAATCCGATCCTGTGGAAATTTTTCGGAAGGTTTCAGCAGCAGAGCCTGTTCATAGGACGTTATTGCACCGGGCAGGTTTTTGGCTGCATACATTTCGGCACCTGAATTGATGGCCTTGGTGTAGTTTTCATCCTTCAGTTTCAAATCATTCAGGATTTTGTCAATTTCGGCAATCTTATCTTTCGGTAGTGTTTCCGATGGTTTCAGAGTACCGGCCTTTGTATAAAAACTACGTGAATCTTCGTATTTCATAGCCTTGAGCTGGGTTTCGGCCTGGGCAAGCAGGTTCTGGTACTCTTCGTCCTGTTTTTTTAAGTCAGCAAGCAATTGGTTAATACGGGTAATTTGCTCCTGCGGATATTTTTCGCCTGGTTTGATGGTGTTTGCACGCTGGTATGGCTCAAGAGCATCAAGGTACTTGTTGGCTGTAAAGAATTTGTCGGCCAGCGCGATAGCTTCCAGGTAGCGTTCATTTTCTGCCTTGTCTTTATCCAGAATAGCCTGTATTTCAGCAATTTTCTGTGCCGGATATATTTCTGCCGGTTTTACTGAAATAGCACTTTTAAATGCTGAGAGTGCATTTTCGTAATCTTTACCGTTCATTTTCAAATCACCTTCGGCAATTGCTTTGTCATATGCATCCTGTTGTGCCTTCTGACCGGCGATTTGTTTTTCAGCTTCAGCTATTTTTTCCGAAGGATATTTTTCCGAAGGTTTCAATGCCTGAGCTTTACGGTAGTCTATTATGGCTTCGGAATATTTTTTGCCATCGAATGATTGATCTGCTTTAGTTAGAACAGCAAGATAGGAATCGTCCAGTTTCTTCTGCTCGGCAATCAGACTGTTAATCTTTTCAACCTGCTGCTTTGGATACATTTCGGACGGTTTCAAGGCCGAAGCAGTATTGTAGGAAGAAATTGCTTCGTCGTATTTTTTTCCGGCAAATAAATCATCTCCATCTTTGATTGCACCGGAGTAGTTTTGTTCTTTCTGCTGAATACCGGCAAGCAATGCGTCAATTTCTGATATTTTGTCCTTCGGTAGTTTTTCCGCTGGTTTCAGTGCGCCTGCATTTGTAAATAATTCGCGGGCTTCGATATATTTTGTTGCTTTGAGTTGAGTTTCCGCATCAGCGATCAGCTTCATGTAATCTTCGTCCAGTTTTTTCTGTTCAGCAATAATCTGGTCGATTTTTGCGATCTGATCTTTTGGATATTTTTCAGAGGGTTTGATCACTGCTGCCTGCCTGTATGGTTCAAGTGCATTTGAATATTTCTGATCGGTGAAAAGTTTGTCGGCCTGTGTGATAGCTTCCTGGTAGCGTTGTCCTTCAGCCTTGTCTTTATCAAGAATAGCCTGAACTTCAGCCATTTTTTGTTTTGGGTAGACTTCAGCTGGTTTCAGTGTGCCTGCACTTGTATACGAAGCGAGAGAATTCGCGAATTCTTTTTCCGAAAAATATTTATCACCTTCGGCAATTGCTTTGTCATACGATTCCTGGAGGACTTTTAAATCGAGAATCAGCTTTTCAGTTTCCGTTATTTTCTCTGCAGGATATTTTTCTGAAGGTTTCAATTCCAAAGCTTTGCGATATCCGGCAATGGCTTCATCGTATTTATTTGTTGTAAATAGTTTGTCGGCAGAAAAGATAGCTGCCTGGTAATCAGCATCCAGTTTTTTCTGTTCGGCAAGTAAACCATTTATTTTTTCAATCTGAGATTTTGGATATGTTTCATTTGGTTTGATTTTCAGCGCATTGGAATACGAAGTTATTGCTTCGTTGAAGTTTTTACCGGCAAAATTTTCATCTCCCTGGCTGATATGCCCTGCAAAACTTTGTTCTTTATTTTGCAGATCGGCAAGTATTCCATCAATTTCTGCCATTTTATCCTTTGGTAATTTTTCAGCTGGCTTCAGCGCGCCTGCATTGGAAAATAATTCGCGGGCTTCGGAATATTTTGTTGCTTTGAGTTGAGCTTCAGCTTCTGTGATCAGTTTAGAATAGTCCTCTTCCAGTTTTTTCTGTTCGGCGATAAACTGATTTGCTTTAGCTATCTGATCTTGAGGATATTTTTCAGAAGGTTTAATGACTGATGCACGCTGGTATAGAGTAAGTGCAGATTCATATTTTTGTTCGTTGTATAGTTTGTCACCCTCAGCAATTGCTTCCTGGAAGCGCTGGCCTTCAGCTTTATCCTTATCGAGAATAGCCTTTACTTCGGCAATCTTCTGTTTCGGATATGTTTCCTCAGGTTTTAATGAATTAGCGTTTGTATATGAAGCAATTGAATTGGAAAAGTCCTTTTCAGAAAAGTATTTATCCCCATCTGCAACAGCTTTTTCATACGATTCCCGGAGGGTTTTCAAATCAGAAAGAAGTTTTTCTGCTTCTGAGATTTTATCCGAAGGGTATTTTCCGTCAGGCTTCAATTCCAGCGATTTTCTGTATGCTGCGATGGCATCTTCGTATTTTTGAGCAGCAAACAGTTTGTCAGCTAATGCAATGGAAGCTGAGTAATCATCATCCAGTTTTTTCTGATCAGCAATCAAACCATTGACTTTTTCGATCTGTGCTTTTGGATAAGCCTCGGCGGGTTTAATAACTGATGCTTTCTTATAAGATGTTATTGCTTCACTATAATTCAGACCGGTAAAATAAGTATCTCCTTCGTTTATGGCCTGTGTGTAATTCTGGTCGGCCGATTGCGCATCCGCAACGATTTTATCGATTTTGGCAATCTGCTCCTTAGGGTATTTTTCATTCTTCTTCAAATCAGCAGCTTCCGAATAGGCAACAACAGAGCGGGTATAATCTTTGGCCGCAAATAACTGGTCGCCGGTATTTATAGCCGTGCTGTACTGCTCGTTAAGTTTTTGCTGAGCTGCAATGGCAAGGTTGATTTCGCTTATTTTTTCCTGCGGATACGATTCGGCCGGTTTAATTTTCAGCGCTTCCTGATAAGCTGCGAGGGCCGGGGCAAGATTGCCTGCAGAAAGGTCTTGATCACCTTTCTCAATAGCCTGGGCATACTGATCAGATTCTGATTTCTGTTTGGCAAGAATTTTATTTATTTCGTCTGATTTATCTTTGGGATATTTCTCAGCAGGCTTAATACTCAAGGCCTGCTTATATGCAAGCAAGGCTTCATCATACTTCAGTTCAGCCAAAGCTTTGTCACCGGATGAAATGGCTGCGGTATAGTTTTCTTCCTTACTTCTGGCAGATGCCAGCAGGTTTTGAGCCTCTGTTATTTTTTGCTGAGGGTAAATCTCTTCGGGTTTAATTTCAAGAGCCTTTGTATAGGCTGTGATTGCTTCAGTGAACTTACTTTGACCAAAAAGCATATCTGCTTCGGCAAGCGATTTTTTATAGTTTTCATCGAGTGATCTGAGTTTTGCTGTAATAGCTGATATTTCTTCAATTTTTTGTGCCGGGTATTTTTCGGAAGGCAACAAAGTCAGCGCATTACGGTAATGGATCAGAGCCGGGTCATATTTTTTCTCATCAAAAGCCTGGTCGCCGTTTTTAATGGCAATATCATAGGCTTCCCTTCTCGAAGTCCTTTCAGAAATCAGTTTTTCGGTTTCAGTAATTTTTGTTTTCGGGTATGTTTCGGCAGGTTGAAGGGCCAGTGCGGATTTATAGCCTATGAGTGCACTTTCATATTCGCCGTCCTTAAAGAAGGACTCCGCACTTGACAGGGCAGCGTCATATTTTTGCTGGTCCGATTGTAACTGTGTTTCGCCTGATTTGGTTTTATCAAGCATTTCTTTCGGATAGCGCGCCTCAGGCTTGGCTTTGAGAGCTTCCTGGTATTTAAGCCGTGCATTGGCAAAATCACGGTTTATATAAAACTGATCGGCCTGTTCAATGGATTTGTCATAGGTATCCTGAACAGATTTTTTATCACTTGTATATTTGTCAATCTCCTGAATTTTTTGTTTTGCATAGGCATTGCCGGGAGTCAGGTCCAGGGCTTTCTGGTATTCGGCTCGTGCTTCGGTACGTTTTTCGGCTAAAAGTAATTTATCGGCAGCAGCAATAATTTTAGCCGACTGGTCGGTTCGGATTTTTGATTCGGACTGCTGTTTTTTTGTGCTGGAAATTTTGTCTTTCACCGCCTTAGCATCCGGTTTTACTGCCAGGGCTGTTTCATAAAAAAGTATGGCTTTTTCGTACTCATTAGCTGCCAGGGCTTTATCTCCGTTTGCAACAGCATTATTAAAATATTCAAGGTCGGTAGGATCAGTATAAACTGCGGTTATTTGCCCAAGGCGGTCTTTCGGAAATTGGGACGAAGGATCGATGGCTATTGCTTTCTGATATTCCTGTTTTGCCTGTGCATAGTCTTTCTGTTTATAGAAATTTTCGGCATTTATAATTAAATTTTCGAAAAGCTGGGCTCTCGAATCCGGGGTTGCGTCAAGGGTGGCGTTAATTTCGGCAATTTTGCCTGATGCGTATGTGAGTTCAGGTTTGGCATAGCTGGCTTTGGTATAAAGCATTAAAGCCGTCGGGTAATCTTTGGAAGCCAGTGCCAGGTCAGCCTGTTTTACAAGCGCGGGATAATTGTCGGCTGCAGTCTGTGCTGCTGTTGTATTGGTAAAAACAAGCAGAAAGGTGATTCCAATAAAAAGATAGAGTAAATATATTTTTAATCCCTTCAGGGTATTGCGTTTCTTCATTGAGCAAGCAGGTTTGGTATTTTTACAATCATTAATAACGGATAAAATCCTGATTTATTGGATAAAATTCACAGCAACAGGCTTTTTTATGGTTTGTTAAGATTAGCCGTAAAAATTGAATTTATGGAGGGATAGCTTCATCATTTTTTGAAACCCATGGTCCAAATTTCAAATTCCGGGTTCCAGGGCAAAAACAAATGAAGAGTATGCCTTTCAGATATCATAACATCATGTGGTACAATTTGAGTTTTGGAATTTGGGTCTTGGAATTTGGGTCTTGAAATTTGGGTCTTGGGTCTTGATTCACTCACTCAGAATCAAAGAATCCGTCCATCAACCATCATCAGTTTTCGGTCGCTCATATCGGCCAGTTCCTGGTTGTGGGTTACAATCACGAAAGTCTGGTTAAATTCTTTGCGCAAAGTGAAAAACAACTGGTGCAACTCCTTGGCATTAGCTGAGTCGAGGTTACCCGAAGGTTCGTCGGCAAGAATAACGGTTGGATGATTCATCAGTGCCCTGGCAACGGCAACTCTTTGCTGCTCGCCGCCCGAAAGTGCCGAAGGTTTGTGTTCAGCCCGATCGGTAAGATGAAGGAAATCAAGTAATTCCAATGCCCTACGGGTAGCGTTTTTTTGTGAGTACCCGGCAATATATGCCGGAATGCAAAGGTTTTCGAGTGCGGTAAACTCCGGCAGCAGGTGATGAAACTGGAATACAAAACCAATGTTTTTATTGCGGAATGCAGCCATCCTTTTTTCGCTGAGTGAGGCAACATCCTGGTTGTCGAACAATATCGTTCCGGAAGTGGGTTTATCGAGTGTTCCGATTATCTGAAGCAGCGTTGTTTTTCCTGCGCCAGAAGCGCCTACCACCGAAACAATCTCACCCTTATTTATAACCATGTCGATGCCTTTCAGAACTTCGAGCGGCCCGTATGATTTATGAATGTTTTTCCCCGTTATCATAGTGCAGTTTGTGGGCGTAAAGGTACGATTAATGTAAAATATACAAAATCCGGTTGTTTGGGCTGGATATTATTTTAATGTGCTGGACAATATTACCATTTGAAGAAAAATTTCTATATTGATATTGATTTTGTTCTTTTGTCATGACACAAAAGAACGAAAAGGTCAAGTCTTATTATAAATTTCACACACCTGTATGCATCACCGAAAGGCTCGCAAAACAAGGCTTGTTAGATTTGTCAGGTTGCCTTACATGGTTGAAGCTGGTGTTTTGCGGTACACTTATCTTTTTGTTCATTGTCATACGCCTTTCTGGTGAAGCAACAGCTGTTGTGAAATTTCTAATAGGACAGTCCCTTCCAAGCAAGATCTGCTTTCTGGGAAAAGCCGTGAGTGAACGATATCATTTTATGGAAAACTTGCATCGGAGCGACCGGCCTTATAAAACAGGATTGGTTTTCAAGGAAGGTTTTTAGTGCGCGGGGCATTTCAAGCCATGCAGAAATGAGCCAACTACCCAAATCCATGAAACTCTGTAAAATTATCATGGCGAATGGCTTGCGTGGCGTGGCAAAAACCTAACGTAGAAAAGCAATCCTGTTTTATAAAGCCTTGATCTTTTCTTTGTTACTTTCTTTTGCATCAAGGCAAAAGAAAGTAAGACAAGAGCTTGTTAGATCAAATTTTCAAACCTTTAACTGCACTAATTGTCAGAAGTCAGGATATCTTATTCTTCAAAATTTGTTTCCAGCACATCAAAATAATATGTAGCCGAATTTTTCATTGCGATTTTTCCCTTTTCTATTTCTGCTTCCTTTTCAGCCTTTGATAATCAATGTAGTAAAGTACCTTAAGCGAAATATTATTGAGTTGTGGCTCAAGGAAAGTATCATTAAAATTATTAAAGTAGCTTCCGGTTGCCATATCGGTTTCACTTGTAATTTCATTTTTCCAGACTAAATTCAGGCTGCTTCCCGGTGCAAAAATCCATGAAAAAACCATATCGATTGTAAATGATTTAAAACTGAAATCGTGATTTTCGGTATAACCTGGTAAAGGTTCCAGGCGGCCGTTTTCAAGCAATAAGTAGAAGCTGCTGTATTTCCCTTGTGAGAAATAATGCCGGGCTGCAATACTGAGCGAAATATCATTTTTAAACAGGTATTTGCCATTTATTGAGTTTTCGTAAGTATTGATTTCCCTGTTGCCAAAGATTACCTGCTCTTCTTGTTTACCTGCAAAGCCGTAATCATTGAAGTTTTTTTCATATTCAAAGGCAATGTTGAAGGTGAAATGATTGTTTACCCTGATGATTGGAGATAATTCAGTTGAAAAACCCTTCGACTCGTCGCGTGATGAATAGTAACCACTTAATCCGCCATCAATAGCAAGTTGCTTCCTGTAATCCGATGAAAATCCCCAATCAGCCCAGGTTGCTTTTGGTCTTAAGTAATACATTCCCTGTGTTCTGGGTTCATAATAATCGTAGGTTTCGGTCAACAGGTGACCGGCTTCGAACCATATAGTCAGGTAGTTGAGTGTGGTTAAAAAAGTATTATACCTCAGTTTTGCAGATTCCGGTTTATGCGTGGTGAAGTTATTCTGGTTGGTAACAGTCACCTTGTTCATCATTTCGCGTAGCTTCCAGAAAGGCTCGTAGAAGTTGTAACTGATGCTTGCCGAATTATTGTTGTAATTATTGTAAATTGTTAAACCCATATCATTGGCATCGAACTTGTTATCCATTCCTGAACGTTCCGCCGACCACTGGAAACTACCCTTTGTTTTCAAAATACTGACATCATATTTGTAGCCTCTTTTGGTGCTGCTTTGACCAGAAGCAGAGGTTTCGGGCTCAAATACCTGGCTCACTCCACCCGATACATTTATCCGGTATGTATTTGATTGGTTATTCAGTGTTATGCCGGCAGCTGTAACGTTGGCGTCACGGAAATAGTTGTCGCGCAGTACATTGGTGTTTGTTAAATAAATATCTGAGTTGTTTTTGAGTGCCTGGTCGAAAACAAGGAGATTATAATTTGTCAGCGGGTCTGTCAGGATTTTCCGTGTATTGCCATAAGCATCTTCGGCAACAGCACAGGTATTCGCAGTAACTGCATTAAGCAAACCTATTGCAAGCCCGTTTTTATTCCGGCCTGATATTTTTGTTGTATTTACGAGACGTTGCTGAACCGGATTTTTTTCAAGGTGCTCACCTTCAGAAAGTTCATTTTCAACCTGGTAAAACAAAGCAGGAGTTTTGCCGATCCTGCGTGAATAAAATATATCGCCCTTCATGAACAGATCAACAGCTTCCTTGAAAAAAGGGCGCTGTTCTTCATACACAGTTTCGAAAGCAGTCAGATTTTTTACTTTATTGTCCGATTGTACCTGGCTGAAATCAGGCAGTAACGACATATCGAGAGTATAGCTTTCACTTATTCCGTATTTCAGATCCATTCCTCCTCCGAAAGCGGTTGAAATGTCTTTGCCGGAAGTCATATTCGGGTAGTGCTCAACTCCGAGCAGTACGTAGGGCGTAGCCGATAGCCGCACGGGCGGTTCAATGTTCTCAATTCCTTCGAGGGTACCCCAGTACGGCAGATCGTTATTTGCATCCAGTGCTTCGAGCGACCACTGGTCCGTTTCGCGGTAACGCCTGATGGAGCGTGAAAGCTGCATGCCCCATGTTTGCGAAGGTTTCCGTGCGAAACGTACCGCTGAATAAGGAATCTTCAATTCCGCGATCCAGCCGTCTTTTGTTATCTGAACCTCGCTGTCCCAAACGGCGTCGTAGGTTTCGTCCGACTCGCGCGAATCGAGCTGAACGCCCGAAGCTGTGACGGTGAAATAATACGCATCGAGTTGATTATTATAGGTGTCGAATCCAACAGTGAACATATCGGCATTCAGGTTTTCCTCATCACGGATTCCAAGTTGACGCAGGATGCTGTCGGGATTTGGGTCAAACATTTGAGCAGAAATATAAATGGCGTAATCATCATACGCTATTTTTATTTCGGTGCGAAAGGAAGGAACTGCATTATAAACCGGTTGGTATTGAGTAAATTCATTTATTAATGGAACGTTTTGCCATATTGTGTCATCAGCAAATCCATTGATTTTTGGTGCAGATGTTATTTTTATAGTTTTAACTGATTTCCGGTCTGAAGGCTGATCCGGACTCTTTTCACAAAAAGAATTGATATAGAAAAACAGAGCAACTGCAAGCAGTAAAAGTGAACGCACGAATACAAAAATTAGGATGCAAAGATATACGTTGGTTTTTATACCTGTATTCTCATAAAAATATTTATTTTAGCAACTTCTATTCAAACTGAAAGCATACTTTACCGGTTTTAAAGTGTGGAAGTGTAATTGTATAAAAATCAATTACATGTGATTTTATCTGGATAAGTATAATGTAATGATTTCACTTCCCAGAGGTAATTAACAAAATATATAATATAATTAATTCAAATTAAAATGAATCTTCATGAATACCAGGCTAAGCAGGTTTTAAGCAGTTTCGGAGTGCCTGTGCCCAGGGGCATTATGGCTGAAACAGTTGAGCAGGCAGTGGATGCCGCTAAAGAAATCCAGAGATTAAGCGGATCGCAGTTTTGCGTTGTAAAGGCGCAGATTCATGCCGGAGGCCGGGGAAAAGGCGGAGGAGTTAAACTTGCCAAATCGCTCGATGATGCCCGCGAAAAAGCGTCAACTATTTTAGGGATGAACCTGGTTACGCCTCAAACCGGTGCCCAGGGCAAACTGGTTCGGAAAGTTCTGATACAGGAAGACGTTTATTATCCGGGAAATTCCGAAACCAAAGAGTTTTACCTGAGTATGCTGCTCAACAGGCAGGAAGGCAAAGCCATGATCATGTATTCAACCGAAGGCGGAATGGATATTGAGGAAGTAGCCGAACACACACCTGAAAAGATATTTGTTGAAATTATCGACCGTAAAGTCGGGCTTCAGTCATTTCAATGCCGGAATGTAGCCTTTAACTTTGGCCTTTCGGGCGAAGCGCACAAAAACATGGTGAAGTTTGTGAAAGGAATTTACGACGCATACATGGGTGCCGATTGCGCCATGCTCGAAATAAACCCGGTACTAAAAACCAGCGATGATAAAATCCTTGCCGTTGATTGTAAGATGCGCCTGGATGGGAATGCATTATACCGTCATCCTGATTATACAGCCATGCGCGATATTCATGAAGAGGATCCTTCGGAGGTAGAAGCCGGCAAGTATAACCTGAATTATGTGAAACTGAACGGTAATGTAGGCTGCATGGTTAACGGCGCCGGATTGGCCATGGCAACCATGGACATTATCAAGCAGAGCGGCGGCGATCCAGCCAATTTTCTGGATGTTGGTGGCACTGCCAATGCTGAGCGGGTTGAACGTGCTTTTCGTATCATTCTGAAAGATCCTGCTGTAAAAGCTATCCTTGTAAATATTTTCGGCGGTATTGTCCGTTGCGACCGCGTTGCCCAGGGAATTGTGGATGCATATAAGAATATCGGGAACATACCTATTCCTATTATCATCAGGTTGCAGGGAACCAATGCTGAAGAAGCAAAGGAACTGATCAATAATTCGGGACTTGCTGTATATTCAGCAACTTCATTGCAGGAAGCGGCAGACCTGGTGAATAAAGTACTTCAGGATTAATTAGTTGATGTACGGGATTGCAAATCCCGGGCTCTATGGGTGCGGATTACAAATCCGCACCAGCAGGAAGTTGGTTAAGGAACTATAAATGATACTGCGTCCAAAGTAACAGTGTTCAGATTAGGGAATTCGCGTTTGCCGGATTCAGGATTATCGTAATCGTTGCTCCAGAATGAATCGCCGTAAACCCTGGCGTAAACTATATCACCCGCATTAAACCCCATTTCCTGTAGGTCTTTTATTCCAAGTACCAGGTCAGAAGAATTAGACGGGTGTTTATAAACGGTTGAATATTGTGTATAATTGAAAAAACTTACTGAAGGACTTTTGCTGTAAAAAACACGGATATACCTGGGCACCTGGCTTGTGGGAGCCGGAGCAGTAGTTATTGTTAATTTACTATTGCTTGGTCCGGAAATACTCGTTAAGCCGGTTATGGTGGTTGTTGAAATCTGCCCTAAAGAAGGGGAAGGCATAATAACGGTGCTGCTGCCTGTATTTGAATGGACAACGCCAACCTTATTAAATTTCCCAAAACCTGCTTTTTCGAAACTGAGTGTATAGTTTCCAAAAGGTATGCCGGGTAAAACAAATGAGCCTTCAGCATCAGTAAATGTTGAAATTAAGGGGCTGCTTCCGGCAACAGATACCATCATTCCGTCCTTTGGTAAGGGATTGGTGCCTTCATCGTATAAATTTACCGAGCCGATAATATTTGCATTTGTAGCAGGTTCAATGGGATCGTCGTTTTGGCAGCTGGTGCAAAATAATATGACAGAAAAGAGTAAAATCAGAATTGTTTTGTGGGAGAACATTTTCATCTATACTGGTAGTTTATGTAAATCAAGGTTTATAAAGGATTATTGGAGCTGTTGGCTGATGGAATAATGCAAAAGTAAATGAATTACTATGGACTTAGTGTATTTTTGAGAATTTAAAGTCCGATAATATCGGCTTCATAAAAGGAGTTTATTAAGTTCAGTTCTTTTACATCTTATTAATAATGTGGCTTTTAAAGTAATTATCAAACTACTTACTATGTGACCCGATTTAAATTACAATGTGGATTTATAACAAACCATTTCACTTTTTTAGTAACCTGCAGTGCAGGGCGGTGAAAATTTATTGTATCAGGCACTTGTGTCTTCAACAATATTTCCAATTTAAAAACAAACACCAGGGGAGAGCTAGCATTAGTGAATAGCCTCCTTAAAAATAAATTCAGAATAAGAAATTACCGGATTGAGATTTTACTGACAAAGCAATTATTCCCTATCGTGATTTTTAACACATACATACCAAGTTTAAGACCATTAGTCAGAATTTTAAGTTTTTTTCCTGGTGCAGAATAGTTGTACACTTCCAGTCCTAAAAGAGAAAAGATGCTTACTTGGCTGAAATTAATTGTTGTTTCGATATTTATAACCTCGGTTGCGGGATTGGGATAAACCTTAACTGCGGCTTCATTTTCGGAAATGCCAAAGGTTATCCGGGCAAAAGTGCAAACAGCTTCTGATTCACCCTCATCGTAAACTACGGTAATGCAATATGTTTGCAGCCCATTGGGAACCGGAACATCAATATAAAAAGGGCTGGTGCCAGGTAAAGCTTTAAGCAAGGTATCGTTACGATACACATTGTAGGCTGTAACGTTCCCAAATGAAGGGGCATTCCATGTGAGACTGACATAAGCACCGGTTATAGCAGCATACAAATTGGTAACCGGGCTCAGGACAGAACCCTGTGGTGCGCTTCCATACCTGAACATACCGCCTTTGGTGGCACTTTCGTTAAAGCCTCCCGCCCATCCACAACTGTCATTGACAAAATCAACAGCAAGTAACTGGGCCGAGTTAGCTAATGAAAATGGTGCCCATGAATGTCCTCCATCATAGCTGCAAAATGCACCATCATAAAGTGCATCGGTGCTCACCCACATATTATCGGTACCGGGTATAAAGCAGAAATCATTTGTGCCCATCTCCCCGGTAATGATAACGTTATTCCATGATACTCCTCCGTCGAATGTTTCTGACAAGGCAACAGATGTAAGAAGTTCTTTTTCCTGTGCAAGACCATGAAGTTCGTTGGCAAACTCTACATCAACATGTTTCCCGGTAAGTGAAGTCGTGCTTACATCCCAATGGTGGCCTTTGTCGACGGTACGATATACTCTTCCTTTGGAGGTTCCAAACCATGCTTTGTCTCCAAATGCCGAATAGTAGCCAATAACACCATACTCTTCCGAATCCGGATCGGGAATGTCAGCACCAATTACAGGTGTCCAGGTAGTTCCGCTATTGCTTGTAGTATAAATCTCGAACTCGCCGTTGACAGGATCGCCCACGCAGAAACCATTTTTATGATCAAAAAAATGAACCACATTAGGAAATGAAGCAGGATCAACGAATATTGCATCAGTTTGAATGGTCCAATAGCTGCCACCACATGAAGTCATATAGATACCCTGCGGTCTGCTTCCTGATCGCCTGAACATAGGACAATAGGCGGTATCGATACTGAGGGCAAATATCATAGCGGGTGAAAGCCCGCTGCAATTGGTTATGATACCTGGTTGCCATGTTTTGCCACCGTTTCCGGTACGGGTATACTCCTGTACAGGGTTTGAAGGGGTTTTCCCATCGCAGGCAGTGGCCCATACAACAAGTGAATCTACAGCATGTATATATTGTATTCCGCGGGTTTCGTGTGTAAAAGCTGTTGCCTGGGGTAACCATCCGTAATTCTCGACACTAACTTCGGAATAAACTGAATCGGTTGCACTTAATGCTTCAACTTTAAGGATATGAATACCCTTTAAATAATCAGTTGTAACAAGATTGTACGTAAAGTTTACCTGGCTGGTGGAATAAAGAAGTTCACTGTCCATATAAAAGTTCAAAGCATTTGGTGATCCTTTAATCACAGAGCAATCAATATCCACAACCTGCCCATAACTTATCACCTGCCTGGGATGAATATTGGTAATTCGTACAATCAGGTCCGGATTACCAGGTTTAATGCCCTTAACAATTTCGTTATTGGAATTAAAACTATATAAAGAGTTAAGTGCTCCCATGGCATACCAGCCATTGAATGAACCTGACCATCCCCAGTTCATATGGAACATGTCGTCGCCTGATCGCCATCCGTCGCATACCCAGGCATGGCCATTTATCCCTTCATAACCGGCATAATATACCGGCCGCGATGCATTCAGTTCAGATTTCAGCAGTTCTTTCCATTCAGTTTCAGTATATTTTTTTTTATGTTCAGTACTTATAGATGAAGGATCATAGTTGAAGAAGGTTGTAAATGCGGTAGCTACATTTCCGGTAGGGGCGCCTGATGCTCCGATTCCATAATTCATATCAACCGACACGCCGGCATGGTAAAGCAATGTGGCAATTGCCTGGAAGTTTACGCTGTTAGCCGTGTTGCCCATTTCCCCCCAGTTGTATGTTGTGTTCCCAAAATTGGCAGCCTGTATGCCAAATGTCGGGTGCACATAGGAGTGGGACAAAACACCTTGTGCCGGGAAGTTGTGGTATTTCATAATCTGCCCCATTGCAGCAGCAACGCAGCCTGCCAGAACATGTCCGCCCGGTACGTTTGGATTATCCGGGCAATAATAATTATACCATTCGCCCTGGTCCCAGGTAGTGGTAAGCAGCGGGCCAACATCGGACTTAGATCGGCTGAACTCATTGTTCATGAACCGGTTCCATTGCTTCACAGTTTCTGTATTGTCAAGTCTGGCAGCTATAATATGCCCGATCTCTTTACTATAGGATTCGAACCAGTATTTTGCAGAAGGATTAATTTTGTTCATGTCAAAGAAACCTTCGTTTGACTGAGCCAAAACCGGCAAAACGGCATCATCGGCAGCAACTACTACAAATCCGCCTCCGTTATAATTGAAAACATGGTAGACAATGATACCATTGTATTGTGTGCTGAAGGAGTTATCGAGTACCAGGTTATCTTTTTCTGCATAATGACCGAAATAAGTATCTGCTACAATACGTGCCTGGTTGATAGTTACCGTTTTTGCAATGCCTGAAACGGTGACGAAAAGGCTTAGAATTGAAAGAATGACTTTTCGCATAGTACTTTGATTTTTGTCATTTGAACAAAAAGGCTTTAAATCAGTTAAGCCAAGTGTAGCGTTTAGTAAACAATTCCTTTGCAATGATTTGTCGTAACGTGTAAAACTTTTGAAATATAAAATAGATAAATCTGTACTTTACTTTTCTGCATTCGTTATAAACCAACCACTTTACCTTATTGAAATCCTTTGCGCAAACATTTTATCCCCCACAACCATTTGAATAAAATAAATGCCAGGTTTAAAACCTGCTGTCAGTATTTTCAGTCTATTGTTCGGAGCACAATAGGCGTAAACCTCCTGCCCTAACACGGTCAACATCCTTACCTTGCTGAAATTCACAGGGGTTTCGATATTGATAGTCTCATAAGCAGGATTGGGATAAACCTTAACCGTGGCGTCATTTTCGGAAATGCCATAAGTTATCCAGGCAACAGTGCATACCTCAGCCGATTCGCCAGCAGCATAAACGGCTTTAACGCAATAGGTGTGATGTCCATTGGCAACCTGATTGTCATTATAAATCTGACCAGAGAGCGGGAACATGTTTAACAGCGTATCGCTGCGATAAACATTATAACCCAGAACAGATCCGGTACCGGGTGCGGCCCATTCCAAACGAACATTGCGGTCGGTTATGGTAGCAACCAGGTCAGTTACCGGGCTGAGTGCAGCAGCACCAGGAATACTTCCAACATATTTGAACATCCCTTCAGCAGAAACACTCGCATTAAAAGTACCCGCCCAACCACAGCTATTGGTGGCAAAATCTACGGCGAGAAATTGCGAGTTATTGAGCGCATCGAGCGGAGCCCAGGAATGTCCTCCATCAAAACTGTAAGAAACACCTCCGGAAATATTCGAATTGGTGCTCACCCAGGTATTTTCAGTGCCAGGCACAAAGCAGAAATCAGAGATTCCAACAGGACCTATCGGGTTAACCAGGGACCAGCTAATGCCTCCGTCAAAAGTTTCGGAAAGAGCTCCCAGAGTATTTAGATTCTGGTCCTGCGCCAATCCATGAAACTGGTTAGCAAAGTCAACATCAACATATTTTCCGACTAAATTGGTCATGCTTGCCTCCCAAAGTTTACCTTTATTGGTTGTCCGGTATACTTTCCCGTTGCTGGTGCCAAACCAAGCATTATCTCCAAAAGCTGAGTAGAAACCCACAATACCTAACTCCCCAAAAACCGGATTGGGAATGCTGTCGGCAGCTACCCGGTTCCAGGTCACTCCGCCATTATCGGTAATATAAATTTCATATTCTCCACTAACAGGATCACCCATACAAAAGCCGCTGCTATTGTCGAAAAAATGGACTACATTTGGAAATGAAGCAGGATCATTGAATAATGCACTTGATTGCCTGTTCCAGCTTAATCCACCATCTGTTGTTTTATAAATTCCCATTTGGTTTGTATAGGCTTCCCAGTACATCGGGCAATATGCTGTATCGGCATTCAAAGCGAATATCATTGATGGTGTAAGCCCTTCACATCCAGATATAGTTCCTGATGTCCATGTTTCTCCTCCGTTTTCAGTACGCGTGAATTCCTGAATCGGACTATTTACATTAATGCCGTCATATGCTGTGGCCCATACAACCAGTGAATCAACAGCATGTAAATAGGTAATTCCACGCAAAGGGTTTACAAATGCGGATGCCTGGGATATCCATTCGCTGTTTCTCACAATAACCTGATGATAAGCGGTATCGGTTGAATAAATGGCTTCAACTTTTACAGTATGACTGCCTAAGGTGTAACCCGTAGTATTCAAATTGTAAGTAAAGTTAGCTTGAGATGATGTGTAAACGAGATTATTGTCAATAAAGAGATTTACTGCTGCAGGTGTTCCTTTAATTACTGAACAATCAATAGCCACTGTTGAGTTACATGCTATTAACTGGTTAGGCATCAGATTGGTAACTCGTACAACCAGGTTTGGATTACCCGGTTCAATGCCTGTTATTGCCACATTATTGGTATTATAATTTCCTGCCCATGTATTGAGCTGTCCTATTAAAAACCAACCATCGTACATTCCTGACCACCCCCAATTCATGTGGAACCTGTCGCCGATCGTCCATTGCCATCCATCGCACACCCAGGCGTGGCCTCCTGTGGTGTTGTCACCTCCATACAGCACAGGGCGAAAGGCAAAAAGTTCAGATTTTAAAAGTTCCTTCCATTGAATGTCGTCGAAATCTTTTTTTTGAGAGAACGCTATTTTTAATGGATCGTAGTTGAAATAAGTTGCAAATGCCCATCGGGTAGCATCATAAGATGCGCCTGAACCGGTGAGGTTATAATTCATATCTACAGAGACGCCTGCATGATACATCAAA
This sequence comes from Lentimicrobiaceae bacterium, assembly GCA_041753535.1. GTDB lineage: Bacteria > Bacteroidota > Bacteroidia > Bacteroidales > UBA4417 > UBA4417. Next base: position 39,684 of record JBGSUB010000038.1, read on the forward strand.
TTAGCAATAGCTTCAAAGCTTGAACTGCTGGCAGAGTTACCCATTGTTCCCCAATTATAGGTGCTTTCCCCGAAATTTACAGCTTGAGTGCCGTAATCCGGGGCCTCATATGAATGTGATAAAAAACCTTTTTCAGGGAAATTGTAGTATTTCATGATCTGCGACATGGCAGTAGCAACACAGCCTGCCCATACATGCCCACCTGGACCGCCGGCATCAACAGGACAATAATAATTATACCATTCGCCCTGATCCCAGGTTGTGGTTAGAAATGGTCCTATATCATTGATTGTTTTTTCAAATGCTTTGTTTCGGATGCGGTTCCAGTCTTTCAGTGTTTTTGTATTGTCGAGGTTGGCAGAAATAATATGTACAATCTCTTTACTATAAGACTCGAACCAGTATTTTACAGAAGGTTTAGTTATGTTCTGGTCGATGAAACCTTCGTTTGACTGCGCCAGAATGGGTACAACGGCATCGTCGGCGGCAACCACCACAAACCCTCCACTCTTATAATTGAATACATGATAAACGGTTAATCCTTCGTATTGCACACTAAAAGAGTTATCGAGTGCCAGGTTAATTCTACCGCTAAGTCGGTTGAAGTAATTATCAGCTACAATGCGGGCGTTTTCAATGGTTACCGTTTTTGAGAAGCCGGAAACGGTAAGTAAAAGGCTAAGAAGTAAAATTGAAATATTTTGCATGTTACACTGGTTTGTAAGTATTGTGCAACTGGATTAAGAGAACAGATAATCCTATTAAACGCGCAAATTGATTTTATTACCGGTTAAATTTACTTTGGTTATTTAAGCTTATCCCAGCGAGTAATTTTAATTTAAAATGGAGTAAGATTACATTATATACAAATATACCAAATTTTTCGATATTTATTTAGCTTAAAAAAATAAGAAGACATAATTTTAGGTTGTCAGAAAATTTTCGCTAAACAGAATTAGATCTTTTTGTTGATATGGAGGATTGCAAATCACGGGCTCATAAATTTGGATTATCTACTTTATTGTATCAGAAATCACTTCATTTAGTTGCAATTCCGTAACTTCAAACTAAAAAACGCACCCTGAATTTAATAAGGTGCGTTTTTCAAACCTGGTAGACTTAAACTATTTGAACGCCAACTCAATTGGGTGTGTTTTTTCTTCAATTTTTCCAAGCATGGTATCATCGAAAATAAAGTTGGTTAGTTTATTGTCCATGTAAAGCTGATAAGCATACATATCGAAATAGCCATGACCGCTCAGGTTGAAAAGGATGGTTTTCGGGGTGTTTTCGGCTTTCGCTATCAATGCTTCCCTGATGGTAGCCGCAATGGCATGAGATGTTTCGGGTGCAGGAAGTATGCCTTCGGCCTGGGCAAATTTCAAGCCTGCTTCGAAACATTCGAGCTGGTCAATAGCCTGGGCTTCTACAATTCCTTCGTTTACCAAAGTGCTGACCAGGGGTGCTGCTCCGTGATACCGTAATCCTCCGGCATGAATTCCCGGCGGGATAAAGTCGTGGCCTAATGTATGCATGGGCAGGAGCGGAGTCATGCCCGCAACGTCCCCGAAATCGTACCTGAAAATTCCTTTTGTGAGTTTCGGGCAGGAAGTGGGTTCAACAGCGATAAACCTCGTTTTCTTTTTCCCATCAAGGTTTTGCCTGACAAACGGGAATGAAATACCCGCAAAATTTGAGCCTCCACCGAAGCAACCAATAACTATATCAGGGTAATCACCCGCCTTTTCAAATTGTTTTTCGGCCTCAAGACCAATAATTGTCTGGTGCAGCAAAACGTGGTTCAATACACTCCCCAGCGAATATTTGGTTCCCGGATCGCTTACGGCCATTTCGATGGCTTCGCTGATGGCAATACCAAGGCTTCCGGGGCTATCGGGCTGTTGAGCAAGGATATTCCGGCCAGCCTGTGTGGTTGTGCTTGGCGAAGCTTCCACTTTTCCTTTCCATAGGTTCATAAGCATTTTGCGATACGGTTTCTGTTCGAAACTAACTTTTACCATAAAAACCTGCAAATCAATACCAAAGTGGTTGCAGGCAAAACTGAGTGCGCTGCCCCATTGCCCGGCTCCGGTCTCGGTAGCAATCTTTTTGATGCCTTCCATTTTGTTGTAATATGCTTGTGGAATGGCCGTATTGGTTTTGTGCGAACCTGCAGGACTTACTCCTTCATATTTATAATATATTTTGGCAGGAGTACCGAGCATTTTTTCAAGGTTCATTGCCCTGTACAAGGGTGATGGTCTGAACATGCTGTATAATTCACGCACCTCCTCAGGGATACTGATAAATCGTTCGCCCGACATTTCCTGACGAATCAACTCATCGGGGAACAAGGCACTCATCGAAGCGCCATCAAGTGGCTTAAGTGTTCCCGGATGAAGTGGAGGCAGCATTTTCCCGCCAAGGTCGGCTGCAATATTATACCATTTATCAGGCATTTCGGAAGGTTGAAGCACAATGTTCCTATTGTTGTTTTTCATAACATTAAGTGTTTAATTAAGAAATGGATTGGATTGAAAACGAAAAGGGCACATCGTAACGATGTGCCCTGATGAGGAATTGCTTCCTTATTTTATTACATACCCGGGATTACGCTACGATGTGCATTAGCCATCGGCGCCACCAATTGTTGGAAGGGATATGTGAGAAGTTGATCATTTTTAGGATTTGTTACGCAAAGATAGAATTTTATTTATTGCGGATCCTGGTTATGTAAAATTTTAATTGCAAAAGTTAACTATTAAATCAAACACTTTCCTGTTAGGCCACAGATTTCAAATCTATTATCTTTGCACCTCAATTTTAAAGCCATATAAATGCAAACAGCCGAACGAAGTTCCGGGCACGATCCTTCGGAGCAGGTAATTTATAACCGATGCCTTTTTGCTTACAAGGCTGCTTCAGAATTGGTTAGCGGTACCATTATTGAACTTGGCAGCGGCGAAGGGTACGGAATACAGTTGTTGGCTCCATTGGCTAAGCAATACCTTGCTGTAGATAAATTTGATACCGATATTTCGGGTCACCCCAATGTAGAATTCCGCAGGCAAATACTTCCTTCACTTTCCGGCATTGCCGATAACAGCTTCGATTTTGCGGTTACCTTCCAGGTTATTGAACATATCCAGGATGACAATACCTTTGTTAAAGAGATACACCGTGTTTTGAAACCGGGTGGGCAGTTGCTATTAACCACACCCAACCGCCCCATGTCGCTTACGCGTAACCCATGGCATATCCGCGAATATACAGCTGCTGAACTATCAGCTACAGTTGGTAAAAGCTTTGGAAAGGTGGAAGTTAAAGGCGTTTTCGGTGGACCTGTTGTTATGGAATACCACGAGCGAAACAAGACTTCAGTGAAAAGAATGACCCGTTTCGATATTTTGAATTTGCAGTACAGGCTTCCGCGCCAGCTTTTGCAAATTCCTTATGATATTATGAACAGGCTTAACCGCCGCAGATTGCTGGAAGGGAATGCTGAAATCGTACATAAAGTTTCGCTTTCGGATTTCTTCCTGAAAGACACTACAGATAACTGTTTCGACTTGTTTGTAGTTGCAACTAAACAGGATTAAACGTTAACCACAGAGGCACGGAGGGCACTGAGGAACACAGAGTCATGATTGCTTTCAGCGCATTTCAGCGCACCGAAAATCTTTTTAGCAGTAAGTTCCTTTGGAAATTAGCTTTGTCACTTTAAACAATGGATTTTAATATCAGATTAACTTATTTGTATTTAGTATATTATGAGTTTAAGAGTCCTTCTGACTAATAACGGATTATCCTTACAATCGCTTCACTTGTCGTGTTAAAAGAATCGTTTTTTTGCCCAAATTTTAACATTTTGTTGAAATAAATGTAAACTTCCATATATTTGATGCACCTCAAATTATATAACCAAACCAAATTATTTTAGCTTATGAAGAGAATTTTCGCACTGATTGCTTTCGCTTTGGCAGCCTTTCCGGTTTTTGCCAGCGAAGCCGACCTTAAAATCCCTGATCTTTCGCCCGAGCAAAACAACCTGCTTTTGTATGGATTTGTAATCTGTATCCTCGGATTGCTGTTTGGGTATTACCAATTCAGTATGGTGAAGAAACTCAAGGCACACAAGAGTATGCTGGATGTTGCCCATATTATTTTTGAGACATGCAAAACATACCTCATCCAGCAAGGGAAATTCCTTGTTATACTGTTTGCATTTATTGCAGCATGTATAGCTTTCTATTTTGGTTTCCTACAGCATATGGGTTTTGGTGGTGTTCTGCTTATCCTGATGTGGTCGGTAATCGGAATACTGGGTTCTTACGGTGTTGCCTGGTTCGGTATTCGTATGAATACGCTGGCCAACAGCCGTATGGCTTTTGCTTCGCTGGAGCGTAAACCGATTAAATTACTGAATATCCCGCTTGACGCAGGTATGAGCATTGGTGTACTTCTTGTAAGCGTTGAACTTATCATGATGCTTATCATCCTGTTGTTTATTCCGCGCGAATATGCAGGAGCCAGTTTTATTGGTTTTGCAATTGGTGAATCACTCGGAGCATCGGCGTTGCGTATTGCAGGAGGTATTTTTACCAAGATTGCCGATATAGGCTCTGACCTGATGAAAGTCGTTTTCAAAATTAAAGAGGACGATCCTCGTAACCCGGGTGTAATTGCCGATTGTACGGGTGATAATGCAGGCGACAGCGTTGGCCCCACAGCCGATGGTTTCGAAACGTATGGTGTTACAGGAGTGGCACTTATCAGCTTTATAGTGCTGGCTGTTATGCAGGTAGCCGATCAAACGCTTCTGCTTACCTGGATTTTCCTTATGCGTATCCTGATGGTTATTACATCAATAGCTGCATTCTATATTAACAAGCTGTTAACGAATGCTAAATACCGTGATGCAGTGGATATGGATTTCGAAAAACCGCTCACTTCACTGGTTTGGATCACTTCTATTCTTTCAATCGTTGTAACTTTTGCCGTTAGCTATTTCATGCTTGGCGATCTGCCCAATAACCTGTGGCTCACTTTATCTGTTATCATCAGTTGCGGTACGCTGGGAGCAGCACTTATTCCTGAATTTACCAAGATATTTACCAGTCCCAAATCGCACCACGTGAACGAAATTGTAACGGCTTCGCGCGAAGGCGGAGCATCGCTCAATATTCTTTCGGGTTTGGTTGCAGGTAACTTCAGCGCTTTCTGGCAGGGCATGGTGTTTCTGGTGCTCATGTTTGTAGCTTATTTCGCATCTACATACGGACTTGACTCTCTTATGATCTATCCATCCATATTTGCTTTTGGTCTTGTTGCTTTCGGTTTCCTTGGAATGGGCCCGGTTACTATTGCCGTTGACAGTTACGGCCCGGTTACCGATAATGCGCAAAGCATTTATGAGTTATCGCTTATCGAAGAAAATCCGAATATTGCAAAGGAAATAGAAAGGGATTTCGGATTTAAACCTGATTTCGAAAATGCCAAGCATTACCTCGAAGCCAACGATGGAGCTGGAAATACGTTTAAGGCTACGGCAAAGCCTGTACTTATCGGTACAGCAGTGGTTGGGGCAACGACCATGATCTTTTCGCTAATCCTGGTTATTCAGCAAAAATTCGGCATTCAGCCCGAAACCGTTCTTAATGTTCTCAACCCTTATACAATCCTGGGCTTCCTGGCTGGCGGATCGGTAATATACTGGTTTACCGGCGCATCCATACAGGCTGTTACAACCGGAGCGTATCGTGCAGTTGAATACATCAAGAAGAACATTCACCTCGACGAAGGTGCCGACAGCAGTGCTTCCATCGAAACATCCAAGGAAGTGGTGAAGATATGCACACAATATGCCCAGACAGGTATGTTTAATATTTTTATAGCCATCTTCTCTTTTGCACTGGCCTTTGCATTTTTTGCCGGATACCGCGATATGGCTGCCACAACTCCTGATATTATGTATGCAGCAACTTCTTTCTTTGTGAGTTACCTGATTTCGATAGCTGTTTTCGGACTTTTCCAGGCTCTTTTTATGGCAAATGCCGGCGGAGCATGGGACAATGCCAAAAAAGTGGTTGAAGTTGACTTACGTGAAAAAGGCACACCGTTGCACGAAGCATCCATTGTTGGCGATACCGTGGGGGATCCTTTCAAAGACACTTCTTCAGTTGCTTTGAATCCGATCATTAAATTCACAACACTTTTTGGCTTGCTGGCTATGGAAATTGCAATCTCGGATAGTTTCTATTCCATTGCACCATATGTTGGAGCTATTTTCTTTGCAGTAGCGTTGTATTTTGTTTACCGCTCATTTTATAAGATGCGGATTGTGAAATAATATAAATGTGAAAATCAAATTACGGCCCCGTTGCTTTTTGGAGTGACGGGGCTTTCTTATTCGTGATATATTATTAACTTATCAGTGCCTGGATTAATTTCCAGAAAACAATATAATGCTTGTTATATGCTTTCCCTAAGGAACTTGTAATTTTTTGGGCCACTTAATTTTCTACCAACATTTCGTTCCTGCGGGACTGTCCCATTAGGGACAAGATGTTGGTAGAAAGGCAATTAAAAAGTAGTGAAAGTCCCGTTAGGGACGATATGTTATTTTTACCGGACAAAAAGTGTTAACATATTGGTTCATTTGATTTTTTTATAAGTCAGAAGTTCCTGTTTAAACTTTGAGCCCACTCCGAAAAGTCATTTATTCAATAAAACACCGTTTAAAGACTTGTGAAACCGCAAAGAACGCAAAGAAGACGCAAAGTGCCACAGAGGTAACTCGCAGATAACTATAACTTTGCGAAACTCTGCGAAAAAATTCTGCGGTCCTCTGCGGTTAAAATTATTTGTTATCTTACTTATCGGAGTGGACTCAACTTTACATTTTATTACTATCAACACATGAACTCCGGTTTCTGAAATCCGACATCCGTCATCCTGTTTTAATCTTTGTTAAACCTCCTTTTAAACTTACTTTCTCCTTCCATGAGAACCTCAATAATATAGCGTCCCTTTGGCAGGTAGCCGACATCGTATGTAAAACGGTTTTGCTTTACTGCCTTGTAAAAATGCTGCTGAACCAAAACTCCATCCGAAGTTATTTTTACCTCCATGGCACCTGGTTTATCGGCGTGGACGTCAAGGTTAAAGGGGCCTTTCGTTCGCCGGGGATATAGGATAAATGCATATTGAGTTGTGTTTGTGTCGACTATTGCTGAAGAGGAGGTAGTAAAAGCGTAAAAATGGCCATCTCCGCAATCGCTCTCGAAATCGTGGAGTAATCTTCCATCGGGCGAAAGCAGGCGCATATACCCATAGCCTGATTCTACTTCGTACCAGAATTCGAGGCCATCGCCTGCGGTGTCGCTCAGCAAAAGTGCATAGGTGCCGGGGTTCAGCGTGAGCGTATCATAATACATTGTTTTAGCTTTCATGTCCGAGGGCTTCTTGTCGAAAACCAGGTTGCCTTTGTTATCAATAATTTTTATTTCATTTTCCCCGGGTTTGTTGTTTGTAAGCAGCTGCAATACCATTTGCTGAGGCAAAACGGGAGGAGGCGTAAATGTTGTACTTCGTGTATTATCACCGTCCCATGCATCTTTTTTACCGTTTGGTTTACTTATGTAAACTATAAACTTATTTTCGCCTTCTTTATGATCGATATCGCCGGGCAGGACTATTGTGGCTGCTTTATTGAAATCAATACTGCCTTTCCATGTAAAGGTCTTATTTGTAAATCCTTCGGTGCCATATGTAATTAAGAGCGATTTCAGAACATCTTTTCCAAGGTTCCGGATTATAATAACCGGATTAAATCCCGCCGGGTTCGAACGTCTGAAATTCTGATCATTATTGGGTACAATAATGGTTTCGATTGCAGCGTCATTTTTAGCCTGCGGGCCGGAAAACTGGATCAGGTATGATGCAATAGATTCGTTTGCCTGGATATTCGCGGTAGCAGCATATGGCTCCATGGTAAGATCAAGTGTGTGTGTTCCTTTTGATGGAAAAATGTCAACAATATCAGCGGGTTGCAGGTTGCCGGGGCACCACCATGCCCGATCGTAAATCCAGGTTCCGCCCTGGGGATAAAGCGGGTTGTCGCCGCAGTTTTTCCAGAGATTGGTGTGATCGACAAGTTTTCCGTCGAAAGTGATATCGCGCCAGCGACTGCAAAACTCGCTGCAACCAAGTGGTTCGTCCATACCATGGCCTGTATGTTGTATCCGGAAACGGCTCAGGTTCGCACCCGGTGCTGTTTCAAAATGGATTGGCGCAAGTTTTTTCTCAATATCTTCAGCCGGATCGCCATAGCGGAACTGGCCTTCCCACATTTTACTTATTGAAACCGGGTGAACAATTTCGGGGCCTGTGATAATCTCGAAATCAAGCGTCAAAGCCCATCCTACGGTTGGTGTTTCGTAACCGGAATGATTATATTCTATTTCAACGCTGTCGCGAAGAACCATTGCAAAATCGGTTACATCCACGGTCCACGTCCAGTTCCATTCGGGTGTGAAAATACTACCGTAAGGGGTAAGCATGCGACCCAATTCATAATCAAGGCTTTTGGAATTTTTACCTCCGACTCGTTTTACTGTAATATGATCGAGATAATCCCAGTGTGCGCAAGGCAAAGAGTCGGGACAACCAAGAGTGACATGCATCAGGATGCGGCGAACCGAAACATCTTTTGAAGGGAAAACGCCCCAGGCAGGATACTCTTGCTCTCCCCGCACCGGATCAGTAACAATGGTAGTCCGCTGATGTGTTATTACTTGAAAGGTAGCTGGTTTTTGTGCAAGGACATTTACACATGTAAACAATATTAGGGAAAAGATGACTTTTTTCATCCGGCGATATTTTTTTACAAAGATAGATTATAAAATATTTTATTAAGTCATTTACTGAAAGAATGTTTTCACAATTGCAGGAATCAGAGTATTTTTGCGGCCTCAAAAAATATCAGAGTCAATAAATTCTTTTATAACAATACATCATGGGAAGAGCATTTGAGTTTCGCAAAGCACGCAAAATGAAGCGTTGGGGCAATATGGCAAGGGTTTTTACCCGCCTGGGCAAGGATATTGAAATGGCCGTTAAATCAGGTGGACCTGACCCAGGCGGCAATGCACGACTTCGCCTTCTTATCCAGACTGCACGCAGCGAAAACATGCCTAAGGATAATATTGACCGGGCCATAAAACGTGCCGTTTCCAAAGATTCGTCCGATTATAAAGAAGTTGTTTACGAAGGATATGCTCCTCATGGTGTGGCAGTTGTTGTAGAAACGGCTACCGATAATCCAACCCGCACCGTTGCCAATGTACGTATGTATTTCAACAAATATGGCGGCAGCTTAGGCACAACCGGAATGTCGGATTTCCTGTTTGACCGTAAATGCTCTTTCAAGGTAGCAATGAAAGAGGGTATTGATATAGAAGAGCTTGAACTCGAGATGATCGATTTTGGGTTAGATGAAATTTTTGTTGATGAGGGAGAAATTGTGATTTATGCTGATTTTCACAATTTCGGCTCTATTCAGAAATATCTAGAGGATAATAAGTTTGAAATTAAAACCTTTGCTTTCGAGCGCATCCCTAACGATACCAAGGAGTTAAATGAGGAACAGCAGGCTGATGTGGAAAAACTACTTGAGAAGATGGAAGAGGATGATGATGTGATTAATGTTTTTCACAATATGAAGTAATTGTTTCATCGCAGGCACATAGTGTCTGTTTGAAATTGTTACGTTTACTTTTCAGAAGGGCGAGAGGCGAAGGGCGAGAGGCGAGCCGGAGAGAGGCGAGGGACGAAAATATCCATTTAAACAAGGATTTCTATTCAGTGTCCTTCTGTCTTCGGACTCCCAAAAACTATTCTGAGAAACAATTACTTTTTAAAGAGTGAATCGAAAAACATCTTCATATCATTCCAAGAGGCTTCATCAGCAGCGGCATTGTACTCGATAGGCATATTGAATTGTTTGCCTGTTTTTGTTGCATCCGGATTTGTGAAAGCATGAGTAGCATGCGCATAGGATTTAAAGCTATAATCAGCTCCAATTGAATCCATTGCGTGTTTGAAATCATCGATACTTTGCTCAGAAACGAATTTGTCGGCAGCACCATTGCAAACAAGGATTTTTGCTTTCAGCAATTTTTTATCTGCCGGAGCTCCGCCCAGTCCTCCGTGAAAACTCACGACTCCTTTGAGGTCGGCACCAAGCTTTGCCGCATTTAATACAATATTTCCTCCAAAACAATAACCAATGGCTGCGGTATTTTTCATATCAGCTATTGGGTTCATTTCAAGCTGTTTAAGTGCAGCATCTACCCTCGATTTCGCAAGATTGGGATCAGAATAAAAGGGTTTTGTTGATTCCTGGGCTTCCTGCGGATTGGTTGCGATTTTGCCATCACCATACATGTCGACAGCCATGGCAATATAACCCAGCGCGGCCAGTTGCCGGGCCCTGGACTTCGCGTAATCATTTAATCCCCACCATTCAGGGATTACAAGAATGGCCGGTCTTTTGCCGCTTTTGCTTTCATCGTATGCAATAAAACTTTTAAAGTTCAGGCCATCAGATGAGTATGTAACTACCTGTTCTTTTATTTTTGGCGAATTGCTGACTGGATCCATAAATGAGAGTATTGATACAGTTACTGCTATCAGAAGAATTAAGCGAATTGGAAAAGAAAGCATATGATTGAGGTTTTGATATGAATATGGTATCAGAGTTGATGTCAGTTTTATTGAACTAAAATAAAAAACCAACTTAATTTATTCCTGATTCGCCAAAGGCGGAAATATGTTGATTCTTCATTTTATACCCTTAGTCATTTTGAAAAAGGACTAAAAAGTATAATGAATTCAAATCGGGTTGAGTAGAATCAGAATTAACTTAAATAACGATTCCTGAAGACTTTAGTTCAGTGGGGAGATGTTTTTTTTGCCCGGCTCAGTTTTTCCGGTTGTTTTGGGATGAGAATGAGTAATGGAATTATCCGGGATTAAGTGTGCTGACACCCTGCGGGTGTTCAGACACTTAAACCTGTTTTTCTACTTTTCTGTTTTTGAACAGAAGGTATAACATCGTTAGCGAGAAAAATAAAACTATAATATTGGTTCCGATTATAGAAATACTCTTAATCATAATTCCATAGACCAGCCAGAGAGTTGTACTGGCTGATGCAATAAAAAACATTGTCAGCGATACATCTTTGGTAGATTTTGATTTCCAGGTTTTAATTACCTGGGGAAGAAAGGTGGTGCATGAGAGTGCGCCGGCGATAATTCCGATTACTTCGCTGTTCACGGCATGAAAGGGGTTGAAGGTTTGAAGGTTTGAAGGGTTTGAAGGGTTTGAAGGGGTAGTACTATGAAGGGTTGCGGAGCTTCCATGAGGTCGCTTCGGCAATCTTTTTTGCAATGAGCTACTCGTTCTGCCGCCCTCGCGATGACGTGCTAAGAAAGGTTATTTTTGGTTTGAAGGGTTTGGAGGGTTTGAAGGGGTAGTACTATGAAGGGTTGCGGAGCTTCCATGAGGTCGCTTCGGCAATCTTGTTTGCAATGAGCTACTCGTTCTGCCGGCCTCGCGATGACGGGCTAAGAAAGGTTATTTTTGGTTTGAAGGGTTTGAAGGGTTTGAAGGGGTAGTACTATGAAGGGTTGCGGAGCTTCCATGAGGTCGCTTCGGCAATCTTTTTTGCAATGAGCT
>JBGSUB010000039.1:0-15442 GCA_041753535.1 Lentimicrobiaceae bacterium
GGCAACGATGCGGGTTCCGTTTGTAATGGCCGGACCTCTTTCGAGTTTAATACCGGCACGGTTCGATAACACTCCCGAAATAAATGCGCCGATCACCACACCGATCACTTCAAAAACCAGCCAGTCCTTCAGCGGGCCATCGGGATGTTCTTCGCTGTATGTTTTTATATACGGAGTGTTTGCAGTATGCTCGGGTGCTATTTTCACAACAGCACTCAGCAGCACACTTTTAACAGCGCCGCTGGCTCCCAGTCCACGGCCGGTAATATAAATAGTACCCAGTAAAATCAGGCCAAGTAAAAAACCGGCCAGGTAAGGGTTCATAAATTTGCGTGGTGTCATACGATATCTTTTTGATTGTTATCTTTTTCAGTTGAACTGTGATGTTCCTCTTCCTCAATTTCTTCGTAACCCGTCATCATGGCTTTGATATTTGAAGTTGGGGTTGTACCGGTGGTAGTCATATAAACATGAACAACAAGAAAGATCATCAGCAAAATGGCTCCGAGCATATGCCAGAAAGCAATGGATGCCAGCGGGTAATCCTCAATTACAACCAGGTCGTTCTGATCGATTGTTTTGTACAACATATACAAAATACCCGAAATGATGGTAATTGGAACGAGTACTACTTTAAATCCGAAGTAAGTCATACGTTGCAGCGGATTCAGCTTGGTGAGGTGCGTTTTTTCAGTCGGATGCGGTTCCCCTTTAAACATGCCGGATAAATAGTACATAATCTGCGCTTTCAGCTGTTTGGTTGTAGGGACATATTGCCTCCATTCGCCGGTTGTAACATGCCAGAAAATGGCAAAAATGATCAAACCGATCAGCAACCAGGATGCGGTTCGGTGAAATTCGGCTGCCTTTTCGAAACCAAAAATATGGTACGAACCATGGACCTCGAAACCGGTTAAAGGCAGGAACATGATCAGCGAAGCCTGCGACCAGTGCCAGAAGCGTTCAAAACCTTTGTAAATATATACTTTCTGCATTTTTAGCTATTTAGAATCTGTTTTAAAATTTGGTTAATCCAAAAGGTACGAGTTACGAATTGCGATTTACGATTTGTTTTCAGCGAGTTATGTCACAATCGTAAATCGTACATCTTAAATCGTAAATCAAAATAACACTTGACTTCATGGCTACCCACTATATAATGAATTCCTTTAATTTCTATTTTTTCCGCCTATTCCAACGGTTTATCCTCATCGTAACTGATGATTTGTTTTTCGTACCTGTCCTTCCGGATAGTTATTACGATACGGATTATACCATGGCTGATTACTCCAAGCAAAGTGAGAATAAATGCCCAGTAACCAATGGTATCCAGGGCCATATGCCTGTCGCGGCCGGGGAGGTAAAAACCGGTGAGTTTTTCGAGGCGTCCGTTTACACGGGTGTGGCATTCGGCACAACCAACAGTTTTTTCTTTCGTGGAAACCATGTGATTTATGGGCCAGTACATTTCGGTTTCAACAAAACCATATTTGCCGCTGAAAGGCAAACCTGACCTGGCCATGCCGGCTTCGGAGGCTTCTTCCCAGTTAAAATCTTTCCAGAAAGCGCTGTCGCCTTCATTTTCGCTGTATAACCTCGGCTGAATCAACCGGTTATAGACTTTGTCGTAAATCTGGTCGCCAACATGGATTTTTACAGGAATAATCTTGCTCGCTTTATCTTTGTACGAACCGTTTAGTTTGTTCATCTGAACAGGAATTGATTTGATGCTATCACCCAGCAGATAAAGTTCGGCAGTTCCGTTAAACCACACATAATCGGGCTTTACATTACGGGCCCATTCGAATGAGCCTTTTATTGACATGTACCGGTGGTTGCCCAAGGAATCATCTTCTTCGTAAGGTTTACCATCTTTTAGCTTACCGGCATCCGACCATTTCCACGACATTTTGGTAGAGTTTACTTTGGCATATTCCGGAATATGGCAAGCCTGGCACGAAACTTTTGATCCATGCCTGTTAATCACATCGCTCAGGTGAGGAGTACTGGTATGACATTGTTCGCAGGTTGCGCGGTTGTTATTATCGGGCGAAACTGAATACAGTTTGCCTTTTATCTGGTGGTTTTCGGCGGTATGGCAGGCTACACATTCCATATTCATTCCGTTGGCAGCCATATGCACATCCACTTCGCGGCTGCACGAAAGCTGGGCACTTTCGAGGTCGCCGTGTTTTACATTGTTACCACCTCCGCTAAAGAAGTGACACGAACCGCAATTGCTTTTCAGAGGAGAACCTACATGCTGGGCAACTTCCTCCAGGTTTACATTCCTGTCGGGATAACCGGCCATGGAAGCACCTTTCAGGTATGCTTCGCTGTTATCGTGGCAAACCATACAATCGACGTTACGGGCGTTTTCAAAATCAAAATGATTGTTGCTCATCCCGAAACCGATGTGACATTTGGCACAGGTTTGCTCGTTGGAACTGGTTCCGAGACAAAAATTATTCATCACGTTTTTCTTGCCTGCCGATGATATTCCGCGACCTTCGACGTAGGCTACACGCTCCCAGTTCCAGTGCGACGACGCCATAATCTCCTTATGTGTTTCGGTGTGGCAACTCAGACAAGCTTCAGTAACTTCCTGGGGTGTTTTAAACACTTTATTCAAAGCCGGAAGTTTCATATGATCAACGGAAGGAATCTTTTTAATGGCATATTCATGCCTGAGTTCTTCGAGTTTCAGATTATAGTTGTCTCCTTTATGAAAAACGTTTACCAATATCAGTATGGCAATTACTGCAATCAGTACAAGAAATATGTTTCTGTACATAGTATTTCGTGGATTTTCTTTGTGTTTATTCTGAACCATGGTTCATTTCATTCAAATCGGGTGCAAATATAGTAATACTTACATATGCAGGTTGAAAAATATTTCAAAAACATATTCCATGTCCAATTCTTATACTTATAACACACTGTTTATATGTATATTAAACAATTTCTATATATATAAATCGTACAATAATTTATACTTATTACAAATAATATTTTCTTACAAAAGAGAAGAAAACCGCTAAAATACAAAAATCCCTGCCTGTTGATGAAACACAGTATGTTCCACAGCAGGCAGGGATATTAATTCCGGAATTCCCGGACAAGTTTTACTTGATAAGTTTGGCAAGAACTTCTTCCTTGCTAAGTTTTTTGGTACAGAAGAACCAATCGTAGCAATGCATTTCGGATTTGCTTTCCATGCGTTCCTTAGCAACGCCGCAAGAACCTGCAGTGGGAACAATAACTTCATCGCCCGGACGCCAGTCGGCAGGGGTAGCAATGGAGAATGCATCGGCAGCCTGCATGGCGATTAATGCGCGGTACAGTTCGTCGAAATTGCGGCCCAGGCTCAGCGGGTAATAAATAATTGCCCTTATAACGCCTTTGGGATCGATAAAAAACACAGCCCTTACAGCTTTGGTGTTGCTTTCGCCCGGCATCATCATTCCGTACTTTTTGGCAACGTCCATGGTAATATCCTCAATTAAAGGGAAATTAACCTCAACATTTTTCATGCCTTTGTACTCGATTTTTTCCTTGATTGTGCGCAACCATGCGATATGGCTGTATAAACCATCAACCGACAATCCAACCAGTTTGCAATTTGCCTTGTTGAACTGGCTTTCCATACTTGCAAACGTCATGAACTCGGAGGTGCAAACCGGTGTAAAATCAGCAGGGTGGCTGAAAAGTATAACCCAGCTGTCCTTGTAGTCAGCCGGAAAGTTGATAGGGCCTTGTGTTGTTACTGCCTTAAATGAAGGCGCGTTTTCGCCAATGCGGGGCATTGCAAAAACTTCCTGATTTGAATTGTTTTCCATTTTATATAGATTTAAAAGGTAAGTAATTGATATTTATATTGTCTTTTTACAAAGATAACGAACTATGGTTCATTGAACAACTATTTTTTTACCATTCAAAAATGATTTTAGTGCTAAAGATAAGAACTCATAGATGACAGGGAAATAAGTAAAAAGCAAACAAACTAAATCGGAACTATACTATTTATTAAATACCAGTAGTGAAAAGATCATGTAACCTACCTTTTCATTAACCACAAAAGATACTAACAACAAATTCACAGGGTTGAATTGAGGGGAAATAGGTCCCAAAACTTTATTTTTATTTTGAAATTTGCGAGGCAGGAAAATTATACTGTTAAATAGCAACTATTTTACATACGACACTAACAATATCAGGAATACATCTCTCTTTACAGATGGAAATCAGCTATATTCTGAAAATATAATTATAATTTAACTTAGGGCTTGAACAAACGCCCTATTTTTGGCATTATAAGTGTGTGATTTTGTTTTTGATACTCCCAGATACTTTAAAATAAAATTTAATTTCAGCAAAAAAATGGAAAGAAGGAAATTCTTAAACCTTGGTCTACTTGCCTCCATAGCAGGAACAGTTGCTGTTCCCGAAATAGTTTATGGCAATTTTATCAGTAAAGAATACAAAAGCGCCGGTTCCGCCAAAAACATTATTTTCCTGGTGAGTGATGGGATGAGCAACGGAACCTTAACCATGGCCGATCTGCTTATGCAGCGTAAATCAGGGCATGGCAGTAACTGGCTGCAATTATACCGTGATAATAAAATTAAACGTGCTCTGATGGATACCGCTTCTGCAGATTCGTTAGTAACCGACTCAGCAGCAGGTTGCTCCGCATGGGGAGGTGGAGTAAGGGTGAAAAACGGATCGCTCAATACCAATGCGGATGGAACATCCAACAAACCAATACTCCAAAAATTCAAAGATGCCGGGAAATCGGTAGGATGTGTAACCACCGTTCCTATAACTCATGCCACTCCAGCCGGTTTCGCGATAAGCACGAAGAACCGTGGCAGCCAGGATGAAATCGCCGGCCTTTACCTCTCGCATCGTTTTGATGTGATGATGGGAGGAGGAACCGAATATTTCAGCAAAGAGAAACGTAAAGACGGCAGGGATCTTTTTACCGAATTTGCCACCCAGGGATTTTCGGTTGTTACAAACAAATCTGAAATGGCTAAGGCTCAACCGGGTAAACCTCTTATGGGTGTATTTTATGAAGATGGTCTGCCTTACACCCTTGATCAAAAATCAGATAGTACCCTCATGGCAAGTATTCCAACCTTAGCCGAAATGACAGAGAAGGCTATTCAACACTTAAGTAAGAATCCAAATGGATTTGTGATGCAGGTTGAAGGAGGAAAAGTAGATTGGGGTGCTCATGCCAACGACGTAGGAGCCCTGCTTTACGACCAGATTGCTTTCGACGAGGCGATTGCCGTTGCCATAGATTTTGCCGATAAAAATGATGACACTCTTGTGGTGATTACCACCGACCACGGAAATGCAAACCCAGGATTGATAAAAAGTAAAAATGTAGATGCAGATTTCGATCGCATCCAACATTTTAAACAAACAAATGAGTGGGTGCTGAATAAGATTTCGAAAAATGATAGTCCTTCCACTTTAATTGATTTATTATTTGAAGCCCAGGGATATGCTATTACAAAAGATGAGGCAAGCGGAATTCTGACCCATTATGCAGATCTGGATAACAGCGGGATTTATAATGCGTACAAACTTCCATTCCGGCAACTGGCAGCAATTCAGCAGTCATACACCTCCGTGGGATGGTCGGGCATGGATCACTCAGGCGATTTTGTTGAACTATGCATGTACGGGCCTGGCAGTGAATTATTGAATCCTATGGTAAAGAATTTTGAACTGCATAACCTCATGCTTCAGGCTGCCGGGGTAAGTGTTACCCAGTAAAATACCGCATTAACGGAACATCCGCTTTTTTTAAGTTGTTCTGTCTAAGTGCTTTTTTCAAAATTTTGAAATAAATCAAAACACCTCATAACTGCTTTCCGGCACAGGTGAACTTAAACGATTCAGGATGCGTTCGAGCAGAATACCTTCGTTTTGATCGTAGTCGTACCCCAATGTAGCTCTTACTCCGCACGAAATAAAATGAACCGCTCTTTCCAATGCAATGGGTAAACTATCGCCCTGTAACAAAGCTCCGGTCATTACGCTTGTAAAACAGTCGCCGGTTCCGGGAAAATCAGCAGGGATATAATTGATAGGGACTTTCCAGAAACGCGAGCTGCTTTTATCATAGGCTATTACCGAAGAGTTTTTCATCGACGAATTATTTGGCACACCAGTAACAACAACAATCTGAGGTCCCATTACCGATAATCGTAAAATCCATTCTTTTATTTCTTCGTCCGTGATATTGAAATGATACGGTTCATTCAATAGCAGAGATGCTTCCGTGAGATTGGGCGTTATGCAATCGGCTTTTTGAATCAATAACCTCATTCCCGAAATCATTTCCTGATTAATGGGGCCGTATGTTTTGCCATTGTCGCCAAGAACAGGATCAACCACAACCAACTGATCTTCATTTTTAAATGTATCCATCATTGCGCTGACAATATTGATCTGTTCGGGCGAACCCAGAAATCCGCTGTAAATGGCATCGAATGAAATATTTAATGCTTTCCAATGATCAATGATAGGCTGCATATGTGCCGTAAGATCAGTAAAATGATAACCTTCGAACCTGCTGTGCGAGGATAAAACGGCTGTGGGCAAAGGACATACTTTTATTCCCATGGCCGAAAGGATAGGGATTACCACCGAAAGGGAAGTCCGGCCAAATCCGGATAAATCGTGAATGGCAGCAATTTGTTTGACAGGTATTTGTGTTTTCATTTTAGCAGAATTAATTCATGGTTTACAATTCCCATTTCTCTATTTCTCTCTTATGTAACTTAGGTTGAGATTAAGGTAAAGGTTAAGTTTTTATCTGCTTTACCTAAACCTCAACCTTAACCTTTTTCAATTCTCACTCAAGTTACTCTTTTGGGGCTAAATCGTTCATGTTGATAGACTTTTTTCCATTTCCCCATTTCCCCATTTCCCTATTTCCCTATTTCACAAAGCCCAAACCCTAGCATTCTTTCACCAGCAACCTCATTATTTTAGCACAAATGGCATTTTTAAAGATACGGAAATATTCCGTCCCTGGTTGTAAGAATTCAAAGGCTTTAATGTTGAGAGGTGATCGTAGTATTGTGTATCGAAAAGATTATTTACCGAAATGCCGACAACGAGGGCCTGTTTAAAAACCAAAATGTCGGTATTAAAAACAAAGTTCAGCAGTGTATAACCGTTAGTTGCCGTTTCGTATGGCGATGGGCTGTCCTGTTTCAATGCTGTAAGGGCACTTAAAGTAATGGACGGCTGCAATAAAAAACCCAGTTTTTTCTGTCCTGCTCTTATTTCGTAGCGAAACTTGTGGGCAGGAATAAACGGGAGGTAGTCCTCATTTTCCTGTTTCCCTGTTACCGATGAATAGGCCGCTTCGATATGCAGCCAGGGTATAACTTCCGGATGGAAATGAATACCGGCTTCACCACCGTAAAGTGTAGCATTTGTCTGTAAAAAACGGTAAATATCAACACCTGCAGTTGTAGTGTCAGTAGTTGGCGAAATAAAGATATAATCATTTATGTGGTTATAAAATCCGGCCAGGTCGAAAGAAAGAAATTCCCCGTGATAATGCATGCTTGCATCCGCTTCAAAGGCATTTTCGGGCAATAAATCAGGATTTCCAATTTCGTATCTGTCGCCATGCATCCCGTTGGAGGTTAACTCAGATAAATTGGGGACACGGAAAGCTTTTGCCAGGTTAACCCTAAGCATTATTTTTTCGTCAGGCTGCCAGGTAGCACCAACAGATCCATTGGTATTTGAAAACACCTTCGACACAGGTGCATGATAGCCGGAAGTTCCTTCAGTACCCATGGCAAAGGTTTCGGTATCATACATATCGAATCGCAACCCTCCCTGCACTTTTAGAGTTTCGAATAAAGTATATTTAATCAATCCTAAAAAGCCAATGTTATTAATATTTGCGTCAGGCAAAAACTGAGAAGCACGGTTATTGAGGTTTCTGTTATTTTGCGCCATGCCCTGTAAACCAAGAATGTATTCTGCATTGCCTTTGGAAGGAAAATAAAGTTTTGATTCGTACGTAATTGTATTGAGGTTCATTTCTACAAAAGGGACATCCATTGTTGTGCGAAGCTTTCGCAAAGCGCTTTGATGGGCTGCGTTTATCTCCCATTTAAATTTCCTGATATAGAGCGCATTTTGAAATGAAATCAACTGATACTCAAGATCCTGGTACCAGATTTCATTTTTCCGGCCCTGTTCTGTTATCAAGAGTTTTACCGGTGGAACCGTCATACCAAGATTTTGCCTAAAGTAGTCGTAAAACACTTTCGATGTGCCGATTTTACCGGTAAACCCAAGATTGGCGTTAAAAGTCATTTCGTTGAAGCGTGAATTTGGCACAAAATAACCACCACCCTGAAGATAATCGGAATGGGTTTTATTGCCAAAGCGGAAACCGCCAAACAGTTTTTTTGACGTTCCTTTTACACCCAGACTATTATTCATCCCAAGCGTATTTGAATGCAATTGCATGCGATAGTCACCCATTATCTTTCCAGTGGGTGCGGGTTTCTCTTTAATAAAATTCAGTACCCCTCCTATTGCATCCGAACCATAAAGCAGGGAAGCAGGGCCTTTAATTATCTCAACTCTTTCCACATCATTATCGTCAATGCCAAGGGGATGGTTTTCACTGTATTGATAGTTTTCCATACGAACCCCGTTGTTCATAACCAGGATATCGTTCATCGAAAGTCCGCGGATTACCGGCTTCGATACACCCTGTCCTTTTGAAATCATATCTACACCAGGAACTTTAGTTAACGATTCCATAAAATTAGGGGTACCCGACAGGATAATATCCTTACTTTTAATCACATCAATCTTAACGGCGTTTTCGTGTTGCGAACTCACATAACCGCCGGTTATAACTACCTGCTGTGTTTCAATAATGGCAACGGTTAACGCCATATCAATTACGTTTTCGCCTTTTATAATAATAATTGTTTTAAGTTCCGTATTGAATCCCACAAATGAAAATTGAATCTTAATTTTGCCGGCAGGAATATCGCGTATTACATATTCTCCGTTTTGATTGGCGGTAGTTCCTTTGTTTAGTTCAGGTAAAAATACTGTAGTTCCATACAATGGCTGATTATTTATGTCAGTTACCTTGCCTCTTACCTGGTTTTGAGCGTTTGCTTTTAGGAAAAAAAACAGCACAAAGAAAGCCAAAATGATATTTTTCACTTTAGTATGAATTAAACTTTAATACAATAAATAGATGATCATCCGTTCAGGATGTGCGAATATTAAATATAAACAGGAGACGCCCTTAATAAAAACGTATATTTTGACTGATCGGGAAAATGAGATGAAGCCAAGATGATAGATACCTTTTGAAGGAAACACTGCTTTTTTGTTTCAACGCTATTTTTATACAATGTATAAAATGAAAACTCGAATCCCGGTACATGACATTTTTTGTGGTATTCATGAAAATGACATTCTTTTCCCGAATCATAAGCAATGCGCTCATGATGATGATACCGACTGTCTAAAAACATAATCACCAGCGGAGTAAGGAATACAACCACCAATGATACAGAAAGAATATTTATAAGTTTTTTAGTCATTTTGTAATCTAACAATTTTCAGAACCATAACCAGCCCAACAAAATCACAACCTTTTTTAGCAGCGATAACAATTTGGTATAAATCGCTATTACTAATGCTCAATGCTGAAATCTTGCCATAATTGTTTTGTTCCCTTTAACATGCTCATTCATTTTAACGCATATTTCAGTATGTAAAGGCAAAAATAAATCGACTCTTGAACCGAATCGGATAAACCCGATATCGTCGCCCTGCTTAGCTTCGTTGCCGACTTTAGCATAGCAGATAAGACGCCGCGCCACCGTTCCGGCAATTTGTTTTATCATAATTTCAGTACCATCAGATTTTTGAATAGCTGTGGACTGGCGTTCGTTCAATTCCGATGATTTCGGGTGACGCGCAACCAGGTACTTGCCCGGATGGTATTGGGTATAAGTAATTTTTCCGCTAACGGGATACCGGTTAACGTGAATATTGTAGATGGACATAAAAATTGAAACTTTTATGCATTTACGGCTTAAGAATTCCGATTCGTAAACTTCTTCTATAGCAATAATCTTTCCGTCGGCGGGAGCAAATGCACTATCAGCATCAGGTTTTATTTTACGTGGCGGGTTACGAAAAAAGAGTGTAGTTAAGCCTAAGAGTATAATCCCGGTGATACCTGAAATACTTGTAAATAGCGAATTACATCCGGTTACTTCGGCCACAATAATATACAACAGCATTACAATAATTAATGCGGTGAGTATTACGGATTTTCCTTCTTTGTAAATTAACATTGAGTGGGTTGCTGTTATATTATTGGGTTAATTGAAAAGGCTGGAAGTCGGGAGTCAGAAGTCGGAAGACGGAAGTCGGGAGTCGGGAGTCGGGAGTCGGAAAACGGAAGCCTTGAGTCGGGAGTCGGAAGACGAAAGTTTTCGTAAAATTGAAATGATTTTATCAATTCAAATCAAGTTAATCAGTGTTCAGACACCCCTGCGGGTGTGCAGACACTGATTAACTTGCAGACACTAATTTTTCAAACCAATTGCTCAACGATATTTTCAAAAGCTGTGGCTACCGAATTATCTGGTTGATTAAAAACACTTAAGCCTTTTTCGGCAGCTTCACCTATTTCAATCACCAACGGGATTTGCCCCAGAAGTTTTGTTTTAAATTCGGCTGCAATTTTTGCTCCCCCGCCCTGCCCAAAAATGAAGTATTTTTCTTCTGGATGTGGTTTGGGTGTAAACCACGACATATTCTCAATTATACCTAATACTGGTATGTTAAGATCAGCGTTTGTGAACATTGAAACGGCTTTTCGGGCATCGTTTACTGCAATTTCCTGGGGCGTTGTTACTATGATTACACCGTGCAGGTTTAACTTCTGCACTGTAGTTAGCTGAATGTCGCCGGTTCCGGGAGGGAAATCAATAATCATGTAATCAATTTCGCCCCATTGCGTATTTTCGAGCAACTGAGTAATGGCACTGGCCACCATAGGCCCGCGCCATATCAATCCCTGCTTTTTGTCAATAAAGAATCCTATGGACATAATTTTTACGCCATATTTTTCAATCGGGTACATTATTTCCTTTTCGCCCAATGCTGAGACTTCGGGTTTTGCATCTTCGATTCCAAACATTTTAGGGATTGAAGGCCCGTAAATATCGGCATCAACCAGAGCAACTTTAAATCCTTCGCGGGCCAGTGCTATTGCGAGGTTTGCCGAAACTGTTGATTTCCCGACACCGCCTTTGCCCGATGCTACAACAATGCTTTTTTTAACACCGGGCATTTCCAGTTTTTCATTTATATCCATAAGGCTATTGTTCTTTCATATTCTGCAACATTTTTATTGCAATAATCTCAGCGGCTTTTATCAGCGGGTAGGCTGCCGGCGAAGCGGTAAGGCATGGGTGAGTGCCAATTTGCATAGTCAGGAACGAATTTACCGACATGCGGTTTTGCAGTGCCAGGCCTATTACATTGGTCAGTTCGCCGGCTTCCATTCCACCTATAACTTCGCCGCCGATAATTACACCTGAGTTTTTGGCTGCAATAAGTTTTACCAGTTGTTTGTGTGCATCAGGCAGGTTACCCGGATGGCGGTTTACACCTTCGAAGATTCCTGTAATTGTTGCAATTCCTTCCTGTTCAGCTCTTTGCTCGGTGATACCGGCAGTACCAAATCCTGTATCTCCAATGGCGGTAGAGTATATGGCTATGGTTCCGCTGAATGTTTTTACCACCTGCAGATCGAATAAATTCATGCCGGCAATACGTGCTTCAGCACATGCTGTTGAGGCCAGCATAGTCGAAACCCGGCTGCGGGTAACAAAGTCGCGCTTTTGGGCACAATCGCCGACAGCAAAAACATTTTTGATATGAGTACGCATGTATTCGTCAACGGCTATAAAATTATCTTCGTCGACGTAAATACCTGATTGTTTGGCCAATCCGCTGTTAGGCTTGTAGCCGATGGAAAGCACCACGGCATCCATATCCATTTTTTGGCCATCTTCAAGTTCAATGGCTTCTACCTTATCAGTTCCCAGAACCTTACTGATTCCTTTCCCTGCAATGATATTAACTCCGCGGGCGATAAGCATTTCGTGAATCCGTCCGGCAATTTCAGGATCAAAAGCCAGGCCCAGGATATGAGGCATCTTTTCGATCAGAGTAACGTTGTAGCCATGTTTGGTAAGTTCATCGGAGAGTTCAACGCCGATAAAACCCGCGCCGATTACAGCAATGTTTTTGGCTGCACCCAATTTGAGTTTCATTTCATCGAGGTAATTCCTGTCCTTGGGTATTACAAACACATTTTCGAGTTCGGCACCGTGCAGCCATTTTGGTTTCATGGGTGTTGACCCGGTTGCAAGAACCAGTTTGTGATAGCCGATTTTTTCGCCGCTTGCAAATGATACTATTTTTTGAGTGGTGTCAATCTCAGTGGCTTCGTCAACCAATGATTCAATTCCGTTTTTTTGCAGCATGGCATCAACGGGCATCAGGTTTTTATCAACACTTTCGAGCGTTCCGAAAATATAAGGGATACCACAGGGTACCATCATATCTTTTTGTTTTTTCACCAGGATAAATTCTTTTTTTGACCAATGGGCTTTTCCTGTTAAAGCGGCTACCATTCCGGCAGCGCTGCCCCCGATGATCAATACATCTGTAGTTTTCATTGTCTGTTTATTAATTTGCTTGAACTGTTTATTTAAAGTGTTGATAAAAGAGGCTGGAAGTCCGAAGACGGAAGTCAGAAGTTTCGATATTTATATTTACTGGCTTCTTTTCTTCAGTCTTGGTTTTCCGACATCCAACTCCCGACTTCCGTCTTCCGTCTTCTGACTCCCGACTCCCGACTTCCGACCCTTACCCTATAATTCCATTATTTGCCAGTTTAAATCTTCGTTAATCCCTGTCTCAAATCTTCAATAATATCCTCCACATCCTCAATGCCGACTGAAAATCTCACCAGGTCGTCGGTAATACCGGCGGCGAGTTTGTGTTCTTTGCTGACTCCGGCATGCGTCATGGATGCAGGATGTTGGATAAGTGTTTCGACGCCACCCAGTGAAACCGCCAGAATGGCCAGATGAAGATGGTCCATCAGTTTCTTTCCTGCTTCGTAGCCACCTTTAAGCCCGAAACTCATCATGGAACCAAAGCCTTTCATTTGTGTTTTAGCCAGTTCATGCTGAGGGTGCGAAATCAAACCGGGATATTTAATCCAGGCTACACCGGGATGGGATTGCAGGAATTCAGCAATTTTCATGGCACTCTCCTGTGCGCGATCGATACGGATAGCGAGAGTTTTAACACCCCTGATGACCATAAATGCCTGCGTGGGATCCATATTACAACCCATGTAAACCATTGAATGCCTGATCTTTTTGTATAATTCAGGGCCTTTGGTAACAATTATCCCACCTACTATATCGGCATGACCATTGATGAATTTTGTAACGGAATGAAGCACTACATCAGCACCCAGATCAAGGGGTTTCTGCAGGTAAGGTGAGCAGAATGTATTGTCAACCACCAGAATCAGGTTATGCTCTTTCGCTATTTTGGCGCAGGCAACTATATCCGTTATTTCCATGGTTGGATTTGCAGGCGTTTCGATATACAAAACCTTGGTATTGGGTTTTATGGCGGCAACAATATTTTCAAGTTTTGAAGTATTTACAAAAGTGGCTTCTACACCAAAACGCGTAAAATCCTGTTCCAGCACTCCCCGAGCAGGGCCATACACTGCATCGGAACTTACAATATGGCTTCCTGCGCCAAGTAATGCCATATAAACACTGCTTATGGCGCCCATTCCTGAACTTGTTGCAATGCCGTTGTAGCCATTTTCAAGTGCTGCAATATTTTTCTCCAGGGCATTGATGGTTGGATTGCCGATACGGGTATAGATATACCCATCACTTTTGCCCGAAAAGCAATCAGCACCTTCCTGCGCGGTCTTGAATCTGAAAGTGGAAGATTGATAAATCGGAACAGTGGCGCTTCCAAACTCGTCGTCGAATGCTCCCGCATGAATTAATTTGGTGTTAAAACCTTTGTCATTTGTTTCCATGTTAAAAATTTTGAGTTAGCTTTTAAAAAAATAAATTTTGCTTTTAGTATTTATGTGTTATTGATTTAATCTGTTTTTTAACCGTTTACGGGTCATTACTTGTCCTGATGTATCGGGATGGAACCAGCCACCCTGCTTTGGCTGAATCCTTCTGTGCACCAATTAATTGACATAGCTTGTTTCATTTTATGTAGTTTTCATTTCAAATATGTTATGATTTGAATCGCTCACAAAATATGTTTTTGTTCGGTCATCTTTCTCCCGGATAAAAACGCCAAAACCTGCTGTTTGAGCCTTTTTTACTGTTTCTTCGACATCATCATCATGAATACAAACATGATTGAAGGTCGGGACTTTGGAGTTTTTATCAACAAAAAGTTCCAAGTCAATATTCCCGCATTTGGTATAGAAAATGTCAACTTCTTTCCGGATACCAAAAATCGGGTACGCATCATCCTTTGAAAGTGTAAATTCCCTTAAAACAATACAGCCTAAAACATTAATGTAGAAAGAAGAAATATCCTCTTCGATTACCTGCAGTCCGATATGATGTATAAAATTTGCCATATTAATATTCTATCCCCTTTCTTGCCAGTATTCCATTGTTGTAATAATGCTTTATTTCTTTCATCTCAGTCACAAGGTCAGCTATTTCGAATAGTTCCGGCGGAGCATACCTACCCGTAAGAATGATTTCCATGGCTTCCGGCTTTTTGTGAAGAATGCTTATCAATTCCTCCGTTTCGAATAAATGATAATAAAGGGCAATGCAGACTTCATCCAGTATTACAATATCATATTGGTAATTCTTTATGATAGATTTGACTTCGATAAGTCCCTGGCGGGCAGCATTTATATCATTTTCAGTAGGCTGGTTTTCGATAAAGCAATCCAGCCCGTATTGTTTTAGCTCTATTTCCGGGAAACGTAATAGCGCATCCAACTCAGCATAATGCATTCCCTTTACAAATTGTGCAATAAACACCTTTTTTTCGGCTCCGACAGCCCTGAGTGCCAGACCAAGAGCTGCTGTAGTTTTTCCTTTACCGTTACCAGTGTATAAGTGGATATAACCTTTCATTTTAATTGTGTTTTCAATAGCCTGACATATTTGAAAAAGTCTGGAGTTTCCTCAAAAATTTAGTCAGGGAATAAAGATAGCTGAAAAGTATTGTAATCTGGCCCAATTCGGGATTTAAACGAATCAGGGCCTGTTCTTGAATGTTTAAGAAGTTCAAATATTCCATCAGCCATCGC
>JBGSUB010000040.1:0-39274 GCA_041753535.1 Lentimicrobiaceae bacterium
ACAAGTTTGCTGCTGACAGGTAATGATCGAATTTTTTAATAGCTAGTTTCCGACCCGGGAATTACTTGTATTGACCGTGATTCAACAACAATATTTGTGAAAATCTGTGCTTCCTTTATGTACTAAAGCGGGGAAGTTCAGCCCATTCTTGTAAATCAAAGTAAGAAATCCATTCCTCTGTTACCAAAATTTGCAGGCCAAAACCGGTTTATTAGATTTTTCAATATAGGTTTATAAAACCCCTCACCCTCTATTTTCAAGTATTCAACCCTCCGTTTCAGTGATTCAATGGGTTTTGATTTTTATTTGACCTGGCTGGAAATATCTTTGTGAATCATTTGGAGAAAAGTAAAAAACTACAGGTAGAAGCTTAAAAACAAGCACTTTGATACACGAAAAATCCATAAATTGGCAGTTCAAAAATCTTTTCAAAATGACGTTTAGAGAACTGAACAGAATAAACAGCGAAAGTGCTTTCGAAGAATCGCGTATGCATCAGCTTAAGAGCATTTTACTCCTGCTCACCATCGGAGGTTTTATTATTGTGCTCTTATGGCAACTATTCGACAAGTATTATTTACAACAAACCGATAACTCTTTATTCTGGCTGAGAATCACTACAGTTGCTGTATATATTGCAAATTTCATTACTGCATACTTCCGCAAATCGAACCAGGCTTACAAACAGCATCTCACCACCGGATTTTATTTCGGCACAATTTTCTGCATGTTGCTGGCCATGTTTACCGGGGCAAGCGAGAGCCCGTATTGGTTTGGGCTGTTTTTTATTCTGATCGGCTGGTTTGTGCTGGTGCCTTTCAACTATAGGGAACTGATCATTCATAGCCTGGTGTTTTTTACCATGTTTATGGCAGGGATGTTTGCACAGACAAAGTTTCAACTTGTTGATTATGAAATTGCAAAGATGGTTTTCCTGTATTCCGGAACATTGTTTATTGGTTTTTATGCGGCTTATCGCCGAAACACTGCCGAAGCGGAAAATTACCTTTCGAACAAGGCTTTGAAGGAAAAGAACAAGGAACTCAATAAATTCCTGAAGGTTCTGGAGCAGGCGCCCGGCTCGGTACTTATTATGGATACCAAAATGAATTTCGAATATATCAATCCAATGTTCTCTCAACTTTCGGGATATAACGAAGAAGAACTGCTTCATAAAAATATAACCGATACCATTTACCGGGGTAAAACTCCCGAATCGCGCGCTGATGTTGCGAAGGCACTCCGGAATGGCGAGAAATGGCAGGGCGAACTGCTTACCTATCATAAAACAGGCAAAAACTACTGGGCTAATACCATTGCAGCACCCTACATGGATGAGGAAGGAAATACAGAGGGCTATATTATTATACAACAGGATATTACCGAACGTAAAAATATGGAACTCGCGCTCCGGGAAAGCGAACAACTGTACCGGACTCTGATCGAGAAATCGCTCAACGGGGTTGCCTTAACAATAAACAGGAGGTTCTCCCTTGTTAACCATGCATTTTGCAGTTTAATGGGGTATACAATGGAAGAGATACTGTCAATGGATCCTACCGAACTACTGGCTCCTGTTGACAGAGAGAGGGTTCTTTCCATACACGACAAACGCATGATAGGGGAAGTGAATACATTAAATTATTCTGCAAAATTTGTTCATAAAACCGGCAAACTGCTCACTGTTGAGATAAGTTCAACTACCGTTCAGGTAAATGGACAGAATGCCTCATTTGTTACCCTGCGCGATGTTACTGAGCAAAATACACTCAAAGAAGCACTCGAAAAGAGTGAATCAAAATATAAAACCCTGGTCGAAAATTCGCAGGATGGAATCCTTATTATCCGGGATAATAAAGTGCTTTTTGCAAATAACACAATTGCAAAGTTACTAGGCTATTCAATTGCTGAATTTTATCAGATGCCTTCTATCAATTTACTGCATCAGGATGACAGGTATAAAGCTGCATTAATTGTTGAAAAGCGCAAAAGCCAGGACTTTTCAACCATCAATGAAGAGTTTCGTATGGTTACCAGAAACGGGGAAGTAAAAGACTGCGAAACATCTTCCACTTTAATTGAATTCGACGGGCAATGGGCTAGTTTCTTCACCATTCAGGATATTACGGAAAGCAAACGTATGCAGGTAGAACTGAAGGAAAATGAGGAAAAATACCGTCAGTTGTTTGCAGCCGAGTCAGATGCCATTTTTATGATTGATGCAGATACGGGTGAAATTCTGGATGCAAATCCTGCCACTACTTCTATTTATGGCTATTCACACGCTGAATTGCTCTTAATGAAAAACACCGATGTGTCAGCTGAACCTGAAAAGACAAGCAAAGCCACTCTAAACCATCTTAACCTGGTGCCGGTAAGATTCCACAAAAAGAAAGACGGAACAATCTTCCCCGTTGAACTCAGTGCCGGATTTACTACCATGGGAAACCGGAATATTCAGATAGTCACTTCGCGTGATATAACAGAACGTATTCAAAACCAGGAGGCTTTAAGCAAAAGCGAACAGAAATACAGGGAGCTTACCGAAATGCTGCCCCAGGCCATTTATGAACTTGATGCTCATGGAAATCCAAAATACATGAACAAAGCCGGATTAAAAATATTCGGAATCGAAAACGGCACCGGTACTAAAAAAGCCTTTGATTTTTTTGTACCTGAGGATATACAGCGCATGAAACAAGCCTTAAAAATGGAAGCTGCCCGAATGGTTTCCGATGATGGTGTACTGGAACCTATCCCTTCCGATCCGATGGAATTTACCGCCCAACGACCCGATGGAAGCAGGTTTCCTGTTTTAATCTATGGAACTTCTATAATTGAAAATGGGGAAGTGGTAGGATCGCGGGGTATGATCATCGATATTTCGGAACGCAAAGCCATGGAGAATGCTATCCGCGAAAGCGAATCGAAATATAAAACCCTGATAGAAAATTCGCAGGACGGCATTTTTGCCATAATAGGTGACCAGGTTCGCTTTGTAAATAACACCTTATGCAAAATGCTGGGCTATAGCGTTGAAGAAATTTATAATATGCCGGCAATCAACATGGTTGTTCCTGAGGATCGTGAAAAAGGCCTCGAAATCAGCCAGAGACGGATAAGAGGCGATTGGTCAACTGTGAACGGGATTTTCCATTTCCTGACTAAGGATGGCTCAATCAGGGAATGTGATACTTACTCCTCGGTACTGGAACTTAACGGGCAGATTGTCAGCTATATCACCGTTCATGATCTTACCGAAACCCGTCGCATGCAGGAGCAATTAAAGCAAAGCGAAGAAAAATACCGTACTGTAATTGAAAAAGCTACCGATGGAATTGTGATCACTCAGCATGGCAAGCTTAAGTTTTTGAATAAATCGATGTGTGATATGATGCAATATGATGAAGCTGAAATCATCGACAAGCCTTTCCTTGACTTTGTGCCTGAAGAGGACCGGCAGTTGATGATTGATCTGCATAAACGACGGATGGCTGGCGAAGATTTTACTTCCTTGTACCGCAGTCACATTATACGCAAGGATGGAAAAATAATTACCATTGAGTTAAATGGGCGAACTTCCAACTACAATAACGAACCTGCTGCTTTCATAATTATCCGTGATATTTCGGAACGTGAGGAAATGGAAGATGCTTTGCGCAAAAGTGAGGATCGTTTCCGCCGAATGATACAAAGTTTGCAGGAAGGTTTGTTCGTGGTTCAGGATGAGAAATTCATTTTTGTTAACGAAGCTATTGTTGACATTCTGGGTTACACCGTTGAGGAAATGACAGGAAGGAGCTTTTATGATGTGATGCCACCAGAAAATATGGAACAAATAGTAAGCAGGCACCAGGAACGGATAAAAGGCGAAAAAGGCTCATGGAGTTACGAATACACACTGCTGCACAAAGATGGTGTAACCCGTGTGCCGGTAATCCTTTCGACCAACCTGACAGAATTTGACGGAAAACCGGCCGTGGTCGGAACCGCCAAGGATATTACCGAACGCGTGCGTGCCGAAAAAGAACTACTTAATGCGCATAACCGACTTGAAGAAATTAACCATATGCTTGAACACACCATCGCCGAGCGTACCCAGGAACTTACCGAAGCCAATACACAATTGCTTAAAGTACAGAAGGAAAACCTGCAGTCGCAGTTCGATGTACTCAAACAACAAGTGAACCCGCATTTCCTGTTTAATAGTCTGAATGTGCTTACCTCGCTGATCCGACTTGAGCCCGAACTGGCCGAAAAATTTACCGAACATCTCTCGAAAGTATATCGCTACGTGCTCGAAAACAAGGATAATGAGCTGGTGAAACTCACCACCGAGCTCGACTTTCTCGATGCCTATATCTTCCTTCTAAACATCAGGTTTATGGGCAAGATAACCGTAAACATAAATATTCCCGACGATCTCCGCAACTGCCTGGTTATCCCGCTGGCCATGCAATTGCTGATCGAAAATGCAATCAAGCATAACGCCATGTCGAAGAAATCACCCTTGGTAATTGATGTTTTTATCGATGACAACCATTTTCTGAACATTATAAATAACCTGCAGGAAAGAGAAGCGCATATGACGTCAACCGGTGTGGGGCTTAAGAATATTCAGAACCGTTACCTTTTGCTTAACAATACAGCACCTGAATTTGAAAAAACGGCTACGCATTTTATTGCTCGCATACCGTTGATTTGTGAACAGAATAGTTAATGGGGATATAGAAAATAGTTAATAGAAAATAGGGAAATAGAAAATGGGGGAATGGATATCAGACTGTTGAGATGAATTGAATTTCCTAAAAATGTAACAATTAAAATACAAGTACAATGAAAATAGTAATAATTGAAGATGAGCAGTTTGCCGCCCGGAGGCTGGAGAATATGATTCTCGAATTTGATCCGGCTATTCAGGTTGTGGCAAAGCTTGAATCGGTGACCGATTCCATAGCATGGTTCCGCAACAATCCGGTTCCAGACCTTATTTTTCTGGATATTCACCTGGAGGACAACCTGAGTTTTGCGATATTCGACAGCATTTCAATAACCTGTCCCATCGTTTTCACAACAGCTACCGATGAGCTTTCGACGCGTGCTTTCGCAATCAAAAAAATCGATTTCCTGTTAAAACCGATTATTCAGGCCGAAATGGTGAAAATGATTCAGAAATATAAAAATCTGCCGGTTGCCGAAAGACAAACCGTGAATGCCTCGCTTTTTACCGATATCATTAACAAAAACTAATAACAAATCGTATGAGAGTTGTAATTATTGAAGATGAACAGCTGGCCGCCCGCAGGCTCGAAAGCATGATTGTTGCTGCAAATCCGCAGATTCAGGTTGTTGCCAAACTTGAATCGGTTGAAGAATCGGTTGAATGGTTCCGTAATAACCAGCACCCTGACCTGATTTTCCTTGATATCCACCTTGAGGACGATCTCAGTTTCGTGATTTTCGATAAGGTGCAGGTGAACTCACCCATTATTTTTACTACTGCTTTTGACGAATATGCCATCCGCGCATTTAAGCTCAAAAGTATTGATTACCTTCTGAAACCCATCGTGCAGGAAGAACTCAACAATGCCATCCGAAAATACAAGGACCTGGTAACACCGGCGCAGCAAATGGTTGATCTTTCGTCCATTTACAGCCTTATTACAAAACAGAATCCAACTTACAAGGAACGGTTTTCGATAACGGTAGGCCAGAAGATAAAAACCTTTACGGTGCCCGAAATCGCTTATTTCTATTCCACCGAAGGCATTTCGTTTATGGTGCTTAAAAACAAATCGGAATACCCGGTCGACGACAGCCTCGAAGAACTTTCACAGGAATTGAATCCCAAAGATTTTTTCCGCATCAACCGGAAGTACCTGGTGAAAATTGATTCCATTGCCAATGTTCACATTTACCCGAAAAGTCACCTGAAACTGGAACTGGCACCTATGCCAACGGAAGAGGTTTTTGTGAGTATTGACAAGGTTACGGCGTTTAAGAAATGGCTGGATAATAAGTGATGGGAGAAGGGCGAGGGGCGAGGGGCGACAAGGCGAGGGGCGACAAGGCGAGGGGCGATCTTGATAACCCGAAACCCGAAACGAACATCATCAAATTAAAATAAACACATGAAACCATCCGAAATCCCATTCCAGTCTATTGATTGGTCTGTAATTCCAAAAGTAATTTATCCGGGCGAAAAAGGAACTGCAACCTGGCAAACCATTCAGTTTGAAGGTCTCCGTGTCCGGATTGTGGAATACACTGCCGGATACCTTGCCGATCACTGGTGCCGCAAGGGCCATATTGTACATTGCCTCGAAGGAGAGTTTGTAAGTGAAATGGAAACCGGCGAAAGTTTTACGTTTACAAAGGGAATGACCTACGTGGTTTCGGATGAGCTGAGTTCGCACCGGTCCGTTTCGGAACAAGGTGTAAAATTGCTGATTATTGACGGGGATTTCCTGAAATCCAGTTAAAATCTGTAGATCCAAATATTTTAATTCAAACAAAATGAATACAAACACAAACGTAAAGCTGCACATCGATTATTCATTATCAGGTAACGGCCAGGCAACCCTGGTATTTATCCACGGAGGATTTATCGATAAAGAGTATTGGCAGGACCAGGTGACTTATTTCAGCAGGAATTTTAAAGTGCTCACCATCGATCTGGCCGGTCACGGTAAATCAGGTGATAACCGCACCGATTGGACTATAGAATCCCTGGGTGACGATGTGATTAAGTTGATCAAAGAATTATCATTTCAAAAAGTCATCCTTATCGGGCATTCCCTGGGTGGAAATGTAATACTTGAAGTTGCCGCTAAACTACCTGAACTTGTTGTAGGCCTTGTTGGAATTGATAATTTCAAGAATGCAGGTATGCCTTTGCCTCCGCCATTATTGGAACAGATTAGCCAGGCGCTGGAGTATATGAAAACGAACTTTGCCGAAGTATCCGAAAATTTTGCCAGGTTGTCGCTGGTAACGGATCAAACTGACAAACAGATTGCCGAAAGAGTCATTAATGACTATAAAAATTTCAAACCTAATGTGGGTCGTCCATTGTTAGTTTCAACTTTCTTATACCACGATCGGGAAAAAGAACTATTGCAGAATTTAAAGGTAAAACTCCATCTTATCAACGTCGACTATTTCCCGACCAACGAGGAGTTACTTAAACAAAACACAGGCTCGGGTTACGAACTTAATATAATGAAGGGAACCTGTCATTATCCGATGATCGAATCTCCGGGTGAATTTAACGCAATACTCGAAAAGGTTGTTTCCGCAATTATTTCTTCATAATGTGATTGATACATTTAGTGTTGGTTATTTATTGATCCTGAATATTTTATTGAAAAAAGATCACGTTTCTGCATATTCAGAAACTGGTTTATTTCATGGAAACTATGTCTTTATATAGGGATAACACTACCTAACAGGTTTGCAGTTTCAACCCATCAAAAATGGATTTCAACAGGTATTACAGCCAATTTAATTAATAATAATTCCTGCATAGCATCTCTGGAAGTACCTTCGTTTCAAAATTCAGGATCGTCAAAAAACAATCAGTGAGTTTACTACAAACAGTTCCCTCCATGTCCGACAAATCAAAAGAACTAACAGCATCCGTCAGGCTGTTAAACGACAAACTTCATTTTGAAGGAAACGTTGATGGAAATAAATCTATATCAATTGATTATACACCTCCGCTTGGTGATAACCTGGGTTATACTTCCCTTGAATTATTGCTTTTAAGTCTTTCATCCTGTGTGGGTAGCGCAATACTTACATTTCTTCGCAAGATGCAGAAAAGCATCACTGCATGCGAGATTTCAGCCAAAGGAATCCGCAGAGAAGAACACCCAACCTGTTTCAAAACCATATCACTTTTTATAACTCTTTCTTCACCAGATACAACTTCTGAAGATCTGAATAAAGTGTTGAAACTCTCAGAAGAAACTTATTGCCCGGTTTGGGCGATGATGAAAGGGAATGTTGAAGTAAATGTAATCCATTCTATTAATTCTTAACATAAACATCGAAATGGAAACCAAAATTAAACCTGACAAAACCCTGGTTTCGGTTTGTGGATTGTTCTGCTATTCGTGCGGAATTTACACAGCAACACAGGAAAATAATGTTGAAAATTTACAACGGATTTCGGAGCGCACAAAGATTCCGTTTGCTGAGATAAAATGTAACGGCTGCCGGAGCGAAACCCTTACAGCTTATTGCAAAAACTGCTATATGCGGAAATGCGCCAGCGAAAAAGGCATTGACTTTTGTGGCGAATGCGAAGAATATCCTTGCAGTCATATAAAAGAGTTCCAATCGCAGATGCCACATCGAGCCGAACTCTGGAAATCGCAGGAACGGATCAAAGAAATAGGTTGGGAAAAATGGTTCAACGAAATGACTGAATATTTTTCCTGTACCGAATGTGGTGCTTTAAACGGCTGGTACGATTTTAAATGCAGGAAATGCGGGAATATGCCGGGGAATACTTTCGTAAAAAATAACCTTGAGCAATTAAAATCTGCATTTAACTAATTCCAGGCTAATTCATTAATTGAAAAACAATGAATTGCAGAAAAGGGGGTTCTGCATTAATATTTAAACCTTGGCTTGTAATACCTGTAGAAGAATAATTTAAGTTTGATATTATTCAGGCTGGATTGGAATTAAGAAGGCGCAAGGTTTCAGCTTATTCAAATCGATATTAATTGCATTAACCGGACTTTTTACCTTTCAATTCATCCTATTGATATTTATCAGATAATTGTATGAATGAATACTACAAAATAAAGGATGTTTGCAGGCAAGGACTCATAAAATACCTTGAAAATGCCTGTGTTAAATTGCAAAGATCAAATAATTGCAATATCCTTGACATTGGATGTGGTTCCGGCGTCCCTACATTATGGCTATCCGGGAATTTTTCGGGAAATATCACTGCATTAGATGCTGATTCCAAAACCATTGAATATTTACAGGAAAAAATAAAAGAAAGAAACCTTCAGAATAGGATAACAACTATTTGTAGCAATTTTGATGAGTTTAAAAGTGAAACTGCTTGTTACGATATTATACTGGCAGAAGGTTTTTTGAATGTTGTCGGTTTTGAAACCGGATTTCTAACAATAAAGGATTTTTTATGCGAAAAAGGGATTTTAGTTATTCATGATGAGTATAAAGACCATCGCAGCAAACTGGAATTTATTGATAAAAATAATTTTACAATAATTGACACTTTGATTTTGAATGAGAATGTGTGGTGGAATGATTATTATAAACAACTTGAAGTTGAGATTAGCAGAATAAGTGATATTGAAATTAAAAAAATGTTTAAAAGTGATATTGAAGAAATAAAACTTTATAAGTCTAAACCTACTCTCTTTCAATCAATTTATTATATTATTGCGATGAAGACATAGAAAATATCGCCACATACATAGTGTAAATAACACTGGGGAATAATTGGATAAGTAAAGTTTTTGCCCTGCATCTGCATAAGTGTCGGTAGATAGCGACGAAGCCCGCAATCCCAAACGGTTCATACAAATAACCATTAAAAACAGTAAAATGAAACTTAAAATTTATCAGGTCGATGCTTTTACCGACAAAGTTTTTTCAGGAAATCCGGCAGCCGTTTGCCCGCTCGACCAATGGTTGGATGATGCACTGATGCAAAATATCGCCATGGAAAACAACCTGGCCGAAACCGCTTTTTATGTAAAGTCAGGAAATGAATACCATATCCGATGGTTTACACCAACGGTTGAAGTTGATCTTTGCGGCCATGCCACGCTGGCTGCGGCTTTCGTTTTGTTTAATTTTGAAAATCATACTGAATCGGAAATCCGTTTCCTATCGTCCAGGAGTGGTGAATTGATTGTTACCAAACACGGCGATTCCCTGACGCTGAATTTTCCATCTGATAGTGTTGAACCTGTTGAACTTACCAGTGATCTAATTGCAGGATTTAACCTGGAGCCTGTTGAAGCATATAAAGGGAAAACCGATTTTATGCTTGTTTTTGAAAATGAGTCGCAGGTAAAGGAATTAGTTCCTGAAATAGACCTGATTGCAAAAATAGATGCAAGGGGAATAATTGTTACTGCTCCCGGAGACACAGCGGATTTTGTATCCCGGTTTTTCGCTCCCCAATCAGGTATAGATGAAGACCCGGTAACAGGTTCCGCCCATACCACCTTAACACCTTTTTGGGCAAAGAAATTAGGTAAAAATGAGTTATCAGCCATTCAGCTTTCCGGCCGGAAAGGCTACCTGGACTGTAAATTCCTGAACGAGAGGGTTGAGATCAGCGGTCAGGCACGATTGTATTTAAAAGGGGAAATATTTGTTTAAAATTAAGATTGTTTAAAATTTTATAAAGTACCCTCTCCAGCCCTCCCGGAACTCAGGGAGGGAGTAAATTGTGCCTATTTGAAGTTCTTTCAAATAAAGAAAAATTATTCATAGCATTTCCTCCCCCTGATCATTGCGAACGGAGTGAAGCAACAGTGGGAGACAGAGGGGGTAAAAAAGCAAAAATAAATTTTAAACAGTCTAAATCCTTAAGAATTTCTCGGAATATTTTCTGTACACATACTCCGGTTTACAACAACCCGGACAGCCTTTTTAATAATAACTCTACTACTCGAAGCAGTATGAACGGATACGATTTAGCCGGCTACCTGATATTTGCCTTTGTTACTTCCATTACGCCAGGGCCCAATAACTACCTGCTCTTTGCGTACGGGAAAACATTTGGATATAAAGATTCAGGCAGACTAATGGCAGGAATATTTCTTGGATTTTTCACGATCCTTTACCTTGCTGGTTATGGTATTGGCGAATTAATTTCAAATAGCCAAACTATCGGATTGATTTTTAAAACTGTAAGTTCTATCTGGTTGTTGTACCTCGCAGTTGTTTTAAGCAAGCCAATTATTGTAAGTGCGAATTCATATGCTCAAAAAATCGGTTTCCGGCAGGCGTTCTTCCTTCAATTCGTTAATCCAAAAGCCTGGATTATGGCTTTGAGCGGTGCCGGGGCATTTATGCCACAATTGGAGAACATTCACATAAGTGTATTTGCATTTGCGATCACGTTCGGGCTTGTCGGTGTGCCTAGTATGCTGGCATGGGTTGCGTTTGGGGATATACTTTCAAGATTGCTGAAATCCGAAAGGTCGAACAAAATCCTAGGAATCATACTATTTTCTTTAATGATAATCAGTATTGTTAGTATATGGCTTTAGAATGATTTGAATACAAAACAAAGCAACGAATTCAAAACACTAATAGAACTTTTAGTAGATAAATAGAACTGAAATACAGTTACTTAGTTAAGTATTTGTTAATTTTTTATTTAATTTTTGCGCTTTTAAATTCCGGGTTTCCCCTTTCAACAACTTTTTTTAAGCGTTCACCCGCTGGTTTATGGCGTTCGCCGATTTATACTTTTCCACCTTTTGGGTTGATGATATCTTTGTATCGTTTTAGTAACAGTTCATTGAATCCGATTTAGAAAATACTTTATCGTTCTGTAACTTTTTAAATCTTTTACCGTCATTAATACAACCAAAATCAATAAACCAAAAACCAATCCTCCGGGAACAAAAACATACAACAATGAAAACAAATTCAATCTTCGTAGCATTTATTACTTTCAGCCTGGTAATATTCCTGTCATCAACCGGAATCTCAAATCCAACAGGAAAATCTACAGGTGATGTAAAGAAAAATGAAAGCACCGCAGCTTCCACCCATAAAAAAACACCTTTCTCACCGGTTGTGTCCAGCGAAACCACCTTCGATTTCAGTTACCTGCGTTTCGATGTTAACGAATATATTACTGAAAGTGCAATTGAAGAGCTCCCTGTTAATACTTTCGATTACCTGCGTTTCGACGTAAACAATTATGTAAACGAGAACGAAACCGCCGAAATGGAACTGCCATCAGCAAATCAATTCGAGTACCTTCGTTTTGATGTAAACAATTTTATTGACACCAATTCAGCAGAAATCAGTGAACTGCCAGCAAATGATTTTGACTACCTGCGTTTCGATGTAAACAAATTTGCAAACACAACCGAAGGCGTTATTGATGATTTACCTATAAATGAATAATGTTTCGGGAGTCAGTTTCCCGAAACATTTCTATATATAGCCAGTCCTGTTAACAGCAGGACTTTTTTTATGCCCGTTAGCTTGCAAAAAAAAATCCCTTAGAATGATACTATTTTGATATAATTAATTGCATATCAGGCATTCACCGCTTGTTTTCATGCTTTCACTTTCTGTTTTTAGCCATTGGCTGATATTTAGTTTTTAGTGCCTGGAAGCAGATGTATTTTTGTATAAAGTTTAAAAGTGAAGAGCTGAAACGGATGATAGACAGTAAAGCTAAGGTAGTGCTCTCCTCCAATTTTGTTCACAATTTACAGATTATAAGAAATGAAAACACGAAATATACTGACATTGATACTTGTTGTTTTTGCAATGCAAATGCTTTGTGCCCAGCAAAGCAAGTACAAATCCCTTTTCGGAAAAGATAAAACAAAAACCGCTGAAACAGATCTGCAGTTTTATGGTGGGTTGCAACACCAGCACCAGGATTTCTTTAATAATGCATTTTCATTCCAGGGTGTAGAGGCAGGAATTCTCCTCAAAAATTCAATTCTGGTAGGCATCTATGGATCAGCATTCGTTTCAAACCTTGAAGTTGAAATAGCTGATAATCCTATGTATATGCTTCTGAATCAAGGAGGATTCAGTGGCGGGATGGTACGTAATAATTCGCGCTTGCTACATACTGGTTTCCTGCTGAGCGTTGGATATTTTTCTTTAGTGGGAAACAGTAAAAAGTTGCCGCTTTTCAGGATTGCAGATCATGAAATTTCTATAAGCGGACTCGTTTTATCTCCGCAGCTTTTTGCTGAACTGAATGTAAGCAGCTGGATGAAATTCAGGACCGGCCTGGCGTATAATTTTTACAATTTCGGAAGCGATGCTATGATTGTGAAATCAGATTTGGAAAACTTTTCCATTAATTTCGGATTCCTATTCGGGAAATTCGGTAAAAGCTGATTAATAAACACCCTAAAGCACATTGTGGAACAAACTTGAGTAAATAATCCTTAGTAAACACAATGAAAGCTTCTGCAACTTATCAATTTTCGATTAAATTAGTCATACAAAAAGGAATACGCATTATGTTAGCTTTACTCCTGACTTTTTTTGCTTGTCTGCTCATTGTTGCTGTCGCACTATGGGCATTTAGTCCCGGAACACCCAAACCATTTCTCGATGAAAAGGGGAATCCACTTCCGGAAAGCATATCCGAAAAAATACATGTTAATATAAATGGTGTGAATCAAGGCATGTTTATTAAAGGCCTTGACACAACTAAACCTGTCCTGCTCTACCTTCACGGCGGTATGCCTGAATACTTTCTTGCGCAGAAATACCCTACAGTCCTCGAAAACTATTTCACTGTTGTATGGTGGGAGCAGCGTGGCTCAGGCCTTTCATACAATGCGTCAATTCCAAGGGAGACAATGACGCTTAAACAGATGATATCCGACACAAAAGAAGTTACAAATTACCTCCGCAAGCGTTTTGGAAAGGAAAAAATTTACCTTATGGGCCACTCGGGCGGAACTTTTATTGGCATCCAGGTGGCTGCCGAAGCACCGGAATTGTATTATGCATACATTGGTGTTGCTCAAATGTCGGATCAGTTGAAATCGGAAAAGCTGGCTTATGATTATATGCTGAATCAATACAGGAAGAATGGGTATACAAAAATGGCACGGAAACTTGAAGCTGCACCAGTAACAGCAGAAAGCGGCATTTCAGCTGCATACCAGGCTTTGCGCGATCCGGCTATGCATAGTCTGGGCATAGGTACAACACACACAATGAATTCGGTAATCACCGGTATATTTTTCCCTTCACTCGTCTGCCGGGATTACACGCTGATTGAAAAGTTCAATATATGGCGGGGCAAATCCAACTCAGGTATCAGCATACTATGGAATGAAATGCTGGCAACAAATCTGACCTTAAAAGTACCTGAACTTAAGATCCCTGTCTATTTTATTGAAGGCATTTACGATTTTACCTGTTCCTATACATTGGCAAAAGAGTATTTCGACAAATTACAGGCACCAGTGAAAGGATTTTACACTTTCAGACAATCCGCTCACAGTCCGCTGTTTGAAGAGCCTGAAAAGATGCAGCAAATCATTCAGGAGGATGTACTGACAGGAATGAACAAGCTGGCAGATTATAG
Source organism: Lentimicrobiaceae bacterium (assembly GCA_041753535.1). Taxonomy (GTDB): domain Bacteria; phylum Bacteroidota; class Bacteroidia; order Bacteroidales; family UBA4417; genus UBA4417. Next base: position 14,315 of record JBGSUB010000040.1, read on the forward strand.
ATAAACGATCTTTTGGCAGGGAACTTAAAATAGAGTTATACTTTAGACAGACATTGTTGCAACCTGGAAAATCCAAAATCCAAATTCCAAAAGGGGTGGAAACAAATTTTGGAATTTGTGACTTGACATTTTTTAAAAGTTAAAATGTATCTCGTTTTTATTATAAAATTCCGAAATATTTGAAAACGCAAATAAGTTGTAAAATCCAGTCTCGCCGGTAACAAAGAATCCAATCTATCCTTTACCAATTAGTTTTCAGCATTCATCCGTTAGTTTCAGGCGTTCACCGATTTATACTTTTCCACTCTGTAAAGTGAGATTATCTTTGTATCGTTTTAGTAGCAGTACATTGAACAGAGCTTAAAAATAATACTTCAACATTCTGTAACTTTTTAAATCTTTTACCGTCTTTAATACAAACCAAAATCAATAAACCAAAAACCAATCCCCCGGGAATAAAAACATAAAAAAATGAAAACAAGAACATTCTTCTCAACTATAATTACACTGAGCCTTGTGATTTTCGCTGCAACATCAGGCATTTCGAACCCTGTAATCAATTTTACAGGTGATAATCTGAAAAAAACCGAAAACAAAATTGGTTCAACAGGAAAAAATGAAGTTTCTGTTCCTGCAAATTCTGCAGAAGCAGTCAGCGAATTCAGCTACCTGCGTTTCGATGTAAACGAATATTCAGATGAAAGTGCTGTAACAGAACTTCCTGTCAATTCATTCGATTACCTGCGTTTCGATGTAAATATTTACATTGAAACGGAAAACTCCGAAAGCATAGAAATGCCTGTTACAAATGAATTCGACTACCTGCGTTTCGATGTGAACAATTTCACCGAAAGCAATACTGACAGCATGATCGAATTACCTGTAAATGAGTTCGACTATCTCCGCTTCGATGTGAACAACTTTACAGCCTCCGGAAATAATGTGATTGCTGAATTACCAATAAATGAATAATGTTTCCGGGAAAAGAGCCCGGATACATTTCTATATAACCTCAGTCCTGCCCACAGCGGGACTTTTTTTTGAAACCAATCTTTATTGCCCAAATTAAACTGGCAAACTGTTGTTAAACAGGCATTCAAGACTAAGAAACCAGCTTTCAATCCTTGTATCTCGCCATTCAATCACTACTATTTTTACAGAGTAACAGATGAATTTACTTTTGTATCGCATAAAGCCAGTTTCAAATGAAAACATTTCTTTTTAGTTTCTTATTCTTAATAACAGCCTACACTTTTGCCCAGCAGCGACTGAATAAACTGTCAGTTAGTCCCATTCAACTTTTTGGGTATAACCGCCTGAATATGGAATATGAAAGGGGACTGAATGACGGTAAGCACGGAATAAGCTTTTACATGGGGCGAACCGGCAACGCATCACGCCAAATTCACGGGCAATATTCCTGGCTATCGGAACAAAATGTAGCTTTTAAATTCTATTCCAAAAGTTTGGAAAAAAGCAGTTTCTGGTATGGTGGTATGGTATCTGTTTCTTCCGGGAATATTTATGATGAAAACGGTGTTGACCAGGCCACCAACATTGGCGCATTGGGGATATTAGCCACTTCGGGGTACCAGTTTATCGTGAACTCTTTTTATATAAATCCGTACCTGGGAGCCGGGTATTCATTAACAAATGATTTATTCGGCACTGCACAATACACCGGTGATATCTCAAAACCAACAGACTGGCTGTTAACGTATGGATTTAAGATGGGAATTTGCTTTTAACAGGATTTGATATTCCTGATAATAATTAATGGAGAAAGGAATAAAAATGACTTAACCGAAATATAACAACTTAAACTAAATAAAAATGAAACTACTTGCCATTGAACAAGAGACCTCCGCCGTAAACTGGGACGAGGAAAGCGAAGTTCTGATCAACGAATCATACCAGGTGTACCATCTTTTCCAGGAAGGCATTATCCGCGATATTTACTTCACTGAAAATGAAAATGCGGTAATAATTCTTGAATGTGCTTCGAAAGATGAAGCTGTTAAGATACTTGCGACATTCCCACTTGTGAAAGCAGGACTGATCAGTTTTGAAGTTATGGAATTAAGGCCATATACCGGGTTTGACAGGATTATCCGGAAATCAATGACCTGAAATCCCAGGCATTTTCTGCTTCCAAATAACAGGAAATCAGTCATATAAACCATGTACCCAAAAAATCATATTTCAGAAATCATGGAAATAATTATCAGAAAGCCGGACATAAGTGAGTTTTTTCACACTGAAAACATTACACGGGAAGCATTCTGGAATTTATATAAACCAGGATGTGATGAACATCTGGTGCTGAATCAGCTCAGAAAAAGCATCAGTTATGTTGCTGAATTAGATCTGATAGCCCTGTATAATGGTGAAATTGCCGGACATATCATTTCAACAAAAGCCCGGGTTTTTAATAAACAAAGCATGCAACATGAAGTGTTATGTGTTGGACCTATTTCGGTTATGCCGGCATTTCAAAACAAAGGGATAGGAACTAAACTTATAAATTTTTCAATTTCAGAAGCAACAAAAATGGGATTTAAAGGAATGATTTTGTTCGGGAATCCGGAGTATTATCATCGTTTTGGATTTATAAATGCCAAAGAATACGATATAACCACAAAAGACAACCAAAACTTTGATCCGTTTATGGCACTGGAACTTACGGAGAATGGTCTGGAAAATGTGAAAGGAAGGTTCTTTGAAGACGATGCTTTTACTATAAAAGACGATGAACTGCTTAAATTCGAAATGCAATTTGCTGTAAAAGAAAAAGGTAAACCAAAAATTGATATTAGCCATATTTAAACATGTCACTCACAAAAGAAACGGAAATGAAATTAGAAGATTTTGGATATACTGACACTCTCGAAAAGGTGAGAATTGAAAATAACCTCCGCGATTTTGATATTGGCAGGGTGATTTCAGAGCATAAGGAAAGATATATTGTGAGGACTGCAAATGGAGAATCAGAAGCAGAGATAACAGGGAATTTACGGTTTTCGGCAAAAAGCCGGGAAGATTTTCCTGCTGTTGGCGATTGGGTTGCACTAACAGTGTATGATTCGGATTTCTCCATAATTCATAAAATACTGCCCCGGTTCTCCGTTGTTTCCCGGCAATCTGTTGGTCAGTTCGGCGAGATACAGATAATTGCCACAAATATTGATTGCGCTTTTCTGGTTCAGGCAGTTGACAGGGATTTTAACATCAACCGGCTCGAACGATACCTTACCATCTGTTATTCGTCGAAAGTAAAACCGGTAATTGCGCTTACAAAAACGGATCTGATTCAGGAACAAAAAATTGCTGAACTGATTGATGTCATTAAAAAACGTGTTAAGAATATACCTGTTGTCGCAATCAGTAATGAAACTCAAAACGGATATGAAGCACTTACTCCACTAATTGAAAAGGGGAAAACCTATTGCATGCTTGGTTCTTCAGGAGTCGGGAAATCAACTTTGCTGAATAACCTTTCCGGCAGATCAATAATGAAAACGGATGCCATAAGCAGCAATACAAACAAAGGCAGACATATTACAAGCCACAGGGAATTAATTGTACTGGAAAATGGAGGAATTTTAATTGACAATCCCGGAATGAGGGAAGTAGGAATTGCTGATTCAGGAAGCGGTTTGGAAATCACTTTCGACAAAATTATTGACTATTCCCGCACTTGCAAATTCAAAGATTGCACGCATACCAATGAAATTGGTTGTTCAGTTTTGGAAGCCGTTGACAAAGGAGAAATAGACCAGGCTTCCTACGAAAATTACCTGAAAATGGAGAGAGAAAAAGCCCATTTTGAATCTACCGTTCTGGAGAAACGAAAAAAAGAAAAGGAATTCGGGAAAATAATGAAGAACTATAAAAAGGATATGAAGAGGAGTAAGGAATAAGGAATAAGGAATAAGAATAATAGTCTCCCGGGATCCTACTTCCATCTTCCGACTCCCGACTTCCGACAAATTGAATCCATAATTTAATAAAATCCATAGTGTGAATATGAAACTTTTATTAGGCGATTTACTCATGCTTTCGGGCATGCTGGCCATAGTTTTTTATGTTGTGCATGTTGTGATAGGCGGCATAAAATGGAAAGGATACAGCCATCTTCAGCAACCCATCAGCGATTTAACGGCTACCGGCGCACCGAATAGGAACCTTATTCTATCGTTAACCGCAATTTATGGTTTACTAGCGTTAATCTTCGCTATTTCATTCACAATTCTTAAAAGCAGGGAACATAATCCGCTTGTTTTCTGGGGCGGAGTAACTTTTATTGTACTGCACCTGGTATCGGTTCTCTACCCGATATTTCCTCAGGATTTGCCCGGCGCAGAAACTACGTTAAGGGGAAGAATGCATATTTTAATTACAGCGCTTATTGTCCCGTTTACCATACTTACTCCTTTTTTAATTGGTTTTGGTTTTATCTCCGAACCGCTCTGGCATACATTCGGGGTGTATTCCATTATTACCGGGATCCTGATTTTGGTTTTTGGCGGAACAACAGCCATTTTCTATGCTAAAAAACTACCATATTTTGGTTTGGTCGAGCGTCTAAATATCGGAGCCTTACAGGTATGGACATTTATTTTTTCACTACAATTAATTTTAATAAAATGAATTTGTTCCAGGAAAGTATCGAAAAGCAGTTTAAATTCAGCCAGGGGAAAAATCTCTTTCATTCCGGCAGCATAAAGGAATCCCATTTTATTCCGGGTACAATAAATGCCATTGAGAAATTAACTGAATTAGACGCTGTTTCCGAAAATGTTTTAATTGATTATATAACCGACAGGGCACTTGAGGAGTTTTGCAGTATGAATCAATATTATACTTTCGATGATCAATCGAAAAAATCATTACAAATTTTATATACCGGTCTATTTTCAGCCATCAGGAACAATCCTGCAGAACTTGCTTCCATAGCCGAATGGCATCACACTAATCTTAAAAACTGGCTTTCCGAAACAAATCCTTTTGCCGCAAAATTATATGAATCAAAGGCTGAAATAATTGAGCCTGTCGCATGTTCAGAATATAGTCCTGAACTGCAGATCAATATTCTTCAGATTGATGCAGAACAGATTATAGGCCCGGTTTTGGATATTGGATGTGGTAAACAGGGAAATCTGGTAAAATATTTTCGCCATAAGGGAATTGAAGCTTTCGGTATTGATCGGTTTGTTAAGGATGCTCTGTATAAGTCTGCTTCGGATTGGCTGGCTTTTGAATACGGTGTAGAAAAATGGGGAACTATATCCAGCAATCTGGGATTCTCAAACCATTTTAACCACCATCATCTCCGGAACGATGGCAGCTTTATTGCCTACGCTAAGAAATATATTGACATACTGAATTCCTTGAAAATCGGGGGAAGTTTTCATTATGCCCCGGATCTGCCTTTTATTGAGCAATATCTCGATAAGGAGAAATACCGGTTAACAAAGCAGAATGTGGGTGAAGAAAATTTCAGCTCAGTAAAAATCAAACGATTGAAATAGCTCATTCGAAGAAAAGAACTTACTAATGCCCATGCTTACAAAAACCGGAAGTACAAACAGAAGTTTTTCATAAAAATAACTCACAAAAATGAAACCTGAAATAGTTTATAAACCCGCAATGATCATCTCTGGTCTTATACTGCACACATCATTTAAAGATGACAGAAGCAAGAGAGAAATACCGCCTTTTTTTCACAACGTGCTTGAAGAAAAAAAATTAGATTCAGTTCCCGGGCGGATAAACGGGAATCAGCTTTGTGTATTCAGTATAAAAAGGGATAAGCCGGATTTTGATTACCTGATGGGCGTGGAAGTAAGCGAAAAAGATTTTTCGAAAGGAATGGAACATATTAATCTGCCTGCCAGCAAATATGCAACATTGAAAATCGTAAAACGTGGTCCCGAAGATGTTGGAAAAGCTTTTGAATACATTTATAAGAAATGGATTCAAAAATCGGCTTATATTCCCACCGGTGCTCCTGCATTTATTTACTACGACCAGGATTTCTTTTCAGTTTTCAACGAAAAAGGCTACCAGGGAAATCCACAGGCAACCGTTTATGTTCCGGTGAAGTTGCTTGCTATCAAACAGATACTCAAATTCTTTAAAATATTCTAATACCAAAAAAAGATGATAGAAACCGAACGCTTCAGAATACAACCATTAACCTACGAACAACTTGTAAAATACATTCTCAACGACAACTCGCTGGAAACAGAATTGCACTTAAACCCTGCGTCCAGATCAATTTCTCCTGACTTAAAAGAAGCGCTGGAACAAACCATTTTGCCTGCTGTATGCGATTCAAATAAAAATTATTTGTTCTCAACTCTTTGGACGATAATTTCAAAATCGGGAAACAAAATGGTCGGCGATTTATGCTTTGTCGGTGAACCAAACGCCGACGGAGAGGTTGAAATCGGGTATGGCACGTACGAAGAATTCCAGGGAAAGGGATTTATGACCGAAGCTGTGGGCGGTATGATTGGCTGGGCAAAAGAACAATCTGGCGTAAAAGCAATTATTGCTTCAACGGATAAGAGCAATGTTGCATCATACTCGGTTCTCGTGAAAAACAACTTTATCAAAACCGGCGAAACCGAAACCATGTTTAATTGGCGGCTTCCAATAAAATAGCCCCTCAAAATTAACGATTTAGCCCCAAAGGAGTAACTTGAATGAGAATTAAAAGGTTGATGTTAAGTTTTAGGTTGAGTTGAACAGAGAGAAACTTACCCTTTACCTTAATCTCAACCTAAGTTACATAGGAGAGGCTAGTTGGCATAATCAAATTAAAAAATCCATTAATTTACAGTTTACCAAAATGACAAGTTTTAAAAGCAAGATGTTCAACTTTATGTTAAGGAACCGGTATCTTATGAAAGGAAAATTAAAAAAAGAAGTTTTCGACTTCAATACTTCCATCACCGGTTTCAGGGAACTGTGTGAAAAAAGCGCTTCCCGTTTCGGAAAAGTTCCTCAGGGAATTACTGTAAAAGCTCAGCGTATTGAAGGCATCAACGCGGAATGGCTTATACCACATGGTTCCAATCCCACCAAAGTGATTCTTTACGTCCACGGAGGCGGTTATGTATCAGGTTCCTGCAACGATCACCGGGGAATAGTTTCAAAATTTGCGAAGAGTACCGGCGTTTCGACCCTGCTTTACGAATACAGGCTTGCGCCCGAAAACCCTTTTCCGGCAGGGTTGGATGATTCGGTTAAAGTTTATCAATGGCTGCTTGCTTCCGGATTTAAACCTGAAAATATTCTGATTGCAGGTGAATCAGCCGGTGGCGGATTATGCCTGGCTCTGTTGCTGGCATTGAAAGAACGTAATATTGCTTTGCCTGTAGCTGCCGTTTCCATTTCGCCCTGGACGGATCTTACCTGTTCCAGCGATTCGTACCGCACCAAAAACAAAGTATCGCTGGCGCCTTTAAATTCCTGGACTGTTTTCAGTAAATATTATATAGGCGATAACAAGGCAACAAATCCTCTGATATCACCCATATTCGGTGATTTAAAAGGCCTGCCCCCTATTCTGTTGAATTCAGGAGCAGATGATGAATTGTACCAGGATGGCGAAGAATTCTTCCTGAAAGCGAGGAATGCAGGCGTTGATATTACTTTCAGAGCCGGAATCGGTATGGTTCATTGCTATCCTCTGCTTGCGCCGATGTTTCCGGAAGCTACGGAAGCGATAAACGAAATTATTGCTTTTGTGAAGCAACATCTAAAAACAGCACCAAATTAAACTGTAAATAGCTGCAATGAGTGCATTTGTACAGATCAGAATTGCCTTGTTTAAGAAATGAAGAAAAATATAATAATCGGGATCATACTTGCCTTTTCGGTTATTACCGTTTTCGGGCAACAACCGGTTTTGAATATTCCTTTCCTGGAAAACATCCAGGTAATTGATGGTTTCCCCGATAAAAGCCTTAGCAGAATAGAGTGGCAGAGTTTCCCGTATTCCGAAAAATCAAACGATTCAAACCCGGATATTGCCACCCGGCATAAAATGGCTTACACGCTGAACTACTTATATTTACTTATTGAAACCGAAAGGGATTCCATTGTTTTCCGCGACCGCGCTTACCAGAACGGGGATGGATTCCACCTTGTAATTGCCTTACCGGATTCAGGAAAAGCAACGGACGAATTTTACGTACTTCGCTTTTCACCGGCCAGTGAAACAAAAAATATCCCTGCCCGAAAAGGAGTCTGGTATTATAATGTAGGCCTTTCCGGGAAACAGCTTTCGTCTTCCACTCAGTTTGTATGTAAGTCAAAGGGAGGGAAAAGTTTCTTTGAACTGGCTTTACCCTGGAATGAAGTGTATCCCTACCATCCCTTATTTTCCGAAAGCATCGGCATCAACCTCTGTTTTGTGAAAGCCATTGGCGAAAAGAATAAAAACTACTATTTCCTGAAAAAAGATAACCGGATTCAGTCGGAACTCAGTAAGCGTGAATATATTACGGCGAAGTTTGAACCGCCCGTTCAGCCTGATAAAGCTGTTTCCTTTGCACATGTTGAACGAAGAAACAGTACGGCCGGGGATTCTGTTAACGTTAAAATCATTTCCTTTGCAAAATCAGAAAATACCGTTTCCTATCTTCTTTCAGTGCGATCGGCTGATGAGTATTCTTACACATCAGTTTACAAAGAGATACCGTTATCAGCGGGGATAAATCCAAATACTTTCGTGCTTCCGACCGGGAAGCTTTTGCCTGGAGGTTATATAATTGTATGGAAATGCACGGATAATTCGGAAGGTGAAATTCCTTTCAGCATTTTACCTGCGATAGATTACGATAAAGAGAAAACTGATCTGGATAAATTAAGAAATGAAATATCAGACGGCGATTACAAAACCCTGCTTTTCACACTTCAAAACCTGGTGAAGGATTATGAAAAGCTTAAACCTTACGAAACGGCCGGGGGTATCAGGGAGCGATTCAATACATACTTTAGCACACTGGATGAAATCAGGATACATTCCCGGTATTTATCTGAAAAGCCCGGAATTTCCCGAAGGGCTTTTCTTTCTGCCATCGACAGCAGTCTGCAACCTTATACCATCAAACTACCGGCTAATTTCGATCCGAAAAAGAAATATCCTCTTTTTGTGATGCTGCACGGCAGCGGCTCCGACGACCAGGGAATGCTGTACAACCAACTGACCGAAAACGATTTTATCGAAATTGCCCCTTACGGACGGGGAACTTCCAATTGTTTTACCTCCGACGGAGCCGAGACGGATGTGATCGAAGCCATTGAAGATGCAATTATAAATTACCCGGTAAACGCATCCGAAATTATACTCGCCGGATTCTCCATGGGCGGTTACGGAGCTTACAGGATCTATCACGAATACCCGGGAATGTTTAAAGGCGTTGCTGTTTTCTCAGGCCATCCCAACCTGGCAACAATATGGCTAGGCGAAGGATATCCTGATTTCCTCGATCCCTCCTACCTGAAGACATTTCGCAATACTCCCTTTTTTATCTACCACAGTAAAAACGATTTAAACTGTCCTTATTCCCTAACTCTGGATCTTGTAGAAAAGCTAAAAAATGCAGGCGCAAGGGTTGATTTTGTAACAACCAGCGAAGGAGGACATGGGATAATTGATAAGGAATATCTTCCGGAGTATTTCAAATGGGTGAAGGATACGATTGGGAAATGATTTTCAATACTAATCTAACTATCATATTTGTTGCCACGAATGCACGAATTATATTTGTTGCCACGAATTCACGAATTAAAGTACTAATCTTTCACAGTCTAATCTCGACCTGCCAAAGTTTACCAATAATGCAAGTTTATTCTTAGAAACGGCACAGTAGTTAATTGATAATGCAATATGTTCATCAGTCAACTGTTTTACGGCTTTTACTTCTAGAATAATTTTATCCATTACCACAAAATCTGCATAAAACCTGTGGGGCAGGATTATATCTTTATAAGAAACGGAATACTCCTTTTCTCGTTCGTATAAAATACCTGCCATTTTAAACTCATATTCCAAAGCATCTTTGTAAACAATTTCGGAAAAGCCACCACCTAATTGGTTATGCACTTCCATACATTTACCAACTATCAGATATGATTCATTTTTATAAATTATCTCAGCCATGATTTGTGAATTTACAGATTGTTAATATTCGTGCATTCGTGGCATTTATTTTAGATAAACCATTTAGATATATTTAATATTCGTGCATTCGTGGCATTTATTTTGGATAACGCAGTCTTCAAATGATACTGCTTTGCAAAGTCTTTCCTGCCTACTAAAGTAAGAATAGTTAATGAAATATGAGATTATGATTTGATAAAAATGGCTCTTTGGATTTTAACTATCAGGAGTCATTTCGTGACACACCCTTTTTTATCTACCACAATAGAAACAGTATTTTTGCATTGTTATCTGAGAACCTTTCCTAATCAATAAACGTTTATATCACAAACAAATTTAATTAATATGGACTTTCTGCTGGCTTCTTTAGATTTCAATTGGAAAGAGTTAATGTTAGGAGGCGAAAACTGGAGTTTTTTGCCTGAAACAATTCTCCGCACTTTTATTATGTTTGTTGTCGTCTTTGTGAGCCTCCGATTATTGGGCAAGCGCGGTGTAAAACAACTTTCGATATTTGAACTTGTAGTAATTATCAGTTTAGGCTCTGCCGCTGGTGATCCAATGTTTTATAAAGATGTAGGTATTTTACCGGCTATTCTGGTTTTTGCAATTATTGTTGCACTCTATACTCTTATTATCTATTTTCTTGGGAAGAATAAGCATTTTGAAATCCTGGTGGAAGGCAAGCCGGTTTGCCTTATTAAAAATGGGGTTTTTTCAATTGGAAATTTTTCAAAGGAAGCCCTGGGATCTGATGAATTTTTTGCTGAACTACGTATGCAGGGTGTTTCACAATTAGGACAAATTGAAGAAGCAATCGTGGAAACTTCGGGTAACATCAGCATCTTTTATTATCCTGACGAAGAAGTAAAATTTGGATTGCCGGTTATGATTGATTCTTTAGATGCCTGGCAACAGGAAATTAACGATAACGATCATTATGCCTGCATCTTTTGCGGTTATACTGAAAAATTGAAGCCTGCCACAAACATTACTTGCCCCGAATGCAAAAAAAACAAGTGGGTAAAAGCAAATAATAGAAAACGTATCAGGTAGGATTATTTTCCGGAGTTGGGGAAAACAGGGAATAATGAGATGTTGGATACAGCATAATGCAGATAATGCTGGATTAGAATTGTTTGACCGGCTCAGAAAGCAGGAAGTCCTTCAAAATATTTTTCACATTCAACTCCATAAAAACGGGTTTTAACAATCATAAACGGCTTCTCAATTACTTTTAGTATACACTATCAGGTATCGATCCTACTTTTGCTAATTGAATTTGTAATTATCATGAGAAGCAGCCTGATTGTCTTGTTGATGACATTTGCAGTAAACCTTTTTGCCCAGCATCCTACCACGGCATCCAAACGAAGCGGTTTACAACTCAGTTATGGTTTTAACCAGTTGAAAGAAGAGAACCTCCATCCGAAAGTCCATTCAGGAACCATAACCACATTATCCTATGGCCGGTACTTTAAAAGCAGGAATATTTCCGAACTTGAAATAAGTCTTTCTTATTCAAGAGTCAGAACCACTTACGAAAATTGGTCGAAAACGGTTAACGGAAGACTGGAAGCTGATTACAAATACCTGTTTACAGCTGTGAGCAGAAATAAAATGGTGTATTCCGTTGGTCCCGAAATCAATATCTGCTACAACGTCAATTTTTATCCCAACTGGGACGAAAGCCATCTGTACTGGGCAAATCAGCTCTCACTGGGCGTTGGAAACAGATTTTCTTATGCGATTTCTGAATCACAATCACTGGTTTTTGGCCTTGGATTTTCATTGTTTTCGGTGTTTAGCCGACCCATACACGACAGGCAATACAAAATTGATGATACTTCCTTTGGCGGTATTGTGAAAAGCCTGCATTCCAATCCTGAATCCGGGAGTTTCGGCAAATCATTCCGGCTATCCGGTAACGCAGAGTACAGGTTTCATTTAAACAGGAAAGTTTCCAAAGCTTTTTGCTATACCTTTGATTATGTAAAGGCGGATGGCGAAAACAGTTCTTTATTTCAAAACAATAGTAACCAGTTGGGTTTTAAAATATATTTCTGATGAACCGCATTACTTTATACATTTTACTGCTCACAGGCATCAGCATTCTTTCAACTTCCTGCCTTAAGGATGAGCCGTTTAAAACGGATTTCCAGGGATTTGAGCCTGTATCAGTTAATGACGGCTGGGAACTGTCAACTCCCGAAAATGAAAAAATTGACAGGATAAAACTCGATCAGGCTTACAAACTGGTGTTTAGTGATAACCGCTACTTAAGGGCGCAAAGTCTGCTTGTATTCCGCAATGGCAAGCTGGTGGCCGAAGCTTATCCGAATAATCCCGGCGATATCAATGCCATTTACAATATACAATCCTGTACCAAATCAATAACTTCAATTATGACGGGTATTGCTATTCAATATGAGAAAATTAGTTCCCTGGATGAGAAATTGTACGCCATTTACCCTGAGTGCTTCGATTCGGATATGAACAAACAAAGTATTTCGATTAAAGATGCGCTTACCATGCAGACCGGGCTTGAATTTGACAATGAATCCCAAACGCTGGATTTATATGAAACGGAGTCTGGATCAACAGAATATGTTCTTTCGCAGGAAAGACTTTTTGCTTCGGGAACCGTAATGAATTACAACGATGGCGCGCCACACCTGGCTTCGAAAGCCATTGAAAAAAAAACAGGAAAAACGCTTAACAAATATGCCGATGAAAAATTGTTTGCCCCGCTTGGAATCACCGACTGGAAATGGGAGCAGGCAAAGGATGGCACTACTTTCGGGGCATTCAGCCTGTTCTTAAAACCAAGAGATTTTGGAAAAATCGGGCAGCTTTTACTGCAAAACGGAAGATGGAACATTCAATCCATTATCGACAGTACTTACCTTGCCGATGCAACTTCAACCAAGGTTTTTGCCAACTACAACTGCGAACCTTACGGATATTATTTCTGGATTTTCCCCGGGTTTAAAGGGTATGCGGCAAGAGGTCATGGCGGGCAGTTTTTACTGGTGGTTCCTGAAAAGAAACTGGTTGTGGTTTATACAGCCTGGCCTTATACAAGCGGCGATTTCTTTGATAACGACAGTGAATTAATGAAATTAATCGTTGACAGTTGCAATTGATAGTGTGTTGCGGATCAGAATTTTAACTGATACTTACCCATTTTGCTGACATCTATCAGATAAAGCCTTTTCGTGAACAATCTTTCCTTGTTCATATTCCCTGCTGGTAATCCTAAATTTGAATGATGTTGCCAGACTTCAGCCACCCATTTATTCATTCAGCCGGCTTCTGAACGCTTTCAACTTCGGTATTTACACCTTCACTAAACTTTGTTTTTACACATTGCATAAGCGGTTTACTTTTGCTTCATCAAACTGATTAACAAATAATTCAAAACTTTAAAACAATGAAAACAACAGGATTAATTGCAATTTTATTGCTGCTTGGTATAAGCAGTTTTGCACAACAAAAAGACAAACGATTTGGCTTTGAACTTAGCGGAGGAGCCTCATTCGCTACAAAAGATTTATACGATGCCTCTCTTAAAACCGGCCTGGGCTTCGAAGGAATTTTCCAGTACCGTTTCATGCCACACACCGGAATTTATGCAGGCTGGGGATGGAATAAATTTTCGGCAGATGCTTCATTTGCCGGCACAAACATGGATTTTGAAGAAACCGGTTATGTGTTTGGATTACAGTTCAAACATCCGTTCGGCACTTCGGCTGTTTCATATTATCTGAGAGCCGGCGGACTATATAACCACATTGAAATCGAGAATGAAGAAGGAGAAATTACTGAAGACACAGGCCATGGATTCGGCTGGCAGGCAGCAGGCGGAGTGGATGTACCACTTGGCAGGAACTGGAGCCTAACGCCAGGTGTAAAGTTTAATTCCCTTTCAAGAGATATCGACATTGAAGGAACTTCAACACAACTGGATCTGAATTATATCTCGGTACGCGTTGGCATCTTAAAGAAATTCTGATTCAGAAGGTTTTGTTGCGAACTGCTCCCTCCCTATTTTTTTAGGGAGGGTTGGGGAGGGTACAAAACCAGCAATTTTTTTCTTTTCTGAAAAGCGTAGACTAAACGATAAAAATTCAGGAGTCCGTCACAAATGGATGAATAATTCCTCTCAATAATTCCCGCCGGATCTTGTATTTACAATTTTTCAGTCACTAAGCCCTTACAAACTATCAGAAAGATTCATCCTTTTGCTCCGGATGAATCTTTCTCTCCTACATTTGTACCATCAACCTGCCTGTAACAGAATTCTTATGCCCGGAGTAATGAAAACAACATTTTTGCAGCACTTGAATAATTTTTTCCCTTTCCGGAATTTACTCCGATTGTTACTCGCAATCGCTTTTTTAACGCAGCTGGCAATTGTATCCTACAATCATCTGAGCGGTTACGCACCTCTCAGCGGAATCGTCGCATTTCTTACTCATGTAATAATCGGTTCAGTTTTTATGCTGATTGCCTCTCTGCTGATTTCAATACCTGACTTGCTCATTATCCGATATCTGAATCAAAACTTTCACTGGCATCGAAAAGTGATCAGCCGGATAGTGATAGAACTGTTGATTGCAATAGGCCTGGCCGTTTTGGTTTCGACCCTTATTACCCTTATCGTGAATGGCATAAGTGCCTATAAAGATAGTCTTGACTCAGTACTAATTAACAATGCACTGATTTCGTCGGTACTCAATATACTGATGATGGCAGTGCTGGAAGCATGGCTCTTTTTTATGGAAAGCAACCGGGCCAAACAAAAAGCCGAAATGCTCGAAAGAGAACTTTCTCAGGTTCGGTTCGAAGTACTGAAAAGCCAGATCAATCCGCATTTTATGTTCAACAGCCTCAATGTGCTTTCGGGGCTTATTGAAAAAGATGTTGACAAGGCGCAGTTGTTTATCGACGAATTTGCCCATATCTACAGGTACGTGCTCGAAACCATTGAAAAACCGGTTGTATCACTGAATGAGGAACTGGATTTTATACGATCGTATATCTTTTTACAGCAGATCCGGTATGGCGAATCCTTATCATTTAAAGTAAATTTGCCTTCTGATTTACTTGGAATGTTGCTTCCGCCCCTATCCTTGCAACTCGTTCTGGAAAATGCCATTAAACATAATGTAGTAAACAAGTCGCAGCCTTTAGGAATTGAAATTATTCACGAAAACACCTGGCTGATAGTTAAAAATAATATGCAGCGTAAAATATCCTCACATGTTTCAACGGGATTAGGACAAAAAAACCTGGTAAAACGTTATGCTATGATTTGCGAAGACGTTCCGCAGTTTACGGTGGAATCCAATCACTATATTGTCCGTCTTCCTTTAATTCAACCCGAATATGATGAACGTACTAATCGTTGAAGATGAGGCTTTGGCAGCCGACCGGCTCGAAAAAATATTGAAGGAAACAACTCCGGATATTACAGTGCTTGCAAAACTAGGTTCTGTTAAGGAATCAGTTAAATGGCTGACAGTAAATTCAGCTGATTTAATATTTCTCGATATTCAATTATCTGACGGATTAAGTTTCAGTATTTTCGACCAGGTATCGATACAGACACCGGTTATTTTTACTACAGCCTACGACCAATATGCAATAAAAGCGTTTCAACTTAACAGTGTTTCTTACCTGCTGAAGCCCATACGGAAAAATGAACTGGCAGAAAGCCTTCAGAAATACAAATCTCTTAAGGCGGCCTACAGTATCGATTTCGATAGTTTGTTATCCGTAATACAGGGCAACAAACCGGAATACCGCAAAAGATTTCTGATCCAGATCGCCGACAAGTTCCGGAAAGTGGAAGTTGAGGAGGTGGCATATTTTTATGCATTCGACGGCAATGTTTATTTTACAACCTTCGAAGGGCAATCCTACCCGGCGGATATGAGCCTTGAGACACTGGAAAACACCCTGGATCCTTCCCGGTTTTTCCGGATTAACCGGAAATATATGGTGAGTATGAAATCCATAGCAACTATGATCGCATGGTCGCGCAGCCGTATAAAACTCACACTGAAACCTCTGCCTGAAAATGACGAAGAAACCATTGTTAGCATTGACCGTACAACCGATTTTAAAAAATGGATGAATAAATAAAAGCGAATGCGTAGAACTATCATGATTTAAGTTTAATATTCCTGAATCTGCATTTGAAGAAATCATAATCACCTTCGTATTTCCTGAATTGAACCTGCATTTTACACCCTTCAGCCAGTATTAATTTTTCACTTTGTTGCGCTGCAATAATTTTACAGCGTTAAACAAATAATTCGTAAAAAAATGAAAAAATCTTTAGTTATCGCAGCATTGTTCCTTTTTGGATTATATGCTAATGTTATGGCTGGTTCAGAGCCTGGCTGTTATGTAAAAACCGCAGAAAATGTTTATTTCGGGCAGAAGCTGAAAATCGGTCCCCTGAACACAAAAATTATCTCTGAGGACGGGAAAATTGTAAAGGTGCCAAACCATAAGGTGCTCTCCTACATGAATGGATCCAAATTTTTCGAACTGCTTCCTCTTGTTGATGATAATCCTGATACTCCAGATCATGTGTTGATGGAATGTATCGCCACCAGGTCCGGGTTCAGGCTTTTTAGCTATTCGAACCCTACGGATAAGGATGCCGGCAAAGAGTATTTTGTGTACAAAGATGGAAATCTGCATGTTCGCATCAACCAAACCAATGTTGCAAGTATTCTGGTGTTTTTCGGAATGAAATCTTTCTAAAAGACTAGTTCAGAATTTACATTTACAAATTTTTAAATTACAGAGTTCCGGGAGATACTTCCGGCACTTTTTTCTTTATCGATTCTACGCCAAAACTGTCTGCCCCCTTTTCAAACTAACATTGATAAATAAGGTCTAATTTTCCCAAATACAATAGTTGAGTAAAAGTCGGAAGACGGGAGTCCGAAGACGGAAGCATCCTCAATTAAAGTTCAACTATTTTTAGATATTTTAGTTATCACCCCTCGCTATTCTTGCACCCAATGGAGGCTGTTGAGTACTTGCTGGTGAGTAAAGCCGAAACAAGTCGAAGTGCCCTCTCGCCCTTTCAGAAAGTTAAAAGCAAAGATTTTAATCTGATTCATATTCGACCTTGAATTTCAGACTTTTAGCTGGCAAATTATGGCATTCACCTAATCTTAGTTTTACACCTGATTTTTCACAGGTAGTTTTGCATCATAATCTTAAAACACGAAATAAAATGAAACACTTAACTCTATTTTTAATGATCCTGTTCGCATCACTTTTAGCAACTGCACAGGAAGAAACACCAGCTACTAATGATCAGATCGGAACACTCTTCGGTAAAAATAAAGATGCAAAACTGGGCTGGTTTATAGGTCTCGACAACGGATATACGCAATTCGATTCGCGCGAAGTCTATTTGAGCGGGTTAAATGCCGGGCTGGTCATTAACCACAATTTCAGCATAGGATTCTCAGGCTCAGGTTGGACAAACCGCAATACGATGTATTACAGTAATGTAACCGATTCAACAGGTGCATATCTCGAAGGGGGCTTTGGCCGGTTCCTTTTTGAATATACCCTGTTTCCGAAATCTGCCGTTCATTTAACTTTCCCTCTTTTGATAGGCGGAGGTGGTGCCAGCTATATAAATGATGAGGATTATTGGGAATGGGATGAGAATGAATGGGATACCTATCATAAAAACCTGGATACCGATATTTTCTTTTCGGTTGAACCCGGAATTCGAGCTGAAGTTAATATTCTCAAATTTATGCGTTTGAATGCAGGTTTCAGTTACCGGTATGTTAACGGACTTGAACTGACAAACACTCCGAGCGACCTGATGAATAATTTTTCCTTTACGACAGGATTGAAATTTGGCAAATTCTAACCTTAACCCTGGTATAAAATTTCTCCAACTTCAAGAACAATGAAGCCCTTTGCAAGCATACTGCTCATAAGCATTCTTCTGTTGGCATCCATGAAACTCAGTTCCAATAATTCCCTGGTTAAAGGCAGGGGAAGCCTGAGGACTGAGTTTCGCACAACAACTCCTTTTTCAAAGATCGATAGCCGGATTAAAGCCGACATTAATATTATTAAGAGTAAAATCAGGAATATCAGTATAACTGCCCAGGAGAACATAGTTCCACTGATTGATCTGACTGAGCGCAACGGGATATTGGTTATTTCAACAGGTAGTTATGAATACATCAGCGACAGCACTATCATTATTACCATTTATGTTCCTGCAATTGTTGAAATCTGTCTGTCAGGTTCGGGAACTATATGTTCGGAATGTCCTGCCGGAAGCCTTAAAATAACCGGTAATGGAGTAATATCCTGCACTGGCAATACCACCCAGGCATCAATTGAAATCTCAGGCAATGGAAAAATAAATCTCCAGGCAATGAAACTTAAAAATTGTACTGTAAATATTACCGGTATCGGGATTGTAAACATTAATGTTTCAGGAAAGCTTAATATTTTAATACCTGGTTCGGGGACTGTTCATTATACCGGTTACCCTGAAATTTGCAGTTCAGTTTCTGGCGATGGCTGTGTAATATGGAGGAAGTAGTGTTTCCTGCTTTGCTGAAAGTATCGATTATGGAATGTAAAAATGAATATAAAAAAGATAATCAACCATAAATACGTACTTAATAGATGATTATTAAAATACTGGTAGCCTCAACAGGAATCGAACCTGTATCTAAAGTTTAGGAAACTTCCGTTCTATCCGTTGAACTATGAGGCCAAAGTAACGGGTTGCAAAAGTAATTGATTAATCTATATTGAGCAACTTGAATTCCATAAGCTTTTTTCTGAGTTCCCGCCTTCCGCTTGTAATTTGAAATATAATTCGCGTTTTCGGGCAGCTGAATAATCATCGCATATTTCTGTATAAAATATTTTCCAAGGTTTATAAGCTTTAGTATACCTGCTGTAACCTGAATTGAGCTCTTTAAGTCTTTGTTCAATATCTTGTGTTATGCCAATATAAATCTCAGTATTAATTTCATTAAATAAGGCATAGACAGTAACCATATAAAAAATGAAGTAGTTGCTCTTATTCTGAGCTTGTATACATAGTTTAGGAATCTTCCCTGCCTGCGACGCAGTCAGGCAGGCATTCTATCCCTGCCTGCTGACGCAGTCAGGCAGGCGTTGAACTATGAGGCCAAAGTAACGGGTTGCAAAAGTAATTGATTAATCTGTATTGAGCAACTTGAATTCCATAAGCTTTTTTCTGAGTTCCCGCCTTCCGCTTGTAATTTTGAAATATAATTCGCGTTTTCGGGCAGCTGAATAATCATCGCATACTTCTGTATAAAATATTTTCCATGGTTTAAAAGCTTTAGTATACCTGCTGTAACCTGAATTGAGCTCTTTAAGTCTTTGTTCAATATCTTGTGTTATGCCAATATAAATCTCAGTATTAATTTCATTAAATAAGGCATAGACTGTAACCATATAAAAAATGAAGTAGTTGTTCTTATTCTGAGCCTGTATATATAGTTTAGGTATCTTCCGTTCTATCCCTGCCTGCTGACGTAGTCAGGCAGGCGTTGAACTATGAGGCCAAATTAACGGGTTGCAAAAGTAATAGTTTAATCTGTATTGACGAAATTGTATCTAAAGATTTACAGCTTCCGGAAAATGTATCTTCTCAATGCACCAGAAATCATACCAGTAAACCAACTCTATGGTACCATTGCCCTGATAATGCTGCTTTTCGCTACTTCCTTCAATGGAAGCCGTGAAATCAATGGTGAAACTTACCATTGCATTTTCCTCATCAAAACTTAAATCTGTAATCCCGAACTGCTCAATTGAAAACGATGTAAAAGCATCCCTAAAGTGCTTTAGCCAGGGATCAGATTCGGCCTTTTGGGTAAAAAATGTGGTGTAAAAGTCATTCTCTTTGTTTAAATATGCCTTGATTCCATCGGTGCAGTGATTCCGTATATCGTATTCATGGTTTGGGTGAAATTCCTCATATATAAAACATGTCCTCATCCCGGGAATCCGAATGTTGTCTATCTCGTGTGGAAACAATTCTTCGGTGATAAAACGGTACAACTCCCTGTCTTTCACTTCACATAACGTATCAAGATTAATGTCGTTTTCCTGCAAAGCATTCATAAGTTTTGCAAGTTCAGCACCTATTGCCGAATCAGGAATTTCATCAACCAAAATGTATTCCGGCCTGTGAATAAAATCATAGAGTGTAATTTGTTCGGTATTATGAAAACTCCTTTCAAACTCTTCAATGTTTTTCAGGAATTCATTTTCTATTTCAGGGCTTATTTTGCCTTCTTCTGATTCCGAAAAAATGGCACCATGCTCCAGCATAAGTTTCGCTTTCTTTAACTCATTTTCCATCCTCAGTTTTTCAATTTCGTCTTCGTTATCGCCTGGATTATTTGACATCGTTAAAATTTTTAATTGGGGAAACTTGGCACCGGTTGGTTAAAAAAGCTTCAAAAAGCTACAATCGTTAATGCAGAATATTTAACAACAAATATAAATGAATTGAAGATTGCATTATTGCATCCTGAAATATTAATGTTCAGAAGAAACTCATAAGTTGTTTGCGGTCCTTATTAAGAAAAGAATCCGTAATAACTGATTCGGTTATTCTTTTGAAGGAAAAAGCAAGAAACTGGCAACTCATGACCTATTTGAAATAATCCGGCTTGTTTATCTCACCTCACTCCCATTTCCAAACGCCTCGGTTGGTGAAACAAAACACAGCTTTCCTTCCTTGTTTTCGGCCATCAGAATCATGCCTTTCGATTCGATACCCTTCAGGTTTCGGGGAGCAAGATTCGCAAGTAAAACTACTTTTTGACCAATAACCTGCTCCGGCGTATAATGTTCGGCAATGCCTGAAACCACGGTTCGTTTATCCAACCCTGTATCAATGGTAAGTTTAAGCAACTTGGCGGTTTTGGCAACTTTTTCAGCTTCAATTATTGTGCCGGTGCGCATATCGAGTTTCGTGAAATCATCGTAAGTGATTTCAGGTTTTTGCTCAGCAATAATGTTGTTTTCGGCAGCATTTTCGGCTTTGGTGTCGGTGAGTTTCTTAACCTGGGCAGCGATTGGCTCATCTTCCATCCTGTCGAAAAGAAATGCCGGTGGATTCAACTTATGTCCTGCTTGCAGTAATGTGCACGAACCGGCTTCTGCCCAGGGTTCAAGGTTTGTGTTCAGCATTTCCAGTAATTTTGCTGAAGTAAAAGGCAGGAATGGCTCACAAACAATAGAGAGGTTAGCACATATCTGCAATGAAATATTCAGGTTGGTTTTAACCTTTTCGGGATTGGATGTGAAATTCTTCCACGGTTCTGTTTCAGTCAGATATTTGTTTCCTAGCCGCGCAAGGTTCATCATCTCGTTAAGCGCTTCGCGGAAGCGATAACTTTCAATGCTGGCAGCAATCCGATCAGGGAACCCGGAAATTTCCGAAATAGTTTGATTGTCGTACTCATTCATTTCACCTAAGGCAGGTACGACACCTCCAAAATATTTATGAGTAAGCACGAGCGTGCGGTTTACAAAATTCCCGAATATAGCCAGCAGTTCGCTGTTGTTGCGCGCTTGAAAATCCTTCCAGGTAAAGTCGTTGTCCTTGGTTTCAGGAGCATTGGCAGCCAGTGTGTAACGCAGCACATCCTGTTTGCCGGGGAAATCAACAAGGTATTCGTGCAGCCAGACAGCCCAGTTTCTTGAAGTGGAAATTTTATCCCCTTCCAGATTGAGGAATTCGTTGGCAGGAACATTATCAGGAAGAATATAAGTTCCTTCAGCCTTGAGCATAGCCGGGAAAATGATACAATGGAAAACGATATTGTCTTTTCCTATGAAATGCACAAGTTTAGTATCCGCTGATTTCCAATAGGGTACCCAATCCTTACCGGTTTGCTCCGACCATTCGCGTGTAGCGGAAATATAACCTATAGGCGCATCAAACCAAACATACAGAACTTTACCTTCGGCCCCTTCGAGGGGAACTTTTACGCCCCAGTCGAGGTCGCGGGTTACGGCGCGGGGTTGCAGACCACTATCAAGCCACGACTTACACTGCCCGTAAACATTGGTTTTCCAATCGTCGCGGTGTGATTCCAGTATCCATTCTTTAAGCCATGGTTCATACTGGTCGAGGGGAAGAAACCAGTGTTTGGTTTCTTTCATTATCGGCACATTGCCGCTTAATGCTGATTTCGGATTAATAAGTTCAGTGGCACTAAGCGTTGATCCGCAGTTTTCGCACTGATCGCCGTATGCGCGTTCGTTGCCACAGCGCGGACAGGTGCCGGTAATATAACGGTCGGCCAGGAAATGTCCTGCTTCAACATCAAAATATTGTTCGCTGTATTTTTCGATAAAATCGCCTTGATCATACATTTTTTTGAAGAAGGCCGATGCGGTTTCATGATGTATAGGAGCAGAAGTACGGCTGTATATATCAAAGGAAATACCAAGTTCTTCGAACGACTTTTTAATTATACCATGATATTTATCCACCACCTGCTGCGGAGTTAAACCTTCCTTGCGTGCACGTATTGTGATTGGAACCCCATGCTCATCACTTCCGCCGATGAAAAGCACATCACGGCGATTGGACCGTAAAAACCGAACATAAATATCAGCCGGTATATATACACCGGCGAGATGCCCGATATGGATAGGGCCATTGGCATAAGGTAAAGCAGAAGTAACGGTATAACGTTTAAATGTTTTATTGCTCGTATCAGTCATAGTTTCCCTCCAGGTAAAAATAGTTTGCAAAGATACTGATTAGCTTATAAAATGGGAAAGGTTTGATTGAATTGGCTTTTATTATATGAGGATTTAGGGGTTGGGGGTTGGGGGTTAGGGATTGAAACTTACGTTATCGAATTTATGGAAGAATGATTTTTGTATAGAATCTTATCATACTAATACATAAAGTGCTGATTTTATTAGCTTTCCATGCATCAAAGTTTTATAAACCACTAAGGCACGGAGGACACTGAGAGGCACTAAGTTGATGCATGAGCAGTGAAGGTTTTATGCTTTTTATTAAAAACCCTTTGTGTTCCTTGGTGAACCTAGTGCCTTAGTGGCTTAAAAAATCAAAATCCCCAAATCGTACCTCGTAAATCATAAATCGTAAATCATAAACTCCTTAGTGGTCCTTTGTAAACCCTGTGCTTAGTGGTTTAAAAAATCAAAATCCCCAAATCGTACCTCGTAAACCATAAATCGTAAATAATAAACGCCTTAGTGGTCCTTCGTGAACTTAGTGCCTCTGTAGTTTTGTTTTCTCTTTTGGAGAACGGATTTTCAAAGGATTCATTACTTTTGATGTGAAATCTAAATCCATGATAACTCCTCCTTACCTGAAAACCGGCGATAAAATTGCCATTATTGCAACCGCCCGAAAAGTTTCGCCTTCGGAAATGGAAACAGCTTTCCATATTTTCCGTTCGTGGGGTTTGCAGGTGATTACGAGTCCGCATTTGTTTGGTGAAAATAACCAGTACTCAGGCACTGACGAGGAACGCGCAGCCGATCTGCAGATGATGCTTGATGATAAGGATATCAAAGCCATTGTTTGTGCACGGGGCGGGTATGGTACCGTCCGGATTATTGATATGATAAATTTCGGTGCTTTCGAGCAGCATCCCAAGTGGATTGTTGGCTACAGCGACATTACCGTGCTTCATTCGCATATTCAAACCCAGTTTGGGATTGAAACCCTTCACGCAATCATGCCTGTCAATTTTACAGAAGAAGGCACTGAAATTGCCATAGAAACTTTGCACAAAGCATTATTTGGTGAAACACTTCAATATTCAATAAAACCAAAGCTTTTAAATAAGCCAGGCAATGTTTCAGGAGTGCTAACCGGAGGCAATCTTTCCATTCTATATTCTCTCATCGGAACACCTTCGGATATACAGACGGAAGGAAAAATCCTTTTTATCGAAGATCTGGATGAATATTTATACCATATTGACCGAATGATGATGAATCTGAAACGGAGTGGAAAGCTGTCAGTAATTAAAGGGCTCATTGTCGGCGGATTAACCAAAATGAATGATAATACAGTGCCATTTGGCAAACAGGCTGAACATATCATTTCGGAATATGCCGCTGAAGCAGGAATTCCCGTCTGTTTCAATTTCCCTGCCGGACATATGGCCGACAACCGTGCACTGATTATGGGCCGGGAAGTAGAGTTAAGCATTGATTCCGAAAGCGTTTCACTTCAGTTTCTACCAACTGGCGAAACTGTAAAAACCAGTAAAATGCTTCGCAAAATATTAAAACCGGCACTCTTCTTCCTGGGATTCTTTGTGTTTATTTATGTCATTCTATACCTGATAAGTTTGTTTTTGAAGTGATAGAACTCTTGAACCTGAGAATTTGAATATCGAATAATGAATGAACACTGAATCGAACTTTGAACAACATGAAACCTGAAACTCTTCAAACCCCTGAACACGTAACATTGAACCGTCACTGCGAGGAACGAAGCAGGAACGCGCAGCATTGGACCCTTTGAACCCGAAACCCTTCAAACCCGAAACTCTTCTAACCCTTCAAACCCCTGAACACGTAACATTGAACCGTCACTGCGAGGAACGAAGCAGGAACGCGCAGCATTAAACCCATTGAACCCGAAACCCTTCAAACCCGAAACTCTTCTAACCCTTCAAACCCCTGAACACGTAACATTGAACCGTCACTGCGAGGAACGA
>JBGSUB010000041.1:0-57774 GCA_041753535.1 Lentimicrobiaceae bacterium
AAAATGCAAAAAGCTGCTAAAAAGCAGCTTTCAACAAAAATTGTGCGGATGAAGGGACTTCCCGCCGATGGCGGGATAAACTTCTCGTCTATTCATCCATCATAAAATGCAAAAAGCTGCTAAAAAGCAGCTTTCAACAAAAATTGTGCGGATGAAGGGACTCGAACCCCCACGTCTCACGACACCAGATCCTAAGTCTGGCGCGGCTACCAATTACGCCACATCCGCAGTTTCGTAATGTGCCGCAAAGGTACAACTATTTTCGGGCCTGCAAAATATCGCTCAGATTATTTGAGTGAATCCAGCGCCGACTGATAATCAGGTTCTTCGGTGATTTCAGGAACCAGTTGCGAATGTATCACAGTACCATCCTTATCCAGAACCACAACCGCACGGGCCATTAATCCCTGCAAAGGACTGTCGGTGATCATTACTCCATAGTTCTTCCCAAAGGTATTGCTACGGAATTCCGAAGCTGATACAACATTTTCGATGCCTTCGGCAACACAGAAACGTCCGTGTGCAAAGGGAAGATCTTTCGAAATACATACAACGGCAGCATCTTTCAACTTAGCTGCTTCCACATTAAAACGCCTGACCGAAGCTGCACAGGTTGCAGTATCGAGGCTTGGAAAAATATTTAATACTACCCGCTTACCGGTAAAATCGGTGTTTTTAACATCAGCTAAATTACTTCCTACGAGCGAAAAATCGGGTGCTTTTGATCCTACTGCAGGCAATTCCCCGATTGTATTCACCGGGCTTCCTTTTAAAGTTACTTTTGACATGATTTGTTTTTGTTTATTGAAATGTTTACTTAAAATTTAAAATTGTCACTATTTATAGCACGTTGACTGAATTCAATGGTTCAAAGTTCAGAAATTAAATGGTAAAATTACGTTTTTAGAACTAACAAGCCCTTTCTGTTAATCTCACTTAATTTTCCCATTCTCACATTCTCAAATTACCACATTGTCGAATTGTCGAATTGTCGAATTGTCGAATCTCCTCATTCCGTTGTACTATTAACCGGCTTTCTTAGCAATTGTTTCCCTGGTTTCTGTTTTTTATTCAACGCATGGTAGAGCGTTTCCTGAATTTGAGTGCGTATTCCCAACTGTACCAGTTTATTGGGCTCGGCATCCGGATTTACTCGATTGGAAAGGAAAACGATTATCAGATCATTATCCGGATCAGCCCATATATATGTTCCCGTAAAACCGGTATGCCCGAAACTGTTGGCCGAAGCCTCTCTGCATGCCGGTCCGGGTTCAGATGGGATAAGTTGTGGTTTGTCGAAACCCAGTCCGCGACGGTTTCCCTTAAATTGCATTTTGGTAAATAACACAACCGTTTCGGGTTTGATAAACTGCTTACCTCCATAAAAACCATTCTGGAGAAGCAACTGCAGCAATACCGCCATATCGTTCGAAGTACCGAACAACCCGGCATGACCGGCAACACCGCCAAACAATGCTGCTGCCTGGTCGTGCACATCACCCTGAATAAGCTGATGCCTGAAAGTTGTATCATTTTCGGTTGGCATTATCCCCGAAAGCGGAAAACGATCGCGAGGATTGTACGTAAGGGTATGCAGTCCAAGAGGTTTGTAAAACTGAGCTTCCATAAAAGCATCCAGGCTTTGTCCACTCAATTGTTCAACAAATTGCTGCATAAGTATAAAACCCAGATCACTGTACCGGTATTCTTTCTTTACCAAAACGGGCGATTTTAATATCGAATCTATAATTACCTGCTTGTAGTCCTTTCTCAAGTACATTCCTTCAGCCACACGAAAAGGAAATTCAGCCGAATATTTATTAGCGTATATAGTACTGTCGGGCTGCCAGTTTTTTAGTGTTTTCGTATAAAACGGGATCCATGCTACCAGGCCTGCCTGGTGTGTCATAATTTCACGGATTGTCATTTTATTCTTATTCGTATTTGCCAGGTATTTCAGCGTGTGCGACAAGGGTTCATCAAGATTCACAATTCCACGATCGTAAAGTTTCATTACAGCAAGTGTTGTTGCGGCAACCTTTGTTACGCTTGCAAGGTCATAAATATCGTCATTCCCGACAGTTTGCTTTTTGACATAATCACTATAGCCAAAGGCTTTCCTGTAAATCACATTCCCGTCTTTGGCGATCAGAACCTGGCAACCCGGATAAGCTTTTTTAACTAACCCAATTTTTACAATTGAATCAACAACGGCGAGATCAGCTTCATCAATTCCCGTTTTTTCATAAGGATTGTAGCGAAGTCGGCCGATAGGAGTGGTTATGAGTCCTGTATAAGCCGGGAAATTTTTATCCGCTCCAACAGGTAACTGACCACTTGCGCCCATGGCACCAAACAAAACCTGAACAACAGCATCATATGCATCGGCATTATCCTGGTAGGCCACCGTGAGAGCTTTTGCGGAGGAAATATTCCTGAACAGATTTACACTATATGGAAGCGTAAACAGGTTCAGAATGCAGTTTTTTGAAACCAGCAGCGAATCGACCAGTTTAATTGTAATATCCGAAATTGCAAAATTGCGCGCCGGTGCAGGTATGGTGTTGTTGACACCAATTATAATAAGGTTAAATGCTTCAAGTGATTTATATATCCGGTCAATTGATTTCTTGTCAGCATTTCGCGGTAAAGTGAAATGAACCACCGAAGCATAATCGTTAATTCGCTGCTGAAACGCCCTTATGTCGTCGTACCCTATCATAAGTGTAGCGATGCGTATAGAATCCTGAAGGATGAGTGGAATGACGTTGTTTTCATTTTTCAGCAAGGTTACAGCATTTCTATAGAATTCCACATTCAGATTCTCATCATGCTCAGTATGCAGATCGGCGTAGAGGTTTTTTAAAGCTATTGGCCGTAAATTATTCAACCCCGCACGGTATTTATAAGCGAGTATTTTTTTACAATGCACAGCCAGCTCTTCCTGCGAATACCATCCACTGTCAATGGCCTGCTGGATGGCAGCCACAGCTTTATCAACCGAAACCGAAAGGAGCAGTACGTCGGCTCCTGCTTTCAAAGCCCTTAACTCGACAAAACCCGGGGCATCATATCCTGAAACTCCTTTCATATCGAGTGCATCGGTAAAAACAAGACCATTAAAATTCATTTTTTTTCGCAACAACGAATCAATAACAACGGGTGAAAGACTCGAAGGCAAATCTTTTGTGGCATCGAGTGCAGGAATATTCAAATGCGCCAGCATCATTCCGTCGAGTCCGGCTTTGATAAGTTCCCTGAAAGGATAAAGGTCAAGTGAATCGATGGTAGCTGCAGAATGACCAATAAAAGGCAATGAGTGGTGCGAATCGGTATCGGTATCACCGTGCCCGGGAAAATGTTTGGCAACCGTAATCATTCCACCTTTCTGTAACGCTTTCATGTACAGAATGGCTTTGCGGGCCACATCGTCCTTATGTTCGCCAAAAGAGCGGATATTTATTACAGGATTAGCAGGATTGCTGTTAATATCCGCTACAGGCGAAAAACTCACATTCACACCCATTCTTCTCAACTGCGATGCAATAGTAAGACCATATTCAGTTATGAGTTGCTCGTTGCGCATAGCACCAATTGTCATTTGCCGGGGGAATGAAATAGTGCTGTCGAGCCGCATTCCCAATCCCCATTCAGCATCCATGGCAATGAGAATGGGTGTATATGCCAGTTTCTGGTAATAATTGGTAAGTATAGCCTGCCTGACCGGCCCTCCTTTAAAAAAACATAATCCGCCGATGTTGTATTCCCCTATCAGGCGCGAAAGATCGCGGATTTCGGCTGAATCAACATCTGAATTGGCTCTCAGCATAAACAACTGCCCGATCCGCTGCTGAGGTGTAAGTGCATTATATACTGAATCAACCCATTGCTTTTCAACAAGATATGAGGTGGTTAAAAATTGCGCATGTACCGGAACATATGCAAGCAGGATGCAAGCAACAAAAGCAAACTTCAGGCGTAACAGTAGTTTCTTTATAAAAGTCATTAATCGGCATTTAATTTAATCATGAAAAATCAGGCTGTTGCCATAACATTTTAGTTTTTAACATAAAAACTCAGGGAATTATTAGAAATAACGGTAATGGCATCGCCTTTAATACATTTGGCAACTCCCGATTCGGAAGTGTAAAATGTTTTCCAAAATTATTAACAATCCCGACTATTGACACGGCAAAGGTATAATTTAGCTATTTATTTATAAACAATACATGACAACAACATTTCAGATGCAGGAATTAGCCACCCAGGTCCGGAGGGATATAGTAAGAATGGTTCACGCCGTGCAGTCGGGGCATCCGGGTGGCTCACTCGGATGTGCAGATTTTTTTACCGCCATGTATACTTCAGTACTTAAGCATGATCCGCAGAATTTTACTATGGATGGTAAAGGGCAGGATATGTTCTTTCTTTCTAACGGACATATTTCAGCAGTCTGGTACAGCTTACTGGCGCGAACCGGTTATTTCCCGGTAAGCGAGCTGGCTACTTTCAGGAAACTTAATAGCCGCCTGCAAGGCCATCCCACTCCGGCTGAGCATCTGCCTGGTGTTCGTGTTGCATCCGGATCACTGGGGCAAGGTCTTTCTGTAGCTATTGGAGCAGCTCTTGCCAAAAGATTAAATAATGACCCGAATCTTGTTTATTCATTGCACGGCGATGGCGAACTGCAGGAAGGCCAGATATGGGAGGCAGCCATGTTTGCAGCAGGCAGGAAAGTTGATAATATCATCGCAACCATTGACTATAACGGCAAGCAGATTGATGGTCCGGTTGATGTGGTAATGCCGCTGGGAAACCTTAGAGCCAAATGGGAAGCTTTCGGATGGATTGTTTTAGAAATGGACGGACATAATTATGACGATATACTTGCCACGATGGCTAAGGCAAAAGGTCTTACCGGGAAGGGAAAACCAATTATAATTCTGATGCATACCCACATGGGGCAAGGAGTTGATTTTATGTTAGATAAACACCAATGGCACGGCTCCCCTCCAAGTGACAAAGATCTTGAATCGGCTTTGGCACAACTGGAAGAAACATTAGGCGATTATTGAAAGGATTTATCATAAACAGGGAAAATCTGCGTTATGAATCAGGGATTAGGGTTTTGGGGTTAGGGTTTTGGGATTGAAGAAAGTGATAATAAAGTTGGAATTGAAAATTAACTTCCTGGTCTGGTTCGAATTAAAACTAAGATATAGTCATAATCATCTGTCTCTCCGTCACTCCCTCTCCCCGTTTCTCGTTTCTCCTCTCTTCCCTAACCTCGCAGCCTTCGGAACTTCTCTTGTCATAAAAATCAATCCCATTGAAAAACACAGGCATAGGAACCAGGATTACAATAATCGTTATCATGCTATTCATGGTAACCGGCCTTGCTGCACAAAATCAGCCACCTGCTGTTAATAAGCCTGTTCCGACAACCCGCATCCTTTTTATCTTCGATGCATCCCAAAGTATGCTTGGCCGCTGGCAGAGCGATACCAAATTTAATATTGCCAAGCGGATCATGTCCGAAATGCTCGATAGCATTGCCAACCTGAAAAACACTGAATTTGCGCTTCGGGTTTACGGCCACCAGTACCAATATCCTCCCCAGGTTTGCAGCGATACCAAACTGGAGGTTCCTTTTGCACCGGGAAATGCATATAAAATCAAGACACGGCTTAGGTCAATAAATCCAAAGGGCACAACTCCACTGGCATTTTCGCTTGAGCAAGCGGCGAAAGATTTTCCACCCTGTGCCAACTGCCGTAATATTATTGTACTTATTACCGACGGCATGGAAGAATGTAGCGGCGACCCCTGCGCCGTTTCAAAAATGCTTCAGAAAAATGGTATCGTTCTCAAACCATTTATTATTGGTATAGGGCAGGATTTTAACCTGGCATTCAATTGCGTAGGTACTTATTTTGATGCCACCAACGAAAAAGATTTCCGAAAAGCATTGAATATAGTTATATCACAAGCGCTGAATTCGACCACCATGCAGGTTAACCTGCTTGATGAAACCGGAAGGCCCACCGAAACCGATGCGGGAATGACATTTACTGATCTTTATTCGGGTAAAGTAATGTATAGCTACATACATACCATGAATAACCGTGGAGTTCCCGATACGTTGGTTGTTGATCCGCTCATCACCTATCGTGTTGACATACATACTCTGCCACCGGTCGCCATCGATACTCTGCGCATCGTCCCTGGCAAACATACCGTGGTTGCCGCCAATGCTCCCCAGGGATACCTGCAGCTAAAAATGGCTGGGAGCAGCAATGCATCGAAAGGGCTGCAATGTTTGGTCAGGAAGGGTGGCACAATTCAAACTTTAAATGTTCAAAACTTTGGTGAAACAGATAAATATATTACCGGGAATTATGACCTCGAAATACTATCGTTACCACGCATCACGCTGAATGATGTTGATATAAGCCAAAGCCATACAACTACAATCGAGATTCCTGAACCAGGGATAGCGGTAATCAGGAAAACTTTTAACGGTTACGGTACTCTGCTGCTTAGTGATAAAAACAAGCTGACCCGTATTTATGAACTTAACGACAACCTCACTCTTGAGACACTTTACCTGCAACCAGGCAGTTACCGTATCTTGTTCAGGCCAAAGAATTCGCGTTCCACTTTATATTCGGTTGAACAAAGTTTCCTGATAGAATCAGGTAAAACCACTGATATTCAATTATATAAACCATAGTTTTCCCTAAAAGCACATAATAACACATTGCAAAAACACGCTGTATGACCCTTTATACCTCCACCGAACAAAAAGATACCCGCTCAGGATTCGGAGCAGCCTTACTTCAACTGGGACGTAATAATCCAGATGTAGTTGCACTTTGTGCTGACCTAACCGGTTCATTGAAAATGGATGCTTTCGCCAAAGAGTTTCCGGAGCGGTTCTTCCAGGCAGGCATTGCCGAAGCAAATATGATCGGAGTTGCTGCCGGTCTGGCCATTGGTGGAAAAATTCCTTTTACCGGAACATTTGCCAACTTTAGCACTTCCAGGGTTTATGATCAGATAAGGCAGTCTGTTGCATATTCGAACACCAACGTAAAAATCTGCGCTTCTCACGCCGGTATTACTCTTGGTGAGGACGGTGCAACACACCAGACTATGGAAGACCTCGGGTTGATGAAAATGTTACCAAACCTAACCGTGATAAATCCTTGCGACTATAACCAGACCTATGCAGCCACACTTGCCATTGCTGATTTTACAGGACCTGTTTACCTTCGTTTCGGCAGGCCAAAAGTACCCAATTTCATGCCGGTTGATCAAAAGTTCGAAATCGGAAAAGCAATTCTTCTAACACCTGGTAAAGACGTAACTATCATTGCAACAGGACATATGGTATGGCTTGCTTTGCAGGCAGGCATTGCGCTTAAAGAAAAAGGCATTGAAGCCGAAATAATAAATATACACACTATTAAACCTTTAGATGCAGAAGCCGTCATACAATCAGTTAAAAAAACCGGTTCCGTTGTAACTGCCGAAGAACACCTGATGAACGGAGGCCTAGGCGACAGTATCGCACAATTGCTGGCACTCAACCTGCCAACGCCAATGGAAATGGTTGCTGTGGACGATAAATTTGGTGAAAGTGCTACTCCTGAGGAACTTATGGTAAAATACGGACTCGATGTTCCCCATATTATCAAAGCTGTTCTAAAAGTTATTGAACGCAAAAGCTGAAAACAGTTGAGATGACTTTTGGATTATATCCGTCAGCCAATCTGTTGTAATAAATTTCGCAAAGCTGCATCACCTGGATTTTTTAACCTGCTAACCATCAGATGCTTTAACAGCTTTGTGTACTACCTATGCCCGATTACACTGACAGTGAACTGCTTGAATTATTCCGTACTGCTGAAGAGAAGCATTACGCTTTTAACCTGTTGGTGCGTAAATACCGCGAAAAAATCTATTATTTTGTCCGGCGCATGGTGGTTAGCCACGATGATGCTGATGATGTAGTTCAGAATATATTTATCAAGGTTTGGAATAACCTCGATTCCTTCCGGGAAGATGCCAGATTCTTCACCTGGCTGTATCGTATCGCAGTGAACGAATCACTGAGTTTTCTTAAAAGCAGACAGCTCCGCTCCTATTTATCTTTATCGTCGCCCGAAGCATCTATGGTAAGAGCCATGCAGGATGATAATTATTTTGATGGTACAGAAATACAAAAACGTCTTCGTGAAGCCATCATCAGGTTACCCCGGAAGCAGCAGGTAGTTTTCAATATGAGGTATTATGATGAACTCAGCTACGATCAGATGTCGGAAATACTTGGCACTTCGGTTGGCGCTTTGAAAGCATCGTATCACTTTGCAGTAAAAAAAATTGAACTATCTGTAACAGGAATTTAAACTTTAACGCTTTGAGAAAGTCATATACACATCATGAAACCGGAAAATAACATATCAGAACAAACGAATGAAAACGACTTCATTTCGCCATTGCTCGAATCAGCAAAAACGGAAGCGAATGGATATAAAGTTCCTGATGGATATTTTGACTCATTAGGTTCCAGGATAACTGACAGAATAGTAAAGGAAGCAAACAAAGCTTTAAAAAAATCGCAGATACCTGTATTCAGAAAACCTGCCTTGTGGGCACCTTTGCTGGCTACCGTGGTTATTACAGTATTAATAGTCTTTGTTATTCCTGTAAAAAAGACGGCGACAATACCGGCAACCGACGAATGGACTGAAATTAATATGGCTTACGATGCCTCATATGCTGAAGAAGTACTTTTTACCGAAAGCAACAGCATGGACTATGAATTGGAAAATACCTTTTTAAGCCTCAGCGAATCAAACACTTCAAAAGGAATAAATGAAATTACTGATGATGAAATCATTGAATACCTCAAGGATCAGGAATTAGATCTTGATATGATAACCGATAAATAACTTAACGAACATGAAAACATATATTTCGAAAATCACAACCTTAAGCCTGTTCATTATAATGGCGATATTAGCACAAACCGGTTCTGTTTATGCACAGCATGAAAAATACCCGGAAAGGCAGAAAGGAAACCACCAGAAACCAAATCGCGAAAAAATTGAAGCTCAACGCGTTGCCTTTATCACAACGGAACTTAATCTCACTCCCGACGAGGCTAAAGTATTCTGGCCTGTATATAATGAATACGACAATAAGCGCCATGAACTGAAAAAAGCATTGAAAAATGCAGGCGACTTTCATAAACCTGAGATCGAAAAACTAACTGAAAAAGAAGCAGTGCAAATTCTTGATAACCAGATTATCGAAGCACAGAAACTCCTGGATTTGCGAAAAGAATACCATGCTAAATTCAAATCAGTACTCCCGGCTGTAAAAGTATTGCAATTGTACGATGCCGAGCGTGAATTTCAGAAAATGCTTATCGACAGGTTACGCCAACATAAGCAAAATCCTAATCCACCTGCAGATCCAAAATAATCCCTCTTCCCCTTAAACTAAAAAAGAAGGTGCCATTTACGGTCAACCTTCTTTTTTTATATCCGGTTTTTCAACCGGCTAAATTAATTATTGTTTAGCTATTCATTGAGACAAGGAATTCCTCATTGGTTTGTGTAAATTTCATCTTATCTTTCAGGAAATCCATAGCTTCAATAGGATTCATATCGGCCAGGTGATTACGTAGCACCCAAAGGCGTTGTAGTACATCCTTTTCGAGAAGCAGATCATCGCGGCGGGTACTCGAAGCAACAATGTCCACAGCCGGGAATATACGTTTATTCGAAAGTTTGCGGTCGAGCTGAAGTTCCATATTACCGGTTCCCTTGAATTCTTCAAAGATTACCTCATCCATACGCGAACCGGTTTCGGTAAGCGCCGTGGCTATGATAGTGAGTGATCCGCCGTTTTCAATCTGGCGTGCTGCACCGAAAAACCGTTTAGGTTTTTGAAGCGCATTAGCTTCAACACCACCCGATAGTACTTTACCTGAAGCAGGGGCAACAGTATTATACGCTCGTGCCAAACGTGTAATTGAGTCGAGCAGGATTACAACATCATGACCACACTCGGTAAGGCGTTTTGCTTTTTCGAGAACCAGGTTTGCAATCCGCACGTGGCGATCGGCCGGTTCGTCGAAAGTGGATGAAATTACCTCAGCCTTCACATTACGAGCCATATCGGTAACTTCCTCAGGGCGTTCATCAATCAGCAATACAATCAGGTAAGCTTCGGGATGATTATATGCTATTGCGTTGGCAATTTCTTTCAGCAATACCGTTTTACCAGTTTTTGGCTGAGCAACAATCAGTCCGCGCTGACCTTTACCAATCGGGCTGAAAAGGTCTATTATACGGGTACTCAAACTTGAGCCGGGATGTCCGGTAAGCTTGAATTTCTTTTCAGGAAACAAAGGGGTAAGGTAATCGAAAGGAATACGGTCGCGGATTTCCTCAGGGAGTTTACCATTGATAGTTTCAACTTTTACCAGAGGGAAATATTTTTCACCTTCTTTTGGGGGCCTGATAGTACCTTTGACGGTATCGCCGGTTTTAAGCCCGAATAATTTTATCTGTGACTGCGAAACATAAACATCATCAGGCGAACTCAGGTAATTGTAATCGGATGAACGAAGGAATCCATATCCATCGGGCATCATTTCGAGAACCCCTTCGCAGGAGACAATTCCTTCAAATTCCCACGAAAAATCTTCACGTACTGCCTGTTGCTGTGGCCTGCGGTCGCCACTTCGGTCAG
The DNA here is from genome assembly GCA_041753535.1 of Lentimicrobiaceae bacterium. Lineage (GTDB taxonomy): Bacteria > Bacteroidota > Bacteroidia > Bacteroidales > UBA4417 > UBA4417. The sequence goes on from JBGSUB010000041.1 coordinate 10,768, forward strand.
TATTCCGGTCGTTGCGGTCGTTGCGGCCATAACGCATGTCGCGGCTGATATCGTTAGGTCTCTGCTGATCCATTCTTACATTTCCGTTGGGATCAGGAAGTTCTTCTGAATCTTCTTCCGAAACCATTTCATGCGTACTCAAAATCTCCGCATCAGGTTCTTTAAAGTCGAACGCAGGGATAAACTCATCGGGAATAACAACCTTTTCCTCCATGATGGCGGCATCGTCTTCCTGAGCAGCTGCACGTGGTGCAGGTTTCCAGTCATTACTTCTTACCGGTCGCTCAACACGAACCGGTGGAACGACAGGTTCTTCTCCTTCAACTGCAGGGGTTGTTTTCACTTCGTCCCTGTCCTGGGGACGGCGGCCACGGCGGCGACGCTCGTGAAATTCCTGCATTTCCCATGCAGGAACATTGGATGAAGCGGGACGTTCGAACGATTTTACGGAAGGTGTATCATCGTCAAGATTATTGGTATCCCTGTTATAAGGCCTGTTTGATTCGTAAGGACGCCTGGCAGGAATTACCGTTGCTTTCGGTTCAACTGGTCTGATTACCTCTTTTTCTTGTGGGATTTCAACCGGGGTATTTACTGATTTTTCCAGCGGAAGCTCTGGTTTTTCGACCTTCACTATATCAGGTGGTAATGCAGGCTTGGGTTTGATATCCACTTTTCGGATATCTTTTATTTTTTCGATCGGGATACGCTGTCGGGGACCTTTCTGGGGGAAAACCCGTGATTTCTTTTCAGCCTCCAGGATGTCTGGAGTTGGATTTGCTGCCTGGTGGTCGAGTATCATATAAACCAGGTCTTGTTTTTTCAAAGTTTCGCTTTTGCGGATGTTAAACTGCTTGGCAATTTCACGTAATTCATTGAGCAGCTTACCTTCGAGTTCGCTTTTATCGTACATGCGAATTGGGTTGATTGGACGAATAAATGGGAGTTTAAATCGTATTAATTATAAATTATACTTTCATGTGAAAACCTGAAAAAGGGATGTTGAATAATTACCGCGAAGATTCAGGAAAATTCAGAGTGGATTGTATTAAAACTGTGCAAATATATGAATGTTTTTTGGATTTGAATCATTTGTTTAAAATTTCTTCTGAAACAAAAAAAGTTTTTTCCTTTGATCGTTATTAAAGGCCGGGAGTTGCATAAATTCGCAGCCTGTAATATTTCACTCTCCAGGCTATGGCTTCAACCCAGTTTACTGACACATTCAGGCACAAAGGATTACGCAAAAAACTCATCGATTTGCTTCGTACCAAAGGAATTACTGACGATAATGTTTTGAATGCCATGAATAGTATTCCCCGTCACTTTTTTTTCGATTCTTCTTTTCTGGAGTTTGCCTACGAAGATAAAGCTTTCCCTATTGGATCGGGACAAACCATATCACAACCGTATACCGTTGCTTTTCAAACCGAACTTTTAAAGGTCGAAAAAGGAATGCGAATTCTGGAAGTGGGAACAGGATCGGGATATCAGGCAAGCGTTCTGGCCGAAATGGGAGCAAGAGTTCTTACTATCGAGCGTCAAAAACTTCTGTACGAAACATTAAAATCGCTTAATCCCCCGCTCAATTATCGAATCAGATTATTTTACGGTGACGGGTATGCCGGCTTACCCGCGCATTCTCCTTTCGACAGGATACTTATTACCGCTGCGGCTCCCTACATTCCCGAGGCACTTGTTAATCAGCTTAAAGTGGGTGGAATCCTAGTTGCGCCTGTCGGAAAAAACGATGTTCAGATCATGACCCGCATTACAAAAATATCTGATACCGAAGTAACAACTGAAACTCACGGGAGTTTCCGATTTGTTCCTATGCTTACCGATAAAGCACAGGATGTTTGAGAAAAGAGGTCAGTGGCTAAGGTTCAGTGGCTAGGGGTCAGTGGTTAAGAACAAAAGTCAGTAGAATACGATTCAACTATTTTACCCTAACCGTAATCTTTTCAGCAATATTCAATGCCGTGGTAATTGTTGAAAGATTGGTGAATAATTCTCCGGTTTTCCCCGAATGATGGCTACGTCCTACCGGCTTAAGTTCTGCTGTGAACCCGGGATTATCGAGATCAACCACTGCAGAGTAAACCATCGCCGGCTGACAGGATGTTTTGTAGTCTTCATCATCAATATACAGGGTATTATTCCAATATTCGTTCCAATCCCAGGGCTGGTTGACTTCGAACATGAGTTTCACTTTACCTTTTAATGCATTATCAGTCATAGAATTAAGTTTGAAACTTCCCACCGGGGTTGCACCGCTGTATGCATCCGGAACTTTATTTCCCGGAGTTGGTTCGTAAGTGCCGTATTCATTCTTAATTCCTCTTTTATTTGACCAATAAGGCAAAGCGGCTGGTCTGCGTACCTCACCTGGTTTCCATTTCCCTCCTGATTTGTCGCCATAGTTAAAAATCCCCTGACCTATAGCCTGAGTTACAAAAAGGGTTTGAATATAATTATCATCTGTATCTGCTAACCAGATTGCAAAGGTCGGATGATTATGTGCCTTCCCTTTTATCATTTCAATTTCAATGGAACTTCCTGCTCCATTAACATTACTGGTTATCGTAACTATACTATCCTGTTTTCGGACTTTTGAACTCTTCCCCTCACCGCTTGGCTTACATGAGGACAAGCTTACAGAAGCAATAAGAAAAAAAGTCATCAATGGAAGTATGTTTTTTTTATATGTTTTCATCATCATTTATTAAATTTCGATAATAATTCCAATGGTTGGCAGCACAGTACCGGATTCGCTCGATAAATACTTGAGCTGGTATCGCTCAGTATCTTTTAACACCGGCTGTCCGTTCTCATCCTTTACCTGGAGGAGTTCAGCCGGTTGTTCGGCTTTAAAATTATACAGGTTCTGAATATCGAGGTATATGTTGAGTGACCACTTTTTGAAATAATACTCTTTGTCAACCCTCAGGTCGAGTTGGTGAAAAACGCCCAACCTGTTTGCATTGAACCGGTTATAATCAAGATACCCACGCCCCTGCACATCCCAGGCTTCTATGAGTTCTGATTTGGGTTCGTCAAAAGGTGTGTATGGAGCACCACCAACAAAACGCCATTTTATGCCAATTTCCCAGTTCCTCTTTAAAGACGCCAAAGCTGTTACATTAAGAATACTCCTGTTATCCCAGGCAGAAGGAATAAAATCACCGCGTTTATCTTCGAAAGAAGATCTTACCCAGGTATAAGAAAGAGTGGCATCAATGTTTTTCGTTATTTTTTCACGGAAGTAAACTTCTGCTCCCCAGGCTTTTCCGCGGGATATTGGAATTACGGCCTCATCGCCTGCCACGCCAAAATTGGCCCCTTTGCTGGCGAGCGAAACTGAGTCGTTAAGCGAAAACGGATAATAATTATAAAACTTGTAAAATCCTTCGAGAGTAATTTTAGATCTGTCGTTTCGCCTGTAATCAAAACCTGCAACAATATGATCTGCCTGTATGTATCTCAACCCATTTGTTTTATTCAGCAATTCGCCTTGCGACGACCTGTATCCCATTGTAGTATATGCCGGAAGCTGGTAGTATCTCCCGGTATTAAAATTAACCAGAAGTTTGGGAGTAAGCGAATATGACGCTGAAAACCGAGGAGATAGCTGTTTTAAAAGGTTCGACATCTGATCAGAATAGCTATTTGCGTCAGAGCGCAATCCGAGGGACAAAATAAGTCTTTCCTTTAAATATCCTTTGCTCACCTGGCCGAATAAATTCCATTTAAAAAATTTGAGATCAGAAGAATAATTTATTTCTGTGATGGTGTCTTCACCCGATGGAATAAATACCTTTTGAAACGTCGTATTTATATATTTGGCATATTCAGCCCCGGCTCCATAAGATATTTTGTACCCTTTGGTTCGGGCAACTTCCTCGTATCGCATCTTATTCTCAATTTCGTATGAAGAATAATCCAGTGTTTTCGACTCAGGATCAGTTTCATCATTTCCCTGGTATTTGTATGCTTCATTGTAAAGCATGTTACGGCTGAGAATAAAAGTCCCGAATGAATTATCGCGAAAATGACGGTAATTTGCTCCGATTGCATAATTCCACTGATTATTAACCGGAAGATAGTCAAGTATATACTGTTGTTCCTCCGTAGGATTTTTCAGCCCGGTATTAAGTTTGAATTCATCGAGGGCACCTATGCTTATAAGAGTAAGTTCGTTTTTAACATTGAACTTGGTTTTAACCTTTACAGTGTAATCGGTAAAAGTGGGGAGGAAGGGTAATCCGATAACTCCAAACAAAAATTGCAGATACGACCTACGTACCGAAAACAGAACGCTTGTTTTTTCACTCAGAGGCCCATTGACACTTAAAGCCATTTCGCTGGCACCGAGCGTTGCACGATAAACCAGTCGATCGGGATTTCCGTCAATAAGTTTCATATCAATAACTGAACTCAGCGAATTGCCTCTGCTGGCTGGAAATGCACCGGAATAAAAATCAACTTCACGCAGAAAATCTGTGTTGATTATACCAACCGGTCCGCCTGAAGCACCTTGAGTGGCAAAGTGATTGAGGTTAGGAATCTCGATGCCATCAAGTAAAAATCTATTTTCTGAAGGCCCACCTCCTCTTACAATAATATCGTTACGGAACGAAACGGATGAAGCCACTCCGGGTAATGACTGAATGACCTTAGAAATATCGCGGTTTGAACCGGGGCTTTTCTCAATTTGTGAGATTCCGAGCGACTTTAATGATACAGGGCTTTCCTCTACACGCTTGAACACGGATGCTGTAATTTCTACTCCGCTTATCTGCACTGCAACCTCTTTCATAGCAATATCCAATGATGAGGTCTTTGCATTTGTAATCTGAATTTCTTCAGTCAATATTTTTTCAAAACCTACTGAAGTTGCTTCGAGTTTTACATATCCAGGATTTAAACCTGTGAATGAAAAGTTACCATCAAAATCACTTACTGAACCTATAGTGGTTCCGCTAATAATAATGTTTGTAAATGGTAAAGGCTCGTTATTTTTGATGTTAAAAACCCTTCCTTTAATTGAACCGGTTTGAGCTGTAACACCAATAGATAAAAAAATTAGAAAAAGAAAAAGAAATGATTTGATGTTCATATTTAGCATTGTTTAATCAAACTAATAAAAAGTTAGACAATACCTAAACGTCAGAATTAAAAAATTGTTTATCCGGTATTAAAATAAATTTCAGAAAGTTGGAATAATCTCTACTGGGGAATGACCCACATCTGAATCTGCATTACTTTCGTAGTTCCCGCCTCGAGAGTAAAAGGTTCCGGAATCGGATTGAGAATGTCACCTTTTCCATACCATCCAAAGAAATCGCCGGTGTTAATTGTATTGCCAAAGTCTGTATCTTTCCAGATATCAAGATAATATGTACCAACTGGTACATTTTCGAACCCGAAACTTACAATCGGTCCAAATCCTTCAGTATTGACGGCGGCAAAAACTACATGGTTAATCCAGTTTGCTTTGCTTGTGTACAGCCGGACTTTAGAACCAGCCAGGTTAAAGTCAATTCCTGAAGGCAAAGCGGCAACTCCTGTTATTTGCGCGGTAGTATCATTTTTCACAACCACAAGCCTGATGCTGTCGTTCGCCTGGTTGCCATCTTTATCTGCAACCAAAACCTGCGCCACGTAAGTACCTGGTTGATCGGGTGCATCCCAGGTAACAGTATCGCCAATTCCTGTTATAGAACCGCCATTTGTAGTATAATAATATACAAGGTTTTCGTCATCTCCATCAGTAGCAACCAACTGGATCATCGCTGTTCCTCCAACTGCAACCGTGTCAGGATCAACATCAATCGACTTAATAACAGGAACATAGGTTATTTTATCGTTACAACCCGCAATCAGTAAAACTGATATAGTAACTGCCAAAAGCAGCAGTGTAGTTTTTGAGCTAAATGATTTCATGACTGGATTATTGAGAAAGTTTGGGTGCAAATTAAAGAAATTTCAGCTTTGTTTATACGAAAGTACTGATTTTTAGACATTTTTTTTACATTAACGCAAACTCAGGTATTTACTTGCTTTATCAAGGTTTATCTTTAGTCCGTCTTCACCTTCGAGCCAATAGATTTTAATTCCTTTGTTTTCCATTCGTCTGAACCAGGTCATCTGGCGTTTCGCAAACTGGTGAATCGCTGTATTAAGCAATGTAAACATCTTGTTGTAATTGAGTTCACCAACCAGAAACATTGTAATATATTTATATTCAAGGCCATACATTGTTAACCGATCCTTACTGATTCCATTTTCAAGCAAATGCTGAACTTCTTCAACCATTCCTTCCTCCAATCGCTGAATCAGACGGGCTGTAATCCGCTGACGAATCGTTGTACGATCGAAACGAATACCGAATACAGGTGTGTTCAGGAATACATTTCCCTGCGGCTGATTTCTTTTATTTAACTTGTATTTTTCAATTTCTATGGCTCTCAGCAGTCTTTCGCGATCAAGGATGTCAGTGGTATTGTGAAGGTTTCGAAATTTCTGCAACATGGCCACAAGCTCGATATCCGGATACCCAGAAAGTTCATGCCTTAGCCTGTCATTAACCGGAGCTTTTATAAATTCATACCCATGTAAAATGGCTTCGAGATACAAACCGGTACCACCACACATCAGGGGTGTTTTACCACTTGACAAAATTGAATTCCAGGCTGATTGAAAATCGCGCTGAAACTGGAACACATTATACTCTGAACCTGGTTCGGCAATATCGATTAAATGCGAAGGGATAAGTTGCCCATTAATAGTATAATCGGCTATATCCTTTCCTGTTCCCAGGTCCATGCCACGATATACCTGCCGGGAATCAGCACTTATAATTTCGGCATCAAGTAATAGTGCCAGGTGCGCTGCAAATGTAGTTTTTCCCACAGCAGTGGGGCCTAAAACAGTTACCAGTTGAAATTCTGAACTCATTATGCAAAAGTCGGAAAAATTGTCATTTGAATGACTTTTCAAATGAGATCGGATTTATTGTTTAACAAATAATCTGAACTCAGTAAGCAATCAAACGAACAAATGAACATCAGAATAAATGAACAATTGAATCAAGTACATTATTTTTGTGCCGACAAACAGTTTATATGGAACTTATAATTAAATATTTCCCCGGCCTCCCAACTGATCAGATCGACAAATTCGTTCAACTGGAGAAACTTTACCAGGATTGGAATAACCGGATCAATGTTATTTCCCGTAAAGATATGGAACACTTTTACGAACACCATGTGCTCCATTCCCTTGGTATTGCAAAAGTGATGAAATTCCTCCCCGGGGCAAAAGTGATGGATGTTGGCACAGGTGGAGGGTTTCCGGGTATTCCACTCGCAATCATGTTTCCTGAAACTGAATTCTTATTAGTTGATTCTATCGGTAAAAAAATAAAAGTTGTTCACGAAGTTGCCCAGGCAGCCGGAATCCTGAATATTCAGGCTGTCCAATGCCGGGCTGAGGATGTGAAACAGAAATTTGATTTCGTGGTAAGCCGTGCCGTTACTACAATGCCTGAATTCTTGAAGTGGGTAGCCGGTTGTATCCTGAAAGACAATAAGCACCCATTAGAAAACGGGATTCTTTATTTAAAGGGTGGTGATTTGGAGGCTGAATTAAGTCCTTTAAAAAAGAAATTTAAAGTTTACGATCTGAGTGAATATTTTGAGGAAGCATTTTTTGAAACCAAAAAAGTAGTGCATATAGTATAAATGTTAAACTCTCATAATAAACATCTCAAATCGCCTGATATATAATTTCCCGATATGCTTTTTTACTACTTTTGGCATTGGAAAGCATAAAAAGTCAACATACTGAAGACAAAGGTTAAACTGCAAAAACATAAATAAAATAGAATAAAAGACTCAATTAATAAACAATGGTAACATTGAACCCTTGAACCCTTGAACCCTTGAACTTTTAAACCTTTGAACCCTTGAACCGTCACTGCGAGGAACGAAGCAGGAACCCTTGAACCGTCACTGCGAGGAACGAAGCAGGAACCCTTGAACCGTCACTGCGAGGAACGAAGCCGGAACCCTTGAACCCTTGAACCTGTAAAACAAAAATATCAACATAACTAAAAACAATAATCTAAATATTCATGAACAAAGAAATCTTTAAACTGGAACCAACCGCTGTTTGGAAAAATTTTTACAGCCTAACCCAAATCCCACGCCCTTCGCACCATGAAGATCGCATTCAGAAATTTATGTTTGATTTTGGCAAAAATCTCGGGCTTGAAACCATTAAGGATGAAATTGGCAACATTATCATCCGCAAGCCTGCCACACCGGGAATGGAAAACCGCAAAGGAATTGTTTTGCAAACCCATCTTGATATGGTTCCGCAGAAAAACAGTGATAAAGCTCATGATTTTGCCGCAGATCCCATCGAAGCTTATATTGATGGAGATTGGGTTACGGCAAACGGCACAACCCTTGGTGCTGACAATGGAATGGGTGTTGCCGCAACAATGGCTGTTCTGGAAGCTACCAACCTGGTTCACGGACCGGTTGAAGCACTTTTTACCTGTGACGAAGAAACCGGAATGACAGGGGCCTTCGGACTCAAATCCGGCCTTCTGAAAGGTGACATTTTGCTAAATCTCGATTCAGAAGACGAAGGTGAATTGTACGTAGGTTGCGCAGGAGGCACCAATGCAAATGTAACTTTTGAATATAAGGAAGAACCTGTAAAACCAGGTGTTGCATCCTTTAAACTGGCAATCACCGGTTTGAAAGGCGGACACTCAGGGCTTGAAATTATTCTGCAGCGCGGCAACAGCAACAAACTGATGAACCGCTTCCTGCAACACGCTGTTGTTGAGCACGATCTGCGTTTATCATCCATCGAAGGAGGCAGCCTGCGCAATGCTATCCCCCGCGAATCGTTTGCAGTGGTTACCGTTCCACCTTCGAAAGCGGATGATCTTGTAAAATGTGTAGGTGACTTTGAAAAACTCTACCGCAGCGAGTTTTCGGCAGTTGAACCCGATATGAAATTCACAATTACAGCAACAGCAACCCCGGCTACGGTTATTGACGCCGCTTCGCTGGATAAAGTAATGAAAGCCATTAACGCATGCCCCAACGGAGTAATGCGTATGAGCGATGATATGAAAGGACTGGTAGAAACATCAACCAACCTTGCCAGCGTAAAATCAAATAATGGTAAACTTTTTGTTCAGTGTTTGTTGCGCAGCTCAGTCGATTCGGCACAGCACGATCTTGGAGGAATGATAAAAGATGTTTTCGAACTTGCCGGAGCTGATGTTGTTCTTGATGGCACGTATCCCGGCTGGAAACCAAATATGAATTCCGCCATCCTGATCACAATGCAGGATGTTTACAAGAAACTGTACGGACGAATTCCCGAAATTAAAGCGATCCATGCTGGCCTCGAATGTGGTTTGCTTGGCGGAGTTTACCCGAACTGGGATATGATTTCGTTTGGCCCGACCATTCGTTATCCCCATTCTCCGGATGAAAAAGTGCATATTGCATCGGTCGAAAAATTCTGGAATTACCTGGTTAACACACTGAAAGATGCGCCTTTGAAAGCAGGTGCTACCGCATAATTAAAGATTAAAATCCTTACTTCCCGCGTAAAATTCAGGAGGTAAGGATTTTTTTTATAAACCATTTGGTAAATCCGATATATTTCATACCTTTGCACCCCTAAAAACTACCAATCATGAAGAGGACTTTCCAACCATCAGTAAGGAAAAGAAAAAACAAACACGGATTCAGACTTAGAATGTCGACTGTTAACGGACGCAGAGTTCTTGCTGCACGCAGGGCACGCGGAAGGAAAAAACTGACAGTTTCCGACGAAGGGAAATAATTCTTTATTACATGGTGCTGTTGATTTCAAATAACAGCTCATTTATAGCATAAACGCATTACGGAGGAGACTAACAAGTCTGCCTCCTTTTCTTTTTTGTATTGGTCAGATGAACAATTGGACTATCTGTTAACTTTGAAAATATTATTTTTCTGATTTCAAAACAGATTCAATCAAAACAGCCGTTTATCCCAGAAATACTCCTCAACCCTGACTATACTAACGTTCCCTATGAAGTCAGGATGTTCGGTATTAATAATATAATTGTATTCATATGGAATCACAGCAGATGGCACTTTTAAAACTAAAGTCTCTTGTGTTATATACCATTTTGATCCCATTTCCTGAAGAGATGAATATGCTGCCAGGGTTCTCCAATTTTGTGTTAACTCATTGATATGTATTTGTTTGAATAAATAGTCATCATCTGCTATAGAAATAACCATCATCTTATAGCTTGAGACAGGAACAATTGAGCTTCTGCGAACAACTAATTCCAGTGTGGATAACGAACGGGTTGATCCGGTGTAAATCACATTTTGTCCTCTCAGATTCCACCTGTTGGCAGTACCTGAAGAATTAAGACTCCGGCTGTACTCTTCCTTACAGATTTTATATACTTCCATAATTCATATCACACATTATCACCATACTCCATTCCGGTTAAATTGTCATCAACGAACCGGATACCGGTAACTGTGCTTAAAAATGAATTCGGAGTTTTGCCATCAAAGTAAAAATTCTCGTACTGAAGCCATTTATCGAATTCTTTAGCTGAGCCAAACACCTGGATTCCATGCCTGATAACCGATAACAACAGAATTATCTGCTCTTTGGTATTTTCTTTAAATTTATTTTCCGGCTGACGATATGACCTGAAAGTACGAACACTGATGTTCAGCCAATCAGAAATAACCTCATCGTTAAAATTAGTCAGAGATTTAATCGCGTTAACATACTTCCAGTTTATATCTTTGGTTTGAAGATAAGTAAGAACTTCACTGTCAGTTATTTGCCCTGGAACACCGTATAAAACTGCAGGATCTTCCACATTTGTTTCTTTAGTCTTCATATTAAACCTATTTTAATCGAAACAAAAATAGGCATTTTTTCCTTTCAAAACAAGCAATTATTCCTTTTTACGAAATTTTATTATTTTCATGATTCCAAATATTGTGTTTAACTCATTTCTGCGTGCATCCAATTTCGGAAATTATAGTAATTTAGCCCTTCTTTTTTAATAAACGATGCAGACTATCATTCACGAGGCTTCCATTACAGGTCTTTTTCGGCTTATACTGATTGTTTTAACAGTTTATGCTGTCTATACCATATTTATCCGATTCATACTCCCTGCTGTGATGCGGAAATATTTAAAAGATTTCCAACAACGCTTTACTGAACAAAATCAGCGTGCAAGAGATAGTCAGCCTCTCAAAAAAGAAGGTGATATTTCCATTACTTATGTTGATAAAGACAAAAACCCGACGCGTAATCCCGATGATGCGGATTATGTGGATTACGAAGAAATAAAATAAGGAATTCACGATTTTACACATTTTAATTAAAATAAAAGCCTTACTAAATGAAGAACATCAGTTTCAAACAGCTTCTCCCCTATCTTTCGGCAATTGTTATATTTGTAGTAATCACGCTGGCATATTTCAGTCCGCTGCTCGAAGGGAAAAAGCTCAGGCAATCGGATATTACCCAGTGGAAAGGCATGTCGAAAGAGATTTCGGATTTCCGCGAAAGTACCGGCGAGGAAGCCTTATGGACCAACAGCATGTTCGGGGGAATGCCTGCCTACCAGATTTCGGTTCAATACAAAGGAAATGTTTTGCGTTATCTTGATCAGTTGATGCAATTGTATCTGCCACAGCCTGCCGGAATGGTATTCCTTTATATGATTGGTTTTTTTATTTTACTATTGGTGTTAAAAGTCGATCCATGGCTGGCTATTGCGGGAGCAGTTGCTTTCGCTTTCTCCTCGTATCTGTTTATAATCTTTGAGGCCGGGCACAACAGCAAAGCCCATGCTATCGGGTATATGGCGCCTGTTCTGGCAGGAATCATCCTGACTTATCGCGGTCGTTATGTGGCAGGAGGAATAATGGCTGCAATCTTTCTTTCCCTCGAATTACTCACCAACCATTTGCAAATCACCTACTACTTGATGATGATAGCCGGTATTTATGTTATAACCGAACTTGTCAGCAGTATAAAGGAAAAGCGACTTCCGGGATTTGCAAAGGCGAGTGCTGTCCTGATCATTGCTGCAGGACTTGCATTAGCAACAAACATCACAAGTATTTGGGCAACATACGAATATGGCAAAGAAACCATACGGGGAAAAACAGAACTGACTACCGAAAAATCGAACCGTACAAGCGGCCTGGATAAAGACTATGCCACAGGCTGGAGTTATGGCAAACTGGAGACATTTACCATGCTCATTCCGAATTTTTACGGAGGATCATCGCAAGGTTCTCTTACTGAATCATCGAATGTTTATAAGGCTCTAAAAGAGAACAACATAGACAATAATCAGGCTAAAAATGTCATTAAAGCCATGCCTCTTTATTGGGGAACTCAACCAGGAGTAGCTGGTCCTGTATATATTGGCGCCATTATTATGTTTCTTTTCGTTTTTGCTCTTTTCGTAGTAGATAATAAATTCAAATGGTGGCTATTAGCAGCAACTATTCTTTCCATTTTACTTGCCTGGGGCAAAAACTTTATGCCTTTCACCGATTTTTTCCTGCATTATGTGCCGGGATATAACAAATTCCGGGCTGTTTCCATGACGCTGGTTATTGCTGAATTATGTATCCCGTTGCTTGCCATTCTCGGTTTGCAGAAAGCCTTTTCGGGTGGAATGGATAAGAAAAAACTTACTAAATACCTGTATTATTCCCTTGGCATTACAGGTGGAATAAGTCTGTTTTTTGCCGTGGCAGGAAGCAGTATTTTTGATTTTATTTCTCCTGCCGACGAGCAATACAAATCGTATTTCCCTGACTGGCTCATTGCCGCTCTTCGCCAGGATCGTGCCTCACTTCTGAGCGCTGATGCATTCAGGTCGCTGGTATTCATCCTGTTAGCCGGAGGAGCGGTATGGGCAATGATCAACAATGTAATTAAAAAGCCTGTATATATCTATACTGCTTTGATACTGCTTATCCTTTTTGATTTATGGACAGTGAACAGACGTTACCTTAACAGCGAAAGCTTTGTTCGCAAGAGTGTGGATGCTGTCCCGTTTCAGCCTTCATCTGCCGACCAGCTTATCATGAAGGATTTGGATCCAAACTTCAGGGTATTTAACCAAACTGTAGGCAATCCTTATGCTGATGCCAGTACATCCTATTTCCATAAATCACTCGGTGGTTATCATGGCGCCAAACTTCGCCGTTACCAGGAGTTGATTGATCATCATCTTTCAAAGGGCAATATGAATGTATTCAATATGCTCAACACCAAATACTTTATAGTTTCTGACCAGAAAGGTGGACCACCGCAGATGCAGATCAATATGGAGGCAATGGGCAATGCCTGGTTTGTAAATGATGCCCGTATGGTAAACAATGCCGATGAAGAAATTAATGCCCTCACTGAATTTGTACCAGCCGAAACAGCAATCTACGACAAACGTTTCGAAGAACAGGTTAAAGGACATATCATCAGCAAAGATACTTTGGCCACAATTCAACTTACTGATTACAAGCCTAACCACCTGACTTATAAATCCCAAACCAGGAGTGAACAGTTGGCTGTTTTCTCGGAAATATATTACGACAAAGGATGGAATGTCTATATTGACGGAAAACAAGCACCCTATTTCAGGGCAGATTATGTTTTGCGGGCCATGATAGTGCCGGCCGGCAATCATACCATCGAATTCAAATTCGAGCCCAAAGTATATGCCACCGGAGAGAAAATAGCCTATGCATCATCAATACTTCTGGTATTGCTTGCTCTGGGTACATTTGGATTTATGGCACGACAGAAACGCAAAAGTGCTGCCAAAGCGTAAAGGCTTAATTATGGGCAACACAGGCGCAATCCGCAAAGTATTAATTATCACCTATTACTGGCCACCAAGTGGAGGTGCGGGAGTGCAGCGATGGCTCAAATTTTGTAAATACCTGCGTGGATTTGGCTGGGAACCTGTAATTTACACTCCTCAAAACCCTGAAGCACCTGCCATTGACAATTCACTGGAAAGTGATATTCCTGAAGGAATTACAGTAATCAAGCTGCCGATTTTTGAGCCTTATTCGGCCTATAAACGGTTTGTGGGTATGAAACCCAGCGAAAAGGTAAATGCAGGATTCCTCCAGGAAAAAGAAAAACCAGGACTTGCCGAAGGAATTGCCGTATGGCTCCGGGGCAACTTTTTTATCCCTGATGCACGCAGATTCTGGATCAATCCTTCGGTTAAATTCCTGAAAAAATACTTGAATGAAAACCCGGTTGACGCTATAGTTTCAACAGGCCCTCCGCATTCGATGCACCTGATTGCATTGCAATTGCACAGAAAACTTCATATTCCCTGGCTGGCAGATTTCCGCGATCCCTGGACCGGAATTGACTTCTATCACCAGCTCAGACTTACTTCTCTTGCTGACCAGCTTCATCACAAACTGGAGAAAAAAGTACTTTCTTCAGCCACAGAAGTTACGGTTATCAGCAGGGATATGCTGAATGAATTCAGCAGAATTGTAAATCGTAATTACAAACTGGTAACCAACGGTTACGACGAAGAAGATATAAGTCCTTTGCCACAAAACCGGTTGGATACTGCATTCACCATATCGCATATTGGAAGCTTAAATGCAGCCCGCAACCCGAAAAAACTATGGCAAGTACTTTCCGGAATGGTGAAACAAAAACCTTTGTTTGCCAAAGCATTGCAAATTAAACTTGTTGGGAAAGTTGATATCAGTGTATTAAAAAGTATAGAAGAATATGATTTAACAGGTTATCTGCAACGTATCGAGTATATGCCTCACAAGGAAGTAATGCATGAGATTCAGAAATCGCAGGTACTCTTATTATTGATAAACAATACACCTAATGCGAAAGGCATTCTGACTGGTAAAATATTTGAGTACCTTGGCTCTGGTAGACCAATACTCAGCATCGGACCTGAAGATGGTGATGCAGCCATTATACTTAAAGATTCTGAAGCCGGACTAACAGCCGATTATGACAATGAGGATGCCATGTTCCGTATAATTTATGATTACTATATCAAATTCAGCGAACAGCGCTTGGCAAGCAATACAGGTAACCGCCTGAAATACTCGCGTAAAATATTGACCGGGGAGATTGCAAAAATCCTGGATGGAATGTAAACGCTTTCAGCATTATTATCCTTTTTTTCCGCCGAAGTACAAGTTTAACTTCATGTGGTTTCGCCCCTCGCCTTTTTCCCTTCTCCCCACTCTCTTCTCAATATCTCTCATTAATCATTTTATTCACAAATTCAGCAATATCCGTATTGCCGGCAAATACCTTATCGAGCTGCCGCATCATATGATAGCCCGTTACAGGCATATTACTTTCGGCCAGTTTTTCCAATATAATGCTCATAGCAATTCGGCCTTCAAGCACAACTTTATTGGGAATTCCTTCGTTAAAAAAACCTTTACCAATAAGCAATCCCAGGGTTCGGTTACGACTCAGGTCGTTCAGAGCTGTAAGCCCAAAATCGCCAATTCCGCAATATTTAAACATTGTTTCTTCGTGACCGCCAAAATAAATGAGAATATTCCGCATTTCGTTAAAAGCGCGGGTAAACATCATAAACCTCAGGTTTGGCGAATTAAAATGTGCATCCACAATCCCTATCAATATGGCATAAATATTTTTCAAAATACTGCTTATTTCCACACCGAGTAAATCCGTAGAAATATCTACAAATAAATTGGTGTCTTCAAAAATGGGTTCCAACTGGTTGCAAAGTTCTATATCGTTTGCTGCCAGGGTAAAAGCAGTAGGACTATTATTGATGATTTCGCGTGCAAACGAAGGCCCTTTAAGGGCACAAACCGGGTTAGGCAAATGCTCTGAAAGGCATTGGGAAATAATCTGCTGGTGACATCCGAATCCTTTAGCCAGGTTAACCAGGATAGCATCTTCGTGAAGCAGCAATCGTATCAACTGCATGTAATCAACCACTGCCACCGATGGAATAGCAATAAAAACCACCCCGGCGTCTTTCAGAATATTTTGATCTGCAGTTGCCCTCAATGACTGGTTGAGCCTGATATTGGGAAAGTATTTCTGGTTGATATGCGACGAGTTTATGGTTTCAACTACATCATGCTCAACTGATAACAAACTTACATTCAAATCCTGCCGGGCTGCCAGCGAATTTCCCAAGGCTGTGCCTATAGAGCCTGCACCCAGAAAAACAATATTTTTCATGTTTCTCATAACCAAATGTTACTTTTTAATGAGTCGTTGTATATTTTCGCGAAATTCACCGGGCTTCCGCCATTTATCCCATCCACCTTTAATCCTGTCGAGTTCAACAGGTTCATAAAACCTGAACAGGTACAAAACAAAAGGGTAAGAAAGGATTACTATTGATTTTATTGCGAGTCGGGGAACAATGAACCACGAATTGAAAATTAATGAAAATGAGTATAATCCGGCCGCAACCAGTAACATGATCAGGATTCGTTTCATTTCGTATGGAATCGGGTACACTTTCTGAGCATAGTAAAGAGTAAGAGCAAAAAACACCAGCATCGACAACATTTTAGAAAGTGCTGCACCCTGGTTGCCCATCAAACGGATTAATACGTTATTCAGAATAAGGTTAAGTGCAGCTGTGACGATTACAGTAAACGCAATAACCTTTGTTTTCTTTGAGATACTCAAACCGGTGGTAGCCACATCTTTCATCATTCCGAAAACGATGGAATAAATGATGAACGGGAAAATATACCAGGCATCGAAATACTCGACCCGTTTGGCAAAAAGTTTTGTTATTTCCATCCCGAATACCATCATTCCCAGGCCAAAAATCATTGTACCGAAAGTATAATATGTCAGTAACTTGGCATAGAACCGCTTATTATCGGGCGCGTTCATCATCCGGTATATCATGGGTTGAATAGCAAAGTTAACAGACGTTATCAGAAACACATTCAAGGTGTTAGCCAGTTTGAAACCATAGGAATACAAACCTACATCAGCCAGATTCCCAAGTGCATTCAACGAATAACGATCCGTAACATTCAGCATTACCAGGGCAACTCCCGAAAGAAACAAGGGAAAACAATATACAATTATTTCATACAATGTTTTTGTTTCGAAGCGGAAGACCATGTTCTTAATCGTATATCGAATCAGAACTGACGCAAAAGCAAAGCTCCCGACTATCTGCCCGTAATAGATACCTTCGATACCGGCATGCCTGTAAGCTATAAAATAGACGGTAACTATCAGGCTGAAAATCAGTTGCAATACATTCGCGAGTGTAAAAAGCCAGGGTTTTTCCTGCAGGCGCAAAAGGGTATTAGGCATAATCAGCACCAGCTGCAAAAGTGAAGAAATCAGCATTAACCTGAGCAGGTAACTATAATCCGGCGAGTCGAGTATTAAGGTGGAAAGGCCTTTTAAAAAAGGAAGTGCGGCAAAATAAGTTAGAATTGCAATACCTATCTGAAACACGGTAACTGTAAAAAACAAGGATTCCTTTTTCCCTTCGGAGCTTTTATCCCAGTACCATCGGAAAAATCCTGAATACAGCGAAAATCCGAAAAAAGCAATAACTACAGCAGCACTCACTTCGAGCAATCCAAGAACTCCGAATTGTGTTAGTGAAAAATTCCTTGTATAGAGCGGAATCAGCACAAAACCAGCCAGTTTGGTCGACAATGTACCCAGGCCGTATATGGCCGACTGGCGGAAGAGTTTTCGGAAATCAGCTAACATTTTTTAATCAGAAAAGCGGCAAAGGTAGGAAGAATTGTTTTGGGATTGGGCGTTGGGGGATTGAAGGGATTGATATGATTGATGGGATTGATTCCTCTCTACACGAAATTCTGAATCCAGTAATTCAGCGTGGCGATGCGCCAGGCGAGAACAGATTTTGAATTGTCGCCCTTGAGGTGTTTGTCCATGATCAGTTTCACAAGGTCTTTGCGCAGGAAAGGGAAATTTGCATAATTGATATCCATCAGGTGATTCAGCGGTCCGCGCAACCATTTGGTCTCACCCGGTGTAACAAATCCCTTTTTATCTTTTCGGTTTACAATGGCTTCGGGCAAAACATCTTTCAGCGACTGCCTCAGAATACGCTTGGTTTCAATGCCTTTGATTTTATCGTCATTTCGCAATGAAAATGCAAATTTCACCAGGCGATGATCAAGAAATGGAACACGCGACTCGATTGAAAATGCCATGCTGTTTCTATCCTCGTATTGCAACAGCGAAGGAAGACTGGTACTGAACATCAGGTTGTAAAGAAATCCGTCGAGTTTAGTTCCGGGCGGATCTGTCAGATAAAAAGGCGTTTGAGCAGGTTTTTCATTCAACAGAAAAGGGTAGTAACGACTATATTCCATCGCGTACAACTTCTGTTCGGAGCTTGCCGAACTGAGCGCAGATTTCGCGAAGTGCATCATTTTTTTGGTTCCTGTAAGCTGAAGATTTTCTGCAACTGAACCAGTGGTTGAAAAAGCATTCCCGAATTTTCCGCCTCGGATCATATCAGCAATCAAACGATAGTAAGAATGCATATATCCTCCTAAGTATTCGTCGCTTCCCTGCCCGTCGAGCACGACTTTTATACCGTTTTCAGAAATCAGTTTCATAAGGAAATACTGCGATACAAATGAGGAACCTGTTGCAGGTACATCAGCATGGTACAATGCCCTGTGAAATTCAGCTTTTACTTCTTCATCCGTAGGATTTTTATAAAAAGGATCAACAGCCGGGTATTTATCAATCACTTTATGTATGAAAGGCCTTTCATCAACCTCTCCATCACCATCGTAATAAATGCTGAACGATTTATACGAAGTCCCCGGATGCTGATGCTGCACTTCCGAAACAATGGCACTACTGTCGAGCCCGCCGCTCAGGCAGGTAGCAACCGGCACATCGCTTCGCATATGCAAGGCAATACTTTCGGCAAACAGTTCCCGGAACTGATCCGTTTTTTCGGCAAACGTGGCATCTGAATATTCTCCCGTATAAACATCCCAATAGCGGGTTATTTCAACATCTTGCATCTCATTGTTATCGAAACGGATAAGCAGATTATGCGCAGCCGGGAGAGCTGCAATTGCATCGAAATAGGTTTCATCATCATAGCAAAGCCAGCCCATTTGTAATCCGCGGCTTACCTGGTTCAGATTTAACTCATTAGTGAAAACCGGAGTAGGTTTAAGCCCCTTCAACTCCGAAGCGAAGTAAAAACTGCCGTTTTTATGGATATAATAAAAAGGCTTGATGCCAAACCTGTCGCGCGAAGCAAAAAGCAATTTATTTTTTGCATCATATAAAGCAAAAGCCCACATCCCGACAAAATGATTCACGCAATCGGTTCCCCATTCCAGGTAAGAGGCCATCACAACCTCGGTATCGGATTGTGTTGTAAACCGGTATCCTTTTGTTAGCAGTTCTTTCCGGATTTCGGGATAATTGTAAACTTCACCATTAAAAACAATTGCATTGCCCATATAAAGCATCGGCTGATCGGCTTCATGGCTCAGGTCGATGATGCTCAATCGGTTGTGGCCAAGCATCAATCCTTCATGCCACCATGTACCACGCGCATCGGGCCCACGGTGAGCGATGGATTGAAGCATCTGTTCAATACATTCTAACGCATTGGCTTTGGTCAGACTGGAGTTAAAAAATCCGGCTATGCCGCACATAAAGTTGTTTTTAGGAATATATTTAGCGAAATTGTTGTGAAAGAATAATACGGGTGAATCAGGCTGCCAAAATTACTAAAAAACCCATAGTAGCCGGGCAAGCCTGCATAACAATATTGATATTCCTCCTAAAATGAAATCAGTTGCTTAAATTCTTCACCACGTAAATGACGGAAAGCTCAGAATCAGAATACTTTTCATGCTTGTAACGAGCTACTTTTAAAGTAAAAAATTTAGTTACATTATTACAGAAATGTTATTAATTTTATAGGTTGATTAGGACTTGGAAAGTCCCTGGTGAATAGTCGTTTTAAAAACCACCCTATGCAAACACAAATCTACTCATTTTCAGCACGTTACTTGTATACTTCAGGCATATACAGATGGTTGCGTTCTTGCCTGGCAGCGTTAGCAATAAGTTTGTTGTTTGTTTCAGGCAGTTATGCGGAAGGGACGAAGCAATTGGAGCCGTTAGCTGAAACTCCGACTTTACAATTAGCACTTTATTGGTTAAACTACAATGAACCTGGTGGTTATCGAAATCCTTTCGCAATTCCTGGTTGTGCTGAAAACTACCGTTTAAATGTCACAATAAATGATCCAGGCAATGAAAAAATCTATTTTGGTTTTCGGGATGGATCCAATGGAGGTGAACAATTGTATTATCAAATAAGAGATATAAATGATGCAGTGGTTGTTTCATGGACACAAGTACCCACCGTTGCAGGGCCAGGTTATATAAATACCTGGGATGAAGCTTTCAATGGTCCTGACTTGGGTGCAATGACTGCCGGATACACTCCCAGTATTTACACGCCAACATTAACAGGCGAATATTATTTTGAGTTTTCATCCTCTGCTGCTGGTGATCCATTTACTGGCGGCAACGGGCATCTGGTTCGTTTTTTTGATATCAGTGTTGTACAATCTTCTTCAACTGTTATTGACGGAAGAGTCTGGAGTAGGGCTTGGCAGTTTGGTGACGGAAGTGGATTTGGTGGTAATAGTCCTAAGACTAATTTATTCATTTATGCAGATGATGGAATAGTAACTAAATTAAATATCAATGGATGGGATGGCGGGCATTTCTTTGTAAACTGCAATCAATGGGGAGCTGCAAATACCGGAAACTGGAACGAGGATAGAAAATCATTCGATTATGGCTCTACCCCTCCGGCTGATTTCCCACAGTATAAAGAATTTCTGAATCTTCCGGATGAAAATATTTTTCCAACCGGAACTATTGGACAGATTTGTCCGGGTGGTCTGTCAAGTATTTCAAATTGTGATGGATCAATCGATTTCTTAATTAAAGTCACAAAGAGCGGTATTGTAACCTTACACATAACAACACCTGATGGAGTTACTGATGTTACCGGGGATGTAACCGGGTACGCCGATTGTTCTACATCGGATACAATACACTGGAATGGTATAACTAGTGCTGGTAATCCTGTAGAAAATGGTGCAAGTCTGAGTATGAGCATTGACTATTTGAATGGTTTAACTAACTTACCCTGTAATGACATCGAATCCAGTTCTCAAGGCATACAAGTGGATATTGTTAGGCCAATTGCTGGTAAACTTGGCATCATGTGGGATGATTCAAATCTTTCAGGTTTAGTAAATACTGTTTATCCCGGATGTACTTATACAGGGACTCCTACTCCAAGCGGTTGCCATAATTTTACGAATGGAAATGAAAGATTAATTAACTCCTGGTGGTATTATTTAACAACAGGCACCGAAACCCTTAATATCTTTACAATAAATTCCCCTGGAACGCCAACCCAACCTCCTGCCGGTATAAATCCGGTTTGTGTCGGTCAAGCTAATATAATGTACACAATTCCTTTAATTTCATCAGCTGATAAATATGTATGGACGTTACCTGATGGGAGTATTGATACAACTTTTACTAATTCTATAAGTCTTAGTTTTCCAACATTAACTTCCGGAGGAAATTTATTGGTTCGTGGATTAAATGCAAGCTGCGGCGACGGTTTAAACTCACCTGCACTTAATATTATTGTAAATCCTGATCCCTTACCAACTATTTCGGGGAACCCGGCTGTTTGCAATGCTACAAGCGTTTTATATACAGGCAGCACGGGGCTCACAACCTATAACTGGTCATTGGTGCCACCTACCAGTGGCACTATTACTTATACAACAAATACCGCTACAGTAAACTGGACTGCAGCCGGAAATCAGGTTGTGCAGATGCAGACAACTTCTTTCAATTGCGGTACAAGAAATACAACCTATCAAGTAACCGTTAATCCGCTGCCTTCTGCAAACTTCAATTATGCTAATAACTGCGCCGGTCAACCCGTTCAGTTTACTGATATTTCGACCATTGCTTCCGGAACAAATACCGGCTGGAACTGGAATTTTGGGGATGCCACGCCTGTTTCAACTCTTCAAAACCCAACACATACATACACAACCGGAGGTTCTTTTAATGTGCAGCTGACTGTAACCTCCGACTCGTCATGTACTAATAGCTCGACAATTATAGTCCCTGTTACTGCACCACCACAGGCAAGTGCCGGTAATGATAATGCTATTTGTGCATCAGGCACATATGCAATTGCCAGCTCTTCCGCTTCTGATTATTCAATTATTTCATGGGCATCGTCGGGCACAGGAACGTTTAGCTCCGGTGGCATACATCCAACCTACACCCCAAGTGCCTCGGATATTGCTGCTGGCATTGTTACACTGACAATCACAGCTAGCGGCAATCCTCCATGTGGAATTATTTCGGATGCAATGACACTCACTATCCATCCCCTTCCCACTGCCAGTGCCGGGCCAAATGGCGCCACCTGCCAGGGAATTAACTACACCGTTTCAGGAGCAACAGCAACGAATAACAGCTCTGTAACCTGGACAGAAAACGGTCCAGGCTCACTGATAAATGCCGGCACACTCACACCTACCTATGTTCCTTTGCCTGGTGAAACCGGAACGGTAACGCTGACGCTAACAGCCCAGGGAGCCAATACCTGTAGTGCTGAAACGGCAACTTCAACCCGGACTTTAACTGTTAATCCCCTTCCTGAAGTTGATGCAGGACCTGATGCAACCATATGTGCAGCAAATACCTATACACTCAATGGTACGCAAAACAACTGCCTTCCATGGCTCTGGACTACAAGCGGTGACGGAACATTCAGCAACCCCAACCTGCTGAACCCGGTTTACACTCCCGGAACTACCGATATTGCAACCGGCAGCGCAGTACTTACCTTAACCGGCCAGGGAACCGGTGCCTGCCTGGGGCTTACGGACGTTGACCAAATGACACTGTTTATCGATCCTATGCCGACTGCTAATGCAGGAATGGATGATGCATTCTGTGCGCTGAACCCAATAAATGTTACAGGAGCTTCGGCAACAAATTATACCAGCTTACAATGGACCGGCGGTGATGGTGTTTTTAACAACAACACCCTGATGTCTCCTACCTATATGCCCGGGAATGTTGATTTTAACAACGGAACAGTGACGCTCACTCTCAGAGCCCAGGGAAGCCTGACCTGTTCCGGCCAGTTTGCAGCTGACAGCCGGGTATTCAGTGTTTCGCCCTACCCGCTGGTGAGTGCCGGCCCTGATGATTATATCTGCAGCAATGTTACTCAATACACTTTGGCAGGAACAGGCAATAATTACAACCTGGGCAATGTGCAGTGGACGGTTTCAGGAGGTGATGGATTTTTGAGCAATCCCAACATTTTAAACCCGGTGTATTTCGCCGGCCCAATCGACCTGAGCACCCCCGACCGGAACATCACCTTCACCATAAGCCTACAAGGAATCGGCAATTGCAGCGGAGTGTTTGTAAACGATCAGATCATCCTTAAAATTGACCCGACACCTATAAGCAATGCCGGACCGGATGATGAGGTCTGTGGCCAGCGTCCCTACCAGCTTAATCCCACAGCCCAGTTTCAGAACACGATAACCTGGCTTACCTCAGGCACCGGAACATTCAGCAATCCCAATATTTTAGCTCCGACCTACACGCCAGGTCCTGCCGATGTGGGAACCACGGTAGTGCTTACCCTTGGGCTGTCCGGCTGCCAGAGCCTTACCAACGGCGATTTTATGTGGCTCACCGTTCATCCTGACCCAAGCGCCACCATGAGCGGGACCATCAACATGTGCGAAGGCACCTCCACACCCATAAGTATCGCATTTACCGGCACGCCGCCCTGGAGTGTAACCTACTCGGACGGAATCACACCCGTTACAGTAACTAATATCAATACTTCGCCTTATACTTTTTCGGTCAGTCCGGCAATATCCACCACCTGGACAGTGGCTTCCGCCAACGATGCCTACTGCAATGTTCCGCCGGACTCCATTCATGGCCTGGCAGCTGTTTCGGTGTATCCGCTGCCTGATTTATTCCTGGTAACAGGCTCCAACCAGGGCTACTACTGCGAAGGCGATACAGGGGTAACCATCGGATTAAACAACTCACAGGTTGGGATGAATTACACCCTCATGCGCAACGGGCTTTCGTCGGGAATAACCTTGCCGGGAACGGGCTCGGCCCTCGTTTTCGGATTGTTTACCACACCCGGGCAATACTCCGTGCAGGGCGTAAACCCGGTTGCCAACTGTATTGCGATGATGCGCGATACCATCAACGTAGTGATGAACCCCACACCGGTAACCGATTTTACTACCAACAATGCCTGTGACAGCGATACCACCTATTTTACCTTGTCAGGTAACTTCCTTCCGCGCACCAGCGAATGGCACTGGACTTTCGGCGATGGCACCTTTGCCACCTACAATGCCCCTTACAGCCCGAGCCATGTTTATCCCACATACGGCACCTACACTGTGATACTCAGCGTGGTGGATACCAACGGCTGCCAGTACACGGTTACACATCCTGTGGAAGTATTACCGCATCCCACAGCCTTTTTCAGCACCAGTACGCCCAACTGCCTGAACGATTTTACGCAGTTCACCGACCTGAGCACCAATCCCGCCGGTCAAGGCTACCTGAACCGGTGGATATGGACTTTCGGCGACGGATCTCCGGCCGATACCATCGATTTCCCCGACAGCCCGAATGTAACCCATCAATATCCTGCACAGGGAAATTATAATGTTACCCTTACGGTGAATAACAGCAAGGGATGTTCTTCCATGTACCAGATGGTAGTAAGCGTCAGCAACCGGCCTGTGGCAGATTTCACCTCCTGGAGCAGTTGCGAAGACCAGGCCGCTGCGTTCCTTGATAATTCCAACGAAAACCTGGGCGGACAAATCACCAGCTGGCTCTGGAATTTCGGGGAACCGACTTCAGGTGCTCTGAACGTCAGCACGCTGGAAGACCCGACGCATACATATTCCACCCCGGGTATTTTCGATGTCACCCTTATCGTTACCAACCTGAACGGTTGCAGCGACACCCTGCAAAAACCGGTTACTGTGAAAGCTGCACCGGTTTCCAACTTTTTCAATAGCCCCGGCTGCCTGAACAGCCCCACCCAGTTTTTAGCCGACAGCACAATCATTAATATCCCGGCTACAGCCACTTACCTTTGGGATTTCGGCGACGGTAGTACAGCATTCAGCCGCAATGCATTGCACACCTACCTGGCACCCGGAACCTATACGGTAACCCTGACCATCACGGATACAGCCGGTTGCGCCGGCGATACAAGCCTGCAGGTAACCATCAACCCGCCACCGGTGGCGCATTTTAGTGCCAATACCGATAACTGCCAGGGACAAGCCGTTGCCTTCAAGGACCTGAGCAGTTCAGCTACAGGGTTTATCAATAAATGGGTATGGGATTTTGGTGATGGCAATACACAGACTATTGTTTTCCCGAATTCGCCCAATGTCAGCCATGCCTATGCAGGAGCAGGAACCTTCAGCGTATCTCTTACGGTGACCAACAGCGAAGGCTGCATCCATTCCGAAAGCCGGTTGGTAAATATGCTGGGAGCACCTACCTCCGATTTTATGATGAACGGGCAATGCGTGGGAACAGCCGTCCAGTTCACGGATCTGACTACGGTCAGCGGTACACAAGTCCTGAGCAACTGGAACTGGAATTTTGGTGATCCCACCTCAGGAACAAGCAATACCAGCAACCAGCAAAACCCGACCCATGACTATGCAACCGCAGTTACGTATACTGTGGAACTAATCACGTTTACGGGAAATAACTGTTCGGATACCATCACCAAAAGCATCACGATAAAACAAAAACCTGCCGTTGATTTCAACACGCAAAGTGCCTGTGCTGATAACCCGGCAGCGTTTTCACCCACGGGCATGGCAGTGGCAACCATTGCCAGCTGGAACTGGAGTTTTGGCGATGGGGGCACTTCAACCCTTCAGGCCCCGACACACACCTACACCTCGCCCGGAACCTATTCCGTTACCCTTACGGTGACAGATACAGCAGGCTGCAGCAATACCCGGACAAATCCGATTGTCATTGCACCGCTTCCCGAAGCAAACTTTGGGTACACTGCACCTACCTGCCAGGGCGATGTGGTGAGTTACACGGATATGAGCAGCACGGCATCCGGGTTTATTGCCAAATGGATATGGGATTTTGGGGATGGAAATACCCAAACCGTTACATTCCCTGCAAGTCCCGATGTGAACCACGCCTATACCAATGCAGGTACTTTTAATGTAAAGCTGATTGTAAAAACCAACGACAGCTGTACCAACGAACTTACCCGGGTGGTTACCGTCCTTCCAAAACCCACAGCCGCCTTTATGCATGGCCCTGCCTGCCTCGGGAACCAGGTTACCTTTAACGATTTGAGCATCAGCAATACCACCGGAGCCATCAACGGATGGACCTGGAATTTCGGCGACCCGACCTCGGGAACAGCCAACAATTCCACAATACAGCATCCAACCCATACTTACAACACAGCCGGAAATTACACCGTAGCCTTAATAGTTTCCATCCCAGGCGGTTGCAGCGATACGATAACCCATCAGATCACTGTGAGCCCGCCGCCTTCGGTTGATTTTACACCGGCGGCAGGATGTAATAACGATACCACGCAGTTTACTTCAACTGTAAACCTGGCAACAACCCAAGGGTTTTACTGGCAGTTTGGCGACGGAGGCACAGCATTTACAGCCAATCCCATCCATATTTATGCCACAGCCGGAACGTATACGGTTACGTTGACAATAACGGATACTGCGGGTTGCACCAATGTAAAAGTGAAACCGGTAACAGTCATCCAGGGTCCGACGGCCGTGTTCAGCAGCAGTACCCCTTCCTGCTCCGGACAGCCAATTACCTTCACCGACCTGAGCAGTGCCAATGGCGGAAGCCTTTCAACCTGGTACTGGACGTTTGGCGATGGAACGGATACCACCTACAGTTCATCCATCAGCAGTTTTACTCATACATATGCACAACCCGGGACTTTCCAGGTTACCCTGCATGTGACAACGGCTCTGGGCTGCGAGCATACGGTTCAAAACACGGTTACCATTTCCCCTTCGCCTATTGCCGGCTTTGACTATGCCAATACCTGCCAGGGTCAAAGCACACAGTTTACGGATATGACCAGCCTGAACGGGGGAAGTTCGCTTACTCAGCGGACATGGGACTTCGGCGACCCGGCTTCAGGCATTCTGAACACCTCCACACTGGTGAATCCCATCCATAATTTTGCCAGCCCTGGCCTGTATATAGTTACTCTTGTAACCCTAAATGCCGGCGGTTGTGCCGATACCCTAGAACAAACTATTACCATTTCGCCCAAACCCGGTGTTGATTTTTACAACGACAGCCTGGTATGTTTCGGTGATCTGACCACACTTTCTACCGATACTATTCTCACCAATACCAGCATCATACAATATTACGAATGGGATTTTGGTGATGGCAGCCCGCATGCGTTTACGCAGAATGCCTCGCATGAGTACAATGTTGCAGGCACATTTAATGTAACGCTTACCGTTCAGGATACGGCAGGGTGCACCAATGCCATAACGCGTCCGCTGACCATCCATACAGCGCCCAACTCCATGTTCAACTACGCCGGGATCTGTGAGAATGCGCCAACCCAGTTTACCGATCTCAGTCTTCCACCCCAGGGCGAAACCATTGTCAGCTGGTACTGGGAGTTTTTAAATGGATCAACAATTTTGGGCACAGACACGGTTCAGAACCCTGAGTTTACCTTCCCGCTTCCGGGAACCTATGGTGTGAAACTGACCACCTTTACTGAAAACGGGTGCAACAACACTAAGCTGCTACCGGTTCAGATATGGAACAAGCCCACCGCTTATTTCAAATATTCAGCAAGTCCTTGTGCCAATGGATTGGTGATCTTCCAGGATTCGTCGTGGAGCTACCAGGGACAGGTAAACAACTGGCAATGGGAGTTTGAACCTTACCAGTTTGGAACGGGGACAAACCCGAGCCATACATATTACGCTGTGGACAGCTGTTACGATGTAAAACTGATGATCGAAGATTTGCGCGGATGCATGGATACGGTTATTCAGCAGGTTTGTGTTCCCTCGGAACTCACTGTTGGCTTCAACACCACGCTGACTTGTTTTGGTGACCCGGTAACCTTCACCCCTGAACTGCTTACGCCGGAGCCGCCTGCTGACTCGCTGGTAGAATTCGGCTGGAACTTTGGCGACCCGGTAACGGGAAGCAACAATGTTTCCACCCTGAAAACACCGCAGCATACCTTCAGCAACGTAGGATTTTATACCGTAAACTTTTCAGCAACTGACAAATTCGGCTGTATTGCCAGCAGCTACCAGACGGTTCAGGTAAATGCACTGCCGGTGGCAAATTACAGTTATACCACGGGGCAATGCGACAGCACACTTATTTTCAGCAGTACCAGCGTGGATACCAGCAGTGCGATTAACACGTACATCTGGCAATACGGCGACGGAACTTCGGATACACTCACCACGCCCGAAAGCATACATAAATATGCAAGCCCGGGCGAATATATCACCACGCTGACCGTTATCAACGACAATGGTTGCACCGATACTTTTACCGATACCGTGACCCGCTCAGCCTGCATTGTGGCTGCAGCTATCAGCACTGAAAGTTTGTTATGCCAGAACTACAACCTTTCTTTTACCGACATAAGCTCCTGTGATGGAACCATCACCCAATGGAACTGGAATTTTGGCGACGGAACACCACCATTGAATTATGGGATATATCAGCCCACAGTTACCCATACCTTCCTGAATCCCGGGCCTTATACCATCAGCCTGAAAGTCAGCACACAGGTGGGAACTTCTACCATCAGCGATAGCACCACGCTACAGATACTCGTTAAACCTACTCCGCTGGCCGGGTTTAGTGTTGATCCGGTTTGCCTGGGTATTAAGGCTGAATTCAACGATACAACACAAGCTAATGGAGCCACCGCGCTCTTCTACCACTGGGAATTTGGTGACGAAGGCATTTCTGATACGTCCAACCTGAAAAATCCGGATTACCTGTACTCCGTTCCCGGAACCTACCACCCCGAACTGATCGTGAAAAACCAGTTTGGATGCCAGGATACGGCAACTGCTGATCTGACAGTCAACGGTCTGCCGGATGCAGGCTATACAAACAGTCTTGCGTGTTCGGGACAGTATACGTATTTCTTCGATGCTTCACAGCCGTACATTTCCCCGATCACTGAATGGGGATGGCGGGTGAACGACAGCCTGGGGATGGTCGGTAGCATGCAGGGCAACACACCAGCATTCACTTTCGATTCAACCGGGCGGTACCAGGTGATGCTTACCGTGGCCGACAGCATAGGCTGTGCCGATACCATTATTCAGCAGGTAACGGTAAATCCTTCTCCGGCCAGCGCGTTCAGTTATACCGAAAATGTTGACGAAATTCAGGGGCAGATACAGTTTACCAACGGATCAGTGGGTGCAGAACAATATTTCTGGGATTTCGGTAACGGAGAAACGGCATATTCTGAATCGCCCATCATCACTTACGCCGAAGATGGAACCTACGAAGTGATCCTGGTGAGTGTGAGCGAAAACGGATGCCATGATACGGCAACAATAACCTATGAGATGATTTTCAAAGGCTTATGGGTTCCTAATGCATTTGCACCGGGAGGCACCATTCAGGCAACGCGCTATTGGAAACCGGTGGGCGTAAACCTGGCATCGTACAATGTGGAAGTCTATAACAGCTATGGCGCACTTCTTTGGAAGAGCAGTAAACTCGACGAAAAAGGTGCTCCTGCCGAAGGCTGGGACGGCACCTACAACGAAAAACTCTGCCAGCAGGATGTGTATGTTTGGAAGATACAAGCTATTTTCCGTGATGGCTCAGTCTGGTACAACCAGGATGTGGGAGAACATGAAGGATTGTCGGAACCGGTGTGGGGGACGATTACTTTGATACGGTAGAAATTGGGGGATTCTAAAAACTATCTTCCAAACAATCTGATAAAAAGAGAGACTTTCCGGAAAGGCAAGTCTCTCTTTTTTTTTTTCAAATGAGATAACTGATCTTAAAACAAGATTCTATCTGGTCTTTAATTCATCCAGGATCGGTAAAGCCAAACTACTGATAGA
Organism: Lentimicrobiaceae bacterium; assembly: GCA_041753535.1. Classification (GTDB taxonomy): domain Bacteria; phylum Bacteroidota; class Bacteroidia; order Bacteroidales; family UBA4417; genus UBA4417. The sequence continues at coordinate 41,145 of JBGSUB010000041.1, forward strand.
AGTCTGAATCACATCGTTTTGCTGTTCGAAAATTATAATTTCATTTTCACCTTTCTTCAGCCAAACACCCGGCAGATATAAGGTTTGCTGCGGACCAACACTCCAATAGCGACCGAGATGATGTCCGTTAACAAACACAATTCCTTTACCCCATTCCCGCATATCAAGGAATGTATCTCCTGTCTTTTCAAGTTCAAAATTTCCCATATAAAAAACCGGTCTCCCCTTTGTGTTGCTATTGTCTAAATCTTTAAGGTTTGGAGCATTATCAAGCGGGAACTGATACATCTGCCAGTTGCCCGTAATTTCAATACCATTAATAATAACCGGGCTGATGATTCCTTTAAGATTGTTTACAATCTCAGCACCATAGTTGATTCGTCCCATATTTTCGACCAAAATCTCAAGGGTGGCATTGAATGGAATTTCAATCTCCATTGAATAATTTTTATAGTAGCGGTTTAGTTCTCCAACTTTCTCACCATTTACATAAATGGTAGCAAAATCGCGCAACCCTTTAATTTCTAATGCACCACTGATTGGCTGGACGAACTTTTTACTATATAAAACATAGCCATGACCCTGGTTCATATCTTCAAAAGTTAAGGGGGTTTCATTGGTCACAGGTTTGATTTTCTCTTTCAACATAGCTATATCCACCACTTGTGAGAATTTAACCGGAGGGATTACTATAACTGGAATTGAAGCGGGAACTTCAGGAATTGATTGATTGGCCTGCTTTTTTAATTCTTCACGAATGGCCGTATACTTTGGTGTTGCCCAACCTGCTTCACTGATAGGGGCATCACAGTCGTAACTGGTCATATCAGGCTGAATATCATGATTTTTATCATAGTTGGCACCAGTAGTAAAGCCAAAGTTCGTTCCGCCATGCACCATATAAAAATTGAATGAAACATTATTATCGAGGTATTTTGCCATTTGTTTTATCACTTCCTCTGTGGATACTTTCGGGAACGGCTCTGCCCAATGATCCAGCCAGCCCGGATAAAATTCAGCAACCATATAAGGCCCTTTTCCTCCATTATATTGGTTTACAACCTTTTTCAGGTTTTCGATATTATCTTCGCCATTAGCTGTAGGCAGAGCACCCTCTATCGTTCCGCCTTCGAACAGCCAGCTACCGTCGGATGTAAACAGTGGAACATCAACACCGGCTTTAACCAATTGATCTTTAATTGCATGACTATAGATTTTGTGTTCACTCAAAGGAATATCTTTTCGTTGGGCCACATAAGAACCAAATTCATTTTCTGCCTGTATCATAATAACCGGGCCGCCTTTAGTGATCTGCAAATCAATAACCTGATCGATGAGTTTATTGATGTAAACGTTACAAGAGTCAAGAAATGGTTTATTGTTTGTACGTATAACCAGGTCTTTATTTTTTACCAGCCACCATGGATAACCGCCGAACTCCCATTCGGCGCATGCATAAGGGCCAGGGCGCAGAATTACCATCAGCCCTTCGTCAGCAGCCATTTTTATAAATTCTCGCAGATTGCGGTTACCACTTGTAAAATCCCATACTCCGGGAGCAACTTCATGATGATTCCAAAAAATATAGGTTGCCACCGTATTCAATCCCATGGCTTTAACCATTTGCAGGCGGTGCTTCCAGTATTCGTGCGGAATGCGGGAATAATGCATCTCACCGCTGTGTATTTTTATTGGTTTTCCATCAAACACAAATTCACCGTCGCTGATTGTAAAACTATGTTTTTGTTGCGCCCCGGCATTGCTAAAACTGCATGCCAGAACCAGGAAGAGTAACACTGCTTCTTTCATTTCTTTTTTCCTAAAATAGTTTTTGAACTTACAATAACTTTATTCGTGCATGGGGACTTTCAATCTGTCGCCCGTTCCCTGTATCATTATGCGCTCCCAATCTTTACCGTAACCGGGTTGTGATGGCATTTTAGGAACATTTTTACCGTTTCCGTTATCAAGTAATTTTTGTCCTTCAGTATTCTTGATATTACCATCATGGTACTTCATAAAAAGATACTGGTAAAATGATTTCCAATCGCTTACAAGTTTATTCCCGGTATAAACCGAATATGCAGTTATGTATTCGCGACTAGCAACAGGATTTTGCTTATACCGTTCCGAAGCCTGAACATCGACGACCGAAACTTCAGCTGAATACTGATTTTCAATCTGCTGCTGATATTTTTCAATTTCCGGATGAATAACGTTATACCGGCTGTATGCCCAGTTATTTACCTGGCTGAATGCCCAGTAAGCCGAAGTTTCGGACCAGGTAATCATTGAACCATTACCGATAGAGTGACTCTTCGGAATTTCAGTTATGCCGCAATAGATCGGAGCATAAACGCAGCCATCGGCATCGTCGGCACCAAACCAGAAAATGCCGCCAATCGGGTCGGGAAGCCAGCTGCGCGACTGTGCCACAAAACTGTAACCGGTTTGCTGGGTAGCCACAGCTCTTTCATTGAGATACATCACACTGTCCACTTCAAATTCCATCGGACGCCAGCGGTAAGGTGATTTGAAAGGTCCGGCTCCCGGATCGTTGCGCATATCGAGAGGAGTATCTTCATAATGATCGCGCATGGCGGCCATTACCTGCTGCAGCGTAACAGTCGAATCGGGTTTAACCCACAACGGCAACCTGTTCGAAACAAAACCATTCGGGTTTTTGCCTCCATCCATGAATGTAGAATTATGAGAAAATTGCCCCATTGCATACCTCGTAAAATCACTATTTTCGCGGATTTCTTTATTTATTTTCCTAAAAAAAGACCAAACCCTGGCATCGCAGAAACGGGCTCCTCCGAAATTTAAAGGATTGTAAACATCCGAAAAGCTGAAAGCTTCATCAGTGCCTTTATAAAAACCATATTTCTTTGCAAAACTTATTACATCGGCAGAGTGATACACGGCTTGCTTCGGATCATTCCAGTTGTTAGACTTCTGAAAAGGAAAGGTTGTAATGCGCGCCTGGTTTGCGTGCCCGCTGATATATCCATCCGGAATCAAACGGGCTACCCAAACGGCACCTTTTTCGTACTTTCCTTTGCCAATCATTTCCATGATCCATGCCTCGTTGGCATCAGAGATGGAGAAGGATTCGCCTACAGATGCATATCCATATTGCTCAATGAGTTCTGTCATTACACGTATCAATTCGCGGGCGGTTTTCGAACGCTGCAGCCCTATTTTCATCAATGAACCATAGTCGAGGATGGCACCTGGTTGTGAACCAAGTGAATCAAGTCCGCCAAATGTTGTTTCGCCAATGGCTACCTGGTATTCGTTCATAAACTGTATCACCGAATATGTATGCGCCACTTCAGGAATTTTACCCAACAGTTTACCGTTTTCATAATGATATACTTCGCACATATCACCGGACTGGTGATCAGCGGCCGGGTAAAAAGCCATAGCACCATAGCGTGTATGCGAATCAGCATTATAGGTTATCATCACAGAACGATCGCTGCTGGCACCTTTGGTTACTAAAAAATTTGTGCATGCTTTTACACCTGTAACGCTTACAAGGACTTGAATTAGAATTGAAATCAGGAAAACACGGGTTACCATATGTATTTTTTTTTGAGTAAAAGTAGGAGAAAAAGTTGAGATGGGGCAAGTGATAAATTCACATAATGAATTATCATCTACCAGCACAAGCTTTGTTCAAAACCTTTAACTTTACTGTTTTAAATCAAAAAAATAAATGAGGATAGAATACGAAATAAAATTAGGATTTAAAGATGTGATGTTCAGGCCAAAACGCTCAACACTGAGCAGCCGTTCACTGGTAAAACTCGAACGCACATTCCGGCTTAAACACAGCAATACAGAGTGGACCGGAATCCCGGTGATGGCGGCCAATATGGATACGGTAGGCACTTTCGAAATGGCATTGGCCATGTATGAAAAGAAATTATTCACTGCAGTTCATAAACATTATACGGTTGATGAGTGGACTGATTTTTTGAGCAAAGCACCTGAAGGAATCGAAAACCACATTGCATTGAGCACCGGAACCGGCTCGCGCGACCTTGATAAAATCAGTAAAGTCATCCTTGCTAACCCACAGGTACGGTTTTTATGTATTGATGTGGCCAATGGGTATTCCGAACATTTTGTTGCTTTTGTGAAGCAAACCAGGAAAAAATTTCAGGATAAAGTAATTATTGCCGGCAACGTTGTTACAGGCGAAATGGTTGAAGAGCTTTTACTGGCTGGTGCCGATATTATAAAAGTTGGTATCGGACCGGGTTCGGTATGCACCACGCGTGTGAAAACAGGTGTCGGCTACCCTCAGCTTTCAGCTATTATTGAGTGTGCTGATGCAGCTCATGGATTGGGTGGGCAGATTATCAGCGACGGCGGATGCACTACCCCGGGCGATGTGGCTAAAGCTTTCGGGGCAGGTGCTGACTTTGTGATGCTGGGCGGTATGCTTGCCGGACACGACGAAAGCGGAGGCGACCTTATCGAAAAAAACGGTAAAAAGCTGAAACAGTTTTATGGAATGAGTTCGACAACTGCCATGGACAAACATGCCGGTGGAGTTGCCGATTACCGCGCCAGCGAAGGTAAAACCGTAGAAGTTCCTTACCGCGGACAAGTTGAAAATACCTTGCTTGATATACTGGGTGGTATTCGCAGCACCTGCACCTATGTAGGGGCTTCGCAATTGAAAGAACTGACTAAGCGGACAACTTTTATTCGTGTTGCTGAACAAGAGAACAGAGTTTATACGGATGACAATCAATAGGTAAACAGAACAATTGAATAACATATTTCGGGGTTGATAAGGCGGATTTTGAAAACGTAATATTGGTACCTGGAATTTTAAAGCTCATTATCCTGGTTCTAAACTTTAATTACTTGTGTTCGTTTATTTACAAAAAGAGCAATAATGCCGAAAAACTGGAAATTTAAAACAGGAGTATCATTAATCATTTTATCAGCTTTTCTATTCACATCATTGCTGGCTATTCCATTTATTGATGTAGCAGGAAAGACCAAAATAACTATCACTACAATTTTGATTGTACTTGGCGAAATTACATTCTGGACAGGCGGAATACTGCTTGGTAAGGAACTTTTCAGTAAATACAAATCATACTTCAACCCGTTGAACTGGTTTAAAAAGAAAAGCGGACAGCAGCCGCTAAATGGATCTGTTGAAGAAACTAAAGTAGTTGATAAAGACTAAAAAGCATGGCACCTCAAGATAAAATCAAACCCTCCAAATCAGATCAGCCAATTATTCCGTTTGCAAATACCCAAATATGGGAACAATGGCTTGAGCAAAACCACCTTGAGTCGAATGGCATCTGGATTCAGTTTTACAAAAAGAATTCCGGCATAGCCTCCGTTACTTATGCCGAAGCACTGGATGTGGCACTATGTTATGGTTGGATTGATGCACAATTAAAATCTATTGATGAACTTTCGTATAAGCAACATTTTACACAACGCCGACCCAAAAGCATCTGGTCGAAACGGAATATCGAACATATTGCCAGGCTCACAAAAGAAGGCCGGATGAAACCCAACGGTATAAAACAGGTTGAAGCTGCCAAATCTGATGGTCGCTGGGAACAGGCATACGACTCGCCGGGCAAAATGGTTTTGCCGGAGGAATTCATCACTGAACTTACAAAAGATGAAAAAGCTTTAGCGTTTTATGAATCGCTTAGCAAAACTAATAAATATGCTATCGGATGGAGAATTCAAACGGCTAAAAGGCCTGAAACCAAAGAGAAGCGGATGAAAGAGATAATTGAAATGTTACGGAAAGGTGAAAAATTACATATGTAAGATTCACTGACCGGATTTTAATCCAGCTTCAATTCAGACCTGCATTTCACACAAAACTGCACTTCTTTCTGATCAATGTCCTCCACATATGTGCTCGATCGCATTACACAGGTTGGTGTGTGGCAGTGAATTAGTCCGAATAAATGACCCAGTTCATGAATCACTTCTTTAGTGAACCGATGCAGCAGGAAATTATCACCATCCGAAATCCCGTAACGCTCGTTGCTAAGGCGGTATATGGAGGCAATACCGGTGCGACCTCCTAATTGTGCCTGCCCGAAAATATAGGTTAGTATAGGTATAAAAAGGTCAACATTAAATAAGGCAATAGTCTTATCAGAATCAGGAAAATCAAACTGATCAACCGCTCTCAGCAATTTATCCCCATTGTACTGCCTGCGACCTGCATCAAAATACTCACTTAAATCGAGGTGCATCTCTTTTATCACCACTTTGCATTGCAATTCATGCTGAACATCTGCACTGAGTTTCTCAAGAAATCCCCTCCTGAGATGTGCAAATGATACTATGGTGATAGTTCGTTGATCCATTCAGTTATTAAACCGATTTTTGATTCGTGATTCGTGATTTGTGATTTGTGATTTGTGAAAATAGCATATTTGACATCCAACATCCGACATCCAACATCCAACATCCGAAATCATTTTGCTTTCAACCCATACTTCTTAATCTTGTTGTATAGCGTCACCCTGTCAACCTTCAGTGCAGTAGCGGTGCGGGAGATATTCCAGCTGTATTTGTTCAGTATCTGAAGGATAAATGCTTTTTCAAAATCATCAAGACTCTCAATGGAACTATCAACAACATCTTTGGCAAGAGGAAGATCTTTCAGCATTATTTTTTTACCGTTGCCGACAACAATAGCACGCTCCACCATATTCTCCAACTCACGGATATTGCCGGGAAACTGGTATTCCAGCATGCGTTTCAAAGCAAGTGGATCAACAGTGATAACCGGTCTGTTCATAGAAGTACAATACTTCTTTATGAAATATTCAACCAGCAACGGGATATCCTCCACACGTTCTCGCAATGGAGGTACATGTATATTCATCACATTTAACCGGTAATACAGGTCCTCGCGGAAAGTTCCTTTTTCGACCATGCTTTTCAGATCGCGGTTAGTAGCGCAGATCACCCTGAAATCAGAAGTAATTTCCTTATTCCCTCCTACTCTCATAAAACTCTTGGATTCGAGAACACGTAAAAGTTCAATCTGCATCTTAGTGGAAATAGTGGCAATTTCATCCAGGAAGATGGAACCGCAGTCAGCCATTTCGAAACGCCCTTTGCGGTTGTACATTGCTCCTGTAAAAGCACCTTTTTCGTGTCCGAACAGCTCGCTTTCGAGCAAACTTTCAGTGAGGGCACCGCAATGAACACTCACCAAAGGATAAAATTTCCTCAGCGAATTGGCATGTATAGCCCTGGCAACAAGCTCTTTACCTGTTCCGCTTTCGCCGGTTATTATAACAGATGAATTCGTTGGCGCAACACTTTCAACTTCATGTAATACTTTTTTGATGGCTTCACTTTTACCTATCAGATCCTCGACACTTTCGAGTGAATCGACTCTTTTCTTCAGAGTTTCATTTTCATGGGCCAGCGAAATTTGTTTTGAAGCATTGCGTATCAGGTGCGAAAGGTCGTCAGGATCGAAAGGTTTGGTTACGTAGTCGAAGGCTCCATCCTTCAGGGCCTTGACAGCAGTATCGACCGTAGCAAATGCCGTCATGATAATTACTATCGATTCCTTGTTAAGTGCTTTTATACGGCGCAGCATTTCAAGTCCGTCCATGCCAGGCATTTTTATATCGGCCAGGATGATGTCGAAATTTCCGACTTCGAGAATCGACAATGCTTTCTTTGCATTTTCGGCGCATTCCACGCGATATCCGTCCTCAATAAACCAGCTGGTAAGTGAATCTCTGACTGATTCTTCATCGTCAACAATAAGTATTGATATTTTTTTCTCCATAATTAGTCAGGTTATTATAATCCTTGTTCATTATTCGCCATTTTAAACACTTCCGGTTAAAGGCAATATAATCGTAATGGTAGTCCCTACTTCGGGCTCCGATTTCACCTGGATTTTGCCTTTATGACTTTGGATAATTCCATGGGCGATGGATAGCCCCAGCCCAATGCCATGAACCTCCTGCTTTGTTGAGAAAAAAGGTTCAAAAATATGAGGAATATCCTCCTGAGAAATTCCAATACCGTTATCAATGATTTCGAGGGCGATAGTATCAGATTCAGGATTCGAAGTACGCACAATAATTTCGCCATTTTCGGTAATTGCCTCGGTTGCATTAACGAGTATTGCCATACATGCTTGCTTCACCTGGTTCGGGCTGCAATATACCAGATCGGATTTGGCTGAGAATTCCTTAGTAAACTTTACATTGGCGATTTTGATGGAATGTGACATTAAATCGGCTGTGTCCTGTAAAATATCATGCAAATGTAATGGTTCAAAATCTTCCTGATCCTTTTTTGAGAAATCGAGAAGACCTTTTACTATATCGCCGCAGCGTTTGGTCTCATTTTCAATGAGTTTCAGGTGCTTAAGCATAAGTTCCTTTTTTTCGGGAGAAAGATCAGGATTGCTTAATTGCTTGTGAACAAGCTTGGTATAAACCAATATCCCTGATAAAGGATTATTAATTTCGTGCGCAACGGATGACGATAATTTCCCGAGCGATGCAAGCCGTTCGATATGCATCAGTTCATTCTGGGCAGCTCCCAACTGCTCCGATTTTTTCTGAACCTTGTATTCAAGCTGTTGCGACCAGTTTTCGAGTTCAGTGGTTGCAGTCTGCAGATTATCAAGCATATCGTTAAATGCAACCGAAACCATTCGCATATCATCGAGTTGGTTTGGGCGTATTTCTACACGAGTACTTTTATCGCCGTCTGCAACAGCAATGCTTGCCTCAATAAGTTTATTTAATGGTTTCTTAATTTCCCGCCGGGTAAATAAGATCAGAAAAGATGCTAACAAAATTGTAGTAAAAATTGCCAGAAGGTAAAATTCAACCGACGACTTTTTCACCGCTGCATCAAAATCTTTCAAGGGAACTTTAATAACGAGTGAACCTAATACTTTTTCTTTCGGACCGTGAGCATGACAGTTGCTTTCGTAACATGATTTCGAATTCAGAATCGGAGATCGTATCAAAAGGTGCCTTTGGCCTTTGGTATTCTTGCTCATTTTACACTCACTCTCGGCCGTAATGATTTTATACGACTTTTCATTTTTGGGGAACATTGTGCCGATGTTAGCGTGGCATCCCTTACAATTGGCATTAATATGACCGGAAGTATCAGCAGGGAAAGAAGAATACACCAGGCTGTCTCCGCTGTCGTACATATTTACATCTTCAATACCAGGCATGGTATGTATGACATCCAGTGTATACTGAAGCGCACCTTTGTCATTTTCGAGCATTGAATGAGATAAAGCACCTTCAACCAGCGACCCTACATTGTTTCCACTTTGCAGAATAACTGTGTTGAGGTATTGCTCGTAAACTGATCGGAAAATAATACCAAACGATACAAACAGGAATACAGACAATATGGTGATAATGAGCACAACCCGCCCATAAATAGATCTTCCGAATTTGAGGTATTTTCCTAAGAAAGCACTTATGAAACTCTTTTGCTCATTCTGTTTCTTTATGAAAACCATACAATTATTTTTTTTTGATCCAGATATACTTATTCAGTTTTAATTCAATGCCGGGAGCATATATTCCGGACCGTATATATGACATCGCAATGTAACAAAAAACCGGCAATAATTGACCGGTTTTTGTATTTTTCGACAAATTACTCCGGGATATTTGCCCAAAGCGAATAATGGTTAAACTTAGAAATCGGTCAGTCCATCTCTCTTCATAAAATTATGGAGTCAGAAATTCCTTCTGAAAATCCTGCCATAATTCCTGTGGCATTTCCGACAGTGAATTTTCTATTAGTTCACCTCCATCCTGAAGCGTCACCATAGAGGTTTCAGGCGAATATTTTGGCATGCTCACAGCCAGAAAATCTTTGTACCTGTCCAATTCTCTTTTTAACCAGTCAGTTGCATTGCCTGCCAGGTAAAGTGATGATATTTCAGCTACCCAGTCAGTAGGTTTGATGTTATACATCCATCCGTTTCCGTATGGATCTACGTTGAGTAATTCCCGGTTCACGTTGAGCAAAGGATTTGCACTTACCACTTCCCCTGAAATCGGAGAATAAATGTTCAGCGACTTCCCGTTATGATCTATCTCGGCAAGTAAATCACCTTGCTTTACAATCTCACCCGGGTTTTTATGATGATTTACACTTACTTCGCCAGTTATATGAAGTAAAAGGTCATTCAGCCCGACCCTTGCCACGCCCGATTTCTCAAGGTAGGCCCAGGTGTGATTTTTACTGTAAAATATGCCTTGCGGAATACGCAGAATACTTGCAGAAAGTACTCCCAGCGCTTTATGTATCCGTTCCTTTATTTTTATCCGTTTGTTCAGTGCCAGCCAGAAAGGAATGAGCAACAAAAGGAAAGCAATAACTACCAGGTATTCAATTCCTTTTGTATCAAAGATATTATTATAGGTGAATCCGTCCATTTTCTTGTTTTTTTATGCCCTCAGACTATCTTTTCCGAAAGCTGGTTGAGTTTTGGTTTCATTTACCCATTTGGGTGATTCGCGTAATACAGGCATACGGTTGATTACCCACCTGAATATCCAGATTTCAGTAAACAAAACGGTTAGGGTTACTGCAATTTCCATCCATGATGGGACATAATGCACAGCTGCATCCCATCTGAAACCAATTACAGTAACATTCAACCTGTTTAGTATTACACCCAGCATAGTGAGAAGTGCTGCCAGCCTGATCATAAAGTTATTGCTTGTGCGGAAACTATAGAAAAAGAGTATCATGGGCACAAGCACAAATCCGAGCATTTCTACCAGGAACCAGTATCCCATAGGTGTATTGATTAAATCCCAGTGTTTGCCATGAAGAAACACCAGCAGTTGCAGGAAAAAATACACAAAAAGTGTCGCTGTACATATTTTAGCTAAACCGTGGACAATTCCCTTATGTGCCTTATGATCTTTCTCACTTATCTGGTTCGAGAAAACTTTATGACTGATGGAACCTTCGAAAATCACCATCGAGAGCCCGGCAAATATGCTGGAAACAAAAAACATGATCGGTATAAATTCGTTGTACCACAGCGGGTGTATCTTTTCCTTTGCCATCAAAAACAATGCACCTAATCCTGATTGGTGAAGCATCGACAGCGTTATGCCAAAAATTACCGCGGCCAGAGTCATTCCTGATAGAATTTTATGCGCGCGCCTGGCTCCCAGCCATTCGGCAATTGCAGGCGAAAATTCAATAAGTTGTGCAATCATGTACAAAAGGAAATGCCATGCTACGAGGAATAGGACTGAACTTACACCAAAATTATTCCCGATTATAGGGTTTATAACATTCCATGGGCGCCCCAAATCGAGCAATAAAGCACCGGCATAAAAAAGATAGGCGAGAAAACCATTCAACACAGTAACTCTTACAATGGAATGATACTTTTTCATATTGAGGATGTAAACCATGAAGGTAAGCACGTAAGCACCACCGGCGAAAGCAACGCCTGTAACCACATCAAAACCTATCCATAATCCCCAGGGGATTTCCTGCGAAAGATTTGTAATTGACCCGATTCCATGAATAAAACGGTAAACAATCAGCACTATACCCAAAAGAATAATTGGAACAGAAATGATGTTAAAAGGGGTTAATGCTTTTCCTTTAGGTTTCAGTTCGCGTAACAGGAATTTCCAGATGGATTTTCCATCGTTATCTGCTGCTAATAAGGTCCTGTTATTCATCTTCGATATCTTCGTTAAGGTTATTCTTTTTGGTTGCTTGTTGGATTCCCAGTAAAAGTGCTGGTACAAGCACAAACACGGATGGTACACTGTATAGGAATCCTTTTGTTAAGGCCGGGTACGATTCAGTTTGCAATGATTTTATTCCCAGTTCTTTAAACGGTACGGGTGAAATGTGAAGCCAGCAAGTTCCACCGGCTTCATGTTCACCATAAATATGATCAACATATTCATCTGGCTTTTCGTAAATTCTTCGGCGAGCTTCAGTTATCAGTTCGCGACGGGTGCCAAACATCAGTGCTTCATTTGGACAATTTTCAACGCATGCCGGCAGTTCCCCTTTTCGTACCCTTGTTTCGAAACACATAGTACATTTCTCAATCTTAGGATTTGAACTGTGGTATTCGAATTTGGGCATATCGAACGGACACGAAACCATACAATACCGGCAGCCCATGCATTTGTCGGCCCGCCAGATAACCGGACCGTCTTCGGTCTTATTCATGGCTTGTGTAAGACAGGCAGCCGCGCAGGCTGGTTCGTTGCAATGCATACATTGCATTTTGGCGCAAACTATTCCTTTAGATGTTTTATATTCGTTTACAACAGTGCGATGCTTGTCATCCGGCTTACGCAAGCCTTTTATTTCTTTGTTGGGAAGCGGCTCAGGCAAACCGTTGGCATCGGCACAATCGTATTCGCAGCCCCGGCATCCCTTACAGCGCAGGGAGTCGTATAAAACACCGTAGAATTCTTTACCCTTGGTGGGTTTAGCTGATGCATCCAGGTCCTTACCAACTGCAAGAGTTAATCCGGTTGCACCCATTACTTTAAAAAAACTTCGTCGATTCAGGTCCATGATTCAGGTTTCAATGGGTTAAAATAAATTCAGAACAGATGATATGCTTATCTTCTATTTAAAAGTATCAAGGAAGTTTGTCTGAAAATCTTCCCACACTTTTGGTCCGAATTCCGCCAGGACTCCTTCTTTAAGTTCACCACCATCCTGAAGCACAATATGAGCATATTCGGGACTCTCCGGCCTGAGAATTGCCGTCATAAATTCTTTGAGTCTGGTAAATTCGGCACCAAGCCATCTGCGGTACTTTTCTGATAAATCCATTAGCTGCACCTCTTTAATCCAGTTTGAAGGCTCAATCCTATATACCCAGCCTGCTTCATAAGGTGATGAATTTATAGCCGAAGAATCAGAAAGCAGAGCAGTATTTTGCTTTTTTATAATTCCCGAAAAAGGAGCGTATATATTCAGTTGTTTCCCAAATTGAATGATTGAAAATAGCACATCCCCTTTCCTGATAGTTTCACCCGGACTTTTCATTTCTATACGGCTAACAGGGCCGGTTATATGTTGCAGAAAATCATCAATCCCTACAGTAATATTTCCGTCTTTTTCCATAAATGACCAGGTATGCGACTTGTCGAAATACAAACCGTTTGGAAGAACCAGAGTGTCTTCAGAAAAGCCCGTCGGTGAAATATTAAAATCCGGTGTAATGTTTTTTTGCTTTCTGTAGTTCCTGACTACCGCGCTGGTAACCCAACCAGCAACCAGTACTAAAGCCACAATCAGTAACACAATACCTGCTTGTGAGGCATCTTTTACAGGCGATACATTAATCGAAGCTATTGTTAACTTATCAAGTTGTGACTGGCTCTCGCTGCCCACCAATTCGCAATAACCATTTGCATTCATATATAGCTGACCTTCGGTTATTACCCATTTCAGGAATTCCAGTTCGTTTTCGTTTGCAGGTTGAACGTTGCTGACAGCATAAACATTACTGACCAGTGATTTGGGATATTTCCCTATCCAAATCCCACGCTGAAAAGTATTGAGATCAGCATAAATATTTTCCATATATTCGAGTGTGCCATTGCCGTTTTTGTCAATTGGTAATAACTTCAAATTACCGGCTAAATTCTGGTCACTTTCCGTGATGTTCAATAATGAACAAAAGCCGATAGCATAGGGATCTTTTTGAATGGCTGAAACCATTTCATCTCTGGTTCCAACTATAATTCCTGTAAATGCAATATTCTTTCCGTTGATAAACTTTTCCAAGCCGGCTTTAACGGTTTCGTCATTTACTATATAAAGATGAATAGGTTCTGCCAGACTTTTAACCAGCATTGTTCCCCAATTCCGATTTAGAGGGTTAATAAGCATCTGAGTAAGTTGCTCCTGCGATATCCCTTGTTTATTCACTTCAGCCGAAAACGGATTTTCTGAATTCATAACAGCTACAACCACATCGCGGCCTACTACCATTTTCCAGTTTGTTTCATCAATAATAGCAGTAGTGGCTTTACCGGAAATAAAACCCAGGCTCCCACCAGTACCAAAACCAGTACTCCCATAATCTGCTTCAGATACATTTATTTTCACTTCCGGGTGAAGGCTACCAAATTCACTGGCCCATTTAGAAGTAAGTTCATATAGGTCAGGAGTACACATGGTACTCACTGATCCTGTCTGCAAGTCAGTATTCTTGCCTGTAACTTCCTGACTGCTTATGCTACCTGAAGCGAAGAGCAGTAAGAATCCGATGATTAAAAAGAATGTTGTTTTCATGATTTCGAGGATTTCAATTCATAATATATATCGCTATCCAAGAACAGTGCCACGATTATATAATACTGATTTCCATCGCTTTATAGACATATTTGAATAAATAGTACACAAACCTATGTTGAATATTTATACACTTTGATTTTATAAAGCCTACAAGGCTCTATCCTTCAACTGTTTAAGATATAATGTATATTTTCTATACACCTGATGTATTTTTCAACACTTTCCGAGAATTCGTATCTTAAAAACGACCGATTATGGTGTATAAGAAAATTGTAAATATCAATTTATCGAATATTATTTTTGAGATAAATCCAAACATAATAGAATTTGGGTATCAATTGAAGCAATTAGAAATAATGAGATAGATGCTGTTTCATTTTGGAACTTATTTTGCCTGATCGCTGATAGTCAATTTAACCTATAGGCCTACTAATCAAACAAATACAGAATTGGAATAATTATTGATCTTAAAATATTTCAAAATAATTACGAATCCTGTGTCTTAACTGATATTATATTTAAGATACCTCATTCTAAAGCAGATTTAACGGATTAAATTGAGACATTGCTATCAGAATGGTATTAAACTGAATTCATCAAAATGAACAATGAATAAATGGGGAAAATTATATAGTAATCTGTGGATCAAGATAGCTGATGACAATTTCGATAAACTGCTTCAGATTCAAAAGGATTATGATTTGAACAGTATAGAGGAAGTATTAGAGCTTTTAGTAAACACTCGAACAATCAATAGCCTGGCGAAGGAATCGAATGAGTTTGCCAAACGAAGAAACGAGAAACTACAATCGAGAGCATCCTGATTTGTGGCGGTGTAATTGAGCCTGTTTTAATCCAGGTAAATTGTATGCATTTTTTTCCGATCTCAGAATTCTTCCTGTAAAATGTCTTTATTGTAATCCAGTTGAAAACACATTATCTTTAACTACACTAGTCAACTCAAAATCAAATGAAACTCTGGTTATTATCTTGTCTGCTCTTATTAATCCCTTTTTCGGATGTTTTTTATGCAACAGTTATCGGAATCACCGATGGCGATTCCATTGTTATACTTACGAGTGATAACCAACAGTTAAAAATCCGGCTCGAGGGCATAGATTGTCCCGAACCTGATCAGGATTTTGGAAAAAAAGCTAAGGAAGCCACTACGTCTCTATGTTTCAAAAAAAATGTACGTATCGAAAAATCCGGTGTTGATTGCTATGGACGAACCCTGGCGTTTGTTTACGTGGAGGATTTATGTGTAAATAATGAGCTTCTAAGGCAAGGCATGGCCTGGCATTACACAAAATTTAATCATGATACTACAATGATGAAACTGGAAGCCAATGCCCGAACACAAAAAATTGGCCTGTGGTCATTACCTGACCCAACCCCACCCTGGGATTTCAGGCATAAATAATAACCATCCTTGTGTTTTATTATGGAACCCTAAAGGTTGCTAAAAAGCAAAATACCTGCAAATCAGAGACTTGCAGGTACTTTAGCGGTCCGGACGGGACGAACTTTAAAACTCTGTATTTAATTATCATTCAATTACTTAAACAATTTAAAAATATTTTCAGTATCATTACAGTATCATAAAGACGGTTATTTATAAATACAATATGGATAAAATTCAATAGAATTTTATCCATAAGGCGGGGCTGTGAGACAAGCCCCCGGCCTAAATTAAAATTCTTCGCTTTCCCGATGTGCAATCGGGCGCAGTATATTTTAACCTATTGCAAAGATACAATCATTTTTAAAAATCCGGTTTAAAATATTTATTAATGGTAATTCCCTATTATAAAAATAAAGCCGAAATTAAAAATTCCGGCTTATAAACACAAGCTTGAAGTTATCGCGCTCTTTCGGTTCACACCACAAAGATACATTCTTTTTCAAAAAGTAGTTTTTTTTCATCCAGGCGAAGGATTGACCAGGGAAAGGACTGTTTGTCCGGCTGCCTGATCTGCTTACCAGGGAAAGGGCTGTTTTATTCCGGTTTCCTGATCGGTTGCTTATGATCTGCATTCAGGTACACGCATCCAGGCGAAGGATTGACCAGGGAAAGGGCTGTTTGTACTGGTTGCCTGATCTGCATACCAGGGAAAGGGCTGTTTGTTCATGTTCCTGATCTGCTTATCAGGGAAAGGGCTGTTTGTACTGGTTGCCTGATGGGTTGCTTATGATCTGCATTCAGGTACACGCATCCAGGCAAACGATTGACCAGGGAAAGGGCTGTTTGTCGGGTTCCTGATCTGCTTACCAGGGAAAGGGCTGTTTT
>JBGSUB010000042.1:0-243337 GCA_041753535.1 Lentimicrobiaceae bacterium
TCCGGACAGTTCAAAATATTTGATGCTGCTGAAAATTTTGCCATACTGAGATCCATTATTGATACTGCCATTAAAAATGGACAGAATGTGCTGTTTGCATTAAACACTATTGCCAATTACAAATGAAACTGATTAGTTACATTTTTTTTATACACTTGATACAGTAAATGACTATATAAGTACTTTAACTAATATAATTTCTGATGAAAACATATCCAAAGTTTATATAAGTTATATGTTTAAGGGTAAAGTTGTGGATAACCAAAATACTGCTGCTACCAACAGTATGAATAATTCAGTTCCTGATGATCCATACTTCGATGATGATTATTATAATTCTTATCTGACTAATATGCAGATGCCTGAAGCCTGGGGTTTTGAGACTGGCAAATCTACTGTCAGAATTGGGTTTATTGGTTTAGGCTGTGATTGGAATTGTGCGGATTTACCTCCCTATAATTCAGTGGGTTATAATTTTTTTGATGGGTCTTCAAACACTTATCCAATCCTGCCATTTCAGGGTGTTATGTATTGGACTTCTCATCAAGGAACAAGAGAAACATCTATAATTTCAGCTAGGACTAATAATAATTTATACATGAGTGGAATTGCAGGGGGATGGAATGGAAATGGGGGAATTACGCCTGTTCATTATCTTGTTGGTGAGATTATAGGTGTAGACATCTATTATTATACCTCATATATTGCTGCAGCGATTAATAAATCAGTTGAAGATGATGTTAAGGTTATTAATTTTACACTTTATCCACCTCCTTCTGAAGATATCAGTTGGGAAATACAGAATGCATATGAAAATGGGGTTGTTGTTGTAGCATCTGTAGGTAGTTATTATGATGGTGATGATCATAGTATCTTATTCCCAGCGACTGAAGAACATGTAATCGCAGTAGGTGGGACAGAACTAACTATGGATCAATTATATGCTGGAGATAGATATTACTTTGATGAAAAAAAATGGTATGAATATCCAGTGGGTAGTCGCTTTGGTAACGGACTTGAGGTGACTGCCATTGCTAAACAGGTGGTTTCTCTTTCTGGTTATATTCAGCCCTTTGGAACACAAACAACAAATGTCTTTTATGATCATGGAACTGAATATTCAACATCAATTGTTTCTGGTGTAGCAGCATTAATTCTCTCTGCTAATAATTGCCTTTCCCCGGATGAAGTAAAAGAAATAATTATAAAGTCATGTGAGAAACTAGGAGGATATAACTATAATTCTTCCGGCTGGTGCAATGAATTGGGCTATGGACGTGTAAACGCCAAAATAGCCGTTGAACTTGCAAAAGGTTTGGTTCCTGCAACTATAACCAGTAGCAGAACATGGGATACTGACCGTTTCAGCGGAGACATTATTATAAACCCTGGTGTGACACTTACTTTAAATAATATGACCCTACGAATGGCTGACGAAAAAAGTATTACTGTTAAAGCTGGGGGCAAATTAATCGTCAACAAATCGGTGATAACTACAGAGTGTAATACGGTATCACATCGCTGGCAAGGGATAAAAATTGAGGGAAATCCTTCTGTATGGAATGCTAATATCGACCTACAGGGGTATGCCAATATACACAACAGTTCCCTTATTGAAAATGCCAGAACTGCTATAGATATAGTATATAGTGATAATATGGGTCTTATTAGCGGTGGAATAGTGCAAGCAAAAAATTCCTTTTTCCGGAACAATGACCTTGCCTTCAGCTTTGGCGAATATGGTTTTAGAAGTGGCAGTTCGTTTAACCACTGTTCATTTGAATTTGACCAATATTATTATGGCAACGTAGGTGTAAATCAACCAATGGTTTACCTGTGGGGCAATAACGGAGTACAGTTTATAGCTTGTACTTTTGCAAATAATAAAACTGCAAACAAAGGAATCGGAATAGTATCCTATGGCAGCAGCTATTCAATAAATGCACTGTGTGAGTCTAGTACAGTCCCATGTCCGGAAATTTCCCTCATTAAACCACAATTTGATAATCTGGCTTATGGAATACACGCATATAATACTTCAAACAAAATAATAATTAATAATGCCGTCTTTAGCTCTCAGCGTGGGGTTTGCTTAACAAATTGTAATTTTGCTGATATTTTGAACACGCAGTTTAATATACCTGAATATTATTTAGGGGGTATAATGCCTTATGGAGCTCATATGGATCAAAGCTCAGGCTTCCATATTGAAAAAAATGCATTCACAGGTCAAAACTCTAATACAACTGGTAATATAGGTCTTTACCTGTACAATACAGGAAGCACTCAAAACTATGTGTACAGGAACACTTTTAGCAACCTGAGCCGTGCTACAGTAAGCGATGGAAACAATCGATCTTCAAATGGGAACACAGGTCTTTGTTTTAAATGCAACGATTTCAGTGCCAATGGTACCGATATTGATGTTATACCAACATCTGGAGTAACTCCAACCTTATATACCGGTATTTCACGCTACCAGGGGATACCATCCGCAAACAACCCTAGTTTAAACAAGGACACTCTTGCTGCTGCAAATACCTTTACCATCTCAACCAACTACAACATGCGTAACTACTCAGGAAATACTATTGAGTATTACTACCATCAATACAACAATACTGGTTACAAAATAAACCCTAATCCGGTTTACCAGATAAATAAAATCCCTAACTATTTCACTATTTATGATAGAGTTAATATCTGCAAATCCTGGATAAATACAGGAGGTATTATTCAGCAGCAATTAGCGCAAAAAAGTGCAGCAAAAACAAATGCCGAAGCCACAGGGCTGCAACTGCAAAACCTTTTGGATGGGGGAAGTACCGAAAACCTAACTTTTGACATATTAGGAAGCACGCCTCCCGAAGCAATTGAACTGCGTGATCAGTTACTGACCGAATCACCCTACCTGAGCGATACCGTACTCAAAACAGCCATTGATCAGGAGACGGTGTTACCCAATGCCATGCTGCGCGATATTTTGGTGCAAAACCCGCAAGCTGCCAAGAGTGATGAACTAATGAATAAATTGGATGAACGCTGGGAGCCTATGCCTGATTATATGAAGGAAGAAATAGAAGGGGGTAAGGCCATTATTGGCGGACGCGAGCAATTGGAAGCTGTGCAGGCTGCCTGGCAGCAGCAGGAGGGCTTACTTTTCAATAAGATTGTTAGCACTTATCTGAGTGATACAATCAGCCCAAATCCGCTTAACGAATTGAAATCTTTTCTTCAAAACGATAATACTTCGCGGGCTTGTTTTTTATTAGCCGATTTATGCCTTCAAAAGGGGGATTATACTGGTGCTGTTCAGTCTATTACTACAGCACAAACTAATTACACCCTTACTTCTGATGAAAATCAACTAGTAGCCGATTACTTATCTCTGTCGGAAGTGCTGGCTGATTTAGAAGCAGAAAACGTTTCACGTTATGCAGTTGATAGCACACATGCAATACCATTGTTTACACTTTACCATAGTGGAGCTAACAATGCTACAGCCATTGCAAGGGATATATTGATCGCTTCCGGCTTATTAGCATACCAGGAACCTATAAATGAGGTT
The DNA here is from genome assembly GCA_041753535.1 of Lentimicrobiaceae bacterium. Classification (GTDB taxonomy): domain Bacteria; phylum Bacteroidota; class Bacteroidia; order Bacteroidales; family UBA4417; genus UBA4417. The sequence goes on from JBGSUB010000042.1 coordinate 3,569, forward strand.
GCTGATAGCTTGAAATCAGCTACGGCCACATTCCCTGAAATAAAGCAAAATAAAAAGGGACAAAACAATTCCGATCAAATTAGCCTTTCACCAAATCCGGCTACAACCTATACGATTATTGGTTATATGCTACCAGGAAAATCCGACAATGCCTCCTTATCAATAAGAAACATGAACGGCACAATAGTATGGAGCAGAAAGCTTACCAAGTCGCGAGATCAACTAGTTGCTGATATTAGTGTACTACCCTCTGGCGTTTATTCCGTATCAGTCCAAATCGGAACCAATCTGCTAACTACAAAAAAGTTAATCGTTGTAAAATAATCATAATAAACCGGGGACTATGCGAGCAGTCCCCGGTTTTAACTTTTTTTTAAAAATGCAAAAGATCCTGTTGTTATTTTTTATTGGTGTGTTTTTAATGCCTCACGTTTTATTTGCACAAGAGCCTTGGAAACGCTTTTTTCATTCTCCTGTTTATGAGTCTTTTAGCTATCAGGTGATTGAAAATTATGATGGAGGTTATCTGTTTAGTGGTGTATTGAAACGACAGGATGGATTATGGCCTGGGTGGGTAGTAAAAACTGATATTAATGGTATACTACTTTGGCAAAAAATAATAAGTGGAACTAGTGAATCCCCTTGTGGGAGTATTGCCAAAACTGATGATAATGGTTTTATTATTGGAGGACGGTATTACAATGGACAAAAATACGATGCCTATTTGATGAAGTTAAATACTTGTTCCGAACCAGAATGGTGCAGTTTTTTATCCGAAGAAGATGGAGAAAGTTCGGAAATTGCTCCTGCCATACATCAATTGCCTGACGGCAGCTATATTTGTGAACGGTTAAAACGTGTATTTGACCAACATCACCGATGGAGCCTGATTAAACTACATGCTAACGGTACTATTGATTGGGTTAATTATTATGACCTGAATACAAGTTATTGGGCACAAATTGATGTGGATATGAAACTTACAACTGATACTTGTTTTTTGGTTACAAGTTCCGTCTATGATACCATCAGGCCCGATGGAGCATTAAGCGAAATGCCTTTATGGTATAAAGTAGATAATGAAGGTAATTTGTTATGGGAAACAAAGTGGGAACTCTCAGAGCCTCAAACCCCAGCTCAGCCCAGGGTTAGTGTTGAGGATATAAATGGAAACTATTATAGTGGCGGATATATATCGCCCTGGAAAACTTCACATATTTATAAACTTAGCCATGATGGCGATACCCTCGGAAGGTTCAGGTTTTATGACCCTATCCAAGCCTATTTAGGAGGACAGATTAATACACTCAGTTATTTGAATGATACAACCTTTCTTGTTGGATCACAGTTTTGGGATACTCCTATGGGCAATCATTGGGCATTAAGTCTTTCGGATACATTGGGTGCCTTCAGAAAAAGAATATTTGAAAAAGAACAGATTCAATTTGGTATGAGTTTGTTAACTTCTGATCATAAAATAATAGCAAATGGAGTAACCGATTCTCAATATCCTGGTCACCCAAGTATGGTAGGTCTATACAAATTCAACTCCAACCTGGAGTACGACAGCATCTACACAATGCCCCGCACATATGACAGCCTTTGCCCGCACCCTATTATAAGCGATACTATACCTATGCCGGGGATATGCACATTTGTATCTTTGCCTGAGCCTATTAATAAAAGCGATGTACTGCAACTAAAAGTTTATCCCAACCCAGCCAACGAGTATATGACCGTTGAAATACCCGAATACTCGGTATCCACAACCAAAGGCGGGTATGTTACGCAGCAGCAATTCCGCCCGCTTACCGGCGAAGTACAACTTTCGGTTATAAACCTAAGCGGGCAAATAGTAAAAACCGAGGTGTTCGATGCTTCGGAACGAAACCATGTAATCGGGATAAATACGCTTACACCCGGTATGTATATGCTGCACCTAACACAAAAAGGAAAGTTTGTGGCACAGGGAAAGGTGATGGTGGTGAGGTAAACATCCTCAATTATCAATGAAAATAAATTCAAAAATTAAATTTTCAATAGCATTAATTATGAAAAAAGCGGATTCATTTTTAAAATTTCAGAAGGGAATAATTCTTATTTTATTAACACTTGGAACCTTCTACACCGGGCATACTCAGAATTACGGTTATGAGTACGTATATGATGATGCAGGCAATCGTTACAAACGAATGTATATTGAATTTATAATTGAGAAAGATTCAAATTCTCAAGAATCTGCTGATTCAGTAAAAAACGCCCCCGATATTGCTTCAATAATAGATCAATTTGCAAGCTTTGAGTTTGCCATTCATCCAAACCCAACATCGGGGATTATACAAATAGATATCTCCGGGGACAAAGATGTAAATATGAATTTTTCTCTTCATTCACTAGAAGGATCTTTAATCAGTAAAATACAACAAACAAGTTCGGCTGTAACTATTGATCTGAGCGATCAGCCCAGTGGAATGTACATCCTTGTTTGCCAAATGGATGGTCAACGAAAGGAATGGAAAATAATTAAAGTATAAGAATTTCAAAATATTAAAATCAAACAGACATGAAATCAAGTTATAAATTTTCGCTTATAGCCTTGCTGCTTACATTTTTCTCTTGTTCTATTCATGGACAGACAAGCAATCTTGTTGGTAGCATTGGCGGAACCATTGATGTCACCACAACTGGTGCTGCTACTTATACGGTGCCAATTGAAGCTATACCTGGAACAAAAGGTATGGAGCCCAATATTTCTCTTGTTTATAACAGCCAGTCAGGAATTGGTTTACTAGGTTCAAATTGGCAACTGGAAGGATTATCTTCAATCAGGAGAGTACCACAAAATCTTTACATAGACAATAACATCACTGGCGTTAATCTTGACCTGAGTGATCGATATACGCTTGATGGAAACCGACTGATCGAAATCACTGGTACTTACGGTTATGATGGAACCAGGTATAAAACAGAGATTGAGACATTCAAAGAAATTACTTCAATAGGTAGTTCCGCTGAGGGGCCAACCTACTTTGAAGTTGTAGATGATAACGGTACTGTTTATCAATATGGATATACAAATGATTCAAAACAAATGTTGGGTATTGTGCCATTATCCTGGTTTGTTAATAAAGTAACCGATTGTGAAGGAAATTTTATGACCTTCAAATATGCTAGTGCATCGGGACAGATTGTTATTTCAGAAATAAATTATACAGGAAATGATGGTGCCAGCTTATCAACATATGCTAAAATTATTTTTAGCTACAGTGATAAAAACGTTAACAATACATTTTATGTCAGGGGCAAGAGTTATATTCGTTCCAAACTACTTCAGGAAATCTCAGTCTACTACAATGAGGCAATTGTGAGGAAGTATAATTTTACATACGATTACACAAGGTTACCTCGCCTGAATATGATAACTTTAACAGGTGATGATAATAAACAATTAAATCCAACTGTAATCGATTGGGGACCAAACGTAAGCGATACACTGTCTTATCAGACTGATGTTGAGGGTGCCCGCTACTTTCCATTCAGGTATGATGGCGATAAATGCACCGATTTCTTTTATTGCCCCGGTACCAGTGGTGACTGGCACATTATTCCTAATGATTGTCAGGGTAATTTAGCATGGGAACTGTATGGACACATTGATTACTATCAATTTAGTTTTCCTGCGGATATTAACGGCGATGGAAGTGATGAGATAGTTTATGCTGTGTTAGAACCAGGCGATATACTTTCATTTCATTATTTAAAATTTGATATAGTCCATTTTACTTTTGAGGAAGTAGATATGGATCAGACATTTATTAACAATACATTAAGCCAGATGCTGCCAGGAGATCTGAATGGTGACGGAGATGATGAAATAATTTTTTATACTCCTTCAATATATCCTGAATTGACTTTTTGGGGATTGGATGATGGAATAGCACATAATGAAATTTTATTGTCAGGTCAGGTGTTAAAGGTACAGGACAACAACAATAACAGGAAAGCCGAGATTATGATTGATTTCGGGGCTTCTACTCGTATTTATGAATATGATAATATAACAAAGAAGTTTAAATTTTATGTTTCTGATCCAACCGTACAAATGGGAAACTGTTACGACTACTATGGTGATTTTAATGATGATGGATTGAAAGATGTTCTTCTCATATCAAAAACCGGTTCAGGTAACAATCATAGTTGTTATGTGAACATTAATGTAAATTCAACAAGCAGCATGTGGTCATCTTCTGGAACACAAATGCCGTTAGAAATAACATTTACCAGTAATACAAACACGATATCTACACCTCCCTTGATTGGTGATATGAATGGAGATAAACGGGATGATATTGTAGTTACCGTTAAGCAGCCTGATAATAAAATCAGATTGGACGTATTCTATTCTGATGGATATATGAATAATAAATTGCTGTATCATAAAGTTTCCTATATTGTTAATTCATTTTCACAACCTTATTATATTGATCAGATCAATTATTATTGCGCTGATATGAACGGGGATGGTTGTTCTGATATTTTGTATGTCAAAAATGTTGACACTAAAATCAATCTCTTCTTTCATAAAGATGAACAGTTTGAATTGATGCGAAGCATCGTTGACGGATATGGAGCTAAGAATTCAATAAGTTATGTTATGTCGTCATCGCCCTACAACTACTATACCTCAAATTTCGAGTCACGAATTTATTTCCCCTTAGTAACTGATATTTATACATCCAATGGCTTAGCTAATGGTATGACCCGAAATTCGTATCAATATTTTGAGGTTTTGTACAGTTTGAACAGGAGTAAATTTTTTGGATTTTCAACGTTGAAATCAATTAATCATGCCAAGGGATTAACTATAACAAGTTTGTATTCAATGAATACTGATTTTGATAATGTCGATCTGGTGAGTCGTTCCTATTATCAAAGCGGCGACATACTCAAAGAAACATTTATCCAGAAATATGCTAGTTGGGGTAAGAGATTTCTTCCTTACACCGATATACATGAAAAACTGGATTATTTTACAGGAGTAAAATCAAATACTAATACGGATTTATATTCTGACGGTAGAATTCAGAATAGTTTAACAAAAAACTTAAGGAAATACGATGACAGCTTTTTATCCAGCAATAATACTGCATACCAATTCCAGGATATTGAATTGCCCAATAAAAGAAAAGTTAAAAAATTAAAAAGCACCGTATTAACTGAAAAAATTTCTGGTTCCACTGAATCACTGCAATACTCAACCAATTATAAATATCAGAACGGCCGATTGGAAAATATTGTTAATTCCAATAACAGTAGTACAAATACAAATACCACTACCTACAGTTCCTACAATTCATTTGGAAGTCCTAAGTTGGTTACTAAGTCGGCTACTAATGTGATGTCACAAACTGAACAAATAGGATATGATGCTACCGGCCGGTTTGAAACTTCGCGGACTAATGCACTTGGACATACATCGGCTTTTACTTATTACGAAGGAACAGGTAATATTAAAACATCGAAAGATGTGAATGGTTTAATTACAAGCTATTTTTACGACGAATTTGGACGGCAAAAATTGAGACAAAACCCTGACGGAACTTCAGTTAGTACCTCCATCCAATGGCTGTCACAATCATGGTTCCCTGATGCTGTGTATTCCGTAATTTCCCAAGCGACAGCTTCACCGAAGGAAGAAATCTTTTTTGACAAATTGAGCCGGGAAGTATTTTCGTCCGTTGATGGTGTCGGATACAAGCAAACTGTTTATGATGCCAAAGGGCAAATTAGTAAAGAAAGTCTTCCTTACCCGGTTCCTAATACTCCGGACAAAAATAAAATTTGGACATCATATACATATTACACACAAGGAAGGATCGATACTGAAATTGGACCATATTTAAGTAAGAAATACACGTATGATGGCATCAACTCAAACAAAACAGATGTCAAAGTTACTGACTTATTACGCAATACGTATATTATGAAATCTTACGATTTACCAGGAAGAATAGTTCGATTAGAAGATGCAGGTGGCGTTATCACATATAGTTATGAATACAAGAAAGTGGATAACAAATTATCGAAGGTGCATAAAATTACCTACAACAACAATATTGTTACCCTTATACAAGATCTTAACAACAATTTGACCTCCTTCAATGACCCCAACTCCGGGACAATTTCCAGCAGTTTTGATGCTTTCAGCAGGGTTGTGTTAAAAACGGATGCCAACGGAAATCAGACTACCTATCAGTACGATTTGCTTGATCGCGTTATTGAAGAAAACCACAGTGGAAGCAACGAAGCTGACCGTAAATTTGTTTATAATTATGATAATGCCCCTGGTAAAGGCAAAGGGAAGTTATACTACAAATCAATTAATGGTACATTGGATGAAATGTATTATTACGATGATTTGAGCCGTATTCGAACCAGAAGAAAAATAATCAGCAGCGCTCAATACCAGGAATTTTTTGAATACAATAACATTGGTCAATTGTATTTATATACATTTCCTGACAATTTTAGGGTAAGATATATATATAATACTTTTGGCGAACTTTCATCTATATATGATGATAGCAACAGTGAGCTTATTTGTGAAATCGGGCGCAACAGATTCCGGAAGCATTCAAAATGTATTTTGGGCAACAAAACCGGCATCAGTTATTCATACAACGCCTATGGGATGGTAACAAACATTTCTTCAGGCGATCTTGATTCAAATCCAATTCCTGACGAAACCAAAGGTGATGAAATTGGTGATTTATCATATTCTATTGGTGACCAGTATCGGGCACTAAACTATGTTCATAATTCAAAAGGGTTAATTGTGAGCAGGGAAGATACCCGACTGAACCAATATGAAACTTATACCTATGATAACCTGGATAGGCTCACCAATTTTACCAGCGGTACTATCAAGCCGTTAAGCACATATTCGGTTACCTATGGTATTAACTCTTGGGGAAACATCACTTCCAATACATTGGTTGGCAATTTTGATTATGTTACCGGAAGGCCCTATGAGGTTTGGCGGATAACCCCAAATGCCAATTGTTTGATCTCCCATTCAACATGTGAAAGTAAATTCAACAACCTCAATCTTCCATCAAGTATCAGCGAAGGGAATTATTCATATACGATTGATTATGGCGCTGATGGAAGCAGGCTGAATACTGTTTTGGCGAAAACCGAAGACGGTGTTAACTCAGTTATAAAAACCACTCGTTATATTTCTCCTTCCTGCGAAATAGAGATAACGCCATCCGGCACAAAGTTTATTGATTATATATTTACAGATCAAGGTGTTGCGGCAATCAGAACAAAAGATGACAAAAAACAAAATATGTACTATGTGCATACCGACCATTTGGGTTCGTACAATTTAGTGATGGATGTCAGCAAAAACGTTGTTCAGAGCTGCCATTTCGATCCCTGGGGTAATCGCAAGCTATACAATAACTGGACGCAGGATAATACGGCTACCAGTTTTTTATTCAGCAGGGGATACACAAGCCACGAACACCTCGATGTGTTTAAAATAATAAATATGAATGCGCGGCTTTATGACCCGGTTATTGGCCGCTTTTTCTCGCCAGACCCTGTGATACAGGATTATGAATTCACACAGAGTTACAATAGGTATAGTTATTGCCAGAATAATCCGGTTATGAATGTTGATCCAACTGGCGCATTGAAAACTTGGTATGTTGACGTGGAAGGTAATGTCATAATGAGGACCAATGACGGGAGTAATGACATAGTGTGTGTTCCAGACAATAAAGTCGAAGACTTTAAAAAGATGAATGAGCAGATGCATGATCCTCACAATCAATATGATTACAACAGCGATTTGTTCAACAATAATATGAAAGCTGCTTATGGTCTTGCTGATCAACAACTTTCATCTGAACAAATTCGAATTTTGGGCGCGCTCAATTCCAACTGGTCGCGTGAAAATGCAGTTGAATATTGGTTAAATCCAACTTATTCAAATGGGATGTGGTTTTCTCTCAGCGAATCCTTAAGCCAATATACCAACCCAATGATTGTAGCAACAGTTTTTTCTGTTGGTATGGCAGGTTTAAAACCTTCTGTTGCCACTATGGGGGGGGGCAAAGGAGGATTGAATTTATTTAAATTTGGAGCAGAGCAAACAGGGAAATCTAGCGGTTGGAAAGCTGGAGATTTTATGCTTCATCTACCAAATAGCGGAACTCCGAGATTGAACTGGAAAGCCGATTATGGGGCATTGCGTAGGGAAATGAGATTGGGTAACCCTATTAACGATTCATATCGTTTGCCTAATGGAAATCTAATTCCTACGGGTGGGTTCTTAAATGCAGAAAGGTATACATTGCAAAGTCGTGGTTGGATTTACAACCCAATTCTAGGAGTTTGGTTACCACCAATTAAATGATTTAGGTTATGGAATTTAACAATCTTATAAAGTCACAGATTTTTCCAATACTTAAAAAGTATGGGTTTGAAATAGTAGAAGAATTTAAAAACATTTTACGTTTTCAAACTTCTGAAATAAAATTGAACATTGGTTTCAATGAATATGATAGGTCGTTTCTTGTTGAGATCAGTATGCAGGATGATACATTCTACCCACTGAATGACTATGCTATTAAAGAGCTTTTCATTTCTTCGTTATCTGTTGAGAAGGTAACGCCCGAGATTTTTGTAGAAAACCTTTCTATACTTTTAGGAACACAAGAAGGGGTTTCAATATTGCAGGGGAATGTAAAATCCTTGAAAAATGTTGTCACACAACAAAGTGAGAATTACACATCTGAATTGTTACTTAAGCAAGCGTTGAAAATCTCTGCGAAGGCATGGGAAGCTAAAAATTATGCAGCTTTTGTAGAAAGCATCGACGAAATAGGTATTAGTAAAATACCACAGTCCTATCAATTGAAGTATAAAATTGCAAAACAGAAATTGTAACTATATATAACAAAGAGGTCGTCTCAAATTTATAAGGTCTCTATGTTTGATGATAAATAATGGCAGATGATAACAATAGCGAAATTAAAAGAATACGAAGAATATCATGGATACTACGATGGATTCTTTATGCAAAAAGTCAAGAATGGGATAAACAACACAAACGATGATGAATGGCATTTAATAAGTGGTTTTATACAAGATATACATCTTGAAAAAAAAGGACTTGCATCAAAGGACTTTTCAGACAAACTATATAATAAGTTGATAGAGAACTGTGATACCGAGGACACAATTAATCAGTTAAAAATTCTTGCAGAAAAGGAATGGTGACATGAGGAGTAAAAACTTAATTTGTAATGTTTAGAGCATGGAATTTGATTTCTATAATTCCATTCTGCATCATGAGACGACCAATCATGAGACTTCAGTTATTTTTTTGAGGTGAAAAAGAACTTGTTTTCTTACTCTGTGTTGGGCTGAGAAAAACTATAATCGAAGGCAATAATTTTAAAGATATTTTCGAAATTAAACCAATCATAAAATGAGCATTTTTGAAGATCCTTTACAATTTATTACTCAGAAAAAAGTCGGAGGTATAGAAATAATTTACTCCGATTTAATGGAGATTTCACAAGGAGGTCCGGAAGTAGGAAATTTATCTATTAATGGTAAAATGGTAGAAGGCCGTTTTGGAGGACCTTCTCTTCTCAATGAGAATTGTATGTATGTTCCCGCTCAAGTGAAAAGGTTTTTGGGAACAGGTTTTAAGCTGGCAAGGATAAATACGGTCACCTTAAAAGTAGAATATTTGAGTAAAGTAAAAGACCTGATCTTTCTTGAAAAAATAGAAAACAACCGGGTTTATTTCTTTGAAGATATGAGCAAAACAATATACAAGTGTCAAATGCTTTAGTGTGCATTCCTCTTCTGGCATAGATTGAATTGCTAGTCCATCCCGATTGAGCTGGACACACAAAAGAAAGATAAATATGAAATTAAATTTTAACTTAAAGTTGGTAAAACATAAACTATTATCTAAAATACTTTTGTAGATTGAAAAAAGTACGAATGCCAGCAAATGAGGCATTACTCAATGGCGAGTTATGGTGTATTATAATGCTCGTTGCATGTCGGTCTTAGGTGGTTTGGTTAACACAATGAGCCACAAAACAAAGCTAAGCAAACTCATTACTTGTATCGTTCTTTCAGGAACCTATACCAGCTATTGAGGCAAGCGTAGCCGAAAATCCTCCACTTGTCATTAGCTGCACCTATCAGTATTTTCTAATCTCTTTGGGGATAGTTCCCCGCAGCCTTGTAGTGAAAGAAAAAGTTTTCAGGGATTACCTCGAAAGCTCAGCTTTGAGGTAGTTTATTGTTGAATTTAGGTTAATCCGATTTGTAAGGAAAAAAATAAATACGAAACTTACCTCACCAAATCAAAATCCATCTGCTTCTTCTGCAAATCTATCTTTTTAACCTTGATACGGATATTGTCACCCAGGCGGTAAATTTTACCCCAGCGCTGCCCGATAATGCGGTAGTTTTCCTCGTCCAAGTAATAAAAATCGTCGTTCATCAACCTTAAGGAAACCATTCCTTCGCACTTGCTTTCGGTAAGCTCCACAAAAATACCCCATTTGCTTACGCCCGAAATCAAACCATCGAACTCCTCCCCTATCCGGTCCATCAGGTATTCGGCCTGTTTGTATTTTACGCTTGCGCGTTCGGCCTCCATAGCTTTGCGCTCCATATCCGATGAGTGCTTGCAATATTCTTCGTATTCTTCCTTCGAAGCACTTCCTTTTTCATCCAGGTACCACTGCAACAAGCGATGAACCATCAGGTCGGGGTAACGGCGAATGGGTGAGGTAAAATGGGTATAATATTTAAACGAAAGACCGTAATGACCTATATTTTGGGTGGTGTATTCAGCCCGTGCCATGGTGCGTATGGCAATGGTTTCAATCATATTTTCTTCGCCTTTTCCAAGGATCTGATCGAATAATGAATTGAAGGACGCTGTGATACTTTTGCGGCTGGTGGTTTGAAATCCATAGCCCAGTTTTTGCAGAAATTCGGAGAAACGGACCAGTTTTTCGGGGTTGGGTTCGTCGTGTACGCGGTAAACAAAGGTTTTGGCTTCACCTTCCTTATTTTTGCGGGTAGCAATTTTCTCGGCTACACGGCGGTTGGCTAAAAGCATAAAGTCTTCAATCAGGAAGTTAGCCTCTTTTTGCTCCTTGATCATTACGCCTATCGGCTTGCCTTTTTCATCCAGTTTAAACTTTACTTCCTGCGATTTGAAAGCTATGGAACCCTTTTTAAACCGATCTTCACGCAATTTTGAAGACAGCGCATGCAAAGTCATAAGCTCATTTTTATATTCGCCTTCAGCACCTTCTATCATTACCTGCACTTCTTCGTAGGCATAACGTCTGTCGGATTTTATTACTGTACGTCCAAACCATTCATGTAGAATTTCCGCCTTTTCATTCAGTTTAAAAACAGCCGAAAAGCAAAGTTTTTCCTCATCCGGCCTGAGTGAACAAACTAAGTTCGAAAGTTGTTCAGGCAGCATAGGGATGGTGCGGTCGACTAAATAAATGGAAGTTCCGCGTTCGTAAGCTTCAGCATCAATAGCTGAACCGGGTGTAACGTAATGCGAAACGTCAGCAATATGCACGCCCACCTCCCAGTTTCCGTCAGGCAGTTTCTGAAGCGAAAGGGCATCGTCGAAGTCTTTCGCATCCACCGGGTCGATAGTGCAGGTCCAGATATCGCGGAAATCTCGGCGTTTGGCAAGTTCATCGGGTGCAACTTCATTTTTAATGCGTTTGGCTTCTGCTTCGGCGGCTTTGGGAAATTCGAGCGGGAAGTCAAATTCAGCCAGGATGGCATTCATTTCAACATTGTTATCGCCAGGCTGCCCGAGAACATGGATAATCTCGCCGATTGGATTGGTTGCTTTTTCGGGCCACTCGGTTATAAGCGCTACTGCTTTCTGACCGTGTTTTGCGCCCTTCAACGCAGTAAGTGGAATATAGATATCAACGTTTATCGATTGACTGTCAGGGACGAGAAAAGCAAACCGTTTGGATACATGCACAATACCAACAAATTGTTTTTTAGCACGCTCAACTATTTCTACGATAACGCCTTCCGGTTTCCGGTTTTTACGTTTCGGGAAAAGGTGTACTTTCACCTTATCACCATTCAGCGCGTGGTTGGTATTATTTGATTCAATAAATACATCTTCGGGCAGGTCGGGGCTGATAATGTATGCCTTTCCTGTTGATTTCATATCCACGATCCCGGTAACGGTGTTTGCACGCGAAACTGCAACTTTAAGCGAGGGATTCAGCTTGTATTTTCCCCGGTTCATTTCAATAAGCGAGCCTTGTGTGCTCAGTTGTTCCAGGATTGACCGTACCTGGTCTTTTTCGCGTTTATCGGTAATACCAAGTTGTGCGGCAGTTTGCCTGAAATTGTATGAGTTGTCGGGATTCTCCGAAAACAGGTTAAAAACCTGGTTGGTAAATGCGTTGCGGGCTACGTTTGCCTGTGGATTTTGTTTCTTTTTTGACATTGTAAATTCTTTTAAATTCTTCTTCCATGCCCTATTGCACAGAAATTTTTATTCGTATTTATTAATAACAGCCGGAAAGCATTAATGGCACTTACCAACAGAAAACCGCCTTGTTTTTATACAGTTTCCAGATTCCAGATTCCAGTTTCCAGACTCTGATCTCAATCCTCCTCATCACTTAATCTCATCTCTCCCTTCTCCCCTCTCCCCTACACTACTCCCTTCGGAATCGCATCCAACAGCACCCTTGTATACTCCGACTGCGGATTCACAAAAACCTCATCCGCTTCGCCCATTTCCTGTATTTCACCGTTTTTCATCACCATCATGCGGTCGCTCATATAGCGCACTACCGAAAGATCGTGGCTGATAAACAGGTAAGTAAGCCCGAATTCTTTTTTCAGGTCATTCAGTAAATTTAATACCTGGGCCTGAACCGAAACATCCAGGGCAGAGACCGACTCATCGCAAATAATAAACTCAGGCTCAACAGCCAGTGCCCGAGCAATGCAAATCCTTTGCCGCTGCCCGCCCGAAAACTCATGCGGATAACGGCCGTAATGCGAAGGCTCTAATCCAACTTTCATTAGTAATTCTGCAACTTTCGCTTTCCGGTTGGTATCATTTCCATGAAGGTTGTGAATCCGCATCGGTTCTGCAATGGCTTCGCCTATAGTAATCCGGGGATTCAGCGATGAGTAAGGATCCTGGAAAATAATCTGTAGTTTCTTACGCAAATCGCGCAAATCGCCCGGTTTCAAATCATTTACCTGTAAATTCCTGTAAATCGTATTGCCCGAATCGGGTTCAACAAGCCGGAGCAAAGTGCGGCCCAATGTAGTTTTTCCGCAACCTGATTCTCCTACTAAACCTAGTGTTTCACCGGGAAAAACCTCAAACGAAACATTGTTTACAGCCTTGTATTGTTTAAGCGGTTTTCCTGCCAGGTTTCGCTTTAGCGTAAAGACTGTATTAATTCCTTCTGCTTTTAAAATCGGCTCTTTCAGATATAGTTTTTTGTGTTTCAGCGCGCGCTCACTAACAGTGACAAATGATTCTGCTTCCACGCCGGTCGGGTGAATAAAATCAGCAATTACTTTTAACCTGTGCGGGCGTTTACCCAAAGGTGGCCTGCAGGCAAGTAATCCTTTTGTATACGGGTGCTGCGGGTGGTTAAATATTTGTGAAATAGATCCTTTTTCAACAATTTCTCCTTTGTACATCACCAGCACATCTTGTGCAATTTCAGCAATTACATCCAGGTTATGGGAGATAAAAATCAGGCTGATGTTGTGTTTATTCTGAAGTGTCCGTAAGAGTTCAAGAATTGTTTTCTGAACGGTTACATCCAGGGCTGTGGTAGGCTCATCAGCTATAAGAATATCTGGATTACAGGCCAGCGCCATAGCAATCATAACCCGCTGTTTTTGTCCGCCCGAAACCTGGTGCGGGTAAGCTTTATACGTGCGTTCAGGATCTGGCAGCATCACTTCGCGGAACAGGTCGAGTGTACGGGTGCGGGCTTCGCTGTGGCTCACTTTTTCGTGTTCCAGTATATTTTCCATCACCTGTTTACCACAGCGATACGCAGGATTAAGCGAGGTCATAGGTTCCTGGAATATCATGGCGATCCGTTTCCCGCGCCAGTGTCTCATTATCTTTTCAGGAAATTGAAGGAGATTAAAGTTTTCTCCTTCCGGAGAATGAAAGACGATTGAGCCGTTTTTTATTTTTCCATTTGGTTTAGGAATTAAACCCATGATGGCCAGCGAAGTAAGAGATTTCCCCGATCCTGATTCGCCTACAATGCCTAAGGTACTGCCACGTTTCAGTTCAAATGAAATATTTTTAACGGCAATATGCTCTTCTCCTTCATGGCTGAATGCTATACTCAGATCGGTAAGGCTAATAATTGAATTATTGTTTGTTTCGACAGGATTCAACAGGATTTTCAGTTTTACAGAGTTTAAATTAAGCCTTTGATAACTGCCAGTTGAATGATAGAATCAATAATCTCTTTTTCGGTAAAGCGGCTGCGGTTCAGTTCGACATCATACACCGAATTATCAGGTTTCTTTCCAAAAAATTTGGTAACCAGCAAATCGCGCTCAATGTCAGTTTTTCGGACATAATCGGTGGCAAAGGCTTTGCTGAAATCAAGTCGTTTGGCAATAGCTTCGATACGCCATTCTTCAGGGGCTTCGAGCCTTACGTGCAGCGAATTCCGTATATCACTGCAAAAACTGGCTCCCCCCCTTCCAACAATAACCACATTTCCATTGGCTCCAAACTGCCGGATCACTTCATGTATGGTTTTCAGAATTTTATAATCGCTTTTATGTGAGTGTGTAGAAAGTGCTTCCACAATCTGATCCATAATCCCGCGGTCTTTATCGTTGATCACATGTTTTAAGGCCGCCGGATCCAGGTTCAGGGCTTCCGCTGATTTCTGAAGAATTTCGCGGCTTACAAGATTCCATTTACCTTCATTTTTCGATTGGAGTTTCCGCTTGTTCAGTTCTTCGCAGATTGCCCATCCAATCTTACTTGCACCACATCCGGTTTGCCTTGATATGGTTATGACGGGACCTGCTTCTTTTATTTTGCCTGACAGAATAAAGTCACCGCCAACGCGCCGGTTCATGTATTCAAAAAGCCTGTTTTCCATGGTAATTTCTTTAATTTTGTTTAAAGGCTTGCCTGCTGCAAGCAGGGTTTCTGAGTTTCAGGTTTCAAGGCTCTGAGCAGCAATGCATAGCTAAAAATTATTTTCCTGAATATCACTCCCTGCGTTTCGCTATTTCTCCCCCTCTCCCTTCTCCCCTCTCCCTTCGCCCCCTCGCACCTATCTCTCATTTACCCTTCCCCTTATCTCTTCCGTCTCATTTTCGAAACCTGGTTTCCCAAGCAATGCAAACATATTGTTTTTGTAAGCTTCAACACCCGGCTGGTTAAATGGATTTATTCCCAGCAGGTAGCCGCTTAGTCCACAGGCAAACTCAAAGAAATACATAAGTTCACCCAATGAGCGTTCATCAATTTCCGGAATAAGAATGTCAAGATTAGGAACCTCTCCGTCGGTATGTGCCAGCGTGGTTCCAAGTGCTGCCATCGCATTAACTTCGTACAGGGTTTTTCCGGCAAGGAAGTTCATCCCGTCTAGATTGGCTTCGTCAAAAGGAATTGTAAGCGCGCGCTTTGTCTTTTGAACATGAATAACTGTTTCGAATAGCATGCGCTGCCCTTCCTGTATATATTGTCCCATCGAATGCAGGTCGCCTGAATTATCTACTGCTGCGGGGAACAGTCCTTCGTTTTCCTTGCCTTCGCTTTCGCCGAAAAGCTGTTTCCACCATTCGGCAAAGTAATGCAGCGACGGCTCGTAATTTACCAGCAGTTCAATCTGGTGTCCCATCCGGTACAACGAGGATCGGATAGCAGCATAAGAGGCCGCAGGATTGTCCTGTAATGACGAGGTTTCGATGCAAACCTTCCGCATTTCATTTGCACCCTTAATCAGTTCACGGATATTGTAACCCGCTATAGCAACCGGCAGTAACCCGACAGCAGTAAGCACCGAAAACCGTCCACCAATATTTTCGGGTATAGAATATGTTTTATATCCTTGTTTGTCGGCAAGGCTTTTCAGCGCACCTTTCGATTTATCAGTGATAGCAATGATACGGCTGGCGGCTTCTTCGGTTCCATATTTCTTTTCAATGTGATCTTTCAATAGCCGGAATGCAAGTGCCGGTTCGGTAGTGGTTCCTGATTTTGAAACTACGACGATGGCATATTCTTTTTTATCCAGCAGATCGAGCAGCCCGGCATGGTAATCCTGGCTAAGATGATGCCCGGCATAAAGAACAAGCGGGTTTTTACTTTCAGAGTGAAAGCTGGCAAAAGGAGATGAAAGTGCTTCAATAATTGCTCTGGCACCGAGATACGATCCGCCGATACCTGTAACAACAAGTATTTCAGCTTTTTCGCGGATGGTTTTTGCATCAGCTTCAATACTGCTGATAAGGCTCTCATCTATCCTTCCCGGAAGATCAATCCAGCCCAGGAATTCATTTCCCTTTCCGGCTTTTTCCACAAGCAGGCTGTGGCTTACATCAATCTCATCCTGCATCAGGTGAATCTCTTCTTCCGAAAGGAAGCCGGACAAGTGGCTGTATTGGAACAAGAGATTTGTCATTGTAAAAATGTGTTTATATATAAGCGATGGAATATGATTTGAGAGTATAAAATTACGAAAAAAAACCGGCAAGTCATACTTTAATGGTAATTTAACAGTTTCATCATCTGGACAGGATTCCACAGATTGTTCATGAATAAACTGATTAAACAAAAAATGCGACCCATGAGCCGCATTTTTCCCAAACAAACAACAAAACCAGTTATGAAAAATTTCTCTGCAATGACGAGAGAATTAATAATATAACTTTTTGTTCAATTAACCGATACAAAGATACTTTCATAACAGCCCCCGGACTGTTAACGAAATAAAAAGAACGTTAAAATATGTTAAGCGGGTAGCTAACTGATTATAAGGCAGTATAAATTTGCAGGAGTTGAAAAAACGGCGATTTGAAAATCAGGCTGCCGATACCTATTTTGAAGTACATTAATGTTTCACAGCCCGGTAATTTCCGGGAATAAAAAACAAGTTTATCAGGTACTTAATTTTAATGTTAACAGTGGGCCTGAAAAAAATAATTATACCAGGTGAAAAAGCAATTATTGGTTTTGTTAATAGTGATAATGTCGGTCGCAATGGCTGTATTTATTGGTATTCAGGTATTCTGGATCAGAAACTCGGTACAACTCAGGGAAGCTAACTTTAAGCGTACTATCGACGATGCAGTAAATAGTGCATTGTGGAAGCTGGAAACTATAGAATTTTCGCGCCGTACCACCAGGGAGTCTTTGAAAGTTATATCCCCGGATACAGCATTACTTCAAATCAGGGCGATTGTTCCACCAATAAATATTGGCTCCGGCGGGGAGACTATAGCAATGCCGGGCAAAAGTGAACAAGAGGGCATGCCTTTGAGCATTACTCAAAACTTTTCGGAAGGGGCAGCAGTACGTAAACAGATCATGTTGAATTATGTGATGAACCAAACACTGGGTGAGGAAGGGAAAAAGCATATCGAGGAAAAGATTTCTATGGGTTTGATTGACACGCTCCTTAAACAGGAATTTTCTTCCAAAGGGATTTCAATTGACTATGAGTTTGGTGTTTTCAGTCCCGACCGTAACAAAATCGTACTCGAAAAAACAGGAAATTATCACGATGAGTTGCTTTTTAAGGGTTTCTCTTTCCCTCTGTTTTCGGGAAGTGCAATTTCAACCCGCGACTTCCTGCTGGTCTATTTTCCCGAACAATCGAAGTATAACCTGCAAAGCCTCTGGCTCATGATGTTCGTGTCGTTAATGCTGGTTCTTACCATTATTTCAGCGTTTAGTTACTCGGTGTTTACCATTATCCGGCAACGTAAACTTTCGGAACTCAAGAATGATTTTATCAACAACATGACTCACGAGTTCAAAACGCCTATTTCAACCATTTCGCTGGCATGCCAGGCCTTATCGGATAAAGATATTCCGCCTACCAACGATATGTACAATGATTACATTCAAATCATTGGCGACGAAAACCACCGCCTGGGCGAAATGGCGGAAAAAATTCTACAAACAGCAATTCTCGAAAAAGGTAACCTCCATCTCCGCCCCGAAGCTATTGATATGCATAGCCTTATTACTGATGCAATCAGGAAGATTGCTATCCAGATTGAAATACGCGACGGGGTTATCAGCCAGTCACTTAAGGCTGAACATCCGCTAATTAAAGCCGACAAAGTCCATTTGTCAAACGTAATTTATAACCTTCTTGATAACGCTAATAAATATTCGCCGCGCAAACCACAGATTTTGGTTTCCACAGCCGATGCTGATGCCGGAATTTACATAAGCATCAACGACAAGGGAATGGGTATCAGCAAAGCAAACCAAAAAAGGATTTTCGAAAAACTTTACCGTGTTCCGACCGGCGATGTGCATAATGTGAAAGGTTTCGGCCTGGGACTCAGCTATGTAAAATTTATTGTCGAAAAACACGGCGGATCCATACAGGTTGAAAGCGAACCGGGAAAAGGTAGTACATTTACTCTCTTTCTGCCTTTCGTGATTCCGGAACAGAATAAAAACAATAAGGACATTTAGCTTTATTCATAAAAAACAGAATCAGACTGATCACTCACTGGTAATTAATACGTTAAAATATCCAAAGATGGAAAACGAAAAAATTAAAATCCTGCTTGCCGAAGACGACCGCAACCTTGGCACAATCCTCCGCACATATCTCGAAGCCAAAGGCTTTGCTCCAAGGCTTTGCATTAATGGTGTAGAAGCACTCGAAGTTTTCAATAAGGAACCGTTTGATTTTTGCGTGGTAGATGTTATGATGCCTTTAAAAGATGGTTTTGCCCTGGCCAAGGATATACGCAAAGTCGACAGCCAGATTCCTATACTGTTCCTTACCGCCAAATCGCTCGAAGAGGATAAACTGAAAGGTTTCCAGGCCGGTGGCGACGATTATCTTACAAAACCATTCAGCATGGAGGAATTACTTGCGCGTATCGAAGCTATTCTGCGTCGGTCAGCAAAATCAACCGATGGAAAAACGGACAAAGGAACTTTTACACTGGGTAATTTCGTTTTCGATTACAACCATCAGAATCTTCGTATCAACGAACTGGATCAGAAACTTACCAGCAAAGAAGCTGAATTACTTAAAATATTGTGCGAGCATGTAAACCAGGTTGTGGACCGCAGCTTCGCGCTGAACCGTATCTGGCAGAACGACAGTTATTTCAACGCACGTAGCATGGATGTGTATATTGCCAAAATCCGCAAATACCTGAAAGAAGACCCGTCAGTTGAACTGATAAATGTACATGGAATCGGTTTTAAACTGGTAACGGAACAGGCCGTCTGAGTGGAAGTTGCTAGTTCACAAATATAAATCCCGGAGCATCTGTCTCATATTCCCCGGGATTTCTTATTCTCGCCAATCGCTCAATCGCCCAATCGCCCCTCACCCCTTCTCCTTGTCCCCCTTCTCCCCTCATTTTTCCCCTCTCCCCACCCCTTTCAGTGCCTCCTTCCGACTCAGATTACTAAGATCGTGTTTGCTAACAAAATCAATAACAGCTTCCGGTTCAAATTTTGAGTATTGCCGTAACGACCAGCCGATTGCTTTACGGATAAAAAAATCAGGATGATCAGCCAGCCGTTCGCAGAGATTGAAAAGCAAAGCCTTGTCAGCAGTTTTATTATACCGCAGCTGGTGTATCACGCACGAACGCTGTAGCCACAGGTTACCCGAGTTCATCCAGTTTTCGATATACTGCATTTTTACTTCCGGGAATTTTTTAAAAAGCATCCCTGCAATATTCGGAGCTACAAAATCAACTGAATCCCACCACGATTTATGGGTTATCATCCATTCTGCCAGATCAAGAAGGCTTGCATCGGCAGTTTTTACAAACCGTTCAGTGATTTCCATTGCCGTATATTGCCATTCGCGCTGGGGCTGCTCCCAGGCAAAGCGGATCATTTCCTCCAGCTGGCCATAGGCCGGGTAGCCATTTTTTGCAATAAACTCTTTTACCAATTGCCTGCGAAGGGGTGAGGTGAGCCCGTAAAACTCTGATTTATTCCTCATATAGGCTTTTGCGCCTGCGGCTCTTACCGGATCGGCATTTTTCTCAAAGGTTTCTGTCAAATCTGCGAAATATTTTTCTATCATGGTTTCCCGACAATTATTTAATATCATTCTGCAATATATTCTTCAGACAACCCCTAACACCAAATCCCTAACACCAAATCCCTAAATCCCAACCCCTCTATTCAAAAATCACTTTCCTGCTTTCCAGCAGATTCCCATTCGAATCGGTAAGTTTGAAGAAATAAACGGATGATGCGTTGCCCAGCTTTTTTCAGCTGAAATGATATAACTCCGCTCGTTCGCGTTTGTATCACTTGTGCAGGAATCTTTCATTGTTATCCTATATTTTTTATTTGACAACAACTTTACCTTTTGCCACGACTTTTCCATCACTTATTAATTGACCAAAATAAATGCCCGGCGGCCAGTGGGAGCAGTTGACGACTTCGGTTGACGAAAATGGTGCAGTGCTTACTTCTTCAACTTTTCTACCTGTGATATCAACAAACTGTATCAGGCAATTATCATTAACTTTTTGAAACTGAACCGTGAAAATTTCTTCGGCGGGGTTAGGAAAAATTATAAGTTCTCCAATCTTTGGTGCAACCGGCAGTTCTTTTACACCTACCCAGCAATAAGTAGGACTTTCGCAACCCATGCTATCCACTTTTACAACCCATACATCTTGTGTGCCAGTATCGGGAAGCACGGGGTACACATAACCGCAGGCTATGTACCCGTTGTCGGTGGTAGGGATGACATTATAAAGCACGTTTGACGAAAAACTGTTAGGTCTACCAACCTTTCGATATTCCCGATACCAAAGGCTATCACCATTGTTATCGGTTTTAAACAACCATCCTACAGTAAAAGGATAATCACTGTTGATGGTTCCTGTTGAGCCTGAGCAAATTATAGAACCATCGGGATTGCAATGCACTGTATGTGTAAAAAGCATGTAGATCTTTCTGTTATACATACGGTCGAATATAACTTGATTGTCATTGGTTAATTTGACCAGATGTATTTTTTTTGCCCACTCATCACCACCTGAAACACTGTCAGAATAGGCAGATATGACTAAAATATTGCCATCAGCTGAATTTGCTACCATAGCATGAGTGTCCATCAGCTCGCCCCCCAGGTTGCGCACCCACTCAAAGTTCCCCAGGCTGTCAGTTTTGATAATAATAGGGTCGCCGGTTTCGTTAGGTGGAGGCACATGGTAATATTGGAATGCGCCAATGGCATATCCCCCATCAGTAGTGGATATAACGCTGTAGCCCTGCACATCGCCCGGCAGGTTGGTGTATACATGCTCCCATAGTTTGTTGCCAGAGGTGTCAGTTTTGATAAGGTAGGCATGAGCATTTGAAATACCTGTAGAATATACACCCCATGAACCAGTTAAAGCGATATTCCCATCATTTGCCATAGTTAGATTCCTGAACAGAAAAGAAGTATCAATGGGCAAAACTCTTTCACCATATTCTTTCATCCAGAGTGTATCGAATTCCTCATTAAATTTAATTAACACTCCCCGGTCGTGAACCCAATTGGATGTATAAGACCTTACGGAACCCGTACCAAAAAAGATGTTATTTGTATACCTGCATAATGCACCGGGATAGCCAGCATCATATGCGTTTATATCATCTCCATATAACTTTATACCTTGATTATTTCCAGAATAATCAATCTTTATCAATGCTTTAGTATGTAATCCATATTCTCCTCCTGTTGCACCATAGATAATATAACCATTTTCAATCTCAATGAGAGTTGTTGAATAATCCCAAGTGTTGAATGGATACATATTATAGCGATTGTTAAAATAAACCGCTTGTGCAGGTAGAAAAACAGGATTGAAAAAGAACATCCCTGCTAGAACCAGATATGGGAAGTATTTCATAATCTAATCGCTTAACGGACAATAACCAGTTTGGATTCCCCGCTCTGGTAAATTTGTAATGTGTGGGTGGTTATATTCCCTCATTCTATCAATACATAGCTTTTCTTAATTTTCCACCACTTTCCACTTTCAAAACACCCTTATTTAGTTACGCCAATAACCATAAAATGATTTTTGAAACTTTCAATCCAATATTCTCAAACTAAATGCAATGGTAACATTTAAATCAATGCTCCAGCTTCCCTTTATTCAAAAACCACCTTCCTGCTTTCCAGCAGATTCCCTTTTGAATCGGTAAGTTTGAAGAAATAGACAGCCGCACCTTTCCCGGGATTTTCATAACTAAAATGATTTAATCCCGGGCTAAATTTAGTTTTTCCAAGCTGTTTTCCCAACGAATCATAGATGTTGAGTACTGTCTTTTGCGGAACATCAAATTCAATATTTACAGCACTTTGGGCCGGATTGGGGAATATTTTCATAAGGCTTGTTTTCATCTGGTTGTTTCCTTTTTTATCAAGGTATAACTCGTCCCAGATGGCCAGCGAATATTCGCCTTTTTGCAGGGAATCAACCGTAATTACCCCTGACATCCATGGTCCGACACGCGTAAATGCAGTTCCCTGCCAGGGATAGCCGGCTCCCGGACGGTAAAGTATAACCAGCGAGTCCTGCGAATTTGTGATCAGGGTTTTATCAAGAGTAGCCGCCCGGCTGTAGGTAAATATACCTTTAGCTTTGAAATCGGCAGGAAAAATGCCCTCTACTGTCCAGTAGCGTGAATCGGAAATCCGTAGCCCGGGCTGCGGCACTTCCAGGCTGTCGGGGGCTACCCAGTTATGCGTTATGCGTACAAAAGCCGAATCGGTAACCTGTTCAACCGCCACTTTGCAGTAAGTATGCTGGTAATCATATTCACCTGTATTTTTAAGAGTTTTAGCGATATCAGTAGTTGCATCCGATATTTTTTCGTCGGGATCAGCCATTACTTCAACCGGCAAAAACGGTACATGAAATGTTTTACTACCGGTAATTCCTGAAAAAACAATGGTATCGGTTATGGTTTGCCAATCGGTTTTCATAAAAGAAATTTCAAGGTGATTGGCATTGGCATATTGAGTAACGCCTTTCAGTTTCTGCTTCACATAAACAGTTACATCATATCCGTTTCCTGACGGAACGGAAACAGCGGAATCAATCGAAAAATGAGGAAATCCCGGTGCAAAAACCCATGCATCGAAAAAGGATGCCATATCCAATCCACTGTAAGCTGTAAGAAAATTGCGCAGATCATAACTCGATGCATAATTGTACGCGTATTGCTGCAGGTAAGCCTTTACACCACCGAAGAACAGGCTGTCGCCCAAATATCCGCGAAGTGTATGGGTAACCTGTCCGCCTTTCTCGTAAACGGTGCTGCCGTAAGTAATCGTCTGAGGAATTCCGTAAACAGCATAGTAGCCGCCATCGGTGATATGTGTTGAAAGAAGCACTTCTTTCAGTTTGGCCCGCATATTATCTTTATAAGCCTGTTTTCCGTAAATTCCTTCGCGGTAGAGTGATTCGCACCAAACGGCCCATCCTTCGTTGAGCCACATATCCTCAGCCGAAGCGCAGGTAACCTCATCACCAAACCACATGTGCGATAGCTCATGGGCATACCACCATTCGCTGGCAGTATTACCGGTCCAGCCGGAAAAAGGGTAACTCACATTGGCTGCATGTTCCATGGCTCCGAGTCCACCGGGAGTGCCTGTATATCCTATCCTTTCGAAAGGGTAAGGCCCGAAATGATTTTCATATACCTGCATAATACTCTTCAGATTGATAAACGTACCGGCAACCCTTGCTGTATCTGAGGGCCGGCAGTAATAAGCGATCGGTATCGTTTCCTGATGCCCAGCATAGGAGTCTGAAACCAATTCATATTTACCTGTTGTGGCTGAAATCAGGTAAGTCGGAAGTGTAAATTCCGTCTTCCAGTGCCACGTCGAAGTATTATTTCCATGATTTGTAACATTAACCAGGTTTCCGCCGCTGACCGCTTTTTTATCATTGGCAACTGTTAAATACACATCATACAAAGCCCTGTCGCGAAAATCATCAATGCACGGAAACCAGGCTTTCCCAAGATTGTGTGGTATGGCATCAAAACCCACTCCAAGGTTCAGCGCATAATCGCCCGAAAAATGAAATCCGCCCCAGCCGCTAGGATCAACAAATGGCTGACCGTGATAATAGATGGTCGTATTTACGGTATCTCCTGTATTAACAGGCTGTACAAGAGAAATAGTTATCAAATTACCAACATGGCTGAAAGCTATCGTTTTTGATGTTTCGATAAAAACAGAATCAACCGTGAGGCTGGCAAGTTCAAGTTGAATAGAGGAAAGGGAATTGATTTTTGCAACAAGTTTTACTTC
Source organism: Lentimicrobiaceae bacterium (assembly GCA_041753535.1). GTDB lineage: Bacteria > Bacteroidota > Bacteroidia > Bacteroidales > UBA4417 > UBA4417. The sequence continues at coordinate 28,189 of JBGSUB010000042.1, forward strand.
GGTGTAACCTTTTATGGTTTTATTCGTCAGATTTATATCTGTTAAATGAATTCCATAGTGAACAGCTTCGAGAGTATCACTGTATATTGCTGTTGCCTCAGTTTCTTTATGTTGAAATTGAGCAAAAACTGCATTCTGGTTGTTTATTAACGAAAAGAATGTTAAAAACGCAAAGAAATATGCTTTTTTCATTTGTTTAATGCTTAGTTACAATAACTTTGTAAAAATAAATCAATAATACGTACACCGCTTCAGTTTAAGGTTTATAAACGGTTTTCCATGAGAAAATTATTTTTAATGTTAATCAGTCTTGTGCTTTTTACCTCTCTTCGTGCACAGGAAGTATGGACACTCGAAAAATGTGTCGAATACGCACTCACCAACAATATACAGGTTAAGCAACAACTGCTGCTTGTAAAAAGTGAACAGGCATTGTTGCTCCAGGACAAACTGAGTATGGTTCCTTCGTTGAATGCCGGGGCCAGCCATGGGTATAACTTTGGACAGACCGTTGACCGTTATACCAATGAATTCGCAACCGACAGGGTTCAAACAGATAACTTTTACCTGGGTTCGAGTGTGACACTTTTCGATGGTTTTCAAAAATTAAACCAGGTGAAGCAACGCAAAGTTGACCTGGAAGCCACCCAATACGACACGGATAAATTCATGGATGATATTTCGCTCCTGATAGCAACGGGATACCTGCAGATACTCTTCTATGAAGAATTGGTTAAAACAGCTGAAAACCAGCTTAAAGCCACCGAGTTACAATCGGAGAGATTAAAAAAACTCGTTGATGCCGGAGCATTGGCACAGGGCGATTTTTATACCCTCGAAGCACAGCGGGCACTGGAAAATTCGCAGGTAGTCAGTGCACGGAACAACCTCGATATTGCTAACCTTACCCTGGTGCAGATGCTTGATCTACCCTCAGTTGAAGGATTTGTGATCGAATCGCCCGATCTTGAACTTGGGCTTCAGCCTGAGCTTTCTTTGTCGGCAGAACAAATTTACAGCATGGCTCTCGAAACGCAGCCATCAATCAAAAGTGCCGAATCGAAAGTTAAAAGTGCCGAAATAGGATTATCCCTGGCGCAGGGAGGGCAGTCGCCTTCACTTGTTTTACAGGGTTCACTTGCTTCCGGGTATTCAGGTGCAGCGCAGGTACTTACCAGTTACACTCCTTATATCCCTGATGTCACCAAAACTGCTCCTACGGCTTTTATCCCAGGAATTAATGGTCAACCCGAACAATATGTCTGGAACCTGGCAGGAACAGCCGTTTATGATACAAAGCCCTTTAACGATCAGTTTAATGATAATTTTAATAAGTCAATAGCTCTTAATCTTAACATTCCTATTTTTAACGGTTGGTCAACACGCACTGCAATAAGCAGGGCTAAAATAGGTGTTGAGAACCAGAAATATAATCTCGAAAACAGTAAACTCGAACTTCGCAAAACTATTCAACAGGCTTATGCTGATGCCAAAGCAGCATTGAACAATTATGAAGCTTCAACAATTGGTGTAAATGCTGCACGTGAGTCGTTCAGGTATGCCGAACAGAAATTTAATGTCGGTTCACTTAATTCGGTTGATTATAACAATTCGAAAAAGGATCTCGAAAAGGCTGAGTCCGACCAGCTCCGCGCCAAATATGAATTCATTTTCAAGAGTACCGTTCTGGATTTCTATATGGGAAAACCGTTGACACTGAAAAGGAATTAATGAGTTAATGCGTTAATTCGGTAATATAAATAACATATGGTTACTGTATTTAACATTTCAAAATAATACATTAGCACATTAGCACATTAACCAATTCCTTTCCCGAAAATTTATATTTTAAAAACCTAATCTAATCCATATCAGCAATGTTCACCAAGAAAAGAATCATCTGGATAGTTATTATCTTAGTTCTGATACTATTAATAGCCGGAGTTGTAGCCAAGAAAAAGGGAGTCATCGGGAAACCCGATGAAACAAAAGTTTCCACCGAAAAGGTTACGAAACGCACCATTGTTGAGGTGGTTTCGGCTAACGGTAAAATTGCACCTGAGATAGAAGTAAAACTCTCCCCCGATGTATCAGGCGAAATCATTGAACTCTATATAAAAGAAGGCGAAGTGATAAAACAAGGCCAACTACTGGCAAAAATAAATCCTGAAATATACCTTTCGAACTACGATCGTACTGTTGCTGCATTCAATACTTCGCAAGCCAACCTGGCCAATGCAAAAGCCAGGCTTGCCCAGGTTAAATCGCAGTTTATCAATGCGAAAAGCACCTTCGACCGGAATGAAAAACTACATAGTCAGAAGACCATTTCCGATGCCGAGTACGAAACATCTAAAGCTAATTACGAAGTAGCCCTTGCCGAGGTGGAAGCAGCGGAAGAAAGCGTGAAAGCCGCTGCATTTAATGTAAAAAGTGCTGAAGCCGGCGTAAAGGAATCAAAAGAAAATCTTTCGAAAACATCTATTTATGCACCTTCAGGAGGTACGATTTCAAAACTTAATATCGAAAAAGGCGAACGCGTTGCAGGGGCTTCCCAGTTCGGATCGGGAACCGAAATACTGCGTATAGCAAACCTGCAGACGATGGAGGTAAATGTGAGCGTAAATGAAAACGATATTGTCCGGGTTTCGCTCAGTGATACTGCCCTGGTTGAAGTGGATGCTTATCAGAACCGTAAATTCAAAGGTATAGTAACCGAAATAAGTACCTCAGCCAACACAGTTGGTGTAAGTGCCGATCAGGTGACTAATTTTGAAGTGAAAATCCGGATACTTCCCGAATCGTACAAAGACCTTATTGCAGCGGATAGACCCAGCGATTCACCCTTCCGCCCGGGAATGTCAGCTACGGTTGATATTCAGACTGCAAGCATGAACAATGTACTTACGCTCCCAATTCAGGCTGTTACTTCAAGGGCTGATACCAGTGCTGCAGCCATTGCAAAGGCAGAAAAAGCAGAAGAATCAGGTGAAAATAGTGAAAATAGCGAAGACACCAAAAAGAAAATAGAAGTTGCCCAGGAATATGTTTTCCTTTACGATAAAGGAATTGCAAAAATGGTAAAAGTAAAAACCGGTATTCAGGATAACACCTTCATACAAATTACCGAAGGTGTGAAAGAAGATCAGGAAGTGATTACAGCCCCTTACCGTGCAGTCTCTAAAAAACTGAAAGATGGCGATAAGGTTACTAAGGTTGATGCAAAGGATCTTTATGCTGATGATAAAAAGTAAGGGGTTAGGATTTTGGGGTTAGGTTTTTGGGCTTTTAACTACTAATTATATTCCAAAATCCGGCATTTTTCATCCGGTATACATCAATATAAAACATGCCAACAATTCTCGGTATTGAAACCGCGACAAACATTTGCTCTGTTGCTTTGGTTAAAGATGGAAAACTTCTTGCGATCAGGGAGTCAGCCGGACTTAAGGAGCATTCGGCAGCGCTAACCGGTTTTATTTCTGAAGTATTTACTGAAGCTGGTGTTACTTACCAGAAAATGGACGCCGTTGCCGTTAGTATGGGTCCTGGCTCATACACCGGGTTACGAATCGGGGTTTCATCAGCCAAAGGATTGTGTTATGCGCTCGATAAACCATTCATTGCGGTTGATACGCTGAAATCTCTGTCATGGCAGGCACTTCAGAAATATAAACAGCTTGAAAAATCGACAGATAATGTTTTATTTGTCCCCATGCTCGACGCAAGGCGTATGGAAGTTTATACAGCAGTTTATAATCATAACCTGCAGGCTCTCGAACCTGTTAATGCACTCGTTGTTACCGAAGAAGCTTTTAGTGCTTTTACCGGAAAAGAAATTCTCTATTTCGGCGATGGGGCTTCAAAATGTACATCATTACTAGGTTCAAATGATAAATTTACTTTTTTAGATGAAATTTCCCTTTCAGGCGAAGCCATATGCAGGCTGGCTGAATGGGATTTTGAAAAGGGTAATTTTGCTGATGTTGCCTACTGTGAGCCTTTTTATCTCAAGGATTTTATTGCCGGTAAACCACGGGTTAAAGGGCTTTACCAATAGCTTCAATATTCTTTCTGACTTTAGCGCGGATAAATTCAACCACCTTCCCGGGATTGAATAGTTTGGCGGATAATCTTAACTTTTTTCATCTGCTTTTGTTTCAAGTATGGAAATATATTTATATTTGTTTCTGTTTCAAAAACAGGAATCTCAACGCTAGTTTTCATACCTCAATCAATGGAATATAAAATACTTCAACCGGAACTCCGGGGTTCAGCACTTCTGGTAACAATCAACCGTCCCGAAAGTCTTAATGCACTCAACACTGCGTTTTTCGATGAAATGGATCATCTTGTCGTCAATGAGGCAACCAATCTGGAATTAACTGCAGTAATTATTACAGGTGCAGGGAAAGCTTTTGTTGCCGGAGCCGATATAGCCGAAATGGTAAATAAAACTTCTGAAGAAGCTGAAGCATTCTCATTGCGCGGACAGAAGACTTTCCGTAGTTTTTCAACTATTGAAGTACCCGTTATTGCAGCAATCAACGGCTTTGCACTCGGTGGCGGTCTTGAGTTGGCACTGGCCTGCGATTTCCGTATTGCTTCAAGCACCGCTAAATTCGGGCAACCCGAAGTCAGCCTGGGGCTTATTCCCGGCTATGCCGGAACACAACGCCTGCCCCGGCTTATTGGTATGGGCGATGCCCTTTTTATGCTGACCACCGGCGAAATGCTCACTGCTGCCGATGCACTTCGGATCGGCCTCGTTCAAAAAGTTACAGAGCCGGAGATGCTGATGGAAGAAGTCTTTCGCATAGCAGGCGTTATTGCCGCCAAAGGGCCCGATGCCGTTAAAATGGTAAAGTTTGTAACCCGCCAGGGCTACCAGGTTTCGCTTGCACAAGGCAGTCAACTCGAAGCACAATCCTTTGGTCAGCTTTTCGGAAAACAAGGTACCGAAGGCATGAAAGCCTTCCTCGAAAAACGCAAACCACAGTGGTAGATTCAATTCTCCCCTCTCCCCTCTCCCCTCTCCGCTTCTCCCCTTCCCTTTCTCCCTTCTCCCTAAACCCCAACCCCTAAACCCCAACCCCCAAATGGAATATACACAGCGAATCCAAAAAGTCTCAGTCCTCGGTGCTGCCGGTAAAATGGGTAGCGGCATTCTGCTGCTTACAGCCATCGAAATGGCCGATCAGATGCTGAAACCCGAAAACAAAGGGAAAACATTTGTACTGAACGCCATTGATACATCCGATGAAGGACTTACAGGGCTTGTAAAATACGTGCGTTTGCAGGTATTGAAAGCTGCTGAAAAAAAGATAGTGGCACTTCGAAAGCTATATGCGGATAAGGCCTCCTTAATCGAAAACAGTGATATCATTGATGCCTACGTGCTGGATGTAATGAGCGTGATACGCACCACGACACGAATTGAGGCTGCTTACGATTCGACTCTTGTGTTCGAAGCAGTTAGTGAAAACCAGGCGTTAAAAGAAAAACTCTTTCGCCAGATTAATGAAAACAATCCCAATAAACCGTGGTTCTTCACAAATACATCATCGGTACCTATCGGCGGATTGAATAAAAATGCCGCACTCGAAGGGCGTATCCTCGGATTTCATTTCTACAATCCTCCTGCTGTTCAAAAACTGGTTGAACTAATCACCATTGCCGAAAACCCGGCTGAAATGGTTGAGTTTGCCAATAAATATGCAGCTAACCTGCGTAAAACGGTAGTACCTTCAAATGATATTGCCGGGTTTATTGGTAACGGCCATTTTATGCGCGATGCCTTATTCGGAATTAAAGAAGCAGAAAGGCTGGCAACTCAAATGCCTTTGCACGAAGCTATTTACTGTATCGACCGCGTTACCCGCGATTTCCTTTCACGTCCCATGGGTATTTTTCAGCTGATTGATTATGTGGGACTTGATGTGGTTCAGTTTATACTCAGGGTTATGCAGCCGCATATGCAAGGAGAACAACTACACAGCAGCCTGCTCGACGAACTGGTTCTGGGTGGTGTAAAAGGAGGACAGTTCAGCGATGGTAGCCAGAAGGATGGTTTCCTGAAATATCAAAAGGGGAAGCCTTTAGGTGTTATTGATAAACTAACGGGGTCTTACATAGATATTGATACTTTCCGCGCTGTTGCTGATACTTGGCTCGGTGCAACTTCTGCTGAAGTTTTACCCTGGAAAGCGTTGGTTAAAGTTGCCGATAAAGATATTGTCCTGATTCCGGCGTTTAAAGCCCTTCAAGTGTCTCCTGCTCCCGGGGCTGCACTTGCAGTTGCTTTTGCCCTTAACTCCCGCGAAACGGCCCGTAAACTTGTCAGCGATGGCGTAGCCAACAATGAAAAAGATGTGAATACCGTGCTTCTCACAGGCTTTTTCCATGCTTATGGACCAATAAATGATTATTTGTAAACGGCTAAATACTTTTTTGAAATGACAAAACCATCACGTAAAATATATATGGCTGCCGGTTACAACACCATATCGCTTGGTACCGGGCGCAAAGAATTTAATCCTCGTACTGAACGCCCCGGTCTGGAGCATTACCTGAAAGAAGCCGGACAGGGTGTTCTTACACAAGTTGGCGGGGCCCAGAATATCGACGAAAGTGTAGTCGGTAATTTTATGTCGGCCCGCTTCAACAAACAGGCTCATTTGGGAGCTTTCCTTCCTATGGTTGATAAGGGCCTGCGCTATAAACCTTCTATCAGTGTCGAAGGTGCATGTGCTTCGGGTGGACTTGCATTAATAACAGGTATGAAATCGGTTCTGGCAGGAACTGCCGATTCGGTACTTTGTATAGGTGTTGAGGTACAGAATACTGTTAAAGCAATTTATGGAGCTGATGTGCTGGCCGGCGCCGGCTGGTTCAACAAGCGTAAAAACGGTCATGCATACTTTTTCCCGGGTCAGTTCAGCGACAGGGCAGGAGCATACTATTCAGAATTTGGTCGCGAAAATGCCCGGAAAGGATTTGCACGCTGGTTCAGGAATGCCATAGAAAATGCCCGTTTGTGCCCGACGGCACAGGAACACCACAATACCGTTGAGGATCTCGAAGCACTGGCGTTAATGGAACCCAATCCGAAATCATTCACCGATCACCTGAACGTATTCGATTGCTCAAAGGTCAGCGATGGAGCTTCCGGCATTGCCATTCTGAGTGAAGCAGGCCTCAAACGTGCCGGAATTGCTCCTGCGGATGCTGTGGAAGTAATAGGGTGGGGGCATGCCGTTGATGATATTACCGAAGATCCTCCACAGCCTACAGTGCTTTCGACCATCCGCGAAGCAGGTAAACAAGCACTTGAATCGGCCGGAATTACAATTGAACAACTTGCCACAGTTGAACTTCACGACTGTTTTACCATTGCCGGAATTCTTGGTGTTGAGGCTCTGGGATTTGCCGAGCATGGTAAGGGCGCCGATTTTGTAGCTGCCGGAAATACGGCCCGCGATGGAAAAATTCCTTTCAATACCACCGGTGGATTAATTGGCTGGGGTCACCCAACCGGGGGTACAGGCGTTCATATGGCTGTTACCATTTGGGAACAATTAACGGGCAAAGCCGGGTTAAACCAGATTAAAATTGATCCGTCCCGTCCCTATGGAATGACTATCAATATGGGTGGTGATGATAAAACGGTGGTGGCTATAGTTTACAAGAGAGCGGAATAATAGTATTTTGTTATAACGACAAAAGCCTCCCGGAAAGGAGGCTTTTTTGCTTAGGTTTTGAGGTTTCGAGCGGATTCGAACCGCTGTACACGGTTTTGCAGACCGCTGCCTAGCCACTCGGCCACGAAACCCTTTTTAGGCGGTGCAAAGGTAAGTAATTAACATTTTATCAACAAAATCTTTTTTATTACTGTTTTGAATACGATTTGAGGCAATCAGGACAAAGGCAGCCATGCCACTTTTCCTGAATCAGTTCCATTTTTTCGGGTGTTACATCGAATTCAAAACACCAACATTTTACCGAAGTGCTGCACATAAACGAATTTCCACAGCGCGGGCATTTCTTTTGTTCGAAAGGACGTTCCTTGTTGTTCATAGAACACTTAGTTTTTTGTTACGAGGGGAGAAGGGAGAAGGGAGAAGGGAGAAGGGAGAGGGGAGAATGGAGTAATTTGAGAAGTATCTTTTTTCGGATCACACAATCCGCCATCCGCCATCCTTTTATCTTTCAAGTGTTACACTTACTTGCTTTATTTTTCCTCCATGAGCAAGTGCCGGGTTCAGTTTTGATACTTTTATCTTAACATGAGTCACGGCAGAAAAATCCCTGTAAATGGCATCAATAATCCGCCTGGCAACATGTTCGAGCAAATGGGCATGCTGTTCCATTTCCTGCCTGATAAGCGCATAAACAGCCTGGTAATTTACTGTATGTTTCAGTTCGTCGCTGATTTCGGCCTCGGCAGTGTCGGTTGTGAGCCAGGCATCCACTGTAAATCTCGTGCCAATAACCCGCTCTTCCTTAAAACAGCCGTGGTAAGCAAAAAAATCCATTCCTTCTATTTCGATGAGACCCATTTTAGTTTTTAGTTAATGGTTATTGGAAAATGGTTAACAGGAAGTTACAATTAAATTATTATTCCAGTTAATTGATAAGTAAAGGATACAAAGTTAACGGATTGGATTCCCCAAATCATGATCCCTGAATAAAACAGTTAAATGCAAAATTAGTTGTATTCTACCAACTTCAGTAAATCATACATGTTTCCCTTCAAGATTTTAGTTCGACTATCTACTAATAACTTCCTCATTACACAACTATTTTCCATTTTCCATTCACTATTAACCCCTTTCCAAAACCAATAAGCTTTACCTTTGCAAACTATTTAATTTTAAAAGCCTAAACGCTTGACCATCATGACAGACGAAAACAAAGCTGCCCCCGCAGAAGAAAAAGTATCCCTGAATTTCATTCACCAGATAATTGAAGAAGAACTTTCACGTGGCAAAAACCAGGGCCGCGTTCATACCCGATTCCCGCCGGAACCCAATGGTTACCTTCATATAGGCCATGCAAAAAGTATTTGCCTGAATTTCGGAACGGCAAAAAAGTACAATGGGCTGGCAAACCTTAGATTTGACGATACCAACCCGGTAAAGGAAGATACTGAATATGTCGACAGCATTATGGAAGATGTTCGCTGGCTCGGTTTCGACTGGGACGACAGGCTTTATTATGCATCCGATTATTTCGACCAGTTGTATGATTGGGCTGTTAAGATGATTAAACAAGGAAATGCCTATGTTGATGATTTGAGTGCTGAGGAGATCAGCGAATACCGCGGAACGGTTACACGTGCAGGCAAGGAAAGTCCATATCGTACACGTACCCCCGATGAAAATCTCGACCTTTTCACCCGGATGAAAAACGGCGAATTCCCTGATGGAAGCAAGGTTTTACGCGCCAAAGTAGATATGGCCCACCCTAATATGCTGATGCGCGATCCGATTATGTACCGCATACTTCATACCGACCACCACCGCACTGGCGACAAATGGTGCATTTACCCAATGTATGATTATGCCCATGGCCAAAGCGATTACCTTGAAGGCATTACACATAGCATTTGCACACTCGAATTCGAAGTTCACCGTCCCCTTTACGAATGGTATCTCGAACAGGTTGCCGAAGGTGATTATCGCCCCCGGCAGATCGAATTTGCACGCCTGAATCTTACCTATACCGTAATGAGTAAGCGCAAGTTGCTGCAGCTTGTGAATGAAAATTTAGTCAGTGGCTGGGACGATCCCCGTATGCCTACTATCTGCGGACTTCGCCGGCGCGGATACACTCCTGAATCGTTGCGAAACTTTGCCGATACAATCGGGATAGCCAAACGTGATCAGTTGATTGATGTGGCTTTGCTCGAATTCTGTGTTCGTGAGGATTTAAATAGACGATCGAACCGGGTTATGACGGTTCTTAATCCTGTGAAACTTATTCTCGATAACTATCCCTTAGGAAAAGTTGAAGAACTCGAGGCTGTTAACAACCCAGAAGATCCTGATGCCGGATTCCGTATGGTTCAGTTCAGCCGTGAATTATATATTGAGCGTGAAGACTTTATGGAAAACCCGGAAGGTAAGTTTTTCAGGCTTAAACCAGGGGGAGAAGTACGTCTCAAATACGGTTATATCATCAAATGTGAATCCATTGTTAAGGACATCGAAGGAAATATAACGGAAATTCACTGTACCTACCAGGACGATACCCGCAGCGGACAGCCAAACAGCAATAAAAAGGTTAAAGGGACACTTCACTGGGTATCGGTCGCACATGCACTCCCGGTAGAAGTACGTTTGTACGACCGCCTGTTTGCCACCGAAACGCCCGAAAACGTTGAAGAAGGACACGATTTTAAAGAAAATCTGAACCCGGAATCACTGAAGGTTATCACAGCATTTGCTGAGTCTTCAGTTGCCAGTGCCAGGTCCGGCGACAGGTTTCAGTTCGAGAGGCTGGGCTATTTTTGTGTTGATCCCGACACAACCAGCGAAAAACTGGTTTTCAACCGTACCGTGCCGCTCAAGGATCCCTGGACAAAATCAAAGCAGGGATAAAAAATCTTGGTTTTTATGGTGCAACATTTAAAAAAAAGAATAATTTTGCACCTCCAAATCACGAAATTGTCTGATGGTGTAACTGGCAACACGTCTGATTCTGGATCAGAAGAGTCCAGGTTCGAGCCCTGGTCGGACAACAAAATGATAATCAACCACTTACAGAGTTAATTTGTAAGTGGTTTTTCATGTATGTACACACAATTTTACATACAAATTAGATTTATCAAAATTTTTTATTACAATTTTGACCTTGTGAAATCCCCAAAAGGAATGTTTAAGTTACCTAGAGCTAGGTTGATTCCCTATATTGAAAAAACTTCTTTATAAAACTTCTTGAATAAAAAACATATATAAGAATTACGAAGAATGCATTTAGCATTAATATCCCGGGTATCAAATAATCAGAATTACTTACTACATCATTCTTAGGAATAATATATTTATAGATATTAATACTATTTAATATCCAATAAAAGGGAAGTATTCGTAAAAATATGATTCTACTTTTTTCATTTCTAAATGCAACTTGAGTAATAATAACTGTTAGGACAAACGATAGGGTAACATATAATAACCAGGATAAACCACTAATAAAAGGACTTAAAATACCAACTTCAACAAATACCTTCTCTGTTAACTTTTGTGATCCAGTAAATGCCTGAGTGAGTTCCAATTTTGTTGTACTTGAAAATGAATACAATAAAAATAGAGATACGGCCAAATTGAAAAACTTTGCAGAATTATTTTCCCCTTTATCTATTTTATATTTCATTAATATAATGGGGACAAATAATAAAAGGAACAAGGCAATAAAAAAATAAGACATTATTGTAATTTGGTTTTAATGATCAGATGTTTAATGGTTTCATTACGTTATTTCTGATTTTAATTTTAAATGGTTTGGTTTTTTTGTCTGGTTTTTTGTCTGGTTGTGGTTCTGAATTTCATTATAACTCTGATAACATTTTCAACAATTGATAGTAATACTCCGCTGGCCCGGCTTTGCAATAAAGAGTCTTCGAAACATAAAAAACTCTTTTTTCGAAAATGAAAATGAAAATTTTCTCAATAATTCACACTCAGGCGACATTCTAAAAGGAAATACCCGCATTAATACTGATTCCGGTGGTATTAATGGTTGTCCCGTGCACTACGTTAAATTCAGAACTACTTATCTTAAACTTCTGAAAATCATATCCTAACTCTACGTGGATAGTAGATTTATCCGTAATTTTAAATACCACTCCGGCAGCAGGATTGATTAAAAGATAAAATCCTTCACTCTTAAAATCACTGGTAATATCAAGCGCGTAGCCTGCATCAAAGGCAAGGTAAATGGGAATCTTTTTTTCAATGAGATTAGCCCGGAAATCAATAAAAAACGGAATCAAGGCATCATTTATATCCATGGCATACCTTAACCCGCTTCCGATACCTATCGAAAAATAAGGGTTAATTTTGTATCCGGCAATAGCGTTAAATTTCATGTAATCAATTTTGTATTCGCCTGTTCCTATTGAATAACCGATTTCGGCTATACCCTGAAACCTGCTTGCTTTACCGGAATTATTTCCTCTGGTCTTAACCAATTCTAATTCTGTTGTTTCAGACATTTTTATTTCTGCCGGAAGATTTTTTAATTTCAGGATTTCTCCTTCTTCATCACAGAAGTTATCTTTTTGCAGATTTAGTTTGTTCAGGAATTTATAGGAAGCATCAACCGGCATGTTTCCTTTTTTGCTTATCCCGGCCATTGCCGGAGCATTTATTGAAATTAATAATGCCAGGGTTAAAATCTTATGCATAATATATACAGTTAAATTTTTCAGATATTCAGGTATTGGAACAGTACTGCTTTTTATCCGGCAATTTTAGTTTTACCCTGTCTTAAGCGGATAAAAAGGATTATGATCAAATTTGATTTGTGAAAGCGCCTTCAAAAATAAACAGGAAAGGTAGGAATATTTTATAATCTGGAGCCAGAGGCCCTTTACATTTTACCGGTGATCAGTTTTTCACTCATTCGCCCTGATTTCGAAAAAATGAATGGAAATTTGTGAGCATATACAGTAATACTCTTCTGGTTAAAAATGGACTTCCAAATTTGCTGGAAATCAACAAAATAATTAGAGATAAATCGTTGAAATTGGTTAAGATTTGATCCTTTTAAGCGTATGAGATTTTAATAATTTGATCCTGCTGTGCATATACCCGTATTTTTTCAAGTATAACCCGGTTAAAATCTCACAGCCCAAATACATATAAACCTCAATTCAGAATCCTCCCGTCAACCTGTTCGAGGCTCCGACTTCTGTCTTCCGACTCCCGACCTTTTCGACTCAGATTTTTATTTTTCCAATCCCGGCCTGAATCCTTGGTATAATATATTCTTTGCCTATCACCTCCATCATATCCATCATTCCTGGTCCGGCGTTGGTCCCAACCACTATAAGCCGAAGCGGATTCATCAGCTGACCCATGCCGATTCCTTTTTCCTGCACAAATGCTTTTGTATTTACCTCAATCGAATCTTTTTTAAATGGATCTGTTGCTTCCAGAATTTTTACATATTCGCTGAGCAGGGCAGGGGTTTCCGGTTTCCAGATTTTGGCAACCACTTTTTCATCATACGATTCCGGATCGAGGAAGAAGAAATGCGACTGTGTCCAAAGGTCAGGGATCAGAACAGCACGGTCGTGGATCAATCCGCAAACCTGTTCTACATAATCCGTGCAAACATCAATTTTCTTTTCTTCAAGGATTGGAATTAAAAATTGAGCCAGTTCTGCCGGTGTCTTTTTCGAAAGATACTGGTGGTTGTACCAATGGGCTTTTTCAACATCAAATTTGGCTCCCGATTTACTTACGCGTTCAATACTGAAATGCTCAACCAGCTCGTCCAAAGTGAACAATTCCTGTTCGGTACCCGGGTTCCAGCCCAGGAAAGCAAGCATGTTTATAAATGCTTCGGGCAGGTAGCCACTTTCGCGGTACCCTGACGATACTTCTCCCGACTTAGGATCAGTCCATCGCAAGGGAAAAACAGGGAAGCCCAGCCGGTCGCCATCGCGTTTGCTCAGTTTGCCATTTCCATCTGGTTTCAGCAAAAGCGGAAGATGGGCGAACTCCGGCATATCTTTTTCCCATCCCAGGTAACGGTACAACAAAACATGCAGGGGAGCGGAAGGCAACCATTCTTCGCCACGTATCACATGCGAAATCTTCATCAGGTAATCATCTACCACATTGGCAAGATGGTAAGTAGGCATTCCATCCGATTTGTATAACACTTTATCGTCAAGCAAGGCTGAATCAACATGCACTTCACCACGGATCAAATCCTGCACGGAGATTGTTTCATGTTCCGGAATTTTAACACGGATTACATAATGTGTCCCTGAATCAAGCATTGATTTAACTTCGCTTTCCTGCAAGGTAAGAGAATTTTTTAAGCCCATCCGGGTCTGAGGACCATACTGAAATGTCTCTTTCCGCGACTCATAATCTTTGCGGATGGTATCAAGCTCTTCGGGTGTATCAAATGCATAATAGGCGGTTCCGTTTTCGAGAAGCTGAAGGGCATATTGATGGTATATTTCTTTTCTGTCGCTTTGACGGTAAGGCTCAAACGGGCCACCGATATGAACACCCTCGTCGAAATGAATTCCGCTCCAGGTAAGGGAATCAATAATGTACTGTTCGGCACCGGGTACAAACCTTCCCTGGTCGGTATCTTCTATCCGAAGGATAAATTTACCGCCGTTTTTACGGGCAAAAAGATAATTGTAAAGAGCTGTCCTGACTCCGCCAATATGCAGCGGACCCGTTGGACTTGGTGCAAAACGTACTCGTACTTCGCGCATGATTTATTGTTTTTAGAAGCGACAAAGATACAAAACCTGCGCAACCATGGGAAAGGGTCAATTTTTAGAATAATCAGGACAAACAACAGTCCGCTGTAATTGTTACCTTTGCAGGTTAAATAGTTAACAACACGCGAATAAACAGAAAATACCGTTAATGATGTGTTGATAAGCTGAAAGAGATGGAAAGCAACTATACATTACTGATCCGGAAAATCGATGAGTTTATCCGGAAATACTATAAGAACCAACTTATCCGTGGACTGCTCTATTCCCTGGCAGCCCTCGGTACATACTTTATTCTGATCGTATTGCTGGAGTATTTTTCATGGTTCAACACAGGCACACGCAGTGTTCTTTTCTATACTTTCCTGGCAATAGCTGCTTTTATTATTGGCCGGTTTATCATTATTCCCCTGGCACAAATCAACCGTTTGGGAAAAACAATTAAGCACGACCAGGCTGCCGATATTATAGGGAAGCATTTTACTGAGGTTAAAGACGTTCTGCTTAACACTCTGCAATTGCACAGGCTTGAATTGAATAGTGAAGAGAGCAACGACCTTATACAGTCAAGTATTGATCAGAAAATCAAGCATCTGCAACCCATTCCGTTTTCTGATGCTGTCGACCTGAAAAAGAACCGGAAATACCTGAGGTATGCTTTACCACCATTGGTTTTTCTGCTGGCAGCATTATTGATTTCGCCATCTCTGATTATTGCTCCTTCGAAAAGAATTATCAATCATAACGAAGTTTTTGAAAGGCCGGCACCATTTACCGTAAAGGTTCTGAACGAAAAACTCCAGGCTGTTCAACAAGACGATTTTACAGTTAAAGTTAAAATTGAAGGCGATGAAATCCCTGAGCAGCTTTTTATCATTTCGGACCAGGCAAATTACCGTATGGAAAAAGAGAGTAATGTTTTATACAGTTATACTTTCAGGAACCTGCAGCAGAATGCGCCTTTCGTTATTACAGCCGACCAATACAATTCGAAGGAATACACCATTAAAATTTTGCCGAAACCAATCATTCTTTCATTCGATGTTCAGGCAGAGTACCCGGCCTATCTGGGAAGGAAAAATGAAACAATGGCAAATACCGGCGATCTTACTGTTCCGGCCGGAACCCACCTGACCTGGAAATTCTATACCCGCGATACCCGTAAGTTGTTGTTCCGGATAGGAGGGAAGCTGAACGAAGAGGTGGCTGATAAATCAAATACATTTACCCAGTCAGCGCGAATGATGGCTGGTTCGCCCTATTCGGTCATTATCGGAAACGAATATTTCAGTAACCGCGATTCGCTTTCGTACCTGGTAAATGTAATTCCTGATCTCTATCCTTCTATTTCGGTTGAGGAATTCAAAGATTCAATTTATGATAACAGGCTCTATTACCAGGGAACGGTAAAAGACGATTACGGTCTGAGCCGCTTGTTATTTGCATGGTCGGTGAAAAAGGCCGGTACTGAAAATGAAACACCCGAAGTAAAAACCCGTGAAGTTCCTCTGGATAAAGCACTGATGCAGCAGCAGTTTTTCTATTTTATGGATATGGCTACCTTGTTCGTTCAACCGGGCGATGAAATAGAGTATTACTTCGAAGTTTGGGACAATGACGGTGTAACAGGCAGTAAATCAACAAGATCAACCAAAAGGATTTTCAAAATTCCGACGCTGGAAGACATAGAAAAGATGACTGAGAAGAAAAGTGACGACATCAAGGACAAGATGGAATCTGTTATTAAACAATCACAGTCGTTGCAGCGTAAAGTGGAGGATATGCAGAAGAAAATGGTAGATAAGAAGGAAGTCGGATGGCAAGAAAAACAAACCTTACAGGATTTGCTCGATAAACAGAAATCGCTGCAGCAGCAGGTTAAGGAAATACAAAATGAAAATAAGGAGAAGAGTATTCAGGAGAATCAGTATAAGGAAATTTCACCTGAACTTATGCAGAAACAACAGCAGCTCGAAGACTTGTTCAACAAGGTAATGACCGAGGACATGAAAAAAATGTTCGAGGAATTGCAGAAAATGCTCGAAAAAGTTGATAAGGATAAGGTTGCCGAGATGCTTGATAAAATGAAAGACGATTCTAAACTTCTTGAAAAGGAACTCGATCGTAATCTCGAGTTATTCAAGCAACTTGAATTAGAGAAAAAATTGCAGGAAACCATCGATAAGCTTGATAAGATGGCTGAAGATCAAAAGAAGCTCTCTGAAGAAACTAAAAACGCCGACAAAGAAAACCTTGATAAGCCAAAGGAAAAACAGGATGAACTCAATAAACAATTTGAACAGTTAAAGGATGACCTTAAAGAACTGCAAAAGAAGAACAGTGAACTGGAAGAGCCCAACAAGCTTGATAAAACAGAAGCTGAGGAGAAAGATATTGATCAGGAAATGGAAAACAGCAGCGAGGAAATGAAAAGCGGAAAGCCCCAGAAGGCATCGCAGTCTCAGAAGAATGCATCAGACAAAATGAAGAAACTCAGTGAGAAACTCACTGAAATGCAGCAGGAAATGGAGCAGGATGGTGAAGGGGAAGATATTGAAGCTCTCAGGCAGATACTCGACAACCTGGTGAAAATTTCATTCGATCAGGAAGATGTTATGAATCAGTTAAATGTTGTTAGCACAACAAATCCGAAATATCTCCAGGTTATTCAAAAGCAGAAAAACCTGAAAGATGACCTGAAAATGGTTGGCGACAGTCTTTATGCACTCAGCAAAAGGCAGGCGAGCATCGAACCATTCATCCTAAAAGAGCTTACTGCTGTTGAGAATAATATGAACGATGCTGTTTCACAATTGAATAACCGCTCTGTTGCACCGGCAAAAGTCAAGCAGCAATACGCTATGACATCGGTGAACAACCTGGCTTTAATGCTTTCCGAATCCTTAAAACAAATGCAACAGAATATGCAAAGCAAAGGTTCCGGGAAATCAAGTGCACAATGCAATAAGCCTAGTGGAGAAGGAGGGAAAATGAAATCCATGCGGCAGCTTCAGGAACAAATGAACAAGCAGATGCAGCAGATGAAGGAGGGCTCAAAACCCGGAAAGCAAGGTTCACAGGGACAGAAGCAGATGAGTGAAAAATTCGCCCGCATGGCAGCTCAGCAGGAAGCATTGCGCAAGCAGATGCAGGAATATGGACAGGAGCTGCAAAAGGAAGGAACAGGTGTGGATAAAAGCATAAAGGACATGATGCAGCAAATGGAGCAAACCGAGACTGACCTTGTGAATAAGCGCATAAATATTGAAACTCTTCGAAGGCAACAGGAAATTGTTACCCGCATGCTGGAGTCGGAAAAAGCCGAACAACAACGCGAACTCGATCAGAAACGCGAATCGAATGAAGCGGATGATATTTTTTACAATAATCCGTCTAAGTTCTTCGAATACAATAAGATAAAGGAAAAGGAGACTGAATTATTACGTACAGTTCCACCCAATCTGAAGCCTTTCTATAAATCAAAAGTAAATTCATATTTTCTGTCGTTCGAAAAATAATACCTGGCCATGATAAGTTTCACAACCGTAGAAATAGGTTACAATCTCGGGAATAAAAGTAAAATACGGACCTGGGTAAAGTCGATACTGACCTCCGAACGGAAAGTCCCCGGCGATATAACTTATGTTTTTTGCAGCGACGATTACCTTGGTGCGATGAATGAGAAATATTTGAAGCACAATTCTTTTACTGACATAATCACATTTGATTATTCTGAAAAGGGTAAGCTTTCCGGCGATATTTGTATTAGTATCGAGCGCATTCAGGAAAACGCCATCAATTTCAAAACTACTTTCGATGAAGAGTTGGGTCGTGTGATGGCACATGGAGTTTTACATCTTTCGGGTTATAAGGATAAAACTCAGGACGAAAAAAAAGAAATGAGAGGTAAAGAGGATTTCTATCTTACCTCTTTTCCAGGCTTATAATGATGAGGAAAGATCGGCTAATATTGAATTTCATCGTTTTGTTCCACGTGAAACATTTACAATTTGTTTAAAAAATATGATATAATTGTTGTAGGTGCCGGCCATGCCGGATGTGAGGCAGCTGCCGCCGCGGCTAACCTGGGTTCTTCTGTATTGCTTATCACCATGCATATGGGAACGATAGCTCAGATGTCGTGCAACCCAGCTATGGGTGGCATAGCCAAAGGGCAGATCATCCGTGAAATTGATGCATTGGGAGGATATTCCGGTATTATTACTGACCATACAATGATTCAGTTCCGGATGCTGAACCGTTCGAAAGGACCAGCCATGTGGAGTCCGAGAGCACAAAGTGACCGTGTGCGCTTCTCAGAAATGTGGAGATTGACTCTTGAACAAATTAAAAATGTCGATTTCTGGCAGGATACAGTTATAGGATTATCCGTAAAAGATAATTTTATTACTGGAGTTCACACTGCCATGGGGTACCATATCGAAAGCCATGCAGTTATACTAACTAATGGAACGTTCCTGAATGGTTTGATTCATATTGGTATGAAATCATTTGGCGGTGGCCGGATAGGAGAGAAGTCTGCTACAGGATTAACCGAAAACCTTGTCCAGCTCGGATTCGAATCAAGCCGCATGAAAACAGGTACACCGGTACGGATTGACGGACGATCAATAGATTTTTCCCGGATGGAAGAACAACCCGGCGATGGTGAAACCGGAAAATTTTCCTTTACTGATACTCCGAAACTGGGTAAACAGCGTCCGTGTTTTATCACATATACTTCACCCGAAGTTCATAAAGTGCTGGAGACAGGCTTCCTGGATTCGCCTATGTTTACAGGGAGAATTGAAGGTATAGGCCCTCGGTATTGTCCATCTATTGAAGATAAAATTAACCGGTTTGCCGATAAAACCAGGCACCAGCTTTTTGTTGAACCGGAAGGCTGGGATACTATTGAATATTATCTGAATGGGTTTTCATCATCTCTGCCGGCTGAAATACAGGTAAAAGCCCTCAACTTAATTCCCGGGTTGGAGAATGCAAAGATATTCCGGCCAGGATACGCAATTGAATATGATTATTTCCCCCCTGTTCAACTGAAATATACGCTGGAAACCAAACTTGTCGCGAACCTTTATTTTGCCGGTCAGATTAATGGAACTACCGGGTATGAAGAAGCAGCTTCGCAGGGATTAATGGCCGGAATGAATGCACACCTGAAACTCACTGAAAATGAACCATTCATCTTACGGCGATCCGATGCTTATATAGGTGTTTTAATTGACGATCTGATCACTAAAGGAGTAGATGAACCCTATCGGATGTTTACATCCAGGGCTGAATACAGAATACTGCTTCGTCAGGATAATGCTGATTTGCGGCTTACTCCTGCCGGGTTTAAGCTTGGGTTGGCTTCAGCGGACAGGCTATCGCGTGTTGACAAAAAGCTTGAATGGATCAGGAAAATCAAAACATTTGTTAAAAACACAAGTGTGACTCCCGACCAGGTAAACGGGTTACTCGAAAGCATAGGAACGGCTCAAATCAGGCAGAAGGTTAAAATGGATACCCTGTTATTACGTCCGCAAATTTCTTTTAACCAACTTATTGAGCATCTTGATTTCCTGAAGGAATTTACTGACGGTATAGGAGAAGGATATGAAGAGATTATTGAGGAAACAGAAATTCTTGTGAAATACGATGGATATATAAATAAGGAGAAGGAAATAGCTGAAAAACTTTCAAAGTTTGATGATATGCCTCTCAGGTTCGATTTTGACTACAATTCGCTTTCGGCACTTTCAACTGAAGCGCGGCAAAAATTATCGCGGTTAAAACCGGCAACTATCGGGCAGGCGTCGCGCATAAGCGGAATTTCACCTTCGGACATATCGGTTTTACTTGTTTTTCTTGGCAGGTAGAAATTGTTTCACGTGGAACATAAGGGGAATTTAATTTATTTTGATTGAAATTTCAGTACTGTCCACGGTTGTAAACATGTTTTACAAAACAATTCAAACCTGAATTGCTTATTTATTAAAATAACCCCGGGGAAAACCCCGATTCAAAAATACTGAATGGAATTATTGCATAGTTGCCCTGTTTGCGGATCGGAAAGCTTCGATCCGTATCTTTCTGCAAAAGATTATTTTCTGACCGGCGAATCGTTCGAAATTGTAAAATGCCGCAATTGTGGATTACGCTTTACTAACCCAAGACCCGGACCGGCTGAATTGGGGAAATACTATCAGTCGGAAGATTATTTATCGCATTCCGACAGCCAACAAGGATTGTTTCCTTCGGTATATCAAAAAGTTCGGAAGTTTACACTTTGGCAGAAATATAAGCTGATTAGTAAATTCAATCAAAAAGGAGAGATTCTCGATATAGGTTGCGCAACCGGCCAGTTTTTGAAATACATGAATGGACGGGGCTGGAGCACAACCGGAATTGAACCTGACGAAAAATCACGCACGCGGGCAATAAGCGAATTTGGCTTAAGCGTTTTTGCGGAGGATCATTTAAATGTTTTCAGGAAAGCTTCGTTTGATCTAATTACCATGTGGCATGTTCTTGAACATGTTTCAGATTTGAATAGCAGGATTAAACAGGTAAGGAATTTGCTGAAACCTGGTGGTACTTTCATATTAGCTGTGCCGAACTGTGATGCACCGGATGCAAAAATTTACGGGGAGTATTGGGCCGGCTACGATTTACCCAGACATTTGTATCATTTTACGAAAACGGATATAAAATTGCTGATGGAGAACTTTGGGTTTACAATTGTAACTATTTTACCAATGCGATTCGACGCCTTTTATGTCAGCCTACTAAGCGAAAAATATAAGAATGGAAAAATGCGTTGGATGCCTGCTTTATGGAATGGTTTTTGGTCGAATATTAAATCCGGACAAAATAGAGGCCATTCAAGCCTTATTTATGTAGTAAAAATAAAATAAGCCCAATAGAAGCTTTAAAATAGCGCCAAAGGTCTTTGTAATGTCTCGCCCTGGATTTCGCGGGATCGTTGATTATAGAGCATTATTTTAATTGACTGCTCAATCCCTTACCAATAGAGGATTTCCTGATGTTGAACCAATGATAACACGCCAAAAAATAAAAAAACACCTCTTAACAATGCTTTCTATGAGCATTGTGTTTTTTGTATCAGCGTTTATCATTTCGATTTCCGCCAAAAAATATAATTCTCCTTTTCGGGTAACAAACCGTCTGAATTCGGAAATTTCAGAAGCTTTAAATAATCTTGACAAAGAAATTAAAATTATAGCCTTAGCAGAAATAAAAGATTCTGATAAATTTCGGGTATTTTTAAGTAAAAATTATAAAAACGCTTTTTCTGAAAAGGGCCTGGAAATACTGGTTTACGAAAACGATAGTCTGAAATATTGGACTGATAATATTTTTGCAGCTCCGGTATTTCTCGACAATCAAAATTACGATTCGGAAATAGTAAATAGCGGAAGTGGGTATTACCTCTCTAAAAGCGGTAAAGTTAACGGGCATACTATTGTTGCATTGCAACTTTTATTGCACAAATACAAGTACTCGAATGATTATCTGCCTTCAGGTTTTTGCAATCGTTTCAGTACGCCTGGTAATGCAGGTATTGATCTCAATCCAGGAGAATACAATATAAAAAATGCCGATGGGAAATTCCTTTTTAGCCTCACTTTCGAAGAGCCGTTCGAACTGCAGATTTGGCTTCAGTACTTAATTTTTACACTTTACATAAGTAGTTTTTTATGCCTGGTATCAGCAATTTTTGCAGCATATATGTTTTTTATGCAGAATTTGGAGCAGAAAATGCTTTTCGTCCTGGCTTTTATTATTGACATTATTATACTGCGGGCCATACAATTTTATTTTAGGTTCCCTTATGAATTATATGAAGTAGAATTATTCAATCCCGCATATTTCGCTTCATCCGAACTATTACCATCTCTTGGCGACTTTCTGATTAATGTCTTACTAAGTATTCAGTTAATATATATAGCTTTCTGGCATGCTTCTTCCCATTTGACTAAAACGATTAAAAAACTCAAATACAGTAGAATAGCTGCAATTTTGCTCCTTCTGATAATTGTTGTATTATATTATTATCTGGTGTCGGGTATCTCAGGCCTTGTGCTTAACTCAACCATTTCGTTCCGTTTCGAAAATATTCTCAGCCTGCCACGGATAAGCCATGTTGGGCTTGCAGTTATAGCGTCACTTTTGCTGGCATATTTATTACTGCTCGAATTCGCGGGAGGATTATATGTTATGTTAACCGGGAATAGGGTTTTGTATGTTCTTATTACTTTAGCAGGAATTGTATTATTTTCAATAACTACTTATTTAGCAGGAAGTTTCGACATTGTCATTACACTGTTTTTGCTCATATTGCTTTCGGTTATTTTTTTGCAGTTCAAAGCTAAGTCATTGCAAAAGCTTCGTTTTAGCCGTATTATCGCATTAGTAATTATATTATCGGCACTGGCAACTTATTTGGTGAGCAAATCGGATACTACCCGTGAACGCGAAAAACGAATGTTACTCGCTAATCATCTTGCTGATGCACGCGATAACCTTGCTGAGTATTATTATGATGAATCGGTGAAAGCAATAAAAGCGGATCGGTCATTAGCAGGAAGTTTGACAGGAGAACTGTCGGAATCTTCATTCACTGATGTTTCGGATTACATTAAGGATAAATACTTTTCAGGATACTGGAATAAATATGTAATACAGATAACAGTCTGCCGCACAAATAAAAAGCTCAGCATTAAACCGGAAAATATTATAATCGGGTGTGAGGAGTATTTTGATGGGAAGATTAATAATTTTTTACGTCCGGTCGCTATTCCGGGATTGTATTTTTTAAGGCAGTCGGCTGATGCAATGTATTACCTTGGTAAAATTCAATTAACTTCAGGTGAAAAATCAGGCGAACATACTACCATTTACGTTGAAATAAGTTCAAATGATATCTGGAAAGGACTGGGTTATCCCGAATTACTAATCGATAGTAAAAATGCAAATGTGGATAATCTTTACGGATATTCCTACGCTTTTTACAACAAAGGAGAACTGGTAAAAAATGTCGGAAAATTTTCATATGATATCGAAAACAGGAATATCCCATTACGGGAACCCAATGAAAGTTTCTATAAATATAAAAACTATGATCATTTGATACATAAAGCGGATAAGGATACAATTATTTTATTGAGCAAAGAGTCGCTCCAAATCTCTGACTTCATCGCTCCCTTTTCATATATCTTTCTTTTGCTTATCATAATGCTCACATTAATCAACTGGTTGAAAGGCTCCGAGTTGAACTGGAACATCGGAATTCATACTTTCAGGTTACGTCTACAGGTTATTATGATCTCGGTAATAGTGGTCTCTTCAATAGTATTGGTTACAGTTAGTTTATTGTTTATCAATAATTTAAACAGAAATAAAAACAATGAAATTCTCAGTGAAAAGCTTAATTCAGTATTGGTCGATCTCGAATTGCGTTACGGAACCATAAATTCGTTTAACGATGTTCCGCAGGATGAATTGCCGGAGTTATTAATGATTTTGTCGAACACGTATTTCACGGATGTTAATATCTTCAATTCCGAAGGGTTCCTTCTTGCATCATCACGCGATCAGATATTTATGGAAGAGATGATTTCGGAACAGATAAATCCTTCAGCCGCCCGGCGATTAATGGTTAACAAAGAGTCCTTTTTTATTCAGCGTGAGAATATAGGTTCTTATTCGTTTTTATCGGCTTATACCCCGATCCGGAATATTAATAATCAACTGCTGGGTTATTTGAATTTACCTTATTTCGCCAGGCAGGAAGAAATCAGAAGGGAAATATCCGGGCTTATTTCGGCTTTTGCCAACATTTATATTATCATGATTGTGATAACGGTACTTCTGGCACTACTGTTGTCGCGATATATTACAAATCCGTTACAACGTATTGGATATCAGTTTAGTAAAATAAAAATGGGTGATAAAAACGCAAAAATTACCTGGACACGAAAGGATGAAATAGGCCGGCTGGTTGATGAATATAACCGGATGATTGACGAAATGGAGAAGAGTGCTGAATTACTTGCACGCAGCGAACGCGAAAGCGCCTGGCGTCAGATGGCCAGGCAGGTGGCGCATGAAATCAAGAACCCGCTTACACCAATTAAACTCAGCATGCAGTTGCTTATGCGCGCCTGGAACGATAAGGTTCCTGATTGGGATGCAAGGCTAAAAAGGTTTTCACAGACACTCATAATGCAAATTGACACACTTTCATCTATTGCTACCGAGTTCTCCGATTTCGCACAAATGCCTCAGCCACAGATTCAGCAATTTGATGTTATTCCGCTCGTGCAGCAGTCTGCCGCTTTGTTTCGCGACCAATCGGATTGCGAAATTACGTTTGAAACCGATTTGCATGAATGCGTAATAAAAGCCGATCCGAATCAAATATTGCGTGTATTTAATAATTTGATTAAAAATGCGTTACAGGCAATTCCCGGTGACAGGCAAGGCTTAATCAGAATAAGGCTTTCAATAAACAATGGTAATTGTGAAATCAGTTTTCAGGATAACGGCACAGGGATTCCGAACGAAAAGCAGACGCGTATTTTTTCTCCTAATTTCACTACCAAAACGGCCGGAATGGGCCTTGGCCTGGCCATGGTGAAAAATATTATCGACAGCACTGCCGGAAGAATCTGGTTCGAAACCGATCCGGGCGAAGGAACCACGTTTTTTGTGTCGCTGCCACTCAAAGACCAGGAAACAACATTATAAACTGCGAAGCCACTATTTGCTTACTTTTGCACGTTTAAAGCAATTGCCTGATTGAATCCATTAAAACAACTAGCCGGTCAAACTGCAATTTATGGGCTGAGTTCCATTGTTGCACGTATCATTAATTTCTTTTTTGTCCCGGTCTATACCCGAATGCTTACAACCGGCAATTATGGACTGGCGTCGGAATTACTGGCATATATTGCCCTGTTGCAGGTGGCACTCACTTTTGGTCTGGAGACAGGTTTTTTCAGGTTTGCAAGTAAGGATAAAGATAAAGCCGGCATAATTTTTTCAACTGCGATTATCTCGCTCGGAACAACGTCCTTAAGTTTCCTGCTGATCGTTATGCTGTTTTCAAATCAGCTCAGCCTCTTAGCAGGACATCCGGTTACTTACATTGTATACGCAGCACTTATTCTTGTAATTGATTGTTTTACAGCTATTTTATTTGCTGAACTGCGTTTTCAGAACAAAGCATGGAAATTTGCGACATTCCGTAGCATCAAGATACTGTCGGAAGTTATTTTTAACCTGATTTTATTCTTTTTACTGCCAAAGTATTTTATCTCACATCCAGACTCGTTTTTGCTGAATTTTATACCGGCAACACCTGATTATGGATACATTTTACTAGCTATTCTGTTAAGCTGTATTGTTTCACTGATACTTTTCATTCCAAGGCTTTTCAATTTGCGGATAGAGTTCTCGAAGAAACAGCTTAAAGAGTTGATGATATACTCGCTTCCACTTATGATAGCCGGTCTACCGGGTGTTGCAAATGATGTTATAAGCAGAATTTTCTTCCGGTTTTTCGCTCCCGATACCCTTCCCTGGCAGGATCAGTTGGGAATATTTAACGCTAATGTAAAACTGGCTGTCTTTATGGTTTTATTCGTCCAGATGTTCCGGTATGCCGCCGAGCCGTTTTTCTTTTCAACCGCACAGCGCGATGATATGAAGAAAATATATGCCGATGTAATGAAATATTTTGTTGCATTTTGTGTTTTAATATTTCTTGGTATTGCCATGTATCCCGAATTGTTTTCCTTGTTTTTGGGTAAAAATTTCAGGAGTGGTATAGATGTATTACCTGTCATGTTGATTGCCAATATTCTGCTTGGCATAGTTTTCAACCTGTCGATGTGGTATAAATTGTCGGGAAAAACCAATTACGCGCTCACGATAACGCTGCTTGGACTAGGGATTAACCTGGTTATAAATGTTATTTTTATGCCTGTTTATGGTTATATGGCCGCGGCATGGGGATATTTATTCAGTTACCTGGCAATGGTTGTTTTTAGTTACTACCTGAGCAGGAAATACTATCCGATACCCTACGACTGGAAAACGATTGTTTTGTATTTCGCAACGGGCATAGCTATTTATCTTTTCAGCGTTGTTACAGCTCCTTCATCGCTGGCAATAAAGATGACACTCAACACCTTGTATATTTTCGCTTTCGTTGTTTTCGTTATGAAAAAGGAAAACATAAACTTCAGAAAGCTTAAATCAATTTTAAAACGCTCATAACCAAATTTAGTAAGTCAAAAAAACGAATTCCATGCAAGTAAATATAGTTAACCGATCACGATTCCCATTACCACAATATGCAACAATTTATTCGGCAGGTATGGACCTGAGGGCTGATATTGAAAAATCACAAACACTTAAACCACTGGAACGGACTTTGGTTCCAACAGGTTTGTTTATTGAGTTGCCCGAAGGCTATGAAGCGCAGGTCCGTCCTCGTAGCGGATTGGCCGCAAAACACGGAATTTCGATTGTAAACACCCCTGGTACTATTGATCCCGATTATCGTGGCGAAATAAAAGTGATACTTGTAAACCTCTCGGATGTACCATTCACCCTCGAACCCGGTGAACGAATCGCTCAAATGATAGTTGCACGCTTTGAACATATCAGCTGGAATGAGGTTGAAACATTATCGGAGACAGAACGTGGTGAAGGTGGATTCGGGCATACTGGGGTAAAATAGGGGAGAAGGGGAGATGGGCGAAGGGGAGAAGGGGCGAAAGGGAGATGGGATAAATGGAGTCAGGATAAATATTACCGAAACCTGAAACCCTGAAATTCCTGAAACGATCCGTTAAAATAAATAAAATCAAACAATTAGCATAATAATCTGAATGAATAAAATACTCATTTTACTGTTTATCACAGCCATACTGTGGCCAGGTGCAGGTTTTTCGCAGAAACGCGAAAAGAAAAAGAAACAAAAGGATGAAACTACCACTGAAAATGCTGTAAACAGTTCAGAGGTTACCAATATTTTTATCGATGCAACCAACGCAAAGCTAAAGGGTGACATTCCTAAGGCTATTTCTCTTTATGAATCGTGCCTTGCTAAAAACCCTCAGCATGCTCCTTCCATGTATGAACTTTCACAATTGTATTTCGATAACAATGATTTTACAACAGCTGCCAGGTATGCCGAAAATGCGACAGAAATAGAACCCGGCAACAAATGGTACAAACTGCTGCTGGTCGAAATTTACGGCAAAGCCGGTAAGAAGAAAGAACTGCTCGAAACCTGTGAGAAGCTGGTTAAGCAAGATCCGCAGAGTGTGGATTACCTGTATGAGCTGTCCAATGCCTACCTGATGAACAACGATGGCAATAACGCCATAAAAACATATGATAAAATTGAAGAGATACTCGGTGTAACGGAAGAGATTTCACTGCAGAAACAGCGTGTTTACCTGATCCAGAAGAAATATGATAAAGCTGCCGAAGAGATTAAAAAACTGATAATTGAATTTCCTGAAGAGGAAACCAGGTATCTTTCGATGCTTGCCGAAATGTATATTCAGGCAGGCGAAACGGATGAAGCAGCCGTGTATTACCAGAAAATCCTGGAAAAGGATCCGGAAAATCCATATATCCATATCACTATGGCCGACTATTACAGGCAAAAGGGAGATATAAAACGTTCGTTCGACGAAATGAAACTAGGGTTCGCAAACCCTACACTTGATATTGATACTAAAATAAGAGTTCTGTTAACCTATTTTACTGTAACTGGTATTTACAATGAAAACAAATCCGATGTTTTCGAACTGGCTCAGATCCTGGTAAAAACTCATCCTGAAAACCCGAAAGCACATTCAATGTATGGTGATTTTCTGCTCGATGATAAAAAATATGCTGAAGCCCGCAACGAATTCAGGACAGTTATAGCGATTGACAGCAGTCGCTACGCTGTTTGGGAAAGCCTGTTGAATGCCGAAATACAATTGGCTGATTATGAAGCATTGGATGATGAAAGCACCCGAGCCATTGAGTTGTTCCCATTGTTACCGGTTCCATACCTGTTCAAAGGCTTAGCTTTGCTCGAGAAAAAACAATACGATGCTGCCATCACAAATTTCAATACAGGTGTGAAACTGGTTAGCGGGAATAATATCCTTGTTGTTCAGTTTTATACGTATTTAGGTGATGCTTACAACCGGAAGAAGGAGTACCGTTTATCGGATGAGAACTTTGAAAAAGCGCTGAAACTGGATCCTGAAAACAGCTATGTGCTTAATAATTATGCTTACTACCTCTCGTTACGCAACGAAAACCTTGAAAAAGCTGAAACTATGTCGGCAAAATCCATTAAATTAGACCCCGGCAATGCAGCTAATATGGATACCTATGGATGGGTTTTGTACAAAATGGGAAAGTATACCGAAGCTGTTGAATGGGTTCAAAAAGCCGTTGACGCAACATCATCAGCCGATCCGGATGTGCTTGAACACCTGGGAGATATATACTACAAACTTGGCGATAAAGACAAAGCACTCCTTTTCTGGCAAAATGCTCTTAAACAGGGTTCAGGCACAGAATTCCTGGAGCGAAAAGTTAAAGAAGGGAAACTTTATGAGTAAAATTTCCAGCCTGTCATTTCGAATAATCATGCTGTTTGTGATCACTGTAAGCCTGTTTGCTTGTACAGGAAGTCGTAAAGCTGTGCGGGAGCCATTAAAAGAACAAGGTGCTGATTATCTTGTAAACAAATTGAAGGAGCATGAATTACGATTTGATCAGTTTTCGGCTAAATTCAATGTAAATTATACCGTAGGCAAGAAAAGGACAACAGTGTCGGGCAATCTGCGAATCCTTCGCGACAGCATAATATGGATTTCGATTACACCTGCCCTTGGTATTGAAGCGGTTCGGTTTATGCTTTCACCTGATTCAATTAAGTATATTAACAGGCTGAATAACACATATTTGCTGCAAAGTTTTTCCTATATCAATCAAATGCTGAACAAAACCCTTGATTATGATATGGCACAGGCATTTCTGATCGGGAATGATTTTTCGTTGTACGAATCGAATACATTCAGGGCTTCGATAGACAACCAGCAGTATAAACTCAATACGGTCGACAGGCGAAAACTCAGGAGGTTTGTCCGCCGCAGCGAGGATGACATCAGTATCCCGATTCAAAGCATCTGGCTCGATCCCGAAAATTTTAAAATATCGAAGGTATTATTGAAAGAAGCCGAACGTGACAGCCGAAAATTTCTGGCAAATTATTCTGAATTTGAAAATATTGATGGTAAACTGATACCTTCAAACCTTGATTTCAGGGTTGAAACCGTTGATAAAAAGATCCGCATTATCATCAGCTTTTCGAAAATACAAATTGACCAGGAACAAACCTATCCTTTCAAAGTACCTGAGAGCTATTCGGAAATTAAAGATTTACAACCGGATAAGAAATGAGAATTAAATTCCGAAATACAAGGTTTTATATCATTCTGTGCAGCAGCATAGTAATGCTTTTCGTTGCAGCAATTTCGGTGACACTGAATGCGCAAAACGATAAGAATAAACTCCAAAGCCGGAAATCGAAGCTCGAAAAGGAAATTATTGAAATGAACAGGGAACTGGAGCAAACCCAAAAGAACAAATCAGCCAACCTGAATCAGCTGGTTTTGATCAATAAAAAAATTAACAAACGCGAAGAGTTGATTCAGGAAATTGAACAGGAAGTCGGAAGTATTGAAAGCCAGGTTAGCAGCATGAGTGATACCATTAACCGGATCACCATAAACCTGAAAACCCTGAAGGATGAATATGCCCGCCTGATATACTCGACCTATCGCAACCGGAGTGCTTATAACCGGCTTATGTTTATATTTTCGTCGCATAATTTTAACCAGGCATACAAAAGGCTTAAATACCTTCAGCAATATACCGGGTACAGGAAATCGCAGGTGAATTCCATCACTGAAACCCAAAGAATGCTTGCCACCAAGAAACTTGAACTTGAGAAGAGGAAATCTTCGAAACTTACCTTAAAACATACCCGCGAACAGGAGCGTAATCTTCTGGCTAATGAAAAGAGTCAGAAGGATGAAAAAGTAAAAAATCTGACTTCGCAGGAGAAAAAACTGTTGGTTAAGCTTAGGAATAATGAGGTAGCCCTGAACAAGCTGCAGGTTGCCATCGAAGCCATTGTGGCCGCTGAGATTAAAAAAGCCAACGAAGAAAAAATAAAGAAAGCGGCTGCTGTAGCTGCTGCCGAAAAAAGAGCCGCTGCCGAAGCCGATCGAAAAGCCAGGGCAAAAGCCGAAGCGGACAAAAAAGCGAAATCCAAAACAGAACCTGCAGGAAAAACAACCGAGCCTCCAAAAGAAGAAGCTATTACAAAAGTTGAAGAAACCCGGCCTACCGCGGCAAAGGCAGCTACTGTAAAATCGAATAGTATGTCATCAACTGCCGAGGAAGTAGCCCTCACAGGCAGTTTTGCAGGCAACAAAGGCCGTTTGCCTTCTCCAGTTGATAAAGGGGCAATAATATCTTCGTTCGGAGAACATCCCCATGCCGAATTTCAAAATATTAAAATTAAAAACAATGGTATTGATATTATTTCAGCTTCAGGTTCAACAGCCAAAGTGGTGTTTGACGGAGAAGTTTCGAGTGTTTTATTTATCGCAAACCTGAATTATATAGTGATTGTGAGGCATGGCGATTATCTTACGGTATATTCAAATCTTCAGAATGTTACGGTAAAAAAAGGAGATAAAGTTAAAACCAGGCAAACACTGGGAACCATATCTACTTCGGAAGGAGAGTCAAGATCGCGACTTCATTTTGAACTCTGGCAAGGTACTATTGTGCAAAATCCCTCAGGCTGGCTGAATATATAAAACCCTTCATTTTCTGTCAAATATTAATTACCGGATGAAGTAACTGCCGGGCAATCAGGATGTTTTTAGAAAGTTTTCGGACGATTTTTTTGAATCGGTTATTTATCTTTTAGAACTTTTATGTTAAAATATGCGTTTTTGCTTATGTATTTGCTTTAACTTTGCAATCTATACCAAGAAAAACAAACAATAATCATGGGTAAATTAGGGCCAACTGAAATAATTCTCATCCTCGCCATAGTGCTTTTGCTTTTCGGCGGGAAAAAAATTCCCGAACTGATGCGCGGCATTGGAAAAGGCGTGAAAAGCTTCAAGGACGGGATTAAAGAGGAAGACACCGATACCAAATCAGATGCTAATACCGGCAAATAGCCGGTAGTACAATCCGGACTTCTGAGGGCTCGGCTATCATGTTACTTTAGATGAATAGCTTACTTCACGAGGTAAAAAATATCTGGCCGGATACCAAAAATACGGTTTTTGCCGTTATACTTTTTAACAACCGATTGTGAATTAATAATATAAGGAGCACATTAATAAAAGTGTGTTTGTTGTATTTTTAGCCTGATTTATGCTCCCTGCAAAAAGGAGAAAGCAAAAACTGTAACTGGCTCAAAAACTAAGGAACTTAGAATGAAGAAAATCCAAAACCTGATCATACTGTTTCTATTCGGCATCACCGGATTAGTGAGTGCCCAGCAGGCCGGAGAGTATACTGCTACCGAAAAAGCTGCAACCGATTTCGAATTTGTGAGCGATAATTTTATTGTTGCCGCCCTCGACAGCCTCAGTACACTTAAATATTTCGAAAGCAGTGCTGATACCAGGACCAGGCTGTCGGAAAACAAATATGACTTTCTCCCTAACTTTATCCCTACATATCCTGATTCGGTATACTATTATCGTATGCAGAGGCTTGATATTGAGTCACCTATCGAACTCACATACAATCCATACATACGTATGTTCATTGATATGTATGCAAATAAGAAGCGGGGAACCACCTCCCGCGTACTTGGCCTGGCACAGATGTATTTCCCCATATTTGAGCAGCAGCTTGACAAATATAATGTGCCGTTGGAATTGAAATACCTGGCAATTGTTGAATCGGCACTTAATGCCAAGGCTCGTTCGAGGGTTGGTGCAGGCGGTTTGTGGCAGTTTATGTATTATACCGGTAAGGTTTACGGCCTTGAAGTTACGTCGTATGTTGACGACCGCAACGATCCACTTAAAGCAACTGTTGCAGCCTGCCGCCATTTTAACGATCTTTATAATATGTATCATGACTGGTTGTTGGTGTTGGCTGCTTACAATTCAGGGCCGGGAAATGTAAATAAAGCCATCAGGCGATCGGGTGGCAAAATGACATTCTGGGAAATTATGCCTTACCTGCCACGCGAAACCCGTGATTATGTTCCTGCCTTTATTGCCGTAAATTATGTGATGGCATATTCGAATGAGCATAATATTTACCCGATTATGCCAAAAATACTCTATCATGAAACGGATACTGTTGCGGTGCGGCAGCCACTCACATTAGGTATTCTTGCCGACAAGCTTAAGTTAAGCATTTCTGATCTCGAATTTCTGAATCCTACTTTCCGCACAGGTTTTATTCCGGCCACACCATCAAATCCTTTCTATATTCGCCTTCCGCAAAAATCGATTGCTGATTTTATAAATAATGAAACCAATTTGTATGCCTTTTATCAGCTAAAAGGATACGATCCTAAGCAATTTAAACCGCAGGATAATGCTGATTATGATGTAATTACTAAGAAAGTTACCCACAAAGTGCGAAAGGGGGAAACACTTTCGACTATTGCCCGTAAATATGACTGCTCTACTTCAGAAATAAAAAAATGGAATAAGCTGAAGAAATCAACTCTGTATAAAGGACAGCCACTTAAAATTTATGTTAAGACCAAACAGCCGGCTGTGCTTGCTAAAACCCCAAAAACGGTTCCTGATACAAAGGATCTGTCATCAAATGCTGATTCACTTAATCCCGATAACTCAACTGCTTCTGTTGATAAAAAGACAATTACAACAGCCGTACCTCCAAAATACCATGTGGTTAAGAAAGGCGAAAGCTTAGGGAAAGTAGCTGCAAAGTACCATGTTACCACTAAAAATCTGACGAGCTGGAATAAACTCAAAACCCATAATTTAATGATAGGTCAGAAACTGAGGGTTAATGCTCCGGGTAAAACAATAGTTAATGAAAGTATTGCCGATAATTCGGAACGGGAAAACGCAAAGCCTTCACATTCGGCAAATAAACCTTCTCAAAATGCTAAATATCATGTAGTTAAAAAAGGGGAAAATTTGTCGAAAATTGCAACTACCTATAAAGTTTCTTCTGATGACCTTGTTGCCTGGAATTCGCTGGAAAGCAATAACCTGCTCGTAGGCCAGAAACTCAGGATAAATGCACCTGCAAGCGATATTGATCCGAAAACTGCGGTTAACGATAGCCCTTCGAATGAAAACGCCGGAGATTTAAAGCTTGTTTATTATACCGTAAAACCTGGTGATACACTTTGGAGTATTTCGCAAAAATACAATGGAGTATCTATCGATCAGCTTAAGGAATGGAATAAAATTTCGGGTAGTGGTGCCGGACTTAAAGTTGGACAAAAGATTAAAGTGATACTTCCGGCTGGCTAAGAGATAGTTTTTTCTTTTCCTGAATATTGAAGTTTTTATTAAGAATTTTTTCCCGATGTGGTTCAAGAATACAGTTTTTCTGCTGGTCATAGCTTTTTCTTTAGCTTCCTGTAACGAAGGCAAAACCAAAGGCCCTAATTCGACTGGGCGGGGATCGGAAATAGTAGTAGTATGCAGTAAAAAGCTTTGGATCGGACCTGTTGGCGATACCGTGCGTGGAGTTCTGACACGCTCGATGGAAGGCCTTCCGGAAGCAGAACCTGAATATACCCTTATTAATATTCCCGAAAAGGATTTCAGCAAATTCCTTCAGACACACCGGAATGTCCTGGTAATCAACATCAGCCCGGAGGTGGAAAAAGGGAAGGTTGAAACACTTAAGAATGTATGGTCGCATCCCCAACGTGTAATTAAAATCAAAGCATCTTCCGATACCGGGTTTTTTACTCTTTTCGCTAAGCATAGCGAGGCCGTCAGAGAACTTTTCAACCAGAATGAACGCGCAAGATTCAGTGCACAGAATGCGTTAAGCCGCGATTTCGAAATCGAAAAAACACTGGCTGACACTTTCGGTATAAAGATGGTGGTTTCGAAGGATTTTTATAAGGCTAAGAAAATGAGGGATTTTGTATGGCTTCGCTCCGAGGCTACTACCATGAGCTTAGGCCTATTAATATATGCATTTCCATACAAGGATACTTCGCAGATAAATCCCGGGGCAGTTCTAGCAGCACGCGACAACTACACAAAATTATATATCCCGGGCTCGGTTGACGGATCTTATATGACCACGGAACGTGAATTCTATGAGCCGGTTACGCGAAAAATACTTTTTAAAGGTTTGTATGCGCTTGAAACGCGCGGATTGTGGCGTACCGAAGGTGACTTTATGGGCGGGCCGTTTGTAAATTATACTATTGTTGATGCTCCGCGCCAACGGGTTGTTGTTTTCGACGGGTATGTTTATTACCCGAACAAATCGAAACGGAATTATATACGACAGCTTGAATCGATTATCTGGGGGGCCGAGTTTATAGATATTGATAACCAGTAAACTAAATTGAATTGCTTTTCCGGGAAACACCAGTTCCTGCAGATATTTTTACTGACAGTTGTTCATGCTCTGTTTTATCTTAAAAGAGTAACTGTTCCCCGTTTTTCTATTCGTATTACTTCATTGGGTTCTTTTACAATAGAATAGTTGATAGAATATATATAGAGGGCAATCGGGCAGGGAATGCCTTTATATGTGCCATCCCAACTAGTCTTTAAATCATGGGATTCAAAAATTTGCTGTCCCCATCGGTCATATATTTTTATCTCGTAAGAACTTAAAAAGCCCTGGCATTGCATGTTGAAGCTATCGTTCAAGCCATCGCCGTTTGGTGTGAAAGCAGTAGGACACCATAAGTCAGAGCCACAATCAGTTAAAACAATTGTATCCATTCCCTCGCATCTGCCCTTACTGACAGATACTGAATATTCACCAGGGTATGTAACAGGTATTGTTTGGGAGTTGGCCCCTGTGCTCCAGCTATAACTGCTGCCTGCGTTGCCGGCATTCAGAAGGAGCATTTGTCCCTGGCAAATAATTGTATCGTTCCCCAGATAAACAAATGGTTTCTGTGTTATTAATATATTCTTTCTACTTGCTTCACTCTCACATCCTGATAATGTTGTGACTAGTGTATATATTCCGGAATAGCCGGTATCAGCATCCGCAATAAATATTGAATCAAGTGATGATGAATATCCATTCGGGCCTGTCCAGTGATAAATACTGCCGCTATCAGCAATGGAACCCAGACTCAGAATTTGTCCGGAGCAAATGGATGTATCGCCGGTAATTAAGGGTTTTGTGGCTCGTAATGCAACGATTTCTTTGCAGGTATTTGATTGTGAAGGCATTCCTTCATTTACAACCAGGCTGATATTGTAAGTCCCAGGGGTATTATATGAGAATACAAGCGGATTGAAAAGGTTTGATGATGAAACAGATGCACTGTTGCAACCAGCAAAACAAAGTCGCGAAATGCTGTTGTTATCCACATTCATGATAAAAGTGTAAAGGGAATCTCCAACCCTGAAAAGCTCAGATATATGGTGAGGGAAAGCAAATCCGGCAATATTCCCTAATGATTCTGTAGTTGGCATACTTAGCAATCCGTCAGGGAAAGTAAGCCTCACAATATCATCAGGGATTTCATTTACAATAAAACCAAATACCTGCCCACAGTCGCGCAGAATTGTAATCGAACGGGGTGCATTCAGATTCCCGCCTGGATTTCCCAGTTTTACTCCTGTCGGGGTATTTAATAATGAAGTTCCAAAATTTAACCTTGACAACGAGTTATCTTGTTTATTGACAACGAACAAATACCAGATACCTTTATCCTGTATCGGGTAAAACCCGACAGGTTCATTCAGATTCCCTATATTCCCAAGGTCAATTGCAGTAGGAATATTAACCAGGCTGCTTCCGAAATTCAGCCTTATGATTGTGTTCAGATCTGAATTTCCAATCAGGCTGTACCAGTTTCCACCTTCGCTGAAGGTATAAATGGTATGAGTGTAACTCATCATACCCAAAATGTTTCCGAGGTTGGCGGCAACAGGAGTATTGTTCAGATTATTTCCAAAACTTAGTCGCAGCAAGTGACGGTTTTCACCTCCGGCAATCATTCCGAACCAGTTTCCGGTTGCACTGTCCTTTGTAATTGTAATACCTTCGATATTCTTTTCCAAATGGCCCAGCGTACCAAGATTAGTGGCGACGGGAGTGCCGGTAAGATCGTGTCCGAAAGAAAGTCGTGTAAGTGTTCCGTTGTTAACGTTTGTTATGAATACGAAATAGTTATCTCCGTCCCTGGCAATTGCTGAATATACGGGGCCATTCAGGTTGCCTGTGTTTCCAAGATTGACTCCTATAGGTGAAGTTGCCAGGTTTCCTGAGCAAAAATTCCAGTAAAAAGTACTGCCTCCTGCCGAAAGGTTCTGAATGGAAATGTCTTCATTTACACAAACCGTATCGGGAATACTAAAGTCAGCAAACTGACTAAATACCGAATTATCAAATATTGCCAGGCAAATAATAAAAAACAGGTGGCTACGGTTCATTAATCATGTTTGAAGATAGTAAAATTACAATTATTCCGGAACCCTTCCGACGCGCTGAAGCTTGTTTTAATGAGCTTTAACAAATAATTGAAATTTTTTTTCATGATTTGTAAAATTAGATATTTTTCGTTGTACATTTGCCCACATGGTTAAATCGTATGGTTAAACCAAAAAGTAAAATCCCGGGAATAATGAATGCATCTTCAGAAAATACAGAAAGTCAAATACTTAAAGCTGCCAGGGAGGTCTTCATTGCAAAAGGACTTGATGGTGCGCGTATGCAGGAAATTGCCGATCATGCCGGAATTAACAAAGCGTTGCTGCATTATTATTTCCGTACAAAGGAGAAATTATTCGAAGCTGTATTCAGCGTAGTAGCAGCCGATCTTTTCCCGGCTATTAAGCAGGTACTTGCTGCCGAGCTTGCGATTAAAGAAAAGATTAGCTTTTTTGTAAAAGTTTACCTCACGGGAATCAATGAGAATCCTTTTATCCCCGCTTTTGTGATAAACACGCTCAACTCAAATCCTGACCGTTTTCTGAAACATATAATGAAATCAGGCATTGATCCCAGGATACTTCAAAAACAGATTGATGCGGAAGCGGCACTTGGATTAATCAGGCCGATTAAAGCTGAACATTTGGTGATTAACATTGTAGCCATGTGTATTTTCCCGTTTGTTGCCAGGCCAATTGTGCAGACCATGTTTGCCATGAATGATGAAGAATACCGTAAATACCTGGATTCCAGGCAAAATGAAATTGTCGATTTTGTACTAAAATCAATAACCGTATGATGTACAGAACTTTTTTTCTTTGTTTAATCCTTATCATGAGTGCTAAAGTGTTTTCGCAGCAGCAAACGCTTACGCTCTATGAATGTATGGCTGCTGCTATGAAAAACCACCCGCTTTCAGCTCAGAATGGCCTGTATGCCGAATCGAGCATCCTGCATAAAGAGAATATTGATAACGGCAAGCTTCCTCAGCTAAACCTTAACGGGCAGGGGACCTATCAGAACGAAGTAATCCAGTTACTCTACAACATTCCCGGGGCACCGGCACCTGTGATACCGAAAGCACAGTACAAAATGTCTATCGATGCAAACCAGCTGATATATGGAGGCGGAAATTTAGACGCACAGAGTGCGGTCGAGGATTATAACCGCCAGATCAATCAGCTCAATAATGATTCGGAGCTTTACAAAATGCGTGAACGTATTAATCAACTGTATTTCAGTATATTATTATCCGATCTGAATATTGGGGTGATAAATAATACAATAAGTGATCTGAATTCAAGATTGATAAAGGTAAATGTTTCGGTTCGCGAAGGTGTTTTGCTTCCATCTTCAGCTGATGTGTTAAAGGCTGAGATACTTAAATCCGGTCAGCGATTGCTTGAGGTTAAATCGCAGAAACGTGCTCTTGTCAACACTATGCAGGTTCTTACCGGGCTTGAAATTACTGAAAATGCTGCTTTTGCAGAACCCGTTTATGATGTTAACCTTTCAGTTTATACCAACCTGAGACCAGAATTCGGAGTCTTTGGGTTAATGCAGCAAAAACTGGAAGCAACCAAAAAACTATCCGTTTCGAAAGATTTACCCCGCGTATATGGTTTTGGAACTGCCGGGTACGGAAATCCCGGCTATAATATTTTTAAAGAAGGGGCTGCCTTCTTTTATACTGTAGGGGCTAAAGTAACCTGGAATTTCTGGAACTGGAACCAGACCGGCCGCGAAAAGCAGATTATTGATCTGAACAGCCATATTATTGAAAACCAGAAAAATGCATACGATATGGCAAATAAAGCTTTGGTACAGCAATACCTGGTTGACGTTGCAAAAGCAGAAGAAATGCTCAAAAGTGATAATGAAATAATAGATCTTCGAAAATCAATTACGCTCTCGGCTGCTTCGCAGCTCGAAAACGGAACTCTTACACCTACAGAGTATATTACTGAGCAACTTGCCGAAGAACAAGCACTGCTGACGCGAAATCTTCACCGGGTACAATTGCTGCAGTCGAAATCGCTTTATAAAGCTGCAACCGGGGGATTGTAAAAGTCAAAATTGAAATATTCAAACAAAACATATGAAATTCAAGAAATTCAATTGAAAGATGACAACGAGACAAAGTATATTGGTACTAATGGTTTTGGCAGGATTCTCTTCCTGCAGCAAACGCAACAACCTGAGTGATGCCTACGGGAATTTTGAGGCTGTGCAGGTAACGGTTTCGGCAGAAAGTGCCGGGCGTATTCACTACCTGAATGCGGACGAAGGGATGGATATTGATTCGGGTAAAGTCGTTGCTTTGATTGACACAACCGACCTTTTCCTGAAAAAACTTCAGCTTCAGACGCAAAAGTCAGCCATTTCGGTAAAAAGGGGTAGTATCGAAAGCCAGATAGAAGTGCAGCAGCAGCAAAAAGCGAATCTGACGATAGAAAAAAACCGGGTTACCCGGTTGATTGCTGACAAAGCTGCAACGCAGAAACAGCTCGATGATATTAACGGGGCTCTTGACTTGGTTGACAGGCAGGTAGCTTCGATACAAACGCAGTATGCCGGAATTACTGAGGAAATTGCGGTTGTTGAACGCCAGATAGCACAGGTCAGTGAATCAATACGCAAATGTTATATCAGGAATCCGGTTAGGGGAACCGTATTGAATAAGTTTGCTGAAGCAGGTGAGATAGCAGCTCCCGGTCGGGTGCTTTATAAAATAGCCGACCTTAGCGTTATGGAATTGAAAGTTTACGTGTCGGGCGACCAGTTACCGGCTGTAAAAATCGGTCAGCATGTGGAAGTACTGATTGACGCCGATAAAAAAAGCAACCGTAAACTTAGCGGAGAGGTAAGCTGGATATCTCCCAAAGCAGAGTTCACACCCAAAATTATTCAAACCAAAGAAGAACGGGTTAACCTAGTATATGGAGTAAAAATAAAAGTACCGAACGATGGTAGCCTGAAAATAGCTATGCCGGCGGAGGTGAATTTTGAGGAACAACATTGAACAACATTGAACTTTGAACAACTTTGAACCATTAATGCTTTACCAATTCCTAACATAATAACGAAATCAAAACATGTTAAACCAAAACCTTTAAAACCATGAAAATTACTCTCACCGCAGCCTTATTAGTCATTTCACTTGCATTTGCCACGTCCGTTAACGCGCAGGGAAAACCCGATAAAATTTTAGGTTACTACCTCACTTTCGATGATGAAACCGGTGCAGAAAAATCGCAGGTCAATATTTACAAAGATGCTAATGGAAAATACTATGGGAAGATTGTATGGCTGAAGGAGCCGCTCAAAGACGGTAAACCTAAGGTTGATGATAAAAACCCGGATGTTAAACTTCAAAAGCGTGCCATTATTGGCCTAGAAATTCTGAAAGGTTTCAAATATGATAAATCAAATGATGAATGGGTTGAAGGCACTATTTATAATCCGGCAAGCGGAAAAACCTATAATTGCTATATCAATTTCGAATCAGCCAATAAGGTTAAAATACGTGGATATATCGGTGCTTCCTGGATGGGACTTGGTAAAACGGCTTATTGGACAAAAGAAGCTACAATGAGGAAATAGGAAAAAAGGATTTGGGGTTTAGGTTTTTGGGATTCGGGAGCAATGTCGTTTTTTATACCCGAGATTCTTTTCCCATTACTTTATGTGCCTTCTATTTCTGCCTGAGTTGCTGAAAAACAAACCTAATTGCTTGATTTTTCTAAAAAAGACCATGTCTGCCAGCATATCAATCAAAGCATCAAACATCACAAAGCGTTACGGAGAAAAAATTGCTTTGGATGACATATCGTTTGATGTCGCGAAAGGCGAACTTTTTGGTTTTATCGGGCCCGACGGAGCAGGCAAAACAACCTTGTTCCGGATTATCACATCTCTACTGATCCCAGACAATGGTTCCATGATTGTGGAAGGGCTCGATGTGGTGAAGGA
This sequence comes from Lentimicrobiaceae bacterium, assembly GCA_041753535.1. Classification (GTDB taxonomy): domain Bacteria; phylum Bacteroidota; class Bacteroidia; order Bacteroidales; family UBA4417; genus UBA4417. The sequence goes on from JBGSUB010000042.1 coordinate 69,365, forward strand.
TTACCGCAAGCTACGAAAAATCCTTGGTTATATGCCAGGCCGGTTTTCGTTGTACCAGGATCTCACGGTAGAAGAAAACCTCCGCTTTTTTGCTGGTATTTTTAAAACCACCCCGGAAGCTAACTACGACCTGGTGAAAGATATTTACAGCCAGATAGAGCCTTTCAAAAACCGGAAAGCAGGAAAGCTTTCTGGGGGAATGAAACAGAAACTGGCCTTGTCGTGTGCGCTTATCCACAAACCGGAGGTGTTAATACTTGATGAACCGACTACCGGTGTTGATGCCGTTTCGCGTATCGAATTCTGGGAAATGCTGGCCAAACTGAAGCAAAGTGGCATAACCATCGTAGTTTCAACACCCTATATGGATGAAGCTTCGCGTTGTGATAGGGTTGCGCTTATACAAAACGGCAATATAATGAGCATTGACACACCTGCAGCGATCCGGTCCAATTACGATCGGGATCTGTGGGCGATAAAAGCCGATGATGTCTATCGTTTACTTGGCGATTTAAGGCTATATAAAGCCACCAGGACAGCTTTTCCTTTTGGGGAGCACATTCATGCCTCCTTTGCGGACGAGTCGGTTAAACGGGATGATATTGTTTCGTACCTGCAATCCACCGGTCACAGCAATGTGCAGATATCGAAAATTGAACCTTCCATTGAGGATTGTTTTATGGAAATGATGAAAAAGGAGTGAATAGTGTTCCTTCGCTTTGCTTCGCTACACTCGCAATGACAGCTCGGAATGACAGTGAATAACGAATAATGAAATTGAAAATCGATGTTGCAGGCGTAGATAAAGCATGAAAAGTGCCTTTATCTTGAAAAGTTAACACAAAACCACTAAATTCTTCAAACCCTCCCTAATCCCTAAAACCCAACCCCTAAACCCTTCATGAAAATAATTGAAGTAGAAAACCTGGTAAAAAAATTCGGAAGCTTTGTTGCCAACGATCATCTTACTTTCTCGGTCGAGGAAGGCGAGATTTTTGGTTTCCTGGGTGCAAACGGAGCCGGTAAGACTACTGCAATGAAGATACTGTGCGGGTTGTCGGCCCCTACTTCCGGAAAAGTTATGGTGGCGGGCTATGATGTTTACCGGCAGTCGGAAATGATTAAAAAACGAATAGGGTATATGAGCCAGCGGTTTTCGCTTTTCGAAGATCTTTCGGTATGGGAGAATTTCAGGTTTTACGGAGGAATTTACGGACTCCCCAAGGCAGTTATAAAAGAGCGGACATCAGAATTACTCGGCAGGCTAGGGCTCGAAAGTGAGAAAAACCAAATACTAGGTTCACTGCCCCTGGGCTGGAAGCAGAAACTCGCATTCTCCGTGGCGATAATTCACCGGCCCTCTATAGTTTTTTTAGATGAACCTACCGGTGGAGTTGATCCGATTACCCGTCGGCAGTTCTGGGAAATAATTTACGAAACCGCCAGCCAGGGAATTACCGTCTTTGTTACCACGCATTATATGGACGAGGCTGAATATTGCAAGCGGGTGAGTATAATGGCGGATGGAAAAATTGTAGCACTCGATACTCCGACCAATCTGAAAGCGCAATTCAAGGCAGCAAATATTGAAGAGGTTTTTTTGAAAATTGCCCGAAACTAAATTAATATCGGATGTCGGATTTGCGATGCCTGATTTATTCTGATTGAATTTACACATCACACATTAAAATGAGAGGTTTTATCATCAAGGAGTTCTATCATATCTTCCGCGACTACAGGTCGATGATAGTGCTTTTCGGGATGCCGGTGATACAGGTATTGTTATTTGGATTTGCTCTTTCGACTGAAATCAAGAATGCTCCTGTTGCCATTATAGATCACTCCAACGATCAGGTTACGAGAGCGATAACGTCAAAACTTCTTTCGTCAGGATTTTTTATACTTGCTGACCAGGTTCCCGGAGAAGGACTTATTGAAGAAGTTTTCAGGCACGGGAAAGTTAAGGAAGTAATTATTTTCGAGAGTGATTTTGCATCAAAACTGGAAAAAGACCGGCAGGCACGCATACAGGTTATTGCCGATGCCAGCGATCCGAATACAGCAAACCTGCTTGTAAGTTATACTTCAGCTATTATTAATGATTATCAGCAGGAATATATGAAAGGTCTTTCGCTGCCTGTAACCATTACAACTGAATCGCAGATGATGTATAACCCGGCATTAAAAAGTGTTTTTATGTTTGTTCCGGGTGTGATTACCATCTTACTGATGCTTATCACCGCCATGATGACTTCCATCTCCATTGCCCGCGAAAAGGAAATGGGAACCATGGAAGTTTTACTGGTGTCGCCCATGCGGCCCTTGCAGATCATTGCCGGAAAGGTGGTTCCGTATGTGCTGCTTGCTTTTACGAATGCAGTTATTATTTTGCTGCTGAGTTACTTTGTACTTGGTATGCCGGTGAAGGGAAGCCTGTTGCTTTTACTGGCCGAAAGCCTGCTGTTTATCATAATGGCTTTGTCGCTGGGTATTTTCATTTCAACAGTAAGCAACAGTCAGCAAATGGCCATGATGCTATCGATGTTTGCACTGATGCTTCCCACCATATTGCTTAGCGGATTTATTTTCCCGATCGAAAACATGCCTGTTGCCTTGCAGGTGCTCAGTAATATAATGCCACCACGCTGGTTTATAATTATTGTAAAATCGATAATGATTAAAGGGCTTGGCATACAGTATATATGGAAAGAAACGCTCATTATTGCAGGGATGGCGCTGTTTTTTATTGTGCTGAGTGTGAAGAAGTTTAAGGTGAGAATGGAGTAGTCAGTTGGACGGGGGGACATGGTGACAAGGCGAGGGGTGAAGGGGCGACTATGCGAGGGGTGAAATGGAGAGATTCGAAAAGAAACAGGAAAAATGCAAAAAACTAAATCCCTTAGTGAAACTCAGTGCTCTCAGTGCCTCCGTGGTAAAAAAACCAATAAAAAACAGATAACCAAATAAATATGAACGTATCGAATTGAACGCCTTAAATTGTTAATAATACAGCATTTGAAACCTCGAACGTTAAACAATGCTTATCAGCGTCAAAACCAATACAACGGGTAGCATAGACGCGCTGTAGCGCGTATCTACCCTTAACCCGACAAACCTTTGAAAACGATTTTATACATCTTACAAAAAGAATTCCGGCAGATATTCCGTAATAAAACGATGCTGCCTATTATTTTTGTCATTCCCATTGTTCAGCTGCTGATACTTGCATTTGCCGTTACATTTGAGATAAAAAATATCAACCTGGTAATCGTTGACCAGGATCATTCGGTTGCATCAAGGCAGCTGGCTTCCAAATTTACCGCTCCGCCATTTTATCATGTTTTAGCGTATCCGCATACTTATCGTGAAGCTGAAGAATATCTGAAAAAGGGCACAGCCAGCCAGATTTTAATTATCCCTCCGCGTTTTGAAACTGATCTGCAAAAGGAAAACAAAGCCTCAGTACAACTGATCAGCAACGCTATCGACGGAAGCGCGGCAGCCATTATGAATGCTTATGGGAATTCGATAATTATGGATTATAACCAGGAAATAATCACCGATTTATCAGGCGGAGTTGAAATAAAACCTCCTTTTAACATCAGGTATTCCTATTGGTTTAACCCTGAACTGGATTACAAAACCTATATGGTTCCCGGAATACTTGTATTGCTGGTCACCGTTATCGGTATGTTTCTTTCTTCCATGAACGTAGTACGCGAAAAGGAAATGGGAACTATTGAGCAAATAAATGTTTCGCCTGTAAAAAAATACCAGTTTGTAATCGGAAAGCTTCTACCGTTCTGGTTTATAGCGCTGTTCGAACTGGCATTCGGGTTATTGCTGGCACGTATTATTTTTGATATTCCGATTATCGGAAGCTTGTGGCTGATTTTCGGTGTAGCCGCGGTGTATTTACTGGCAGTACTGGGTATTGGATTATTTATTTCCACCCTGGTAAACACGCAGCAGCAGGCCATGTTCCTGGCCTGGTTTTTTGCCGTGGTATTTATTATGATGAGTGGTTTGTTTACTCCTGTTGACAGTATGCCGGTGTGGGCCCAGAATATTAATATAATAAACCCGATTGCCTATTTTATTAAAATGATGCGTATGATAATGCTGAAAGGATCGGAGTTTCAGGATATTCTGAAACCATTTATTTCTGTTGCAGTTTATGCGGTTATTTCTCTGACCCTTGCAGTGTGGAGGTACAGGAAGGTTGCGGCCTAGAGCGCTGGTGTGAGAGCCTTGTCAAAAAATACTACCCCTCCTAAAATTGACTATGGCTGCAATTCCTCTATAAATTAGGCTGTTTCTCCGTTCATCCATAATTTGAAGGCTGCAGTTTTGGCGCGGCTAACAATTATTTCCAGTTTAGGATCGGCAATCAGTTCAACTTTAAGTTTGAAATTAAAATGGCTGTGAACTTTGCTGATAGCCTCAGCCGAAATAATATACTGGCGGTTAACCCTGAAAAAGAGTTTCGGGTCGAGTTTGGCTGATAATTCTTCAATTGAATGTGATACGAAATAACGCCTGTTATCATGCGTTAGCAGCAGAACCTCCTTGTCTTCGGCATAAAAGCATGCTATTTCCGAAACTTTTACTGGTACCATAGCATTGCCCTTAGCGATCAGAAAACGGTCTTTATAGTCCGGTTTCTCTGGTCGCAGCTTACGTATCATTTCGTATAGCTGGTTGTTTGGATTTTCGGTGCCGTAATATTCCTTCAGTTTACTGAATTTTTCGAGCGATGATTTCAGCTTTTCCCTTTTAACAGGTTTCAGCAGGTAATCGATGCTGTTGAGTTCAAAAGCCTGCAAAGCATATTCGTCATATGCTGTTGTAAAAATAACGGGTGTCACCACGTCACATTCCTCAAAAATTGTGAAACTCTTGCCATCGGCCAGTTGTATGTCGAGCAGGATCAGGTCGTAAACCGGTTTCTGCTTAAGGTGTGCCACAGTTGCCGAAATAGTATCAAGAGGTCCTTGAATATCGGCATCCGGCTCTATTTCCTTCACCAACTGAGCAAGGCGTTGTGCGGCAAGTTCTTCGTCTTCAACTATAAGGATTTTCATGGCAGTAATACTTTTATTTTGAACGGGCTGAGAGAGGAATGGAATTCAAAATTCAAAATGACAGACATAGAAAAATCACGAATCTGTGACTCTTTAAACCCTTCAAACCATTCACGGGTAGTACAGACGCGCTATAGCGCGTCTCTACCCGTGATTTTATATTGATTTTTCAAACAAGGGAAGCATCACTACAAACTTACCGTTTTCCTGTTTTACAACAATATTTTTCCCTGTAAGATGGAGGTAACGGTTGCGGATATTATCGAGGCCTACTCCGGTAGAAGCGTCTTTGTCGAGTTTGGCTTTTATGGTATTTTCAATTACAATGTACACGTTTTCAGTTACATATACTTTAACAAAAAGTGGATCATCCTTTGAGACTACGTTGTGTTTAAGTGCATTTTCGAGCAGCATCTGCAATGCCAGAGGCGGAATAGCATAATGAAAGAATTTTTCAGGAACGTCAAATTCAACCTGGAGTTTATCACCAAAACGGCTTTGCTGGATAAAAACATAGTCGCGGGCAATCTTGAGTTCATCGCGCAGCAATACGGCTTCCTTATCGCGTGATTGAAGCATATAACGCATTATCTCCGAGATACTTTCAACATACTTAGAGGCGACCGGGTTGTCGTTTACAAGCATGAGCAAGGTGTTCAGGCTGTTAAACAGGAAATGCGGGTTAACCTGATTACGCAGGGTATCGTACCGGGCTTCGAGGTTTGCTTTTTCCAGTGCCTGGGTACGAAGAAGGTTTTCTTTCCATTGAATAAAAAAAGCGACTGAGGCATAAATCGAACTGATCATAAATGTAATCAGCAAAGCACCTATAATCAGGGTAGTTTTTTCAGACTGAGTCAAAGGGATTTTCAGAAAATTTTCAACCGCGTATATTTCGCCGAATTCGACTAAAATAACAAAAACACTTAACCCGATAACTTGAAAAACAATCAGCTTTGCAGTTTCTTTGAACAAAGAAAAACGGCTGATTGCATATTGAATGATAAACATACTCCCGTTCCAGAGCAATGCAGTCCGGATTAATGATACCAGGAAGGCTTTGAGAAAGCCGGAGACAGCCTGGTCGTAACCAAAATCGAAAAAAACGGAAATTGCAGAAACAAATGTTATTCCGACAAAACGGATTATGAATTCCCGCCGGAAATTTCTGTTTGTCTCAACAATTGGTGAGCAATTGATCGATTCCTGTTGTAGGTCTTTCATATGAAGCTATAAAAGTACTAAAAATGAATCCTGTATTGAAACATAGGAAAGAATCCAAGCTGGTTTACATTGATAACCGCATTTTCCGATTTGCTGTAGGTTTGCATCAGGACATTTTCATGATTCGTAAAATTCTCGATATAAAAAACCCACTCCTGCGATACTTTGCGCCAGTTGAGCCTGTAGCCAAATTTTATATCGGCCTTAAAAAACGGATCAAACTGCTCACTGAAAGCTTTGGATTCGTCGTATTTGGTAGTTCCGGCAGCCTGTGAAGCTTCCAGGTCAACCGGGGTGTAACGTTTTCCACCAGCATAAGTCATTTTAAAATCTATATTAAATGCTGACTTGCTGTTAATCGGAAACTCCTTACCAAACAACAAATTGACAACATAGTTACCATTAAAAGCGGTATTCCTTTCAACGCCATCACTCCCATTGTATTTCGATTCAAACAGGGAAAGCGTGGCGAGGTAATAAAAGTTTTTAAAGAAAAATCGCTCGGCTGTCAATTCCACGCCATAATTGTACCCGTTGCCAGTATTTACAAGGCTGTCCTGCGCACCAACACCCCAGCCGGCCCCTGTATTCAACATACTGAATGACGACAAGCTTTGCTCGACAGGCACGTTGTACAAATATTGGTAATACACCTCTGCCTTCAGCCGGGTATTTTCAGTAATGGAGTTGTTGTAACACAGCACAAACTGGTTCGATTTGGTAAATCCAAGTTCGTTGTTAGTTTCTATCAGTGAGCCATCATCCATCTGTGTGCCAAGGAAATACGTCGAAAGAACTTGCGTACGAGAGTGTAGTCCGTAACCAAAACTGAGTTTCTGCTTTGGATTTATCTGCCAGTTAGCTCCCAGGCGGGGTTCCAGGCTGGCATCACCATTCATATCGAAATAGCTGAAATGAATTCCGGGAACAATGCTGAACTTCTCATTAAAATGGTAAGTTGCCTGTACATAGGGCTGATAAAGGGTTACGCCTTCGCCCAATCCTCTCTGAGATTCAATCAGCGGTCGGAGTTCATCTGTTTCGCTGTCGTAAATTTTCGATAACAGGTCGAAGCCCATCCTGTCGATAACAAATCCTGCACGCCCTGCAATATGGCTGTTATACTTTTTATGTAAAAAGCCGCTCAGCGAAACACGGAATTCGGCATAGTTATGATCCAGGTAGGGGTGAGGAACACTTTCAATATCAAGAGTATCAATGGTAGTTCCGCCGTTCTGGTAAATTCCTGAAAGGGTGATTTTCGAATAGGTATGTTCGTTCCAGAATCGGGTATAGGATATTCCGGTTGCACCCATGCGTGATCGGTTCACCAGATCCTGTCCTTCATCCGAATACAGATCCTGTTCGTTGCCGTCTTTGCTGTCGAGCATGGCTATTTCACTGTCGCCACCCAGTCCGAAAACCGATATTTTGCCTTTGTTAACAGGAAAATTAAGTTTAAACGAAAGGTCTTTGTATTTTGGAATTCCGGTTGTTCCCAGATCGATCACGCCATCCATCAGTTCAAGTGTTGAATAACGGAAATTGGCTAAATAGGACGCTTTGTGATTTTTGCTGAAAGGGCCTTCGGCTCCCGCTTCGAAACCATTAAATCCAACCTGGAACATTTGTTCATGTTTCTGATTATTACCATTCCGTAATTTCAGGTCAAACACGCCGCTGAGAGCATTCCCGTACTCGGCCGGGAAAGCACCGGTAAAGAAATCGCTGTTCTGCAGCAGGTTATTGTTCAGCATGCCCACCGGGCCCCCGGTTGTTCCGCCTTCTGCAAAATGGTTTGGATTGGGAATATCGATATCTTCCAGCCGCCAAAGAAGCCCGGTAGGTGAATTCCCGCGGATTATAATATCATTTCGTTGGTCGTTGGCCGAGGATACACCGGCATAATTCATGGCCATACGGGCTACATCACCGCGGCTTCCTGCGTATTTTTCGGTTTCTTCAACCGTGAAAGAGCGGGCACTAACCACAGCCATCTGGTTGCGGGTTGCATCCTTGGGTGCCGATCCGGTTATTACCACTTCACTGCCCATGATCACATTTTCTTCCAGTTCAACTTCCAGCAAAACTTCTTTTACCGAGTTAACTATTATTCCCTGGAAAATGGCCGGTTTATACCCAACATAGCTTACCTGAATACTCCTGCGGCCTACCGGAACTTCCTCAAGCCTGAAATTACCGTCGTTGTCGGTTACAGTGCCTGTAAGAGGTTCCGTTTCCAGCAGAATTACATTAGCTCCTGGAAGCGGAGTTTTTGATTCCTTGTCGGTAACATGTCCGCGAATGGTCTGCAGTTGCTGTGCACAAAGTCCTGCTGAGAAAAGTGATGCAATTATGAATAAGAGTAATCGTTTCATACGGTTTCGATTTTGGTTTGATGATGCAAAAATGGGGCAGCATTAACAAACGGCATATAATAATCCGATGAAATGATGAAAATCGGGCGTGAAAAGCAGAAAACCCGGAATGAAAAAAAGGAGTTTCTCCCCAGGTAATGTTATATTTTAAGCAAGGGCATCCAAAAGGCTCATTGTCTTTTTGACTTTAATTCCTTTCTCCGTCATTTCCAGCGTACAACATTCATTATAAGCATCATGCTCAAAAAACAGTATATAATTCTTCTCCACCGCTTCATTTAGAAAAGCTTCTTTTTCGGTGAGCGAAATCAAAGGCTGGGTATCATAACTCATAATATAGGGCAATGGGACATGTGCTGATGTAGGCGTGGTATCAGCCATAAACACAACGGTGTGCCTGCCTGTGCTGATAAAAGGAATAGCCTGTCCGACCGTATGCCCGTTATGAATCCTGACTTCGAAATCGGGTATCAGTTCAAAAGGGCCATCGAATAATTTAAGCTTGCCGCTTTCGGCGACCGGCATCATGTTTTCGTGCAGAAACGAAGCTTTTTCGCGGCGGTTCGGGCGTGTGGCCCAGTCCCACTGTGGCTTGCTCAGCCAGTGAGTGGCATTGGAGAAGGTGAGCTCAAAACCACTCTTGTCAGCAGTATATTTTACCGTACCTCCGCAATGGTCGAAATGAAGATGCGTGAGAAAAACATCGGTAATTTCTTCCGGTTTGAAACCAGCTTCTTTAAGCGAACCCAATAAACTATAATCGCCGTTGAGATGGTAATGGCCGAAGAATTTTTCATCCTGTTTATCGCCAATGCCGTTGTCAATCAATATGCGGCGATCACCTTCGACCACGAGCAGGCAGCGCATAGCCAGATTTATCAGGTTATTTTCATCGGCGGGGTAGGCTTTGCTCCACATGGTTTTAGGAACTACGCCAAACATAGCACCGCCGTCTAATTTAAAATTGCCGGTATGGATAGGAAATAAATTCATGTAATATAACTGTGTTAGGGTTAATTAGAACACAAACAAAGGCAGAATGTTGCTTTCCTGATATTATTTTTAGTTTTATTCATATTGTATTATGAGGAATGCGGAGAATTATCCCGTTTGTGGAATTTTAAATCGAGGAACTCTTAGGTATTTATTCCGGCAAAGTATATCTAATTTTATTTCCCGGTAATACATTTACAATCAGGAGCTTAAAAAATATCGTCAACTGATGGAACAACCAAGAAAATTTATATCTAAATTAGGATGTTTTAAAATCCGATATCATGTTAAAGGAAAACTATACCCGGTTTGTATGGAACAGCATACTTGAGAACTGGGACCGGACAGTTTTTACCAATTATGAATCAGTAAGTTATACCTATGGTGAAGTCGGGAGGAGTATGTATTACCTGCACAAACTGTTTCACAAATGCGGTCTGAAAAAGGGAGAAAAAATTGCCCTGATTGGTAAAAACTGTGCCGAATGGGCCATTGCTTACCAGGCTATCGTCACGTATGGGGCAGTGGTTGTGCCCATATTGCCCAACTTTACGCCTAACGATGTTCAGCATATTATCAATCATTCCGAAAGTGTGATGCTGTTTGCCAACAATGCCAACTGGGATGTGCTTGACGAAGATAATTTGCCAAAGCTCAAATCGGTTATCTCACTCGATGATTTTTCACCACTGTATGCCCGCAATAAACATTTGACCGAACACATTTCGAAATTTAAAACCTTGCTGACCAAGGATTTCGGTAAAGAAAAGCTTCCAAAACAAATTATACCCAACCCCGAACTTTTTGCCATTATTTACACTTCAGGAACCACCGGTTTTTCGAAAGGCGTAATGCTAACCCAGAATAACATCACCGGTAATATGGTTTATGCCCGCACTTATATGCCTTTAGTTCCGGGCGATCATATCCTCAGTTTCCTTCCGCTTGCCCACGCTTACGGTTGTGCCATCGAATTCCTTTACCCGTTTACTTCCGGCTGCCATATTACTTTCCTTGGCAAAATGCCAACGCCTCAGCTGCTGCTTAAAGCTTTCGCTGAGATTCGCCCCAGGTTAATTCTTTCGGTTCCGCTTATCATCGAAAAGATTTTTAAAAAACAGATTAAACCCGTGCTGGAAGAAACCAAGGTTAAATTCCTGATGAAAATCCCTTTCATGGATAATATCATTCTCGGCAAAATCAAGACTAAACTTACCGAAAGTTTTGGCGGCAATTTCCACGAGATAGTTATTGGCGGCGCTGCTCTGAATGAGGAAGTTCAGGAGGTATTGCGTAAAGCAGGTTTTGCCTTTACCATAGGGTATGGAATGACCGAATGCGGTCCGCTGATCAGTTATGCCGGCTGGCGCGAGGCCCGTTTTAATTCCGCAGGCCGTTGCGTAGATCAGCTTGAAATGCGCATCGATTCGCCCGACCCCGAAAATGTGGTAGGCGAAATATTGGTACGTGGCGAAAATGTGATGAAAGGCTATTACAAGAACGAAAAAGCTACCCGCGAAATACTGGACCGCAACGGATGGTTGCATACCGGCGACCTCGGCACTATGGACAGCGACGGTTTTCTTTATATCAAAGGACGAAGCAAAAGCATGATACTTGGTCCGTCGGGACAGAACATATATCCCGAGGAAATTGAAGCCCGTATCAATGCATTCCCGCTTGTACAGGAATCAATTGTTGTTGATCGTAAAGAAGGATTGGTTGCCCTGATCTATCCCGATATGGAAATGGTGGATGCCAAAAAGATGAAAGAACATTCGCTGGAAGCAGTCATGGAAGTCTACCGGAAGCATCTCAACAAGGAAATTCCTGGCTTTATGCAGGTTGCACGGTTCCAGGTGGTTTCGAGCGAATTCGAAAAAACACCGAAACGGAGTATCAAGAGATTTTTGTACAGTTGATCGCCGATACTTTGACAAATTAGCAAAACAAAGATCATTCTGTTGTAATTTTGTACTCCGAAAAACCTTAAAGGTTGGCCGGATATTTACTTATGCAAAAGCTTTCATTCACACTGGTTCTGCTTCTAAGCTCTTACTTTGCTGTATCACAAACATTTACGGGCATTACATCTGGCAATGATGCCTCAGGGCCTTTAGTGTTCACTTCATCGAATCTCCCCATAGTACTTATTGATACTGACGGACAGACGATACCGGATGATCCGAAAATTCCGGCCGGGATGAAAATAATAAACAATGGCCCCGGCATACGCAATTACCTTACTGATCCGCCTGAGTTTGACGGTCATATTGGAATAGAAGTGAGAGGTTCGAGTTCACAGATGTTTCCCAAAAAAAGCTATGGGCTCGAAACCTGGGATTCACAGGGAAACAGTATCGACACTTCCCTCATGGGAATGCCCCCCGAAAGCGACTGGATACTGAATGCTAATTATACCGATAAATCCTTTCTCAGGAATGTGATGGCCTACCAGGTATGGCAGAATATGGGGCATTATGCAACCCGTTACCAGTTTTGCGAATTGATGCTTAACGGGCAATACAAGGGTATTTATATTTTCTCGGAAAAGATAAAACGGGATAAAGACCGTGTGGATATTGCGAAATTAAGTCCCAACCAGAATACCGGCGATGAGCTTACCGGTGGTTATATTTTTAAGGTTGATAAGCAAACAGGCTCGGGAGGCTCGGGCTGGACTTCTTCATTTGCTCCCCCAGCAAATCCTAACGGGCAAACCATTTTTTTTCAGTACGAATATCCGAAAGAAGAGGATATTTCCGCCTCGCAGAAAACCTATATTAAAAATTATGTATATAGTTTTGAATCAACACTTAAAGGTGCTCTTTTTACTGACACAACTAACGGGTGGCGTAAGTATGCCGTTGAAAATACGTTTTTTGATTATTTCTTTGTAAACGAGCTCAGCAAAAATGTAGATGGGTACCGCCTCAGCACATTCCTGCACAAGGAACGCGACAGCAAAGGCGGTAAAATACGCATGGGGCCGGTTTGGGATTATGATATTGCCTGGCACAACGCTGATTACTGCGGAGGTGATGTTACTTCAGGCTGGGCATACCAGTTTCCCTGTCCTGATGACTACTGGCAGGTTCCCTTCTGGTGGAGCCGACTGCTGCAGGATCCGCTATATAAAAATAACCTGAAATGCCGCTGGCTTTACCTCCGGCAGAACTCGCTCAGCAACAACTGGTTCGATAATTATATCGACAGTATTTCAGGACAACTGATGGAAGCGCAGGAGCGCAATTTTACCACCTGGCCTATACTCGGAATTTATGTGTGGCCCAATCCCTGGCCCTATGCTACAACCTACGAAGGGGAAGTTAATGGATTGAAAAACTGGGTCCACAGCCGCCTGGCCTGGCTCGACAGCAATATGCCCGGAACCTGCGACCCTACTTATGATATAGAATATACGGAGGCAAATAAAGGCTTCAGCATGTATCCCAACCCGGTTTCCGACAGGCTGAATATTGAATATCAAACTTTTACAAGCTCTTCAGTCAGTATAACAATCATAAACCAGCAAGGAATTGTGATTTTTAATACAACTGCCAAAAACAGGTCAGCCGGCGAGTGGACTGAAAATTTTGATCTGACATCATTCAAGTCGGGCGTTTACCTTCTACAAATCACCCTTGATGGTAAATCATATAGTAAACGATTTATAAAAATCTGATGCAATGAAAGTGGACGATAAATCATGAGACAAGGCGAAGGGCGAAGGGCGATTGGGCGAATTATGACATACAAGCCTGAACCCTGATTCAGGGCATGTGAAAGATATTTCTAAATAACAAACCGGGGCACCCGTATTATTCTTTTATTAAAGGCCGTTTTTTTGAAGTATTTGTTTTGTAAATTTGTTTATTGATACCTTTTACATATTTCGATATGATAAAAGGAACTACTATAAAATACTGATATTCATTTAACCTCTTTTTATTATGAAAACTTCATCTGCTATTCTGATTCTACTTTTTTCGGTACTTACCACTTTCGGACAAAATAATGCTCCGGTTGCGGTTAACGATACTGTGTGGGGATATGCCGGTTACCCTGTTTACCTCAACCTGCTCAAAAACGATCTTGATCCTGATGGAGATTCAATTTATGTGTATCATGATTTCGGTTTAAATCAAATAAATGATTCAACATGGACATTTTCAATTCCAGCAGGGCCGTTAGATAATTATAGAAATTTCGTTTACAAGAGCATTTATGTGATTAAAGACGAACATGACAGCATTGGTATTGGACATTTCTTTATAGGGTTGAAAGCTCCTGTGCTGTATGATTTCCTGGATGTGAATAATATAAAAGCACTTATTAGTCCATTCGGACAACATTTCTGGGATTTCGATTCAGCACGTTTTGAAGTTCCGATAGGCTCAGGAAAAAACTCACTATTCTCCAATACACTTTGGATTGGCGGGCTCGATGAAAATAATCAAATGCATGTTGCAGCCGAACAATATCGGTCTGAAGGTCATGATTTTGCATCAGGACCAGCTGGTGGAACTTGTGACAGCAATTTCCAGAAAAAATGGTGCAATAACTGGAAAGTGAGTAAGGATGATATACGTTATCACATCAACAATTATTTTCAGCCTGGTTACAAAGCAATTAAATCTATTGAAACCTGGCCTGCGCATGGCGACACTTCTCTCGGGCAGCAGGAAAACTATGCTCCTTTTTACGATGCTAACCACAACAATATTTATGATCCCTACAACGGCGATTATCCATTGATAAGGGGCGATCAGGCTATTTTTTTTATCATGAATGATAAAAGGTTTATTCATACCGAATCCAAATCATCCCAATTAAATGTGGAAATTATGGGCATGGCATATGCATTTGACAAACCTGCTGATTCAACACTGAATAATTCCATTTTCTTCCACTACGAGATTTATAATCGTTCAGATACAATATACCATGACACTTATTTAGGCCTGTACACTGATTTTGATCTTGGGAATCCAATCGATGATTATATAGGAACCGATGTAACCAATGGCATGCTTTACGGATATAATGGAAATTATATTGACGGAAGCGGGCAACCTTGGGCTTATGGCGATCATCCGCCAGCAGTCGGGCTTAAAGTGATAGGAGGACCTTACCTGGATCCTGATGGCCTAGATAACCCGAATGGCAATTGTGACGAAAGCATAAACGGGTTGAATTTAGGAGATGGCGTTGCCGATAATGAACGCATGGGGTTGTGTAGTACAATGGTTAAAGGATGGAGTTATTTTAATATGTATGGTGACTTTATGTTTTTCCCTTACACTGCAATGCAAGGATATATAAATGGAGATCAAAATCATCTGATGTATGGTGCATCCGATAATTTAACAGGTGTTGGCCCGCAATGCAATTATGTATATCCCGGCAAAAGCGATACTGTTTGCAATTGGGGAACCAACGGTATAATGCCCGGCGGAGGATATAACCAAAATGGAACATACTGGACGGAATCTGCTGTTGCTAATCCACCAAAGGACAAACAAGGACTGGCTTCAGTAGGCCCTTTTACTTTTACACCTAAACAAACAATTCCTCTCGATTATTGCTTTACCTGGGCACGGGATTATCAAGGGGATAATAACTCTTCAGCCAAATTGCTGCGGGAAAGGATTGCAGCACTTGCCCCCTCTTGGAATACTCTGATAAAAGCACCTCTTACGTACTTTGGAGTACCTGATAATATGCAGTCAGCCAGCCTTATGGTGTATCCTAATCCTTTACGTGACAGGGCAACTGTTATTTTTGAAGGTGCTTCACAACAGCCTTACCAGCTGTTTTCCATCAACGGGGAACTACTATCACAAGGTACGCTTCAACCTGGCAGTAACCTTCTGGATATTTCTACACTGAAACCCGGTGTTTATATCCTGAAAAGCGGTAGTTTCAATGCACGGATTGTAAAAATGTAAATGAACTGATAAAGAACTGATAATCATTTAATCCCTTATTATTATGAAAATTTCAATTACAATTTTGATCCTTCTTTTTTCTGTATTGTCATTATTCGGGCAAAATAATGCCCCGGTTGCGGTTAACGATACTATTTACGGCAACGTCAGCAATACAGTATACATTACCCGAAGTTTCCTGTTGCAAAACGATTATGATCCGGATGGGGATTCAATCTATATATTTTTAGTTTCTGGTTTCCAGAAAATAAACGATACAACATGGAAGAAAGATCTTTCGAACACGAATATAATTAGTCCCTATGATTCGATTGTTAATGGTTCATATATTCTGAGAGATAGTGCAGGGGCATTTTCAAATGGACAGATTATTATCCGTATTAATGATGCAGCCCACTTTGACGTATTGGATATAAATAATATAAGTGCAATAATAAGCCCGTTCGGAAGTCATTTCTGGAATCTGGAAACTGCTCATTTCGAGGTTCCGAAAGGCTCAGGGAAACATTCAATCTTCACACATAATGTTTGGATTGGAGGAATTAACGATGGCGATACATTATGCACGGCGATTGAACGAAACACGCGGACTGGTCCGGATTTTTTTATCGGACCTATAACAAGTGGTATGGATTCAAATTATTACGTAAAATGGAACAGGGTATGGAAAGCAGATAAGACACAAATTCAATATCATATCAACAATTGGAACCTGCCTGGCTACAGTCCCATCGAAGTTATAAAAAACTGGCCTGCTCATGGAGAGCCGGCACTTGGACAAACGCCCGATATTGCTCCTTTTTACGATAACAATTCAAATGGTATCTATGAACCCTTGTCTGGTGACTACCCGTTAATCAGAGGAGATCAGGCTGTATTTTTTGTTTTTAATGATTCAAATGAAATGCCTGCTGACACAACTATCCATCCTCTTGGAATTGAAATTCACGGTATGGCTTATGGATACGATCGTCCGGATGATTCAACTCTGAATAATACACTTTTTATGCATTATGAAATCGTAAATCGTTCATCAAGCAATTACAATAATACGAGTATTGGTTTATTTACTGATTTTGATTTGGGATTTGCGCAGGATGATTATATAGCCTGTGATGTAACCAATGCTATGGCGTATAGTTATAATGGTCATGTAACGGATGGCAATGGGGAGGAATATGCTTATGGCGCTCATCCTCCGGCAATTGGAATGAAGGTAATAGGTGGTCCTTACCTTGAGAACGATGGTATTGACAATCTTTCAGGAGAATGCGGATTCAGTCTGAATGGTTTGAATTTTGGTGATAACGTGGTTGATAATGAGCGTTATGGCATGACAAATTTTCTTTATTATTCGAATCTTCCTTATTATGTTACTGATACATCATCTGACGTGGGTAACCGATATTATAATTATATGCGCAGCATCTGGAATGATGGAACTCCTATGATATATGGCGGTAATGGGCACCCGACTACCGGAGGCCTTGGACCTGATTGTAATTTTATGTTCCCCGGTAACAGCGATACAGTATGTAACTATGGTACCAATGGAATTCTTCCCAACGGAGGACTCAATCAGAACGGAAATTACTGGACGGAAGCAACTGTGGGCAATATACCCGATGACCGACGCGGAGTAGCTTCAATAGGACCATTTAATTTTGATGCCGGCGAAAAGATTCCTTTGGATTATTGCTTTACCTGGGCACGGGATTACCAGGGAGATAATAACTCTTCTGCTGAATTGCTTAGAGAGAGGATTGCAGCTCTTGCCCCTTCCTGGAATACCCTGATAAAGGCACCACTTACCTACTTTGGAGTACCTGATAAAATGCAGTCAGCCAGTCTAAAGGTTTATCCAAATCCCGTTCTCGACAGGGCAACTGTTATTTTTGAAGGAGCTTCAGAACAGCCGTACCAACTGTTTTCAATTAAAGGGGAACTTTTATCACAAGGCACACTTAAATCGGGTAGTAACCTGCTGGATATTTCTACTCTGAAACCCGGTGTTTATATCCTGAAAAGCGGAAGCCGCAATGCAAGGGTTGTGAAAATGTAAAAGGAAGCGAAAGTACTCCGAGGTTAACGGCTGAGTTTAAGGTGGAGGAATAAGTACAAGATTTTTTAGATTAGAGAAAACCACGGAGGCACGGAGAGCATTGAGAAACACGGAGTGATTAGGTAAGCAGAACAGTGCTTTGATGCTTTTTTTCAGCAGAAAGTTCTACTTAAGCATAGATAGGAATATCAAATCGGGAAATTAGTATTTTTAGTTTCCCTTTCAAAGTACTCTGAAATGCTGATCAGCATTCACTTCCGAAAAACGATTTACTCCTAATTTTTCTGGTGATAATGTATTTTATTCAATCCGGAAATGGAAGATTCCTGAAGCTGACAATTATTACCTTTGTGCAATTCAATCCTTGAATAATTACGAAGAAATCAGTTAATTTAAATATCCTGAAACTCCGTGCTAATATCGGCTATCCCATCCTTACCCTGCTGATTATTTCAGCAGTTATACGCTCTGTAATGGCTGCCGGTTTTTGTCTCGGTAACGACGAAGCCTACTATTACACTTACGCCTTGTATCCCGCGCTCAGCCATTTCGATCATCCGCCTATGGTTGGATGGGTAATACAGTTGTTCAGCCTCAATCTTCATTTTAACAGCGAGTTTTTTATCCGCCTCGCTGCTGTGGTAGCCGGAACGGTAAACACCTGGCTAATGTATTGCATTGGCAAACACCTTCGCGACGAACGAACAGGGTGGTATGCAGCTTTGCTTTACACGGCTTCAATCTATGGATTTATAATTGCCGGTGTTTTTATTTTACCCGATGCGCCCCAAAGTGTTTTCTGGCTGGCGGCCATGCTATTATTGCTGAAAGCCTTTTCAGGCGAAATTGATAGTAAGTCCAAACGATGGTTTCTGCTGGCTTCGGTTATGATGGGACTTGCCTTTTTAAGCAAATATACCACCGCTTATCTCTGGCTGGGAATGACTATTTATATCTTGCTTTACAAGCGGCAATGGTTGCAAACCGCTGTATTTTACATTGCTCACCTCATTATGGCTATTCTTTTTCTCCCGGTTATAATCTGGAACGCGCAGAATAATTTTGTGAGTTTCCTGTTTCACAGCGGGCGGGTTGAACCTGTATCGGCCACATTTACACCTGATTATTTCCTTACCGAAATACTGGGAGAAGCATTATACACCAACCCGGTTAACCTGGTAATAATTGTGTTGGCCGTTGCTGCTTTTTTCAGCCGGAAGTTTAAAACTGAAAAACCTGAAATCAGTTTGCTTTTATGGTCGGCATTGCCTTTGATTGTCACGTTCCTGCTTGTTTCGGTTACGCGGCGCACCTTGCCCCACTGGAACGGCGCAGGGTATATGACACTTTTGCCTTTGGCAGCGCTCTGGCTTCGTAACCGCAGTGAGTCAGCTTTCCCGTCGGGGATAAAAGTATCGCTGGCATTTATCGTATTATTAATAATTATTTCGTCGGCTCAAATAACGACAGGTTTCATTCCTCTTGAAAGGATAGCGAAAGCTACCGGAGGGAAAAACGCAGGTGATTATTCACTCGAAGTATACGGATGGAGGCAATTGCACAGGGAATACCCTGGACTTGCTGCTAAATATGAAAACGAAGCACAGATGCCTGTAAATGCTCCGATAATTAGTTACCGCTGGTTTCCGGCAGCAAATTACAGTTTTTATGCAGCAAGGGGGACAGATAGGTATGTAATGGCTTCCGGCGATACTTCGGCAATTCACAAATACATTTGGATAAACCAGATTCACGGTGGATTTAAGCTAAACAGCGACGCCTGGTATATTACTTCGAGCCGCGATTTCAGATCACCACAATCCTTGTCCGGATTGTACTTCGAAAGAATCCTTCCACCTGATACTATACCTGTATTACGGATGGGGGAACCGGCATATTATTTTTATATTTACAGGCTGAAAAACCTTCAGTCGAAAAGATAAACAACACAACAACTATACTAAGATAAGTCTGATTATTTTGAAAAAGCGATTAACCTTTTAAGCAGTTTATATTTTTATGAAAGAGCAAGGAATGAACGAAATGCCCCTGATGCAGGAAAACGAAGGCATCGTGTTATTTTATCCGAATATTCCGGAAACGGCAATCAATGAAGTAGCTAAAGTCTTACAGTCGCGTTGGATCGGGCAGGGTCCTAAAGTGGCACAATTCGAAAGGACATTTGAAAAAAGATTTTTACATGTTAATGCAGCCCTTGCAGTAGGATCCGGAACCGATGCGTTGCACTTAGCGTATATATTGGCAGGTATCGGACCGGGCGATGAAGTAATAGTTCCCGTTTTTACATGCACTGCTACAAATATCCCCTTATTGTACCTGGGTGCAAAAATCAGGTTTGCAGATGTTGACCCCGATACATTGAACATTAGCGTTAATCATGTGAGGCAATTGGTGAATGAACGGACAAAGGCCATTGTTTGTGTTCATTATGCCGGTTTACCCTGTGATATGGATGAATTATCGGAGATAGCCAGAGAATTCAATATTCCGCTGATTGATGATTCGGCACATGCTTTGGGTGCAACTTACAAAGGCCGGAATATCGGAGAGATTACCGATTTTTCGACTTTTTCGTTCCAGGCGATAAAACATATCACTACCGGTGACGGCGGAATGCTGACGATAAAAAACAAGGATCTTGTTGAAAAAGCCAAGCGTGTACGATGGTTCGGTATCGACCGTTCGGCCAAGCAAATGGGGCATTGGGAAAACGATATTTATGAGGTAGGCTACAAATACCAGATGAACGACATTGCCGCTGCTTTGGGTTTGGCGGCATTGGCCGAATTCGACAAAACACTGATGTACAGAAAACAGCTTTTTGCAGAATACGAAAAACAGTTTGCAGGAATTGACGGAATAAAAGTGATAGGGACAGGGGTAAAAGACCGTGAACATGCCGCCTGGTTATGCACTGTGCTTGCAGACCGGCGTTCGGAACTCATGAATAAACTGCGCAGTTTCAAAATTGAATCAAGCCAGGTTCATTACCGGAACGACCGTTATACCGTTTTTGGCGGACGAAGGTCCGATCTGCCAAATATGGACAAGGTTGAAGATAAATACCTGGTGCTGCCGCTGCATTTAAAAATGAAGCCTGAGGATGTTGAGTATATTGGTAAGGTGGTTAAAAGCGGCTGGTAGCTCTGTGAATATGAATGAACTATGTGTTGAAATCTTTCGTATTCATTTCCTTGCCGCTAATTGACGATAATTCTGTTCAACTTGTTCCGTAACCTTGCCATGCGGTATTCTAATGTCAAATCGGGTTCTTTCAAAGCACCTTCGAAACGGGTACCAATACGGAGGTAAAATTTAAAAAAAGTAGAGCAGCTGATTCCCCATTTCAATAGAAATTGTATCCGCCCCTTGTTTTTCTTCACCCGGCTGGTCGAAAGTGAAAGGAAATGATATCCCCGGCTGGCTTCAACCCCCTTGAAAATTCTCACACCCAGGTGCCATAGTTTCATCATGAAATCCGGATCGGAATACATTCCGGGTGTGAATTCAACGCTCAAACCGCCCATTAAATTCCAGATTTCCCGGTGAATTACCATTGGATACCAGTTACAACCATTCCAGTCGTGAAAGGGATATTTGTCATAGGTTGCCAATAGTTCATTTTCCCGGAATTCTTCGGCTTTTCTTCCGAAATCATGTGGCCCTATCACGCAATTATAGGAGGTAACATGAGGTTGAATCAGTGTACCCGAAAGACAAAAATAATGATCTTCCATTTTCTGAATTTCGTCCCATAGAGCCTTATCCCAGTTTGGGCATACGTACATATCATCATCGAGCAAACAAATATATTCTGATTCTGCCAAAGTGTAAGGGGCATTGAAACCGTAGCAAACACCTGCGTTTGAAGCAGAGTGTGTAAAACTGATATTATTCTCTTTCAGCCATTCCAGTGTGCCATCACAGGCTTCGTTTGCGTGAACGATAATTTGGTGATGGAAATGCGAATTTTTGCGGATACCTTCAATACAGATTTTTAAAATCGGCAGGTTGTTCCACGATGGAATCAGTATCGAAAATACTGGTTTTTCCTGCTCGTCAACTTTGTGGAAGGTTATTTTACCGGGATTCATATCTGAAATATTTTTATCATGATATATGCGTAGAGCAAAGCTATAAAAAAACCGGCTTTAGACCGGTTTTCCTGATTTTTATATTCCAGAAACTATTTTCTATTTTAGCTCAAAAGAGGTTTGTCCAATTTCCCGGTCTTCAGTAAATATATTAACATAATACCGGCCTTTTGCCAGTTCTGTGCCGTTCAGAGGAAGTTCAAAATAGGTACATACATCGGCAGCATCGCCTTCATAATTGAGGGTTTCCATGGCAGAGAACTGCAAGGTTTGCCCAAGGAACTGGAAGGTATATGCAGGTCCACGGGTGAGAATGCTATTGTCAGGTTTTGCAATACGCACAAAAAACCTCTTGTAACCTGAGCTTACCAGTTTGTTTTCACTTACGGTGAAGCATACTTTTATTTTATCAGCCCTGACAGCCTTATCTGTTTCTTTTTCTTTATCAATGCCTTTCGATTTATAGGCAACCGCCGAAATTTTATAAGCTTTCAGTACAGCGGCACCGGATATTTTTTCATTCAGGGCTTCTTTGTCTTTCGACAAATCGGTGGTTTTTTGCTGTTCGAGGTTATAATCAATTTTTAAACTTTCATTTTCATTCTTCAGTTTTCGGTTAACAGTGAAGAGTGAATCAATCTGGTGCTCATATACTTCTGTAATCTGCTGCAACTGAGCGAGTTTTCGCTTTACCACTGCGAGTTCTGCTTTTGAGCCAAGAAGGTTTTTGATCTCCTGTGCCTTGATATTGATAATACTGTCCCTCTCCGAAAGTGAATTACTAAGTTCACCATATGTAACTTTTACCCGTTCGTGCTCTGCCAGCAGCGAATCGAGTTCACTCTGCAGCACCAGTTGCTGGCTGTCGCTGTTTTTTGTGAGGATTGTTACTTCTTTGGTCTGATTGACGAGCATCCAGGCCATAACGGCAATAACAGCCAGCAATATGCCTATTGCAATTTTATATCCAAGGGTATTAACGGGTTTTTCGTCCATATTTCGGAAAACAAATTAGTATTCAAAGGTAACGAAACATTGCATTTAATAGTATACTTGGCATCATTTTTTAAAAAGTTACAACAAAAACGCCCTGTCAGATTCTTCCGGCAAGGCGTTTCGGGTTTGTACAAGTAGTATTTATGAATTCAAAGTAAATTCTGACATCCACATTCGCACATTCAACATTAATGGCCGGCTGAACCTATAACTTTAAATTTATCGCCGGTTTCCTTAATCAGATTACGGTAAAAATCCTCACCGTATCCGGGTTGTTTTATTGCCGGAGCCACGTATTTATACCCTTCAGGAACGGCAACAGCCTCTTTGATGTTTCCATCCATATATTTTGTGAAAAGAAAGCCGTAAAGCTTTTTCCATTCGTAAACGGTATTGTTTCCCTGGGTCACTGAAAAATCGGTGAGGAACTGAATAGCTTTGGCAGGATCAGTCCGGTACATTTCGAGGGCAACTTTATCGATTGCAGGAACCATGGCGATGAAGTTATTTTCGAGTTCCGACTGTTTCTTTTGGATATCAACTATCATATCGCTATAACGTGTGTATGCAAAATTCGAAACCTGGTTAAATACCCAGAAAGCTGCATTTTCGCTGTATTCCATCATCGATCCGTTGCCGACGGCGAAGGTTTCGGGTACCCTGGTCATGCAGGTGTACATGGGTGAGAAAACATTTGAATAGGTATCATCAACACCAAACCAGAGTATTCCTCCAAGCGGACTGGGAACGTATTGTCGCGACTGGGCAACAAAAACGAATCCGGTTTGCTGGGTGCTTATAGCACGTTCGTTGAAATAATCAACGCCATCCACTTTAAAAGTAAGCGGACGCCAGCGAACGATGCATCCATAAGGTCCGGCACCGGGATCTTTGGTCATATCCAGTTCGGTTCCCTGGTAGTAATCGCGCATCAGCCCTATAACTTCGAGCACGGTGAGTTTATGATCGGGTTTTACCCACAATGGCATTCGGTTGCTGAGGTTTTCGCCCTTCACATAATCCAGGTATTTGTCCATGCCTTTGGTTACTTTATTGAAACCGCTCCAAACGCGCGCTTCGCAAAAACGGGCACCTCCAAAATCAACGGGAGCATAAGTATCGGAAAAACTGAAATCCTTATCTTCAGCTTTAAACAAACCTTTTTCGCGTGCAAAAGTGATTACATCAGGCGAATACAGGCAGTTTTCAGGATCGTTGAGCGGGAATGTAGTAATACGTGCATGGTTGGCATGGCCCGAAATATAACCGTCAGGAATGCGCAAGGCAACCCAAACGGCACCTTTGTTGTATTTTACTGAGGTTCTGCCTTTTTTATCTTTAATAATTTCAGGTTTTCCTTTTCCTACCATTTCCATTATCCAGACCTCGTTAGGGTCGCTTATTGAGAAAGATTCGCCGGAACTGGCATAGCCGTATTCCGACATAAGGGATGTAATCACCTGTATGGCCTCACGGGCTGTTTTGGAACGCTGCAGGGCGATGTAAATCAGGCTGCCATAGTCCATGATGCCAGCTGTGTCGATAAGCTCTTCGCGACCGGTAAAAGTGGTTTCGCCAATTGCTACCTGGTGTTCGTTCATATTGCCGACTACATTATAGGTTTGGGCTGCCTGCTTAATTTTTCCCATAAATTTCCCGGTATCCCATTCATATACATCAAGCATTGCCCCAGCCGGGTATGTGGCAGCAGGCCAGTAGTATAATTCGCCGAAAAGGGTATGTGAGTCAGCCGAATAACTGATCATGCATGAACCATCTACAGTGGCTCCCTTGGTGACCAGGAAATTGGAACAGGCATTTACCCTGTTGCCTGTTAAAACAAATGCAAGGCTCAGCCCAAGCAGAAAAACTGTTTTTTTCATATAAAGTATTGATTAAAGTTTGTGTCGGAAAGAAACCGGATTTTTGAGAGGGTAAAAATAGCGTAAAAGGTTGATACAAAATTAGCAAGACGATTAATTTTTCGAAAAATCCGGAAAGTTGTAAGATTCTCCTTCGGAAAGTTTAGGTGGTATTGCAAATATTTTAAGATCAAGGATAGATAACGGGTGACCTATATTCAGACATAAATAACAAGCTGAGATAATTATGGTTAAATTTAAGCGTTTAAATGATTCAGGTAAATCCCATTTTGAGTATGCGTTTTATACTTATTTCTTGCAGTGCAATACTTGTAATAATTGCTATTACGTTTAATTTATCTGGGCAGGAATTCCATCCAGAGGCTATAAAATCGTCAAAGAATAGCTCAAGCGTACTTTTCGAAAGCAAAAACGGGTTTAAATTGCCCTCTTCTGGAGTTATCCGGATATTAATCGTATTTGCCGAATTTAATTATCTGAATAGCGGTGATCCGACTCCTGAAGCGGGAACATCAGGATGGCCGTCACATTCCCTTCCAAGCTGGGCTGACGAAATTACTGATGCGAATTTGCCTGCCGACATTGCTGAGGGAGTTATGACAAGGTATTACCAGATGGCTTCTTCAGGCAATTATACCGTACTTGGTGATTATTTATTAGCCCCGGATAATGGAGGTATATTTAAAGTGCCAACTTATAGTTCACACGCAATCAACCCTGCCAATTCGGATTTGATCGCAGAAGTAAACAATAAACTTGGTAGCAAAATATTAACTGCCAATGGGCTTAACAGCATTGATTCTTTCGACCTCTGGTCATGCCCCGACGGGGAATTCGGGCTTCCGAAAACAACTCCAGGAAACGAAAGTCCTCGGAAATATGACAATGTAATTTTTATCTGGAGGAACAGTTCTTTTAACGGAATCGGGGATTATTCTTATTCATCACCAGGCAAAATGCTCGGGTATGATGCAAACACCTGTTGCTGGTTCGGAACACATGAAAGCATTCCCACGCAGATCATGATTCATGAATATGCCCATCTTATTTATGGAGGACTTGATTTTCATTGCGGCGGAGGCGGATGGTTTATGGAAGGTGATTATTGGATTCCCGTAACCGGGGGCTGGGGCAACCTGGGTTTATCGGGTTCATCCCTTCTCTCATGGAATGCCTGGGACAGGCAACGGCTGGATTGGAGAGCCCAGGGGAACATTCATTCCATCCCAGCACGGAATGAATCAAATACAATGGAAATGGACGGGGATTTGGATGCTGCTAAACCCTCACAATCAGGAGTTTATACCCTCCGTGATTTTGTAACAAGCGGAGATGCAATCCGCATCAAACTCCCGTTTATTGATCCCGAAATAGAATTTCCCGAATATTTGTGGATCGAAAATCATAATACATTTTCAATGAACCATTGTCAGTGGGACAAGTTTTTGTGGGAGGATGGCAACAGTTGTATTCAGCCGGCTGTATATGGATTGTACGCCTATATGCAGATTGATCGTGATACACATCAGGGTGGTACTTTCGATGAAGTGTTTAAGGGTTATGCTAATTATCTCCGGCCGCTTACTGCCGAAGGATTTTATGATAAGGAATTTGAAGAGACTGCTGTTCCGAATACCTGTATCAGCTCCATGCATATGTATCCGTTTAACAGGTTACCCAAAAATGCAAACCCACTCACCGGTTCAGGCGACCAGGAATATTATGCAGTGGACTGGAACCAGGATAATGTGCTTGATCACAGCGATCAGTTTTATACCAACATCGAGAATATTGATGGTATTTATCATAAAAATCTGTTTAACAACGGACATTCGCGGAATGCCTTTACTAAAATCGGCAACAATAAAATCGGAATCGGAACCAATCCGGCTTCGGCCACTTTAATGAACATGGTTGGATACAATACACCCGTAGAAGGAGCTAAAAATATTCGTAAAGTATATTTGAACGGTATATCTATCGAAATACTCAATCAGAATCCGGATGGCACTATGCAGGTTCAGATCCGGTTTGATGATGTGGATGTGGACAATGATGTCCGCTGGTGTGCCGATGAGATTGTGCTGAACCCCGTTTCATCTCCTACAGGTTATTCTCTGAACCTGAAAGCCGGAAAAACCATTACCCTCGACCAGGGTAAAACCGCCACAAGAATGACAGATCCTGTACTGTTTGAAAACAAGATGATTTTTGCTTCGCCCACCGTTTTTACTATTGAATCTGAGGCAAAAATGCACCTGGAAACGGATTCCAAAATAGTATTGAAAAATTCAAGTACTTTGAAAATGAAACCTGGTTCATACTGTGTTATTGAAGATGGCGGTTTGATGGAGCTGGAGAGCGGAACTACCCTCATTATCGAAAATAGTTGTTCCCTTTTAATCAATGGCAAAGGTAAATTATTAGCCAGGACAGGTTCAACACTTTGCTTTTCTCCCGCAGCACTTCTGACTCTGCAAAATGGTTTGAATAACCTGGAAATTGAACCGGGTGTTATTATTCCTGCCGGATGTAATGACCCAACTGAGGATTTCGGAGTCAGGGTTACGCCCAACCCGGCAACTACCAGCATTTTATTTGATTTTGTACTTCCTTCCGGAATAAATTCAACAGAACTGGTTCTTTCGGATGCTCTTGGACGAATTGTTGACAGATTAACACTAAGTGGTAAACGAGGACAGGAATTTCTGGATACAAGCACGTATTCTTCAGGAATGTATTTTTTCAGATCAGGGGAATCCGAAAAGCTATCGGGGGAATTTATTATCAGGTAACGAAGCATTCTGTGTTTGGTTTAAACAAGATTAAATTGAACATTTTGCCGGAATATATTCATATACTGATGGTTATTTAAAATAAATGTCGTTATAAGTAGCCAAAACATATAATTTATCACTACTTTTGGCTGCATATAAGCATATATTAGCATGAAACTTGTAGGGAGAATTTCAGAAATATTGATTTTGGCGAATGCCTTAAAAAGTAATCGTCCGGAGCTTATTGCGGTTTATGGACGGAGGAGTATTCAATACTTATAATTCTTACTGTTTCATCGAACCCTTCATCATTCAGGATAACCGCTCCGGGAATACAGTTTTGGAGGTAGAAGTCGAAAACGCGGGATATGATGCTTCGAAAGAAGTTCTGATTTTAAGCAGTAAGTAAAATATGATCTATAACATTAAGAGGTATCCGTTCGATATGTAACCGTTTTTCTGCAATGGCAGTGAATTCTTCTGAAAGGTCAGAAATAATGCACTTCCGTTTATGCATCAAGCATACTTCAGCTGTCGTTCCAGAACCTGACATGGGATCGTATACTAAATCGTTAATTTTCGATGACATTAATACTAACTTTTCATAGACCTTCACTGGTTTTTGTGATGGATGACCAGTTTGTTCTTTTTTGCCAACAAATCCAACTAATAAGGATTCTTCAATTACGGATGTTGGTCCTGGAACAAATCTCATTTTTTTATTTTCAAAACGAAGTTCTTGTTGGGCATTAAAGAAATGTTGAGGGTACATTTTTGCATCTTTTGTTGCATAATGCAAACAAGCTTGTTGACTTGAACGCCAACCTCTAATCACAGAAGGATTGTTTTTATAAAACCAAGTAATCCATGTAACAAATTCCAGAGGGGTACCAATCTTGTTAATAAACAAAGCTGCAATCTCAGGGAACCCCCAAAAGAAGAAATGTTTAGTGTTGTTTTTAATTTGGTCAATGATTTCCATCTGATATTCAACATAATCTTCTCTTACTCCACCAGTACCACGGTTATACCATGGATCAAGTATAGTCGTTTGTGGATGAAAACCTAAATAGCTAATCAACTGCAAACTTTCTTTTGCCTCCATCGGGGGAAGAATAACTACACCTTGCTCTGCAAGGTGTTTGTCAATAAAATCCTTAGCTTCAAATCCGTTATTTGTCATCGGTACCAAATTTAGTTATTATTCCTTTCTTATCGACAATGTATCCAAAATAATCTAACAAAAATTTGAATACGATTGTTTTCTCAGTTTTTGTTGCTGACTGAATAATTGCAAACATATTCATTTTCCCAGTAGAGCTATCCCAATAATTTTTCTTCATTACCTGATGTCTTCCGCATAAAGCTTGCCATTGTTTGGGATTTGTAGGATCAGAATCAGGCTTAACTGAATGTGGATTTTTATGATCTGCAGTTAATTGTACTTTTCCTCCACCGATTGGATCAATCGCTCCATTTTTAAGTCCACAATATTCACCGCCTTCTGTCCATTCACAGGCAGCTTTAGCTCTTTTTAAAACCTTGTCCCATGTTTCTTTTGTTGGTTTAACCCTTTTACCAGCTTTTGGCCTTTTTTCGGAAGAAGTCATTAGATACTCTTCAACACGTAACCAACCCCTATTTCTCCATGATAAAATAGTATAACCTTCGTCTGTTCTAAGTTCAGAAAGCCTTTGGTGCCAATTCTCAGGCTGCTTCCCAGTTTTAGGATCTGTGGCGACTTCAATAATCTGTTCTCTAGTCAGAATTTTACCAATATTATCAAGAAATAATGCTTCTATCCGCTGTTTAATAGATTTTTGAACGTATTTACCTTTCTTTAGTTTGCCATATACTTTTGGAGATTCAGTTTCAATTTTTTTAGCAGCCATAATATTCCCTTTGTTTCATAAAGTTAAATATTTAAAATATCAGGTTTGGTCTTATCTTTTTATTGTTCATTTAGATTATAAGGATATAATTAGCTGTCTTTTAATTATATTGTATACTCTATTAAATATTTTCATTCAATCATCCCCACTCCAACCGTTTCATTGGTTCCTTCGTCAATTAAAATAACAGCACCTGTAATACGGTTTTGCCTGTACGAATCGAAAAGCAAAGGTTTGGTTGTACGAATGGTTATTCGTGCTATATCGTTCATTTTCACATCCGTATCGCCAAGAATTTCTGTAATTGTATTCACGTTTACCTTGTAGTGAATTTCCTTTACCAGGCAGCGAACGTCTTTAGTCGTATGTTTGAGCGCATATTTCCCGTCGACCTGCAGCGGACGGTTGCTCATCCAGCACACCATCATGGTAATGTCCTGGCTCACCTGGGGACGATTATCTTCTTTCACTATCATATCGCCGCGACTGATATCAATATCGTCAGTAAGCTGCATTGTAACTGACATGGGCGGGAAAGCCTGTTCTAATTGCTTATTCTGCAGCTCAATGGATTTAATGGTCGAATGATAGCCTCCGGGAAGAATCATAACTTTGTCGCCGGGTTTAAATATTCCTCCGTCAATCCGGCCGGCATAGCCACGGTAATCGTGGAATTCGTCTGAAATAGGGCGTATAACATACTGAACCGGAAAACGCGGATCAGTAAGGTTGTAGTCGTGATCAATCGGAAGTGTTTCGAGAACGTCGAGCAATGTACCGTTATCGTACCAGTTCATATTGGTCGAAGGCTCAACCACATTGTCGCCATGCAGCGCGCTGATAGGCACAAATCGAAAGTCTTTCACCCCAAGTTTGAGTGCAAACGCGATAAATTTCTCATGAATTTCCTCATATACTTCCTGGCTGTATCCTACAAGATCCATTTTGTTCACACAGATTATTATGTGCGGTATCTGCAGCAGGGCAGCAATGTAGGTATGTCGGTAGGTTTGTTCGGTTACCCCGTTGCGTGCATCAATAAGGATAAGCGCAGCATTTGCGGTTGACGCTCCGGTAACCATATTGCGGGTGTATTGGATATGGCCGGGAGTATCAGCAATAATAAATTTGCGTTTTGGAGTGGCAAAATAGCGGTATGCTACATCAATAGTAATTCCCTGTTCGCGCTCAGCCCGAAGTCCGTCAGTAACAAGGGCAAGGTTTATATGCTCATTACCACGCTGAATACTGGCACGTTTAACAGCTTCGAGCTGATCTTCAAAAATTGATTTGCTGTCGTACAGCAGCCTTCCGATAAGCGTGCTCTTGCCATCGTCAACACTTCCGGCTGTTGTAAATCGCAACAGCTCCATATTCAGATATCCTTTGGATGAAAATTCGGTCATTTTTGTTCTTTTTCGGTAATTATTTTCAATAGGGAGACGCGCTATAGCGCGTCTCTACGGATACGGGATTAAAAATATCCTTCCTTCTTCCTGTCTTCCATCGCCGCTTCGCTGCGTAAATCGTCGGCTCGGCTGCCACGCTCTGTTACCCGGGTTGCTGCAATTTCTGCAATAATTTCCTCCAGCGAATTTGCGGTTGATAGATTTAGTCCGGTACATGAAACATCGCCTATGGTGCGGCAGCGGACAACTTTTGTCTCTATTTTTTCATTTGGTTTCAGTTTCATAAACGGGGCATTGGCCAGCCAAACACCATCGCGAAGGAATGCTTCACGCTCATGTGTAAAATAAATGCTAGGCAAAGGAATATTTTCCTTGTAGATATATTGCCATACATCCATTTCAGTCCAGTTGCTGATGGGGAAAACTCTGAAATGTTCGCCTATATGTTTGCGGCCATTGAAAAGGTTCCATAATTCGGGCCGCTGGTTTTTGGGATCCCATTGCCCGAATTCATCACGGTGAGAGAAGAAACGTTCTTTGGCACGGGCTTTTTCCTCATCGCGGCGGCCGCCACCCATACAGGCATCGAACTTGTATTTTTCGATGGTATCGAGCAAGGTTACAGTTTGCAAAAGGTTACGACTTGCACTGTACCCTTTTTCTTCAACTACGCGGCCCGTATCAATAGATTCCTGTACTGATCCTACAATAAGCTGAACACCGAGTTTTTTCACCAGGTCATCGCGGTAATCGATAGTCTCCTGGAAGTTGTGGCCGGTATCGACATGTAGAAGCGGGAATGGAATTTTAGCCGGCCAGAAGGCTTTCCGGGCCAGGTATGTCATTACAATACTATCCTTGCCTCCCGAAAATAATATTGCTGGTCGCTCGAATTGAGCGGCAACTTCGCGTATCACGAAAATGGATTCGCTTTCGAGTTCATCAAGGTGTGAAAGATTGTAGTTGGTCATGCTTCTGAAATATTAATGCCTGGCGTTGTGCGCCGGGTGATATTATTTACTGTTTAATGAAATGACAGGCAATATGTTATCGAGAATCTTCCGCAGCGAGGTTTGTATGTTTTCGGTGTCGGTATGGATTTCGAGATTGGGATGTTCAGGTATTTCAAAGGGAGCATTTATACCTGTAAAATCAGCAATTTGCCCGGCACGCGCTTTTTTATACATTCCTTTTACATCGCGTTGTTCGCAAGAATCGAGTGTCGGGTTGAGGAAAATTTCGATAAAATCGTTGTCGCCGATAATTCCCCTGGCAAGGTCGCGGATCTCGTTGGTAGGGCTTACAAATGCGTTGATAGTGATTACTCCTGCCGAAAGGAAAAGTTTTGAGATTTCAGCTATTCGGCGGATATTTTCGAGACGGTCTTCATTATTGAAACCGAGATTATTATTGATACCGCAACGTACATTGTCTCCGTCAAGAACCTGACAGAGATAGCCTTGTGCAAAAAGTTCTTTTTCAAGCGCCAGGGCGAGGGTGGTTTTACCTGAACAAGGAAGCCCTGTGAACCAAATGACGCGTGAATGCTGTCCAAGCTTTTGTTCTTTGACTTCACGGCTGACTAATTTTTCGAATAAGGGATATACTTTGCCTTGTTCCACTTCAACATTTTTTATTGATAAAGAGGTGCAAAAGTACGTTTTATCTTGTTATCTTCAAGCAGGTTGAACCGGCAAATGGATTTTGCCGGGGGATATTTTATTCAGGGTTTCATTACAACACGCTGAATAACATATTTACCTGACAACCAGTTTACGCACAGCGGATTGGATACCATCCGAATTTATGCTTACAAAATAAATTCCGGGTACAAGGTCTCCAATATCAATTCCGGCAGTACCTGATTTTTGATTGAGTTTGGTGCGTGATATAACAGTTCCGGTTGGCGTGCTCAATTGAAGTTCAGCATTTGATTTGGCCCCCGGAAGCATGTAACTCACTTCGAAATGACCGGTCGCCGGATTAGGGTAAGGATTGCCTAAAAAAATAGCGGCACTTCCTGGTTTCTGAATCCCGGTCGGATCAAGCAACATACTGATGTTGAAATCGTCGAGATAAAAACCATCGAATTCTTTACCCTGGTTAGCCTTAAACTTAAAACGCAGTTTGACATCTTTACCCATATATTCATTCAGAGATATGGCTTCACGAACCCATTCTCCATTTTTACCATCATAGAGAGGACTTCCGGGTATCTGATCTATTGATCCCGGTTGTGTGTAGGTTCCTTTCAAGGGAATCCAGGTCGAACCGTTATTGGTGGAAATACTAAGTTGTACATAATCCCAATCATCTTCAATGGTCCATTTAGCACGGAACTGCAGAACCAACAACAGAACATCCGGCAATTCAACCAGTGTGTTCATGGTTATCGTTTTGTTTGCATTCGGCAGGTAATTGCCATTGGGCGAATCGGTGATGCAGGAGGAAGGAGAAAAGTATTGGTCAGATGTTATGCCCCATGTTCCTGTCCACTGGCTGTTATCATTAAAATTATCATTAAAAACAGTCACCGGGTACCCGAAAATACGGGTGACTGTATCGGAACTGATGTACGATCCATTATCGATATGTAGAATATACTGAATAGTATCCCCGACATGCAATGTATTATTGAGCGTATATGCAAGTGAATCAGTATGTTCGCCTAATAATGCCAGACCTTCAATTGTTTTAGCGCTTTCAACCGATGAAAATGCGGTTCCGAGCGGGGTTACAGATATTGAGAAATTACCTTGCTGCATCCCTAATCGTTTTACTTTAAAAGGCAGGTAACCGTTTTGCTCCCATATGAACAGCGGACTCAAATCCGTTAAACGTCCAAAATTTCGGGTTAGCCTTGCTGAAGTGATGCTGGCATACATATTTTGTTGGATAAGAGGCAATATACGCTGCTGAGTTGGCCAGAATCCATCATAAGCATTTCCGATTTCCGGAGTATAACTTAAAATGGCAGACTTGGTTAACTGCTCACCATACATCCAGTCGTCGGACCCACCATTGGTAGGATATATGGTTGTGGAACCCGGTCCGAATATATAACCGTTTTCACGGGTTAATTCAAAGGCATACGAATCAAAAATACCGCTGTCAGCACATTGTTCTTCTGTCCAGCCCCAGGGCGAGAGAAGGAGATCTGCAAATGAATGATAGTTTAACGCAATAAGGAAATTATGGCTTTCGCAGAAGTATTTCATCATACGTGTTTCGGGCTCCGAAAACGGTGCTGTGCCACGGTAAGTCTCTGAAGCAGGGTTTGGTGATGACCCGGTATTATCGAAACCCCATTGATACCCGTAATTTCTATTGATATCAATACCATAGATTGGCTCTCCTAGGCTATTGACCCCGTTGTAACGTCGGTTTTTGCGCCACATGCCACCACCATTGGGTTTTGTGGTAATATTATGTGTATACCCGTCTACATTAAAAACCGGAACAAAATACATTTCAGTATTGTCAACCAGGTCTTTGATGGAAGGATCACTTTCATAATTTTCGAGCAGATACCACATATAATACAATAAATGCTGCATTCCAACAGGTTCGCGTGCATGGTGCATGCCTGTGTACAGAATCTCAGGCTCTGATTCGTTCACATCGGGATTGTCGCTCAGGCGGACATAGTAAACAGTGCGGCCTTCGATGGTCGAAATGGTATCACTTAGAGCTGTTTTAACCGAAACCAGGGAAGGGTAAAGCAAACGCATGAGATCAAGTTGTGCTGTCATTTCGTCCACCGTGCTGAATCCGCCGCATGAACCCAGCGAAAAATTCACTGGCTGGGGCCACGATTGGTTCAGCAGGATATCCGTTTCGGAAACAGGCCTTTTTTCAGAGAACCTTTCCGTATAGAACTTTGCCATATCCGGAATGATAACATCGTACCGGAATCCGTTTGCAGCTATTTTGCTGATTTCTTCCTGTGAAATTTCAGCTAAATAACAATTGTTTTTTGCATCGGTGCCGTTGATTTCGATACCAGTTTCGAAAAGCTGTGCGGGAGTCTTCGAATCAATATATATTTTTACTCTCGAGTAAATTGATTGCTGAGCAATTATAATCCCCTGTAGGCTGAAAACAAATAAGAAGAGTAAAATTTTTTTCATTGGAATCCGTAGTTTAGAATTCCAAAAGTACTAATAATAAAGCAGATGCAGGTAGCTTTTGGTATGCAACATGAAACAAATTATTTCGAAAATGGAACCGTTACTTCCAGTTAATTGTTTCGAACAGATGTTGAATATCCGTTTTTACAAAATCGATAACCGGTGCCAGCGAGTCGTTGTTAGGGATAACATCAAAGTAAAGCGATCCTCGAATAAAATGCTTTGTACTGTCGGTAAGATAAAACTGGTAGGGAGACGCAGCACCCATGCCGTTAATTTCGTAAACGAGACCGTAAATAGAGCGTTCGGGGTCCGAAATGGCAATCTGCCTGATACCACTGGCTTTTGGCATATGTTTGAGGGCAAGTACACGCGCATCTTCGGTATAGGTAACCAGGCTGTTTTTATCAGATAACGGTTTGTAGCTGATATGAATACGGCCATGAAAAACAGGCATCTCAATATTTATCCAGTTTGTTTCCTCTGGCGAAATAGGGTCATTTGTAATAATGGCGTAAGCCGGGTATTCAAATTTATAAGGATAAACAGAGTCGAGCAGGCTATATTTTTTTTCCGGAAGTGTGATGCGGAAATACCCCCTTGGCTTAGGCGTATAATCGCTGCTGCACGATGAAAAAGAAATTGCAATTCCTGCAAGTACAAAAAAGAGCAAATTGGGGAAAGAAATTGTTTTGTGTTGCCTCGGACGGAGAGGAGATATTTTGTGAAAAGGCATCCTTCTATAGTTATCGGTGTAAAACGAAACGTACGGGTGTTTATTGCCTGTATTGGCGGATGTGTTCTGTGATAGCAGTTAGATAAACAAAGTCTCAGCAGGTATTTAATAAATTTCTTCCTCAGGCTGCAAGGTAATCTTAACTTTTTTAATTCTTCTTTTATCGGCTGCTTCGATGCGGAAAACAAATTCATTAAAAGCAAAAGTTTCGCCTGCTGCAGGCATTTTACCTGAAAGTTCGAGTATCAAACCTGCTAGGGATTCACTTTCGCCTTTAGCATCGTCGAAAATACGGTCGTCGATACCCAGTACCCGGCACATATCGTTGATAGTGGTTTTCCCTTCGAATATGTAATTCTTATCGTCAATACGCGAATAGAAATTATTTTCCGCTTCTATATCAAATTCGTCGTTTATTTCACCGACAATTTCTTCGATAATATCTTCAAGGGTAATGATTCCCGAAGTTCCGCCATATTCATCCACTACCACCGCCATATGTATTTTTTTCTCCTGGAATTCCTGCAAAAGGTCGTTAATGGGTTTGTTTTCAGGAATGAAAAAAGGTGGCCGTACCAACTTTTCCCAATCAAAATCATCATTGGCCGAAAGATGTGGAAGCAGGTCTTTGATATATAAAATGCCTGTAATAGTATCGGGTGTTTCGTTGTAAACCGGGATGCGCGAATAGCCTGAATCAATAATAATTTTTTGTACTTCACTGAAAGGAAGTGAATTATCGATAGTGGTAAGGTCAACGCGAGGGCTCATAATTTCACGAGCGTTTATGTCACCGAAACGGGTAATGCTTTTCATTATTTTCCTGTCCTCGTTATCAACCTTTCCATCAGCTGTTATATCAATGGCATTCGAAATATCATCAAGTGTAACATTATGATTTTTATTCGTATGCCGCCTGTCGATAAACCGGGTTGAATTAACCAGCAGACTGCTGAAAGGATACAAAATGCGTTGAATAATGGCAAGAGGAAATGCAAGGGATGTTGACACTTTCACCGGATTGCGCGTTGCCAGTACTTTGGGCATAATTTCACCGAGTAGCAGCAGCAAAGATGTGATAACAACTACCTGGAACAAAAAGCCGAGTAACGGGTTCGAAGAAAAATCAAGATATTGGTTTACCAGAAACGTTGAAATAATTACAATACCAACATTCACCAGGTTATTGGTGATGAGGATGGTAGCCAGCAGAAGTTTCGGTTTTTCGAGTAAATGGGCAACCCTTTTACTGGCTGATGATTTCGATGAACGAATATCGGAGAGTTGAGAGGGGGAAAGTGAAAAGAATGCTGTTTCGGATCCCGAGGCAGCTGCTGAACAGAGAAGCAATAGCAGAATTGAAATTAATCCGGCAATGAGGCCGGCTGATGAAGCCAGATCGGTTGAGTTGATATTTAATAAAATAAGTGCGTTAAACGCATCGGGGAGTGGGTCAGCCACGGTGTGAAGTAATTGATTTTAAGGTGCAAAGATAGTAAAAGCTGAAAAATAAACGAGCGAACATAGTTCACCCGTTTATTTTTGAACATAATATTTAATTAAAACGGCAAATCGTCGTGATCGTTTTGCTGTGCAGCCGGTTCCGACATGGGTGGAACCACAGGCTGTGCCGGATGTCCGTTCGAAGCAGTGGACTGAGGCTGGGTAAAGGTTTCGTTGCCGCCTTCTTTGCGTCCACCTAACAAAACAAGGTTATCAGCCTGTATTTCGGTGACGTATTTTTTTTGTCCGTCCTTGCCATCGTATGAACGGGTACGAATTTTTCCCTCTATATAAACCTGGCTCCCTTTGCGGAGAAATTGTTCTGCAATTTCGGCCAGGCCGCGCCACATAACTATATTGTGCCATTCGGTATGCTGTACTTCATTGCCTTCCCTGTCGCGTGAATGTTCAGTGGTAGCCAGTGAAAATGCTGCTTTTTTATACGTATCGAATGTTTGAACTTCCGGATCTTTTCCCAGGTTACCTACCAGGATTACTTTGTTTACACCTCGTGCCATACTTATCGGATTTGGATTTTTAGTTTTGTTCCTGCAAAAGTACTTCAATTTAAGGCTATGCTGCAGAGGTGTTGATAAAATTAGGTTGAAGCAAGAATTGAAAATGATTTTTCACGAATGTGACTTAGGTCACGCATATACGTATTTAAACATCTATATATTTGTGCTTTCAATTAAAGAACGGATTGCTTGTATGCCGCATTTTATGATACAATCCAGATTAACATCATTAAAACCAAAAGTTTTATGAAAGCTAAAATTCTCTTATTAACTGTGTTTTCAGCACTTTTCATCCTCGCAAGCTGCAAGAAAGATGAAGATGACCCTGTAGTAAAAACTACTTATACCAAAGATGTAAAATCAATTTTTGTTTCGAAATGCGCACCATGTCACGTGAGTGGTGGATCTCATCCCAGCAAATTTGACGAATATGCTACAGCAAAAAACGAGATTGATGTAATTATTGACCGCGTAAACAGGGATGCGGGTGCCGCTGGTTTTATGCCGAAAAACGGAACCAAACTATCTGCTGAAACTATTGCTATCCTTACTAAATGGAAAAGCGACGGACTTTTGGAGAACTGATATCTTATTAATTCCCTGAATATTTAACAAGTATTATGCTCTGGTCTGCATGAGTGGATCAGAGCTTTTTAGTGTGAAGTAAGGCTGGCAAATAATACAACAACTATAATATGGTGGCAAGATAACGATCAATAAGCCTGGGTAATGGAAGGTCTGCAATTTCACTTTTTCTAACAGCGATGACATCTCCTGTAAGATTTGGCAACCCGCTCAATTCAATTCTGATAAATTTAGCATAAAGCCTGCGATGCGAAAGGATGTGAATGTATTCATCCGAAACATTTTGTAGAACAAAGGGATGACAATCCAATAATCCTGATTTCTGATATTGATCCAATGCATCTTCAATATCAGGGTCTTTCCCGGTTTCTAAGCAGGGGAAATCGTACATGTTTTTCCAGATATCGTTACCGGTACGTTTTCGCATTATAATATAATCATCACCATTTTGCACAAAACTGATAACCAGGTAATTCATATGTCTTACAGTTGGTGCTTTTTTTGGACTTTTTACCGGATATTTTTCCGCTTTTTTCTTTTTAAGTCCTTCACAGGCAACAGCCATAGGACAGGTATTGCAGGCCGGGCTTTTTGGAGTACACACCAATGCACCGAGTTCCATTAAAGCCTGGTTAAAAGTACCGGGATGATTAGCATCAAGCAGGATGTTTGCAAGGTCAGATATCGTTTTTTTACCTTCGTTTGTATCAATGGGAATATCAATAGCATATAACCGGCTGATAACACGGGCTACGTTGCCATCAAGCACGGCAATAGGTTCATTAAAACAGATTGAAGATATGGCGGCGGCTGTGTAATCACCTATTCCTTTAAGTTTTTTTAATCCGGCTGACGACTGCGGGAAAATTCCACTGTGTTTTTCAACAACTTCCTTTGCCGTAAAATGCATATTTCTTGCCCTTGAGTAGTACCCGAGTCCCTGCCAGAGTTTCAGTACATCCTGTTCAGCAGCAGCTGCCAGGCTTTGTACATCTGGAAAAGCAATTAGAAAACGATGGTAATAATCCGTTCCCTGGGCAACTCTTGTTTGCTGCAAAATAACCTCCGAAAGCCATATTTTATATGGATCTGAGGTTTCGCGCCAGGGGAGGAGGCGCTTGTTTTGGGAATACCAGTTGAGAAGGGATGCGGTTACATTCATGAATGAGGCAAAAGTACAAATTACTGCCAGAAACTGTGCCTCATGAATTAATTTACAAACATGTCAACCGACTGCGTTTTACCATGATTTTTTGGTAGGATAATATGTGATTCAAAAAAATGTTTAATAATTCAATAAAATCATTAAACAAAAAGCGAGCTTGCTTGTTTCAATTTTCACTTAATATCGTTAAATACAATAATCATGAAAACAATACTACGTAAATTCATCCTTAGTTTTGCTCTTTTCATCGGAGTGTTATCTTCGGCAAACTCCCAGGTACAGCTGCTATCCCCTAATGGTGGCGAGAACTGGGTTAACGGATATCCTGTATCTATATCCTGGAATAACCCCGGTCAATTATATTATTTTACCTTAGAGTATTCAGGAGACAATGGCTTAAACTGGTTTATACTAACATATATTGAAGGTGTACCTGGTTTTAACCAAACCGGATTCATAACTAGTAACTTTAATGTGACCGATCAGGCCCTGATAAGAATTTCGGATTATTTTAACCCTTTTGATTTCGATGAAAGCGATGCCACATTTTCAGTTTCTAATCCTGCTTTTAGTTTTTATTCGCCTTACAGCGGACAGGTTTTTTACCAGGGCTCCGATGTGCTAGTACAATGGTATTCATCGGTTAGCAACCCGGTAAGCGTTGAATTATCAGCTGACAACGGATTATCATGGACGCTTCTGACTGCAGGGAACACTTCTTCAAGTTATACTTTTACTGCACCCGAGATTAATTCCGACTCCTGCCTCATCAAACTCTCAGCTACCAACGATCCTTCCATTTTTAATGTGAGCTTGCCTTTCTCGATACGATCCTTGCCACAGATTACGGTTGTAAGTCCAAATGGAGGCGAAATATGGAATTATGGTGAAAACAACAGCATAAGCTGGAGTGGCAGCAATATTTCATACTATGTAATTATAGATTATTCCACAGATGGGGGCAGCTCGTGGCAAAATCTGGGTTACAGCGAAAGTTCACCAACAGGAGGTACCGTTCAGTTACAGATGCCTATTATTAACACAACCACTGCCCGCATTAAAATATCCGATCCTGCCTTTTTCGCAGCAAGCGATATCAGTGATGCTGATTTCTCGTTTGTTGTCCCTCCTTTTTTCCTCTATGGTATTGGAACCCAGTTTTATACCGGGCAGCCATTTGATATTACGTGGAACACTTTTGAGCCAACCGAAGCGGATGTGGAAATATCGCTTGACAACGGGCTGACCTTTCAGACTATTGTGGAAAACATCCCTTCAAACCAGACAAGTGTTTCGCTTACAGCACCATTAACGGCAACCGAAACTGCAATTCTGAAGCTGGTTGACAGCAATGATCCTACATCCTATACCCTGAGCGAGGTTTTCAGGATTGTAGACGCACCGGTTATTACAATGCTTAACCCGGTTGGAGGAGAATTGTGGGATATTGATTCAACTTATACAATTTCCTGGTCTTACACGGGTGAAGTTCCTGATTGGACTTATTTTTCAGTTGATTATTCTACCGACAACGGACAAATCTGGAACAATATTGGAGTTTATTACTATTACCTGGAACAACAGAACAGCATACAGTGGATTACTCCGGTGGTGGAATCGGATTCGTGCCTTATCAGGATTTCGGATTATTTTCTTCCATATATAAACGCCACAAGTCCATCGGTTTTTAAACTTATTGATATTCCCGACCTGCAGATTTGTGCAGTAAGTGTCGATTCAATTTCAGGGAAAAATATAGTTATCTGGAATAAAGTGGAAAGCGAACTGGTTTCAGAATATGTAATACTTAAAGAAACCAATGCAGCAAATGTGTATGAGCAAGCAGGCAGTATTCCGGCAAATGTTCTGTCAACTTTTATTGATTTAAATTCAAATCCGCGAGAAAAAGCTACACGCTACAAATTAACTTTCAGGGATTCTGATGGAAATATTTACGGATCAGGTTTAGTTCATCAGACAATACATCTTTCAATTAACCAGGGAGTTGGCAGCAGCTGGAACCTGAACTGGAGCCCATATCTCGGTTTTCCTGTTACTTCTTACAATATTTACCGGGGAAACGACCGTGGAAATATGGAGCTAATAAATACGGTTTCGGGTAATTTTACTTCCTATACTGATTTTAATGCACAACCCGGATTCATCTACTATATGATTGAAGTGATCAATCCTAACAACTGCAATCCCGAAGGATTTAAATCAAGTTATGGCAGTTCAACGTCCAACATTGCCACAAACAAAACCACCGGCACCGACGAAAATATCCTCACTGCAAATCTCACCGTTTACCCAAACCCGTCAACGGATTATATACGGGTAAGCACTGCAGAATTCTTAAAAGGCGGGGTGAATATTTCTATTATTTCATCGGCAGGAGCAGTTGTTGAAACCCTGAAAACCGATGGAAATCAATTGAATATCGGCTTTAATCTTACTGTAAGAGATTTAAAACCGGGAATTTATTATCTGCGTCTTACAGGAAGTGATCGTACAGGTTCTGTTAAGTTTATAAAATCAGAGTAATCATTTACAAAGGAAGTATAAATCAGAAAACCCATCAACCGTCATTCAGGTTGATGGGTTTTTTTGTTTGATTTAAAACTGTTCTAATAACCACCGTCAACAATCCATGCCTTTTGCAGATTATCATTTCTAAGAGCCAGGTTATATTTTAAAACCTCTCCCGATTTTAATTTTACTTCGTAAGGAACATAGACTCCTGCATATTGTCCTGATTTAAAGAAACTTCCGATTGATATGATTTGCAGCCCGCCATATTCAAGTTTCATTTCTTCCTGGTTCGAAGAGTGCTCAAATGAGGGGTCCAGTTTGTAAGCCGTTACCCAGTCGCTCTCCGAAAGGGCGTTCCACCACATTTTTGCTGCTTCTTCTTCCGTTCCGGCTGAGGTTGTATTTCCTTCGTTGGGTTGTATTTCCTTCAGTTCGACCCATTTTGTGTTTCCCGGCAGGGCTATACTAAATTTTTCAGCAGCAATAGCTTCATCATAGGTAATCTCGTTGATTTTCAGGACAAGGACCTCCCGTTTGTTTTCGTTCACATACACTTCGAGCGATTTTAACCTTCCGCTTTGTTTATCGAAACTATACACCCTGCGGTTGTCCGATTCAGGAATGGAATGGTTAAGACTAAAAGTGTTTTTAAAATCGCCGAGCGCTTTTGCTTTAACAGTCAGAATGGTTTCGCTGCCGCTATAAGTGATATCATATTTTGCTTTGTGTTTATCAGCGAAAGCCTTCTCTTCCTGCAGGATTTTCTCCGGTTCTAGCAGTATTTTCATCCATTCAACAAATCCTGCATCGGGACTTCCAACAAGACCTACCCCTGATTTCTCCATAAACCTGTATTGTTTTTGTCCATCCATGGTAACCGTCATGCCGGGTTTTTCGATGCGCCATTTTTCGGTTGGGGTAAACTGTTTCCAGAGTTTATATTCAATAAAATCACCCTTAGTATCAATCAGATCCAGATTATCCCCGGCAACAGATCGAACCTGGAAACTGATGAACATACTTTTAATATTGAGGATGGCTTCAATCGAGGTATTGAGCAGCGACATGGCTTTGGCATTTGTATTAAAAAGCCTTGGGCCGAAAATTGGAACTATTGCAAGTGTAACCAGCAATACGGCTGCTATGCTCGCTATTTTTTTCCACGATGGATTGAACATTGGAATTATTCTGCCCCCTTTACTTTCGGGAGTTTCTGATGTTTCATGAATCTGCTTCATAATGTTGTCTTTTAAAGTTTTACCTGCTTTGATTTGCAAAGAAGGCGTCAGTGCAGCCGCAGCCTGGTTGATAAATTCAAGATCATCAGCAGTTTCCTGAGTATCATTTATTTCCATGGTTAACAGTACTTTGTCTCTGGTACTTAGCGATTCATCAAAAAGATCAGCTATTTTATCGGTCAGGTTATTTTTCTGCATGGCAAACCTCCTTTTGGTTAAAGAATTGTGTTTTGATTTTTTGTATTCCGTAAGAAAACCTCGATTTCACAGTTGTTATCGGCAGATCAAGAATATCTGCAATCTGCTGGAAGTGCAGCCCGTCAACAAACCGGAACTGTACGATTTCCGATTGCTCACCGGGTATTGAATCCAGCAAAGCGTTGATCCGCCTGTATTCTTCCAGCCTGATCAGTTCTTCTTCCCGTGATCCGAAAGTTATTGTATCAATAACCGGAACAGATTCAATTGCAACACGGGTAAACCGGTTTCCATTCCTGAGCCTGTCGATACAGGCATTTGTAACCAATCGAAAAGAATAGGCAGCCGGATTGAGAATTGCTTTTCCCTGTTTCAGCTCATTGAAAATCTTCACGAAAGCATCCTGAACCACATCTTCGGCATCTGCTTTGTTACCAAGCCGGAAATAGGCGTGATGAACGAGTTTGTCCTGCAAATCATCAATCAGGAGCTCCAATTGACTGATAATTTCCGAATGGGTTGGTTTCCTTTCAGGTGTTTCCATACGTGGCAGGATATTTGTTTGATAGTATGACGGAAAGTTACTTAAAAAGACGTAAATTCGATTTTATATTTAGACATAAATCTGTGGATTTTTGCATTCCTGTTTATCCCCTTTGTTTGATTTACATTCATTTGGTTTGCTTTTGTTTTATTAATCAACTGATTCGTATATTTGTACATAACAATCACCGTATATGTTTTTAAGTGCTATTAACAGCATAGTATGACAACCACATGTAAAAACTGTAATTCCTCATTTAAAGGAAATTTTTGTCACAATTGCGGGCAGTCAGCTAAAACCCACCGACTGGATTTTCACTCTATCTGGCATGATATACAGCACGGGTTACTGCATATTGATAAAGGGATATTTTACACTATCATTCAGCTTTTTACCAGGCCCGGCCATTCCGTCCGCGAATACCTGGAGGGGAAGCGGCTTAAGCACTTTAAACCGGTATCACTAGTGATTATTCTGGCTACTATTTATGCGCTTTTAAATCATTATCTTCATATTGATCTGATTACGGCAGCTGAAAATAAAATCAGCATCAAAAACTTCGGATTAGACCTGCAGTTAGAAGCAACGCAAGGATCCGAAAATCCCCTGGCAGGAGTAATCCGCGATTTTATCGACTCACATTTTGCTTTATTACAGCTTCTGTTACTTCCTTTTTATGCCGCAGCATCCTGGCTGGCATTCCGCAAAAGCGGCTATAACTACATCGAACACCTGGTAATAAATGCTTTCCTCCGGGGACAGGCTTTTATTATTGCCATTGCTCTGCTGCCTTTCATCTATTTTGGAATAATTACAGGAGAAGTAAGTTCGAATATTTTCACTGTTCTGCAGATTATTTGTCTGTTCTGGG
The DNA here is from genome assembly GCA_041753535.1 of Lentimicrobiaceae bacterium. Lineage (GTDB taxonomy): Bacteria > Bacteroidota > Bacteroidia > Bacteroidales > UBA4417 > UBA4417. The sequence continues at coordinate 114,149 of JBGSUB010000042.1, forward strand.
CATTTGTCCAAATTTTTAATACCAGGAAGACATTCTGGGTAATTAAAAGATCTTTTTTAGCAACGCTATATTTTTTAGCCATAGTATTAGTAACTGTCTTAATTGTGATTATGATAATCAACATTTTCGATTTTTTATAGCTTACCTCTTCCCGTCCAATCTACCTGATATAGACAGTTTAAATTTACTAAGTAAGTACAACAAGTTGAGTGAAAGTTAGAAGTCAGAAAACGGAAGTATCCTGCATTGAAGTTCAAGTTTCAGTTGATATTTTGGTTATCGCCTCTCTCCGTTTCTCCCCTTCGCCCCTCTGAAAGTTAAAAATAATAATTTTAAACAGACTCTTCTTTGAATGACTGAATCCCCGATTTGACGGATTTGTGGGTTTCCCTTTTCAATATTTCATTTATCTTGCACTCAATTTCGCCAAAACCATCCAGTCTATGAACAAGAACATACTTTTTTTAGCATTTATTTTAATGATGCAAGGTGCATTGTGTTTTGCGCAAAACCCTGTTAAAAAGCCTCTTACCCATGATGTGTACAATACCTGGAAAAAACTGGACAAGCAGCAGATTTCTGACAATGGTAAATATGTTTCGTACGAAATAAACCCGCTAAAAGGCGACGGATGGCTGCATTGGCACAACCTTGTTGCAGGAAGCCACGATTCGCTTTGCCGCGGACAAAGTGCTGTATTTGCGTCAACAAGCGACATCCTGGCTTTTCGAATTGTTCAGCCAGCTGATACCTTGCGAAAATTAAAACTTGCAAAGAAGAAAAAAGATGAGTTGCCAAAAGACTCACTGGGAATATGGGTATTGGAGAAAGACACAATTCTGCGTTTTGCCGGGTTAAAATCATTCCAGCTTCCTAAAGAAGGCGGGGCATGGGTTGCCTGGTTGTACGATAAGCCAAAAGAGAAAGAGAAAACAGGTGCCGGGGATACAATCCAGGAAACAAACCCTGACACTCTTGCTGCTAAACCAATAGAAAAACCTGAAAAAGTCAAAGAAAAGGAAAAAAAGAAGAAGAAAGGCGCTTTCGCTGAAATTGAAACCGCTAATCTAAACCTGCTGAATCCAGTTTCGAATCAAAAATTTGAAACTGAAAATGTGACCGAAACAGCTTTCTCCAAAAACGGCTATCTGCTCACATTTATCACATTGAAAAAAGACAGTATTGATTCGATTGCAGTGAATATTTTCGATACCCGCACTTTGAAGCATACTAAAATTTTTGAACGACGAGGATTTGCTAAAAAAGTAGTTGCCGCAAATGACGGTAAATCAGTAGCTTTCCTCTATACTTCAGATACAGCGAAAGTAAAACGCTATGGTCTTTACTTTTGGGATGAAAAATCGGATAAAACTGTCCTGGTTGCCGATACGTCTTCGGTTGGTGTCCCATCAGGTTGGGAAGTTTCGGAAAACGGAAACCTGAGTTATTCCGACGAGGGCAACAAATTGTATTTTGGAACCGCTCCCAAAAAGCTTCCTGAATCGAAAGATACGCTGCTTGAAGAAGAAAAAGTGAAAGTTGATATCTGGTCGTGGAACGATGCACGATTGCAATCGCAACAGATTAAAAAGCTGGATGAAGATCTGAAAAAGAATTACCAGGCAGTGTACCGGATTGAAGATAAGAAGATTATACAACTTGCTGATACGCTGGTTGAACAGGTACGCACTTTCCGCAAAGGAAATGCAGATTTTGCTTTGGGCAGCACCAATATACCCTACGAGATTTTAAGTTCATGGGAAGGAACATCATACCGCGATTTTTACCTGATTGATACTAAAACCGGAAGCCGGAAACTTCTGCTAAAGAAGCACCCGGCTACTGCTGAATTGTCACCTTCGGGGAAATACCTGCTGTATTATGAAATTACTGACAGTACCTGGAATACACTGCAGATATCAACTGGAAAGAAATTCTGCCTGACCAAAAACCTGGACGTTCGGTTCAGTGACGAGGAAAATGATCAGCCCGATCAGCCAAATCCTTACGGCATTGCGGGCTGGACCGAAGAGGATGCTTCTGTGCTGATATACGATCGCTATGATATCTGGCAGCTGAATCCCGAAAATAGAATTTCTCCTGTTTCTTTAACTGGCAAAGGCCGCGAAACCAAGACTACCTTCCGTTATGTAAAAACCGATCCGGAGGCATTGGATATCAACCCGAAAGAACCAATTCTGTTAAAATCTGTTGAAGAAATAAGCTGTAAGGAAGGCTTTGCCAGATTGATGCTTATCGATCCCGGGAAAGTTACTCAGCTTATTATTTCAGATCACGAATATATCAGGCCTGTAAAAGCCAAAAATGTGCAACAGTTTATCTGGCAGCGTTCAAGCTACAGCCAATATCCCGATTTATGGACGAGTAACTCCAGCTTCAAAGAAATAAAGATGCTATCGGTCACCAATCCACAGCAAAACCAATACCTATGGGGAACGGTGGAACATGTAAACTGGAAATCTTTTGATGGAGGTGAGCTTCGCGGATTGCTTTACAAGCCTGAGAATTTCGATCCGGCGAAAAAATACCCGATGATCGTTTATTTCTACGAAAAATATTCACAGGATCTTCATCAACATTATGTTCCATCTCCATCGCGTTCAACGGTGAATTTTACTTTTTACAACAGCAACGGGTATATTGTTTTTGTCCCCGACATCAATTACCGCACCGGACAACCCGGACCTTCAGCATACGACGATATCATGAGCGGAACTATGGCTATGACTAAACTTCCTTACGTGGATGCTGAACGCATGGGAATCCAGGGACAAAGCTGGGGTGGATACCAGGTGGCATACCTTGTAACGCAGACCGGTCTTTTTAAAGCTGCCATGGCCGGCGCACCGGTCAGTAACATGACTTCAGCTTACGGAGGAATACGGTGGGAAAGCGGTATGGTTCGCCAGTTTCAATACGAACATGGGCAAAGCCGCATTGGTGCCAGCCTATGGGAAAACCGTGATCTTTATATTGAGAATTCGCCGATTTTTTATGCTAACAGAATTACTACCCCTTTGCTGATCATGAGCAACGACAACGACGGAGCAGTACCCTATTACCAGGGAATTGAACTTATAACTGCCATGCGGCGCCTGGGTAAACCAGCATGGCTACTTTGTTATAATGGCGACGAGCACAACCTTACCAAACTTCCCAACCGCCTGGACTTGAGCATCCGTATGTTGCAGTTTTTCGATCATTACCTGAAAGATGCGCCAGAACCAGAGTGGATGAAAAAGGGCATTCCGGCTGTGGTAAAGGGGAAGGAACTGAGGTATGGAGAATAAATTATATAGGAAGATACACAGCCCCGGCCTTCAGGCCGGGGTTAATAGTCCAATCATATTTATTGTAAATTTGAAACGAAATAAATAAAAACAATCATGTCAGAACACGCCCCTGAACCCATCAAAGGCCTCCCCGAAAACGCTTACACCGAATTGAAACCCGGTGAAACCTACGAACCCATCATGTCACCTCATAAGGTGTATCCGGAAGTTAACACCTGGAGTGTGATCTGGGGAATAATAATGGCTGCCATTTTTTCGGCTGCAGCTGCTTACCTTGGGCTCAAAATAGGGCAGGTTTTCGAAGCTGCAATTCCTATTGCAATTATTGCTGTAGGGCTTTCCACTGTTTTTAAGAGAAAAGGCGCTTTGGGCGAAAATGTGATTATCCAATCCATTGGTGCCAGTTCGGGCGTGATTGTTGCCGGCGCTATTTTCACCTTACCAGCTTTGTATATTCTAAATCTTCAGGTTCAGTTTTACCAGATTTTTATGTCGTCGTTGCTGGGCGGTTTCCTGGGTATCCTTTTCCTGATTCCTTTCCGTAAGTATTTTGTTGCCGAAATGCACGGCAAATATCCGTTTCCGGAAGCAACTGCCACCACCGAAGTACTCGTTTCGGGGGCCAAGGGTGGAAACCAGGCACGATTGCTGCTTGTTGCAGGATTAATCGGCGGTATTTATGATTTCACAATCGCCACTTTCGGCTTGTGGGCCGAAGTTTTTACAACCCGCGTTATTCCAATCGGACAAGCACTTGCCGATAAAGCAAAAATTGTTTTCAAACTGAATGTTGGCGCAGCGGTTGTCGGGCTTGGATATATTATCGGTTTAAAATACTCAGCTATTATCGCCGCTGGATCTTTTGTCGGTTGGTACGTTATTATCCCGGTTATCAACTATTTTGCTGATGGACAAACTCTTGCCGTTGGCACCAATATTACTGCACTCATTGGTGATATGACCGCCGAGCAGATTTTTGCTGCGTACGTCCGCCCTATCGGTATCGGAGGAATTGCTATGGCCGGTATTATTGGCATTATCCGTTCGAGTAGCATAATCAAATCGGCTATTGGACTGGCCGGGAAAGAAATTTTCGGGAAGCACGAAGGCGTAAAAACCAATCTCCGCACTCAGCGCGATTTACCAATGGCAATAATAGCAGGTGGTATTTTACTTACTGCTGCTATCATCTTTATCTTCTTCCAGTTCGGTGTAGTTCATAATCTTACTCATGCACTTGTCGGACTGGGAATAGTAATGATAATTGCTTTCCTGTTTACAACAGTTGCTGCCAATGCCATTGCAATTGTAGGAACAAATCCTGTAAGCGGAATGACCTTGATGACGCTTATTATTTCTTCACTTGTTCTGGTTTCGGTAGGATTAAAAGGGGAATCAGGAATGATTGCCGCTTTAATAATTGGCGGAGTAGTTTGTACTGCCCTTTCAATGGCCGGTGGTTTTATTACCGACCTCAAAATTGGTTACTGGCTTGGCTCGTCGCCATACAAACAGCAATCATGGAAATTCTTAGGAACTTTTGTTTCAGCAATTACAGTAGGTGGCGTAATTATGGTATTGAATAAAACTTACGGTTTTACCGGGGAAAACGCTATGGTAGCGCCTCAGGCCAATGCCATGGCAGCTGTTATTCAGCCTATGATGAGCGGTCAGCCGGCACCCTGGATGTTGTATGCAGCCGGAGCATTTTTATCGCTGATACTAACTATGATCGGAGTTCCTGCACTTGCATTTTCTCTCGGTATGTTTATTCCATTACAACTCAATACACCGCTTTTATTAGGTGGAATTATTGCCAATTTTGTTGGCAAACGCAGCAAGGACGAAAAGCTTAACCAGGCACGCCGCGAAAGGGGAACTCTCATTGCTTCAGGTTTTATTGCAGGTGGCGCTTTGATGGGTGTTATCAGTGCTATTCTGGCCAATTTTGGTATCAATTTTGTAAACAAGGAATGGTTCGAATCGCATGCAGCTGAAGCATTGGCACTGTTGATGCTGGCTGTGCTTTGCGGGTATTTTATCTGGGAAACGCTAAGGGCGAAGAAGGAGGAATAGGAGGGTTGAGTATTTAATAGTTGACAAGTGGAGGGGCGAATGGGCGACAGGGAGAGGGGAGACAAGGGGAATTAGTGAGTAATGACCCTGGTTTAAAATTGCTTACTTTTGTATTGGGGAACCATTGATAATCTTAAGAGATAATAAATGAAAACTCTTGATGAAATAAAATCTATACTTAGGGATAATAAATCCAGGTTATCAGTTGAGTTTGGTTTAACTGAATTAGCGGTATTTGGATCTTATTCAAGAAACGACCAAAAAGAGGAAAGCGATATTGATATTCTTGTTGATTTTTCGAGACCAGTCGGTATGGAGTTTATTGAACTTGCTTTTGAGCTTGAAAAATTGTTAGGTATCAAGGTTGACCTGGTTTCCAGAAATGGGATTAAGCCCCGGTACTTCGAATTTGTAAAGGAAGAGTTGATATATGTCTAAACGGGAAGCAAGATTGCTTTAACTCGATATTTCCGATGCCTGTGAAAAGATTTTCAGGTTTACTCAGAATATGAGTTATAACGAATTTATATCCGATGATAAGACTTCAGATGCCGTTATCCGCAATCTGGAGGTTATTGGCGAAGCGGCAAATCATCTTCCTGATTTATTTATTTCCACTCATCCTGACATAGGTTGGGGCAAGGCAATAGCTATAAGAAACCGTATAATTCATGAGTATTTCGGAGTAGATTATGCCATTTTGTGGAATATAGTACACAATTATTTGCCGGAGTTTTATAAATCGGTTCAGAAAGTGCTGGCTGAAAATTAACATACTTGAAATTTAAGACGAGAAATAAAAAATATGAAAACCGAAATCCTGAACCGCTTCCTTCAATACGTCGCTATCGATACCCAAAGCGATGATACATCAACTACGTTTCCCAGCACGACAAAGCAATTCGATATGCTTAACCTGCTTCACGATCAACTGAAAGCTTTCGGATTAGCTGATGTAAGTATTGATTCCAATGGCTATGTGATGGGAACATTGCCTTCAAATACAAACAAAAAAGTTCCGGTAATCGGCTTTGTCTCCCATGTGGATACCAGTCCGGATATGAGCGGCGCCAACGTAAAACCGAGATTGGTTGAGAACTACGACGGGAAAGATATCATCCTCAACCAAGAGAAGAATATTGTGATGTCAACGGTCGATTTTCCTGAATTGCTCGATTACATTGGACAAACGCTAATTGTTACCGATGGAACTACGCTTCTTGGCGCCGATGATAAAGCCGGCATAACCGAAATAATGGCTGCCATTGAATACCTGGTTAAACATCCCGAAATTGAGCATGGAACACTTAAAGTCGGATTTACTCCCGACGAAGAAATTGGCCGGGGTGTCGATTTTTTCGATGTTAAAAAATTCGGGGCCGATTTTGCCTATACCATGGATGGCGGAGGTGTTGGTGAACTGGAATATGAAAATTTTAATGCCGCCGGGGCAAAAGTAATTATCCAGGGAAGGAATATTCATCCCGGTTATGCCAAAAACAAAATGAAGAATGCCATCCTGATGGCTACCGAGTTTAATGGGCTTTTGCCTGTTAATGAACGACCTGAGTTTACCCAGGATTACGAAGGTTTTTACCACCTGATAAAAATGGAAGGATCAGTTGAAAATTCATTTATACAATATATTATCCGTGACCATGACCGTCCAAAATTCGAGTTGAAAAAACAACTTTTCAAAGACTGTGTCGATTTTATGAACAAGCGTTATGGTGAAGGCTGTTTTACCCTCGAAATGAAGGACCAATATTACAATATGCGTGAAATGGTGGAACCGGTTTACCACGTGGTTGCTACTGCACAGGAAGCCATGGAACAACTTGGTATCATACCGAAAGTAGTACCTATCCGCGGAGGTACTGATGGAGCACGCCTTTCCTATATGGGACTTCCCTGCCCGAATATATTTGCCGGAGGACATAATTTCCATGGTAAAATGGAATATGTTCCGTTGGAATCGATGGTGAAAGCAACGGAGGTAATACTTAAAATTGTGGAACTTTATACCCAGCGAAGTAAATAGAAGATTCAGATCGTTCTATGCAAAGGGATCAATTGGTCAGCCTTTAAAAGCTATCCCTTCAAGGGTTTTAAACCCTTGAAGGGATATTTATATGTATGTTATCGCAACAGTCCCTTAGTAATTCCCAATAGCATCATTAGTAACAATATATGGAACTGGAACTTTGCGTACCGATTTCCTGATAATATGCGGTATATTACTTTGCGTCCTTGCGGTAAATAAAAACTATCGGAGTAATATCAACTAAAACTTCCATCCAGATACTGCTGCGTCAGTTTATGCTTCGGACGGTTAAAAACATCATCTGCTTTCCCGAATTCAATCAGTTCGCCCAGGTACATAAATGCAACATAATCGGCTATGCGTTTGGCCTGCCGGAGTGTATGTGTTACAAGTACAATGCTGTAATTAGTTTTTAGCTTAAGGAAAAGCTCTTCAATTTTTGTACTTGCCAAAGGATCAAGTGAGGAAGTTGCTTCGTCGCCCAATATCATTTCGGGTTCTACCGCTAATCCACGTGCCAGGCAAAGTCGCTGCTGCTGACCAATGGATAAACGTACTGCAGGAGATTTCAGGCGATCTTTCACCTCTTCCCATAATCCGACTGCCAGCAACTGGTGTTTCACTATTTCGTACACTTTTCTTCGTCTCTTTATTCCATAAAGCCGGGGGCCGTAAGCCACATTATCGTAAATTGACATAGGCAGCACAGTTGGCCTTTGTGCAAGTAGCCCCATTTTTTTACGGATATGAGTTGCCTCAACCTTGCTACCATAAATATCTTCGTTTCCGATCCGGATATTACCGGAAACTTTTACTTCGCTGTTATCGTCGTGCAAGCGGTTAAAACAGCGTAAAAGAGTGGTTTTACCACAACCCGAAGGCCCGATGATACAGGTGATCTGCTTTTCAGGAATGTGGAGGTTCACATTTTTCAGAATGTGGTTTCCGTAAATATGCACGTTCAGGTTGTCGACTGAAAGGTGTGTTTTGTATGTATCGGCCACTTTACCGGATTGGGTTATAGGTTCCTGCATGACGATTTCATTTGAAAGGTCTCTCATGGTTTAAAGTTTTGATTTGGACATTTTCCTGCCAAAATACCTGGTTGAAAAGCTTAGCAGCAGAATAATTATGGTTAAGATAAGCGCTGCTGCATACGCCCTGTTTTGTACTTCTTCGATAGGGCTGCTGAGCTGGAAAAAAATGGCAAGTGGTAAAGTAGCGGCCGGTTGCATGGGCGAAATGGGAATACTATCAGTATACCCTGCAGTAAAAAGCACGGTGGCTGCATCGCCGATTCCTCTGCCTACCGAAAGCAGTATGGCGGTTGTAATCCCCGGTGAAATTTGTCTCACAATTACTTTTACAGTTTCATATTTAGTGGCTCCCAGCGATTTGGGTGCTTCAATCATATCCTGGGTAACTGATCCGGCTACTTCGTCGATGGAGCGTGCCATAATGGGTATAATAAGCAGCGAAACTGCAATAATACCACCCAGCAACGATGCCTGCAGGCCAAAATATATCATCACCATAAATCCAAAAGCGCCATACACAATGGATGGAATGCCAAATAATATATCAAAGGCAAAGCGAACCACATTTGAAAACCGCGAATCCTTTTTCCTGATAAAGTTGATGTATAATACAACCGGTAAACTTACACACATGCTTATTGCAACAGATCCTGCGATCAGCATCAGCGAACCAAGGATGGCATTCAGTATTCCGCCTTCTTTGCCCAGGTAAAATCCTCCCGAAGGATTTTTTGTAACCATATCCCAGGTGAGAGAGGGCAATCCTTTACTGATTATAATATACAGGATGTAAAGCAACACCATCAGAATGGTTACTGAGGCAAAAATCATCATGGCTTTTATTATTTTTTCTTCTAGATTTCTCATTACAACGGAATGGATTCTGTTAGTAGGTTTGGCTTTTTATCCTGTAAAGTATAAGCCGGCTGATGGCGTTGAAAATCACGATGATAATAAACAAAAGGAATGCAGCAAACATAAGAGCGGATTCATAACCGGGAATTGACATCATTTCGCCGTAATTGTTTGCAATAAGCGCAGGCAAGGGGTAACAGGCATCGAAAATTGATTTTGGAATATCGGTAAAATTTCCGCAAACCATCAGCACGGCAATTGTTTCGCCGAAGGCACGCGAAACAGCAAGCACTACCGTTGCAATAATTCCCGGAAGCGACTTTTTAACAATTACCTTTTTTACCGTCTGCCATTTGGTTGCACCCAGCGAAAGGGAGGCTTCCCTTATTTCTGCCGGAATTGCGGTAAACACTTCAATCAATATGCTTACAATGAGCGGAAGAATCATAATTGCAAGTACCACACCTCCCGCCAGAACACTATAGCCGGTTGAAAAATCGACAAAATGCGGTGCAAGCTTTTCAGAAATAAAAGGTACTATGGTTAAGGTGCCCCAAACGCCATAAATTACAGGCGGTATTCCCGAAAGCAGGTCAATAACCGGGCTGAAGAACCTTCTGACTGTTGCTGAAGCATATTCTGACATGTACAAAGCACAGAGTATCGCCGGCGGAAACGCAAGGATGATTGCAATAAAAGTCACATATATTGTACTGTAAATAAATGTTCCGAATCCGAATTCACCTTTAAAAGGTTTCCAGTTAGACGTGAAGAGCAATTTAAATGTATTGTTGTCAGTAAATGTGGGTAATGAATACACAAAAAGCACAACGCCAATCAGCAGCAGCACTAAAATGCTGAATAGCGACAAACCCATCATCGTGTTTCGGGCAATTTTATCTTTTATTAGTCGAAGATTCATTTTTTATATTAATGACTTGTGGTTCATTGTTCTCATGAATGAATCAAAATACTTATTTCAGTTTTGCACTTTCCTTTGCCAGTTTTTCCGCCGGTAGGCCGATGTAACCACTTTCGCGGACGTATTTCTGTCCATCGGTAAGCACCCATTTTATAAATTCCGCTGTGGCTTTATTAACAGGTTTTCCTTTGGTAACAAAATACAGGTCGCGGGCCGGAGGGGAGGGATATTTGCCTTTGGAAATGGCATCAATAATATCATTCATAGTGGAATAAAAGTTTTCGTCCGGATCAATTTTTCCATTGTTATTCAAATCAATTGGAAGAACGGTGATTCCATTAACCTGTTTTTTGGTTGTATGGTCGTAAGCGTATCCGATATTATTAAATCCGATGCCAATCGGGTCCTTTTTAACCGCAAGCGCCAGTCCCGGATCGCCATAAACGCCGCTTCCCTGCAAATCTTCCTGCTTTTTACCAAAGAATTTTGCCCATATTTCGGCAGCACCACACGCATCGGAACGGGTATAAACATGCATGGGAGCTGAGGATTTTACACCGAATGCCTGCGACCAGGTTTTGTATTTGCCTGTTATCCAGATATTATTTCCGGCATCTTTTTTCATGCCTTTTGCAAGAATTTCCTTTATTGCCGGGTTTGACGAATTAATTACAGCAACTACAGCATCTTTAGCTACAGCAAATGAAAGTGCACCTTTCCTGGTTTCGTCAGGATATATTTCACGCGAAACCATGCCTATATCAACCATGCCGTTAAGTACATCGGTCATTCCTTTTCCGGCACCACCGGCAGTGATATCGATTCGTACTTTCGGATGCAGTTTTTTAAACTCTTCGGCCCATTTAACGGCAAGAGGATATAAGGCAAATGCCCCGGAAAGCGTGATTTGGTTATCAGCTGCAGGCATCGGCTTCATTGGCGTGTATGATGTAAGCATCAGATTTAACAAAAGAAGAAAAATCAGCGAAAGTTTTGTTTTCATAATTGCAGGATTGGTATTTGAATGGCTTTATTCCACAATGCGTTGTTTACGATTCGGGTAAATCAATTGAATAGCTGGGTAAATAAAACAGGCTTAAAACTGAGTGAAACATAAAAGAAGTAAGGACTCAGCAAATGTGAGCCGGGCTGGGCTTTTTTAAGGGTTTCGCAGTCTTCGGACAAATCTGCTATGGAAAAACCGGTTTCAATCCGTGTGAAAGAGTTTGGTTTCCACGAGAATAAAAGATCAGCTTCCAGGCCCATGTAATTATTGAGTGTAACTTTATTGATAACAGGCGGTTCCATGGTAGCGAAATAGTGGAAATCGGCACGCAGATCAAATTTTGGGGATATGGCACAGTTCACAAAGAAATAGGGGTTCACAAATCCAAATCCGGCCACATCATTCGGGAAACGGGTAAACAGGTCGAGTGATCCGTTAAACGTATGCCCCGATCCTAATAAAGGAACAAAGGAATGATCCTCGTCTTTGGGCGTTTCAGCAGCTGTTCCGCTGAATACTTCGGCCCCGAGCCGGAACTGGAACATACCTATTTTGCTCAGTTTTATTTCGGGCTGCACATACCAGGCACTCACCTTCTTGCCCGATACAAGTTTTCCCCATTGGTAATACGCTGCAACGGTGGCGTAAAGTTTTCCTGTTTCATATTCAATGCGGCCTCCGTCGGTATAGCGCATATATATCTTTTCAGTATCATCAGTTGCCTGGAAACCATCACCGGAATTTATTAGCGTTAAAGTAGCGTTTGTGAATATTTTGGTTTTCAGGTAGTTCATTATAAGTAATTTGAAACTGCTGAACCCGACAGGGGCGAAATCAGTTCCTCGAAGCAGCTCCGAGCTCTGGTTAAATGCGCCAACCAGGTCGGTGGTTATCCTATCGTTATTGTATTTCAAGCAAGCAGCATCGTACGAGGCTGCACCAATCCGCCAGTTATTGTCAGAAAACAATCGTTGATTATCATACACAAGCCTTTGCCTGCCTATGCGCACACTCAAATCGGGCGTAATCCTTGGTTCAGCCCACCCTTCGAATAGCTGCAGCGTGGAAGGCGTAACCGAACGCGGATCCTGCTGCCCCCAAACCCTGATATCCTGTATCGAAATCATTGATGAAAACTTATTCGAATTGGAATAACTGATATTCAGACGGGTGCGTTGCCCGGTAAATGTTGCTGCAGAGGAAGTGTCATTGCGCATTTGCTGATAGCCTTCGCGATATTCAGGCCTGATACGGTATTCGGCATCAATCTGAAATTTTTTATCGGGTAACGAATTCTGCTGTTTGATAGCCGCTTCGGCCCTTACTGAATCTGCCTGCTCTTCAGTAATTGATTTGTTGGCAACTAATAAATTGAGGATATCGTTCGAGTTCTGAGCATGTACTAAGGAACTTATTGTTATAAAAACTCCTGAAAAGATAAAAATTAGTATTCCGCAGACACTGACTCGGAAACTCTCCTTATGGTTCATAATCACTCCTTTTGTTGTTATTTTTATCCTGGCAAAATTATACACAATGTTCATCGGATTAGTGTACATTTGCCTTGGATTTTAGAGGAGAGGATATGAAATATTTAATAAACCGACCTTAAATTTTGCAGTATGATTAACGAACGAGCTGAAATATTCGACTGTAACCAATGCGTTTTCAAGAGTTTAAGTTGCAGGTTTTTAAAAGAGGAAGATTTTGAAGTCATCCGTAAATCATCAGTTCAACTTAAATTTTCGAAAGGAGAAGTAGTTTACAAACAAGGTGGCAAAGCACAAAGCTTAATGTTTCTGCATAGCGGAATTGTAAAGTTTTGCTACGAATACGAAACCGGTCAGAATTATATTATGACGGTTGTTGGAGGGCCCAAATTACTTGGTGGCGCAAACCTGTTTTTCAGGGAAACCAATATTTTTTCGATTACGGCCATTGAAGATTGTGATATCTGCCTGATTGATCTTGGGGCCTTTGTGCAGGTAGCTATGGGCAATCCCACCTATATTCTATCCATGTGCGAAAACACGCTGCATATGTTTCAGCACTCCATTTTTAATTTTATCAGCCTGGCTCACAACCATGTAAATGGAAGGATAGCTAACGTGCTGTTGTATTTGTGGGAACATGTTTACCGCGATTCGGGCTTTGATTTTACACTGAGCCGCAAGGAACTGGCACAGTTTGCGGCCTGTTCGCACGAAAATGTAATAACTACGCTTTCGAAATTCAATAAGGAAGGCTTTATTGAACTTGAAGGTAAGAAAATCATTATCAAGGATATGGCCGGTTTAAGTGAAATTAGTAAAAGAGGCTGATTATGTTATCGAAAAAAACCAGGTATGCCATACAGGCACTTGCTAAATTAGGCAGAGAATACGGAAACGGAGCTATCATGATCAGTGAAATTGCCAGTTCCGAAAAAATACCACAACGATTTCTTGAGAATATACTTCTCGAATTGAAAAACCTGGGTTTTCTGGGGAGTAAACTTGGGAAAAACGGTGGTTATTTTCTACTCCGTGCTCCTGCGGAAATAAAATTATCATCCATCATCAGGCATTTCGAAGGAACCATTGCCTTGTCATATTGTGTTTCGGAGAAGGCTTACCAGCCCTGCGAGTTTTGTCAGGATGAAATTACATGTAAATTAAAGGGGATGTTTCAAACTATACGTGACAATACATTCGGTATTATGGATCAGACTTCAATAGCGGATATTATGTAACTTACGCTTAGTTTTAAATTGTATTCCGGCAGAAAATCGAGGATCAATACAATCCTGTTTTTGCCTGGTATAAGCTGTTTCTCAAATAATTTCGTAAATGCCTTTGATCAACTATCCTGTTTCGTATCGGGAAGTTGGCATAGAATTTATATTACTTTTCCTGATTTTTTTCGATAATAACCCAATTATTTGCACTCGGATTCAGGAATAGTTATAAAACAATGATAGTAGTACAATTTTTTATTATTGTATAATATACAGTAAATCAACATCATATATTAATCTCACATTTTTTATTTTGTTTTATTTAGTACTATGTATTGCATAGTACTATTCATTGTAATATCTTTGCCCCGTTATTCAAATAATCTCCTCATGGAAAAAGCAGATTCAACAATTGCGCAGATGCGGAAAGGTGTGCTCGAAATGTGTGTTGTGGCTGCCATAAGCAGTCGCGAAGCCTATGCCTCCGATATACTCGAGCGGCTCAAGCAATCGCACCTTATCGTAGTCGAAGGCACCCTGTACCCTATTCTTACCCGGCTGAAAAATGAAGGTTTTCTGAGTTACCGCTGGGAAGAATCCAATTCGGGGCCACCACGTAAATATTACTCAATAACCCCCGAAGGAAAAGCTTTCCTCTCGGAATTGCACTCAGGCTGGGACGATCTTGTTACTGCCGTAAGTGCTTTAATTGCGGGTAACAGTCAACCGGAAACAACAGAACCATCAAATACTCTTGACCAATGAAAAAGAACTTCTCAGTAAATATAGGCGGCCGTATCTTCAACATCGACGACGATGCTTACGAATGCCTCAATCTTTATCTTGCCCGTTTGCACAAATTCTTTTCGGCCGACCAGGGTCACGATGAAATTATCGCCGATATCGAAATGCGAATAGCCGAACTTCTCGATCAGCAAAAGCAAAACGGCCTGCAGATCATCACGCTGAAGCATATTGAAGAAGTAATTGCCAGCATGGGTGAGCCCGATCAGTTGTCGGACTCCGAAACCGAAAGGCCCAAAAGCACTCCGGGAATAAAAACAGGTGGGAAGCTTTTCCGCGATCCTGATAACAGGCAAATCGGCGGAGTAGCTGCCGGTATAGCAGCATGGTTTGGGATTGATCCGGTTTGGGTACGTCTTATTTTTGCCGTTTTCACCTTGTTTTATGCTATCGGAATCATTGTTTATATTGTATTGTGGCTAATACTTCCGGTAGCCCAAACTACTTCCGAAAAACTCGAAATGCAGCGGCAGAGCATAAATATCAATACATTGCGCGATGAACTTGCATCAGCAAGCACAGGAATTCAAAAAACGGGTAGCAGCATACTGCAGACTATCGGCACTTTTATCAGGTTTGTAACAGAAGTGGTTGCACGCGTATTCATCTTTCTTTTTCATCTTTTGGGCCGGTTGGCCGGGCTGGTTTTGTTGCTCGGAGTTATTGCCATGTTTATTGGTCTGAGCGCGGCTTCACTGGTTCGGGAACAAATGAATATGGGCGATTATCAACTTGATACCACAACTCTTATACAGGCGCTGCAATGGCTGGTTCCCGGACCGGATGTAAGGTGGCTTGCCTATATTTCAGTTACACTTCTCTTATCAGCAATAACCGGTTTGCTGATTTATTCAGGTCTGCGCCTGCTGCTGAAATGGCCACCACTCCGCTGGCAGATAGTAATTGTTTTTGTCCTGCTACTGGTGGCAGGGATAATTACCGGCGTGGGGACATTATTCCAGTATTCGCGTTCATCGGAACAGGTTGGTTCAGTGACAAAACGCGAGGGTATTGTTATGAAGAAACAATATATCCATCTTGCTTCAGGGCCAATTGAACGAAATGAATATTTTATGCCTTTGGCGGGTGATACCACTCCCGGTAACATGAAATACGCACTGGGTGAAATCAGCCTGAGTGTTCGTCCTGTTCCGGCTGACAGCCTGTTTGTTACACGAATACAATCAGCCTCAGCCTGGCAGCAATCCCAGGCAGCAGGCTATGCAGGGAAGATTTCGTACAACTTAAAAATGCAGGATACCTTGCTTACATTCAATCCTTATTACATGTTTCCATACAACGATGGAATGCGCTACCAGAATCTGGATATTATTGTTGGAATACCAGTAAATACAGAGGTTGTAATAGATGAACATCTGAGCTGGCGTATTAATTACAGCGATTTTATCGATCATGAGCGCGATGGAGGAACATTCCTGATGACGGCATCGGGTTTGAAATTGCAAAATCCTCCTATTCCAGAATCACAGGATACCCTAAATCAAAAGTAGCATCCCAGCACACAGAGTGAAAACATTTCAGACCGATTTCATAAATAAAACCTGGCAGGCCTTTACAACCTGCCAGGTTAATCAACCAACCAATCAACCAATGCTTAAACCAATATTTGCTGGTTTAAACAAATGGATTTATAAATTGAATATCATCGGATTGCGTTATTGTATTTTTGTAAATCGAATCGCATTTCCGGCATCAGGCCAGTAATCCGCATCGTAATACTGACCATTAATATAAATTTCTATATCCCCGTAAAAATCAAGATAGGTGGGTGGTACCCGGGTATAATCGTTATACATGCCCCAGTCAAGGTCAAAGTCGTATTCCGGATATGGATCCATACTCACTGTGTCGCCAACACGAAGCGAAATATTATTTACAGTTAAGTCAGCTTCGTACATAGTCATACTTTGCCAGGTAACGGTATTGAATCCGGTTGGGTGGCTATTGTGAAAAAATTTCATACTCCAGGGAGCAACCGTGTCAAAATTCCAGGTTAAAGTACCGCTGTATGCCCATAATTTAACTTTGTTATGTGGTACGGTATCTGTTTCTTTGAGAAGGACCTCATTAAATACCAGCCTTATTTTTTTATTGTCGAACATCGGTTTACCGGTTACAGGAGTTGTAGCTTCCCAGGTACCGATAAGCCAGTTTTCGTTCAGGAAGATATCTTCATTATTATTATTGTTATTATCGTCTTCATCTTCTTTACATGCATATGACAGGAAAAGAATGAAGCACACTGCTATAAGAAATACAGCATTTAAAGGCCGAAAGATAGTTTTCATAATTATTTGAGTTTTGATTTAAAATCGCCAGTTTTCAATTATTCCGAAGCCAGAAAAAACAATAATCAACCGTATTAATCAACGTTGAAGCAGTACAAATTGCCATCAGAACATGAAACGTAGAACCTGTCACCATCAACGGTAGGGCTGGTAAATCCGCTTCCTTCAGTTTTGTATTCCCAGATAACTTCTCCGGTTGTAGCATTTAAGCATATCAAGCCTTTGCCATATCCTACAATTATTTTATTCCCTGTTACCAATGGCTCACTTACCGCGCCAGCTGATAATTCGTAGTGCCATATAGCTGACCCATCAATAGCTGAGCGGCAATGTAGAGTTGTCATGCCAATAGCATACACTTTATCTCCCTCAACAACAATATCCGACCAGATCGTACCTAATTTCACACCCCATTTTTCCGATTGGTCTGCCAGGTTAAGGCAACGAAGAGTTTTGTTGTTGATATCGGAATCCTGTATGCCAATAAAAATCTCATTATCAGTAACAGCTGGTATATTAGCAAACGGTTTCTCAACCTGTACAAACCAATCGATCAGCCCTGAACCTTCATCAAACGCGTACATTCTGTAGAGGTAGGCATCGCCATAGTAGAGTTTCCCGTTTTTGTGTACCATTCTTGAATTCCGAAGGTTACTCCAAAATTGTTCACCTTCGGTTTCCCATACCATGAATCCATTCGAAGAGACATGCTTTGTTACTGAAAGAAAGCTTGTAAAGTAAACGGAATTACCTGCCAATAGCGGGTTGTTGTACATTAACATTGGCACGGTATCATCTTTGTAAATCCATGCATGGGTTCCATTTTTCAGATGAAGCGCATGTGGGTTCGTACCACCTGAGATAATCAGGTTATTATATATTACAGGGCTCAAACTCCCATAGGCCAGGGTATCAAGGGTTCTCCAAATGAGATTACCTGTATTGCGATTCACGCAATAGGCGAACAGGCCGTTTTCGACGGTATCACTACCGGCATAAAAAACCACGCTATCGTCCTTCACACATGGTTTTGACTGATATGGATCACCGTCGGTTTTGAAAACCCAAAGGGGAGTTTTTGTTTTGGTTCCCGGATCATCCTTTTCGCCACAACCAATTAATAACAAACCGATTATGGATGAAATTACAAGGAAGAATTTCCGGCATGAATGAGAAAATGCTTTCATAAGTCTTAGGTTTTTGTTACGTGTGACTGAAAGTCAATATTCAGTTTTCAATATAATTTCGTTGGCTAATATTTTAATGCTTTTATCTCCTTTGCGACACCGTTAACCGATGGTTTGAAGACATCATTCAGCAGTATCTGCTCAGTTACTGCCGGGTTAGGAACAATTTTATTTATAGTCACTGTCTTCTCCCAGAATTTCTTCCCGTTGCTCCCATCAATAATTATGATATGAATCGGAGCAAGCACATTTTTATCAATAACCTCTATTGATTCAATGGCGCATTTCAGGAGATAGTGCAGGTTTTCTTTCTTGCTGATGATTTTATATGCTTCTTCAGTCAGGTTTTCGGGGTCAGGCTTAGGCATCTCTTTCATTAACAATAATATATGCTCTCTCGATAGCTTACTAATGGTGCCAATTGAGGCTAATTGCAATGCGAAATGATCCTGTAACTGCATAGATATATTTTGCCATTGCTGTGAGTTTAATAGTTCGGAACTGACAGCTGAGGTGTTAACAGGAAGAATGCTCATTGTTGTCTGACCTGTTGCAAGGTTCGTAAAACCAATAGCCAACAGCAACACTGCAAGTGCTAAGGCGGTTTTTGCTTTTTTTAAAGTTTTCATTTTTATATAATTTATTTGATTTATTCAAAATTTCCTTTCCTGGGAACAGGTATGTATAAACATCCTGATTTTACTAATCACTTTGTTACCAGTTAACTATAAAAGGCTTGCATGTCCTTTTACCCTGTATGGTAATAACACAGTAGTACATCCCATTGCTAAGTTCAGGCAGATCAAGACGGATCGAATGTTCACCTTTACTGAGAGTTCCGTCGAAAACATTATCCAATATTCTTTCTGAGATATCGAGGACCTCAATCTTCACATTTTGATTCTGTTTTAGTTCAAATGAAACAGAAGATTCGTGGGTTGCGGGATTGGGGGAAATGGACATATTATCCAAAACAGAAGCAGGAGAATCTGGTATTCCGGTATCGTCAACCCAATATCTCAGGATAGTGCCGAAGTCACCTACAGCCCATCCCAGGTTCTCAGAAATAAAAAATACAGAGTTAAGGTGATTGTCTGTCATCGAAGGTTCCTGGTACCACGAGTTTCCTCCATCGGTGGTCTTGAATATTTTTCCGTTATAACCAACTATATAGCCAATATTTTCATTCAAAAAATAAATGTCGGTCAGGTTGTCTTCCTCTCCTGCTATGGTGCTTCGGCTCCAATAGTTACCCCCGTCGGTTGTACGGAATACTACACCCGAATCGGCTACTGCCCAGGCATTTAATTCGGAAGTTGCATGCACACCCCAAATCCGGATTCCGGTGAAATCCATATAGCCGTTCCATTCATAAATAAGAAAGTTTTCACCGCCATCGGTTGTTTTGCACAGAACCTGGTTATCACCCACAGCCCAGCCAGTGTTCTGGTCAAGCATATATCCGCCAAAAAAATCCCAGGCTGTAAATCCACCACCAGGTGCCAGCGACCATGAATTTCCACCATCGGTAGTTTTGGCAAACTGGGCCCAGGTCATAAAAGCAAATCCATCGCTCGGTGAAATGTACTGCAAATCATAAATCGCATAATTTACAGTTTGGGTGTATGCCCCCGTCCAACTCTGCCCATTGTTTTGGGTAGCGTACACACTATCCCATCCGCCCAGGTAAGCATCATTTGAGGTTGATGTCCATACAGAATTAAAGTCAGCATAGGAGGGGACCGAAACCGCTGACCAGTTTACGCCTCCGTTTATCGATTTCAGGCATCTCGAAAAAGCCCCACCGATAAATCCATGAGTACTGTTTGCAAAATGAACCGATAGCAGGTTCTCTTCTACTCCGCTGGATACCAGTTGCCAACCAGGTGAAGCCGGGCAGTCACGATTTCCAGATCCATTACCCGTAACATTTTGCGCAGTTGCACGGGTTAAAGCCATCAGAATTAAACATGGCACTAATACTAAATAAAACTTTTTCATAGCAGTTAATTTTGGTTATTGGTTATTGATTTTTATGGTTTTGTAAAAGCTGATTTTTGCCTTTTACCATACAAAATTGCATCGCAAAACCACTATAACCTACTGTTTTACTGCTTATTGAATTAACTGATAAAAATACATGACGAACTATGCCATATTTATGGCGAACACATATCTGTTTTAATGGTCTTATTGGAACGAAAACTCAGGTGATCGGACTTGAAGTGCTGTCGATCAGTTTCTCCAGTTCACGTATATGATTGGGCGGGATATCGAGCAGGACTTTTTCATCTGCTTTTACAAGCAGGCATTTCTTTTTCTGTCTGTCAGCTTTTTTCAGAAATATGGTATTAATAAGAATTGAACGGCTGATCCTGAAAAATGAATACGGCGAAAGGATTTCTTCGAGCCGGCCCAGGTTAATAGTAACTATCTCCCTGTTATCGCTGCTAAAATAAATACTGGTATAGTTTACGTCGGCTTCGCAATACATGATTTCGTCGGGTGAAACCAATATATATCCCGATCTGGTATTGAATTTAAGTTTGCAGGGTTTGTTAGCCATCTCAAGCAGTAAATCAACTTTCCTGTCCTTCGATACCAGATGTTTTTCCGCTTTGAATCTTAATATTGTTTCGGTAAGCTGGTTCATTATCACAGGTTTTAACAGATAGTCAAAAGCTGATACTTTTAATGCATTGATGGCGAATTCGGCATGAGCTGTCACAAAAATCACCGTGGTATTCAGAAGATACTTTTTGAAATAATCCACCAGTTGAAATCCATTCTTTTCCGGCATCTGCACATCGAGAAATACGAGGTCGGGTGCATTGATCAGAACCATTTCGAGTGCTTCATCAGCCGAAGAAGCTTTACCGCAAACTGTAATACCAGGGATACGGTTCAGTAGCCTTTCGAGCAGATTCCGCGCCCCTTCTTCGTCATCAACTATCAGTGCCCTGATCGTCGAGGCTGTTTGAACATCAGTTTTCATTGCCGCTGTTTTTATTTCTGAATCTGAGATAGCTTCTTTTTCTCTTTGGTTCCTTAAGTAGACAAATGGTCAGTATCACTTTTGTACCGGTAGAATTTCCATTGGAGTCCGAAAGGTCCTCAATCTTTTGATTAATAGCTGTATGATAAAGTTTCCGGTATAATTCAATGATCTGTTCCATTATTCTTAACCCGCGATGTGTCGAATCTGCATTGAATTCTGAGGCTTTTTTCCTGCCGACACCATTGTCCTCGATTATAAAATTCAGGCAGGAATCTACTTTTTCGACGGATATTTTCAACCTGCCACCTTTCATCCGATGCATCAATCCATGTTTGATAGCATTTTCGGCGTAGGTTTGAATAATCATTTTAGGAACCAGCGTGTCGGGTGAGATTGCATCATCTACTTTGATTGAATAGTCAAACTTATCTTTAAACCTTATTTTCTGTATTTCGAGGTAATTTTTTACGAATTCCATTTCTTCGCCCAGCGATCTGGAAATTTTATCATGATCTTCCAGGATGTTGCGGATCATTAAAGCAAATCGGGTAAAATAATCGTAGGTTACATCAGGTTCTTCCGAATAAATAAAGGATGCTATGGTATTAAGCGCATTGAAAGCGAAATGAGGATCGATCTGGCTTTTAATAGTTTTCAACTGCAATTCAATAATTTCCTTTTCCTTCTGTGCTTTCCGCTTCTGCATTACAAAAGCGCGTCTTATAAAAAGGAAAGTGACCAGCAGAAATAGGATAATAATGGAAATGATGAACCAAAGCGTCTTCCAGAAAGGAGGAACAATAGTAATATTCAGGATAGTTTCTGCCGGATTCCAAATACCGTCAGCATTGCTTCCCCGAATAAGCAGTGTATATTCGCCCGGATCGAGATTCGTGTATGTTGCAGTATTTTGTGTGCCCACGTAATTCCAGTCCGGGTCGAAGTTAACCATTTTGTATGCATATTGATTTTTAGAGGGATTGTTGTAGTCAAGCGAGGCGAATTCGAACGATAAAACGCTTTCGCGGTAGGAGAGTGTTAAATGCTTCGTGCAGGAAATACTGAGTGGCAGAAAATAACTGTTTCCCTTACGAATAATTTCAGCATCGGTATGATTTACTAATCCATCAGAAGGGATAATAGCAACTTCTTTATTAAAAACTTTCATCCCGGTTATAACCACAGGGGGTAAATAGTTACTTTCTTTCACATCCTCTGTTGAGAAATAGTTCAATCCATTTGTACCTCCAAAATAAAGCAGTCCGCTGTGGCCTTTGTGATAGGCTCCCTGGTTGAACTCAGGCCCCTGCAATCCATGATCGGAATCAAACATTCGGAACAAAGGGTGGAAGGGCGAAAATCCACTATTGTCAGTTCCTGCTTTCCCCGCTGATTCAAATGTTTTTATATCAAGCCTTGTCAACCCGTTGAAATTGCTCATCCAAATATTGCCCATGGCATCTTCGGCAAGCCCGAAAATTGTATTACTTTTCAATCCGTCGCGTGAGCTTAAATAGCTGAAAACCATATTCTCGCCAGGTTTATAGGAATAATTTAATCCCCCTTGAGTACCAATCCAGAGACGATCTTTTTTATCGAACAAAATAGCCCATATATTATCATTCGATGGGCTTGAATTGTCTGCTGTTTTTTTTCTGAACGACCTGAATGTCCCTGTTTCGGGAAGGTACAGGTTAAGCCCACCTTCAAAAGTTCCGGCCCAAAGCCTGCCTTTGTTATCGGTTGCCAGCGAAAGGACTGTATTTCCTGAAATGGAAGAGGTGTCTTTTGACGAATGCAGGAATGACCGGAAAACAGAAGTTTCAGGATCGAACCTGATCAGGCCTCCGCCACGGGTTCCAATCCAGATAGCTCCATCTCTGTCAGCAATGAGGGCCAGCACCCGGTTATTCGACAGGGATTTTGGATCTCCCGGCCTGCCTGGCAAAGCTTTTATTTTTCCTGCCGAACGGCTGAAAACATGCAGCCCTCCCTGGTAATTACCAATCCAGATGTTGCCTTTCTTGTCTTCGGTCAGTGCCCAAATATTATCATTCTGCAGGTCTGAATTTGACATAGTGTAAACGGTATTCTTCTTCCTTAGCGGATCAATGCAGTTTAACCCTCCGCCATCGGTGCCAACCCAGAGATATCCCGATTTATCCTCAAGGATTGCTGTAACTTTTGAAGAAGACAATGTAATACGCTTTCCCGAATCGGCATTGATAAGTTGAAAAACAGGCTGAGCGATATTAGTTTTACTGATACCACCATTAGTTCCTGCCCAGATGAACCCGGAGGGATCGGGCAGCAGGCACCAGATATTATTATCAACAATACTGTTGGGGTCAGCCGGATCATTCAGGAATATTTCCTGGTCGTTTCTTTCAGAACCGAGCCGGTATAAGCCTTTGTTACTCCCTATCCAGATTGTACCTGGCTGTCGGGCAGCAACTGACCAGGCTACAACCGGAGTCTCGTTCGATTTCCCAAGTATCGGAGTGAATATACCGGTGGCCGGGTCAAGTGAAAATACCCCATTATTAGTTCCGGTAATGATTTTCCCATCAGGAGTTTCGGAAACTGACCATACCAGGTTTGAGCCTGGCATCCTGCCTTCTTCAGGATTTATAAAACGTGTGAATCTGCCTGAAGAGTTATCCAGTAAACAAAGCCCTTCAACAGTACCAATCCAGAGCCGGCCAAGGTGGTCAACCAAAAGGCTGACAACCATATCCGTTATGATACTCTTCTTATCTGCTTTATTGTGACGGTACCTGGTGAGTTTGCCTGTGGATTTCTCATATTTATTCAGTCCAAAACTGGTGCCCGACCATATACAGCCTTTACCATCGGCAATTACCGCCCAGATTGTATTTTCAGAAGTAGGATGTAATGAATCGGTGTGCCCGAATACAAGAAATGATTCAGTGCGTTTGTCGAAACGATTCAGGCCACCGGTCATGGTCCCAACCCAAATTAAACCTTGCTCATCTTCGCACAGGGAAACTATATAATTGTTTGACAGGCTGGCATCATCACCCGGTTGATTCTGAAAAACTTTGAATTTCCTGCCATCGTATCGGTTCAATCCATCCTGGGTGCCAAACCACATAAACCCTTCGCGATCGCGGATCATGCAATTCACACTGCTTTGCGAAAGCCCGTCACTCCTGACAATTCGGTCGAACCCGGGATATTGCTCTGCCTGCGAATACAATGCTGTTACAATCAATTCACCCAGAATGATGAACCGTAATATTTTTTTTAAAATAGTTAAATTGAATGACGGATACAACCTGTTATTTGTTAACGAGTTAAAGATACTGAATTCTTTCTCTCATTCCAAATAATTATATATGTTTGGCTGCCGTATCCTTTTTTCCTAACAGGAATTCTGTTGATGAGTACTTGAATTTATTTTCAAATACAATTGACCTTAAAAAGTGTTGTAACGCAGTTTATTTTATCACTTTCAGAGCTTCATCCACTGCTTTCAGCATAGGTTCTATAGCAATAGGGGTTCCTACTGCTCCCTGCATCCAGGCTTGCGGCGTTAAACGTCCGAGCATATAGATGCGATCTGCTTCGGAAGCAAAATTCTTGCCTTGAATAAATCCATCAATCTGGAAATCAATTAAATGCCCTACTGGGTAATTCGAAAGATAGAGTGGATTGTCGATCATATGCGAATAAATAGCCAGGATGGGTTCGTCCTTGCTTCCAAATATCGGAGCATAATATTGGTTCCAGACTTCCTTCGAAATACGGATCACGGCTTCTTTTAACTGGGCCGGGGTAGCCGAAGGATTCGCATACAACCACCGCCACACCTGCATATCGAGCAATGAAACTCCCATGATTTCGTAACACGACCAAATAGCATCAAGCGAAGCCAGGTGCTCTTTATCAGGGTTGTTGTCTTTCACGCCAAGCAGATCGAGATCACGTTTCTGAAAAAGAAATGCCAGTGCTTCGGTGAATGCTGTATTTGGAACACCTTGCAGCATATAAAAATCAATATCATACAAATCGATGGTTTGTTCCACATTGTGCCCGAACTCGTGAACGGCAATATTGTAGCCTTTGTAGTTCATGCCTTTGTCGGCTATACGGGTTCGCAGGCGGGCTTTGTCGCCTTTCATGGCAGCTCCGGCAGCATGACCCGACCCACGGGCAGCATCAACCTGTATTTTCGAAGCAATGTATTGGGCTCTGTCAGCACCCCAGCCTAACTTTTTAAGCATATTGGGCATATCCTTTTCGAAAGCGGCGGGTGTAGGATATAAAGCCTGGGTTTTTGCGGTAAGATCATCTTCATTCAGTCCGCTGCGTGCTTTAAATCCATCGTACCATATATCGAAAGGTTCTAAATTCCGTCCTAAGCGTTTCTTAATCAGCTCAGCAACCTGCTTTATTTCAGGGGAGGTCATGAGTGAAGTAAAAAGTTTTTCCACATCCTGCTCCGGGATTTCCATGCTCAGTTCGAATGCGCGCTGGCTGTAAGTGGGAAGTGCCGGGTAATAGGCATCAGTTGCATGAATTGCCTTGAAATTAGTGAGCAGCATTTCGTAACGGCGATCGGGTTCGGGGGTGGCGGATACTTCTTTGCCATCTTTAAGCACTTTATTATCCAGGGGATTCCATTGATATTCTCCATTATTGATCACCATTTCGGGAATGCTCTGATTGATAATGTGTTTCATCACCGAATAAACCATTTGTTGTTTTGGCAGTCCGTCGGCTTTGCCATAATGCGATTTCAGTTCGTCGCGCAATCCCCAGTGGGTGATAAGTTTCATGCCTTCCGGAAAATAGGTTTTACCCGATGCATCAACCAGTTTGTCCATCACAATGTTATACTCCGAAATATACATATCCGATTTTGCCAGTGCATCGCTCACCTGCTGGTTGAGTGCAGCCGGAACCCTCGAAGTAAAAGCATCACCCATGCGTGCATATGCCCAATCGCGTCGCGACCAGGTTTTTTCCATTTCGGTTTTCTCCGTAAGGGTATAAAACGGGAAATTCAACATGGTAATGAAGGCTACTTTATTTGCAAAAAGGTCATCTGTCAGATGGGAGGATGGGGAAAAAGAGGCAAACATTTCATCAATAGGAGTCAACGGATCCCCACTCAAATCAACCGGAACGCGAAGATCCATGCCCATTTTATTAAAATTACCATACAATACCTCGAAACTGCGTTGCAGCTTATTGAACAAAACATCAAGTTTTGCCGTATCGGCAATGAAATTCTCGGCACAAAAGGCTGTGAAGGCTTCCTGGTCACCATCCTGTTTTTCCCAGAGTGAGGCAACTTGTTTTACTCCTCGTTCGATACGCAGTTTTGCCGTTTCACCGCACGAATCGGTTAGCTGTTTGATCACTTTATCCATAGTTGCCTGGTTAATAAAGGCTGATTTTGTTTCCATAACTGAACCACTTGGTTTGTTGCATCCGGCTGCCAGAATAATCAAAGGTAAAGCCAGGAAGAGTAAAATCTTTTTCATTTTTTATGTCTTGTTTGATTGCTGGATTTCAGGTCAAAGATAGAGGGAATTTGGATATTTGAAGAAGAGGTGAAAAATAAAGTAAAACCCAGGTGGGATTAATCCTGCTATTTTCTACAATCTTTTGATTTTTTACTTTGAATTGATTGCCTTTATATTGAATGTGCGAGGGTGTGCAAGTCATTGCGAGGCATGCACCGGCCTGGCAAAACACGGAAAATCCTTCTTATGCCGAAGCAATCACATGGAGTGCAGTGCGAATTGGTAAGAAGGATTGTTTAGGAATCAGACACTGTTTATAAAACAACCCTGCTTTTAAGCCACGATTGTTTCGGCTGTGCCTCCCAAGGACGTGCCTTCGATGCAGGTATATAGTTGGTCCTGTTGCCTCTGAAGCAGGTCAGTGAATTATATCAATATTTATTAAAGCTGACAATCTCCTCCATTGGTTTGCGGATTTTAGTCCGCTGCGGATAACCCTCCACCGCATACCCGACACTGATTACCAACCCTATCGATTTATCAGAAGGAATCTTCAGCAGCTTTTTGATTTTATCTTCATCAAACCAGCCGATCATACAGGTGCCCAAACCGAGTTCGGCAGCCTGCAGGCAAAAGTGTTCGGCAGTAACGCCAATATCTATAAGTGGCCATTCTTTTTTCTTTACCAGCATCGCCAGCCGTGTGATCAGTTTAGCTTTTTCCATTACAATAACCACCATAACCGGGGCCCGGAGAGTGAATTTATTGATCAGCTGAATATCGCTGAAAGTTGCTTTTGCCAATTCAGTCCTAAGCGGTTCCTGGCCAATCACAATAAATCTCCAGGGCTGTGAATTGCTTGCTGAGGGTGCAAGGCGGGCTGCTTCGAGGCAGAGGGTTATTTTTTCAGGTTCAACAGGAGTGTTCGCGTAACGGCGAACGCTTTGGCGCGCCAGGATAAGTTCTTTGAATGTCATAAATACAGGGTGGGATTTGAATGATTTTCACAATTATGCAGGCCCGGATTAAGACGCGCTCTGCTATAATCGCAAATAAAATTGACTGCAAATATCCGATACAAAATCGGATATTTGAAAGTTTTCCGGAATCAACAATTACAGACTTTCGGAAGCAGCGTTTGAAAGTTCTGATTTATAACAATATTCGTTCTCTCATCAGAAATAAAAACCAACCCTGAACCCTGCATCCAGCAAAGTGCCGGAATACCCGTAATCGACCCAATAATTGTTGTACCATGTATCGAAACCCTCATTTCGGTCGTTATGGCTTATGCGGATGCCGGCGCCTGTATAAATATCGAAATACACTTTATCACCAATAAGCCATTGATAACCCAGGTGAAAGTTACCCCCGAATTTGTAGAGTTTAGTATTGATTTCACCATAGAAAACTCCATAATATTCAACCCCATCCTCGATATAAGTTTCAGTGTATTCTCTTTCATCAATTATAGAAAAATACTGGAACATAGCACCATATTGTACATAAAATCCTTCAGGAGTCATGGTTTCGGGCCGCATGTAGATTTTATGTTTTACATCCAGGCCAACTCCTTTCAACGAGGTGAAATCGTGATCATACCTGGGCCCTGTCAGCCAAAAAACCTGGGGAGATACAATCAGCCATTGATTAGATGTTTTCGAAAGGCTGCGGTCGATATCAAATCGTAATCCGCCGGAAATAGTATATTGAGGAACAATTCCAATACCTGTGCGCAGACTGAACGTTTCTTTGTCCTGTGCGAAAATAAAAACCGGTATTGTGGCTAAGAAAAGCAGGATAAAAGCAAATTTCATCATGGTCAGTGTTCTATGGGTATGTTACTGATTTCCTGGTAAACTCCTGCCGTTTGCTGATACTGATGCAGTCCGTCGTGGCCGATCACGATTAATCTTCCGTCCTGGTAAATTACATCTAATGCAGCTATGTCATAGAAGTAATTGATTTCGACTGGATTCTGCTTATCTACAACATTGATAATCCTAAGTCCCTTATCGCAGACAAATAGCGTATCGTTATGGATATCAAGTCCTAGTGGAGCACTCATACTTAGTGTTTTTACAAGTTGAGGCGAATTCAGGTTATTGATATCAACTATCTGAAGCTCATTGGTTCCATTCCAGCAGCGTTGGTTGGCTGTATTGAGGGTAATGTAGGCAAAGCCGTTTTCGGCAACAACCGGGTCACAGGAGCGGATATGCTGAAAGTAAGTGATTTGCTGCGGACTTGCCGGGTTACTTATATCGAACACAAACATACCGGTTTCGGTGCCCAGCAGCAAGGAACTCCCGTAAGGATAAATAGTTTCGGTATAAATACCCAGTGATTTATCGGATACTTTCTGCGGATGCTCCACATCTGAAATACTTATTGTATGGAGTGAAGATTGATCGACCGTGTACAAATATTCACCGGCTATGGTAAACCGTGCAAGCGAACCACCTTTTCCAGAAACATCGTTTCCGACATCACTTTTTTCGCTGTATGAACAGGCTGCCATCAGAAATGGTAAAGCCAACAGCAACATATATTTAAAGATATTTCTCATGAGTTCCGGGTTTTAATTCTTTTGCTTATAAGCTACCAGGATTCCGTCTTTTGGCCTGAACCTATCAAGGTAGTAGGGGGACCAATAACCATCGGGCGATTCCATTTCAGGGAAAATGTTTTTAATCCTTTCAGTAACCTGAACGGATGCAAAGTCGTCGGTAGTTTTAAGGGCAATCAGGTCGATGGCGTTATCAGCATAGATCACGTTGTTCTTCATAGCTATATCAATGCACCCGTCGATATGAATAAATGCCTGTTTCCGTGGTTCGGCCGGATTGCTGTTATCAATTACATGAATCCCCTTATACTTTTCATTTACAAGTATATACTGTCCATAAAGGTAAATCTTACCCGGATTTCGAAGGGGCTGGGCAGCTTCCATTTGCACAGCTCTTTCCATCTCGGCCCTTTTCATAAACACAGGTGTATATTGCCCCGTATAGATGGGTTCCGATGCAGAAAGAAGTATCCCTGTGCCGACGCACAGAAGGGTATAAAAAAGTGAGTAAAGCGGTTTTTTCATACGATTCAAGATTTAGAAAGAATATTTCCGGAATTGGTTGCAAAAGTATAACTGACTTTCAGCCATGCAATCAAGCAGTAAGCTATCAGTTCGATTTAAAGGGATCATTAGTTTACATCTGGTTGCATTTCTGAGGCATTTTTAGAATCAGACTTTTGACTTTTAAACCCTATAAAAGCAATACTTTATAATAATACACGCCAGATGCCTTTTACCCTGAAGTAAAAAAAGAAATTTTGGAATTTTGAAACGTAATAAACTAATCCTTAACACAGCGAACGGAGAATCCATATTGCTTATGGAAATTAGCGCGGAAAATTTCGGCTACGTTGTAATGCAGGTAACGATACCAAGAGTAATCAGGGTTGTATGCGGAGCTGGTCCACCAAAAACCATCGTAGCCAAGATTAATGAATGAGCCATCAGTATATTCACGTCGACCAGTTGGAAGGGCAGTAAAACCACTTTCGTTGGATGCCCCGGTATTCGGACTTTTCCAGTGTTTGGTAGTTGTTTCTTTTAGCTTTCCTCCTGCTACATTTTCATTTCCAAGAAAAGTTGATAACTCCAACCAATCGGCATCAGTAGCCACATGCCAGCCTGTTGGAGCAATATTCCGGCTGTCGGATACTGCAAACCAATTATACAACCTGCCAAACGTAGCAATCTTGTCTTTATCCGATGTGTTTTCATAGGTGCAACAGGCGGCTTTTGTCAGGTTTTTCCAATTTGTATTGCCTGTTATTGTAGGTATTGAATCGCCATTGCGATATTTCGTAGTGCGCAGGTTTTCGGCCATCCATATCTGTGATCCGATAGTAATGGTTTTATAGTTATTTCCTTCAACATCAGTAAGGATACCGTATGTTAAAACCGGACTAAATATCGCACTGCTCACTCCACCAGGCAACACATTGATTTTAACAGTTTTACTTGCAGTATCGTATGAAGCTAGGTCAATAGGCGTGAAATATACCTTCAACTCCTGGTTTTCACCAACATATAGTTTGGTTCCGATTGCAGGTATGTAAATATAAGTACCCGGAACATTGGCTGTTGCATTTAATTGTGTATTGCTGAGTAAGTCACCGAAAGTTATATCTGCCGGATTTTCCCAGGTAATCAGCGGGATTGTCTTAGTTGCTGAATCGTCTTCTTTACATCCGATAACCATTGCAGCGGCAAGGGAAACGAATAATAAATATGATTTTACTTTTATTGATTTTATCATCCTGATGTGTTTAGTCAATCACCTTATTGCATTCATAACTAGCTAACTATCAATTTAGTTTAAGTAATCTATCAAAAAAGCTATAGATAAATCCTGTTTTTAAAAATTCAGATATCATTTTCAATAAATCTCAAGTTACTTTACTCCCTCAAAAGTAAAGGTTAAATGGCTCGGTTTGACCGTCAGCATCAAATCATCTGGAAATCAAACCTTTTTCACGAATTACCATTCAATCTCGTGCACTGAGGTAAAAGCAAGATTTATCCGGATCGGTATCAAAGTTTATTTCAATTTAAAAATTTGAATCCCGCCTTGCTATGCGTATGTAGCGAAACTATGAACCTCATTTTCTGTGAGGATTTTTCAAACTCAATTAACCGAAAAGCTTTACCTTCGCGGCCCAAATCAAAAAGTTAAAAAGGAACATTTTATGAAAGACATCAGTTACGCTTTAGGTCTTAGTATTGCCAGCAATTTGAAAAACTCAGGTGTTGAAGCACTTGATATTGTGCATTTTACTAAAGGCTTGAATGCTATTTTGAACAACGAGGAAATCACCATGTCTCCCGATGAGGTGAACAAGATATTAGGGGATTTCTTCGAAGGAATGCAGAAAAAAGCCGAAGGCAACAACAGCGAAACCGGGAAAGCTTTCCTGGCCGAAAACAAAAATAAACCAGGCGTTGTGGAATTACCAAGTGGCCTGCAATACTCCGTTATCACTGAAGGTACAGGTGTAAAAGCTACGGCAAAAAACCAGGTAAAAGTACATTATACCGGAACGTTGATTGACGGAACGGTTTTCGATAGTTCAGTAAGCCGTGGTGAGCCGGCAACTTTTGGAGTTACACAGGTTATTTCCGGTTGGGTGGAAGGCTTGCAGTTAATGTCGAAGGGCGCTAAATACAAATTCTTTATTCCTTCGAACCTGGCTTATGGCGCGCAGGGCGCCGGAAAAGTTATCGGACCACATGCAACTTTGATATTTGATGTTGAATTGCTGGAGATTTTGTAATTGAACTCATAATCAAACTAAAAACCACCTGTGTTTATCTTAAGGTGGTTTTTTTATACTATATAAATTTAGTTTGCATTATTAATGCAAACATTTGTATATTTGTAATATAAACCTTAAGAAACACCCGCCATGATACTCAAACAGGATATTTTGTTAGCAATTGTGGCTCAGCGTGAACTTTTAACTGAGAAAAGCGGAACCATCAGCCGGAATTTCATGAAGACGTTTTACCCGACCGGTAAGCATATCGAGGTATTTTCGGGGATACGCAGGTGTGGCAAAAGTACCCTGATGAAACAAATCATCCGGACGAGGTATCAGAAAACAGCTTATTTCAATTTTGAAGATGCCAGGGTTCATGGTTTCGAAGTTAACGACTTCCTGAAACTGGATGAAGTTTTTGGTACCGGAATAGATGCCTATTTCTTTGATGAAATTCAAAATGTGCCATCATGGGAGGTTTTCATCAGGCAGCTACACGATCGAAATGAAAAGATTTACATCACAGGTTCAAATGCTACTTTATTGAGTAAAGAGTTGGGTACCCGCCTCACCGGACGGAACATCCGTCATGAACTTTTCCCGTTTTCGTATGACGAATTCCTCAGATATAAATTGCTCAGCCGCGATGCTGTTTCATTTACCAAATACCTGATTAATGGAGGTTTTCCTGAATTTCTTGACACTGAAAATCCGGAGGTGTTACAGAATATTCTGAGAGATATTGTCTTTCGGGATATAGCGATCAGGTATTCAATCCGAAACACAGGAATACTGATGGACATTACCTTGTATTTGATTTCAAATATTGGGAAGGAGATTTCAT
This sequence comes from Lentimicrobiaceae bacterium, assembly GCA_041753535.1. Classification (GTDB taxonomy): domain Bacteria; phylum Bacteroidota; class Bacteroidia; order Bacteroidales; family UBA4417; genus UBA4417. The sequence continues at coordinate 147,081 of JBGSUB010000042.1, forward strand.
ACAACAATCTCAGGAAAACGTTCTCTATGGGTTCAGCAAATACTGTTTCCGATTACCTTTCGTGGATGGCAGACAGCTACTTGCTTTTTTTCCTCCCGAGATTCAGCTGGTCAGCTAAAAGTATTGCCGTGAATCCCCGAAAAGTTTACTGTATTGACAATGGTTTAGTTAATGCCAATACACTTAGTTTTAGTGAAGATCGTGGGCGGTTACTCGAAAATGCGGTATTTATGCATTTAAGACGAGACTATGACAACCTGTATTATTTTAAGGACAATCATGAATGTGATTTTGTGGTTTTCGCAGATAAACATTGCAAAATGCTTGTGCAGGTCTGTGAAGTTTTGAACCATGATAACCTGAACCGGGAAATGGATGGCCTTCGTGAAGCAATGTCGTTTTTTAAAATGAATGAGGGCTTTATCCTTACATTAAATCAGCAGGATGAGTTGGGAAGCAATGATACCCTGATTCATGTTATGCCTGTTTATCAGTTTATTACAGTAAAACCGGAATAAAAAAACCGGATTATCCTGTTACCGAATGCTTAAACCTGAAGTAGCAGATTATTCCTGACGGAGATATTACATATTAAAAAAGTCACGTTTAAGCAGTATTGAAAGTGTTTAAAAAAATAGGGTAACAAAAACTTCCGGTAGTTGTTCTTTCGGCAGTTTTTGTTTTTCATGTAAGAGCAGATTGAAAAACAATACACGACAAATATATTTGATGTTGAATTGCCGGAGACTATGTAATTGACCTTTCCCTTGATTATGAGAAACCTACCCGATTCGTTCTGGTAGGTTTTTTGATTTTCAGTAGCCTCCGACTTTTACAAAGCAAAAAATAACACAATTGATTGCTTAGCTTCATATTTAAAATATGAGTCTTTATGCTAACTTTGTGAATCAAAGAACACATCTTCCTGCAAAAGCGCGATATGAAACGAAGCTATCTTAAAATTATACTTCCTACCATCTTTACAATTCTATTGTTTATACTTACTATATTTTTGATTATTATACCCCGCTTTAAAGAAAATATAATGAGCGGCAAGCGCGAGATGATCAAGGAATTAACCAATTCGGCCTGGAGCATTTTAGCGAAATATGAAAACGATGAACGAAAAGGATTGTTAGGCAGGGAAGAAGCCCAGCAAACAGCCATTGCCAGGATTCAATACCTGCGGTATGGGGAGGAAAGCAAGGATTATTTCTGGATCACCGATATGACTCCGAAAATGATCATGCACCCTTACAGACTGGACTTAAACGGGCAGGATTTGGGAAATTTCACCGATCCCCACGGGAAAAAATTATTTGTCGAATTTGTTGAAACGGTTAAAATATCAGGGTCGGGATATGTTGATTATATGTGGCAATGGAAGGACGACTCGCTGCATATTGTCCCCAAACTCTCGTATGTTAAGCTATACAAACCATGGAACTGGGTTATCGGTACAGGTATATATATTGAAGATGTAAAAAAAGAAATTTCAGCACTTACCAAGAGAATGATTTGGATATCGGTTGGAATTTCCATAGTAATAGCGTTGCTGCTTTTCTATATTTTAAAACAAAGCTGGAACATAGAACGTAAACGGATTGAGGCCGAAAATGACCTGCATGAATCGAAAGAAAAATACCGCACGCTTGTTGAAGCGGCAACCGAAGGGCTGATAATGCTGATTGACGGGAAAATAAGTTTCGCCAATACTATTATAAGTAAACTTACAGGGTATGATAATGGCGAACTTCTTTTGCTTTCGGTATATGAACTCATAAGCAAAAACAATAATAAAGATATAATTGATACATTTTCGAAAAACACCATTAAAGAAGGTAAGTTTGAATTAAACCTGATTAAGAAGAACGGAGGATATGCAGAAGTTTTGGTTACATCCTCAACTACAATGTTTTACGGCAATTCAGTAAACATACTCATTATTAAGAATATTTCTGTTGACAGGAATCAAGGTGTTTCAAACATTGAGTATCAAAAGCTGATAAGCACACTCAATGTTGGTTTTTTCAAGGCTAACATCGACAGGAAAGGGAGATTTATTTACGCAAACGAAACAGCTCTCAGGATTCTCGGGTTCGAAAGTTTTGATGAACTGAGTGATACACACATTTTAGGATTGCTTGCTGATGCTGACGACAAAAAATCACTTAGAAAAACCCTCATCGATAATGGCTTTATTAAAAACAAAATAGTAAAGGTTATCAGGAAAAACGGAGATTTTTCAATTGTTGCAGTCTCCCTTGTTGTGCTGAATAATGAAAAGTCTGAAGAAATAATCTGCGATGGTATTATTGAAGATATTACCCTGGAGGAAAACGAAAAAAACCAAACTTTTAAGCTGATTGGCGAACTCAAGGCAAATAACTTAGTATTGGAGAATCCGGTAAGTGATTATTTGTCATCTGTTTACACCCTCGATGCGGATGCAACCATACACGAAACCGCCCGGCTCTTATCGAAAAAGAAAACGGATAGTGTTTTGCTAACGAATAAGGGCCGGGATTTCCTGGGTATTATAACCAGCACTGATATTCAGAAAAGGGTCCTGGCCCGGAATCTGAACCCGGATAATCCGGCTTATATGATTATGAGTTCGCCAATCGTATACATGTCCGGATCAACACCGGTAAACGATGCAATAAGAGTTAGTAAAGAGAATGGCATTAATCATCTGGTAGTGAAGGGTGCATCCGGTGATATTTCAGGAATATTAAATATCAGCGATATCCATAAGAGATTGGCAAATTCACTTTCATTTTATATTGACGGTATCGAAAAGGCCGAAACAACCGACGAGTTGAAACAATGCTACAGCAATCTTCAGTTGCTTATCAAGCCGCTTATCCACAGCGAAATTTCTGTCCGGTTTATTACAAACATTACCACCGCTTTTTCGGATGCTTTAGTCCGGCGCCTTATTGAATTAACTTTAACTGATATCGGGCAGGCTCCTGTAAATTTTGCTTTTATCTGCCTGGGAAGCGAGGGCCGCAAGGAAGAAACTTTATTAACAGACCAGGATAACGCTATAATTTACGGGGAAGTTCCCAAAGAAAAAGAAAGTGCTGTGAATGCCTATTTCCTGAAGTTGGGAGAAACGGTTTGCAATGCGTTGAATACCATCGGCTATTCTTATTGCAAAGGGGAAATTATGGCAAAGAACCCCAAATGGTGCCAACCCCTGAGCGTGTGGGAGAACTATTTCACCAGCTGGATAAAAACCCCTGAGCCACAGCAACTCCTCGATGCCACAATATTCTTCGATTTCCGCAATGTGTATGGCGAAAAAACTTTTACCGAAAAATTAAAATCAACCGTTTCGAGCACTATAAGCAACCATCCTTTATTCCTCTATCATCTGGCCTATAATACTTTTAATATAAAGCCACAGCATATTTCGACAGGTACTATCCTTTCCGATAAGAATGCCGACATCGTTGACCTGAAGAGCGCTGTGATTCCTGTTATTATGTTTGCACGCACCTATTCGTTTCAAAATAATATTGATTGTGAGAATACGATCGACCGCTTAACAGCCCTCAGGGACAGAAACATCATTAATGTAAACATAGCTGATGAAATTATTTTTGCCTATAATTTCCTGATGCGGTTGCGTTTTAAAAATCAGGTTAGTCTTTTGCATAACAACAAACCTGTATCTAATATATTGAATACCAAGTTTTTAATTGACATAGAATTATATATATTAAAGAAAGTTCTTTCGACCATACCCGAATTTCAGAACAAAATAAAGACCGATTTCCGGATTACAACATAGCAGGATGTATCGGTTGGCAATCTGTATAAAAATTGAATCCGGGTAGTATGTGAACAGATATTATACTGAGAAATAGGCATTAAGCTTAAAGCTACCCTGTTCGTTGCGCTGAACATATCCAAGCTGATTGGTAAGCAACATGGTATCGCCTATAAATAAGGGTTTCTGATTAAAATGACTGTGTCCGTATATCCAGAAATCAGCGTTGCACTCCTCGATAAAATCAGTTAAATCAACGCAAAATGCCTCATTAATCGGGCTGGCATTGTGCACTGCTGAATTACACAAAACCGATGGCAGGTGATGCGTAACAACAACTGTTTTGTTTTTATTGACACTTAAGGATTGTTTAATAAAATCCAAACCCGTTTCATGCAGTTTGTTATACCTGGCAGCGTCAAACTTCTTATTGTTATGGGTGATGCATTCAAAATCGGATACGCTTCGTTCAATAATCTTCTCGTTTCCCTTGCTTATTTTTGTCCACAACGTACTGAATACAAAATGAATACCTTCAAATAGGAGGTCAATATTATGCACAATTTTAATGTTGGGATACACCTGTATGTTATAAGAGCTGCTGTAATCAGAAATATTTTTATAGTAAAATTCATGGTTTCCGGGCACCCAGAATACTTGCCTGTAACTGGCAGAAATCAGCGAAAAGAAAGGATTGCTTAAATACTCGTCATGCAGGGGAACAATATCTCCAGCTAAAATTAAAATATCTCCCGAAACGGCAAGAGGTGATGTTTCGAGATACCTCCGGTTCAGTTCAAATTCGAGGTGCAGATCGGAACAATATTGAATTCTCATTGTGCTTGGTGCTTAGTGCTTAGTGCTTGGAGCTTAGTGCTTAGTGCTCAGCGCACAGTGTTTGGTGCTTAGTGTACAGTGCTTGGGGCTAGGTGTTTTGTGCTCAGTGCTTTGGTTATTTCAAATTGACTCTTCTATTCACTATGCACTATGCACCGTGCACTAAGCACTTTTTTTTACCTACCCCACCTCACTTATTTTTTTCACGAGTGCCATATCCAGTATTTCAATTTCCCGGCCTTTCAGGGAGATAATGTTCTCTTTCGAAAACTCGGTAAAAAGCCGTACCGCATTTTCCTCCGAAATAGCTATCATTTCGCCTATTTCTTTTCGGGTCATGCCTAAATGGAATTTGTGGCTCTGGTGCATCTCCGACAAATATATCAGGTTTTCGGCAAACCTGCCCCTGATTTGTTTCTGGTTAAGAGAAATTAATTTCTTCATAATGGCTGAAACTGATTTTCCGAAAGCTTTATTTAAACTCAACAGTAAATCATGATTTTCGATATAAAGCTTTTTAACCAGATCAAGTTCTATAAAACAAACTTCTGAATCCTCAAGTGCAGAAACGGAATAGGAATATTCCGGATTCTCGAAAAAACAAAGCAAACCGATATAAGCTGGGGGCTTTAAAATATAGAGTATAATGTTCCGGTTGTTGAGTCCTTCAATATACAATTTGGCTGAACCTTTAACCAGAAACAGCGCATGCGACACCTCAGTGCCTTGTTTGCAAATCACGTCATGCTTTTTAAAGTGCGCATGCAACGGATTGACTGACTGATAATTATTACCTTTTTCTGTCAAGGTTGAATAAATATCACATTTCAGTTCACAAGTTTGACAGTTTATTTTTTTCGAGAACCTCATGCTTCAATTTTGTGTTAAAAATACAAAAAAGTTGTTATACAACAATGTTTAAAGTCAATGTAATTGAGATTCATCCCTTTGCCTAAATTGATACCTTTGGCAAAAATTGATTTAAAAATTTTATAAACAAGGAGGATATATGTTACACGAACCTGCGGTAAAAACCGGAATTGACAAAGCAGCCGATAAGAAGGCTAAGTTAGGAGTGAAAATGTTTTTTATTTACACCCTGGTTTATGCCGGTTTTGTGCTTATTGGCTTAACCAAACCCGAACTGATGGGGTTAGAATTAATTGGCGGGCAAAACATTGCCATTATCTATGGCTTTGGATTGATTGTGCTTGCTATAATTATGGGGTTTATCTATAATTATTTCTGCACAAAAATGGAAGATAAAATGAATAAGAACTAACCTTATAAAAACGAGGATATGATTTACGAAGTTTCGAACATAGCAATAATAATTTTCCTATTTATAGTTGGCCTGGTATTAGGGGTGTCTTTTTACTTTGCCCGAAAAACAAAATCAGCGGCAAACTATTATGCTGCAGGTGGCAACATTCACTGGGCAGTTAACGGTATTGCCTTTGCAGGCGATTATTTGTCGGCTGCATCATTTTTAGGAATATGTGGTATGATTGCCTATTCGGGTTACGATGGCTTCCTGTACTCAATAGGATACCTGGCAGGCTGGGTTGTAGCCTTATTTTTGGTAGCCGAACCATTGAAAAAACTTGGCAAATATACCTTTACCGATGCATTGGATTCGAGGTTCAACTCGAAGCACATTAAATTAGCGGCATCTTTAAGTACGCTCATTGTTTCAGTCTTTTACCTTATCCCTCAAATGGTGGGTGCAGGCGACCTTGTTGTGCCGCTTTTGGGGCTTCCCCATTGGATGGGCGTTGTGATTGTTGGCTCCATTGTAATATTTATTGTTGCAACGGCCGGTATGACTTCCACTACCTATGTCCAATTTATTAAAGGGGCGTTATTGGTTGTTTTTTCCACCATTTTAACGGGTTATATCTTGCAAAACGGATTGTCATTAACCCCAAACCAAAACTATCACAAATTTTCCCAAACAGCAGCAATTGTTACTAACGACACTGTTGTAAGCGTGCCCGATTCAACATATAGTATCAAAAACACTAAGGTTGTTGACAAATTGGTTTTTGTAAAACTTGCGAAAAACGGTAGTGATTGCTGGTATAAACTCAATGTAAAGGACGACAAAGCCACGCTTGAAGAGATGCTTGATATAACAGTTACTGCCGATGGAAGCAAACTATATAATGGAGCTCCAAAATCAGAAAAGAAATTCTACCAGGTTGGGCATCTGAGCAAAATAGTAGTTGATGGAAAAGAGGTTGATAAAACCGGCCCGGTAGGCCCATTCGAGTTTATCAAAACCATTGAAAAGAGTGAAGTTGTAAGGTTTTCGAAGAAAGCTTTTACTGACAATGGCAACAAAATAACAGTCTGGTATCAGAATAATACCAAAGGTTCTGATATAATGAAACCAGGATTGCTTTATAAACTAACTAAAGCCGTAGGTGCAACTTTCTGGGACAGGATGAATTTTCTGTCGCTCATGTTAGCGCTATTTTTAGGAACATCCGCTTTGCCTCATATTTTAATCAGGTATTATACAGTGCCCAGCCAACGAGCTGCACGAAAATCTACTATTGTAGCTATTTCGGCCATCGGATTTTTCTATGTACTGACACTATACATGGGACTGGGCTCAATGATTAACGGGGCATTGGACGTTGAGAGCAGCAATATGTCGGCACCGCTACTGGCAAAAACTTTTGGCATTGGTATATTCTCGATCATTTCGGCTATTGCTTTTGCTACGGTACTTGGCACTGTCAGTGGTCTTATTGTTGCATCATCGGGAGCTATTGCCCACGACTTTATTGATAAATACCTGCAGGTAAAAATGACCGACAAAGCAAAAGTAAAGGCCGGGAAATTGGCTGCCATAGGAGTCGGTATTTTTGCCATCGTTTTGGGTATCCTGTTTAAAGGCATGAACGTATCATTCCTTGTAGGGCTTGCATTTGCGGTGGCTGCTTCGGCTAATCTACCGGCAATTTTATTTCTTTTATTCTGGAAAAAAACTACAGCCAAAGGAATTGCATGGTCCATTATTGTGGGTATAGTTTCTTCCATTGGCATCATACTATTTTCGCCAACTATGTACGAAAAATATGGACTCATACCCAAAGATGCTCCTATCCCATTGGACAATCCGGGTATCATTTCAATACCATTGGCAGTATTTACCTTGGTAGTGATATCATTGCTTACCCAAAAAGATAATTCAACCAAGGATTTTAGCAAATAATTTAACAGGTGTAAAATGAAATATTTAGCTTTAGTATTCATTATTGCTGCTGCATTAACCATCCAGGCACAGGAAAAAAAAGAAGAACCAAAATTCGGGATCAGTTTTTCGGGGTTTGTAAAAACTGATATTTTTTACGACAGCCGGCAAACGGTTAATATCCGTGAAGGGCATTTTTTGCTGTACCCTGACAATATCTCAACTGATGCGGACGGTAAGGATGTTAACGATAAATCTACGTTTAATATCCTTTCTATACAAACGAGATTAAGAGGCACAATCACCGGTCCGGAGGCTTTTGGGGCAAAAACTTCGGGAGTGCTTGAAGCTGACTTCTTTGGTAATGCAGCTTCAGGCCTCGATGACGTAAACGGGTTCAGATTGCGTCATGCTTTTGTAAAGCTCAACTGGAAAACGACAGAACTCCTGGTGGGCCAGTACTGGCATCCAATGTTTATTGCCGAGTCGTTTCCGGGAACTATCTCCTTCAATACCGGTGCTCCTTTTCAACCCTTTTCGCGAAATCCACAAATAAGGTTTTCGAAAACAGTTGGCGGTTTAAAGTTAATCGCTTGTGTATTCGCTCAGCGCGATTTTACCAGTATTGGGCCTGAATATGTTTTTACTAATAATGTGTATGCTTCTACTACAGCTTCAAGCTCTAAATTTCTGAGAAATGCCGGTATTCCTAACGCTCATTTCCAAATGCAATACAACCCGAAAACAACTGAGCATTTATTCGGAATCGGAGTTGATTACAAAACACTGATGCCTGAATTATACACAGTTAACAACGCTAAAAATAAAAGATTTGAATCCTCCGAAAAAGTTGGAGGCGTTTCGGGCATTGCTTTTGCAAAATTTAAGTTTAAACCGGTTACAATTAAAATCGAAGGTGTATATGCGCAGAATGCAACTGATCTGGTAATGATTGGCGGATACGCTGTAAGCCAGGTAAATGATACGGCAACCGGATCAAAAGATTTTACTAATCTTAATACGGGTTCCGTTTGGTTAGATGTAAATACACATGGCAAAAAAGTACAATTCGGGTTGTTTGCCGGATATACAAAGAATATGGGCTCAACCGAAACCGTTAAAACGTCAACTTTCTATGCACGGGGAGCTAACATTGACAATGTTTACAGGGTTGCTCCACGGGTTGTATTTACTTCAGGCAACCTTGATATTGCTTTAGAGCTTGAGCATACCGTAGCCGCTTACGGCAAAATAAGTGCAAATACAAAAGCAGAACTTGCCGATATTAAGGCAGTAGCTAATACAAGGGGATTGCTGGCGTTTACCTATAAGTTTTAAGGATAATTACCCTGCAAAAAATTTCAGCTAACAGGTAAAAACCCTCCTTACGGATTCGTGAGGCCGGTTTTTTTATACGCTCTTTCCGACTTTCTGCTTATATTTGGCTTTATTTTTTTAAATATGAAAATTCCATCCTTTATCGAAGATTTTATATCTCTTTTATATCCAAGGGTTTGTGCTGCCTGTGGTAATTCGTTATTCAAACATGAGGAAATTATTTGTACCTATTGCCTGTATCACCTGCCTAAAACTAATTACCACCTCATGGACGACAGTCCGCTGGATAAAGTTTTCTGGGGCCGGGCGCAACTGGCGCATACTGCCGCTTTATACAATTTCCAGAAAAAGAGCAAAGTTCAGCACCTGATCCACCAGCTGAAATACAAAGGCCGCATGGATGTGGGTATTCACCTGGGTAAACTGTTGGGTGCCGATCTGCTTAAGGCTGATGGCTTTAAGGATGTAACAAAAGTGATTCCGGTGCCATTGCATCCCGGCAAACAACGCAAACGGGGCTACAACCAGAGTGAGCAAATAGCCATAGGGCTGGCAAAAGCGATGAATATAGAAATGGATGCCACTTCATTTATCCGCACTATTGATACCGAAACCCAAACGCGCAAATCGCGGTTTGCCCGCTGGGAAAATGTAAAGGAGATTTTTAAGGTTACAGCACCCTCTGAACTTGCCAACAGGCATATCCTGCTGGTAGATGATGTTATTACCACCGGAGCCACACTGGAATCAGCGGCTCATATGTTGCTGGGTATAGAAGGCGTGAAGTTGAGTGTGGCGTGTATCGGGTTTGCGAGGGAGTAAGAGAGGAGAAGGGTTTTGTCAAAAAGAAGCCTCCACTTTGCAATCAGGATTTCATCGTCTTTCACTTTGTGATGGACTGGCAAAGAAGCTTCAATTATGTTTCTAAATCTACCATCTAACTGTGTATGTTATAAGATGTTGTATCTTTCTATTCTTAAATTTTAAATAGTTTTTCAGTTTGTGAGAGTGAAATAACTTCAAATTCACTAATATCAATATTTTCAGGTACTTTATCTCTAAGAATCGGGACTATATATTGACCATTTAGTTGATTCGCAACTTCTACAAGAATATTTAATTGATTGTCGTGAATATTTTCAAGTTGGTCATGCATTACAAAGTGGAGGCAGTTTATATCTAAAGAATCTGCAAATTTCATATAGGCGAAGTCAAAAGCTGCAATTTGACCTTTCTTTTTACCAGTACTAGGATTCCCTTCAATATTCGTTACAATCAGGTCATAGCCTTTTTCAGTTTTTTGAGTACTAAGAAGATAGTATTCACCATAAAGTTGATTTGAAAGTTCTGAAAAATATTTATTGAAAAGTGTAATACGACTTTGAATTAAATCATCTCCTGAAGTAATACCTTCATTAATACCATTAAGTTCAGTTTCAATATTTCGTAATTTATCAATTGATGATTCCCATAATCTTTTTTGTTCTTCTAGACTTCCTTTCTTTTCTGAAAGTTTGTTTAGCTCAATTACAATTGATTCAAGATCTTCTGTGAATCCTGATTTTTGAATTTTTATTGTTAATAAAGACTCTTTTCTTTGTATTGCGTTCAGCTTTATTTTGGTTTGATTAATAGAAACCTCTAATTCGGGAAGTTCTTTTGTAATGTATTTCAATTTTTCATTTAACAAATCGTTATGAAATTTAATTGTATCTTCAAAAGATACCTGCAAATTAGGAATTAAGGAATTTGCTTTTTCATACAGTTGTTTAATTTGAGAAGCGTCAATTTTCGAGTGCTCATTTTCCAATTCTTCTTTGCTTTCAAAAATCAAATCACGTCTCATTTGAAGCCTGCTCAATAAAGTAGAAACTGAGTTGAGTTCAGCTTTAGTTTTATTTAACTCATCAATGTCATCACCGTAATTTTCATTAATTACAAATAGATTCTTCTTTTGGTTTAACTCTTCAATTTTTGAATTAATAAAAGTCAATTGTTGCAGCACTAAAGAAAGTTCGCCTTCTTTCTTTAACCTTTTTTGAAAATTCTCTTCTCTTTTTTTATTCTCAGACAGTTTTTGTTTTTGGTCAAGCTCATTAGTGTCAATCCCCAACCAAAATAGGTATAAAGCTTCATATACTTCGGAAGATGCAAAAGAGCTAAGGACCTTTACAATATTGGTCATTTTGTTTTTTTCATCTCTAATGTTCTTAGAAATAATTTGTCTGAAAGTGGGTTTATCAACTTCGGATTTAAAAAGGAGCTCCTTTAGTTTTTTATCAAATTCATTATTGTTGGTAATATTCTCATCATTTACTTCTTGAATCTTTTGACTTCTCTGTAGGAAATTTCTCCTAATCAGTATAATTTCAGAGGTTTTGTCTTCTAAATTAGCGACAATTTCAATTTCAAAAATAATATTGTTATCTTTCAAAAAGTTTTCAACGAATGTATTTGGTTGTTTTTTGAATTCTGTGTCTTGGTAAATATTTTTACCATCACCGCCAAAACAATAATCAACAAGTCTTAATACAGTAGTCTTACCAACATTATTTCCAGTTGAAGTTTTTGAAAGGTCTTCAGGAGTTTCGTCAACAATAAGGTTTAGCCCTTTATGAAAGGTAATTTCTCTTATTAATGAGTCTCTGTTTAATATTTTTAATGATTTTAGAAACATTTTTCAATTAATCTGTTTTCTGCGTTTTTAATGACACCAATAATAAATAACCAATCCAAAACAAGTGTATAAAGATTCAAACTTATTTCTATTTCTGAATTAACTTTTTGAAAAAGTTCAAAATAGTCAACCTTCTTATCATTAGAATCAATAAGCACTTCAATCACTTTGCTTCCAAGAAAGTATAAGTCTCTATCTGGCTTTATGTCACTACTTACTATCATAGTCTTATTGGCTCCTCAAGTATTTTACACCTCATAAAGGCATCGACCATAACAATTAAAATACCCATTTTTATTGACTCAATTGGTAAACTTGAACTTAAATTTGAACTTGATTCGAGAATTTTCCAAATTTCATTTTCAATGTTTTCAAATATTAAATCGGCATTATCTCTTATGGCTTCAATGTTAACAAACTTTCCTTTTTCCTTCAAATAAAGAGTTTTAATATTTTGAAGTAAAAAAGATTTTTTACTTGACCCTTGTTTTTCAATCTCGTCATAAATACCATTGAGCTTTCCCTGATATATACTAAATTCTTCAATTATTGACTTGTACGTTATTACATTGTTGTAAAGGATTTTTTCTTCTGTATCTGGGGCTTTTTTACCAATGTCTTCAAAATCGTCTTCCAATAAAATAGCGCCAATTTGATTAATTACAGCACTTAAAACGGAAGGATATTTAGCAATTAAATTCTTCCCACCATGGAGAGAATCTATCTTTTTTTCGTGTTCCCTTTTCATTATTTTAAGAGATGCCACGGTATATTTATTTGGGTCGTTTGTTTCTATGTGATGATTCGGACAAAGTAAAATTAAATTACTATAATCTGCTCTTTCCTTATCAGACATATTTTGATTGTACCTATCAGCTTTATGAGTATTTGGGTTTGCGTCTTCAATGTGGCAAATATTCGAGAAATTTGTATCATCTTCCCAATTTAAAAGCTTAATATCACATCCAGGAAAAGCACAGCGATTCCCTGAAAGAGAATAAAGTCTTTCGATAGTTAATCTCAAATAATTTCTTGATTGATTATTTGCCATACTTTTTTATTGTCAAAAATAATTATTTATCAGCTTAATTTCAGTTTTTTCTTTTTTAAAATGGCCCATAACAAGCTGATATGCATGATTGCATATCAGACAACCACTCATTAATAACCACTCACAGTTCCCCCCCCAAAATCGTCCCCTTCTTATACCGCTTCACATTACCATCCATATCGAATATTTCTACAAAAACAATATACCTGCCGATGGAGGCTTTCAGCCTGTCATTGGTTATCCCGTCCCACGAAAAAGCGCCTGCGGTTCCGCACAATTCATTGTTTACCAGGTTGCGGACGTTACGTCCTGAGGCATCGTAAATAGTAATGGTGGCATTGTTGCCGGGCGCACCAAATGAATAGGATATAATCAGGTTATCGTTGTACCCGTCGTTATCAGGTGAGAAGATTTCCGGTGAGAGGGTGATTTCATTTTCATCCGTAACAGTAACGCCAAACTGCGAGTTTTTATAGGCTGGTGTTGCATAGCCAACGGCTTCGGAGGCGGAATGCCAGTTGGTTGCATCTTTTGATGAGCGCTCAGGGCTTATCCTTTCGAGCGAAACGCCATCCACACTTGTAAGCAGCGGGTATTGCATATCAACGGAATATGCAACCAGATCAATAACCGAACCGCCTTTGTTTGTAAGCGCAACAATTCCGTCCTCATTATTCATTGTCGGGAACGAAGTCATATTGATAAAACCTTTCGGATTCATGCTTTTGTAAAATCTGTTAACAGATGCACTATCCATTGTAAGCGCAAAATAGTCACCGGGAAGTATCAGGAATGGCTCTGTACTTATTTCGTTATAACTTGTGGGTACCTGGTTAACGGTATCGTAATTGGATAAAACCATGTCCCTGAGATCCAGGACTTTGGTTGAGCGGTTAAATAATTCAACAAAATCGGAGCAATCGGTGGGTGGATCGTAAAGCAACTCGTTTATTACAATATCATTTGCTTCGGGGGTTGAAGGAATGGCAAATTTAGCTGAGGTTCCGGTTACTAAAGGGTTGCCGGCACAATCCGTAATGCTGCCGGTACTTGTAAGCGTGTAAAGAACTCCATCAGCCAGTGAAGATGGAAGGGTGAGGTACGCAATACGATAATCAGGGCTTTGAGCGAAAACATACGTCGGATTTCCAATTCCGTTATCAATTGTATAATTGGCTATATTCGAAATATTTGTACTGTCGCACGATTCGGTAAACCAAACCGTAATATGGGTTGCATCGTTTACACCTACCCGGCTGATGGCCGGAGCCGTATTGTCAGGGTTGGGAGCATTTACGGAATTTATTTTTCCGGGTGTGCCTCCGGAATCATCGTTTGAGGCTATCCAGTTGGCAACTTCACCGCAGGGATTGAGCGGGTCAATCAATTCGAGCGACCAGCCCCCCTCGTCTTTATAACTGCTCTGGTACCAGGTATCCGTATATGCAACCGTATGAATTATATTGCCGGAAGGATTCCGAAGAATAATAGTACCCCCCGCATTAGTGACCGCGAAACTGCTGAAATCAATTACCGGTCCATACGATTCCAGGAAAAATCTTGCCCCGTCGTCACATAAGATAACATATCCGCCAGCTGGAAGGGTGAACTGAGGCAGAGGTTTTTCACTGCTTCCAAGCACGAGTGTCCAATCTTTCAAATCGACCGGGAATGTGCTACGATTGTACAGTTCAACATATTCAGCATCAGGAAGGTTTACAACTGGGGAAGGATCGGCCATAATTTCATTGATCAGCACATCAAATGTTCTTACCTGGTGCCAGGCAAAAGGGAATTGGGCGGTTGCCATTGCATTCCCGGCAAGGTCTTTCACATTTGAAACGGACAAAGTATAGGAAACATCGGGTGTAAAATTCTCTGCAAACGACAGGTGGATAATTGCCGGATCAACAATATCATGTGTTGCTGACAATGGATTAAGTGTGCCTGGATCAGCCGTGTAATTCCCTGTATTTGTTGCGGTTGCATCATCAACAGCCTCGTTGAATCTAACTGTAAGTTCGTTGTTTGCAGCCAGAGAAACCGATAGCACTTCGGGTGGAGTATTATCAACAAAGATGGGTCCGGCGTAAAAATCATCATAATAGAACTTAGTGCTGTTGCTGCTGGTAAATTTGCAGTACACGCCCGAAAAACTTCCTGTTGTGAATGTGTTATCGGCTCCGGTAGCCTGCAACTGATAATTAATTCCGCCTATATTATCGGCATATACACTCCAGTTTCCGCCTGCAGTGCGAACTACTTTCACTTTGATGGCAAAAGAGGCAGCAACAAAGCCTTCGGTTCCCCGACACACAACCGTATGGATATTTCCTGATTGTCGCACCAGTTCGATGGCATCGTTCGAACCGCCCTCGCCTAACTTGATATAATAGCCGTTCAATGAGCCTTTTAAATCCTCTTGATCGGATAAAAGATATATTCGGGCCAAATTGTTGTCGGAGGGTGAAAAGGATAATTTTACCCAGCAGCTCCATTCCATCTCAGCTGTGGTTACGATCGGTACTGCAAGGGTTGCCGTTGCATCGCCTGATGCGTTA
This sequence comes from Lentimicrobiaceae bacterium, assembly GCA_041753535.1. Lineage (GTDB taxonomy): Bacteria > Bacteroidota > Bacteroidia > Bacteroidales > UBA4417 > UBA4417. The sequence continues at coordinate 162,528 of JBGSUB010000042.1, forward strand.
AGCTGAAGCTGAAAAGCTGTATTGACTTTAAATAAGTTCACATCGCCCGTCCATGTTGGATTGGCAGTAAAATCTCCGTCCGAAAAATCCTCAGTGAGCTGAGCCATTGAAATGTTTTGGAGGAGAATGGCACTTATAATGAGCAGAAATTTTCGCATAATACAACTGATTGATATTCGACTGAGGTAAATGTAGTATTTTTGCACTCCTGAAAATAAATTTTTGTAAAGATATAAAATTGCTTTTATGATGCAAAGCATCAGCTTCTTAGTCAAATTTCGCAAACTGGTTGTTTTCAGAACCATACATTTTAATCAGATTTCCTTATGAAAATTGCCGTTGTTGGTGCTACAGGCCTGGTAGGCAGCGTTATGCTGAAAGTTCTTGAAGAAGCACGTTACATACCTTTCGATAAAATCAGTGAGATTATCCCGGTTGCCTCTGAGAAATCAGTAGGTAAAGATTTGTTTTTCAATAATATGCCGCGCAAAATTGTAAGCGTCACCGATGCCATTGCCATGAAGCCCGAGATAGCAATTTTCTCAGCCGGTGCGGCAATTTCGCGTACATATGCACCTCTTTTTGCCGAAGCCGGAACATACGTGATCGATAACAGTTCGGCTTGGAGGATGCATGATGAGATTCCCCTGGTAGTGCCTGAAATAAATGCCTCGCTTCTCAATTATAAAACCCGCATCATTGCCAATCCGAATTGCAGTACCATTCAGATGGTGCTAGCTTTGTCGCAATTGCATCAGCATCTGAAAATAAAACGAATTGTGGTTTCAACCTACCAGTCGGTTTCAGGAACCGGGCAGAAAGCAGTTGAGCAAATGATGAACGAGCGCAACGGCACGCGCACCAATATGGTTTACCCGCACCCGATCGACATGAACTTGTTCCCGCATGGCGGTACTTTCGAAAGCAACGGTTATACCACTGAGGAAACCAAACTACTAAACGAAACACGCAAAATACTGGGTGATAACACTATAAGAGTTACTGCGACGGTTGTACGCGTTCCGGTTACCGGAGGCCATTCGGAATCAGTGAATGTGGAGTTCGAAAAAGAATTTGAAATGGAATGGATCAATAAACTCTTGTCCTCAACAAAAGGTGTTGTAGTACAGGACGATCCGGGAAAGTCCATTTACCCTATGCCTAAATATGCCGAAGGGCGCGACGAGGTTTTTGTAGGTCGCATACGTCGCGACGAATCACAGCCAAACAGCATTAACCTTTGGATTGTTGCCGATAACCTTCGCAAAGGAGCAGCGACAAATGCAGTTCAGATTGCTGCTTACCTGCTGCAGAATGAATTGGTAGGGTAGGTTTGTAAGATAAGTGCCTGGTGCCAGGAATGAGGAATCTGGAATCTGGAAACTAGAAGGAAGAATTTGGGACCGGATTTTTTTTCAAACTATAAAAGAGTGTTTAAAATTTTATAAAGGTACCCGCCCCAACCCTCCCTGAACCCAGGGAGGGAGTAAATTATACCTGTTTGAAGTTCTTTCAAATTAAGAAAAATTATTCTTAGCATTTCCTCCCCATGGTCATTGCGAACGAAGTGAAGCAACAGGGTGAGACAAAGGGGGTAAAAGAGCAAAAAATAAATTTTAAACAGTCTAAAATTATTCACTAAACTATCACTAAAAGTTCACCGTTAAAGTTCCCATGAGAGTTTACCGCCAGATTTCCGAATTCACTTCCCATTGCCATCCGGTGGCCACGGTCGGGGTTTTCGATGGCGTTCACCGCGGTCATATGGAAATTATCGGCAGGCTTTCGGCCAAGGAGCGGGAAAAAAACTGTGAATCGGTAATAATTACTTTTGAACCTCACCCCCGGCTGGTGCTTCCACACCATGCTGAAGTAAAACTGCTTCAGACCCTGGATGAAAAACTCCAGCGTTTTGAAATTGCCGGTATTGACGCCGTGTTGGTTATTCCTTTCGACAGGGATTTTGCTAAAATTACTCCACACGACTTTATTAAAAACGTGCTAGTCGACAGCCTGCAGGTGAGTCATGTAATTACCGGCTATGATCATTTTTTCGGGCAGAACAGGCAAGGCGATTACGATATGCTCAGTAAAATGGGAAATCAATACGGTTTCACTGTCGATGAACTCCCAATGGTGTTGGTTGCCGAACATACGGTAAGTTCATCATCTGTCAGGCGTGCGTTGCTCGATGGCGATGTCAGGCTGGCAGCCACTATGCTTGGGTATCCATATTCAATTACCGGCGAAGTAGTTACAGGCAACAAAATAGGGCGCAATATCGGTTTTCCAACTGCAAACCTCAAACCCAACAGCAAGTATAAACTTGTACCAGGCCAGGGGGTTTTTGCAACTATGATTCAGGCCGGAGGCGAAAGCTATAAAGGAATGACAAACATAGGTTACAGGCCTACTATTGATGCCGATCACCTGACCATTGAAGTGAATATTTTCGATTTTAACAAGGATATCTACGGCAAGGATATCACCCTTTCATTTATTGAACATATCCGAAGCGAAAAGCGATTTGCCAGCCTGGGCGATCTGCAGTTGCAACTGAAGAATGATAAATTTGTTGCAGGAAAATTATTGGAAAACCTGTAGTTCAGAGTCTGTTTAAAATTGTTGTTTTTACTTTCAGAGGGGCGAAGGGGAGAAACGGCGAGGGGCGATAACCAAAATATCAACTATAACCTGAACTTCAATTCAGGATACCTCCCTGCCTGCGTGATGCAGTCAGGCAGGCGTCTTCGGACTCCCGTCTTCCGACTTTTACTCCACTAAGTGTATTCATTTAGCAAATTTAACATAGGGTCTCAGAGTTCTGATGAGAAATTGGTCTCGTTTACCCTTTCTCTTTATTCATTTCAGTATAAGCCAGCAGGCAATCGTGTATAGCTTTATAGAGGTCGTATTCCGATGATCTCACAATAAAATCGACTGAAAGGTTGCAGTATATCATAAAGTCCTGGATTTCCTTATCCGTTTCAAAGTGAGTAATACGTTTTACTACTTCGGCATTGTATCTCCTTGCGGCAACTACTTTTTTCTGATCCTGGTTTGTCAGCGATTCAAACATTCGTTTGCTTTTCCCTTCTTTGCTGAAAGCATCATATAAAGTGGAAATAGGGCCAGGTATTGTATATGTAAGGCCCGGGTCGGCCATTCCCGGAATATTGGTTTTAGGTTGGCCGCCCGGAGTGGGTGTATTATAAAACTTCGGATCATTGAGTTTCAGATCCGGAACTTTTGGCGTTTGGTCTTCCATGGCCAGAACGGCTTCTTTCAGTGCTTTGGCATCGGAAGGCCAGGGATAAATAGTAACGCCAGTAATCTGCGTTGTATCCACAAGCATTAAAATATGTAAAGGGATAACGGGTGATTGCCTGTCTGCCGGAACAAAATATTTATATGGAATATATCCTACACATGTGAACCTGACAGTATCACCTGGCATGGCAGCCATCCGGAACTGTCCTTCCCGGTTGCTGGTAGTTCCCCATCGGTTCGAAATATTTACAATATGCACACTCTCAATGTATTTACCATCCTGATTTGTTATAAATCCCTGGACGGAAACTACATCATCAGGCAAAACAACCTGTGCTTTCACATTCACAAAAACCAGTGGGATAAAAAAGAAAAGCAGGAAGCAGCGGCGCATAGAAAAGTAATATTCCTGCAAAAGTAACTGGAAACCAGGCTAAAGAAAAGTTAATACTTGTTAATCAAGGCTGGTCAGAACCCTGACTTTTTCGATTCCGTGATTACAATCCCGATTTCATCAATCCCTTCAGTTTGAATTTTAGGGATCATATTTTCAATTGTGATTTTACATTTCCCTTTTTCGGTCATGGCTATTTTTCTCCAAAGTACCAGGCGTGATTCAGCTTTTGTTGCTTTGGGTTCCATAATCAGTTTACCGTTTTCACGAACCGGAACTGTTACTTCACGCATCCGCTCTTCGCCGGAAGGAGTAGTTATAATCACATAAAACGGCAGGTTATCGTATTGAAAATTTTCGGCACAACGTACAACTACCTCAATATCATAACTTTTAGCTTCCTCATTAATCGGAATTTCGAATTGTTTGATATCAAACCGGTCCCAGGTGGTATTCTTCATTTTTAAATAATTCTCGTATATAGGACCATGATCGCAGGAAATGAATGTGAGGGTCGCTAAAAACAAGAGGGAAAGGCTGAAGTGTAGTTTTGTGGATTTCATTAGATTTCAGATTTTTAGTGTTTAGTGCTTAGTGCTTAGTGCTTAGTACTATGTATTTACTTATTTAAAAAGAGCTTGGATATTTCTCCTTTGCTCTCCTTTCTCCGTTTCTCCCCTCGCCCCTCTCATTGTCATCCCGTCGCCACGAAACTCCTCGTCTAACCAATCACTCCGCTCCCAAAACAAATCCGCGACTCCTTATCGTAAACCACGCCAAACTGCCCGGCTGCTATTCCTGAAACAGGAACTGAAGATTTGATCACATAACCGGTACTTTCCTTTTTCAGAATTCCTTTAGTAAAGTCAGGCGTATGGCGGATTTTAAAAGTAACTTCATGTTCACCAGCTTCCTTCTGCCAGGGATTCCCGCTGATAAAGTGAAAATCAACCAAGTTGATCTCATCATTGTATTGCGATTCAGGGTCGTATCCGTTGGAAACGAAAATGATATTTTCAGCCGAATCCTTTTTCACCACAAACCATGGTCCGCCACCCAGGTTAAGCCCTTTGCGCTGCCCAATGGTATGAAACCAATATCCCTTATGTGTTCCTAATATTTTTCCAGTTTCAAGTTCAATAATTTTCCCTTCATTTTCACCAATATATTTTCTGAGGAAATCAACATAGTTAACCTTTCCAAGAAAACAAATCCCCTGGCTGTCGCGACGGTGAGCACTGGGCATTTTCTGTTTATGGGCTATGGCACGGACTTCACTTTTCATAAGGTTACCAACCGGGAACATGAGTTTACTTACCTGCTGGTAAGTAATTTGTGCGAGAAAATCCGTTTGGTCTTTAATCGGGTCTTTAGCTGTGGCAAGCCAGGTTTTACCGTTTTCGACCAGAGTATTGGCATAATGACCGGTTGAAATTTTATCAAAATCTTTGCCCCAGTATTTTTCAAACTCACCGAACTTGATCAGGCGGTTGCACATTACATCGGGGTTAGGTGTAAGCCCTTTGCGAACAGCGTCCAATGCATAAGTCATTACATTGTCCCAGTACTCTTTATGCAAAGGGACGACCTCCATTTTCAGCCCGTAATACTTTGCCAGCCAGGTGGTAAGTTCAATATCTTCTTCCGAAGAGCAATCCAGGAAGCCTTCGTCATCTTTCATCCCGATGCGGATATAAAAGATAACCGGTTCATGACCTTGCTCCTTTAGCAGGTGCAACATCACTGAGCTGTCAACGCCCCCCGAAACAAGTGCTGCTATATTCAACAGAAAACATTTATAAGTTGAGCTGCAAAATTAGCATTTTTAACCGGTAAAATCAGATTGAAAAAGTGGCATTGACCGAAACTGTTGGATTTTTTATCGAAAGATTGTAACTTTATAGTGTTGAATAAATCTTCTGACAGTGCGACTCCATGGCAATCACATCCGGAATAGTATACTGGCCATTCTGCTGTCGGTGTACCTTTTCAGTAACTGTAAATCGCACACAAATCAACCGCTAACCATGAAAGCACCCGACACGATTGTAAACCGACCTCCTGCTGTAGCTGGACAGTTTTACCCTTCAAATCTGGTTGAGTTAAAACGGATGTTGGAAGTAAACTTTACCAAGGCTCCGGCGCCTGCGGCCGATAGTGATGTGCTTGCAATTATTTCTCCGCATGCCGGCTACGTGTTTTCAGGTGAGGTTGCCGCCGCTGCTTTTAACCAGGTTGATCGGGCAAAGAAATATAAAACCATTTTTCTGCTGGCAAGCAGTCACCGGAACTCATTTCCGGGAGGATCCGTTTATAGCATCGGTAACTATGTAACCCCTCTCGGATCGCTGGAAACGGATTTTGAAATTGCACAAAAACTTGTTTCGGAGAATAAGATTTTGGCGTACGACCCGCAATATCACCTTGGCGAGCACAGCATAGAAGTGCAGGTTCCCTTTCTGCAATATTGGATAAAAAACGATTTTAAAATTGTTCCTATTCTCCTTGGAACACAGGATGAGCGCGTATGTGAAAAAATTGCCAAACTGCTGATACCTTATTTTACACCGGAAAATCTCTTTGTGATCAGTACTGATTTTTCACACTATCCTGCCTATAATGACGCTGTAAAAACAGATAAAGCCATTGCAGATGCCATTGTAACCAACAACCCGGAAACCTTTCTTCAGACTGTTGAAAGCTGTACCGAGAAAAAGATTGCTAACCTCTCGACTGGCTGCTGTTCATGGCCGGCGGTAATTACTTTGATGTATCTTACAAAAGATAATCCTTCTGTTTCGTATAAGCAGGTTATGTACAAGAATTCCGGAGATTCGGAGTATGGCGGAACTGACAGGGTTGTAGGATATTATGGATTAAGTGTTTCGCAACCGAAAGGGTCAACTATGATTCTTCCGGAATCCGATAAGGAACAACTGCTTCAAATAGCACGCAGTACCATCGATTCCTATTTAAAAGTTAACCGTATTCCGGAAATTGACCCGAATTCATTGCCTGCAGGGCTTAAAAATAATGCAGGAGCTTTTGTAACCCTGAAAAAGTCAGGTGAACTCAGGGGATGTATCGGGCACTTCGAAGCGGATAAGCCGCTTTACAGCATTGTTCAGCAAATGGCCGTCGCTTCAGCCACCCAGGATCATCGCTTCCCGACAGTAACACCGAATGAACTGAAATCAATTGATATTGAAATTTCAGTATTAACACCTATGCAGGAGATCAGCGATGTGAAAAAAATACGGCTTGGTATTGATGGAATTTATATTAAAAGAGGATTCAGGAGTGGTACTTTTCTGCCGCAGGTAGCCACCGATACCGGTTGGGACCTGGAAGAATTTCTTGGTCATTGTGCCCGCGACAAAGCCGGAATTGGATGGGACGGATGGAAAGATAAGGAAACCGAAATATTTATTTACCAGGCTTTTGTGTTTGGAGAATAAGAATAGCATTAAGCTGCATTTAATTCATAATGCCAGATACTCCATATTCCGTTATTACTGTCAGCGCTCTGTGCCTGTTGTTTTATGGCATATCATGGGCTTTGGTCAGGATTAAGGTAATTTCCGGTGACAGGCAGCGCAAATTCTGGAATATCTTATTGCTGGTTTCCGTTTTTGTTGCCGGAAGTATTGGTTTGCTCCTGGCTATTACGGTGAATTTAAAAATCAATTTTCCGGCTGTTGATAAACTTTTAATCTGGCATGTTGATTTCGGAATAGCCCTCGTATTGATTGCAATATTCCATTTTCTGCACCATTTAAACTATTTCAGGAATCTTTTCAGTAAAACCGGCAGCGAACCGAAGGTCAGCGATGTGACAATTCCCTTTTCACCGGTTTTTTATCGCAGGTTTCAACCTGGTTTTAATTTGAAGTGCCTTCCTTTCAGCCTTGGGTTTACAGCCATGGCAACACAACTTATTCTGATCCGGGAGTTCTTATCCGTTTTTAACGGGAATGAACTAACAATTGGCATCGTATTGGCAAACTGGTTGTTACTTAACGGAACTGGTGCTTTTTTAGATCGGAAATCTGCAAAACAGACAAAGTTGAGAACCATATTGACAGGTTTATTTATCCTGGCAATCATTCCTGTTATAACACTTTTTATGCTTTACTGGCTTCGGAATATTGTTATTCCTGTTGGCAGTATGCCCGGCGTAGGAACAATTATTCTGGGAACAGTTCTTTTGCTGTCGCCCTTCTGCCTTTTTTCAGGTTGGCTTTTCAGTGCGATAAGCCGTTACCTGTCGGAAACACTTCGCGAAAATGCTGTCAGCCTCACTTATGGATGGGAAACACTGGGTAGTATCGCTTCCGGGATACTTTGCAGTATGATTCTGGTTTTCCTGTTCGAACCTTTTCAAAACATGGCGATAGTATTATTAATCAACAGTATACTGTTATTCTTTATCAGCCGGAAAGAGATTTACAGCATCAGGAAGACATTCCGCCTTTATCTTGCCATGGCTGTTTTTCTTGGGTTTGTGACGCTAATTGCCAATCTCGACAGCATTACCATGCAGTTCCTTTTTCCTGAACAGAAAATTATCTCCTTTAAAGATACGCCATATGGCAAACTTGTGGTTACGGAACAGTCGGGGCAATTAAATTTCTTTGATAATAATACGCTGCTGTTTACAACGAATAATATAATTGCGAATGAAGAAACCGTTCATTATACGATGCTACAGCGCGAAGTTACAGGAAACGTTTTGCTTGTCGGCGGGAGCATTTCAGGTGTGGCAGAAGAATGTTTGAAATATCCGCTCAAACGGATCGACTGCGCTGAACTTAACCCACGCATCCCCGGTTTTGGGAAAAGACTTAACCGCCTCCCTGATGATCCAAGGTTCAGGTTATATTCCGGTGATGCGAATGTATTATTGCAAAATTCTCTTCGCGAAAAATCTCGTCTTTCATCAGGCGGAGACCCTCTTCTTAAAGAACTGGATTCACTAAGCTATGATGCTGTCATTCTGAACGTTCCCGAACCTTCAACGCTGCAGATAAACAGGTTTTATACCTATGAGTTTTTCGGTAAATGCAAAAACCTCCTTACTGAAACCGGGATTGTTTCTCTCAGCCTTAATTCAACTGCGGATTATGTTGGCGATGATGCCCTGAAAATTCAATCAACTTTGTTTCAGACTCTGAAAGCCCTTTTCAGGAATGTTTTGGTAATATCCGGTGAAAAGAATTACTTTCTTGCATCTGATGGTACGCTGACAGCTTCGGTTGCTTCGCTCGGGGCAAAACGGGGTATCGAAACGGAATATGTTAATGAATTTTATCTTGATGATATTTCTTTGAAGGAACGGTCCGATGCTATTATGAAAAGGATTTCTGTTGCTGCTCCTCTGAACTTCGATTTCGAACCTGTAGGATGTTTCAGGCAACTTCATTATTGGCTGAGTTACCAGTGGAATTTCAGTTTTTACATACTTGTAATGCCGCTTTTGCTGTTACTTGTTTTAGCCGGAATCCGATCTGAAGGTACAACAATAGCGTTGTTTTCAGCTGGTTTGGTTTCTTTTTCGCTGGATATTATTCTCATCCTTACTTTCCAGGTAATTTACGGCTATGCGTATATTGCAACAGGAATTTTCATCACATTATTTATGGCAGGCCTGGCAAGCGGGGTGTTTTTTACACGCCGTTATCTTCAGAAATGCACCTATAATTTACTGATCGGGGCACAGATTGCTTCAGTATGCATGCTTCTGCTCAGCCTTGCCGGCATTCGTATTTTCAAACTGTTTCAATTACCTGATGTTTTAGTATACCTGATTTTCAGTGTATTGATAATTGGGATGGCGATAATTACCGGGGCGCAGTTTCATATAGCATCTGTTTTGAAATCAGGTAAAATACAAGAGGTTGCAGCACGGAGTTACTCTGCTGATCTGATTGGTTCCGCAGCAGGGGCATTGCTGGTGAATGCCTGGATAGTGCCGTCATCAGGATTGATAAACGCACTCATTGTTGTTGCCTGCATAAATGCAGCAGTTGTTGTGAGTATGCTGTTAAAAAAACATGCCTGATTGTTTTTATAACCAATTTGTGGGAAAAGCATCCGGGTAATGTAATTTTGTATAGTTTCAATCACAAGCCGAATGGAAAGACGTAAATTTATTGCTTCTGGACTGGCCTCAGCTGCATGCCTGTTTTGCAGGAATGAAATGCTATTTGCTGCGATTGACGAATTTGCTGATATTCCGCCGGAAAACCCGCTATGGAAATGGAGCCGCGAAGCCTATCACTACAAGGTGACCGCACGTGGTGTTGAGTGTACAAACTGCCCCAACCAATGCACGCTTAAACGCTTGGAAACCAGCAAGTGCCGGAACCGGATCAACGTAAAGGACAAGTTGTATTCAATTGCCTATGGTAATCCCTGTGCTGTGCATACCGACCCGATCGAGAAAAAACCATTTTTTCATTTTCTTCCTTCCACACGGGCATTTTCAATCGCTACTGCCGGCTGTAATTTTGCCTGCCTGAATTGCCAGAACTGGGAAATTTCGCAGAAAAGTCCGAAAGAAACATCAAATATGGACCTGATGCCTGCCAGTGTGGTGGATGCATGTTTAAAAAACAGTTGCGAAAGTATAGCGTACACGTATGGGGAACCAACCGTATTTTACGAATATGTTTACGATACAGCCCGCATAGCACGTGAAAATGGAATCAAAAATGTTTATAAATCAAATGGTTACATTAATGAGCAACCTTTACGAATGCTTTGTAAATACCTCGATGCAGCAAATATCGACCTTAAAGGATTTACTGAGAACACGTATCTGAAACTGAACGCCGGCAAACTTGCCCCTGTTTTAAAAACTCTGCAGGTATTAAAGGATGAAGGGGTTTGGATTGAAATCACTAACCTGGTTATCCCATCATGGACTGACAATATGGATACTATCCGGGAGATGTGCAAATGGCTGGTCGCTAATAAAATGAGTGATAGCCCTTTACATTTCAGCCGTTTTTCACCTCTTCACAAACTAACACAATTGCCTGCAACACCTTTGCTTACATTGCAGAAAGCCCGGGAGACAGCACTTAATGCCGGAATGAAATATGTTTATGTTGGAAATCTTCCAGGAGCAAACCTCGAAAATACCATTTGTCCCAAATGCAGGAAAACAGTTATTGAGAGAAAAGGATTCAGGGTTTTACAAAATAATATAAGCAATAATAAGTGTACCTTTTGCGGGGAAACCATTGCAGGAGTTTGGGTATAAAATCACAACCAGCATTATGAAGAAGATACTTCACCGGAAAATTCCGTCATTCGATCCAACAAAAACATCCTCCTGCCGGTTTATCATTTCCGGTAATTTATTGTAAAAGTACTTTTACCCAAAAACAGTAATATATGCAAACCATATTAGGATCAGGAGGAATTATTGCCAATCACCTGGCAAAAACATTACCCGAATATACAAAAGATATCAGGCTGGTTAGCCGGAATCCGAAAACCGTGACCGGGAATGAGGAACTCATAGCAGGTGACCTCTTATCCGCTGAACAGGTTATGAAGGCAGTTAAAGGCTCTGAAGTAGTTTATCTCACAGCCGGGTTGCAGTATAATAGTAAAACCTGGCAGGTTCAATGGCCAAAACTTATGCAGAATGTAATTAATGCCTGCAAGGAAAACGGTTCAAAACTGGTTTTTTTCGATAATGTGTATATGTATGGGAAAGTAGTCGGCCCCATGACCGAAGAAACACCTTTTAAACCATGCAGCCGTAAAGGCGAAGTACGGGCTAAAATAGTGACGATGATTATGGATGAAGTTGCAAAAGGCTCATTAACAGCACTTATTGCACGTGCTGCCGATTTTTACGGACCTGAAACGAGTAACAGTTTCCTGAATATGATGGTTTTCGAAAATCTGAAGAAAGGCAAGAGTGCTCAGTTTATGATCAGCAAATCTGCAAAACATTCGTTCACTTACACTCCGGATGCCGGAAAAGCAACAGCATTGTTGGGGAATACGCCCTCGGCCTATAACCAAACCTGGCATTTGCCTGCTGACATGAATGTACTCAATGGTGAACAGATAGTAGAAATTGCAGCCCGGGAACTGAATATGAAACCTAGGATTACAGTGCTTCCAAAACTGATGATCCAGATGGCCGGCCTTTTCAGTCCGATCATCAAAGAAACCATTGAAATGCTCTATCAAAATGATTCCGATTACATTTTCGATTCATCGAAGTTCGATAAAGCATTCAAATTCCAAAAAGTAGTGTATGCTGACGGGATTCGGAACTCGGTAAAATCTTAGCTTTTACTCGAGATCAAACATTCGACATCCCACATCCTCCTTTTCTTCCCTCGCCCATTCTCTTTTCTCCGGCTCAAAAAGACGTATATTTTTCGGCTTACAGCAGCCCTTTCGCTTGCTTTTCGCGAATTGCCTTCAGCATATCTGCCGTCATACTTTCGAGGTTCCAGTTTGGTTTCCATCCCCACTCACTGCGGGCGCAGGAATCATCCATACTGTTCGGCCACGAATTAGCGATACTTTGTTTAATTGGTTCAACATTATAATCCATAACAAAACCAGAGATGTGTTTCCGGATTTCAGCAGCTATCATCTCCGGATCGAAACTCATTGCTGTGACATTGAACGAATTGCGGTGAACCAGTTTGGAAGGATCAGCTTCCATCAGGTTAATAGCTGCTTCGAGTGCATCCGGCATATACATCATATCAAGGAAAGTACCGGCTCCAAGCGGACAGGTATATTTGCCTGTTTTAACGGCTTCGTAATAAATTTCAACTGCATAATCGGTAGTACCTCCACCGGGTAAAGTTACATTCGAAATAATTCCAGGGAAACGAACCGAACGGGTATCGACTCCAAATTTTTTATAGTAATAGTCACTTAGTAATTCTCCGGTAACCTTGGTAATACCATACATGGTTTGCGGTCTCTGAATAGTATCCTGGGGAGTATGATCCAAAGGTGTGCTGGGACCAAATGCTCCTATAGAACTTGGAGTAAAGAGTGCACAGTTAAATTCACGTGCGACTTCGAGGCAGTTTATCAATCCCCCGACTCCGATCTGCCAGGCCATTAGTGGTTTCGTTTCTCCAACAGCTGACAAAATAGCTGCCAGGTTATAAAACGTATCAATTTTATATTTTTTAACAATATCTGCAATTTCCTGAATTTGAGTTACATCAACATATTCGGCAGGTCCCGAGTCGAGCAGCTCTCCGGTTGGTTCCGGACGGAAATACCCGGCTACTACGTTACTGTTTCCATAAATTTTCCTGAGTTTCATGGTAAGTTCCGAACCTATCTGGCCTACCGCTCCGATTACGAGAATATTCTTCATGTAAAATTTACAATTATAGTGTTATGCAATTCACAAATTGCGGCAAATTTAAACAAATTTGCTTACCTCAACTGTTATTTGGACGCTTACACTCAATATTTTTAATGATCTGGTATTCTGTTGTTTATAATAAAAAAATAAGTGTTTCACTGAAACCAATACATGATGTTGCGAAACTTGTTCATTTTCATGCCGGATTTATACGAAATACCTTCCTTGCTGGCTAATAATTTTTACCTTTGCGGCCGGTAAAAAATACCGACCCGAATAAGTAAAAATATCAACCAGAATACTATGTACTCAAAATTTCAGGATCATCTTAACAAAGAACTTGCTGCAATAAAAGAGGCAGGACTTTACAAAAACGAGAGAGTGATCCTTTCGCCTCAAGGCGTGGAGATAACAACAGAAAACGGGAAAAAAGTTTTAAACTTTTGTGCAAATAACTACCTGGGACTCAGTAACGATCCAAGGGTAATGGCTGCGGCCAACTTCACCTTTTTCAGGTATGGATACGGAATGTCGTCAGTGCGTTTTATATGTGGTACGCAGAAAGTCCATAAAGATCTCGAAAAGAAAATAAGTGAATTTCTGGGTACCGAAGACACTATACTATTCTCTTCGGCGTTTGATGCCAATGGCGGTGTTTTCGAACCTTTGCTGGGCGAACAGGATGCAATTATCAGCGACGAACTGAACCATGCTTCAATTATTGATGGCGTTAGGCTATGCAAAGCCCAGAGATTCAGATATAAGAACAACGATATGGAGGATCTTGAAGAGGTGCTTCAGGATGCCAGTGAAGCCCGGTTTAAGCTGATAGTGACTGACGGAGTTTTTTCAATGGATGGCATCATTGCCCGTATTGATAAAATATGTGACCTGGCTAAAAAATACGATGCCATGGTGATGGTCGACGATTCGCATGCCACAGGCTTTATGGGTGCTACTGGCAGGGGAACTCCTGAATATTGTCATGTTCAGGATCGGGTTGATATCATTTCGACCACCTTTGGGAAAGCGCTTGGCGGAGCCTCGGGCGGTTGTATTTCAGGCCGTAAAGAGATTATCGATCTTCTGCGCCAGCGTTCGCGCCCTTACTTGTTTTCGAATACCTTGGCCCCGGCTATCACGGGTGCAACACTCGAAGTATTAAATATGTTGTCCGAAACCACCGAATTACGCGACAAACTGTTCGACAACACCCAGATATTCCGCAAAGGTATGGAGGAAGCAGGTTTCAGGATAGTGCCCGGAATACATCCTATTGTGCCTGTTCTTTTTGGACATCTACCCAACGATGCTAAATTATCGCAGGAATTTGCCAACGAACTGCTTGCAGAAGGTATCTATGTGATTGGATTTTATTACCCTGTAGTGCCAAAAGGCAAATCACGTATTCGTGTGCAGATAAGCGCTGCCCATAGCCATGAGCAAATTGAATTCGCTCTCGAAAAGTTTAAAAAAGTAGGTAAAATGCTGGGAGCAATTTAATTGGCTTGTAATTTCTGGTGATTTTCAACAGTTTATTCTTAAATAATCCATTATCTCACTTTCTTAAAACGAAGATTGTATCCCTGAAAAGGAAGAGATAACCTTTGCAATATTTTATTAAGTAGTTATAATTTAGTTTACTTAAAAACTGAGAGTTAAATGCTGTTACTACCCCTGTAGATCAATATTTTTCTCCCTTGTTATTTTGTTAACAAAAAAATTGTATTTTCCCCTCGCAAAATGATATACGGGATCGGGACTGATATATTCGAAGTCAGCCGGATAAAGGCTGTTATGGAACAGGATAAGGGGTTCCTTACCGATGTATTTACTGACGATGAAATATCCTTTTGTAGCAAAAAAAAGAATTTGGAACAGCACTTGGCTGCAAGGTTTTCAGCCAAGGAAGCCTTTCTGAAGGCGCTCGGTACAGGGTGGCGTTTTGGTATAAAATTTACTGATATTGAAATAGTTAATGACGAACTGGGCAAACCACATATCCGTTTATATGGAAAAGCAGATGAACAGGTCAAACGGGAAGGAATTTCGGTTATCCATGTATCCTTATCTCATGTAAAAGAGATGGTTACAGCAGTTGTTATTTTGGAAAGGGAGGCCTGAGCAAAGGGGAAAAGGTGTTGAGTAAGGACAGATTGTTTAGTAAGAAGCTTATTGCGATCAAACAAATAAAACTGACGTTACACTTAATCTTAAAAGCCTATGTCGAACATCGGATCGTATGACGAAAGAATTAAAAACTTTGACTGGAGCATTGCTGAAAAGGAGCTTGATTATAAACCCGGGAATGTGATAAATATCGGGTGGTACTGTACTGACAGGATATGCCTTATGGGAAAAGCAGATAAACCCGCTTTGATCTGGGAGGGATCATCCGGAATAGAAAAACGGTACACCTATAATGATATCCGTTTGGAATCCAATACCATTGGAAAGTTTCTCCGCGATCTCGGCATCAAAGCTGAAGACCGCGTTTGCCTCTTTATGGATAAAATCCCTGAATTATATCTTGGATTTCTTGGGATTCTAAAAACAGGTGCAATAGCTCAGCCCTTATTTTCTGCGTTTGGTGATGAATCGTTGTTTATCCGCCTGGAGAATGCCCGGACAAGGGCAATAATCACCCAGAAGAAACATGCCCCGAAAGTAAGAAAAATCATCGATAAGATGCCCTGGCTCGAATTCCTTATTATTGTCGATCAGGATCTCGGAAAACCTCTGCAACAAAAGGAAGTTGCTTTAAACCTTGAACAATTACCAAAAGTTGAGCACTTTGAAATCCATCCTACAATAGCGGAATCACCTTCTGTACTTCATTATACTTCCGGCACAACTGGTCAGCCAAAAGGAGTTAAGCATGTCCACTATTCGCTTATATCACAATATCTCACGTCAAAATGGGTACTTGATCTCCGGGATGATGATATATACTGGTGCACGGCCGATCCCGGCTGGGTGACAGGTACCTCTTACGGTATTATCGGAGCTTTCAGCAACGGAGTTACTCAATGCGTTCTCGATGCAGGTTTTTCGGCTGAAAACTGGTACCGGTTTATCGAAAAACACAGGATTTCGATGTGGTATTCGGCTCCCACAGCTATCCGTTCGCTTATGAAAGCCGGTGACGAAGTAATTAAGAAATTCGATCTTTCCTGTTTGAGGCACCTTGCTTCGGTCGGAGAGCCGCTTAATTCGGAAGCCGTCATATGGTCTGAGAAAGTTTTTGGCAAGCCTTTCCTCGATACTTACTGGCAAACTGAAACCGGATCAATCATGATCACAAACTTCCCGGGCATGAAAATAAAACCCGGATCGATGGGCAAGCCGTTTCCTGGTATTAGTGCTACTGTAATCGACCAGAATACATACGAACCATTCAATGAGCCAGGAAAGATGGGCCTCATAGCCATTAAACCAGGTTGGCCGGCCATGATGAGAACTTATTGGAATAATGAGGAAACATATAAAAATAAATTCAAAAACGGCTGGTATTTACCCGGCGACCGTTCAAGTATTGACAATGAGGGTTATTTCTGGTTTGTTGGTCGCGATGATGATGTTATCAATACCGGCGGACACCTGGTGAGTCCTTTTGAAGTTGAATCTGCATTGCTCGAACATGAAGCAGTAGCTGAATCCGCTGTAGTGGCCAAACCGGATTTTGTGAATATGGAAGTAGTGAAAGCTTTTGTGACACTTAAACCGGGTTTTGTTGCCAGCAAGGATCTGGACCTGGAAATTATGAATTTCGTCCGTAAAAAACTATCCCCGCTGGCCATGCCTCAGGAAATTGAATTTATCGATTCACTCCCCAAGACACGAAGCGGAAAAATCATGCGGCGAATACTTCATGCAAAAGAATGGGGTGAAGAGATAGGAGATACATCAACATTAGAGAATGATTAAAAAGAACCAACTATTATTAAACCTTAATCCAAAAAGAAGAAATCATTATGGAAGACATGAAAGAAATCATCAAAGCTTACGTCATCAAAGAATATGTTGAAGATGATACAGATTTAACCTATGATACACCTCTTATTTCAGGAGGTATAGTAGACTCCTTTTCAATGGTCTCGTTGAAACGATTCCTGGAGAACAAATACAAAATTTCAATTCCCGATGATAAAGCAACTCCCGAAGCTTTTGACTCCGTGAATAAGATCTGTACATTGGTAAATGATTATTTAAAATAAGGAGGGAACATGGCTTATACAGACAAAACCCGCACAATGTACTCGGAGATTATCAGTGGTATCAAAGAAGCAGGTCTTTACAAACAGGAACGATACATCCACTCCGCCCAGGCTGCCGATATAGAAGTTGAGTTCCCGGCAGGTGCTTCCCTAAAGAAGGTAATCAATATCTGTGCAAACAACTACCTGGGCTTATCGAGCCATCCCGAAGTGGTGAAAGCGGCTCATGCCGGCTTAGACTCCCATGGATACGGTATGTCATCGGTTCGATTCATCTGTGGAACACAGGATATCCATCGCACACTTGAAAAAATGGTGACCGAATTCCTGGGCACGGAAGATACCATTCTTTTCCCATCCTGCATGGACGCTAATGCCGGTGTTTTCGAAGCTGTCCTTACGAAAGATGATGTCATGATTTCCGATCGCCTGGTACATGCCTCAATCATTGATGGTATAAGACTTTGCAGTGCAATGCACGATACCTTCAAACATTCAGATATGGGGCATCTCGAAGAAAAATTACAGCTTCACAGCGACAAACGGCTTAAAATGGTGATAACCGACGGCGTTTTCTCCATGGATGGAGATACAGCGAAGCTTGATCAGATGGTGGAACTCTGTGAGAAATATGATGCCCTTCTGTTTGTTGACGAATCTCATTCCAGTGGATTCATCGGGAAAACCGGCCGTGGCACTCATGAACTCTGTGGCGTAATGGGAAAGATTGATATTATAACCACAACGTTCGGTAAAGGCCTTGGAGGAGCATCAGGCGGATGTGTTTCAGGGCGTAAGGAACTGGTGGAGATGTGCCGTCAGAAAGCTCGTCCTTACCTTTTCTCAAATACTATTGCTCCTCCGGTTGTAGCCGGGGTAATCAAGGTTCTCGAAATTTTATCTGCTTCGACCGATCGTCGCGATAAGCTGGAAAAAAATACCGCATTCTGGCGCAAAGGACTTCTTGATATGGGTTTGATTATTAAGGATGGCGATACGCCGATAGTGCCGGTTATGCTGTTTAATGCAAAACTTGCCCAGGATGTTTCGCGCGATTTATATGATGAGGGTATTTATGCCATAGGATTTTTCTTCCCGGTAGTTCCGCAGGGAGCGGCTCGTATTCGTACCCAGATTTCTGCAGGCCACGAGATTCATCACCTTGAAAAAGCACTCGAAGCTTTTAAAAAGGTTGGCAAGAAATACAACATTCTTGGTAAAACCAAACAGGAAATTATTGAAATGTATGGGATGTAAATATTGTATTTCAGGAAGGGTATTTTGATGGTTAACCTATCCAATCTGGAAATCACGAAAGTCAGACTGGTTTCCTGTTAAAAATTCCATACTGTTTTTACCTTAAAAAGGCTGCCTTCAACAGGTGGCCTTTTTACTTTTTATGACTTTGAACAATTAACACATCGGAAAGCTCATTCCAGGACTTTTCAATTTACGGATTTATTACCGGGCAGTAATCCAATCCATGATCATGGTCGCGCGGATACCTGTTTTTCCGGTTGAAGGTGATGTCCCTTTGCCAATTAACTGATCAACAATTGTCTGGATTAAAGGCTGCTGAATATTCTCCGGGTGGGGGATATGGTAATTCTGATGGGTACCATCACTCTTTTCAACCAGAATATTCTGATGTTCAAAAAACGAAAAGGTGATTTTCCCTTCTGAACCAATTATAACAGTTGAATCATTTTTAAACTTTTCCGGAACCGAAAAGCACCAGGAACCGGTTCCCACAACACCCGATTCAAAAAGAAAGGTAGCTGTAACTATATCATCAGCCGGATAGTACCCGGATTGGTTAAGCGAAAAGCCGTTAGCTTCCTTTACCGGACCAAGGAGATATTCGAGGTAATCGAACTGGTGTGATGCCAGGTCATGAAAATGGCCTCCGCCAGATATTCCGGGGAAAACGCGCCATCCGGGAGTTTTTTCGGGGCTTACCTCTTCGGGTTTGAGAGGATGATGTAACTGAACATGCAGGTATTTTACATCGCCAATCGCTTTACTATCAATAAGTTCCTGGATTTTCAAAAAACAAGGTAACTTTCGCCGGTAGTAAGCAACAAATAAGGGTACACCCGTTTCTTCGCTAACCCGGATCATCTGTTCACATTCAGTTGTATTGCGTGCCATGGGCTTCTCAACATATACAGCTTTACCTGCTTTCATGGCTTCGATGGCATATTTTGCATGGGTGTCAGGGGGAGTTGCGATATAAACGGCGTTCACATCGGCATCGTTGATCAGCAAAGTAGCATCACCATAAAAATTTGGCACGCTATGGCGACGGGCATAATCCTCAGCTTTCGAAGCATTCCGCCTCATAACAGCAACTAGTCTCGACCCATCAATTTTATTAAAGGCTGGTCCGCTCTTTTTCTCGGTAACATTTCCACAGCCAATTATTCCCCAGTTAACCTGTTCCATAACAACGTTCTAGCAATATTATCAATGAAAAAACAGGTATGCCACAAAGATTGCGGCAATAACACCTGCAAGGTCAGCAAGAAGGCCGGCAGTTATGGCATAGCGTGTTTTCTTAATTCCAACAGAGCCGAAATAGACTGCCACTATGTAGAATGTAGTATCAGCTGCGCCCTGGAAAATGCACGAAAGTCTGCCCGCGAATGAATCTGCGCCATACTGTTTCATGGTATCTACCATCATTCCCCTTGCCCCTGAACCACTGAGTGGTTTCATAAAAGCAGTAGGCAGAGCATCCACAAAATCGGTATTCATTCCCATGGCTGCAAACAACTGCCCGATGCCTTTCACCAGGAAATCCATTGCCCCGCAGGTACGGAAAACACCAACTGCCACGAGAATTGCCACTAGGTAAGGAATTATCCGAATGGCAATCCCAAAACCTTCTTTAGCTCCTTCAATAAAAGCGTCGTACACGTTGATCCGTTTTACTAGACCTAGGACAATAAACGAAAAGATAATACTGAACAGGATCAGATTACCGGCTACAGCCGAAATAGTTGTAACCTGCTCCTGTGAAATAGTGCTGAAATACCATATAATAAATGATACTAAAATCGTAAAACTTCCCAGGTAAAGCAGTATGACTTTGTTAAAAAGATTTATACGTTGAAAGAGAGAAACCGCAATAATCCCCGTTAATGTTGAGCAAAAAGTCGCAAGCAGGATAGGAATGAAAACATCCGAGGGATCTGCCGCTCCTCCTTGGGCACGGTAAACCATAATGCTGATCGGAATTATGGTCAGTCCTGAGGCATTCAGAACCAGGAACATAATCATGGAATTGGATGCGGTATCCTTGTCCTTGTTAAGTTCCTGGAGCTGGGTCATAGCTTTTAGCCCTAAAGGCGTTGCTGCATTGTCGAGTCCCAGCATATTGGCTGCAATATTCATCATTATAGAGCCATTGGCCGGATGATCTTTCGGTATATCCGGAAAAAGACGACGAAACAAAGGACCAACGGCTTTCGACATCAGTGCAACAATTCCACCGGTTTCCCCCACTTTCATCAGGCCCATCCATAAAGTCATTACACCGGTGAGTCCAAGCGAAATCTCGAAACCGGTCTTTGCCATTTCGAAAGTTCCGTTCATCATTTCAGGGAAAATGCCGGTGTCGCCAAAGAAGATCAGCCTGATAAGACCTACTATAAAAGCAATGATAAAAAAAGCAACCCAGATGTAATTCAGAACCATAATCCCATTAAGTGAAAATTAAATTCAAATGTATTGCTTTTTTGATGGTAAAATCACAAACGAAAGAAAAATGAAAAGCAAACTATGGTACAAAACACTTACATTTGACGTGATAATAAGTTCTCTGAAAAAAGTTTATCATGAAAATAAAATTTATCGGCGCTGCCCGCGAGGTTACCGGAAGTAAACACCTTATAACCACAGATAATGGAAAAAAAATCCTGCTCGACTGCGGAATGTTCCAGGGAAAAGGGCTGGAAACGGATGGGATGAACCGGAACCTGATGTTCGATCCTTCCGAAATCGATCATGTGATACTTACACACGCACACATAGACCACTCGGGATTGATACCCTATATTTACAGGCTTGGTTTCAGGGGCTCGGTAATCTGTACAAGTGCCACACGCGATTTATGTGCCATAATGCTTGCCGATAGTGGTCACATACAGGAAGGCGACGTTAAATGGTTCAACAAACGCAGGGTTCAGAAAGGACTTACCCCGGTTGAGCCCATTTACAAAGAAGAGGATGCACGCGCCTGCATGGAGTTGTTTATAAGTGTAGCGTATGATCGCAAGTTTCGCATTGATGAAAACATAAAAGTAAAGTTTACCAATACCGGGCATATGCTTGGAAGTGGAACGGCTTTGCTCGAAATTACCGAAAACGGCAGAACCACACGGATTGCTTACACAGGTGATATCGGCCGGCCCGAAAGCCGGATCTTACGAGCTCCGGAACCCTTTCCGCAATGCGATTACCTGATCACCGAATCAACTTATGGGAACCGGCTTCACCCGCATTTGCAGGAAGCTGAAGGCGAACTTTTGCGGGTAATACGTGAAACCTGCATCGAGAAAGGCGGAAGGGTAATTATCCCTTCATTTGCAATTGGCCGAACACAGGAAGTCGTATATGCCCTCAATAATTTTTTCAATGAAGGATTACTTCCCAAAGTGAATATTTATGTCGATAGCCCTTTAGCTGTTAATGCAACTGATATTTTCAGATTACACACCGATATTCTCAATGCAGACGTGGCGCATGTAATGCTTACCGACCCTGATCCATTTGGGTTTAACTCTCTGTTTTATATAAAAAGTCCCGAAGAATCGAAAAAGCTGAATTCGAATAAAAGGCCTTGCGTTATTATTTCAGCGTCAGGTATGATGGAAGCCGGGCGCATTAAGCATCACCTGGCCAACAACATCGAAAATCCGAACAATACCATTCTTGCGGTTGGTTATTGCGGACCAAGAACACTGGGAGCGCGGATACTGGAAGGTGCTGAAGAAGTATCAATTTTTGGAGTGCGACATCCTGTAAAAGCAAAAATAGAACGTATTGAAGCCTTTTCGGGTCATGGCGATTACAGCGAAATGGCCAATTTTCTGAAGTGCCAGGACACGAAACAGGTTAAGAGAGTTTTTCTTGTACATGGCGAAATTCAAGCACAGGAAGCCTATAAAATAACCCTTGAGAAAATCGGATTTGAGAATATCAGTATTCCTTCAGCAGGCGAAGAATTCACTATTTAAAAGAATACTGCTTCGGTTACAATTTATATTGCAAGCAAGGTAAATTGTGACAATTCCAACTCCAAATTCTTCCTTTCAAGTCTTTTTAACTTTGAGTCTCTTATAGTTTTCAACGGGGATTTGGAGCTCAGGATTTGGATTTTAAATATATATGGTATTCCCCAATGTCGGGGATAGAATATGATTTCGCTGTCAATTATCAATTGTCCGGAATATATTTAATTGCTTTATACTCCTGATTTTATCAGATGACTTCACTTTTCTCCAAATAAAACAAATTCCGACGCGGGATTTAGTTATTTCATTCTTAACTTTGATAAAAATTACCGGCGATTTCGGAAAATCCTTTTTATGTTTTTCCTATTGGAATTCTTATTTTAATCTTTTCATCACTGCCACTATCTCCTTTAAAATAATTTCTGTCATCCTTTTCTAAATTGGACTCTTCGCAGTTACTTAACATAAAAATATCAAGCCATGAAAAAATCTCTACTTCTTGTAGTACTGCTTTTCGTGATAAGCAGTTCGTATGCCCAGAAGGAAATTTCACCCGTCAGGGATCAGGTTATTGTGCGGTTTAAAAGTGCTGTATCGGTAAATAGTATTAGTCGTGAAAAGTTACTTACCGGATGCCCGGAAGCAGATCAATTGGCACATCATTTTGGGGTAATTGATTTGCGTAAATTAAATACGGGTATAAAATCAGGCTACTCCGCCATAGTACTTAAATTTCCGAAAGACACTGAATTGAATTCTCTCCTGGATGAACTCAATAAAATGGATGAAGTTGAATATGCCGAAGCAGATGGTATTGGTTTCAGCAGCGGAGTTCGCGGTGTTTCACCCGATGACCAGTATTACTACCGGCAGTGGGGACTTAAAAATGATGGTTCCTTTTCAGGTATGCCGGCAGTGGCTGGTGCCGATATTGAAATGGAAGAAGGCTGGGCGATCGAACAGGGTGATTCGAGCATTGTGGTTGGAATTATTGACTCCGGATGCAAACTAAACCATCCGGAACTGCAAAACAGGATATGGAAAAATTATGAAGAGATTGCCGGTAACGGAATTGACGATGATAACAACAATTATACTGACGATTTTCAGGGATGGGATTTTGCCAACAGCGATAATAATCCTACTGACGATTTCGGACATGGGACAAATGTTACCGGCATCATCGGGGCGCAGGGAAATAACGGCATAGGCTATGCCGGCGTTGACTGGAACTGCAAACTTATGATCCTAAAGGGGATAAATAGCAGCAACTGGGGGTATTATTCCTGGTGGATAGATGCAATTAATTATGCAGTTGATAATGGGGCCAAAGTTTTGAATTTGTCGCTTGGTGGAACGGATATTTCAACAGCTTTGCAAGATGCGATAAACAATGCACTTGCGAATAATGTGACGGTTGTTGCCTGTATGATGAATACTAACAGCAACACGATTTTTTATCCGGCTGCTTACCAGGGAGTTATTGCGGTAGGAGCAACTAATCCCGATGATAAGCGGAGCCACCCGTTTTTCTGGAGCAACAGCAGCGGTAGTAATTATGGCCCGCATATTTCGGTTGTGGCACCTGGCAACTATATATACGGGCTCGATTACCAGTCGAATAACCAGTATGGATATTTCTGGGGTGGCACCTCACAAGCGACACCCTATGTCTGTGGTCTGGCATCTTTAATTCTTGCTCAGGACCCAAACAAAACTCCGGCGGAAATAAAAACACTCATTCAAAGCACTGCTGAGGATCAGGTAGGTAATCCCATTGAAGATACTCCCGGGTGGGATCAGTATTATGGTTATGGCCGGATTAATGCTTTCAATGCACTAACACTTCTTTCCGGCATCGGTAATGATGAAAAAACTCAGGAGGACATTACAATCTTTCCGAATCCAAACGACGGGAATTTTAAGGTGCTTGCCAAAAGCATTCCCGGTGACAATGCAATAATCCGTATTGAAACATGTTCCGGTCAGGTTGTATATTCAAAAATAATTGAGGGCTCTCTGAATGCGGTATCCATTCCTCCTGTAAAAGGAGTTTACATTATAACCCTGATTCGCGGGAATAAAAGTTCATCGGCTAAACTTATTGTTTACTGACACAACTTATTTTTCTTCAAGCATATACCATTTAGCAACGCAGATACAGTAACTGGTATAGGCAGTTTTTGTCTTTAAATTACCATGTTTTGTTTTTCCCGATGCTACAAATTGTGCCTGAAAAGTTGTTTTTTGTCTTCATCAACCCATAGTGATACTTTAATATTTATTTCTGAAAGTTCACATTAGTAAGATAAATTTCATTAGGTTTGTGATGCAAATAACAAGCCTATGCGCTACACCAAAACCCAGTCGTTCGCACTTATAATTCTCAGGATTACTGTTGGGTGGCATTTCCTCTACGAAGGAGGGGTGAAGATATTAAATCCCCACTGGACAGCCAGATCTTACCTGCTTGATTCCGGAGGCTTCCTGAAAGGACTCTTCGAAACCATTGCCGAAAATCAAACTCTGCTGGCAGTTTCTGATTCTGTAAATGCCTGGGGACTCACACTGATCGGATTATCGCTTCTTTTAGGGTTGTTTACCCGGTTTTCAAGTATAGCGGCCATGGTTTTATTGCTGTTGTACTACTTGTCGCATCCCGCTTTCCCGGGGATCGAATACATGTTCCCTTCCGACGGCAGCTATTTTATTGTGAACAAAACGCTTGTCGAGTTATTTGCTCTACTGGTCATTTTTGCATTCCCTACATCACATATTTTTGGTATGCAACGTCTGATAAAAAGTAACAAAACATTTCTGGATTAAGATGACAAAAGAGGAAAAAGATAATACATCAGGTAAAATTAGTCGTCGTGATATACTTGCAGGCCTGGCTGCGTTACCTATTGTTGGCGTAATAGGTTTTGGATTGCTGCGTAATAAAGCTATGGTAGATAAACTCAATTCAAGTCTGCTCAGCGATATTAAACCTGAAATACAAAGTGGTATTCCTCGGCTTATTGAAGGGAAAACACTTCGCCTCGGAATTATCGGAACCGGTGGCCGGGGAGGCTATTTAATGAAAGCCATGGGTTTTGTTCATCCTGACAGGATTGATGAATATACGGCAAATAGCAAAACCGATAAATTTTGGAAACAATACCTCGAAGATTTCCGGGCCCAGGAAAACCTGAATATAAAAATTACCGCTGTCTGCGATGTGTTTGATAAAAATGCTGAACGTGGTATTGCCGCCGGAGCAAATCTGCACCGTAATGGTACAGGAGGAAAAATGGATGATGCTCCAAAACGGTATACTACATATAATGAATTAATTGCAGCCGATGATGTAGATGCAGTTGTAATTGCAACACCTGATCACTGGCATGTTCCAATAGCACTCGAAGCCGCACGCAAAGGCAAACATGTGTATTGCGAAAAACCGCTTTCCTGGTCGGTAGCAGAAACTTACGAAATCAGGAAAACAGTAAAAGAAACAGGTATTGTCTTTCAATTGGGTCACCAGGGCAGGCAAACCGAAAGTTATAATGTTGCCCGTTCGCTTATTAAGCAGGATGTCATTGGAAAAATCTCGCTGATTGAGGTTTGTACCAACCGAAACGATCCAAATGGGGCATGGGTTTATGATATTGCACCCGAGGCCAACGAGAAAACAATTGACTGGAAACAGTTTATCGGGCAGGCCCCCTGGCACGATTTCAGCCTGGAGCGGTTTTTCCGCTGGCGCTGCTGGTGGGACTACAGCACCGGCCTGAGCGGTGATTTGTTCACGCACGAATTTGATGCACTTAACCAGATACTCGATCTGGGTATTCCCACTTCAGCCATGGCATCCGGAGGTATTTATTTCTTTAAAGATGGCCGTACTGTGCCTGATGTGCTCAACATGGCAATGGAATACACGGATCGTGACCTTACTTTACTCTACAGTGCTACGCTTGCCAGCGAAAAGAACCGTGGGAAAGTAATTATGGGTCACGATGCTTACCTCGAACTCAGCGATACCCTGATTGTAAATGTTGATCCCCGTTCCACACGGTACAAGGAAAAACTGGAACAAGGAATTGTTGAGCCGTTCAAACCGATTTTTTCTTACGTTCCCGGGCAGGGTGCTGTTGATGCCGTTACCTCTCCGACCGAGAAATACTTTGCAGGCCGCGGACTTCTGTACACATACCGTGATGGGAAAGCTGTTGATACAACCCATCTTCATTTGCGCGA
Source organism: Lentimicrobiaceae bacterium (assembly GCA_041753535.1). Classification (GTDB taxonomy): domain Bacteria; phylum Bacteroidota; class Bacteroidia; order Bacteroidales; family UBA4417; genus UBA4417. Next base: position 189,255 of record JBGSUB010000042.1, read on the forward strand.
ATGGATCAACTGCATAAGAGCGGGAAACAGGGCACAGCCCAGCTGCAATATCGACCAGGCTTTCCAGGAAGCTATGGCGGCGCATATGGGCACCATTTCTTACAAGGAAGGCAGGAGAACCTATTGGGATAAGGAGAATGAGTTGATTGTGTGATGTTTATCAGTAATTGAAACTTTGTTTATGATGAGGGGCGATGGGGCGAAAGGCGATATGACGATAGATATAATTACATATCTCACGCCTACCTGCAAGCAATTTAAAATTGAAATGATTTAGCAGAATTACAATGTCAAAAGAAAACACAAAGTCAGGCAAGAGTGTCCCGGTATTAAATGTCGGCATTGTTGGCTTTGGCCTTTCCGGACAGGTATTTCATGCACCTTTTATTGATGTAAATCCTCACTTCAATCTTCATACTATTGTCTCTTCAGGCAAACTGGCTGCTGAAAAGTATCCCATAGTAAATATTACTTCTTCATTTGAGGAACTGCTCGCAAACCCGGCAATAGACCTGGTTATAATCTGCTCACCGAATACGTTGCACTATCCACAGGCCAGAGAAGCTTTACTGGCCGGAAAAAATGTTATTGTTGAAAAACCATTCACTGTTAACAGCTCAGAAGCCCTGGAACTTATAGTTATTTCACAACAAACAGGTAAACTTGTTTTTCCTTTTCATAACCGCCGCTGGGACAGCGATTTGCTTACACTGAAACAAATCATTTCCCAGGGTTCACTGGGGAAAATTGTGGAATACGAATCGCGCTTCGACAGGTTTACTCCTGAAATTTCACGTGCTGCATGGAGGTACCAGCAGGAAGAAGGAGGAGGAACTTTGTTCGATCTTGGAATTCATCTTATCGATCAGGCAGTTAGCTTGTTCGGAGCTCCGGAAGGAGTTTTTGCAAGGCTGTTTAACCAACGCGAAGGCAGCGTTACAGATGATAGTTTTGACTTGAAACTTATTTATCCGGATCTTAATGTTACCCTTAAAGCAGGTGTTTTTGTAAAAGAAGCAGGTCCGCGTTTACAGGTTCATGGTACTTCCGGTTCGTTTGTAAAATATGGCCTCGATGTGCAGGAAGCCCAGCTTCGCAAAGGGAAAAAACCTGGAAGCAAAGGCTATGGATTTGAACCCGTTGCTCAACAGGGAATCCTGAACTATGCATCCTTTGGCAAAACATTCCGTGGCCGCTACCAAACTTTACCAGGCAATTACATGGCGTTCTTCGATAATGTTTACTCCGCTGTTGTTTATGGTTCAGAAACAAGTGTTAAACCGGAAGATGCCTTGCTTAACATCCGGATTATTGAAGCCGCCCGGACCAGTCACAAAGAAGGCAGAATCATACAATTATAATTTCCTAATATTGGGTGTGATAGCCGGGTGGGGCAGAAAAGGAAAGTAAACCAATGGATGAAATGTAAAAGAGATAGATTTTAAAAATCCGCATTATGACAACAAGACGTAATTTTTTAAAAAATATTACCCTGTTATCAGGTGTAATAGCGGCTTCGCCATTACTGGCCGGAGGCCTGCCCGGAGCCGGTAAGAAAATGAAAATCGGAATCCAGCTATGGACGCTCCGGGATGTGATCAATTCCGACCTGGTGGGAACACTTTCATCATTGAGTAAGATCGGATATAACAGCCTTGAACCTTTCGGATTTGATGGTAGTTTTTACGGTCATTCCGCCAAAGATTTCCGGAAAATTTGCAATGATCTGGTCATGGATATTACCAGCACGCACTGCGGGATAAACATTGAAAATGCACAACTTTTCTCTGAAAAAGCTGCTGAAGCCGGGCTTGAATACCTGGTTTTACCATCGTTCAACGGACGTCCTGAAAAAACTTTGGACGACTTCAAAAAAGTGGCACACGAAATGAACCAGATTGGGGAAATAACAAAAAAATCGGGAATAACTTTCGGGTATCATAACCACAATTTCGAGTTTCAGCCCATGGAAGAGAAGTTGCCATACGATATTTTGTTGGCTGAAACCGATCCTGACCTTGTTACATTTCAGATGGATATTTACTGGGTGATAAAAGGCGGGCAAAAACCGGAGCAGTACTTCGAAAAACATCCCGGGCGTTTCCAGATGTGGCATGTAAAAGATATGGGAAATGATGGCGAGAGTTGTATTGTTGGGAATGGCAAGATAAATTTCAAAGACTTACTGAAGCAATCGAAGAAAGCCGGATTGAAGAGAATTATCTACGAACAGGAATCCTATTCCGAAGGCACACCTTTATTCTGCGCTGAACAGAGTTGCAAATACATTCAAAAGCATTTATTATAAATTCCATTCAAAAAACACAAAAACTATGGAAGACAACAAAACCACAGGGATCGACCGTCGTTCGTTTATCCGCAACACGGCTACGGCAGCCGCAGGATTTATCATTCTGCCAAGTCATGTAATTGCTGGCCTGGGACATCGTATGCCCAGCGATAAGTTAAATATTGCCGGAGTGGGTGTTGGCGGCAGGGGAGGCGGAGTTATTCGCGCTGTTAGCAGCGAAAATATTGTGGCACTTTGTGATGTGGATTGGAAATATGCTGCCGGTATTTTTAAGGATTATCCCGATGCCAGAAAGTTTTACGATTGGCGCGAGATGTTTGATAAAATGAAAGATTCCATCGATGCCGTTGTAGTCGGAACTCCTGATCATAACCATGCCATTATCAGCATTAATGCCATGAAATTGGGAAAACATGTGTATTGCGAGAAGCCACTTACTCATGCCGTTTGGGAATCAAGGCAGATGACCGAGATTGCCCGTCAGTATAAAGTTGCCACACAAATGGGGAACCAGGGCAACTCAGGTGAAGGCATACGCCAGGTTTGTGAATGGGTTTGGGATGGTGCTATAGGCGAAATCCGCGAAGCCCATGCCTGGACCAACCGTCCCATCTGGCCCCAAGGTCTCGAGCGCCCTGCTGAAGTATATGATGTACCCGATACGCTGAAATGGGATCTTTTCCTGGGAACAGCCAAAGAGCGCCCTTACAACCCTATATACACACCTTGGAACTGGCGCGGATGGTGGGATTTCGGAACAGGAGCCCTTGGCGATATGGCCTGCCACATTATGGATCCGATCTTTATGTCGCTTAAACTGAAATATCCTACCAAAGTACAGGGAAGTTCTTCCCTTTTCAATACCGAATCACCACCATTAGCCGAAACTGTAACTTATACTTTCCCGAAGAGGGATAAATTCCAGCGTGTCAAAATGCCGGAAGTGAAAGTGACCTGGTGGGATGGAGGTTTGTTGCCTCCACGCCCGGAAGAACTGCCTGACGGTGAGATGATGGGACGGGACGGAAACGGCGGTTGCCTCCTTATTGGCTCCAAAGGTAAAATTATGACCGGTTGCTACGGAAAAGATCCGTTCCTGCTTCCTCTCGACTATGACAAGAACTACAAGCGCCCCGAAAAACAATTGCGTAGGGTTGACGGTCATGAAATGGACTGGGTGCGTGCCTGCAAGGAAACACCTGAAAACAGGGTTGAAACCAGCTCCAACTTCGGATATTCGGGCCCGATGAACGAAATGGTTGTAATGGGTGTCGTGGCTGTAAGGCTGCAGGACCTGAAACGCGAACTTGAATGGGACGGCGAAAACATGCGTTTTACCAATATCAGCGATTCCGATGAAATCAGGGTTGTAAAAAGCGATAAATTCCAGATCATCGACGGGCATCCGCATTTCGATACCAAGCACGATACAATGAATGCCAAACAAGCTGCTGAAGAGTATATTAAACATACTTACAGGGCGGGATGGTCGATATGAATTTTGCTCTGCAGTTGAATCCCGTCGTGGCGGGGTTCAACTGTTTTGTAAAAAACAGTTATAAAGGTTAGCACTTACAATCTGCTCTTATGGATTTGTAATGTTCGGATATATAATCTGTTATGAATTTTGAGAAATTAGTTTCAACAATACAGACTGCTTCGAACCATTTGCAACAAAATGCAATAAAAGCAGTCAATATTCACCTAACCATGCGAAACTGGTTAGTTGGATTTTATATTGTTGAATACGAACAAAACGGGTATGACAAAGCTAAATACGGAGAGCAATTGCTGGCATCACTGGCTAAGAGAATTCAAATTAAAGGGTTGGGCGAAACTAATCTGAAATTGTGCAGACAATTTTATACGGTTTACCCTGAAATACAGCAAACCATAGCCTCGGAGTTCAAACACCTCATACCGTCTTCGATTCGTCAGACATTGTCTGACAAATTTTATTTACCTGTTAATGAGTCGGTTGCAATTCGTCAGACACTGTCTGACGATTTAGGGGGAAATGATAAAAGTGATTATTTTCAAAGTCTTGTGCTTTCCGGTTCAATTTCAGCAAAAAAAAACATTAAAAACACAATGTAAAAACAATCAATAATCCTTTAAATAAAAACCCTATGAAAAACCTACTTTTTATCTTGATCATCGTTGTTGCATTTTTTTCGTGCAAAAGCTCCAAAGCACCTGTTGCCAGTGGGCCGAAAACAGTCGCCGTTGCTTCACCGGTTGTTCCCAACACCCTTACTGCTGCCGAAAGAACTGACGGCTGGGCATTGCTTTTCGATGGCAAAACCACGGATATGTGGCGCGGTTATGGAAAAACCGATTTCCCAAAGGGCTGGGTGATCGAAGATAATGCTATTCATTGCATCGGCTCGGGCAAAGGCGAAGCCGGACAAGGTGGTGACATCATTACCAAAGAAAAGTTTAAAAACTTTGAACTTACATTGGATTGGAAAATAGCTGAAGGCGGCAACAGTGGTATTTTTTACCTCGCCCAGGAAATTCCCGGAGAGCCTATCTGGAAGAGCGCCCCTGAAATGCAGGTGCTCGATAATGCCAAACATCCGGATGCTAAAATGGGTGTTGACGGAAACCGCCAGGCAGGCTCTTTGTATGACCTTATTCCGGCTAGTCCACAGAATGCAAAACCTGCAGGCGAATGGAATACGGTGAAAATTATGGTCTATAAAGGAACCGTTGTTCATTACCAGAATGGAGTTCAGGTTCTCGAATACCACTTGTGGACCGATGACTGGAAGAAAATGTGTGCCAACAGCAAGTTTAAGGATTTCAATTATTTTGTTGACACCGCTCCCGAAGGATTTATCGGCCTGCAGGATCATGGTGATGATGTATGGTACCGGAATATTAAGATTAAAAAGTTGTAACTTTACGAGTCGAGATAAAAAAGGGTAGTCAGATGGCTGCCCTTTTTGATTTTCCCCTAGTTTTCCCTTTGATTGCCCGCGCTTTAACAGAGCTTCGCTTATTTTTGCATAAAATAATTACACATGATCACCTTCCTCCTTTCAATCGTTGCACTCATTTTAGGTTACTTTTTTTATGGAGCTTTTGTTGAGAAGGTTTTTGGCATTGACACTTCGCGTCCCACGCCTGCCACAACCCAGGCTGATGGCGTGGATTATGTCCCGTTGAAATGGCCCAAAATCTTTCTTATCCAGTTTCTGAATATTGCCGGCCTGGGACCTATTTTCGGAGCTATTGCCGGAGCAGTATGGGGGCCGGTTGCCTTTGTGTGGATTGTTTTCGGGGCCATTTTTGCAGGTGCCGTTCACGATTTTATATCAGGAATGATGTCGCTGCGGATGAACGGAATAAGTATTCATGCCATAGTTGGTAAATATATGGGAAATGGAGTGAAGCAGTTTATGAGTTTGTTTACTGTCGCAATGATGATACTGGTTGGAGCGGTTTTTATTATGGGTCCGGCAAAAATTCTATCTGGTCTTACCACAGGTGTAATGAGTGTAACTGCCTGGGCGACTATTATTTTTATTTATTATGTGCTGGCAACCATGCTGCCGATTGATAAACTCATAGGCCGGATTTATCCGTTTTTCGGATTCGCCATGCTTTTCATGGCTGCGGGAATTGGTGGAATGATGGTTATAAAAGGCTTACCGATTCCGGAGTTAATTCCGGAGAATTTTATAAATATGAATTCCGATCCGGGAAAATTTCCGGTATTCCCCATGCTTTTCGTGACCATTGCATGCGGAGCCATTTCAGGCTTTCACTCTACACAATCGCCTTTAATGGCACGCTGTATAACCAGCGAGAAATATGGTCGCCGTGTTTTTTATGGCGCTATGATTACTGAAGGATTGGTTGCTTTGATATGGGCCGCGGTTGCCATGAGTTTCTTTGGCGGAGTAAAGGAGCTGAATGATGTATTGGCAGTGCAAAAAGGAAATGCAGCCTGGATAGTTAATGAAATTTCTAATTCTCTGCTGGGTCGATTTGGCGCTGTGCTGGCCATATTGGGAGTGGTTGCAGCACCAATAACATCGGGCGATACCGCTTTCAGGAGTGCCAGGCTGATTGTGGCTGATTTCTTCAAATTTGATCAGAAAAGTATTAAGAACCGTTTAATACTGGTGGCACCATTATTCACCATCGGCTTTCTACTAACCCAGATTGATTTTGCTATTATTTGGCGTTATATGGCCTGGTCCAATCAAACACTTGCTACAATTGTACTTTGGACTATAACAATTTACCTGGCCACCGAGCGAAAACTATTTTGGATAACACTGATACCGGCTGTTTTTATGTCGGCGGTTGTTTCAGCGTATATCCTTGTAGCGCCTGAGGGATTTGGAATTAATACTTTCGTTGGACAGATCTCGGGCGTTTGCATAGCTGGCATTCTGATGATCTGGTTCCTTGCCTGGAATTCTTCTGCAAAAAAATAGTAACCCCTGATTTTAATCATCGGAGCAACAAATAGCTCAGATTATTTCTTCCACCTTTCCCTTAAATCCATCATTGGTTTTTCATAATACTTATAAAGCAAGGTCGAAAATACTATGACTAAAATCCAGTATATTCCGAAAGAAACCCATGCGGATAACGGACCAGTTGGCGGGAAATTGGTTTTCATCACCTGTGCCACAAGTGCCAGGTTAATTAAATACATCGAATATGAAATGAGACTAATGTGAGTCACAATTTTTACAACGACAGGAGGTGCTTTCCGGATACTGTCGAATTTAGGCAGGAGCAAAAAACACCCGATACTCTGCAACAACGCCACGAAAACTTTTGTAACGTAAGCGTTTGGCACCCATGTTGAGTACATAATAATATAACTGACAACAATGCCGGCTATAAAACTTATATTCCGGCTCTTATACCAAATATTCGGATAATTAACTTTGATAAAAACGGCAAAAAGTCCCAGGGCGATGCTGTCTAAGCGGTAAATTACAACCTTCAGTATTTTTGTTTCGAGCCAAAACTGGTCCACATCGATTTTTGCAGCATAAAATGCCCTGAGAAGCAATGGTGTGAGCAAAAAGATAAAAATGGCACTGAGATAAATATGCTTTTTGTCAATCTTGAATCTCTTTAAAATAAAAAAAACGATTCCTAAAATTATTGGGAACAGGAGATAAAACCATTCTTCGATGCTTAAACTCCACGATTCCCAGAAAAATCCATAGAACGGACCTGAAAAATTATGAAGAAAAAGGAAAAATTTCCAGTTGAACTGGCTGAAATCCTCCTTAATGATGCCGAAATAAACGACAATAATATTTAAAACCAGAACCAGGTAATAGTTTGGTAAAGTCCGGAACCAGCGGCGTATCCAGAAGTTTCCGATCGTTTTAATCCCGAACGATTCTGAAGTCTGGAATATTTTATACAAAATCCCGCCAATGAGAAATCCGCTAAGCACGAAAAACAACTCAACTCCGTTAATCAGCCTGATCCACGGGAATCGGGTATCCGCTTTTTCCAGCATGATTGCATGTTCCTGAACGACAATCAGAATGGCAATGGCCCGCATTAAATCGAGGCCGAAAACCCGGTTTTTATAATCCGGATGTAAGCGAAAATAACCCAATACTTTAGTAATTATCGCCATATACTACATAGAGAAATAGTGCAACCAGCCGGATTTCCTGGTGGTGAATGAAAGAAATATCTGATAAATAAAAAGTGAAAACACCTCATTGATGAACCGTGAGGTCAAATGAAAAATAGATCTGTCTTTTGGTACAAACTGCCAGATTGCCTTCACCGGTTTGGAATAATTGTTTTTAGTCGGATTTTGAAGCAAATATAGTATTTAAAGAAAAGCTCCGGCACAAAAGGGATGTTTTGCAAAATGCCGGTTTAAATCTCTCTTCGTTTCAATTCTTATATTTCTCTACCTTTGCACCTTGCTAAATTTGCAGCATGGAAAATAAATTATTCGTTTACAACACTTTATCCCGGCAAAAAGAGCTTTTTGTTCCGCTAAGCCCACCTCATGTCGGTATGTATGTGTGCGGGCCAACCGTATATGGCGATGCACACCTGGGCCATGCGCGCCCTGCTATTACTTTCGACCTGGTTTTCCGGTACCTGAAGCACCTGGGTTATAAAGTCCGATATGTGCGCAATATTACCGATGTGGGCCACCTCGAAAACGATGCCGACGAAGGTGAAGATAAAATTGCCAAAAAAGCACGCCTCGAACAGCTCGAACCTATGGAAGTGGTGCAGTATTTTACTGACCGCTACCATGCTGCCATGGATAAGCTTAATGTACTAAAACCCAGCATTGAGCCGCGCGCATCAGGACATATAATCGAACAGATTGCACTGGTAAAAACCATCCTGAAAGAAGGAATGGGTTACGAAAGCAAAGGATCGGTGTACTTCGACGTTGAAAAATACAGCAAGGTGCATCAGTTTGGCGTGCTCTCTGGGCGAGTGCTTGAGGACCTGATGTCGAATACCCGCGAACTTGATGGGCAGGACGAAAAACGCAACAATGCCGATTTTGCCCTCTGGAAAAAAGCGCAACCCGAACATATTATGCGCTGGCCTTCCGACTGGAGCGACGGATTCCCGGGCTGGCACCTCGAATGTTCGGCTATGAGTGCGAGGTACCTTGGCGATCAGTTTGATATACACGGCGGAGGTATGGATTTGCTTTTCCCACATCACGAAAGTGAAATTGCTCAAAGTACGGTTGCCAATCATAAAAACCCGGCAAAATACTGGATGCATAATAATATGATCACCATCAATGGTCAGAAGATGGGTAAATCACTTGGTAATTTTATACTGCTTGATGAATTATTTGAAGGTCGTCATGCTGCATTGGAAAAGGCATACAGTCCTATGACGGTTCGCTTTTTTATTCTCCAGGCACATTACCGCAGTCCGCTCGACTTCAGTAACGAAGCTTTGCAGGCATCGGAGAAAGGCTTCCAGCGATTGATGAAAAGTATTGTCACACTCGAAAAACTGGTTCCGGTAAATTCTTCATCTGTTGATATCGCCGGCTTGCAGGCAAAATGCTACGAGGCAATGAACGACGATCTCAACAGTCCGATACTGATTGCTCACCTTTTCGACGCAGCACGGATCATCAATTCGGCCAGCGACAAAAAAGAAAATTTAACAGCCGATGATATTGGCCTGCTTCGCACAATTTTACATACATTTGTTTTCGACATTCTCGGTCTGTTGCCCGAAAATGATCCTCAGGCTGGTAATCAGGTGATCAACAATCTGATGAATATTATCCTGGATCTTCGTCGCGAAGCCCGTACCAATAAGGACTGGGCGACCAGTGATCGCCTGCGTGATGCCCTGGCAAAGGCCGGAGTTGTAATTAAGGATACAAAAGACGGAGCTGATTGGGAGTTGGAATAAATTATGAAGTCGGATGTGTAATTGTTGATGTCGGATGAACAGCAATAATCCGAATTTCAGGATGATTCTGCAACCCAACATTCTCTATGCTTTGAATTTAAACAACAATAAAATCTTTTTACCGTGGAAATACAGACGCGATGTTTCGCATCTCTATCATCCCTAAAATCTTATTCTTAACACATGTTCAGACCCTATGCTGCCCCAATCTTCCCGCCACTAAAACCTAACCCCTAAACCCCAACCCTGCAATGAAAATCTTTAACCGTATTATCCTGTTGATGGCATTAATTTCGGTGATAGCAATCGACGGTTGTAAAAACAACAAATCCAAAATGCAAAAAGAACTCCTTACATTTATTAAAAAATTCGATTCAGTGGTTCAGCCGCTGAGCAAGGAATCATCGCTGGCTTACTGGAATGCTTCAATCAGCGGCAAGGACGAAGACTGGGCGAAAGCGGAAAAACTGAATATTGAACTTACACAAGTTTTCTCAAACAAAGATGATTTCGCTATCCTGAAAAGAATAAAAGATGCGGAAGCCATTACCGATGAGTTGCTGAAACGCCAGCTCGATGTAATGTATAACGCTTATCTGGGCAACCAGGTTGATACCATTTTACTTAACACTGTTATTAAAATGCAGACCGAAATTGAAAAAAAATATTCAAATTTCCGTGCTGATGTGAATGGCAAAAAGCTGAGCGATAACGAAGTGGAAGAAGTATTAAAAACCTCAACCAGTTCGCCGGAATTACAGCAGGCATGGGAAGGTCATAAGGCAATAGGCCCGGTTGTAGCACAGGATATTATCAACCTGGTAAAAAAGCGCAATGAAATCGCGAAACAGCTTGGCTTTAATACCTACCACGAAATGAGCCTCAAACTCAGCGAACAGGATCCTGAGGAAATCAGCTCATTGTTTGATGAACTGGATAACCTTACACGTGATGCTTTTGCAGGCCTGAAAGCAGAAATAGATACATTCCTTTCAAAACGCGATAACATAAAAATCGATGAACTGATGCCCTGGCATTATCAGAACCGTTTTTTCCAGGAAGCACCAGCCATTTACAGTGTTGATCTCGATAAGTATTACAAAACCCGGAATATCGAGACCCTCACAACTGACTATTATGCAAGCATTGGTCTGGATATTACGGATATGATTGCGAAAAGTGATTTGTATGAAAAACCAGGCAAAAACCAACACGCCTATTGCATTGATATTGATAATCTTGGCGATGTTCGTGTACTTTGTAACCTGAAACCTAACGCCAGCTGGATGGGTACAATGCTTCACGAATTCGGCCATGCCAATTACGATAAATATATCGATCAGCAGCTTCCGTTCGTGCTTCGTAACCCGGCTCATACATTCACAACTGAAGCTATAGCCATGTTCTTCGGCCGAATGTCGTCGAACGCGAATTTTCTTGTTGATATGAAGCTTACTGATACAGCTGATGCACGCAATGTTTCAGCCGAAGGGTTTAAAGTGCTGAGGCTAGAACAGCTTACATTCAGCCGCTGGGCACAGGTAATGTACCGTTTCGAAAAAGCATTGTATGCTGATCCCGACCAGGATTTGAATAAACTCTGGTGGGACCTGGCTGAGAAATACCAGATGATCAAGCGCCCTACTGACCGCAACCAACCCGATTGGGCAAGTAAAATTCATATAGCTACATCGCCTTGCTATTACCACAATTACCTGCTTGGCGAATTACTTGCATCGCAATTCAACCATTACATTGCAGTAAATGTGCTTAAATCGGATGATTTCGGGCAATGTTATTACGGAAAACAGGAAGTCGGACAATACTTTACCGAAAAAGTTTTCAAGCCAGGGGCTCGCTATAGCTGGAACGAAATGATTGAAAAAGCTACCGGTGAGATACTTTCTGCGAAATATTATGCCGGGCAGTTTGTGAACTAAACAAAAGTCAGTTCATTTATAGAGAAAACCCGCAGGCTGAGAGTCTGCGGGTTTTCAATTTTTATGCAACAGGAAGAAAATAAAATAAGATAATCCTGACAGGTTAGTGCTGTTATGTTTGCCGAGGCTAAACAATAGCCGCCACCGGGATTGTAAATGTAAAAGTACTTCCTTTACTGAGTTCGCTTTCAACCTTAATGGTTCCACCATTTTTTTCAACGAAATCTTTGCAAAGGATCAATCCCAGCCCGGTTCCTGCTTCTCCGGCGGTGCCTTTATTCAGAAAATGCTGATCGTATTGAAAAAGCCTGGCTTTACTTTCAGGAGACAAGCCGACTCCGGAATCAATTACCGAAACTGAAGCATGTCCGTCAATTTGTCGGGTTTCAATACGGACTTCGGAACCCGGGAACGAGAATTTAATTGCATTATTCAGCAGGTTCTGAAGTACTGAGTAAATCATATTTTCATCAGCCATCACCATGAGTGAATCATCGGCAAGGTTAACCAGGGTAATTTCTTTTTGTTTGGCAACCGTTTGCAGGGTTCCTATCGACCTATTGCATAGTTCGGCAAAACTGAAAGATTTCGGGCGATAAGTTATCAATCCGCTCTGAGAGGTAGACCACGACAAAAGTGTATTTATAATTTCGAAAAGATTTTCTGAAAGAGTGTGAATATCCTGTGTAAATACCTTTCTTTCCCCTTCGGTGAGTGTTGAAAAATCTTCAACCAGTATGTGACTTATTCCATAGATTGAACTTAGCGGATTTCGTATATCATGGGCAAGTATGGAAAGGAACTTGTCTTTCGAAGCATTCAGCTTGATAAGTTCATCTCTTTGTGATTCAATCAGGTCATTTTGGGCTTCGAGTTGCAGGTTTGCTTTTCGTTTAACACGATTCTGGTTCACTAAAAACACTACGAGTACCGCAATAAATATTAGTATGACCGAAAGAATGTATAAGAACAGGTTTTGTTTTGAAAGCTGGAGTTCTTTATTCAGGTTTTGTTTTACAAGTTTATCGTTATCGGCTTCTCTTTTTGCGATTTCGTAATGGTATTGAATCTGGTTTACTTTCTCCGTAGTTTCAGCGTTTAAAATACTGTCGTTTATTTGTTTCGATTTAAGAAGGTATGAATAAGCTGATTCGTAATTTTTTTTCACTGCATTGTAGTCGGATAAGAATTCGTAAGCCAAAGCTTCAAGGTCTTTAGAGTCTGATTTTTTTGCAAGTTCTTCAGCCTTAATAAGATGATCGCGGGCCTGATCCGGCTTATGTAATTCGAGCATGATTTCACCCATGTTAAGGTGGTAATAACAAATATGAGCCTGGTCTTGTGTCTTTTCACATATTTTATACGCCCTGTTCAGATAGTCAATTGTCAGGGGATAGTTACCCATCTTTTTGTAAGTGAGCCCAAGATTAATGTATGCCGCAGTAAGGCTCGAAAGATTCCCTGTTTTTTCATAAAAGCCAGCAGCTGAAATCAGGTTCTCACATGCTTTTTCATACTTCTTTTGCTTGGTAAGGATAATTGCAATATTTAACTCGCAATCAGCCATTCCGCCTTCATCATTTATTAACTTAAAATAATTTAACGCTTTATTGTAATAGGATAACGACATTGGTTTGTTCCCTAATTGATCGTGCACAATACCAATGTTCATAAGTGCGCGTGCCTGTAAAACGGTGTCGCCTGTTTCGGCATAAAGCTGCTGCGACTTCATGAAGTTTTCGAGCGATTTATCGTACCAGGCCATTTTCAGGTATATAAGTCCTGTAAGCCTGAAACACTTGGCCGAATCGGCTTTGGTTCCGTGTTTGCTTATTATATCCATCAGCCTGGTGTTTGTTTCAAGAGCAAGGTTTAGCTCCGAAACATCTTTATAAGTTTTGCTGAGCTCAAACAGGGTACTGATCTTTTCCTTTGGAGTACCGGCTTTTTGAGAAGCAAGAATCAGACTGTCGATTTCCGGCTGACCCGGAACAATACTGCCGCAAGCCTGATGATTCCCGGCGAAACAGCTGATAACAATAAAAACAAATACAATAAGCCAATTAATTTTCATAAAAACCTGATTTATTCACTTTGCAAACTGTATAAATTCCTGATTCGAAGAAGTGGAATTTATCAAACGTATTTTATTTCAGCATTCTGACCTATAATATCTGATATCAAAAGGCTAATGCTAATTCAGAAGTCTTTGATATAGAGTTTTTTGTGATTAAACAAGATGCAGGACATCTATACTTCAAATATACATTTTATTTATAAGTCAGAATCAATATACGTTAAATTGCACGATATGGTGGAATTTCTTGTATAAAAGGTTAAACAGATTAACTGTATTTTTCTGGGGAATAACCCAGCCTTAGTATACAAGAATATTCAGGTGGAATGTTATACGGTGGTTAACTTTAAGTAAATATTGTTAGGATCAATCAATACTTACATAACTGATTTTTCCTGTAATGCATAGTACTCGTAATCGGACAACACGGTTTTAAGAAATAGCAGATCAGCCATATCGGTTGTAATGCCTGTAACTTTTTTTACATGCGAAGTCATATTGGCTGTCAGTTGCGGATCCCAGGCACTGCTTCGTTTATGTAAGACTTTTTTCACCAGCTGAACATCCAGGTCGGAGAGTGCGACAACCTCACTGAAAACCGGCGCGTAATTTTCATTACCCGATACCGGTACAAGTTCCTGTAATTTAGTTCGTTCTTTAAGCCTGATAACGGTAGTACCAGCAGCCAGATCGCCCAGGCGCTGCGATTTGTTGGTAAAGGCCACCGAAGTTACGGCTACACTTCCGCCGGAGATAGTTATATCCACCAACCGGAATATCCACCTGAGTAAATATGATGTAACTGAAGGAGTAGACCCATCAGTTTTCATAACCCGTATTTTCATCATCATTTTGCCAACGCTTTGCCCGTTGAAGAATATTTCCATAACGGGGTGGTAAATAACCACGGGAAGAGCAAAAAGGATGAATGGGAAAATATTTCTCGGCGTAAAACCATTCTCAAACAATATAGTTAGAATGAGAACCCAAATTATAAAAAAAACATAATCAATAGCACTTGCAGCTATCCTGTTTCCAACACCGGCAGTGTCGTATTTTAAAGAAACATTCTGGCTTGTAAGAATATCAAAGTCCGACATATCTATTATTTTTTAATTGCAAAAATAATTTATATTTGCTTTGTTTAAAGTCAAACTATTCGCGGGTAACATTTATTCTAAAACTAATATCAATTAATGAAAGAAGCTGCCTTTACCCGAAAAAATGCCGATAAATGGAAGGCAATAGAGGAAGGGCTGCAAACCTCGCCCGATAACGTTGCCTCACAGTTTATTGAACTTACTGACGATCTCTCGTATGCACGAACATTTTACCCGGGCTCGAAAACCGAGTCGTACCTGAACCAACTCACCAGTTTTAAATTCATACATTTATATAAAAACTGGAAACTCAGCCGCGGAAGGTTACCGAATTTCTGGTTCAAAGAAATACCTTTGCTAATAGCTGAACACAGGCGGCAATTGCTGCTTTCATTACTTTTCTTTTCAATCGGCATTTTCATTGGTGTATTTTCTGCGGCCAAGGATGAAACTTTCGTACGACTGATTCTTGGCGATGAGTATATGATACGTACCATCGAAAACATTGAAAAGGGTGATCCTATGGCTATTTATAAGAGTTATGATGCTTCCAGTTCGTTTGTTTTTATCACATCAAATAATATTAAAGTTTCATTTATAGCTTTTGTTGCTGGCATAATGATTTCGGCAGGAAGTATTCTGTTGTTGTTAAGCAATGGCATAATGCTTGGCGCATTTCAGTTTTTCTTTTTCCAGAAAGGACTTCTTTTCACCTCTGTTCTATCTATATGGGTGCATGGAACACTCGAAATTACATCAATTGTTATTGCCGGTGGTGCAGGAATTGTAATGGGAAACAGTATATTATTTCCTGGCTCATACCCCAGGGGTTACGCATTCAGGAAAGGTGCTGCCGATGGTATGAAAATAGTAATTTCACTGGTACCTTTCTTCATAATTGCAGGTTTTCTGGAGGGATTTGTTACACGTCACACTTTTATGCCTTTGTGGATAAGCAGCAGTATAATTTTTTTATCATTAGCCTTTGTAATAACCTATTTTATCCTGATACCTTACCGATTATCAACCAAACTAAACAAACCAGTTAAAACCCTGAATTATGACTGAATGGATGAACCTGCGCGAAGAGCGTGATTTTGGAGAAAAATTTAATGCAACGTTCCTGTTTGCACGTCAGAATGTTAAAAACCTTGGAATTATCCTACTCCTTTTAGGAACGCCCCTACTAATAGCCGGTAATCTATTCCTGGCTTATTTCCAGGTAGGCGTGCAAACTGAAGCTGCCAATTTCGGAACAATCAGCAGCGGTATCTGGGGATTTTACTTACTCTCAATTTTTGTTTACCTGATTGGATATACCTGGCTTATGACAGTAACTCTGGTATACATGACCGAATATGCTGAAGGAAACAGAGAAATTACTCTTTCCAGAGTATTCACCCGGGCTTCTGGGAAACTGGGTAAGCTGATAGGGGCTAACCTCCTGGTGACCATTATTGTAGGGTTTGCATCACTGCTCATACTCATCCCAGGGATTTTCATGTTTGTTGCTCTTGCTTTTGTTCCGGCCATTATTGTATTTGAAGACGATCCTGTTTTCGAGGCAATTTCGCGCAGTATGTCGCTGATAAAAACCAAGTGGTGGTCAACATTCGGTTTAATAATAGTTATAAGTATTGTTGCCGGGCTGATGCAAATAATTTTTACCATCCCGAATATTATATTTTCTTTTACCCAGATCCTGCACCAGCAATTAGTAACATTCAGTACTGCATCTGTTATTTTCCAGGTACTTGCTTCAATAGGCACGGCATTGCTCTATCCCCTGGTTTTTATTGCCATTGCATTTCAATACTTTAACCTTGTTGAGCGTAAAGAAAGTGAAGGCCTCAAACAACAGATTAAGATGGCAGGCAAACAGGCTGAAACCACTCCAAAAAACGAAGGTGAGTATTAAAAAACTGTTATTATTTCTTTTTATCAGCCTTTTTTTGCTTCCGGCATCATCAGGGGCCGAAATTGTTATTCCCGGGGATTCTTCTTCCGTCACAATCCGATTGCCTGATAAACTGAAAATTGCGGAATATAAAAACCAAGAGGCTTTTAATTACTCAAAGCATACCGGGCAACTCAATGTATTTAAAATGGTACCCGGTTGGCTGCGTGATGCAATTTACCGGTTTTTAAAAACAATTTATAATGCAGGAAGCACTGAATTGGTACTGGTGATTTTGTTGGCCGTTGCAATAATAGCCATCATCCTGAAAATGAACGATATCAATCCCATTGCACTTTTCAGGCGTAAAAAACGTAATCTTCAGCCACTGTTCGAAATCGGAAAAGAAAATATCGGGGAAATGGATTTCCCTTTACTGATCGAAAAAGCTGTGCATCAGCAGGATTTCAGGCTGGCTATCCGCTACCATTACCTCCAATCGCTGAACGGGCTTGCAGGTATGGGTAAAATAGAACTCCGCGAAGGAAAAACTAACCGTGAATACCTGCATGAAATTAGCAATGTGGAATTGCAAAAATTTTTCGGTCAGCTTGTATATGGTTTTGAGTTTGTATGGTATGGCGAATTTCTGCCCGACGAAAAACAGTATGAGATGCTGAGTTCTGCTTTCGTGGAATTTAAAAAATCGCTGCAGGAATGAGAAAATATGCCTTCCATATCACCCTTATAGCTGTGCTTTCCATTTTGTGGATACTTTTCGAGATATTCAAGCCAACGCCCGTAAGTTGGGAGCCTACCCTGATCAATACGGATAAAAACCCTTACGGAACCTATATATTGTTTCAACAGGCAGCCTCACTTTTCCCGGGAGAGAAAATTATTGTTTCACGAAAGCCCGTTTACGAGCAGTTGGGTGATTCAACATTAAACGGATATAATTACCTGTTGATCTCACATTCTGTCACAATTACGGATCCGGAACTAAAAAAAATGAAAGCGTTTGCTTCAGCAGGGAATCATGTACTTGTTGTGGCTAATACGTTTAATGATTCTTTTATTGATTCTCTTGGAATTAAAGTGACTACTCAGTTTGATTTTGCTTCAAAATCGGATACGACCTACCATTTTTGTAATCCTGCTGTTGAGAAACGCAATTTCACGGTTCCTTCGTTTGCTCATGCATATTTTACCGTAACCGACAGCACATTACTAATAACAGGTATAATCGAGGATTTGCAGAAAAGACAGGTGATGGTGAAAATAGCGATAGGGGAAGGTTCCATTATGCTTTGCTCAATACCATTACTATTTTCGAACTGGTTTGTATTGCAGCACGGGATGAGTGAAATCCCTTTTAAAGCCCTCTCCTATCTTCCTGCTTCCCGGCCTTTGGTGTGGGACGAATACCATAAACAAGGCCGGAATGAGAATACGAGTCCTATCCGTGCAATATTGGCCAGCAAAGCCTTATCCTGGGCTTATTTCCTTTCACTTTTTGGAATTATACTGGTACTCATTTTCGAAACACGACGCAGAAGAAACATGGTTCCGGTGGTTGAGCCCTTGAAAAACACCTCGCTTGAATTTGTAAAAGTAGTAGGTATATTGCATTTCGAGCAACGCAATTACAGCGATATTGCCCACAAAAAAACAGCGTATTTCCTCGAAAGGGTCCGCATACATTATCACCTGCCTACAATTAATACGGATGCTGATTTTGCCATTTCGCTTTCCGAAAAATCAGGAAATAGTACTGCAGAAACCGAAAAACTGGTTAATATTCTTAATCATATCAGGTACACCAAAATTGTGAGTGCTGAAGAACTTATTGAACTGAATAAATCCATAGAATCATTTGTTATCAAAACCAAGCTTAAAATCTGATATCATGCAGAATGAAGAAAGTATAAATTTCATACCACGACTCGATTTAACCGCTATACAGCATAAGATTGAGGCACTGAAAGCTGAGATGGCAAAATGCCTGGTCGGACAGAACACGATGGCTGAATTGTTGCTGACAGCTATATTAGCCGATGGCCATGTGCTTATCGAAGGTGTTCCGGGTATTGCTAAAACACTGACCGCGAAATTGCTTGCACGAACTGTTTCTACAAATTTTTCGCGCATACAGTTTACACCCGATCTTATGCCTTCGGATGTTATAGGCACTTCAATTTTTAATCCGGCTTCGGGCGATTTTATTTTCCGCAAAGGGCCGGTTTTTTCGAACATTGTACTGATCGACGAGATTAACCGGGCCCCGGCAAAAACACAATCAGCACTCTTCGAGGTAATGGAAGAACGGCAAATCAGTTACGACGGAGTTACGTACCCGCTTGATTTTCCGTTTCTTATCCTGGCTACACAAAACCCTGTGGATCACGAAGGAACATACCGGCTTCCGGAAGCCCAACTCGACCGTTTTATGTTCAAAATCGATATAACGTATCCATCAGCACAGGAAGAATTGCAGATTCTCGAATTGCAGAGTCATAATGCATCAAACCAGCTCGAAAGAGTGCAACCTGTGCTAAGCCCGGAAGATATTTACTCATTCAGGAAACTGGCCACGGAAGTTCACATCGAACCCCGGTTGAAAGAATATATTGTTTCCATTGTTGGTGCTACACGGAATCACCCGTTTTTGTACCTGGGAGCTTCGCCAAGGGCAAGCCTTGCGCTGATGCATGCTTCCAAAGCACTTGCAACATTAAGGGGGAAAGATTTCATTGTTCCTGAAGATATACAGGAACTCGCTTTTCCTGTGCTTCGCCATCGCATCATTCTTTCGCCCGAAAAAGAAATGGAAGGACTTACTAATGACGAAGTTATCAGGCAGATCATACGAAAAATAGAAGTTCCGCGATAGTGAAAAACCTGTTTCTGACACGGCGGTTTTTTTACCTTTTCTGGGGAGGTGTGCTTTTGTTCATATTCTCCCTGATGTTGCCATGGCTGTTAACCGTGGCAATAGTCAGTATGCTGGTTATCAGCATCAGTGCTTTAATAGAAATCGCCATGTTGTTTGGTACAAAAGGCATAAGTGCCGAGCGCCTGCTACCCGAAAAATTTTCGAATGGTAGCGATAATGCAGTTCATATCCTTCTCGAAAACAAGTATAATTTTCCGGTTAGTCTAAAAGTTCTTGAAGATTACCCTGTTCAGTTCCAGGTAAGGGACAAAGGAATTGATGTTTCGATGAACCGCAGCGAAACCCGTCAGCTTAGCTACACCCTTAAGCCAATGAAACGGGGAGAATATATTTTTGGCTTTGTTAATACACTTGCTACCGGTCCGTTGGGCCTCACATACCGCCGGTTTCGTACCTGCAACGACCAGAAAGTTGCAGTTTATCCTTCTTTTGTGCAGATGCGAAGGTTTGAACTTATGGCAGTTTCGAACCGTCTGACGGAGATCGGTATAAAAAAAATACGTAAAGTGGGCACAAGTGCTGAATTTGAGCATATACGACCGTATGTTCAGGGTGACGATCCCCGTAAAGTGAACTGGCAGGCCACAGCACGCCGCGGCGACCTCATGGTAAACAATTACCAGGACGAACGTTCGCAACAGGTATACTGTCTGATTGACAAAGGGCGAGTTATGAAAATGCCTTTTGAAGGAATGAGCCTGCTCGATTATGCCATTAATGCATCGCTGGTATTGCTCAATACAGCCATGGTGAAAGGCGACAAGGCCGGATTAATTACTTTCTCAAACCAGATTAGTAATATAGTCCCTGCTGAGCGCCGCCCGGTGCAGATGAACAAAATAATGGAAGTACTTTACAACCAGAAGACCTTCTATAAGGAAACTGACTACGAAATACTTTATGCAACGGCAAAGCTAAAAATCACCCAGCGCAGCCTTCTTTTACTGTTTACTAATTTCGAAACACTCGAAAGCCTGAAACGCCAGTTGTTTTTTTTAAGAAAAATGGCAGTGCAGCATTTACTTGTGGTTGTTTTCTTTGAAAACACTGAGGTGAATACACTATTGGAATCGAACCCGAAAACACTGGAAGATATTTACATAAAAACAATTGCCGAAAAATTTACACTTGATAAGCGCCGCATTGTGCGTGAACTGGAGCAATACGGGATTCATTCGGTATTAACTGCACCCGGCAATCTCACAGTTAATGTGATTAATAAATACCTCGAACTGAAGGCGAGAGGAACAATATAAATCTGCGACTCACAGCAAACGATAATACTTTGAGTAATTGTTTAAGGTACAAGCATATAAAGTTAAATCAACCATTACCGGACTTTCAGCTTATTGAAATCAAAAATACAGAACTTTCTGAACGGAAATACGTGAGGATATAAGGCAAGAACAACTGGAATCGTGGCGATTCTTATTTTTCAAATATTCCTATCTTCGCTTATTTAAAAGCAGCTATGAAACACATTTTAAGACTTTCGTTTTTCAGCATGGCATTGTTTGCCATTTCAATGCTTGCCAATGCGCAAAGCACCTCAACATCAGCATCGGCAACTGTGCCGAACGTAGATAAAAAAGCGATGGCCAACCTGGTAAAAGCCGAATTTCTCCATGCCTGGAATGGCTATAAAAAATACGCCTGGGGGTACGATGCCCTGCAACCGCTAAGTAAAAAGCCGCATAACTGGTATAAAAAATCGCTGTTGATGACTCCGGTCGATGCTTTCGATACCATGATACTGATGGATCTGACCGATGAGGCTAACGAAGTTAAAGAACTGATATTTAAAGAGCTCGACTTTAATGTGGATATGGATGTACAGAATTTTGAGGTTTCGATCCGTATTTTTGGAGGGCTACTTTCGGCTTATGAACTCGATGGAGACCGCCGTTTCCTTTCCCTGGCTGAGGATCTTGCCAAAAGGTTGATGAAAGCATTTAATTCTCCAACTGGCATGCCTTACCGATACGTAAACCTCAAAACAGGCGCAACTTCAGGCCCGGTCACCAATCCGGCTGAAATAGGCACGTACTTGCTTGAATACGGAACACTGAGCAAACATACCGGCAACCCGGTTTATTACAACACAGCTATGAAAGCCATGACTGCACTGTATGACCTTCGTTCGCCCCTGAATCTGACAGCTGAAGGAATAAATATTGAAACAGGAAATGTTACCAACCCGGTAAGCCATATTTCGGGCTGCATCGATTCGTACCTCGAGTATATTTTAAAAGGCGCAATTCTTTTTAACGACAAGCAGCTCACCGAAATGTGGACACCCACCATTGATGCGGTAAACAAATACCTGGCACACCAAACACCGGAAGGCTTGTGGTACGGGCAAGCCGATATGTACACCGGCAAACGCACCGGAACCACTTATGGCGCACTCGATGCTTTTTTTGCCGGCACCCTGGCCATGAACAACGACCTGAAACGTGCTGCCGATTTACAAAACTCCAATTACCGCATGTAGATGCTTCACGGCATTGAGCCCGAATCAATGAATTACAGCACTATGACTGTTGATAATGGTTCATATATTCTTCGCCCCGAGAATATTGAAGGAGCTTATTATCTTTATCAATATACCGGCGATGAACTCTACCTCCAGATGGGTGCAGCCATGTTCAATAACCTGGTAAAATACTGCCGCACCGACGATGCGTATGCCGCACTGAAAGATGTCCGCACTATGGAAAAGCGCGATTATATGGAAAGCTTCTTTTTTGCCGAAACGCTTAAATATGCCTTTTTACTTTTCGACGAATCAGGCAAACTTAATTTCCATTAAGTGATTTTTAATTCGGAGGCGCATCCGCATAGGAAGGGGTAGGGATTACGCAATAAGGAAGGGGGTTTCTGCATTTAAAACTGATTGCCAATATCCTGCAAAAAAATCTTCAATTTATTGAAGGACAAGTTTTTTTGTGTCCGATCCTTTAGCTGTTGCTAATTTAATGAAATAAATTCCTCTTGGTTTGTCAGCTAGATTAACTGAAGTTTTGGTATCCCCGGATTTTATCCTGATTTTTTCAATAATCTGCCCGGTGACATTGGTAATAATAATTTCGGTTGATTGATCAGCAGGTTCGGCTGTTTCCAGTATTACAATCCCCGTAGTCGGATTTGGATAAAATTTGAAAACTTTGGATGAAAATTCCGGTATGCCATAGGTTGGATTAACTAAGTAAAATGCATTCATATAGGAAAGAGTCCCATCAGTCTCATCAGTAAAGATCATATTGTGCCAAACATCATGATACAAATAAGGTTTTTCCCATTTTATCTGAAATGTAGAATCATTAATAAAATTAGGCAACCCAATGCCAGTATATATTGGATACTCAAAATGTGTATTACGTCCGCGAACCGTTATTATTTCCAATAAATTCAAATTCCCTGCACTGTCTTTTGCAAATACAGTGTCAGGCTCAACTGCAAGAATTGAAGGTGGAAATGGGCCTGGTAGCATAGTGAAAGCTGATGGTAAAATCAATTCTCCATGCAGTGAATCTTTGGTTATCACATCATAAATACCTGCAGGATGGTAATAAGGAATATTTAAAGGAACTCGAACAGCAGTATCGTTGTATACATCGATATAATATGATGAATAAAATATTTCATGACCCTTATCCGGCTCTTCTGATTTTCGAAGAGTAATTCCTGTCCACGGAAAAAAATACTTATTACGTGTGAAAAGCGTGTTTTTTGATGATATTATTAAATATCCTGGTTGTCTCTGTTCTGCCTCGGCAGGCGATACTGAAACCAATTCTGGCATGTTTGGGTTTGTCTGCAATTCAAAACCATCAATTCTGGTTAAGTCTCCATTCAATTCATCACCAGCCATAACATCATACTTCCCTGGAGGTGCTGTAAAAGGGATTTGAAATTTGCACTGTTTATATGTTGAGTCTATGACCAGTTGCCAGATGGTTTCGATCTTATATGCACCTTGCTTCAAAAAGGATTTTCCATGGTGGGTATTATAATCGAAATGTGTATTAAGCCCAGTAATATATGTAAAAAACTCGGGACCGGGAGTAGCAGTGTCTGGACTAATCGATACGAAACTTGCCGGGTCAGGATCCGGATTAACGAGGAAGGAATTAGGTTTGGAAACAGTAGATCCATCCGGGAGATAAAGTGTTAGATCATACATGCCTGGAGTAAGACTTTGATAGAGATATATCTCAACGTAAGTTAAACTGCCAGAATGAGCACTCAATTGAAGTTTCTTTTGTCCGTTTTTTGTAAGCCAGAACTGTGCCCAATACATGATTGTATCATTAGTGTTTTGTGTCACAATGTATGCCTGATAGAAATTACCAATATTCCCATGGTCAACCGAAATACTTACGATTGTTTGCGCATTACTTATTTTCATTAATCCAATCAAACAAAGCACACTAAGAATAAATATTTTCATGATACAAGAATTTATTAGTTATAAATCTGAATTAAGCACAAAATAGAAACAAAAGTAAAATTCTACTATATATAGACACTCGAAAACGGTTTTACCCCTACAGCAATGAAAAATAAATCTGAATAAAATGAAAATCCGGGCGCGACTCAAAGTCGGGCCCGGACAATTTCTAACCTGAAAAGGTAACTTTTCTTTAAACTAAACCGCCTTCACCAGGAAATAGTTTTTCTTCCCTTTCTGAACCAGTAAATACTTTTTATTCAAAAGTTGAGCGGAAGTAACAGTTGCTTCTTCCACTGCTTTTTCTTTGTTCACCTGCACGCCGCCTTCTTTTAACATGCGGCGGGCTTCGCCTTTGGATGCAAAAATCCCGGTTTTCTCCGAAAGGAAATCCACCATTCCTATTCCGGCTTCAAGTTCAGTACGACTAATCTCACTCTGCGGAACGCCATCGAAAACAGCCAAAAGGGTTTTTTCGTCGAGTTGGCGAAGGGTTTCGGTAGTACCTTTGCCAAAAAGTATTTCCGATGCTTCAACAGCCTGTTGGTATTCTGCTTCGCCATGAACGCGGATGGTAAGATCTTTTGCCAGCGCTTTCTGCAGTGCGCGGAGGTGAGGCGCTTGTTCCTGTTCCAGTTCCATGGCTTCAATTTCCGGCTGGCTGAAAAGGGTAAATATGCGGATATAGCGTTTCGAATCTTCGTCGCTGCAATTGAGCCAGAACTGGTAAAACGCGTACGGAGAAGTTTTTTCAGGATCAAGCCAGATATTTCCTTTTTCGGTTTTCCCGAATTTGCCGCCATCAGCTTTTGTAATCAGCGGACAGGTCAGCGCAAAGGCTTCGCCACCCGATTTGCGGCGGATTAATTCAGTTCCGGTAGTGATATTTCCCCACTGGTCGCTGCCACCCATCTGAAGTTTACAGTTTTTAGTATCGTAAAGATGCAGGAAATCGTATCCCTGAACCAGCTGGTATGTAAACTCTGTAAATGAAATACCTGTTTCGAGACGTTTCTTCACCGAATCCTTGGCCATCATATAGTTGACGGTGAGGTGCTTGCCCACATCGCGCAAGAATCCGAGGAACGAAAATTCCTTCATCCAGTCGTAGTTGTTTACAATTTCAGCGTGGTTGGGTTTTGATGTATCGAAATCGAGGAATTTCAACAATTGCTCTTTTATGCATTCCTGGTTATGACGCAGAAGTTCTTCGCTCAGCAGGTTACGTTCTTCACTTTTTCCTGACGGATCGCCTATCATTCCGGTAGCGCCGCCAACCAAAGCAAGCGGTTTATGTCCGCCAAGTTGCAGGTGTTTCAGCATCATGATCGAAACCAGGTGGCCGATATGAAGTGAGTCGGCAGTAGGATCGATGCCTACGTAAGCCGTGGTCATTTCTTTTTCAAGCTGCTCAGCAGTGCCGGGCATTACATCGTGTATCATCCCGCGCCAGCGCAGTTCGTCAACAAAATTCATAAAATCAGTATTTGAGGTGCAAAGTTAGCAAAACATTCGATTAGCGTAGTTGTGGTAAAATCCTTTAAGGAAACATCCGCTTTCAATCTAATCTGGTTTGATTATTGTGTTCATTTTAAAACAGTTAAAACGCCAAAATTTTATGAGACACATTTCCCTGACATTTATTGTGATGCTTGCCATTGCATGCAATTTATCTGCTCAAACAACCGTAAGGCAAGGTTCCGGTTCGTATGGCGATATTTTATACAATTTTGATGGAAAAAATCTCAGGATTGGTTCAAGCTCTTATGGAGATATTCTGATAAACTGGGATGGGAAATACATACGGAAAGGTTCCAGTTCCTATGGTGAAGTTTTATATAACTGGGATGGCAAAAATTTCCGGCATGGTTCAGGTTCGTATGCAGATATTATTTACAATTGGGATGGGAAAAACCTGCGGATAGGTTCCAGCTTATATGGAGATATTCTCTTCAATTTTAATGGACAGTTTATAAGGCGTGGATCAAGTTCCTATGGGGATATTTTGATAAATATTGATGGGAAGCTGCCAGTTGCAATATTGATTTATATTTTAGAATAAAAGATTTTGTAACGTATTATTCTTCAGAAGTATCTATTTGCCAACCCTGAATACCCAAGCCCACTCGCATGGTAACTCCGAAATTTTCACCGGGCTGAGATCAACAATTACTTTGCCGTTTTCGTATTTCCAGGGCAGGTTTCCGTGGCGTCCCAATAAACTTATTTTAGTTCCGGCGGCCGGCATTTTCAAATTCAGAACAAGATAGTTGTCAGCAGGCCATTCCAGAGATATAGCATAAATATTTCCATCGTTCACGGTGTAACACAGGCGTGTTGCCTTCGATTTGTAAACGGCATACAAACCGTTGCCTTTCGCTGACTGCAAATTGGCATACAAACAACTTACCGGTACAATTTCCTTTGCCTGCTGTGCCGATGACCACCACAGGTGAGCATGAGCATTTTGCTGTGTTTCGAAGTACTCAGCCTTTATCTGGTGCTTTTTCCCGGCTTCGAGCGTAATGTGGCCTTCATTCGCAGCGCTTTTACCAGCTTCCATCACATTACTCTGAGTTCCGCTTGCAGCGGCATTAGTTTTATTGATCACCAGTGTATCGTCAATCCAAACTTTCATTCCATCATCAGCCTGTGCTTCAAAAAGATAATTGTCCGAAAAGCGGGGCTGGATAAAGCCTGTCCAGGTAGCGGTATAATTATCTTCTGTAACAGGTTTGCCGGGCGAATTGCGTACCCAGTCGAAGTTAATTTCCGGATCAATCCGTGAAAACTTTACCTCTTTTTCTTCCGTTGCTTTTGCGTACATGGTTGATCCATAAATAGCTTCACCGTTAACCTTTAGCCATCCGCCAAGTTGCAGAAGCCGTTCCTGTTGAAGCAACGGAATCTGACCATCGCAGTAAGGCCCGACATTAATCGTTATGCCGCCTCCGTTAGCAACTGCTTTTACAAAAAAGTGTACAAGGTCCTGAGGTGTCATATAGGCTTCGAGAGATTCATTGCGGTTAAGACCGAACGAACGGCCAAGCCCGCGCACTTCGGCCCAGGGACGCTCGCTCATGGTGAGTCCCGAGCTGTATTCGGGAGTCCGGTAACCGTAATCGGCTCCTCCACCCCAGCGGTCGTTTACAATGGCTTCGTCGCCGACCAGGTTATAATACCATGCTATTAATTCTGCCGAATGCCAGGTAGTGGCCGGATGATCCCATTCGCCATCCGAAAAAATAAGGCTTGGTTTGTATGTAGTAACCAGTTCTTTAAATTGAGGGATCATATGTTCGTCAACATAACGGGTAACCATTTCGGGCTTATCGGTTCCCCAGCGGTACAGTTTGTTATTCCATTCAGGTAACGAATAATACAGCCCCATTTTCATTCCTTTCTCCCTCACTGATTTTGTAAGCTCACCAACAATATCCCGGTGCGGGCCTACATCCAATGTATTCCATCCCGGAGCGTATTTGCTCGGCCAGAGGCAATATCCATCGTGATGTTTAGCAACAAGCAACACATAACGGGCTCCGGCACGCGCAAATAAATCAGCCCATTCGCCGGCATCGAATAACTCTCCTTTAAACAATGGAGCATAATTCTCGTAAGTGAAATTTTCGCCAAAAACCCGTTTCTGAAAATTTATCCTGGCTGTATCTCCAACCATAAGTCCACGAAGGAACCATTCGCCATATTGTTCTTTACCACTCCATGCAGGAACAGAACTCAGGCTCCAGTGAATAAAAATTCCAAGCTTTGCATCCCGGAACCATTGAGGGTAAGGACGCGTATTTAGCGATTCCCAGTCAGGCTGATATTTGATTTGAGCGGATTGGGCTATGACAATGCTGGTTAACATCACCATACATACTACAGGTAGAATTGCTTTTTTCATGAAGGGAAATATGACAGAACAAAGATACAGCCGGTAATATAAAAAGCAAGTCGGCGCCCCGGTAAAGTGGGGAGCGAGTAAAAAATTCATAGTTTTGCAGCATGATACTTGTAACCGGAGGAACAGGACTGGTAGGAACCTACCTTTTGTACGAACTTGCCCGAAAAGGCCTGAAGGTCAGAGCTTTATTACGTCCCGGATCAAAACCTTACGAAACAGGAAAGATTTTCAACTGCCTTGCTTCCGGTAATGAGCACCACCTTATCGAACTGGTCGAATGGGTTGAAGGCGATGTGCTGGATCCTTTTTCATTGCAAAACGCAATGCAAGGTGTTGAATATGTTTACCATTGTGCTGCACTGATTTCATTTGATTCCCGCGAACTGAAGAAAATGCTTGAGGTAAATGTGGAGGGCACTGCCAACATGGTTAATGCTTGCCTCGAAAACCAGGTGAAGAAACTTTGCTACGTGAGTTCTATTGCCTCACTTGGACAGCCGGAAAAGAGTGAAGTTATTGATGAGAATGCCCGCTGGAAGACTTCGCGAAGCAACAGCGGATATGCAATAAGCAAATACGGCGGAGAGCGTGAAATATGGCGGGGAATTGAAGAAGGCCTGAATGCTGTTATAGTTAACCCATCGGTAATCATTGGTGCCGGATGCCACCGGAAAGCCACAAATAAACTGTTTCACAGCATCCGAAGCTTTCTCCCGTTTTATACTGGGGGAATAAACGGGTATGTTGATGTCCGCGATGTAGTTAAGGCAATGATACTATTAATGGAAAGCAATATCAGCGGCGAACGGTTTGTCCTTAATTCTGAAAACCTGTCGCTTCAGGATTTTTTTATCAAGGCTGCTGATATTCTTGGCAAATCCCGGCCCCGTTTTGCTCTGAGCGGAACCGTGTTATCACTACTTGCAATGGCTGATGAGTTGCGTGGGAGAATGACCGGGAGCAGGCCAATTATTACCCGTGAAAATGTTCGTGCCGCCTTATCGAAATCAAGTTATTCAGCCGAAAAATTCAGATCGGGGTTTAAATATTCTTTTATTCCGATTTCAGAGAGCCTGAAAGAAGCTTTCCGGATTCTTGAGGCTTTGGAAAAGTAAATATTCAGGATTTGATA
The DNA here is from genome assembly GCA_041753535.1 of Lentimicrobiaceae bacterium. Lineage (GTDB taxonomy): Bacteria > Bacteroidota > Bacteroidia > Bacteroidales > UBA4417 > UBA4417. Next base: position 218,438 of record JBGSUB010000042.1, read on the forward strand.
AAATGAAAACTGCCGGAGAAATCCGGCAGTTTTTTTGCTGTGTAGTGGCAAAGGGAAGTAGTCCAAGCGTTAAGTAGTACTTTTTAAAAACCCTTGACCTGTTGTGCAGCATCAAAAGTAATAATGAAACATTACCGGTTCCACTCTTTCATCACTGTCCGGATGAAACCGGATTAACCAAAAACCAAAGTTAACCAAAAACCACTTTACTAACTTTGTTCATAGGTTTATAACTGTCAGGGGAAAAGGTAATACAACTAAATTTGAAAAAAACAAATCCTTTTTGATGCACTAAGCACATCTGGTTGTTTTTCAGACGAATAAGGATATATGATTTTTACTATTTTTTATTACCGGTAAAATTGCCAGGTTGGTTTCGTTTTGGACGATTAACGCTGGGGAATATTGCCGGATATTTTAGCAGTTATTTTGCAATAACGGTAAACAATTGTATATAAAGGTTTTGACGAATTTGGAAAATTATTTTGCCCAAAATGTACTCACAGAAGGATGCAGATATTCCTTCGGGCCGAAGATCGACGCTTATCAGTTTCAGATGAAATTACCAAAATCCTGACGAAACAGAAATTACAATGATTAATTATATTCAATCACCACTGCCTCACCCCTTTGAATCATCATCCCGTTCATGGCAAGTGAATCAAGGTCGTTTACAATTGGGTAAACGGATACGGTAGCAATTTTATCGATACGTCGCATCAACTGATTGGTGAAGAATTTACTGTTCATAATGGATCCCATAATCAGGACTGCATCCACATTACCTTCGAGTACGGTAGCCATTGCGCCTATTTCTTTGGCGATCTGGTAGGCCATAGCATCCATGATAAAGGTTGCCTGTTCGTCGCCTTCGTCTATCATTGACAGCACCTGGTTCAGCGATTTTGTGCCCAGGTATGCCTGTATTCCTCCTTGCTCGGTAACCAATTTCCTCATTTCTTCGCGGGTATATTTTCCGCTGTAGCAGAGGTCAATAACCTGACCGACAGGTAATCCGCCGGTACGAGTCATCGAGAAAGGACCATCTCCATCAAAGGCCTGGTTAACATCCACCACTTTTCCGCCGTGATGCGCTCCTACCGAAACCCCGCCACTGCCGATATAAGCCACTATAAGGCTTAGTTTGTCGTAGCTGCGGTTTATGCTTTTGGCGTACTCGCGCGACACATTTTTATGGTTTAAGGCGTGAAAAATGGAATCTCTTTCGATAGCCGGTAAGCCTGAAACCCTTGCAATAGGTTCCAGTTCATCAACCACCACAGGATCGGCCAGGTAAGCCTTGGCATCGGGCAGCAGCGAAGCAATTTTATCAGCAATTAAACCACCGAGGTTGGTAGCATGCATACCCATAACTCCAACCCTGAGGTCGCGTTTCATGGCTTCATTTACCTGGTAAACGCCCGATTTTAAAGGTTTTATTAATCCTCCACGAGCCATAACAATTGAAATGTCGCCAAAATCGATCTGGTTGTTTTTCAACTCATCAAGGATCAGGGAAGTGCGGTAATCAAGTTCTTCAATCACATTTGGAAACCCTGCAAGTGCCTCAGGTTTGTGCCGGATTGATTTCAGGAAAATAAGGCTGATATTACGGTAAACCGCTATTTTGGTGATGTCTATTTCCGGGTATATAACCAGGATATGTTTTGCTGACATGGTTTTAAGATTTTAACGCTCAAATTTATTACTATTTCCTGAAAGTTTGGAGTGAGGGGTAAAGTATTGCGAGAAATTATAAGTTTCTGGTTTCGGGTTCCAGATTCCGGATTTCAGATATTCTTATTGATCTCCTTCTTCATCGTTATTATCCATTTGCTTATTGATAATATACCAGGTAACTCCACGGCCAACGAAATACATTAGCATAAGAAAAATAAACGGGTAGTTGGAGATAACACCTATATTCCCGGTATAATTAAGCAGTATTAAGAAAAGTCCTAAAATGGCTATAACGATCAAATCGGGTATTCTTTGCTTGCTGAGCATACTCTGTTTTTTAGACAAACATAGCAAAAAAATCAACACTTGCCTGAAATCAAAAGCAAGTGAAGGGTAGCCTGAAAAGAAAACCAGCACAAGTTTTGGATTTTTTAGACATATTCACTATCTTTAAATCCTTTTAAACTACTGATTCTCTGTACTGCTGAATTCGGCTTTTATAGTATTCCCTGATATCACATATCAAAAAACTGTTTCCCCGGAACCTGTCTGCTCTGCTTTTTGTATCGTTAAACTTCAACAAATAGAATATTACAAAGCATATAATTGTTCTTCATAAAATTGCTACAATTTATTTAGGTTAAACGCTTAATATGGTGAAAGATATGAGTAATTCAACGGTTAGACTGATCGCATTTTCAGCGATTGTTTTCCTGGCGGGCAGCAGCCGGGTTTTTTCACAAACGTTCTCAATGCATCCCACCGAAATGCTGGTTCAGGAAGCATACGATATTTCTCCTCCTCTTTCCGAGTTGCCTTTGATACTGGTTGGAGAAAAAAAGCAAAAGCATAAAGGTGAAATCCCAAACCAGAATTACTCCCTTATTTTTAATAACCTGAATGGCTTTAATGAGATCACCTCTGGCCATGACCCGGTATTGCAGGATAGCGAAGGGATAATGGCTCCTGTTAGTACAATTGTTAATGTAGATGGAATAAACAATATCCAGGGATATATTCCTCCTGATCCAGCTGGTGATATTGGTACAAATCATTATGTACAAGCAACTAATATCCATTTTGCGGTTTATTCGAAAACCGGGGCTTTATTATTTGGTCCGGCGGCATTGGGTACCCTCTGGCAGGGATTTCCCGGTTCGTATACCAGCGATGGCGATCCGGTTGTTTTTTACGATCACCTGGCCGACCGTTGGATTATTACCCAGTTTTCGCTGCCCAACTATCCGAATGGCCCGTTTTATGAGCTTATTGCGGTATCGCAAACGCCTGATCCATTGGGAGCATGGCACCGGTATTCATTTCAGTTCAGTAAAATGCCTGATTATCCAAAGTTTGGAGTTTGGAATGATGGGTATTATATGTCGGCCAACTTGTATTTTTCAGGAAGTGGAAACTGGGCCGGTCCTGCTGCAATAGTCCTGGAACGGGATTCGCTGCTGGCAGGCAAAACAGCAAGGATGAAGATTTTTGAACTGGGAACTGACCGCAAGCCCTTATTGGCAGCCGATCTGGATGGTCCATTGCCTCCTGCCGGAAGTCCTGGCTATTTTTTATCGGCAAATGATGATCCTGCTGATGCGGATGATCACCTGGAACTTTTCAGCTTGTATGCCGATTGGGCAAATCCGGCAAACTCGGTTCTAACCGGGCCTCAATCTATCCCGGTAGCGACATTCGATGGCAATATGTGTGGTGGAAGTGCATCCTGTATACAACAAGCCGGAACAAACCGACGACTCGATGCATTATCCCGTTACCTGATGCAAAGGCTGCAATACAGGAATTTTGGAAATTACCAGGTTTTAATGGCTAATCATACTGTTGATGTGGATGCAACTAATCATGCTGGCATCCGGTGGTACGAATTACGGACTGAGGCTGCGGATTGGTCAGTCTACCAGCAAGGCACTTATGCTCCCGACACCAACCACCGCTGGTTGGGCAGCATTGCAATGGATGGAGCAGGAAACGTTGCACTTGCTTATTCAATCACAGGAAAGGGAATTTATCCCTCCATACATGCAACAGGAAGACGTAGCGGAGATGCTCCGGGTTACATGAGCCTGGCAGAAGAAACCATAATGGCAGGCACGGGTGCGCAAAATGACTTATCCTCGAGATGGGGCGATTACTCCTGCTTAACAGTGGATCCTACAGATGACAGAACCTTCTGGTACACAAATGAATACTACGCTGTAACCAGCATCCAGGATTGGAAAACACGCATTGCGTCTTTCACAATTGATCATCTACCGGTCGAAGTAAGTGAAAAATCAGTTAAAAACGGATCGTCTCCCTTTAACCTCCAAAACTATCCGAATCCATTTAGTAAAACAACTCTAATATCCTGGAAGTCAGAAGTAAATAGTCAAACCAGGCTGTGTGTTTATGATGTTGTGGGAAATATCATTCAAATTCTGGTAAATGGAGATACTGAGGCTGGAGAACATAAGGTTTATTTTGATTCTTCAGAATTTGCTAAAGGGATATATTATTATCAGCTTAGGGCAGATGGTATGGTTGAAACCAGGAAAATGGTTGTCTGCGATTAGTTTACCTCGTTATGACTCAATTAAACCGAACTTGTACAAACATAGCTTTTTGATCATTAACCATTTAAAAGTTAAAGATATGAAAAGGTACTTGAGTTTTTTAAGCATCTTATGTATGCTTATACTTTCATCCGTGAGGGCTCAGCAAGCCTGGCACTGGCAGAATCCATTGCCGCAAGGCAATGATCTGGAAAGTGTACATTCATTTAATCAAGCCACGGCAATTGCTGTGGGCGCTGCCGGAACAATAATAAAAACCACCGATGGAGGATGCAGCTGGGATTTCAAAAACAGTGGCACCGATGAATGGTTACGCGATGTTTTTTTTGTTGATGATCAGAACGGCTGGGTTGCAGGTAACCACGGAATAATACTCAAAACCATTGACGGTGGCAACACCTGGGTAATTCAAAACAGTTCCACGTACACGCTCTACTCCATTCATTTTATCAATACTAACACAGGCTGGGCTGTCGGAACTTTTGGCAAAATTCTTAAAACTACTGATGGCGGTTCTACCTGGATAACTACAAGTTTTGGGTCTAATGTTTTTAGTTCAGTTTTCTTCGCTGATGAAAATAACGGATGGATTTGTGGTTGGTTCGGATCAATTCTGAAAACTACCGATGGCGGACTGAGCTGGACCCCGGTTGGCGTCAGCGCCATTGATAATTTTTTCTCACTGTCTTTTTCCGATAACTTAAAAGGAGTTGCCGTTGGAACCGGATATATTGCCCGAACATCGGATGGTGGTAATACCTGGGGTTTGGTTCAGTTCGCTCCTTCTTTAAATTCAGTTTGCCTCCTTGATAACGGGAAAGGATGGGCCGTGGGTTTGGACAGAGCATATGCCTATACAAGCAATGGAGGCCTTTCCTGGATTTATGAACCTGGTAACGGGGCCTACAATCACCTTGAAGCAGTTTCGGCCGCTGATGAAAATTCTGTTTGGATGGTTGGCGAGCGTGGAGATATTTTTAAATCAACTGGCACCTTTTTCTATATGGAGCCTGTTTCAACCGGAACAACCGATGAAATCCAGGATATAAGTTTTCTTGATCCGAATAACGGCTGGGTAGCCGGCGGGAAAGGGAATCCTTTTTCCGGCCCTACAATTTATAAAACTATTAACGGTGGTATCCATTGGACTCCCATTATTCTTCCTCAGGATAATATGCTCTTCGGGATAGATTTTGTAAACGAAAATACTGGATGGGCGGTTGGTGCAGAAGGATTGATTTTTAAAACTTCGGATGGCGGATATAACTGGTCGGTTCACTTAACAAACTACCAAACATGGCTGAACGATGTATTCTTTATTAATGAAAACACAGGCTGGGTGGTTGGTTCAATAGGAGCTATCTATAAAACCATTGATTCAGGTACAACGTGGGTTGCTAAAACCAGCGGTACAAACGCAAGTTTATGGGGCGTGTTTTTTGTAAATGAAAACACAGGCTGGGCAGTTGGCACTGATGGCTGTATTATAAAAACAACTGATGGGGGAGATAGCTGGGAGCCTCAGGTATGTGGGTTTAATTACATTTTTACAGATGTTTTTTTTCACGATGAGAATAAGGGTTGGATTCCCATGGGATTGGGCAGGTTACTAAAAACAACTGACGGAGGAACAACATGGACTGATCAGATTATAGCCCCATCAACTTCGAATGGCTTTACATCGGTTCACTTTTGCGACCTGGATAACGGCTGGGCTTGCGGATCGTCAGGGTTAATAATGCGAACAACCAGTGGCGGTCTGACCTGGACTAAGGATGATTCGCCTACTCAAATCCAGTTTAGTTCGGTTTATAGTACTGATGCATCTACAGCATGGGTCGTTGGACCTGGTGGAGTAATTATGAAATACGGAGAGGCTCTGAATGTGGGAAACCTGGCACACCGCAATCTGAATAAAGCGATCACTGATTTTAATACTACCGTTGATGTTATTTTAGCTTATTATCAGAAAGATTATCTCGATTATTATAAACTGGCTGAGGTTGAAGTGCTGCTGGATACAATTCTTCATACTTCTGATTCAGATCTGATAATTACACTCAGTCATTCAGGTATAACAGATACACTGGTTAACAGGCGGGGAGGTGATGGCGATAATTTTATTTCTACGCGTTTATTCGATGCAGCAACCAATTTGGTTTCATCCGGAAGTGCTCCGTTTACCGGCGACTTTAAACCAGACAATCCGTTGAAATCATTCCTCGGCCTTGATCCGAACGGCGAATGGAAATTAAGCATCTACGATGGCACAACCGGAAACACAGGCGTTCTGCAGGCCTGGGGATTAAGGCTATACTTCGCTGGAATAACAGCTGTTGAAAACGAATCAGAATTAAGTCATGGTGATTTTATTTTAAACCAAAATTACCCCAACCCTTTCAACAAATGCACAACCATCCCCTGGTTTCAGCCGACAGATGCACATATACTTCTAAAAGTTTACGATTTTACAGGCCGCGAAGTGAAAACTCTTGTGGATTGTGAAATGGTAAAGGGAAAACACCAGGTTACTTTTGATGGATCCAGTTTGTCTGAAGGGGTTTATTTTATTAGAGTTACTGCATCAAATATAGTATTAACAAAGAAGATTGTGAAATTGTGAAAATGGACATTATCATTTTAACCACTCATTCCATTTTCCCTGAAGAGGAGGCTTTGGGGTGAGTTAAAAAACATCAGCCATGAAAAAGTCAATCGTTTTTTTATTTTTAATGCTATTTCTTTTCCCAAATACCTATTCCCAGACTCCCGATACGGCGTGGACCAAAGCCTACCATAGAGGCGCTGATGTCTGTCAATGGCTAGAAGAAACTTCCGATGGTGGTTTTATTATGGCAGGATATTCCAGAATATCCGGCGCCACCTGGTCAGACATTCTGTTAGTCCGGGTCAATAATACCGGGGATGTTCTCTGGACAAATACCTGTGAAAATCCAACACATGGTGCAAATGCTAATTGTGTTAAAGAAGATTATAACAGCGGTTTTGTGATTGCCGGTGTCATAAATCATTCAGCGACTCTCAGAAATGCATGGATAATTAAAACAGATAATTATGGAGATACTTTGTGGACATATACATACGGTGACAACCGAAACGCGGAAGCATTTAACATCAGCTGCACTTCCGACAGCGGGTATATAATTACAGGCTTTAAATATATTCCTGGTAAATCCGGCGATGTCTTTTTGCTTAAGCTGGATCATAACGGTGAATTTGAATGGGAACAAACTTTTGGCGGAAGTTCTTACCAGGAAGGGTATATTGTTCAGCAAACAACTGATGGAGGATATATGGTGGCCGGGTCGGATGATGTTTGGGGAAGAGGCTACGATTACCTCCTGATTAAGACTGATACATCTGGAATTTTTGAATGGTCAAAAACTTATGGCGGGAATCAGTATGATCATTGTACTTCGGCACAGCAAACATACGATGGTGGTTATATTTTGTTTGGCCGATCCGATTCTCATTATCCGAATAGTGATCTGGCTGTAAAAACAAATTCTATGGGTGATACCCTCTGGACAAAAATCTTTCGCCGTTCAGCTCATGATATAGGCTGGTCGGTAGATCAAACAACCGATAGTGGATTTATTTTTGGAGGTTACACAAACAATCCCGCTAAGCTTGATGATTTCTGGTTTGTAAGGACAAATGCTGATGGCGATACGCTTTGGATGAAATCAGTTGGATATGGTGGTGATCAAAGAGGTTATTGTGTCCTTCAAACCGGGGATGGCGGTTACATTTTAGCAGGCACTTCTCATCAGGCAAGCTCATTGGGAGAAGATTTTTATGTGGTTAAGCTTCAGGCATCATTTACGGGTATCAATAATAGCCATATTATTCCCAATGTATTGAATCTTCGTCAAAACTACCCCAACCCATTTGATAAAAGCACTAAAATCAGTTGGAGTCAGGCTGTTCCTGCTAAAATAATACTAAAAGTGTATGACTTTTCAGGCAGGGAAATCAGCTTATTGGTTAACCAGGCAATGCTGCCCGGCAATCATGAGGTAGTTTTTAATACTGCAGGTCTGGCACCGGGTATCTATTTATATCAAATTCAGATAAACGGTCTTGCTGAATCAAAGAAAATGATTTTGATTAAGTAATTGGCTTGATTAATAGGATTTTAACGATTGATAAAAAAGGGAAGTAATATGAAAAAGCTTAAAAACATATCCTTGTTTTTCCTCTGTTTCCCATCATTTGTATTTGCACAAAGCATTCAATGGGAGCAACTTAGCGGTCCGCATGGCGGCGCAATATATTCTATTGTTACCGATAATACTGGTAACATGTATGCCAGTGCCATGTGGGGTAAAGGCCCGTATAAATCCACCGACAATGGCGAAACATGGTTCTCAATTAAAAACGGATTGAATCCTGCTAATCAATATTGTCCGATGAATATTAGCCCAAATGGAAATTTATTTGTCGCTGGTTTTAATAATTCTGATAACTGTATCTATCGCTCAACGGATGGTGGAAATAACTGGACTACTTCGTTAAACACGGCGGGTTCATCTATCTTTTGCATTTCTTTTGACAAGGACAGTAACATTTATATTGGGACTTACGCAGCAGGAATTTACAGATCAACTGATGAAGGCGATAGCTGGGCACCTTATGGAACCTTTACCGGCAGTGCGGTTGCAATTGCAGTTAATGATTCAGGCCACGTATTTGTTGGGAATTCAGGGATGTTTTATCGTTCAACCGATGATGGTGCAAGCTGGACACCACTCCCTGTTGGAGGTGGTACAACCATTGCCATAAATAATTATGGGCATTTGTTTGTCGGATGTTCCGGAAATGGCGGAATCCTTCGTTCAACCGATAATGGTGATAGCTGGACTTATGTGTATCCGGCATATACTATTCAAATTCAAGAAGTATCAACAGTATTAATAGATACAAACGACGATATCTATTTGCCAACCTATGGGAAAGGCGTGATAAAATCAACGGATAACGGTAATACCTGGACCGAGATGAATACCGATCTTGGATATAAATATTTACGGGTTGTATCGAAAAATTCATCAGGCGATTTCTTTACCGCAGGAGATTATGCTATTTACAAATCAACAGATAACTGTGAAAGCTGGCACTCTGTTGGGCTAAATCTTTGCAGCGTTAATAAAATAGCCATCAATTCCGATGGTGATATTTTTACTGCTGAATGGGGAGTTAACCGCTCAACTGACGGAGGACAAACCTGGGAAACAATTAATAGCGGGCTGACAAATTTAGATACCAGAACGTTTACAATTAAAGAAGATGGAACCATTTTTTGTGGAGCCGGTTTTAGTTATTACGATCCTGGTGTGATATTTCGTTCATCAGATAATGGAAATAGCTGGGTGCGCGCCGATACGGGAATTGCCTGGAGTACACATCTTAATGCAATGGCTGTTGATGCTTACGGCAATATATACGCTGGTGCTTATGATGGGGTTTATAAATCCATTAATAATGGCAGTAGTTGGTTCAATATTGGTGGAGTTGGAGGAGCAAAAGGGCTCGAATTCAATTCGCAAGGCGATTTATTTTTAGCAAGCTATGGCGGCGGATTTTGGAAACTGCCTTCAGGTGATACAACCTGGATAGATCTTACTTCAAACATTGGCTCAACTTATAACTATTGCATGCTTATTGCAAGTAACGATTACATCTATACAAATTATTTTCGCTCTACAGATAATGGACAAACCTGGACCCCTTTTAGTGTAGGAGATTTTGTTTCCTCTATTGCTGAAAATTCCGCCGGACATCTTTTTTGCGGAACATTTAATTATGGTAGTGGAATCTTTCGCTCAACTAACTTTGGTGACACCTGGGAACAAATAAATTCCGGTTTAACAATAATGGATATCCGCTCTGTTACTGTTGATTCTGACGATTATCTCTATGCAGGTTCATGGGGTGAATCCGTATTTAAAACAACTACCTCAACGGTAACAGGAATTGCAGACAGGAATTCTCAAACCCAAGAATTGAGCCTTTTGCAGAACTATCCAAACCCTTTTAAATCAACCACAATCATTACCTGGCAGCAGCCAAAAGCTGCCCATGTTATCGTAAAAGTTTATGATTTTACAGGCCGTGAAGTGAAAACGCTGGTGGATGGCAAGTTGGAAAATGGAGAACATCTGGTTACTTTTAATCCTGGGAACTTGCAGACCGGGGTGTATATCTGCCGTTTACAAGCAGAGAATACTGTGGCAGCTCATAAAATGATATTGATCAAATAGATAAACGGAGGTAACAATTATGTATAAAAAAAGTCTTTTCGGAATATTTCTGGCGATGATACAAAGTGTTCTGCTTGCCCAACAATGGCAACCAGTATTGTCGGGAGTACTGATTAATAAATTTATTGTTTCACCATCTTATGCTGACGACGGAATAATATATGCCATCGATGAGGTAAGGGGATTGTACCGGAGTGCCGACCGAGGGCTTAACTGGGCAAATGTTTATGAACCTGCTGACATGAATGATCCTTCCGAATGGATTGTTGATATGGTAATTTCGCCTGATTTTGCTAACGATCAAACACTTCTGTTGATTGTTGGGGAGGGTTATGGGTTCCTGAAGCGGTCAACCAATGGGGGAAGCGACTGGAGTTATTTACCAACACCAGGGAATGAAGTCGTGCAAACCATCGCCTTTTCTTCGGATTATAGTAACGATCAGACCATCTTTTGCTGGACATTTAGTGGGGTTGCAAAATTCTGGAAAACAACCGATCCCGCCAATGGCTGGTCTTTTGTGTCGGTATTTTATATCCCCTTGGAGTTTGATTATTTGAAGTCAGCGGGAGGCGTAAGTAACAATCAAAGTCTTTTTAGCGGGGTTACCATTGGCGCTCACCTTTTACGATCGATAGATAATGGCGTTTCCAATGATAACATAAGTGGCTGGACAGGAGCCTCTGAGTTATTGGATTTTGACGTTTCTAGCGGATTTGCAAATGACAGTACTTTGTTTGCAGCAGTTCATTATTCCGACCAAAGCAATGTTATGTATAATGTGCATGGTGGGGATCCTTTCGCGTGGCAAATCTGTTATTCAACTACCCAATACGTTGCAGGTTTATCTCTCTCTCCATATTTTCTATCCGATCACACACTTATTATTGGTGTTGAACCCTCAGGTGTTTTTTTAAGTCCCAATGGAGGTGATTCCTGGTCAGAGATGAACGACGGACTTCTAAATTACCATATGTTATCGGTTTTAATATCAGAAGCGGATCCATTCGAAGCGTTCGCATCTACTTATCTTACAGGTGCCCTGCCTGATAAAATCTGGAAATTCAGTAAAGATAGCCTCACAGGTATCAACGATCAAGTGACTGAACCAGTGTGGTGTGTGCTATTAAAGAACTATCCCAATCCTTTTAACAAAGCCACCACACTTACATGGAAATTGCTTAAAGACATGCATGTGGCGCTAAAAGTCTATGATTTTACAGGCCGCGAAATTACAACATTGGTGGATTGTGAGCAGGCAATGGGAGAACATTCAGTTAAGTTCGATGCAACCGGATTGCCCGCCGGGGTTTATTTTTACCAGCTTCAGGCAAATGGAAAAGTTGAAACAAAGAAAATGATTGTATTGAAATAATAATTTACTCCCTTTAGGATGAAAGTCAAAACTCACATCGTCGTTATAATACATACTATCAGTACCTTAATTAGTAAGGTTCAAACTGTTTCTGTTGATTCCGGCAACTCTACAGGCATTGAGAATGAAAACTCTGCGAAACTTTTCAGGTTCAGGTCTCTATATAACGAGACCTTATCCAGGTCACCGTTTGAGTGATATTAAATTATTCAAAGTTAAATTCTTGTTTTTAATCCATTCAATATCGTAAATTTTGCCCTAAGATTCATTTCAAAACAATAAATAAAATGAAAACAAAAATTAAAGTTTTTTTAGTGCTTATCCCGGTCATTTATTCATTTCAGCTTTCTGCCCAATGGGTTCAGGTTAGCAATGGTCTCACCGGTGGTACAGTAAATTGCCTTCTTTTTACTGAAGGAAGGTTAATTGCCGGCACCCAGGGCGGAATCTCCTATTCTGATGATGATGCACTTACCTGGTCATATTCAAGCCAGAGGGTGGATGAGATGAATAGTTTCTGCAAGTATGGCAGCACCTTATTTGCAGGTTCTGATGCACATGGTGTGCTTAGGTCGGAGGATAATGGAGAAACCTGGGTAATAACCTCCCTTTACGATTCTACTGATTACTGGGTTAACGCGGTTGCTGCCGGCCCGGGCAGGTTGTTTGCCGGTCTGGATACAAAAGGGGTGTATTACTCCGACGATCTTGGAAATTCCTGGGTCAGCACACCGCTGAATAACCGGACTGTGAATGCATTGCTGGTTGTTGGAAATATAGTTTATGCCGGTACGGAAAATCAGGGAGTGTATAAATCTTCTGATAACGGGACATCCTGGATACAAACCTCCCTGAATAACCAATCCGTCAGATCCCTTGAACGGATTGAAGGTGCACTTTTTGCAGGAACACTGGATAACGGGGTTTTTATTTCATCCGATAACGGGCAAACATGGAATCAGACTGCTTCGGGAAATGAATGGATACGTTCTTTGTTTTATGATGGGACTAAGCTCTTTGCCGGAACAACATCAGGCTTGTATTTTTCTTCAGATAACGGAGCCACATGGTCACAAAAATACCTGAATGGCAAATCCGTAAATTCTATTGCAGGGAATGGATCCATCCAGTTTGCCGGAGTCGGATATGCCGGGGTATATAGTTCCGACAACGGTGGAACCTATTGGGTAAAATCGGTGATGCATAATTACAGGATTTTTTCCCTCTACAGCACCGGTGATGAAATCTATACCGGCTCTTATCTGGATACTTACAAATCAGCGAATGGAGGAGAGGACTGGACAAAGATCACTTCAAATCATATAAACTGCTATTCCTTAGTTTCTGAAGGCAATCATTTTTGTGAAGGAACCCATTATGGCGCTTACTATTCTACTGACGGTGGAGCAACCTGGACGATGTCGTCCATAAATAATACCCTCGTTTATGCCCTGGCGAAAAAAGGTCAGGTTTTTTTCGCCGGCACTTACGGACAGGGGGTGTTTTACTCAACCGACTATGGCGCAACCTGGACACAAACCTCCCTGAATAACAAGTCGGTGCTTTCACTGCTTGTCACTGGTTCCAGGATCTATGCCGGTACTAACGGGAGTGGTGTTTATTACTCCGACAATGATGGCGGATCGTGGACTCAGACTTCAGTCAACTCCCATCATATAAGGTCAATGGCAACTGACAATGGGAAAGTTTTTGCAGCTTGTGAGTATAAAGGATTATATATATCAGATGACAATGGGAATACCTGGGAACAATACCTGCCATTTGAAAACCTTTTGTCCGTTTGTGTCATATACCCACAGATTATCGCAGGAACCAAAGCATCCGGGGTGAGATATTCTGACGATGGAGGAGCTACCTGGAGTTATGTCAATTCCGGCCTTGGTGAACAAAGAGTGAACGCGCTTCTCCTCCATAACGGTGATGTCTTTGCTGGAACCGACGGAACTTCCGTATGGAAAACCCCTTTGGCTCAGATCACCGGGACCGGAGATCAGGGAGGCATCGAAGCAGGTGGGCAAGGAGGCGTGGAGGTGTGGCCGAACCCAAGCCGGGGGAAATTCCAAATTACAAATTCCAAGCACCAAACCAATTCCAAAAATCAAATTCAAAACATTGAGGTGGTGGATTTATATGGGAAGGTAATTAATGAAATTATTTGTGATTTTAAATTTAGTGCTTGTTTGGTGCTTGGTGCTTGTGATTTGGAATTTGACATCACCAGATGTCCGGCAGGCATCTATTTCATCAGGATATCTCTTGAAAATCAAACGATCGTGAAAAAAATCATCAAATTATGAAAACAAATCTGAAACTCTTTGGACGCTTTCTCCTGGGAGTCTCTTTGATCCTGGTCTTTGCAACGAATTGCAAAAAAAACGACAAGGATAACAACCCGCAGGACCCACCGGACTCGGTTACCGATATCGATGGGAATGTTTATACAATGGTAAAGATCGGAGAACTGGTCTGGACCGGACAAAATCTCAAAACCACCCGTTACAGGAACGGTGACCTGATCGGAAGCAAGAAAAGTTTAAAGATCTCAGGCGGTATGTGCTGGGATTATCAAAATGATCCTCTCAACAGCATGGTCTATGGAAAACTGTACAACTTTTATGCGGTGGCCGATGAACGGGGACTGGCGCCGGAAGGCTGGCATGTTTCCACTGATGATGATTGGCTGGCGCTAAATACAACATTAGGTGGCGCTGCTGTATCGGGCGGAAAACTTAAGGAAGCCGGAACCGGGCATTGGGCAAGTCCGAATACTGCAGCAACCAATGAGTCCGGATTCACAGCACTTCCAGGGGGGATTTATACCATTAATGGCAGTTTTCTTGGGCTCACAAAGGGAGCTTATTTTTGGACTTCGACAAAAGTAAATTCCGGGGATGCCTGGGACAGAGAGTTGTACTATAAACATGGTGAAATACACAGAAATCCGGGTATGATGGGAGAAGGTTATTCTGTAAGGCTGGTAAAGGATTGATTCTATTTCCCAATATGTGAATCCTATCCCGACTGATCGGGACAAGTTGCGCTCTATTGTGCCTAACGTGGTAAAAAAACCAAGTCATGAAAAAATCAATCCTCATCCTCTGTTCACTGCTCGCCGTTCATTATTCACTGGCGCAGCAGGTGATCTATGTCGACGCCTCCAACAACACCGGCATTGAAGATGGTTCATCCGCCCATCCGTTCAATACCATTAATGAAGGATTATCATCTGTCCAGCAGGGATATCATATCTTAGTTGCTGAAGGAACATACCCGGAAGACACCCTCATGATCAATCACAACATCTCCATTCAGGGCCAGCATCGCAACTCTACATTGGTTGAAGGGATCTTTATCCTTTCGCATACCCTCGATACAAATACAGTGAGCATCAGTCAGTTGACCTGCAGCAATGTGCTGATGAGTAATACGAACCTTGCTGTTGCGCCCCTCTCCGTCTACGATTGCCGGCTTCAGGTATTCTCAAACGAAATCTCCGTGTTGGATTCTACAGTGAAGCTGACTTTTATCAACAACCTGGTAGATGATAGTATTCATCTTTATACAGCATTATGCCTGGCAGATATCAGGGTGGAAAATTGTATCGTTGGTAGTGATTTTTCATTCTTCAGTGTTAGTTTGAGAGATGGAGAGGTTTTGTTCAAAGGGAATCAGGTCAGCGGGAATTTCACAGTATCAACAGTATCGAAGAAAGATACACTTCAAATATACAATAATCAGATTCAGGATAGTTTGGTCCTGCTTTCAATTGCTTCTTGCCTTGATTATATAAATGATAACATTATAGGCAAAGGCGTGGAGATGTCCTCAGTGTCCAGCCAGGGATTCCGATTCCTGAATAACAAAGTATCAAACGGACGACTATCGCTAACTTGCACAGCGATCAGCAATGCTGAGGTGGCATCCAATGAGTTTCCGAACGGCGGTATTGATTTACAGGCAAAATCAGCTGGTGTAACAATCAGTGAGAATATCATCCACACTGACGGACAATCCGGCGGAATCAGGATTACCTCAACTTCCGGTGGATATATCGAAAATAATATCATCACACTTCCGTACGTCGCTCCGACAGGAATTTCATTTGAAAATGATTCTTCAGCAGTTTGTGGGGTGCAGGTTTTTTCGGTTTCATTTCCCGGGATGAAGGGTAACCGGATTTCGGGAGGTTCATATGGAGCATACATAAGGGCTGTTGCAGCCGGGGAAATAGTAGAAAACACTTTTGAAGAGTCTCATACAGGCGTATACTTCAGCACGGCTTCAGCCCGTTTCGACTCCAACAGGGTGGAGCATTGTGTGGCTGACGGATTGGTGGCTGATCTCTACCCTGAATATGACACCAGTTCAGTACTACTGAATTATAACCTGATTACAAAGAATGGCGGGCATGGTATTCGTTTAAAAGGTATTGTAAGAATGGGGAAATCAGATGAACCCGGAACAGGAAATAATGTCATGAACAACAACGATGGCTTTGATCTTTATATTGAAACTCCGGCAACCCTGATGGATACCATTTGGGCACAGAACAACGAGTGGTCGCATGCTACAGATGATGAAGTCGGGCAGTTAGATATTTTTGATTCAGGCGATGATCCATCAAAGGCACTCGCAATGTATTCCCCGGTGTTGCCTTTTGGTATAAGTGATCATGCGCTGTCTGTGATTGTACTATACCCGAATCCCACCCGGGGGAATTTCCAGATCAAAAGCTCCGGATTCCAAAATGCGATAGTCAAAGTTGAATTAGTTGATCTGTTTGGCAACTTAATAAAAAAATGGGACACCAATAGCACAACAGGGAACATGGAACTCGAAATCAGTTCACTAACAGCGGGAATTTATTTCGTCAGGATATTTCCTGAAGATCAAATCATAGTGTTGAAGATCATTAAATTATAACCACCACACCCCTGGTCTCCTCGTTAATTAGGATAACGGAAGTGAAGCTAAATACTAAGCCATGAAAAAAGTAATTCTTTTCAGCATGTTGGTGATGTTGGCTCTGGCAGGCCAGGGCCAGAACCACAAATGGTATTACAATTACAATGCCGGTAAAAGTAAAATCGGACATGATATCGTTTATGGTGACGAAGGTAATATTTACGTTGCCGACCCTTCCCTCCGGGGTCTATTTCGTGGAGTACATATTGATAATCAAATAATTATGCAAAAAATAACAAAATTATAAATTTCTTATCCGACAACTCCTTTTCCTATCCGGAGATGGGGACGAAAAGGGTGAGGCAAAACGAAGCGAAAAATGAAAATAGCGGCTAACGTCATCGGAATCGTATTTCTGTGCCTTTCCGTCTTGAATGCGCAGGAATACGCAACATTTCAAATCACCGGCACCCATCAGGGGATCGGAAGTTTTAACAATGCGGCCTTGTCTGGCTTTAACTGGACTGCCAGTGGCACCCTTGTGGGGGAAGTGCAGATATTGGACGATGAGGTTTTCGACGATGGCAACGCATTTGAAAATACCTTCGGGCAAGCCGGCAATGCCCAAAACCTGCGTATTCAGGTTGCCTTGAACGGAAGTGGTACGGTGGGTCAGCCCCTGACTTCCAGGGCAACACTCACCCTCATCTTTAACCAAGTCACTCCTCCCGATGCCTGGGGCTTTTGCGTGGTTGACATTGATGTTGAGAACTGTCTGTTTTCTGCCATCGATGAAAACGACATTCAGGTGCCGGTGGAGGTTATCGATGGCTGGCTTGTGGAATTATTTGATGCCAACCTTGGTGAAGACGGGATCAATCTCCCGAAATGGGATGATACGCATGCCGCGCTTCTGGGGTCTGACACGCCTGAAGATTATATTGCTTACAACAATCTGGTAATCGGGGATATGCCATCCAGCGAAGCCCCTGCGGCTTACTTTATGCCTGATATTCCTTTGAAATCACTGACGATTGTATTTGAGAATCTTCAGGATGTCTATAATACTTCATACCACCTGTATGTTGCCTCCCTTGCACCCTTATCAACTGGTGATATCCGTCAGTTTGAACCGGAAATCTACCCGCTCCCGGCCTCCGATGTGGTCCGGGTCAGGACAAACCGTTTTTTTGCACATAACCAGGTCATCGAAATACTGAATTCTGGCGGTCAAAGCCTGAGCATAAATCAGCGCAGGGAAACAGATAAAGAAATCGTACTCGATGTAAGCGCGTTAACGGCAGGGATATATTTATGCCGATATAGTGACGGGAGACAAACCTTTGTGAAGAAATTTATTCTTATAAAATAGAGCGACATGAAGAAGAATCTACTGTTTTCAGGCCTGATGGCTTGCTTATTGCTGACTGGCACTGACGCAATATCACAATTCACGCCCGGGAGAAATTCACCTGGCATTTTTAAAAGTGATGGAGAATTCCCTATTAACACTGAACTAGCACATATTGCTGCGCCTTATTCTCAGTCCTATGCTTCCGTTGCCTTTGACGGTAATGTATATCTGGTGGTCTGGCAGGATAGCCGGGGTCAGGAAGATGATATCTATGGGGCCAGGGTCGATATCAGCGGGAATCTGTTGGACCCCGCTGGTTTCATCATCTGCAAAGAACCGGGTTCACAAACCGCTCCCGCCATTGCGACAAACGGTGACTTTTTCCTGGTAGTCTGGAGGGATGAGCGAATTGATGGTAGCGATAACGACGATATTTACGGGGCGAGGATTACAACTGCAGGCGTAGTCATGGATACTTCAGGATTTCCCATCTGCTGCGCCGAAGATGACCAGGATTACCCGGCCGTGGCCAGCGTGGGAAGCGATTTCTGCGTGACATGGGCTGATTATCGCAAAGGGAACGACAAGGATATTTACGCGAATTTTGTCCAAATGGATGGTACAGTCAGTCATGTAAACGGTTTCCCGATATGTACCTCATCCAGCTACCAGTCGTATCCGGATATTTGTTCTGATGGAATCCGCTATTTCATCGTGTGGGGAGATGGCCAGAGTGCCGATGATGATATCTTTGGAAGTTTCGTGGAAACCAATGGAACGGTTTCGCATCCAAATGGCACCGCCATCGCCGCCTTGCCAAATGACCAGAACCATCCCGCAATTTATTACGGCGAAGAACAGTATTTCCTGGTCTGGGAAGATGACGCCAGCGGATCAAATGAATTGATCCGCGGATCAAGGGTAAATATGAACGGTTCTTTGTTAGATCCGAATGGAATAACCATTTCAAACTTCCCGGAATTATATTGTGTGTGGCCCGATGTCTGCTTCGACGGCAGCAACTTCTGGGTTGCTTATGCAAAGGGAAATTATGGATTCAATCAGGATTTCGATAACCTGGCCTGCAGGATAACGGGCGAAGGAGAGGTGTTGGATCCATCCGGAATCTTAATTGCTGGGACTGAATACAGGGAGGAACAACCCGCGCTTGCTTTTGACGGTCAGCAAATGCTTATCTGCAGACAAGAAGTGAGAAACAGTTCAGATATTTATGGAACATTCTGTGATTTGCAGGGAAATATAATTCCCACAGGTGGAATCCTCCTGAGCCCGGGTTTCAATAACCAACTGGACGGGAAAATTAGTTTTGACGGAACCAATTACATGGCCATCTGGCTCGACACCCGTAATGATAATTCTTTCGATATTTATGCGGCCCGTGTCAATCAACAAGGCACAGTGATAGACCAGGAAGCGCTCCCCATTATAACCGGAGAAGGCGATTGCCGTTACCCTTCCATTTCTTTTAACGGTACGCATTACCTTGTGGTTTGGGAAAATGGCTCCGATTTGTTTGGGGTCAGGGTCAGCACTGATGGTCAGGTACTTGACGCGGACGGATTAGTCATCTATCAGGGAAACTGGACACAAACAAATCCTTCCATTGCTTCAGATGGTCAAAACTGGTTGGTTGTTTGGGAAGATGGCCGGAACAGCACCGGAAATAATTCGCATTACGACATCTATGGTACACTTATAAGCACTGATGGCAGTATTATTAACCCTCAGGGCTTTCCTGTGATTGCCTACCAGACCGATCAGAAAAATGCTTCTGTCACTTTCGATGGAACAAATTATGTTGTCGTTTGGGAAGATTACCGGTCGGGCTTCTTTTTTGAACCGGCCATATATGTTGCGAGAGTAAGCCCCGATGGCACAGTCCTGGATATCAACGGTCTTGCGCTTGCCGTAATTGAGGATAAAACATTGGTAAATCCTTCCGTAGCATTTTCGGCAGGCACGCTGATGGTGTGTTATACCGAATTTAATGCCTATCAGGATGTCTCTGTAGTTAAATTCGTAAGGTTTACCCCTCAAATGACCATCCTGGACATTGACCCCGTTACGATCGATCCTGCTTCAAACAGACAAAACTCATGTTCAGTGACTTCCTTTGACAACCGGTTCTTCGTCATATGGGTAGATGATGCAGATTTACCATCTAATCATATAGCCATGTCCGTTGTAAATAGCGATGGAAATATAGAAGAACTTGGCATTTTCGGAGAAACAGGAGAATTGGTATCTGCCCCCGCACTCACCAGTGGTCCTTCCGGGAAGGTTCTCGGTTTGTTTTCCTCCTTCACCGAAACTATTGGTGAAGACATCATAAATGCCAAAAGACTTTATGGGAAACAATGCGAGAAAGGAACAGGAATATCAGAACAGGCGGAGGAGGATCATGTGATCATTTGGCCGAACCCGGGCCAGGGGAAATTCCGGATAGCAAATTCTAAATTCCAAAACGAAATATCCAGGATTAAGATATTGGATATGAATGGGAAAGTAATGATGGAAAAGGAGATTAACCGGGAAGGGGAAGAGGAGATCACTATCGATGCAAGTTACCTGCAAGCCGGGGTGTATTTCTGCAGGATTACTTCAGCAAATCAATTATTTACGCGGAAAATAATTTTAATAAAATAATCCCGAACAGATAAATTGAATGCGTAAAATCCGATTATCCATTTATGTTTTTAAACAAAAAGCCATGAAAAATCTAATCTGCATTTTGCTTATGTTTGTGATTGTAAGCACATCTTTTTCCCAGAAGGCTGGCTGGCAATGGCAAAATCCTTATCTTCTGGGCAATGACCTGAATTCCATTTTTATGACCGGCCCTCAGGGCTGGGCGGTTGGTGATGAGGGAACCTTACTTCATACAGAAACCGAGTGGTACGATTATGAAGTGGTTGATCTCGGAACCACCGAAAATCTAAACTGTGTTTATATGTCAGCTGTTTCGGGAAGAGGATGGATTGTTGGGAACAATGGTGCCATTTATTTTACGAATGATTATGGAGAAACCTGGCTGAAACAAAACAGCGGTACACATCAGGATTTATACTCCGTAACTGGTATTGACGGGGAATGTATCTGGGTTTGTGGCGATAATGTAATCCTTCACGCTTTCCATTATGGTGAAACCTGGGAGTGGATCAACAGCACGTATCATTCCCGTTTTTTTGCAGTCGATCAAAAAGATTGTCAGGAAATATGGATATCCGGTGAGGCTGGCCTTGTAATCAGTACGAAAGATGCAGGCATATCCTGGCAATTACATCCTACACCCGTAACTTACAACCTTTATTCTATCGATGTCGTCCCATATGGCGACTACCGTGCCTGTGGCCACCAGGCCGTTATCACCAGTTCTTCTGATGCCGGCGATACCTGGATTAAGGAAAATGAAACTACATTCCTTGATCTTTACGATGTTGATACAAAAGGCATAGTTGGCCCGGCTTATGCGGTAGGTAGTAAAGGCACAATTCTCGAAACGCTGAATGGAGGCAGTACCTGGGCACAAATAGAATCACCCACAATCAATACGCTGAACGATGTATGCTTTCGGAAAGCTATTTACCCCCTGGTAAACCAGGTTTTTGCTGTAGGGTGGTATGGTTTAATATTGAAAAAAGAAGAACCGGAAGAGGCTGAATTTGAAATAATGAATGAGCGGCCCCTTCATATTATGCAATCGGTCGATTTTATTAGTGCTGACACAGGCTGGGCAGTCGGAGGGGATAAGGTTACACTGTCCGGAACCAAAGAAGGCATTATTTTACATACTGCTGACGGAGGTATAACCTGGGAAAAACAATTAACCATACCCGATATACTTAACTGTGTAGATTTTATCAATAAAACCGAAGGCTGGGCGGTTGGAGCAAACGGAATAATAAAACATACTACAAACGGTGGTTATTCATGGAAAACACAAACGAGCCCCTTATACGGGCAGCTTAACGCAGTTTGTTTTATTGATGAAAACAACGGATGGATAGTAAGCCGGGATAATTGGGGCGAAATAGTCCATACAACTGACGGCGGCAGTACCTGGATCAGGCAAACTCCTCCTACCCATAATGCATTGGTTGATGTATTTTTTATAAATGCTGATAAAGGTTGGATTGTTGGAATGGATTCAACTATTTTGCGCACAACGGATGGCGGGCAAACCTGGCTGAGATGCGACCTTGTCGTTAGTAATAATCACTTTTTCAGGTCTGTTTATTTCATTGATGAATTGCATGGGTGGACGGTTGGTGTTTACGGAATTATTATGTTAACAAACGACGGAGGTATTACCTGGCAGGAAATCAATAGTGGCTTCTCTGAATCGCTGTTTTCAGTCTGTTTTGTTGATCCTGACAACGGATGGGCTACAGGTTCAGATGGGACAATACTTCGCTCGATAGATGGAGGGTACACCTGGTTTAAGCAATACAGCGGAATATTTCGTAACACCATGGCTTCAATACATTTTGCTAACCTTAACGACGGTTGGGTCTGCGGTGAAGGAGGTAATATAAAAGGTACCAAAAACGGAGGATTCTGGAATGAGCCGGGAACATTCCTGCGAAATAAACTTGATCGTCCCATTAACGATCTCACTGAAACAAGCGATATTCTCACAGTTGATTTTCCTGACATAAAAAGTAGCGGTTATCTGTTAGTCGGGCTGGAGGTTATGATTGACTCAATAATGCATACCCGGGCGGGCGACCTTGAAATATCCTTATCACATAGCGGCATTACTGAAACCCTTGTTTCCACAGTTTCCGATCCGGGAGCTAATTTCTTGTGGACAAAACTTACTGATGAAGCTTCGAAAATGATTACCGATGGAGTTGCACCATTTTCGGGTAATCACAAGCCCTTTCATCCTTTAACCGCCTTCAACGGTATGGATCCCGGAGGCGAATGGATATTAAAAATATACGATGGCAAAACCGGCCATACCGGGGCTCTGAATGCCTGGGGTATAAAACCATTGTTTGAAAAAATCGTCGCGATCAACAAACCCATTCCATACGAAGGGAAATCCAAAATTCAACTTTTGCAGAATATTCCCAATCCCTTTTCCGGGATCACTAAAATAAACTGGATCAGCGAAATAAGTGGTTTTACAACCCTTAAAGTTTTTAATGTACACGGTCAGCTAATTACAACTTTAAAAAATGCGTATATGACCAAAGGTGAATATTTTGTTGATTTTGATGGTTCGCAGCTTAATGCAGGAGTTTATTATTTTCAGTTGCGGGTTGGCGATTATCTGATTTCGAAAAAGTGTGTAATTCTGTAAAAGGTAGTGAGCACTCATTTGAAAATCAGATAGTACGGTCATAAATAATCATAAATTGGTTATTGAAGAAAAACCGCCGCCTTCGTAAATATTTTTTCAAAACTCTGGTCAACGAGATAAGAATCGCTACCTTCTATCAACGGGAAAGGATTTTCGTGCGAATACACATATGGGAAATCTATAACATCCACATTTACAAAGCGATCCATCGCTTCCATAATGCCTGTTGCGGGAATTACCTTATCTTTCAGCAAAGCATGGTTCAAAATAACGAAAAGTGGAAAGTCAAAAGAATAAAATATCAGGAAAAACAATTAAGCCAGCTAAAAACAACTATTTAAAAGTTCCTGTTGGTCAGTTATTTAAAAGAAGTTATATAGTAGGTTTTAAATAATATGTAACATGGTTCTGTATTCAATCAAACCATTAATAATAGGTTATAGCCTTAATTTCTATCCGAGTCCGCTCCAAAACCGCCTCCATGGGGATTAAACATAAGTATAGGTCTTAAACCTGAGGCGCGAAGCTCCACGAAGGAAAAGATGCGGATTAGGGCTATATTGCTTTCCGGAACAATTACAGTTTAAAATGAACATATTTAAAAAACTAAATGTTTATATTTTAGTACTCTAAAATTTTTGTTGTCAGGACGGAAAGAATTGGATAAAGATTTGACACTAAAACACTAAAACGCCATCCTAATAGCTATCGGGATGCACCAAATGATATAGACAACCTGGTGATTCCTGGTGAACTGATCACTATCGGGATTCTACTTTGCTGTAAAGAAATAAAAAGCAAGGCCCCCGTTATCATGAATTGCCCAATGCGATATTCTCAATCATTTCAATTCATTTACAAAATTTTTCCCGGACACTAATACTTTAAAATTTAGTGATATGAAAACAATTAACGCCCTTCTTGTTTTGGTTTTTACTTTCTTACTTTTTTCTGCATGTAAAAAAGAGAGTAATAATAGTGATCAATCTTCAAACGAAGAGCTCCTGTTTCAGTCCTTTCAAATGATGAATGCTGCATCTGTTCGCTTTATTGAAATTGGCGACTCCATGAATATTACACCACCGGAGGCGCTCTATTATACCAGCTTATGGGTTCAAAATCAACCTGGCGTTGCCGAATCTTTCACAATGGACAGCACTTACCTTTTCATACACATGGCGAGCGGGTATAAGAGCACAATAAACCTGCGTGAGATGACACCCGATGGCTTGAGCGTTTACCGTGGCAGCGGTGCAGGTACGGGGAAAATGACAGCTGCAGTATCATCTTCCGGTGGCACATGTTCCAATAAACTGCAAAATAAAAAAGTACTGCTCTATTCTGCTTGTGTAGAGCAGTTTTATAATGGGAATGAATTT